>JANRIK010000044.1:0-77093 GCA_033765085.1 Bryobacter sp. | reverse complement strand
TTGTCGAGCACCGTGCCTTCGCGGTCTTTGTACTCCGTAAGGCGATCCAGGAAGCCAGCCACTTGCTGCGCCAGGAAGAGGTCGTACTTGGCAAAGTGCAACTGCCCTTCTTTGTCGGTGGCGTGGGACAGGTTGTGGTGGGTCTTGCTAAGACCTAGCTTGAGAGGGAAGGTATCGCTTATGCCCATACCATCTTCGCGATTGAGCATGAAGGCAACGGAGCGGGTGATGTCGGCATCGACAAGCTTGCAGAGGCGTTGCACCGTGGCGCGTTCGGCCAGGAGACTTTGGCGGTCGCCCCTTAAGGAGCCGTTGAAGTTGCTGCGCAGCCGGATGTGAATGAAACTACGCTACTTGCTGCTGAAGGCCCGGCACCTGGCGGCCGCCCAGACCGAATTCAAGAATCTGCAGAATGCGGCCTAAATGGAGCAGTTCTACAGGCTCTCTCTTAGAGCCTTCGTACTAAATGTTCCGGTGCAGGATGAGTGGGAGTTGTAAGTTCCTGGCCTGAGATTGTGCAGAGGTGCGGCGGTGAGCCAAATATCGGAATAAGTATGCAGATCCGCCTTAGGGCCGCTTCCGTGGTACAAACCGCCGCGAATGCAACCATCAGGAGAAAGGCGGGTATAGCGACAGTGGGAACTAACCCGCGATTACAACATGGTTCCGCTCCAAGGTGGGCTTTTTCAATCCCGGGGAATCTGCCGCGTTGTTTCGCTATCGCTGTTTCCGACTTTCATAAGCTTGATCTTGGCGACTCAGTTTTTCTCTCATCGAATTGGGAAGCGCACCAAGATCAAAGTTGATCCCTCTCCGCCTTGCTTCGGCCTCGAATAGCCCGGAAGGCGACTTTTCTACAAAATCCGGGGAATCCGCAAAAACCCATTGCTGAGGAGCCTCCCTTTCGATGGAAATCGCGGACTGGACAGACCAATCAGTTATATTTCCGTTTCCATCCATGAAAGTCACTTTCGAGTACAGCACCTCACAATCCAAATCAGGAGCCAAGTGCCTTTCGATGACACTTAGACTTGACTTGAGCCGCTGTTTAACCACCGCATATCCAAGAAGCTCGCCCCGGCCGACATCTTGCGGCTGCTCCACTAACAAGGGATTGGTTCTGCAGGTACTGTCAGTCGGCTTAGCCTTCATGACAGCAATTTCGTGATTATCCAAGCGCGCGGTGCTCTTCGTTTCGCTGGCAACCGAATAAACTACAGCATTCTTCTTGCTAACATCAAAAATCTTCCGGCTTTCCATTGTGAAATCGTTGTTGGAAGAGAATGAAGTAAGGACGACTTCGGCTCGGGAGCCATCTTCGCGACGCGCTACGAGTTTCCATGTTGGTTTGTCTTGCCCCACTTCAACAAAACCATTCTTCGTCGCAATGAATCCTGAGTCCTTAAGGACTATTGTAAATGGCTCCTGGGATGCTGCCAAGGCAACAAGCAATTTCACTTCTTTAACCAAATAGTAACTTAATGCGAATACTCCCGCAACAATTACAGCTTTGCTAATTATCGGCATTCTTCTTTTCATTGATAAATCTCCTTTCTGCTCCACTCCAGATCAAAATCCTACGCAAGGACACTAACTCAGAGAGCAAATTCCAAATACGCAGGTATAGGTATCGTAGGTTGATCCTTGGTGTAATCCAACGCATTTACCACAAGTAGTTGTCGAAGCACTCGTAGAGCAATGCTCATACTGGCAATAGCCGCCCGTAACCGGATTCTGTTCACAATGGTTATTATATTTTCGCTGGCAAACAGTTGCTTTGAATCCGCAAAAACAACTGCAGCTGTTTACGCCATCGAAGGAGCAACCTTCTTCAGCGCTAACCTGAGGCACAAATAGACTAATGGCTACGGCAAGAACTACAGCAAAGAAGCACATTCCGGGAAGACTACGACCCAGCCTAACCGCGTTTATTTTCATCGACATAAGATTTTTGCCTTCCTTTACATTTTCATTTTTGGGGCAGGACCTGAGAAAAATATAACCGAAGAGCGTTTTTTTTTCAAGAAAATATTGCGACTTATTCAGCTCGCGTTATTAGATACCAATAGGCCAGTAGGGCCAAAGTCACCCTCTTGACGGAGAACGAGAGCATTTGCCATCCATAAGAATTCATGGGTCTATCGACCAATTTAAGGGTCTAGACCAATGTTGATGAGCTGATTGTACGGGTAAAAGGGGCTAGGCCGCGAATTAGCCCCTTAGGCCTTCGCGAATACTTCCGTCGCCGTAGTGCCCGTCGAATCAGCAAAGGTCTCCTGCTCAATACCCATGGAACGCAGGATGCTGACATAAAGGTTGGACATGCGCGCGTCCTGCTGCTTCCAGTACTGCCCGTGTTGGAGGCCCATCTTTGTTCCGCCTGCCACCATGGTGGGTAAGTTGCGGGGATTGTGCGTGGTGCTGGCGCCGCTGCCGAAAAGCACGAGCGTATTGTCGAGCACCGTGCCTTCGCGGTCTTTGTACTCCGTAAGGCGATCCAGGAAGCCCGCTACTTGCTGCGCCAGGAAGAGGTCGTACTTGGCAAAGTGCAACTGCCCTTCTTTGTCTGTGGCGTGCGACAGATTGTGGTGGGTCTTGCTCAAGCCCAGCTTGAGCGGGAACGTATCGCTAATGCCCATGCCGTCCTCGCGGTTCAGCATGAAGGCTACGGAGCGAGTAATGTCGGCATCCAAAGCCAAAGCGATAAGGTCGAACATTGTGCGGTAATACTCCGCCGGTTCGCCTTCGTTGCTGGCGTCCAGGTTGAGGTGAGAGTAATCCTGCTTCTTCAGCGGCACATCGATCCAGCGTTCGCTGGCGATCAAGCGATCTTCCACTTCGTTCAACGAACTGAGGTATTGATCCATGCGCTCGCGGTCGCTGGCGCCAAGTTGCTGGTCGAGGGCCTTTGCGCTTTCCATAACTGCGTCCACCAGCTTGATACGCCGCCGCAGCATGGCGCGTTCGGCTTCCAGGTTTTCCCGGTCGCCCTTGAAGAGGCGGTTGAAGATACGGCGCGGATTGTTTTCCGCGGGAATGGGACGGCCTTCCAAGCTATAACTAATTGTGCCGGTGCGGGATAAGTAGCCCGTGCCTGCGTCGATCGAAAGAACCAAACTCGGCTGGCGGCAGTATTGCTTGGTGTGCAGGGCCACCATCTGGTCCAAGCTCACGGTGTTGTACGTACCCGGCTTAGGGTTGTGCAGCGGGGCAGCCGTCAGCCACATATCGGAACAGGTGTGCGGATCAGCCTTGGGGCCGCTGGGGTGGTGCAGTCCACCGAGAAAGCTCAGATGTTCGCGGTGCTTGGCAAGGGGTTCCGTGCTTTTGCTGAAAACGAACTTGCCATCTTTTTCAAACTTCGGGAACCAATGCCATTCGGGAATGCCGTGTTCGTCCTTGGGCAGGCTCATGCCGTTGGCGGTGTAGAGCGCAACAAAGCGCCGGGGTAGCTTGTTCGTCACCTCTGCGCCCATGGCATCCAGCACCGGCAGGGCCACAGTCACTCCGCCGACGCCCCGCAAAAATGCCCGGCGATCCAGTTTTCCGTTCCAGTTCATGGTTGGCAAAATCCGCTTCCTTCTGTCTTTTCTATCTGTCGAAAATTCTACTACTTTTCCGTAAACAACTCACTGGTCACGACATAGCGCAGCAAGTCCTGCATCTTGTAGCCTCCGGTCTTCAGCGCCAGCGCTTCCTTCTTCAAGCGGTTCTGCTCGTAGAAGGTCAGGCTGCGGCCGTTGGCGTAAGTGGCCAGATGCTTCAAGACGCTGAAGGCAACTTGGTCGATCCGCTCTCCGCTCAAATAGCGTTGCAGATCGGCCATGCCCTTCACTTCCGTTTTGTCAGGCAACGTAGAGCTGGCATCCACGGGCTTGGTCTTCCATTTGCCGCCCGCATCGTATTCTTCGAGCGCAATGCCCCAGGGGTCGATCTTCATGTGGCATTGCATACAGCCAGTTTGGTTGCGATGCTGTTCCAGGCGCTGGCGAAGCGTCAAGTCCGTTTCTTCCTCTTTGAGGGCCGGCACGTTGGGTGGCGGGTCCGAGGGCGGTTCCGCAATGATCTTCCGCGCCAACCATGCTCCGCGCTTGATGGGGTTTGATTCGCGTCCGTCGGAAAGTCCGCTCAAGATGGCCGGCTGCGTCAGGACGCCGCCCACGTCCTTGCGTCCATGCGGAATGGCCACGAAGTCAAAACCGCTTTCCACCTTGTCGCCCAGGCCGTAATAGGTGGCAACCGCTTCGTTGGCCACCACAAAGTCCGATGCAACTAGGTTCTTCACCGGCAGGTTTTGCAAGAAAAGGTAACGCAAGTATTCCACCGGCTCGCGCTTCAGGTTCGCTTTAGCATCGCGCGTAAGCTCCGGGTAGCGCTTGCGGTCCACTTCCACCACCTGGAATTTGTCCAAGGTCAGCCATTGTTCGCCAAACTCTTTGAGGAAGGCATTAAAGCGGCGGTCGCCCATCAGCCGTGCGGTTTCCGTGGACAGGGTCTTGCGCAGCATGCCCTGTTCGGCCAGGCGGAGGAGGCGGGCGTCGGGAGGAGCGTTCCACAAAAAGTAAGAAAGCTTCGAAGCCAGCTCGTGCTCGGTCAAAGGCTCAGGCTTCGGCGTCTGGCTCTGTTCCACCAGGAAAAGAAACTGCGGCGAAGTGAGCGCCACTTCGAGGGCTTCCTTCACAGAGGCCGGGAAGTCTGCGCCTTCCTTGCGGGCCCGCTCGTAAACGCGCAGCAAAGTGGACACTTCCGCTTCGCTGGCGGGCCGCCGATAAGCACGCGTCGCAAAACGGCCTAGGATATGGCGCGCGTAGGCGGCCTCGTCGTCCTTCTTGGCAAAGTCCGTGAAGATGTTGGTATGCGAAGGCGGGGGCCACGCTTCGTAAAAAGGACCTTCAAACTCAACGCTCTTGATCACCAGGCGTGGCATGTCGCGCCCGTCGGTGTACTCGCTGCGCACCGCAATTTCGCGGAAGCCGGCCAGATAGTTCACGTTGTTTTCTTCCACGTCCGGCGTGGGGTAATTGCGAACCGCCCCTTCGAAAACATACTTCTGGAAGGTGGGCGTGCCCACAGCTTTCACTTCGCCCACCGGGGCAAACGTGCTGCCGCAATCGCGACGGAAGCCCATATGGACACCGAGCTTCGGGGCGCGCTTCTCAAAGGCCAGGAAGCGCTTGGCCGTATCGCTCGCCACAGGCAAGGGCGTGAGCACTACCTTGTCGAGCCCATGCACGCCGCCGTACTTCGCTTCTACCTTCAGAGGTCCCGCGGGCAGGCGCACCGCAACAAACGCGGCCTGCGCCAAGGGACCCGAAAACTCCCGGTCTCCCAATGTTAGGTACACATCCTGCGTTTTCTCTGGCGGCGGCACGGCAAACTTCCGGCCGGGCTCCACCAGCGCTTGCAACTCGGCTTCGCTCAAGGCGCGACGATAAATCTTCACCTCGTCCATTTGCCCCACAAACGCGCTGCCGCCCGGCAAGTGGCCCAAGCGCAAAGGCATTTTCGGATTGTCGAGATTGCCATCGCGCACAGTGCCTTCCGCCACGAGGAAGCCGTTTACGTAGAGCCGGGTTAAGTTCGTGCCCCGCTTCACCACAGCCGCGACGTGTTGCCAAGCTTTAGCCTTCAGCACTCCGGGAGGAGTGGCAACCGCGCCGTTGGCATCGTGTTCGCCCGTGGTTTCCAACCGCAAAACGCCATTGCCCGCCGGCATTTCAAAAATCCAACCTTGCGTATAGTTCGGTGCGCCCATGGCCAGGATGGCTGCCTTGCGCAATTCGCTGGGGTTAACCCAGGCGGCGAGGGTGAAGTCGCCTGTACCGACGTTCATTTCCGGGCGGCGGGCAACGGTTAAAGAATCGGCCCGCGATTCGAGCAGCAGGCTCTTGCCAAACTCGGAGGGCACGGCGCGGGCATTGCCTTCCGTACTGCCATCCAGCCCTTGCTCAAAGTTCCAAGAGCCACCCAAGCCCTCTTCGAGTCGAGTAGCATCGGGGGCCGGCGGCGTGCGATCGGGTTCCGTCTTGTAAACATCCACCTGATAAACGCCTGCCCGCGGCACCACCACCGATTGCGTCTTCAAGGGCTGCTTGGCCACCAAAGAGCCCGGCCTCGCAGGCGTCTGCGAGGCCGCGCCCTTATCGAGCAGCAGGCCATCGTTATACTTGGCCGCGGTAACCGTCACGCGGAAGCGGCCCTCTTTGGGAAGTTCGCGAAGCGAGATCTTGAAATTCGCCTTTGGCCCGTAGGTGCCGTCTTCGGTGAACAGTTCATCGTTGGGAATGGCCGGACGCAGCAGCAAACCTTGCGGGACCGTTGTGTAAGGGTGGCCTTTCGGATAGCCGCGGCTACCGCGCACACATGCAAAGACGTTGTGATAAATGCTGTCGAAATCGCGCCAACCGCGCACGGTATCGTTGCCCTGATAACCCTCAATGAAGCGGAACTTCGTTTGCATACGGAAGGGTTCATAAGCGAAAGGCTTCTTCGGCGCCAGTTCAGTGACTAGGAAGTCCGGGTTGTCGAGCAACATGCTGTTGGCCCCCAGCACGAGTTCTTCCTTCACGGGGTTTGGATTCACGCCCCGGCCCAGGTCCATGCGGAAGTTTTGCACCACGGGCTTCTTCGCGGGGTCAACGATGGCGCGCTTCAATGCTTCTTCGGCGATTTCGAGATACGCCTCCAACAGCAGCGGCGACAATTGCTGCGTTTCCTGGTTGTTCAGGAAGCCGTCTTTCGATACCGCATCGGGCGGCAGAATTTCGGTAAGGTCGTCGTCCAGCTTCAGCAGGTCTTTTAAGGTATTGCGATATTGGGCAACGGTTAAACGGCGCACACTGCCATTGCGCGGCGTGGGGCGCAGGCGCGCCACTTCCAGCGCCTTTTCCACCCATTCCACAATCTCGGCGCGCTCTTCGGGTTTCGGCTGCGGCAAGCCCTTGGGCGGCATCGTGCCCGCCTTCACGCGGTGAGCAATTCCCTCCCAATGGCGCAAGTGCGCGTCTTCAAGCGCGGCGTTCAATTGGTCTACCCGCACGCCCGCCGTGGCGTTGTCCGCATTGTGGCAAGCCTGGCAATTCTTCACCAAAAAAGGCTTCACTTTGGCGGCGAAGGCGGGCTCAAGGGCAGCCGTATCTTGCCCCCAAGACAAGCTCACGCAGAACGACGCCAGGAGGAGAACAACGGAAAAAGGCCGGAAAAATTGCATATCGAAGGGTGCGCAAGGAAGCTCACGCGCCCACAATCTTATCAAAGGCCGCTGAAGGGACTATAGAGTATGTTGCCGAAAAGGGATGAGGGAAGAGATTCCAAGGTGGTGAGCGCGGAAGGAATCGAACCTTCAACCTACTGATTAAGAGTCAGTTGCTCTGCCAATTGAGCTACGCGCCCACGAAGGGAGGTCGAAACCTTCAGTATATCACCCCAAACGCTCGGCCACCAGCTCCACCACATCTTTCAATTGCGGTTTCGGGCCCGTGCCCTCAATTTGCGTGAGCGCGGCTTGGAACATGGTTTGGCAGAAGGGGCAGCCGGTGGCGATGACCGCTGCCCCGGTGGCGGCCAATTCGCGCGCGCGGGTTTCGTTTACGCGCATGCCTTCTTCCTCGCCCAGGAAGGCCAAGCCGCCGCCCGCCCCGCAACAAAAGCTGCGCTCGCGGTTGCGTTCGGCTTCGCGCGGCCCTCCCAACACCTGCCGCGGTTCGTCGTAAATGCCTTGGTAACGGCCCAAATAACAGGGATCGTGGTAGACCACATCCCGCCCGTCTGGCTTCGGCAAACGCGGCGCGTGGCGCGCCAGAAATTGCGTATGGTGCTCCACCTGCGGCGTGGCGCCGTATTCGCGCCAATCCACAGCCATGGTCCGCACGCAATGCGGGCAAATGCTAATCACCTTTGGTGGCCGCTCGCCCCACTTCGACAACGACTCGAGGTTCGCCTGCGCCAATTCGCCAAAAGCCAAATCGTTGCCCAAGCGCCGCGCCGGGTCGCCAGTGCATTTTTCCTTTTTGAGCACTCCGTAGCTGACGCCCAAGTGGCCCATCACCTTCACCAGCGCTTCCACAATCTCGCGCCCGCGCGCATCAAACTGCCCCATGCACCCCAGCCAAAGGCAATACTCTTGGGTCCCGTCGAAGAGGGGATAGCTTTTGGCCCCGCCGCCGCCACTCAGGCCCATCACGTTTCCTTGGCGCTCCAGGTTGCGGAAAAGCTTCGCCCCGTAATCGTCCTCCCAACTGCCCGTATTCACCGCCCCGCGCCGCAGGCCGACAATTAACGGCAAGTGCTGCACGCCCACGGGACATTGGTATTCGCAAGCGCCGCAGGTGGTGCACTGGAACACCGCCTTTTCGCTCAAATGCTTGCCCAATAGCGGCTCTTCGCTGCCCGGGCCAAACTCTTTCAAGTATTCCCGCGCGCCCATTGCAATTGCCTTCGGATTCAATTCCTTGCCCGTATTGGCTGCGGGACAATGCTCCGTGCAGCGGCCGCACTCCACACAAGAGAAGGCCTGCAGCGCCACCACTTGGGTTAAGTCCTTGCCCGTTACCAGGCCAAAGTCTTCTTCGCCTTCGAGCGGCGGAATGGCGCTGAAGCCCTCCCGCATGGCCGCCACGGCGACGGGGCTCAGCACCAGGTGCAGGTGCTTGGTGTGCGGAATCAAGGGCAGAAAAATCGCCAAGGCCAGCGTATGCGCCCACCAATTTTCCTTTCCGCCCGCGCCGCCCAGCCACCAATCCCAAAGGTAGGTCAACATCAAAACAAAGATCAGGCCCGCAATGATGCCGCTCTCCACACTCACTTGCTCGCCCAGCCACTTGGGCCGCACCACGAAGCGCCGCCAGAAAAGGCCAGCAATCGAAATGGCGGTCGCCGCGGCGAAAGCAGCCGCAATGGCGAAATAAACCCGCCCGAAGCCATGCGTGTGCGCCAAAAAGCCGCCGCCATAGCCGCGCGCCACGTGGTCTAAAGTCACCAAGCCAAAAGCGCAAAAACCCCAAAAAACGAAGGCATGGGCCAGGCCCGGCAAGGGCCGCTCGCGCACCACCTTGGCCTGCAGCATCACTTCCCAAACAAAGCGCCCGATGCGCCTGGGCCAATCCCGCAAGCTGTAGCCCGGCTCCGCTTTCGCCGCCGCGATGATTTTCAGGATGGGTCCGAATCGCCAAAAGAAGCCGCCCGCACTCGCCAACAGTACAAAGGTCAGAAGTACTATCTCAGGGGTACTAGGAGTTTCGGTCACGAGCAATTCTTATCCAGTCTCTCTACAATCATAGTTGTGAAAGCAATCCTGTCTGGCGCTGCCGGTTTCATCGGCTCTCATTTTGTCGACCGCCTGCTTGGCGAAGGCTACTTCGTGGTTGGCCTGGACAACTACATTACCGGCAAGGCGGAAAACCTGGCTCACCTGGCCCACCATCCGCGCTTCCGTTTCATTGAAATGGATGTTTGCGATACCTACGCGCCCGACCGGATGCTGGAACACGGGCCGTACGATTTCGTCCTGCACTTTGCCTCGTTGGCCAGCCCCAAGGATTATCTGGCCTATCCGCTGGAAACGCTGGAATCCGGCTCCACGGCGACGCGCAACATGCTGGAAGTGGCCCGCGCCAACCGGGCGCGCTTCTTGGTTACCTCCACCAGCGAGTGCTACGGCGACCCGCTAGAGCATCCCCAACGCGAAACCTATTGGGGTAACGTGAACCCCATCGGCCCCCGCTCCTGCTACGACGAATCGAAGCGATATGCCGAAGCCCTGACTATGGCTTACCACCGCAAGTACGGCCTTGCCACCAACATCGCCCGCATCTTCAACACCTATGGTCCGCGCATGAAGCTCGACGATGGGCGCGTGGTTCCCGCCTTCCTGGGCCAAGCGCTCGAAGGCAAGCCGCTTACCGTCTTCGGCGATGGCACGCAGACGCGCAGCTTCTGTTACGTAGACGATATGGTGGACGGGCTGTTTCGCTTGATGCATTCCGAAGAACGCGAGCCCGTGAACCTGGGCAACCCGGAAGAAATTACGCTGCTCGAATTTGCCGAACGCATCCAGCGGCTGCTCGGCACGCACTTGCCCCTCACCTTCCACCCGCTGCCGGAAAACGACCCCACCCGCCGCCAGCCGGACATTGCGAAAGCGCAACGTACCCTCGGCTGGAGCCCGCGCGTTTCGCTCGAAGACGGTCTGCGCGCCACCACGGCCCACTTCCGCCACCTACTCAGCTGCGAAACCGTGGCGGCCTGAATTCCTTTCTGCCGCCCGCTTGATTGTTTTTCTTTCCGTTCCGCACAGGAGTAGATAGAGAGCCCTCGTGCTCACTATCTACTTCGGAAGGAAAACGCAAAATGAACCCCGTTCAGAACCTTGTTCGCCATTTCTTAGTCGTTGCGGCAACCTGCGCCTTGCTGCTCGCGGACCAACCTCTCAAAAGCGCCTTGGGCCTTACGATGGACCAAGCCCGCGCGGTGGACGAAATCCAACGCCAATACCAGCGCCCCTTTGCCGCGAAGCGCCAGCAATACAACACGCAAATGCGAGCGTTAAGGAGGGCGCGCATTGCCAACGATAGTGCTGCCGTAATTCGCGAAGAAAAGCTCGCGCGTCAATTGCACCAGGAAATGCGCGGCATCCAAGCACAGGAAGACGAAGCAATCCGCAAGTTATTGACTCCGGAACAGGATCAGAAGTTTGCCGCCTACTTAAAGCTTCGCCGGGAGATGGTGGGCAGTTCCCGGGATGACAAAGAATTTACCGGGAAGTAGGGCAACCTAACTTAGCTTCAAAATCATGCCCTCGTCGGTGGCCGCAAAAACGTTGCGCCCCGCGTAGGCCAGGAACACCCGGCGGGCCTCGGCACGGTAGTCCACCGCCACGTCCAGAAATTCCTTGCCGTCAAAGGAGAACAGAATTTTTACGGGCGTAGGGACCGGCAGGTCGATGTCGCTGGTGCGCGACGTGCCAGCTACGTAATACCCCTGCCCGGGCACGTGCAGCGCGTCGTGGACTTCAATGTCCTTGGGCCGCAGCATCAGCTCCAATTCTTTGGCTTGACCGGCACGGAAGCGGTACACCTCGCCGCCATAGGTAAAGCTGCCCCGGAACTGCACCACGACAACACCCTCTCCGCTCTCCCCGATGCGCACCTGGCGCACTTCGCCAAAGGTGGAGGCACTGGTGTTGCGAAACGTTTCGCCGCCGTCGCTAGAATCCAGCACGAGGGTCAGCGCGGGGCGTGGACGGCGCAACTTCGCAAACTCGGGCTGCATCCAGTCCGGCGTGCCAAAGGGGTTCGCATAGGCGCGGTTCGCCTGCGAATTGCCGAAGATCGAAACCAGCTTACCTTTGTGGCTGGCAATGCACTGGAAGGCGGCGTATTTTTTCTCGCCCTGCGCTTCGGTGGCGGCGGCGATGGGCTGCCACTTGCGGCCCCCGTCTACCGTTTTCCAAGCCATCTTCTCGACGCCCGCGGCAAAGCCGTTTTGGGGGTCCACAAAGTGCAGCGTCAAGGCTTGCTTCAACTTCGAAAGCTTGCGCCAATCCAGGCCGTATTCCGCGCTAAACCAAATTTCGCGCTTATTGCTCATCGCCCACAGAAAGCCGGGCTCCAAAGCCTGCAAAAAGATGGGGACAAAACGGAGCCGCGCTTCTTGCCAAGTGCTGCCTCCGTCCTTGGTGCTCAACAGGAAGCCCTGTAGCCGGCCCGAGCCCTCACGCTGCACACCCGTCACAAAGCCGCGTTCTGTCGTTGGGAAAGCGAAACCGGAAAAGCCACTGGCGATCTTTTCCTTATCGTGAAAAAAAACCCGACGGAACTTGGGTTCGGCCGCTGCGGCAAAAGGCGCGGCAAGACTAGCGGAAACGAAGCTGCGGCGAAGCATCTCTCTTTAGTTTGATGCCAAAGCGGAGACTAGCGTTCCGATATCTTCCAGGCCGCTGCCGGATTCGAGCTTGGCCAGCGCCAGCAACACGCCCACTTGTTCGCCCAGCGTGGTGAGCGTTTCCATTTCATCGCCGCTAAAAACATGGGGCCGCCGGTGCTGCACGTTGATCACCCCCACCACCCGGTTGCGCGCAATGATGGGCGCGGAAAGAAAGGCCTCGAACTGATCCTCGGGCAGTTCCGCAAAGGTCTTGAAGCGTTCGTCCAGGTAGGCTTCTTTGCTGATGGCCACCAGGCGGCGTTCGCGCGCCACCCAGCCCGTCAAGCCTTCATTCAATTGCAAGCGTACATAGCCAAGCGTATTCGGCGAGGGGTTGTTGGAGGAACACAGCAACAGCTCGTCGCCATCCAAAAGGTAAAGCAAGCAGGAGTCGCAAGCCATGTACTCCACAATCAACGCATTAATGGCAGCGAGCACTTCCCGCAAACCCATTTCCTTAACCATCAAGCGGCTCACCTTTTGGAAGAGCCGCAATTGCAAGTGCGCGCGTTCGAGCTGCAGCTCGAGATCCTTCACCCTCGACACGCCTTCATTATCACAACAAAGTTGCGAGATAAACTTTCACCATGTCGAAAGTGGCGCTTCTTTTTCTCACCTGCCTGGCCCTCCACGCTCAATTTGAAAAGCGGGAAATCGCCAAAGACCTTGGAGTGGTCTACGCGGTGCGCACGGCGGACGTGAACGCCGACGGCAAGCTGGACGTCGTGGCCATTACGGGCTCGAAAGTGCTGTGGTACGAAAACCCGACGTGGCAGGCGCAATTGATTAGCGAGAATGCCGCGCCCAAGGACCACGTCTCCATTGCGGCCCACGACATCAATGGGGACGGCCGCTTGGACTTTGCCCTCGCCGCGGAGTGGCAACCGCGGGAACGCGCCACCAAGGGCAGCCTGCATTGGCTGGAGCAATTGCCGGGCAATCAGCGGTCCGGCGCTCAATGGCGGCTCCACGATGTGGCGAAAATTCCCGGGGCCCACCGCATCCGTTGGGCCGACGTGGATGGCGATGGCGCGAAAGATCTGATCGTGTTGCCGCTGGAAGGCAAGACCATGGTTTTCTATCTGCCGGATTGGCGGGCGGAAGCAGCGGCGGAGAACCTGGAACTGGCGCACAATTTCTTCCCCGAAGAGATGGAGAACGAAGCGGGACAGGAAATTGTGATGGCCTCCAAGCGCGGAGTGGAAACTCTTTCGCGCCAGCACGACGGCACCTGGACACGCACCCTCACCGGCGAAGGGCAACCGGGCGAAGTAGTAATTGGAAGGGTGAACCGCTACCGCGTGGCTGCGACAATTGAGGCCTTCCACGGGGATCACCTGGTTGTGTACGAAGAGCCCCGCCCACGCCTGAACCCGCAAGGTGCGCCGCCCGCGGCCAATTACCGCAGCCCCTTGGGCACGCTTTGGCCGCGCACGCAGGTGGACCGCGAGGTGTTCGGCGGGCACGCCTTGGGCTTCGCCGATTTTGATGGCGACGGCAGCGACGAACTGGCCTTTGGTTGGCGCGGCAAGCAAACGGGCCTGGGCCTGTTGAAGCGCAATCCCAGCGGCCAATGGGTGCGTGTGGCGCAACTGGACGGCCCCGAGTTGTCCGCCGAAGATTTGACCATTGCCGACCTTGATGCCGACGGCAAGCCGGACATCATTGCTTGCGGCCGGGCCACGCAGAATGTCCGCATTTACTTCAACCGCCATGCGGGGGCTTGGAAGCGGCACGTGGTGCAGAACGCGGAAAAAAGTCTTACGGCAGTGGGCGTAAAGTTGAGCGGGCTGGCCAAGGCGAAGGGCATTGTTTACGGTGCGGGGAACGCAACGTTTCTGGCCCTTCCCGGACAGCAGCCCCGAAAGCTTTACGAGGGCGCCAACATCATCCACAGTGCCGTGCTGGACGTGGACGGCGATGGCGACGAAGATTTCGTTGGCGCGCAATACGCCCCCGGCTACCTCTACTGGCTGGAGCAACCGGCCCGGCCCGCGACGGAGCCTTGGCGCTTCCACCTGATCGAAGACTACGAGAAAGGCGGCATCCACGGCATCCACGGGCTGTGGACGCACGACGTGGACGGCGACGGCAAGCTGGAATTGATCGCCAACAGTGCGCAGCCGATGGGCAAAACGCCACACTCCATCGTCTGGCTGAAGCCCGTGGCGCGCGGAACAAAATGGCAGAAAAATGTTTTTGCCGATAAGGATGCTCCGGGCTTAAGCCACTATATGGGAGCGGGCGATTTGAACGGCGATGGGCGCGTAGACATTGCGGCGGCCGCCAAAATTGGCGCCAAAGGCAACTGGGTGGCCTGGTGGGAGCAACCGGCAAGCCGGACTGGCCCCTGGAAAAAACACCTGCTCAGCGAGACCGAACCGGGGGCCACCAATCCCGCCATTGGCGACTTTGACGGCGATGGCAAGGCCGACCTGCTGTTAAGCCGTGGCCATGGCTTTGGCCTTGCCCTCTTTCGCGCGCCGGCGTTTCGCGCGGAAAGCGTGGATACCGAAATCGCCGGGCCGCATTCTTTGGCCGTGGGCGATGTGGATGGCGATGGCGACCTTGATGCCGTTACCTGCGCCAAAGACTCCATGACCGTCGCGCTCTACCGCAACAATGGCCAAGGCCGCTTCACCAAAGAGCATCTCCACGAAAACCAAGCCGCCTATGACATCCGCCTGGTCGACCTCGATGGCGATGGCGACCTCGACGTCCTGGTTGCTGGGCAGGAATCCCGCAACGTGGTGTGGTTCGAAAATCAAGGCACCCCGAAGCAATCGAATTGAAATTCGTTCACGTTAGACTGAAGGGCATGAACCGGCGTAGCATCACGTTGCTCTTGACGGCAGGCTTGGCTTGCCTGCTTTTGGCCCAAGGCGTAAAGAAGTATTCGGAAAAACTTAACCACGCACCCCTGCCCGTGCCGGACCGCGTGATCCTGACCTGGTCGGCAGACCCGACCACCACGCAATCCTTTACCTGGCGCACGGATGTCAGCGTGACGAAGCCCGTCGTGGAATACGCCGAAATCACCGACGGCCCCCTGTTTGTGAAAAAGGTGCAGAAAGTAGAAGGCACGGCCGCTCCTTTCGAGAGCGAACTCTCCACGGCCCACTATCATTCCGCCACCATCACGGGCCTGAAGCCCGGCGCCACTTACAACTACCGCGTTGGCGATGGCGAGAATTGGAGCGAATGGAACCGCTTCCGCACCGCCGCCGCCCAACCCGAGCCGTTTGAGTTTCTCTACTTCGGCGATGCGCAAAACAATATCGCCGAACATGTTTCGCACCTTTTCCAAACCGCTTTGCGCCATGCTCCCAAGGCCCGTTTCCTGGTGCACGCCGGAGACCTGATCAACAACTACAACAACGATGCCCAGTGGGGCGAATGGCACCGCGCCATGAGCTTTATGAGCCGCTCCATTCCCAGTGTTCCCGCGCCCGGCAACCACGAATACGGCAATGTTGGCGGCAAGCGCGGATTGACCAAGCACTGGGCCCCGCAGTTTACGCTGCCCCGCAACGGCGCCCCCGGCTACGAAGAAGCCAGCTATTACGTCGACTTTCAAGGCCTGCGCATGATTGCCCTCGACTCCAACCGCGTGACGCCCGAGCAAACCGCATGGCTCGAAAACACGCTCAAAAATAACCCCAACCGCTGGACCATCCTCACCTTCCACCATCCGGTGTTGAGCGCCGCCAAAGGCCGCGACAACGCCAAACTACGCGAAGCCTGGAAGCCCTTGATTGACCGCTACAAGGTGGACATGGTGCTTACCGGCCACGACCATACCTATGCCCGTTCGAACCTGGAGAACAACACGGCCTACGTGGTGAGCGTGGTGGGCCCGAAGCAATACGACCTGGAAAAGAAGCCCTGGATGGTGCGCACGGCCGAAGATACGCAGTTGTTCCAAATCATTCGCATCAATGGCAACAAGCTGATCTTTGAAAGCCGCGTGGCCACCGGCGAACTTTATGATTCCTTCGAAATCACCAAGCAAGGTAACGGGGCCAACAAGCTGGTGAATCGCATTCCCGGCGCGAAGCCCGAGAACCACCGCGGCGCCAAAACCAGCGAATAGCGCTGTCGGTTCGCCACTAAGGCTTGGCGGCCAATCGTTTCTTCTTGTACTCCTCGTACTCCTGCTTCAACTTGGGGTCCTTGGGTGTTGGATACAGGTCTGTGGACTTATAGGTTCCGTTCAGGAATTTGTCTTTGGTCCATTCATCGTGAATGTGCGTTTCCTTCGCGCGGGCCAGAATCTTTTCCACCATGTGGGGCGGAACAAAATAAACGCCCGTGCGGTCCCCGAAAACAATGTCGCCCGGCATCACGGTCGCGGCGCCAATGCGGATGGGCACGTTGTAGCCCGTCAGCATGACGTCGCGAATGGCCGAGGGGTGCACACCGCGGTAGTAGATGTTCATCTTCATGGGGAAGATACCTTCCAGGTCGCGGATGCCGCCATCCACCACAAAACCATTGCCCGTGGCGGAGAAAACCGCGGCAGCTAGATTGTCGCCCACCAGCGTTCCGCCATCCACCTTGCCAAACAAGTCCGCCACCAGCACATCGCCCTTCGTCAACTGGTCAATCACGCGTTGGTGCTGGCTGCGGGTGGACCAGCCGCGCTGCTCGGCATACTTGTCTTCCACGGCGCGCACATCGTCGCGCACGGGCATGAATTGCGCAGTGACGGCGCGGCCCACCAGCTTCATGCCGGGGTGCAGCTGGGCAAAGTTGCCCTCGTAGGTATTGGCGTAAGGCGTGCCTTGCAAGGGTCCCCACACCTCTTCCACAGAGAGGGTCTTCACCGCCTCCAGCACTTCATCAGGAACCCGCGGACGTCCATCCGGAAAGCGTGGGTAAGGGTTTTGGGCGGTGTACTCCAACATTTGCTCGCGCGTAAACATGTGCACTTGCGCGAACACGGCAAGGGCCGCCCCCGTTAGAGTAGCGGCCCAGAAGAGAATGCGCAAACGGGACATTCGCTGCCCCTCCTTTAAGACTTATTTGTCCGAAAGGGCAACAACACCAGGAAGGGGAATTCCACTCAGGAACTCCAGGCTAGCGCCGCCGCCGGTCGAGACGTGGCTCATCTTATCGCTAATGCCCGCCGTTTTCACAGCTTTTTCGCTATCGCCACCGCCCACCACACTGGTGGCGCCCTTCGCCGTGGCTTCGGCCACCGCATGCGCCACCGCCATGGTGCCCTTGTCGAAGGGAGGCATTTCGAACACGCCCATCGGGCCGTTCCAAACAATGGTCTTCGCGCCCAAGATCACTTCCACGTACTTTGCCGTGGTGGCGGGGCCAATGTCGAGCGCCATTTGTCCTTCGGGAATTTCGTTCACCACCGCATAGCCCGCATCGGCTTTGAATTCGGGGCTTACGGCGTGGTCCGTGGGCAACAGTAATTTGGATCCGGCTTCGGCCAGCAATTCCTTGGCCAAGTCCAGCTTGTCCTTTTCCACCAGGCTCTTGCCAATGGGCAAGCCCTGGCTCTTCAGAAACGTGTAGGCCATGGCGCCGCCGATGATCAGCGTGTCGGAGATCTTCAGCAGGTTCTGAATCACCTCAATCTTGTCGCTCACCTTCGCGCCACCAATGATCGAGACGGCGGGCTTCTCCGGCGCCGCGGTCACCTTGGTCAAATACTCCAGCTCTTTGTCCATCAGGAAACCGGCGGCGGCCTGCGCGCAATGGGCAATCATGCCCACGGTGGAGGCGTGCGCGCGGTGCGCCGTGCCAAAGGCATCGTTCACATACAGGTCGCACAGGCTGGCCAGGGCTTGGGAAAAGCCGGGGTCGTTGGCTTCTTCTTCGGCGTGGAAGCGCAGGTTTTCCAGCAGCAACACTTCGCCCGGGGCGGGCTTCATGGCAGCCACTTCGGCACCAATGCAATCAGGTGCCATCTTTACGGGGCGGCCCAGCAATTCACTCAAGCGCACCGCTACGGGGGCCAAGCTCATCTCAGGGTTGCGCTTGCCTTTCGGACGGCCCAGATGGCTGGCCAGAATCAAGCCCGCGCCCTGTTCCAGCGTGTATTGAATTGTAGGAAGAGAGGCGCGGATGCGCTTATCGGAAGTTATTTCCTGACCGCCAGCCGCGAGCGGAACGTTGAAGTCCACTCGAATAAAAACCGTTTTGCCGGATAGAGACAGATCGCGTATGGATAATTTCGCCATGGGGATTCCTTTATTGTCCTACTTCCCGGCTTGGGGCAGTTGGTCGAATTTGGGGCTCGTGCCCGTTAGCCGCCAAGCCTCCATCAGCGCCCCCGCGGCAGGCGAAAAGAGTGGCTCGGTAAACTCGTTGGCCTCCGTAAAGCGGACCAGAGTCGCGAAGCGGTGGTGCAGAATTTCGCTTTGGTAGACGCTGCCCACCGGGCACACCCGGGCCACCTCGGTTTCCGCGAATAGCACGTGCCGTACACTGGCCGCAAAGCCAGCCAAGGCTTGCGCGGCAGCGTTCAGAATATCCATGGCCATGCGATCGCCCGCACGCGCCGCCTCGTCCACCAATTGCGCATAGGTGGCAATTTGCGGGCGCGTGAATTCGTTGGTGTAAAAGCGATGCATCATCTGGTTCGCGCTTTCGCTGGCCGTCGCCTCCAACATCCGCGGCAGCAGCATCGTTGGCGGACCCCAGCCTTCCTCCTGCCGCAAACAAGCCCGCACCGCTTGCCGCGCAATGTCAAAGCCGCCGCCTTCGTCGCCATAAATGTAGCCCCAGCCGCCTGCCCGCGCCGTTTCTCCGCGCGCATTGCGGCCATAAGCAATCGATCCCGTCCCGGCCACCACGATAATGCCCGGCGCACCGCCCGTGGCGCCCGATAGCGCAATCAACCCGTCGTTGGTGATGAGGAATTTTTCCGCGCTCACCATGCCGCGCACGAGTTGGTCTTTGTCTTCCGGCCCGCCACTGAAGCCCAAACAGGCCCCCACAAAATGTAGCTTGTCGCGGTCCAAACCCGCTTGGTGGGCCGCGGCATGCACGCAGCCTAGAATGGCGTTTTCAAACTTCGCGCGGCCATCCCCCGTCTTCACGTGGTTGCAGGGCCCGCCGCGCCCTTGGCCCAGCACCCGCCCATCTTCATCCGCAATTAACGCGCTGGTGGAGGATTGGCCCCCATCCACGCCAAGAAACAATCGGGGCAATCAGTTGCCCTCCTTCCAACGATAGATGCGCATGGCGCCTCGCTCGGCAACCAGTTCCACCTGCCAGCTAGCGGTATTGTCGCGCAAATCCGCACTGGGGTAATCCACGGCATCCACGGCCAGGTAGCGAATCCCCTGAGCCAAAAAGAAGCGCCGCGCCTCGGCCCGGTAGTCAACCTTTGTGGCCTCGGAGTCCGGGAGAATTTCCCGCGTACAACCGGCCAGCTCCACGTCCCATTGGTCAGCAGTTGCATGAAGCTTCCAAGGCCCCGCGCCCTGAAGTTCACAATAGTCCCCTGCTCGCACGGGCCCCCAAGTGCGCCAACGCGTAGCCCAGTTGCCATCCAGCGCCTGCCCCACGTCCCACGGCATGCGGTTGCAGGTCATGCCCCTTGGGCGGGGCTGAATGCCGTTGATCGACCAAGTGTCGTTGGATGCCCGCCCGACAACAATCCGATTTGCCGGGCAATGGTAAACGGCCCGCGCCTGGTAGCCCTCATAGCGAAACGCCGCTAGCGCGTGCAGCAATTCCATCCCCAGCTTCGATTGGTACGACACTAGAACGTTGCGGCTGGTGTAGCTTTCCGCCACGGGCGAGAGCGCAAACACGGTCTCCCCCGGGGGCACAAACACTTCGATGGTCCGCGCCGTAATGTAGCCCGGACGCTTGCGCACCAGGTAGCTTTCTTCGCTATCCAAGCGCAGGGCCGCGCGCCACTCCAAGCGGTCGAAGTTCCAAGTGTGGGGCGAGGAGTAGGCGCTACGCAGCGGTGGCAAAGCAAATAGGGCTGCGATTGCCAACAACCACACTTGCCGCGTTCCCGCCGCTTGGAACAGCGGCAATGCGAGGAAAGGAGCAGCCGGCAAGAGAAAGCGCGTTCCGATATTCAGCGGATAAATGCTGAGCGTTGCCAGCAAGCCCGCCATCCACCAACGCCCCAGCAGCGTGCGCCAACCACTCGCCCCTAGGGCCACCAACCCCAGCGCTAACAGCAGCCCCGCGGGGCCCAGGAAGCCGCTCAAGCGCGGTCCGCCGAGCACAACCTCGCGCAACCACTCCGCCACGCCCGCCACGTCATAGTGCCGCAAGAAGGCCCGGTAGCTGGTCTCCAATTCCTCGGTGAAATACGGGTTGGGGAACCAGTGGTTGAAGAACGGCGCCAAGGGGTTGCCTGTGAAGTAAAAATTCTTCGCCAACCAGGGAAGACTGAGCAGGCCGCCCCAAGCCCAGCGCGGCCAATGCCGCCAAGCGGGCAGCAACAACAGCGCCAGCAGCGCTCCCGTGTATTTGATGCCGAACCCAAAGCCCGCCAGCAGTGCCGCCACGCTCACCCATTGCGGTTGTTCGGAGCCCGCTTGTTGGCTTCGTTGCCAGCGCACCATGGCGTCCACCACGGCCACGCCCACCCCCGTTAAGGCAATGTCGTTATAAGCACTCACGCCATCCAAGCCCGCCAGCGGCAATAGGAAAACAAACAATCCCGCGTACCAACCCGTGCGGCCTGCGTGCAGCGCCAACAACGGCGGCAACAAGAGCAGGAACGTAAAGTGCACCAAAGCCGCGGCGCTGTGCCGGCCAATAGAATATGCCGCGAGAAAGAGCATCTCCAGCCCTTGGCTCAGGTGCGCGTACAGATTTCCCGGCACCAATTGGAAACCGTGTTCGCGGGCATAGCGCGCCACCAGGCCCAGATGGTAGCTCATGCCATCGGGGCTCATCTCCGGATGCAGCGCGTAGGCGAAGTAGTAAAGGCCAAAGGCCGCGTAGACCCAGACGCTCCGAGAACCACGCACGGCATCGAACTGCGGCCGCCGCCACAGCAACAGCGCAATGCCTACGGCGAGCACCCCGTAAATGGAGGCTTTGTAAACCAAGCCCGCGCAGGCCAGCACAAAGACCAGCAAGCTTAGCGTAGCCGCACCCAACAGAAAACGGTAGAGCGCCAGGGTGTTTCGCTCGCCCTCTAGCCGCAACCCGTGCAACAGTGGCCAACCCCAACCCCATGCCGCGAAAACAGTGAGCAGCCAGCCCAAGAGGATGTAGACGACTCCGAACACTTTCTAGCTGGACACCTTCTAGTTTTCCAAGGCCACGCTCGCCACGGCAAAACCCGATGGGCTTTCCAATTCCACCAGCGTTGGCATTCCTTCCAGAATTGCGGCTGCGGGTAACTCCACGCTCCATTGTCCCCGGCCATCCCGGCTGTCCCGGCCATCGGCCGTGAACTCTCCCACCAGCACACCGTTCGCTTTCACGTGCACACTCTGCGGGGACGGGCTGCGATACTCCAGCACCAGCCGCCGCCCGGAGGCAGCGCCCAAGCGGAAGGCCACGCGCGAACCCACCTTCCGGAACTCACCATCAAAGCCCGCGGGGTCCACTCCGTAAACGAAATGCTTCTCGGCGCGGGCATCCCGCATCACTAGGCGCGGCGGCAATTGGCGGGGGTTACCGTTATAAGAAACCTTGCGTTCGCGCGTGGGAGCGTAGTCATTGGCGTAGGGAACGCAGCCGCCCAGGAGCAAATACAAAAGTGGGCTAAATTGTTTTATCCGCGGCATAACAAAGAGGTTCCATCGGGCAAGCAGCACACTTCGGCGAGCGGGCCGTGCAATGGCCGCGGCCATGGTGAATTATCTGGTGGCTGAAGGAAATCCAACGCTCCGTGGGCAAAATCTTCATCAAGTCTCGCTCAATTTTTTCCGGTGTTTTCTCGCGGGTCAAGTCCAGGCGCTGCGATAGGCGCGAAACGTGCGTATCCACCACCACCCCGCTGGCAATGCCAAAACAAGTGCCCAGCACTACGTTGGCCGTCTTGCGCGCCGCCCCCGGCACCGTGAGCAGCGCTTCCATGGTGCGGGGCACTTCGCCGCCGTGTTCGCGCAACAGCACCTGCGCCGCGGCAACAATGTTCTTCGCTTTGTTGTTGTAAAAGCCCGTTGAAAAGATCACCTTGCCCACATCCCGCGGGTCGGCTTGCGCGAGGGCGCTCATCGTGGGGTAAGTGCGAAATAGCTCGGGCGTCACCCTGTTCACGCGCTCGTCGGTACACTGCGCGCTAAGGATCGTGGCCACCAAAAGCTCCCAAGGAGAGTTGTGGTGCAAGGCGCAGGTTACATTGGGGTACATCGCGTCAAGATGCGCCAAAATCGCGTCCAGGCGGGCTTGTCGGGCAGCTTTCGTGCGGGGCTTGGGCCACCGCGTTGCGCCCTGCTCCGGCAGCGGAGGCTTTGGTTTCGCCATGAGAAACTAGCAGAATAGCATTGGACCTCCACCTGGACCGCCACCGCCTACTTCTGCTTTTGGCCTGCCTGCTTTGGTTGCTGGGCTTGCCGGGCGGTTGGCTGCTGGACGATCATTCCCTGCGCAACATGGCTTGGCCCGAGGACGTGAACTGGCGCTTGCGGCCTTTGACGTATCTCACCTTTTGGCTCCAGCACACCCTCAACCCCGATGCGCCGTGGGCCTGGCGCTTCGTCAACATCCTGCTCCACACCCTTAGCGCGCAGCTTTGTCTCTCCGCCTTGCGCGCCTGGGCCAGCCGCGAACAAGCCCTATGGGCCGCCATGTTCTTTGCTTTGCACCCCTGGCAAAGCGAGGCGGTGCTCTACATCTTCGCGCGCCCAATTCTGCTCATGAGCATCTTTGCGTGGCTGGCGTTGCTGGCCTGGAAGCACCAGAAAATTGCCCTCACCTATGCCGCGCTTTTTGCCGCCCTCGCCGCCAAAGAGGAGGCCGTTGCCCTTCCCTTAGTGTTGGCGGCGCTTAGTTACGTACGCGGCACCTGGCGCAAAGACGCCCTGCCGCTGCTCGGCCAAACTGTAGTTGCCGGCATGGCGATTGTGGCCACCACCCTCACAACGGCGCAAATCGCTGGCTCCGGCGCGGGCACTCAGGCGGGCATCGGTCCCTTGCAGTATCTCGCCACCCAAGGCCACAGCTTTTTCCGCTACGCCTGGCAATTGCTCTTGCCCTACCCAATCGTGTTTGACTGGAACCCGGCACCCGCCCCCAGTTGGCAAGCCATTTGGATTCTCCTGCCTTTGGGGTTTCTCTTTTGGCAACGCCGCCTCCCTTCCCTGCCCTGGCTGCTGGCGGGCTTGGCTTGGTTGCTTCCCACAAGCTCCATCTTCCCTTTGGCAGACTTTGCGGCCGGACGCCGCCTCTATGTGGCCATTCCCTTTGTTGCTCTCTTCCTGGCCAATCCGGCAATCTGGAATCGGGGCGTGTTCGCAGTCTTCACTGTCTCCACCGCTTTCCATGCCTTCATCTGGAGCAACCCGGAATCGCTCTGGCGCTTCAGCTACGAAAATACGCAACGCCTGCGCCCTGCCTTGGAACTCTCGCGGCTGCTTCCTCCCCCGGAAGCACGCGCGATCCTGGAAAGCCGGCGCGCAGAAGGCGAAGCCTCGCCAGACTTTCATACGGAACTTGGCCGCTTGGCCCTCACGGAGCGAAATGCCGCCGAAGCCCTGCGGCATTTTGGGAAAGCCTTGGCACTGGACCCCACGCGCGCCTCGCACTACTACAACCGCGGCGTCGCCCTGCTTGCCTTGGGGCAAAACGAAGCGGCAGTCGCCGACTTCCAGCGCGCCCTCGAATTAAACGCCAACCACAAACCGGCGCGCGAGGCCTTGGCTAAAGTGCGGGGGAAGTAATTTCCACGATTGGCTCATAAAACTGCCAATCCGGCATATCGTTGCGTGACTTGGTGAATTGCGTAAACTCGCGCACTTCCACCTCTTTGGCGCTATACGGCGCAAGGCTGGAGACCTTGAACTTGAACGTAAAGGCGGGTTCTTTTTCCGGGTCGGTCCCTTTGCCGCGAACGGTGATTACGCCGCCCAGGTCCGTCATCTCGGTGGCGCCGTGATTCACCACGAGGAATTGCACCTGGTACTTATTTTTCGTCAAGGTGGTCAGGCGGAAGCCCGTCACTTCCAGGTCCTTGGAGTAAGGGTGACCGGTGATCACGGCATCCTGCGTCGCCTCGGCAGCGCCGGATTTTGCCGCACCACCGTTGCGGCGCTGCGTTGTGTACCAGGCAACGCTTGCGGCGATGGCGCCCACGATCGTAAAGGCGATCAACGCGCCCAGCCAATTCGGGATGCGCTTCGGCGGGGGCGGCTCGTGCCAAGCCGGGGGCGGCGGGGGAAGGGGAACGGCTTGCGGCGGGGCTGCTTGTTGTGGGGGTGCTTGCTGCGGCGCGACAGGCGGCGTATAGGGCGGCGTGTACGCCGGCGCGTTCGGCCGCAATTGCGCCGCTTGTCCGGCCACCGGCGTTGCCGAAGGCATGCCGATCATCTGTACCGTCGACATCGGCACCGCTCCCAGCATTGGATTCGGGCTCGCCGGAAGTGCGCCGGCTGCATTCGCCGCCTGCCCTGGTGCAGCGCCGGGCGCCCCCGCTTGGGGCGGATGGCAGGTGGGGCACTCGGAGAAAGCGGGCGGTACGTCGCGCCCACATTTGGGGCAGATCCAATTAAACATATCGATTCCCTTTGCAGTGTATCGCCAAGTACTGGCCGAAAGCGTTAGTTTGAGCTTATGGAGTTCCTACGCGCCCCTCGCCAAAGCTCCCGCCGGCTGGCGCTCTTCGCGGGCGCCTTTCATCCGCCGACGGTGGCACACCGCGCGCTGGCCGAAGCGGCGCTTGCGCACGTGGATGAAACCGTTTGGGTAGTTCCGCGCACTTATCCTCACAAACAATTAGACGACGTTCCCTTCTCCGCGCGTTGCGAAATGTTGCTCGAAGTCACAGATGGGCCCGTTGCGCTCGCCGAGGCCAACTACTTTTTCCCCATGGCCGAAGAGCTTGCCGCCGCCGTACCAAGTAAGGGTGTAAACCTGCTCTTGGGCGAAGACGGCGCGCACCGCCTTTTTTCCTGGGACTACGGTCTCAGCCCGGAAGCCACCCGCGAACTCTTGCTCGGCTATTTGCAGCGCTTTCCTGTCCTCACCGCTCGCCGCGCCGCCTCGCCCTACGTTCCCCCGGAGTACGAGCGCTTCCTGCGCTGGTTGCAATTGCCGCCGGAAGCCTGGGAAGTCTCCGCCACCGAGGTTCGCCGCCGCTTGAGTGCCGGCGAGGATTGGGCCACCCTGGTTCCCGCGACCATCCGGGCCAGCGTTGCGCGTTACTACGGCTCTTCGCGCAAAGGCAGGGGCCAATAGCGCGCGGGGGTGAGCGTGCGGCGTTCCCCCGCGTCCTCAATCGTGATGCGGCCTTCGCGCAGCAATAACTTCGCGGGCGCCTCCGGGCGAGCCTCAATTTCCAATTCCCCATCCGCACGCGCCCCCTGCCACACCTGCGGGCCCGGCAAGTGGAACTCCAACCAGCCCTTCCAACGCGCAGGCCCTTCGCTGGTCTCCCAATTGCTTAGCTCGCCCTCAAAGCGCGTAGCCAAAGCGGGGCGCACCAGGTCCCATACAAAGTCGCCTGCCAGGCTCACCGGCACATTGCTGTCCGCCCAATAGAGCCGTGTGGGCGCCAAAGCCAGCTTCAAGGCCGACCCGCGCCAATCTAGCTTCCCGGCCAAAGGGGCAATGCGCGCCTGGGCAAAGGCGAGCTCACGAATGCTGATGGTTCCCGCTACGTTGCGTCCGCGCAACCAATCGGGCAAGAGTGTTCGGCGCAAACGCATTCGCTCCAACAAGCCCGGTGCCGCTTCCCCCGCCGGTGCAAAGAACGATTGCATTGCCCTCACGTTCATCTCGCCAATTCGCAGGTCCACTTCGGTAGCCCGCGGCGAAGAGGGAAAATACGTGCACGCGCCCTCTACCTCAATGCCCTCCCAAAGGGCGCGCAGGCGGCGGACATCCACCCGCGAAGGTGTAAACAGGGCCTCCGCCGTCAACACCTCCAAAGGTTGCGCCACCCCTTCCAGCGAGAGCAGCGTGTTGCGGATGCGTAAGCGGCCCCGCCATGTTCCCGCCTCCGTGTCTTCTTTCCGCTGGTAGGTGAGCGCGCCTTGCCAGCTGCCATTCTTCGCCCCTTCCAAGAGCGGCAATTGGCCGCGCGAAAGAATGGCCCCCAAGCCGGAGCGCAACTCGTTCACGCCCAACTCGTTCGTCGCCATCGCCAGGCGCAGCGCCCCGCTCGATGCCGTCCACTCACCCTCCACATTCGCCGTCTGCCGCTCGCCAGACTGGATTTGCGTGGCACCCAGCAACCAGCGGTCCCCTTCCAACACCACCCGTGTTCCCGCCACCCGCAAGACCGGAGATTGCGGCCAGGCAAGCTCGCCGTCATCAAACCAAACCATGCCCCGCGCCGTGGAAAGCGCCGAAGCACCGGCACGCAACGTGTAGCCAATCACGGCATTAAAGCTGCCCTGCACCGCCACTTCTGCCGGCAACTTCGCGTTCGCCTGCCGCGCGAAGTCCAGCAGCTTGGCAAACTCCATCTCCCGCACTTCGAGCAGCATGCCGCCCCGCGGGGCTTGGAACAAATCGCGCGCCCGCAAGCGCAAACCCAGAAACTTATTCGGCGCCGAATCCAGCTTCAACGTTTGACCCTTCAAGTCCAACTCGCCCGCAAAATTCAAACGGTCCCGGTTGCCGCCAAAAGCCAAAAAGCTTTGCGCTTCCAACTCCTCCAACTGCGTCCAACCCTCAATTTTCACTGCGCTCACCGGCCCATGCAGGTGCGCCCGCGAACTTAGCTTTCCGGCAAAATCAACACCGCGCGCACCAAAGAAGAAATTGAACGCATGCAGCGCACTAGGCTGCAATTCCACATCCCAATCCAGGACCGCTTCCGCGCTTTCCAGCCCCTCGGCGGGCAGGCGCACCCCGCCCCGCGCGGAAAACTTTCCAAAGCCCTGCGGACCGCGGTCCGTGCGCGCAGGCTCCGCTTCGAGGAAAACTTCCCATTCGCGGCGCCCGGCCTTGGCCCCCAAGTCCGCCAGTACATTGGCCAAGTAAAAGGCGCTCTTCTCGCTGCCCTGTTTGAAATTGATGCGGCCGCCGCGCACCTCAAACTCCGGCATGCGCTCTGCTGCACCCGCCACCGTGGCCACGTTCCAACCATCGGCCGTGCGCATCAGGTTCAGGCTGGGACCGTTCAAGCGGATCCTCGCCGCCAGAAACTTGCCTTGCGCCAGGGCCAGCCACGAGGGCGTAATCGCAATCTCCTCCACATAGGCAAAGGGCTCCAGCGAAAAGCGCGGATCCTCTTCAATTGTCACTTGCTCAGCCACAAAAGCAGGAAAAGGCAAAAGCCGCCAATAGGAAGGGCCCTCCAAGCGCGCTGGCCGGTTCAACGCCTGCTCCAGCGCCACCTCCATTCGCCCGCGGAAAATGCCATTGGTCAGCCGCGGCAAAGCCGCCAGAAACAGCACCAGCACGACCAGCAGCCAACGTATGGCGCGCTTCATTGGCGGTCTCCAAATCGCGAGCGCAGGCGTTCGTAGTCTTCCGGCGTATCGGCATCCATCACGCAAGCCGGGTCGTCTACGGGCAGCTTCAGGGCCGAGAT
Source organism: Bryobacter sp. (assembly GCA_033765085.1). Lineage (GTDB taxonomy): Bacteria > Acidobacteriota > Terriglobia > Bryobacterales > Bryobacteraceae > Bryobacter. Next base: position 49,522 of record JANRIK010000044.1, on the reverse strand, counting down.
CGTTTCCAAGACGGCCTTGGCATGGGTGGTGGGTGGGGCCTTGAGCAATGCCGCCACCGACGCCGGGGAAAGCAGCACCGGGTGGCCGCTTTGCCCCGCATAAACTGGCTTCACCAGGCGCGTCGGGTCCTGGCGCAACAAGAGGTCCACGGTTTCTTCCGCCACCGCCGCAAAGTCAACCGGCCACAGCAGCACCGCCGCCTCCGAAGCTTTTTCACTCAGCGCCCGCAAGCCGCAACGGATACTCGCAAATTGCCCCTCCGTATGGTTGGCGTTGAATTGGAGCTGCGGGGCAAGGTCTGGGTGCGCCGCGCGGATCTCCGCATCGTGCGCCCCGGTGACCACAACGTTTGTGGCGCAGCGTGCGGCGAGGATGCGAACAATGCGGGTCAGAAATGTTTCCGCCCCCCAAGACAGCAATGCCTTGGGGCTGCCCATGCGCTGCGAAGATCCCCCGGCCAATACCAGTCCGGCAACCGTCAACGAAAGGCTCACTTCAGAATCGCCGCGCTCTCCGGCGTGGCAAAAATTCCTTTGGCTATTTCCCGCCACTTTGGCGCGGCCTGGCGGCGCACCGCAATCATCTCCGCCGCTACGCTCACCGCAATTTCTTCCGGCGTAATGGCGCCAATCTCCAGCCCCATCGGCGCATGGATGCGCTCGAAGTCTTCGCGGGACACCCCTTCTTTTTCAAACTCGCGCAGCACGGCAATCACCTTTCGCCGCGAACCGATCATGGCGATGTAGCGGGCTGGCGTCGTGATGGCCCAGCGCAACACGCGCATATCGTCGCGGTGGCCGCGCGTTACGATAATGACGTAGCTCGAGGTATTCACTTCCAGCTTCGGGAAAACTTCCTCATACTCGGCGGCAATCACTTCGTCCACTTGCGGAAAGCGCTCCCGGTTGGCAAAGGTTTCGCGGTTGTCCACAATGGTTACGCCAAAGCCGGCCATCTGCGTCACCTGCGCCAAGCTCTTTGAAATATGGCCCGCGCCGAAAATAAGCGCAGCAGGCTGCGGCAATACGGGCTCCACAAAAACGTTCAGTTGTCCCCCGCAAATCAAGCCGTTGTCATAAGCCGCATCCTGGCCCAAACTGAAGCTCATGTGGCGCGGCTTTTCGGTTTCCATCACTTCCCGCGCCGCGTTCCAAACTTCGGCCTCCACGCAACCGCCGCCAATGGTGCCCAACATGCTGCCGTCTTCGCGCACCAGGATCTTCGCGCTCTCGTAGCTGGGTATCGACCCGTTCACTTCCACAATCGTCGCAATCGCGCACTTCTGCCCTGCCTTGCGCAGCCGGACGACCTCAGCGTATAAATCCATGCCATCCTGATTTTATCGCTCTACCGGCCTATGCAAAATTTTCTTGCCTGGATTTTCGACATGGACGGCGTCATTGTGGACTCAATGCCTTTTCACATTCGCGCCTGGGAGCTTTACCTGGAAGACAAGGGCATCGATCCCGCGCTGCTGAACCGCCACATGCACGGTAAGCACAACGATGAGCTGATCCGTGAGTTTTTTGGTGCAGATCTGCCGGCATCCGCCGTGCGTCTAATGGGCGAAGAAAAGGAAGCTGTCTACCGCCGTCTCATCCAACCGGAGCTCGAAGGCGCGCTGGTGCCCGGCATCCGCCAAGTTCTCTCCCTGCAGCCGCAGGAACGCAAAGCCGTTGCCTCCAATGCCGAACCGCGCAATGTGCAGTTCGTGCTGGACGAAGCCGGCCTCGGGCAACACTTTGGCGCCGTTCTCGACGGCTACCAGGTAGAGCGCGGTAAGCCCGACCCGGAAATCTATCTCAAAGCCGCCCAAGCCCTTAACGTTGAGGCGCAACGCTGTCTGGTGTTTGAAGATTCGCAAACCGGCATTAACGCAGCCTTGGCCGCGGGCATGACCGTGGTAGCCGTCAATACGCACCGCGCCGCACTTGCGGGCATGGCCCTGGAGATTTCGCACTTCGAAGACGATAGGCTTCCCGCATGGCTCGCCCAAACCTCACGATAGCTTTTGCGCTCTTGCTGCTGGCCATCCCCGCGCTGGCACAGGCGCCTTCCCTTGCCGCTCCGCCCCGCGCCGTCACCTTGGCCGAAGCCGCGGCCCGCGAAGGCGAGGATTTCCGGCCCCAACTGCTGGGCGAAGCCGTGTCCGTGGAAGGCGTGGTTTCGATTGGCCCTTTGGTGCTGCCGGATGCGGTCTATGTGGCTTTGCGCGATCCTCGTCAACCCACCCATGCGCTGCTATTGGTTTATTCCGGCGACAACCGCGCTCAGGCCCCCACTAGTGAACAGGTCAGGCCTGGGTCGCAAATTCGCGCCACAGGTTTGGTTAGCCTTTATGCCGGCCAGGCCGTCCTCAAGCCGGAATCCACAATCGTTACAGGCCAAACCAATGCCCCCGCGCCGCTCGAACTGGATGCGGACCTGGCCGCCACCATCAACTCCGTTGGCCAATGGGTGCGTTTGCGCGGCACTGCCGGCCCTGGCGAGACCACGAATGATACCTACGTGCTCACCCTTGCTTCCACGCAACCACCCCTCCGCCTCGTGGCGCCCAAAGGCCAAGGCGGCGTCAATCCCTGGGCGGGTGTCGAGGCCGGCGACCGCATTACGGTTAATGGCCTGGTCACCCAAGCTGCCTTAACGCCCCCCTTCAACCGCAACTTTCAAATCCTGCTGGCGCGCCCCGCGGACTTCGTTGTGGAAAGCCGCGAGCGCACCCAGGGTGTGGAACTGCTGCCCGCGGTCGTCATGCTCGTGCTGCTTGGCATCTTGGGCGCCTGGTACACGCAGCAGAAAAGCGCCCGCTTGAATCGATCCATTCAGCAAATTCTGGAGACCAGCGAAGCCTTAGCCAACGCCGCCACCGTGCGGGACCTGGCCGACACGCTCCTGCAGCGTTTGCCCCGTGTGTCCCCGCGCGCACAATGGGAAGTCTACCGCTTCGATGAGGAACGCAAATTGGTCGAGCCTCTCGCCTTAGCCAGCAACGCCAACCATAAAGACAAGCCAACCTTTCTCCTCGATGCCGCCAAACGCCCCGAGGAGCGTCTGCTGGCCACTGCCCTACGCAACGGCACACTGCTCTCCTTGGCCGATGGGCAAAAATCTACCGTCCTTACAGGAGACCAAAAGGACGCCGCCCATAGCTACCTCGTCAGCCCCATGCGCTCCCACGAGCAAACGGTTGGCGTCATCCTTGCCGTAGGCGCTCCGGGCAGGCCGCTAATAGATCCTGCCCTCCACGCCGCCTTTACCCACCTCTGCTTTTCGGCCGGCGAGCAGTTGGCGCGCATCAACCAAACCGCGCTGCGCGAACAGGTGCACCGTAGCGAGAAGCTATCCGTCGCCGGCCAATTGATCCACGGCGTGCTTACGGAACTCCGTGCCCCGCTCGAAAACATCCGCCGCCAAAGCCAGGCCCTCGACGAAACCTCGGGCGAAGCTATCCGCCGCGAAGTGGAACGCGCGAGCTCCACCGTCGAGCGCATCATCTCCGTCGCCCGCGCCGAGCAAATCGATTCCCGTCCCGTCGCCCTGAAGGGCCTCTTCGAGAAGCTCGAAACCAGTTTCCGCGCCACTTGCCACGAAAGCCTTTCCCCTCAATTCCACTTCCCTGTGGAGGCGGTGGAAGTACTCGGCTCCCCGCTGCAACTCCAGAAGGTGTTTGAGAATTTGCTCCAACATGCGCACGCCGCCGCCCGCCACTCCGTGGAAAAGTATCTGGTGGTGAACCTCAGCCGCATTGCCCGCAGCGCGGTGGTCGAGATCGAATTTTCCGGCCCCTATGCCGAAGGCGAGGGCCCAGACTTCGATAGCCACGCGCTGGGCCTGGCCATCTCCCGCGGTCTGGTGCAATCGCACGGGGGCGACATTCGCTTCAGCGTTCTACGCCCAGGGCGTTTCCGCTACGAAACCGAACTCCCTTGCCTCAGCACTCCCAACGGCGAAGACACAGAGGGCGCCGAAGGCGCCAAAGAAGAAGGCGAGTTTACCGTGCTGCTTGTGGAGCCAGAGGAAAACGCCCGCCGCCGTGTGCTTAGCTTGTTTGCCGAAATGCCCCATCGCCTCGTCCCCGTCAGCAGTATTGACGACGCCGTGGAGTTTGCCGAAAAAATTCGCTTCGACCTTGTACTCAGCAGTCTGCGCCCCGAAGGCGGGGTGTGGACGGAATTGTTCCACCGCATTCACCATCGCGCTCCCCACTTTGCCGTGATGAGCGAAAGCATACGCGGCGGCGAAGCGCCAGACTCCCCCGACGACGACCCCGCGTTGAAAGCTGCCGCCAACCTGCTCGATGGGCGCTCCGCCTCCATGATCGCCAAGCCCGTAGAGCGGGCCGACCTGGACCGTATTCTCGCTTCGCTCGAAGCAAGAGGAGGGGAATAGATGCCCTGCCCTCCCCCGTCTGCGGAACTGCAGAAGTTATTGGCGCCCTATGCCTGGAAGAATCGCGTCGTTCTCATTTGCGCGCCCGCCTCGTCCGCCGAGTTAAAGGAACAGCGCCGCCTCTTTGCCAATGCGAAAGATGGCCTTGCGGAACGGGACTTGATCGTTCTGGAACGTGCGGGAGAGCGTTTCGAAGTGCGCCTCTATGGCAAAGATGGGGGCGAGAAAGCCCAACGCAAAGAGCCCTTTCCCGCGGAAGACCTCTTTGGCCTCATCGACCAGATGCCAATGCGCAGGCAGGAAATGCGCAGAGAAGAGATTCGCCGCACGAAGCCCTAGCGCGTACTCGGCCCTAACGCGTACTCGGCACCGCGGCGCCGCTTGCCGCTGGCCGCGCAAAGTAGCTCTGCCAAGCCCAACGCCCCACATAGAAACTACAGCCAATCGCCACCGCCGCCACCGCGTTTACCAGCAACGTCGCCAGTGCTGTCGCCAGAAAGGCTCCGGAATCCGTCAAGCGCATCACGCGCAAGCGCCGCCAAGTACCCCATTCCAGCAACATAATGCCCACATAGGCCGTCACCCCGGCCAATGCCGCCAGCGGAATGTGCGAAACCATCTCCGCCCCCAAAGCCAGGAAACCAAGCAAGAACGCGCCGTGATAAATGTTCGACATTCGTGTCGTACCCCCGCAGCGCACGTTCGCCAACGACCGCGCCGGAATGCCCACGCTGATCGGCGCCGCAAAGATGCCCGCCACCACGTTTGCAATGCCAAAGGCGCCCAATTCTCCATCGGCGTCCGAGGGCCGCATCGGCTTGTGGCGTCCGCGGAAGTGTTCCACCACGCGCGAAGTTATCAACAGGTTAATGCTCGAAACCACCGCTAACCCAAAGCCCTCGTTCACCAGCAACAGCACTTCCTGCGGGCTCCACGTAAAGCCCATGAAGGGCGGAATGTCGAGCGGCAACATGCCCACCTCTTTTTCGTGCAACCCGAGCGCGAACGAAACGCCGACGCTCGCCACCACGCCCAGCAGCGGCGCCGGCAGCTTGTTATTCCACTTCGCGAACGCGAAGGCCCCCGCAATCACCACCAGCGAAAGCAACAAGGGCGCCCACTGTGTGGTGCCAATCTGTTGGACAAACATCCACAACTGCCCCGGAATGTTTTTCGGCCAGGCCATGCCCTCTGGCGTTTGCAGGCCAAACATGGTCCTTAATTGGTTGATTACCATCATGGCCCCAATGCCGCACGAGAATCCGCTCACCACCGTCGCGGGAATCTTCGCAATGTGCCGTCCAAGCTTCAACACGCTGAAAGTCAGCATGAATACGCTCGCCACCAGAGTCACTTTCGCGCAACCCGCCAGGCCCTGCTGGCTGACTGCGGAAATCATAAAAGGGAGAGTGACTGTGGAAGTACCGCCGATCAACACCGGGTTACGGCCCAGCAAAGCGGTTATGGGAGAAGTAATAAGAGAGGTAAAGAGGCCGTAAATCGGAGGAATGCCCATCAGGGTGGCCATGGCCAGACCATAAGGGAGGGCGATCAAGGCAGCGATGGCGCCACCAAACAGGTCGCCGCTCAATTCCTTCCAGGAGTAGGGAAAACGAGGGAATTTCAAGTTCGTCCGGGTCCTTGCTGAAGTGGGTTAGGGGCCAGCCCGCTCGGACGCGGATCGGACTGGCCCCGGAAAACAGACGGCTTTGTTTAGGCCATTACCTTCATGTGCGCAGCCTTCCACTTCGCCATTTCGTCGGCGGTGCCGATGGAAACGCGAACGTGGGTGGGCATAGAGGGCCAGGCGCGGCCCACGAGCACCTTTTCTTTCACCATCGATTGGATGTACTTCTGGGCGGGCATTTTCACATCGATCATGAACTTGTTCGAGACCGAAGGAATGAAGCTATAGCCCTTGCCCGTCGCCCAGCTCAGCACGTCCTCGCGGATGTCGCCGATAATCTTGGAACGCTTGGCCACCAAGTCCTTCACCTGCAAGCTGGCCGTGGCGCCCACCATCCCGGTCACCGGGTTCGCTCCGGAAGTATAGCCGCGCAACTTGTTAATCAGGTCCGGGCGCCCGATAGCGCAACCGGCGCGCAGGCCGGCCATGCCGTAGAGCTTCGAGAAGGTACGCAGGATCACCACATCCTTATCCTGCTGCACGAAATCGCTACCAAAATCAGCCTTCGTCAAGTGGATGTAGGCTTCGTCCAGGATCACCACACTGCCGGCGGGCTTATTGGCGATTAGCCAAGCGATATCGCTCTTCGGCGTCAGCGTGCCGGAGGGGTTGTTGGGGTTGCAAACGTAAAATGCGCCGGCGTTGGGGTCTGCGGCCAGCATCGCCTTCACGTCGTGCTTATAGCCGTTGGCGGCATCGAGCTTCACCTTCGTCACCTTCGCGCCCACAAAAGCAGCAGCGCGGCCGGCAGCTTCGTAATCCGGGTCGGCCGTAACTAAACCGCGTTCCTTCGAGGTGAAGGCGATCACGGAGTAGTGCAGCGGCGCGGAAGAGCCAGCGAAGGGCAAAACGTATTCCGGCTTCACGCCGTCGATGTCGGCCTGCACTTTGGCGTATTCAAAGGTCCGCTCGTATTGGTAGCGGCCACCGCCCTTAATCACGCTGTACATCGCTTCGGCGGCTTCGGGGCAGGGGCCGAGCGGGTTTTCGTTCGCATTGATGCGCACGGCATCGGCAGGAACATTGCGCATCATCGAAAGCTGCGCCAAAGCTGCTTCGTTATAGAAGGGCAGCGTTGCGCCGCCCGCCACCAAGGCGGAAATCTTGCCAAAACTGCGGCGGCTGTAGCCGCGGCGAAGAAGGTCTTGTTGGGCCTGAGGAGTCAGGATAGACATAGGAGAATTTCAAATTCCTTTCTGAATGTTTGCTGTTACTCTCGCCGCCGGAATCCATTGCTCACTGCCGGACCGCGATGGAGCTTCTCACTAACACAAATTATATGCGCCACAAGCGCCGAAGACCCCTAAGTATCTTAGGTCTCCGGCGCTTTTGCATGGCTTAACCGGACAGCACCCCCCGTTACGAAGGCGTCTACTCGGTTGGTTCCACTTAGAAGAACAAGCGCAGACCCAACTGGATCATACGCGGGAAATTGGCTTGCGACGTCACGCGGCCAAAGGCCCCGTTGCCCACCGCCGTGTTCGGCGCGCGGAATAACGGCGTGTTCATCGCATTCAACGCTTCGGCCCGGAACTGCGCCTTGAAGCGTTCGTAAATCGTGAAGCTCTTGAACACCGAAATGTCCCAGTTCACTTGGCCCGGCGAGCGGGTGCTAATCGTACGGCTCACATTGCCCAGCGTGAAGGCCGACGCGCTGGTAAACGCGGCGGGATTGATCCACTGGTCGATGTTTTGGTTATCCGGCTTCGGATTCACGCCGGTCGCGTTCGGACGCTGACGGGCGAAGCCAAATCCAGAGTTGCCGTTGTTGTTGTTGAAGGGCTGTAGCGGGAAGCCGGTTTGGAAGGTGGAAACGGTGTTCACGCTCCAGCCACCCACCAGCAGGTCAGCGAAGTAATTCACACCACCCAGGAATGCCTTACCCTTGCCGAAGGGCAATTCGTAAGTCAGCGAATTCGTCCAGCGGTGCGGGGAATCCACATAAGCTAACCCGTACTCGGCATCGAGGTCATAAGCGTTCTGCGGACCGGCGTTGCCGCCGTTCAGGTTGTTGCCCGTACCGCCGCCCGAGTTGTCGAGATTCTTCGACCAAGTGTAGGCGGTGTAGAGTGTCAACCCGTTCGACATATTCTTGCGCAGAGTAAAGAGCAACGCATCGTACCGGGCCGTGCCGTAGCTCTGGTTCGCGTAGTTCACCGCGGAAAATTGCGGGTGCGGACGCAACAGAATGTTACGCTCAATGGTTGCGCCGCCGATCGAGTTCGATCCGCCCGCGCCGAAGAACGGGTTCGGCACCCGAGATTGCAAGGCGCTGCCCAGCGACAGGTATTCTGGACGCAATTGGTTGATGTTTAGCGCTGCCGAACTCCAAGTCAAATCGTTCGTCCGGCTGCCGCTGTAGCCCAAGGTCATAGCGAAGCCAGCGGGCAGCTGCCGTTGGATATCGAAGCTGTATTGGATGACCCGGCCTGCGCGTGCATCGGGCGCGAAAGTCGTCACCGACTTACCAATGCCCGTCAGTGGCCCCAGAGTGTTGCCCACGGGTTGATCGAGTCCATTCGGGAAAGGGTTGCTCAGCACGATTTGCGGAACACCATTCACGCTGGCGTTGGGTTCGGTGCTAGCCGTGATGCCTTCGCTCGATACGGGCGAAAAGATCGGAATCAGCGGCGCCCAATACATGCCCCATCCGCCACGAATGGTCGTCTTCTCATTCAATTGATAAGCGGCGCCGATGCGGGGTGAGAACTTGTTCTGTTGGAAATTGCTGGTTTGCGTGGGGCGGCCGTCCACCCCGGCGAAGTAGAAGGCGCCCATTACGGGGGTGCCACTGGTTACCGAGATCGGGTTGAAGGCGTTGGGGTCGAAGCCGGTAATCAGGTTGTTGTTGCGTTCCTGAATCCCTGTTTCGCGTTCCCAGCGGAGGCCGAGATTCAAGGTCAAGTTACGCGAAACGCGGAAGTCGTCTTGAATGTACATGCCGTAGTAGTTCTGGAAGTTGAAGAGCTTCGTGGGCACAAAACCCGTAGCGCTGGCCGGCGCCCCCAGCAGCAAGCTGGCGATGTCCGCCCCGCTGGTGTTGGCACCCGAGTTCGCATTCAGGTTGGTGAAGCGGTTGTTGAACGAGAAAGCGCCAGAGGAATTTCCAAAGCTGATGCCATCCGCGTTCAAGCGGCGGTAGTCATAGCCTACTTTTACCGTGTGCTTGCCGACATACTTCGACACCTGTGCCGAGAAGTTCCGGGAATGGTGCACAAAGTTGCTGTTGCTGTTGGTGCCTAAACTGTACGCGTTCTGCATCGACACGTTGGGGAAAGTGCGCGAAGGAATGTCATTGACAAAGGCAGAGGCAAAGCCAAGGCTTGCGACATCAAAGCCCGCGCTTTTTTGCGAACTGATATTTGGGAAGCGGTTGAAGCCGTAGCGAATCGCAATAACAGTCGTGGAATCTGGCGTGATGGTGTTGTTCAGGGCCGTGGCGTCTACCAGGCGCGTCAGCACCCACTGGTCAGGCGAGGAAATGCTGGGGTAGGGGTTTTCGCCGGGTTCGTCCGAGTTGTAGCGCATGTAGCTCAAGCTCGCGCGCCACCATTGGGCGAAGTTATGGTCGAACTTAATGAACTTCTGGTCGGCAACCGAGGGCAAGGGGCCGCCGCCCGCCAGGTTGGGCGAACCGAAGCGGCCGTTCCATCCAGCGATGTTGGGCAATTCGTAAGTCGCGGCGATGTTGCGGCCGACCGTGTCGATGCGGCTCGCCGGAATAATGTTGCCGGGGAAAGCCTGCCGTGCGCCGTTCGCCGCCGTCGTCATCGGGTCGAAAATCGTCAAAGGCGCACCCGCGTTGTTGAGTGATTGCGAGAAGTCGCCCACGCGCTCGCGCGCCGTCGGCGTATATTGTTCCCGTGCTGCTGCCTGCGTATCGCGGTAGCCTTCAAAGCCCAAGTAGAAGAAGGTGCGGTTCTTGCCGTCGTAAACCTTCGGAATCCAGAGCTTGCCGCCAAAGCTGCCGGCGTAGGTGCGGTTGGGCGAGTCAATCCGCGGCGCGCCCGAACGATTCCGGAAAAACAGGTTGCCCATCCATTCCGTCTCCCGCATGTAGCCCATTAGGGTGCCGTGGTAATCATTCGTGCCACTCTTGAGCAGCGTATTGAACATGCCGCCGCCGGTGCGCCCCATTTCCGCGTCATACGTCGAGATCTGCACTTTCATTTCTTCCACCGCTTCGAGCGAAGGAATAATGATGGCGCGGTTGGCGAAGTCCGTAATCGATACGCCGTCAATCAGGTAGTTGTTGCCGCGCGAAGGTCCGCCGTTAATTACGATTTGCGAAGACCCCGATTGGTCCTGCATGCGGCTGTAGGCCGGGTTGCCAACCTGTTGGATGGCCGGGGCCAGACGGCTCATCATGAAGGGGTTGCGGCCCAGGTTCGGCAGGTCAATCAGCTTTTGCCGTTCCACCACCGTGCCTTGCGAAGCCGTCGCCGTTTCAATGAGCGGTACTTCTTCCGTCACTTGGATCGATTGGTTTACGTCGCCAACCTGCAGTCCGATATCAATGCTGACGGCTGCTTGCGTGGCCACAACTACGCCCTTGCGTTCAACTTTCTTAAAACCCGCCGATTCCACGATCACGGAATAGGTGGCAGGCGTCACGTTGGAAAATACATATTCTCCGGTGCCCGAGGTAACCGTGGAACGGCTGACATTCGTGCCTTCATCGGTCATCGTCACTTTCGCGTTCGTTACCGCAGCACCCGCTTGGTCTGTAACGATACCGCGCAAACTTCCGTAGAAACTTTGGGCGGCCGCAGGACCAGCCAAAGCAAATAAGGCGAGAGCAGTGGTGAGGAGGGTAAGCCTCGTTCGAATTCTATTCATCGAAATCCCCTGAACTTTCTTCTGGATTCTGGTTCAAAGACGGTTTGAACCGGATTTCGCGAACAAGGCGAAGGGCAGGAGGAATTTACCTCATCCGCCGGTACTTTTATCTTGATGTTTCGGGGAGGATTTGCTGCAGTTTGGCTACAGCGCGACCCTCGTGGCTAGTAGTATAAACACAACCGATATTCTGGCGAAAGGGCAAAGTAACAGATGGCTCCATCAAATTTTTTGATGGGTTTTGATCACTGCATAATCACAGCATCGGTCAAAGCCTGTGCTTCTGCTTGCAGTTGGCGTAAATGATCCCAGCCTAAAAAGCTCTCGGCGTAGATTTTGTACACGTCCTCCGTACCGCTGGGACGGGCTGCAAACCAGCCGTTTCGCGTGGCCACCTTTAATCCGCCAATGGCCGCGCCATTGCCCGGAGCGTTCGTCAGAATGGCCTCAATCTTTTCCCCCGCCAGGCTTTCCGCCTGCACTTGCTCGGCCGAAAGCGCCGCCAGCTTCGCCTTCTGTTCGCGGCTGGCCGGAGCGTCCATTCGTTCATACACCGGTGCGCCGTGAATTTCGGTTAACACCGCATAGTGCTCCCCGGGGTCCTTCCCGGTCGTGGCCAGAATTTCCGCGCTCAGCAGCCCCAGAATCATGCCATCTTTATCCGTAGACCAAACCCCGCCATCGCGCCGCAAAAAGCAAGCCCCGGCGCTCTCTTCGCCGCCAAAGCCCAAATCGCCGCTCAGCAAGCCCTCCACAAACCACTTGAAGCCCACCGGCACTTCCAGCAACTTCCGGCCCAGCGCCCCCGCCACGCGGTCGATCATGCTACTGGAAACCAGCGTCTTGCCCACCGCGGCATCCGCGCGCCAATCCGTGCGGTGGCGGAAGAGGTAATCAATCGCCACCGCCAGGTAATGGTTTGGATTCAGCAATCCCGCCGAGCGCGTCACAATTCCGTGGCGGTCGTGGTCCGGGTCGCAGGCAAAGGCAATATCAAATTGGTCCTTCAGCGCAATCAGGCTGGCCATGGCGTAGGGAGAGCTGCAATCCATGCGGATTTTGCCGTCCCAATCGGCGGTCATAAACGCAAAGGCCGGGTCCACCTCCGGACGCACCACTTCCAGCTTCAATTGGTGCTGCTCGGCAATGCGAGCCCAATAAGCCACGCCGGCCCCGCCCAGCGGATCCACCCCAATGCGCACGCCACTGGCGGCAACCCGGTCCAAATCCACCACGCGGTTCAGTGCCGAAACATAGGAACCCACATAATCGTGCCGTTGCGTTAACGGCGAGCGCAGCGCCTCCGCATAGTCCACCCGGCGCACCGCTTGGCCCAGCAATTCGTTCGCGCGCGCTTCAATGGCTTTGGTCACAACGGTGTCGGCAGGGCCACCGTGTGGCGGGTTGTACTTAAAGCCTCCATCCTGCGGCGGATTGTGCGAAGGCGTAATGATGATGCCATCGGCCAGTCCGCTTTCCGGTTTGCGGCGTTGGTTATAGGTAAGAATGGCGTGGCTCAACACGGGCGTGGGCGTGTAGCCAAGCTCCGCATCCACCAGCACCGTTATGTCATAGGCCGCCAAGACTTCCAGCGCCGTCGCAAAGGCTGCTTCGCTGAGGGCATGGGTATCCATCCCCAAAAACAGCGGCCCTGTAATGCCCGCCCCGGCACGGTATTCGCAAATCGCCGCAGTAATGGCCGCAATGTGCGCCTCATTAAAGCTGTGCTTCAGCGAAGAGCCGCGGTGCCCCGAAGTCCCAAAGCTTACCCGGTGGCCAGCCTCGCGCGGGTCTGGCTTATAGGTGTAATAAGCAGTCAACAGCCGGGGAATATTCGGCAGGGCGTGGTGCGGGATCGGCTTCCCCGCGTAAGCATGGATAGACACCCTTTCGTTATAGCGAACTTACTGGATGTGTGCCCTAGCTAAATCGCCACGCAATGGGTTTGGCCTGGGGCGAGTTTCCATCCACAACATTGGTTTCCAACAGCAATTCAAAGCTCCGCCAGTCCTCTCGCGGCGCTTGCCGCAAAAAACCCTCCAACTTGTCATCGTCCAGCAGGAACTCCGCGGCAGACTCCGTTCCCGCAATCGATGCCCCGGAAAGGAGCAGCACGCTCCCTTTGCCGTCCAAACCAGGCTGACAGGAGAGCAAGGCATACACCGGTCTTCCCACGTCTTTCTGCTTAGTCTCGTAGCGTGCGGCTTCACCGGGAAGCGGTTTGGCATTGGTCACAACGAATTCCGAGAGTTGAATCTCCAAGTCGAGCCAGAAGTTCAGGCGCGAACGGTAGAGCTCAAGCCAAGGGTTGGAATGCGGAGCCCCCAGAAAAATGGCGTTTGAATTGCGCAGTTCGGCAAAACGCAGGTCGCGGGCGTAGCGAATGGCGGGAACCCGGCCCTGCTGCCTTTGCTTGGCCACCAGCTTGGCGGCCAGCGAGACGTCCACAATACCCGTGTATCTGCGGCGAGCGATCCGCATAATCGTCTCTTCGGTCATGCCGGAAGGCGCCTTAAACAAGTGCCGGTATTCCCCGTTCAGGTAGGAGCTAAGCGTAATTCTTTGGCCGGTCAAATCCTGCACCAACACTAAAGCAGCATCGGCCGCCACAATCAAGGTTTGCCTGTCGGCCGGAAACAATCTTTGCCAGAAGGCCCCCGCACGCCCCAAATCGTTCTTCCCTGGCCAATACCTGCTGGCGCCCCAGGCCAACAAGCCCACGGTAGAGAGCCCGGCTCCCCATACCAACCACTGCCGCCGCGAACCCTTCGCCTGCGCTTTGCTCACCTCTGGCGCGCCGGAAGATTGGGGAATGAAAATTGGCGAATAACCGCCCTTCGGAATTTCCAGCCGGATCGGCTCGGCCGCGCCCTCGGCCTCGAAATATGCCTCCAGCTTCTGCCGTAACAGGCGAGCGTGGGAGCGAACAATGTTGTCTTCCGCGGGGTTGTAGTGACCGGGCCGGCCAAACACGCGGACGCCGATTTGCTGCTCGGTCAGTTCCGCAAAGCGCCCTTCCCAACTGCTTTGCACAATGTGTTGGAGGAACGCCGACAGCCGTTGCGATCGAACAAAGGCCGGCTGTTGGAGAATCCTCTCCACTAAGGCTTCTTCGGCGCTGCGTATTTCCCCTAACCCTTTTATTTCATTCACGTTACAGGAGCAGGCTTTCTCCCCTCCGATCATACCCCAGCCACCCGATAAGCATGTTTTTTGCCCCCTTTCACCGTAAAAAGCACCGTCAAAAGCACTGCCCCCTCGCGGCAAAATCCGCCACACTCGACTTGAACCTTATGAAGTACCTATTCCCATTCCTACTTCTTCTCGCAAGCGCCGCGTTCGCTCAAACCAACGCAACCGATGCCACGATTGACGGCTACGTTACCGACCCGGCAGGCGGCGCGGTTCCCAACGCCAAAGTAACCGTCCAAGCTCTGCAAACGAATTTGAAACAAGAAGCGCAAACGAACGAGGCGGGTTACTACCGCTTTCCCCTCTTGCAAATCGGCTCTTACCGGCTTCAGGTGGAAGCCACCAGCTTCGCGCTTTACTCCCGCGAAGGGCTGACGCTCACCGTCGGCCGCCACGCGCGCATCAATGTCGCACTGCAACTTGCTTCGACATCGGAAAAAATCGAAGTCTCCGCCGAGGTTCCCATCGTCGACATCGGCACCAACGGCACCGGAGAAACTGTAAATGCCAATGCCGTGCGCGGTCTTCCCATTCCCTCCCGCAACATTTACAACTTGCACCTGATCGGACCCGGCATCAAGGGCCAACCGAGCTCGAACTTTGCCACCACGTTTTTCTTCACCGGGGGCCAGAACCGTACCAGCTGGTCGGTGGACGGAATCGATACCACGCAGCGCCGCTTTACGCGTCAGATCCGCATGGGAGTCCTAACTCCCGAAGGCGTGCAGGAAATGCAAGTGCTTAGCGGCGGCTACAGTGCGGAATTTGGCCGCGCCGCCGGCAGCGTCATCAGCTTGATCACGCGCAGCGGCACGAACGACTTTCATGGCGGGGGCATGTACCTCTACCGTCCCAATAGCTGGTCCGCCCGCCCACCGCTCGCGGCTTCCCGCGTCGACCAATCCTGGTGGCTGGGCGCCCTCAATCTCGGCGGACCCATTGTGCGCGATCGTGCTTGGTTCTTCCTCAATAACGAATACAACCCCTACGAGGAGCCCTCACCCGTAACCATCACTCCCGCCAATGCCACGGCCCTTGGGCTTTCCGCCAGCGATACCGCTCCTTCCCCCTACGCGGAGAAATACCACAACCCCAGCGCCAAAGTGAATTTTCAGATCAACTCCCGCAACACAGCTTTCCTGCGCTATGGCCGCTTTGCGAACAACCAACCCATCGGCCGGGCCGGCCTCACCATCCCCTCCCGCACCACGGACTACGAAGACCGGCAGAATACCGGCGCCGGCCAATGGACTTCCATCTTAAGCCCCCAATTCCTCAGCGAAACGCGCTTCTCCCTCAACCGCCGCACAGAAATTCGCCAGCCCGTAAATGCCCCCAACGCCAATGGTGCTTTCATCAATATCCAAGGCGTGGCCAACATCGGGGCCAATCCGCTCAGTGGAAGCAGCGGAACCGAAAGCGCCGGAACGCTCAACCAAAGCTTCACGTACACAATGGGCCGCCACACGCTCAAGGCGGGCCTGGAGTACCAAACCGTACTCCTCGATGTGACCAACGCTCTCAACCGCACCTTCACCTTCAACGGCCTTGCCGCTTCTGGCGCCCGGCCCGCGGTGACGCCGTTGAACCAGTATCTGCTCACCGTACAAGGCGCAATCGATCCGGCCACGAACCGCCCCTACACCTACACCCAGTTGCAGCAACAAATCGGCGATCCCTCCATCGCCTTGCGCTTCCACTTCTTCAACTGGTTCGTCCAGGATGAATTCCGCATCAGCCCCCGCTTGATGCTCAACTTTGGGCTGCGCCAGGATACGCTGCACTTCCCGTCATTGGACCCCGAAGCCCCCTACCCGCTTTCCCGCGAGTTGAACAGCAGCGCCCTGAACTTTGCGCCCCGCTTTGGCTTCAGCTACCAACCCTTCCGCGACATGCGCACCGTCATCCGCGGTTCCTACGGCATCTTCTTCGATACCCCGCCGCTGAATCTGCTTTCCGATGGCGCGCTCAACAACGGCCGCCGGGTGATCACCTATGCCGTGCCGGGAACCAACGCGCAGGCCCCCCGCTTCCCCAACCTACTCGACGTGGATAACCCGGCTTTCGCCACGCGTCCCTCCATCACGGCATTCACCCCCGACTACCGTTTGATGTACGGACAAAATGCAAACCTCATCCTCGAGCGCGAAATCCTGCCCAACCTTAGCCTTGCCCTCCAGTACAGCTTCTGGGGCCATCGCCGTGGGCTAAGCCGCCGCGATATCAACCTTGGCGAGCCGGTTCGCTTCCTCTCCGACGGCCGGCCCGTTTTCCGGGGTACAGCGGGACGCCCGGACACGCGATTCGCTGCTATCAATTTAATTGAGCCTGGAGGCACGTCCAACTACCATGGCCTCGATATCACTCTCCGCCAACGCTTCCGTTCGGGATTGCAGTTTTCTACCACCTGGTCCTGGTCGCATGCCATCGGGGATTCCGACCTTACCGGTTCGGCCTATTCCAACCCGGTCGATCGCCGCTTTGACCGCGGCAACCTCAACGGCGACCTGCGCCACAGCGTGAACTTCGCTCTTCTTTATGCTCCCCAGTTCCAAGCTGCCTGGCTCAAGTGGACACGCGGTTTTGAATTGTCCACCCTTGGCTTCTACAACAGCGGCTACCCGATCGACGTTCGCGCGGGCGTGGACTTGAATGCAGACCTGGTGCTGAATGACCGCAACCCCGGCATCGGTTTCAATGCCCTAAACGGGCCCGACCTCTTCCAGCTCGACGCCCGCATTGCCCGCAAAATCCGCATTCGCGAAGGCCATACGCTGGAGCTGCTACTGGAAAGCGACAACCTCACCAACCGCTTAAATGCCAATTGCACCGCCGGTTGCACCAACGCTGTGGTGAACCGTGATGGCGCCGCCGACTTTGGCAGAATTACCAGCGCCCGCATTGGACGCCGCGTACAATTCGGTGTGCGCTATGCGTTCTAGGTTCTTCGTACTAACCGCGGCAATCTTTCTCGCCACCCATTCCGCCTTTGGTTGGGGCTTGCTCGCACACCATTTGCAGGCGCGAGCAGCTCTGGCAGGGCTTCCCCAGGAGCTTCCGCCCTTCTTTCGCAATGCCGGAAAGCGATTGGAATGGCTCACCGCCGAGCCGGATCGTTGGCGCAATGCCGCAAGCCCCTTCGCCACAGAAGCCACCGGAGGCAACCATATTCTCGCCTTCGAATGGGCGCCGCCACCTTGGCCTGCCCATCGTCACGCCTATATTGCCGCCTCGGCCCGCAATGGCCGCTTAGCGGCCCAGAACGATTCGCTCCGTCGTATTGGCACCGCCCAATACGCTATCGTGGAAGCCGCCGAAATTCTAACCGCCGCCTTCCGGCGTTGGCGGCAGTTGCCCGAAAACGATCCGGAGCGGGCCCAACTGGAGCAATCCATCCTCGTCTATGCCGGCGTGCTGGGCCATTGGGTGACGGATTCCTCCATGCCACTCCATTGCACAGTCCACGTCCTGGGTTGGCATGCCAGCGTACCCAACCCCAAGGGCTATTCCACCGACCCAAAAATTCACCAACTGGTGGAAGACCAATTTGTGGGCCAGATCTTTGCCCGCGGCGCGGCAATTCCCGCGCTTCCCCCCGCCCCCGCCACGGTTGAGGATTGGATGGCTCCGCTTCCCGCCTATTTCCAAAGCTGCAATGCCAAAGTCGAAAGCATCTACCAACTCGAAAAGACGGGCGCCTTCCACCCGGGCCAACACTCACCACCCGCCGAAACCCTTATCCTCGCCGCTCTCCACGAAGGCGCCGCTCAACTGCGGGATTACTGGTGGAACTGTTGGCGCCGCTCCCAATAAAGAGCGAACTTACTTGTTCATCGAGCGGAACAGCGCCACTAATTTTGCCTTCGCCTCGGCGCGGATTGCCGGATTCTGCAGGTCCTTGGCCATGTACTCTTTCTCCAGCTTCATCGTGCCGCTGTAGCGCGTAAAGCCTGCCGCTTCGCCCTTCTCGGCAATCTTGGTCTTGCCGTCCAACACCTCGTCCCAGGCCTCCGTCACCAGCCGCCAAAAGGCCAGCCGCGGCGCCACAAAATCCTGCGCCGGCTTGCACTCGGCATCGGGCAATCGCACATACCAAATCTTGCCCACTTCCTTGGCCAGCGTAGTGCGTGTTTCGCTGTTGTCCACAATCTTTGCGTTCGCTTCCCGCTCCAGCCAGCTATTGCCATAGGAGATAACGCGCGTGCCGCGCTCCAGCGCGTGGTAATCCTTGCGCTTCATGTCGCGCGTTTCGCGTCCGGGAATCGGCGCATAGTTGTCGCAATTCCATTCGGGGTAGGCCGTGTCTTCTTTCCATGCCGCCGCGCATTGGTAGCGCAAGCCGTCGTCCAGGCTGGTAATGCGGCGCAACCATAGATTGGACGGCTCGCTTGCCTGCCCCTTCAGCGGCTTCGGCTCCCAGGTGTACTTGCCCTGGTAGTCGTACCAGAAAGGTGCGTTGTACTCCCAATCTTCTCCCGTGTGCTTCAGGATGCTCCCCTCCATCAGCTTGCCGTTTAGCTCATTGGCCAGCAGCACGTGTTGCAGCTTAAAACGCGTGGGGGAAATCTGGTCCACGTAGATCCATTCCTTCACGCTCTTGTTCTTGTTCACGTCGTAAACGCGGTTGTCCTTGGTGTAACCTGTTTGCACCGCCTCGGTCTCCACAAAGCTGTAATCCACCAGAAAACAGCCGGCGCGCTGTTCAATACCGCGCTTGCCAAGCTCAAACTGCTTGTCAGCCGCCATTAGAAAGAAGGGAGCGAAAGAGAGAAGGAGTATGCGCATGAACAATACCTCCCCCTCAACCTAACACAAAATCGGCTACTCAGTTGCAACTAGCGCAAGTAACACTGAAAGGGTCCCCAATAAAAAGGCTTGCCGTAGCCCTGCTGCCGCAACTCGGCTTTGGCCCGGCGCAGCGCGACGGCGGGAGGTTGTCCGGCCTGCAATTGCTGATAAAACGCTCTCATTAAGACCGCCGTCGATTGGTCTGCCACATCCCACAATCCCGCAATGGCCGCCTTAGCCCCGGCCCCCAAAAAAGCCCACGCCAGCCCCACTTGCCCCTCTCCGGCGTAAACCCGCGCTCCGGAACTGCGGCAGGCCGAAAGCGTCACCAATTCGGCGCCCAAAGGCCGGGCCAGAATCTCCCGCGCCGCCAAACGGTAGCCCTTGCCGCGCGAAAGAATCAGCGCCGAATCGAGCGGGCTCTGCCGGTTTGCCTCCGCGTGGGCCGCGAAATGCAGCAGTCGAAAACGCTCCAGCGGCGCGGCAAAGTAGGCATCGGGCGTTGCTTCCGCACCCCGCTTCACCAAGCTTTGCTCGGGCGCCACATACTGCGCCACCGCATCCAATTCCGCCGCCGCCGCGGGCAAAGCCGGATACTCCCTTTGCACCACCACCGGATCACCAAAGAGCAAGGCCGGGGGCGAGGGAGGCAGCTTCGCATCCAGGTCCGCCGTGGCGCTCAAGGCCGGGGCAATGGCCACGGTAGCCTCGTCGCCCCAATAGCGCGTGGGCAGAACTGCGTAGTTCGGCAGCGTTTCAAAGCTCAATTGGTGCAGCGCCCCATCCGGCACCACAATCGCGCGGGGTTGCGCGGCCAGCTCGGCCGCGGCGGGTTGAATCAAATTCTCGTACAGCTTTTTGCCCGCTTCGCTTGGCGTAAGCATAGGGTCCCGCAAGCTGGTTTCAATAAATGCGCGGTATTCCTCCACCCACTTAGCCAGTTCCGTCGCCGGCGGCAGTTCCACCATGCGCACCTTGCCGCCGGCCACAATCCACAGCAAAGAACGCCGGTCGGCCAACCAATAGGCCAGCCACACCACATTCTTCCGCTTGCGCCATTCTTCCTTGCCCGCCGCGGCCGCGGGACGGCTCAGGCGTTCCGCCAACAAGCGCGCCCGGCTCGATTCGGCCACCGCCAGCGCTTTCTCCCCGTCGCCCTGCGTGATCAAAAACTCCACATAGTCCTGGTAAACGCGAATCAAGCGGGCCAGAAATGTCAGCTTGTGCTCGTTCCGGTTCAAATCGGATTGGCCGGCTTCAATAATGGCCAGCGCGGCTTCATAATGTTGGCGCGCCGCGGGAATGTCCTTTTCCACCGCGTAGACGTTGGCCAAACCCGCCTCGGCCTGCCAGCGCGCTGTCACCTGTTCGGGTTGGCTGGCCAGAATCGCTTCGTACTGTTCACGCGCGGCCGCGGCCTTGCCCTGCCCCAAGGCGATTGCCGCGGCATTCAAATCCAAAAACACCTTGCTGCGCGGCTCGGGTTTCAAGGAAAGCGCCTCGGCCAAGGCGGCGGCCGCGCCGTCCCAATCCCCCAGCGAGATCAGCGCGGCCGTCAGGTTGCTGGCCCAACGCGCGGCGTCGGGCAATGCGCTGGCTTGCTTGGCCATGTCGCGCGCCTCCCGGTAAAGCCGCGCGGCCTCCGCCGTTTGTTGTTGCAAGTAGGCCAGCGTGCCCGCCTCGCCCAGCGCGTTGGCGCGCAAAGGACCAGGCGCCGCGGTACGCAACACTTCTTCGCGCAATTGCCGGGCCCGCTCAAAATCCCCCAACTGCGTGTAGCAAAGCCCCAGGTTGTTCGCCGCCACGGCTTGCCCATGGCGCGAGCCAGCTTGGCCATAAGCGCGATTGGCGGCCTCAAAGTAAGGAATGGCTTCGTCAAATTGCGAGCGGATCAGCCGCAGCATCCCCAGCCCGTTCTGCGCCATCCCCTCCCGGTAAGCCTCTTTCGCCGCTTTCGCCATATCCAGCGCCGTCCGGAACTTTGTTTCCGCCACCGGAAATTGTCCCCGCCGCGCTTCGGCCTGCGCCTCAATCAACAAAACTTCCAGGGCCAAATCTTCCCGCCCGGCCTGCTTCGCGCTCGCGCCCGCCTCGGCCAACAGGCGCAAGGCTTGCGCACTATCCGCCTTGCCCAGGGCCATCCGCGCGCGCAAAATGTTGCCGCGCACTACGAAATCAATGGGCGCGCCGCCAGCAGCACCCTCTAGCAGTTTGCTGGCCTCTTCCGCCTTCCCCTCTTCCAGCCATGCCTCGGCCGCCACCGTGCGCCAAGCCCAGGCTGACTCGCCCTCGGCCGTCTCCAGCATCTTCAAGGCCAATGTGCGCGCCTCGGCGAATGCTCCGTTGCGCAACAAAGACACGCCCTGCTCTACCGGCACGGCGGACGTTTTCGGCTGTCCTAAAGTGAAATAAAACGCCACTGCTCCCACCCACAGCAGGAGCGCGGCGAGCAACCATCCCCAGCGGGGAAAAGCGCGGCGAGGCACGAACTTAGCCCCAAACGCCGTTAGGATCTACTTCCCCAATGCCCCCTTCGCCCTCGTTGTCACAACCCAGCACCATGCGGCACATCGTCAGACGGCGATTGTTCTCGTTCAACAGCAGTTCCCCAAAAAACAGCCGCCCAAAGCCCTTCAGGCTAAGGCTATTGCCGGGATAGGTCTTGCCCTTCCAGGTAACGGCATGCACAATCGAGGTCTCGACGTAACCGCTGGCCAAACGCGGCAGTTTCGTGCCAAAGCGCGCCTCGGCCGCCCGCTTGCCCATGGCCGCTTGGTGGCGGGCAAAAAAGGCGCGGTCCTTGCGGTAAGCGGTTTCAAACGAAGTGAAATCCGGATAGGCTGAAATGTCGTCGATGTATTCGAGTTCGATGGGCGAATCGTCCAGGCTCAAGCCCGGCTTGCCACCAAAGGTCAGGTTGGTGGCCGTAAAGCGAGTTTCCGCCGTCGGAGAATGCTCGGCCATCATCGTCGCCACAATGTCGCCCGCCGCAAAAATATGGGGGTTGTTGTTCGCCACAAAGCTGCGAATCTCGGCGTGCGTGCGCGTCACGTAAAGGTTCTTGGGAAAGGCTTCGCCGATGCTGTGCGTCAGCGCACTCTTCCAGGCAAAGACGTCCTGGTAGTTTCCCTTGCCAGATTTCGTGCGGCTTTCCCCGCCCGCCGTGGTGAGTACACTACCCGGTAAACCGGTGGCAGCCACATGTGGCTGCCCTTTCACCATCTGCATGCGGGCCGTAAAAGCGGCGGCGGTACCTCGAAAAAAGAAGCGCGGTGCACTGCTGCGTTTGAGCGACATGCCTTCCATAATCTCAGTTTTTCCGTAAGGAAAACGAGAATATCTGGCTCCGGCCCGTTGCCGCTTCCGTTAGGTTCAGTTCATAATTGCCCGCGGCCAAGCTGCCGCCGGGCACCAGCAACTTGAACGTTGCCCCGGCCACGGGCGCCGTCGCGGTGCCTTCCAGCAGCACTTTTCCCGCCGCGTCGGCCAAGCGGTATTGCAGCCTTCCGCTCATGCCGGGGACATCGGCCTCCAACAGCAACGGCCCCGCGCTGGGCAACACCAGGCTTGCCGCCACGCCCCGCGTCTCCGGGCGCAACAGATAGCTTTCGACCACTCCCGGCGCCATGCCCGAAGGCCGGGTGGATTGGATGCCCACCGTCACCGTCAGCGCCACCATGGCCATGGCCGCGGCCATGCCCACTTGCGGTTGCGCCCACCATTCGGCCAACCGCTGCCACAAGCTCGCCGTACGCTCAGGCACTCCTTGTGGCAAGTTTGCCCCCGTGTAGGCAATGCCTTGGGCCAGGCTATCCAGGTCGCGCACATCCCGCGCGCAATCCACGCACCCGAACAGATGCTCTTCAAACTTTTCGCGTTCCGTACCGTCCAACTCGCCCAGTACGTATCTTTCGGCCATCAACATTTGCACCGCCTCCTGGTGGGTGATTTCCCCGCTGGGAATGCCTTCGTTTGGGAAATTCATGGTCAATTCCTGCTCCCGCCCTTGGACCAGCTCGCCCGCAGACGGTTTTTCGCACGGTGCAACAACACGCGCAAATAGTCCCGCCCGACGCCGAAGCGCTGGCACACAGTATCTTTCTCGGCTTCTTCAAAAAACAGCGCGCGCAGAATGGCTTGGTCGCGTTCGGACAGTTCCGCCAGCACATTCCGCACCTGTTGGCGCTGTTCAGCGCGAAGCAATTCCGCTTCGCTGCTCAGCCGCGGCTCCACTGGCTCCGGCCGGGAATCGTCCCAGCGCGTCGCCTCCACGGGTTGCCTTCCCTGGCCCCGGTAGTGTTCCAGCAGCACGTTGTTGCACACCGCATTTACGAACGCACCCAGCCGCTCGGGATGCTCCAGCGAGTTTTTGCGCAGCGACCGCATCACGCGCAGGAAGATTTCCTGGCGCAGGTCCTCCACAATATCCACAGAGCGTACCCGGTGACGGAGCTTGATGTGTATCAGCGATGAAAAGTAAGAGACGAAGTGCTTTTCGGTCTCGAGGTCCCCCTCCGTGAGTAGCTCGAGATATTCGCGATCAAAGGCGAAGAACTCCAATTGCCGTTGTTTTACCTGCCCGATCACAGAATACATCGTCTCGCTCGGGTAGTGTCCTCTTCGCCCCAAACGTTTCGTCTCTATTTTTTTGTCTGGTAATGAAACGTTGGCCCAAAGCGCGCCACTACACCGCTGCAATTCATTGGAAGACATAAGCAATCCAAACGAGCGAGGCAGTGGCAGTATGGCATTCGGCAGTACAGCATTCGGCTTTGAACAACGCATCGACGAGACCTTGGCGGCCGGGCCCTGGGCCCAATCCGACGCCGAGAAGCGGCTTCTCGAATCGCTCGATGCGGCGGCGGAACAAATCCAGGCCTTGAGCGCGGACGGCTACGCAGACATGGCAGGCGAGGAGGATCGCCAGCCAGCCCACCCCGTCCTTACCGAGACAGCGCTCTTGCTTCTGGCGGCTCACATTGCCGCTGGAAGTTTTGACCAAACGGCGGCGAAGGGAGGGATTCGCCGCCGTATTTTGTCCCTGGCCGAGCAGTTGAAGCCTTTGGCCCGCGGCAGCCGCGTGCTTCTGTCCCTGGTGCTGCAACCGGCGCGCGCGCTCGATTTCGCCCTACCACATATCTGCCTGACCCGCCTCGGCTACCCGGACCTGCGCTGCGACCGCTTACTGCACGAAACGCTCTGGAATACGCCCCAAACCGCCCAGCAGTGCGCGCCCCTTGGCCAACTTCGCCACGAATGGCTACTGTGGATGGGCAGCGTTTCCAGCAACCCCCACGGCCGCCAGGACGCCGCGGCTTCGCTTTTGGCGCGCCCCCTAGACCTTCTCCATACCACCCGGCAGGAAGCGCTTGTCTTCTGCCAAGCCTTGCAATTGGCCACCGACTTCAACTGTTTACCGATACCTTTGCCGAGAAGTAAGGACGAGCTTCTCGCGGAGGCCGGGGCAGTGCTCGCACGCTGCCTCGATGACAACGACTTCGACCTGGCGGCCCAAGTCCTTTCCGTTTGGCCTCTTGTGGTTCATCCTTTCCCTGAGAAGCCAGCTTCCGCCGCGAAGCCGCCCGTAGGCTGTGCCTGGAGTGCAGCCGCGGCGTTCGGATTGGACGTCCTCCGCCGGGTCGAAGACCAAACAGGCCCGCGCACGGCAAATGGCTTCGTTTGGTCCGCGGCTCTCATGCCCGGCGCCTGCCCGCCGGAAAACATCCCCGTGGCGCCCGCTGGCCTAACTGGCGCCGCCCATGCCCTGCTCCAACACCTGGATGCCGAAGCACGGCAAGCCATTTGGTTCCAGGAATTCCAAGTGTTGGACCCCGAGCAACAGGACAGCCTTGCCGGCCTGCTGCTCGACATCGCCTTGCTGCGCAAGTTGAAGCAGAAAGATTACCCCGGCCTGGCGCTGCTCTTCCTCGAAGCGGGCCGCCTGCAATTGCCCCACAGCCCCCTGGCCGCCCAAGCCGCCCATTTGCTGAACCGGCTGCAGGTCTTCAACGAGATATTGGCGCAGCGCCGCCCCACGTCCCCTTTCCCGGCCGTTAGCCGAGCCTTCGCCGCTTAGGCAAGCGTAAGTCCGCCATCCACCACCGTCAACTGCCCGGTAATGAACTGCGTTGCGCGTAAATAGAACGCGACAGCTTCCGCAATTTCTTCGCCCGTGCCGTAGCGCCCCGCGGGGGTTTTCGCGCGCAATGCCAATAATGGTTCCGTGTTAGCTTCTTCAAACGGCACCGCCCCCGGCGCCACCGAGTTCACGCTAATCTTCGGCGCCCAAGCCCGCGCCATGGCCCGCGTCATGTGAATCACGCCCGCCTTGGAGGCGCAATAGTGCACATACTCCGGCCAGGCCTCGATGCCCCCAATACTGCTGATGTTCACAATGCGTCCGCCGCCTTCCTGCTGCATCATGCGCCGCGCCGCCTGTTGAGCGACAAAGAAATATGCCTTCAGGTTCACACTGTGAATAAAATCCCAATCCGCCTCCGTCACCTGCAGCGGGTCAATCTTGGTGAAGCGCGCGGCATTGTTCACCAAGCCATCCAGCGGGCCCTCGATTTGCGCGAACAGTTTCTCAATCTCGCTCACCCGGCTTAGGTCCGCTTGCACCACTTGGGCCCCCGGGCAAGCCGCGGCCACTTCCTCGGCCTCCGCGCGCGACCCGCCATAGTGCACAATCACATGCGCCCCCTCCTCCGCCAAGCGCAACGCGATGGCTCGCCCAATCCGCCGCGCGGCCCCCGTCACCAGAATACGCTTGCCCGCCAAACTTTCCGTTCGCATAAGCTTCAGGATAGCCATGCGCCGCCGCACCCTTCTTTCCGCACCCAGCGTGCTCTTCGCACAAAGTGAATCAGCGTTTGCCATCACTAAGGGGCCGAAACATCACTTTTTCGGCTACTACGGCATTCCGCCTTGGAATCGCTCCCAAAAATTGATGGTTTGCCTCGAAGCGGATTTCCAGGACCATTTGCCGAACGCCCAGGAAGCGGCGCGCGTTTGCCTTTTGGACTCGCGCACCCGCAAGCTCTCCCCCATTGCCGAAACCCGTGCCTGGAATCTGCAGCAGGGCGCCATGCTCCATTGGAATCCTCTGGCCCCGGAAACGGAGATCCTCTTCAACGATCGCGCGGGCGACCAGCTCATCACCGTAGTCCTGAACGTGGAAAACGGCAAGCGCCGCGAGTTGCCGATGGCTTTGGCCGGCGTATCCAATCAGGGCCGCCATGCCCTATGCCTCAACTATGCACGCCTGGCCAAGCTACGGCCCGTGGTGGGCGTGCGCGGCGCCAAGGACTTTTCTTCCGATGTTCTGCACCCGGAAGACGATGGTGCCTTCCTCATGGACCTGGAAACAGGAAAGACCAAAAATGTTTTAAGCGTCGCCGAGACCTTCCGCCGTCTCTCCGCGCGCCACCCTGCTGTCCGCGAGATCATCCGCACCCGGCCCATGTTCTTTAACCACACGGTCTTTTCCAAAAACGACCGCCGCTTCTTTGTCCTCTCGCGCTGCTTTGTGGACAAGCGGCTGGAATCCGCCATGTTTACCGCCAACATCGACGGCACCGATATTCGGGAAGCCGTCCCCTTTGGCCGCGGAGTCTCCCACTTTGATTGGAAGAGCGGCCGCGAAATCATTGCCACCTTCCGCGATGAAGCAGGCGTAATCCGCCACTACCTCTTCACCGATGGCCAGCAGAATTTCACCATTCTCGGCCGCGACTTTTTTGCCGGCGATGGCCACTGCAGCTACTCGCCCAACCAACAGTGGATCGCCTCTGATGCCAATTACCCCGCGACCAAGGAACGTGGCCTGCTGCTCTTTCATCCAGCCACGCAGCGCGGCTTCCCTCTTGGGCGCTTTCCCATGGGCGCGTATATGTCGGGCGACTTGCGGTGCGACCTCCACCCGCGCTTCTCTCGCGATGGCCGCCAAATCTGCTTTGATGCGCTCGCCGCCGATGGCACCCGCCAATTGCATTTGATCGAGCCCACAGCGCTTGCCGCTTAATGCAAATCGAGTATCGCCACCGTGCAATCGTCGTGGTCCAGCGGCCCGCCGTGGTGCGCTTCGAGCGCGGCAATCATTCTCTCCCGAAGCTCGTGCGCGCTGCAATCCGCGCAGCTTTCGAGCAGTTCGAGCAAGCGCTCTTCTTCAAAGTCTTCCCCCGTTGGGCTGGGGCATTCCAGCACGCCATCGGTATAAAGAACCACGCGCTCGCCCGCTGCCCCTTGCCAGGTCTTCTGGTGATAGGGCACCCCCGGCATTACGCCTAGAGGCAAGTTCGCGGGCCCCTCGCTCTGGCTTGCTTCCAGGCGTGTCCAGCGCGTCCCTTCCCGCCGCAGCAGGATCGGCGGATGCCCCGCGTAGGCATAGTGCAAACAACGGTCCTGTTGGTTATAACTAATCACCACCGCCGTCGTTAGCGCTTGAAAGCCCTTGCCGCAAACGGTATTGTTCAAATCCTCAAAGATAGCCGCGCCGTTCAGCGTATCCATCTTGTCCAGCATCTGCTGGTATAGCCAGCCACTCAATTGGCTTACCGCCTCGCCGTGGCCGCGCAAATCCGCCAGCACCACGCGCGTCAAGATATCAATCGAGCAGACGCTGAAGTAATAGATATCGCCCCCCTTCTCCCCGTCGCTCGAGCGGCTGTAAAGCGCCGCCGTCAACCCCCGGGTACATAAGTCTTCCGTGGCTCGTTGGGAGCCGCCCCAGATTTCCGCGCAGCGTATTTCTCTCATTCGCGAACCGTTTCGCAAGCGAAGCCGGAATAGTTACGGGCAAAAAAATTTTGCATCCCGCCATAACTTTGTCTTCCCGGAAGGCGAAACCTCAGGCAACCGAAACGAGCTTCGGTTGGAATTACAAACTACGAAAGCAGGGATGAACGAATGACGAGAAGAACATTTGCCAATCGATTGAGCGCGGCGGTAGCGGGCATTGGGGCGGCCACCGCACTCAGCACCCAACTCTCCGCGCAAAAAAAGGCGGAGAAGGCCGAAAAGCATGTCTGCAAGGGCATGAATGAGTGCAAGGGCACCGGCGGCTGCAAGACGGCCAAGAACGATTGCGCTGGCAAGAACGAATGCAAAGGCCAAGGCGGTTGCGCCACCGTGGCCAAGCACGAGTGCAAAGGCCACAACGAGTGCAAGGGCACGGGCGGCTGCAAGACGGCCAAGAACGATTGCGCCGGCAAAAACGAATGCAAGGGTCAGGGCGGTTGCGCGGTTCCCCTGAAGGCGAAGAAAAGCCTCCGCGTGCGCCCGAACGGCGTAAGGAACGTCTAATACCCCACCTGAGGGCGGCCCTGTTTCCCCGTCGCAGCGGGGCCGCCATTTTTTCTGACTATGCCCAACCTCTGGAATCTTCCCGACCTTGGCTTCGGGGTCGGCCTCCGCACCACCCACTTCCCGTATCTGCTCAGCCAACAACCGCCCGTGGATTGGTTTGAAATCCTCTCGGAAAACTTTCTCGACACCGGGGGCCGCCCGCTCTACGTGCTGGACCAGATTGCCGAACGCTACCCCATCGTCATGCACGGCGTCTCGCTTTCCATTGGCAGTACAGACCCCATTGATTACGACTATCTGCGCAAGCTAAAAGCCTTGGCCCAACGCACCCGCGCCCATTGGGTCTCGGATCATCTCTGCTGGACCGGTGTCTCCGGCATCAATACCCACGACCTGCTTCCTATGCCCTACACGGATGAATCTCTCGCGCATGTCACCGCGCGCGTCCGGGCAGTGAGTGAGTTCCTGGAGCGCCCGGTCATTCTCGAAAACCCATCCAGCTATCTCGAATTCCAACAATCCACCTGGACCGAGTGGGACTTCCTGGCCACGCTGGCCCGCATGGCCGATTGCGGCCTTTTGCTGGACGTTAACAACGTCTACGTCAGCTCCCGCAACCATGGCTTCGATCCGCACAAATACCTCGACGCCATCCCCTGCGGCCGCGTCGTTCAGATCCATCTCGCCGGCCACACCGACTACGGCACGCACATTCTCGATACGCACAGCACCCGCGTAGTCGAAGAGGTATGGAGTCTCTACGCTTATGCCACGCGCCGCTTGGGGCCCATCTCCACTCTGCTCGAATGGGACGAAGACATTCCCTCGTTCCCCGAGGTGCATGCCGAGGCACGCAAAGCCCGCCACTTCCGCGCGGAGGCCGCCCATGCAGCTGCGTGAACTCCAAGGCTGGACGCAAGCAGCCATTCAGACCCCTGACGCGCTCACACAAACCCAATGCCAGGAGGCCCGGAAACTTGTAAGGCCTTCCGCCACGCTCTCCCCGGAGGCGCGTGTCGAAATCTATCGCGGCATGTATCTTGCCCGGCTGCGTGGCGCCTTGCGCGTAGACTATCCCTTACTTTTCCAACTGCTAGGTGAGGAACGGTTTGAGGAGCTCACCGCGCTTTATGCTGAACAGCACCCTAGCCGCAGTTACACGTTGAATCGTTTTGGCGATGCCCTGCCGGCCTTTGTGCGCCAAGTGGAGAATCTTCCTTACCCTTCCTTTGTGGAAGACCTTGTGCTCTTTGAGAATCTCGAAACCCAGGTCTTCGACGCCGCCGAGGGCAAACGCCAACCATTGCCCGACCTTAGCCAGATCCCTGCCGAACAGCTCGAAAACCTATTATTTGAACCGATTCAAGCCCTGCGCCTGGCGGAATTCCGCTACCCTGTACACCGTTATGCCGCCGCTTACCGCAACCAGCAAGCCCTGCGTCGGCCCCGTCCTAAAGCTACCTGGCTGGCCATTTATCGCCGGGATTACCAACTGCAGCATTTGGAGCTAGACCCACAGGCCTACCCCATTCTTGCTGGGCTAGCCTCTGGACTGCCCTTGGGGCAAGCTTTGGCTGCGGGGCGCCATCTGCATCCCCGCTCCCTCTTCCGCTGTTTCGAATCTTGGTTCTCTGTGGGAATTTTTGCTTCCGTATCGTGACCATTTCGCCTTTCTCAGCGAATCGCGACATGGATCTATGACCTCGACCCAGGCCCCAGCCTTTTGCCCAAGGAGTGTACCCTTCCTTGGCTAGTCCTTTTTCCAGCGGGCAGGCGGAGGACGACCTTTCCGTCCGCTTACCCGCATTAATGCTCGGCTACCAGAATGGCTCCGCAGAAGCCGCGGAAGAATTGGTGGCCTTGGTCAACCCCATCCTTGCTCGCTTTCTTTATGCCACTTCCTGGCCCGGAGTGAATCTGGACGATATGCTCCAAGAGTGCTGGTTGCGCATCCACAAATCCCGCTCCAGCTATCGGCCCGGCGAGCCACCTTTGCCTTGGCTCATCGCCATTGCCCGCCACACACGTGTCGATACCTACCGCAAATGGCAGCGCACTGGCGGCCGCGAAACGGAGTTGAGCGAATTTGAATTGCCCCCGTCGAATAATTCCGCCCATCAGGGTAACCAAAACCTGGCGAGCGGGGAATTGCTCCGTCTTGTATCGGCTTTGCCCGATGCGCAGCGCGAAGTGGTGGTAATGCTAAAGCTGACCGGAATGAGTATTCAGGAAGTCGCCATGGCTACGGGCTCCACCGTTGGGGCGGTGAAGCAACGCGCTTACCGTGCTTACCAAAGCATGCGCGCCAAGCTTTTGCGCGGAGAGGAGTCGTTCCGCTCGCGCCGGAGTGGCTCCCAGAATTCGCGCGGCCTGGACGGCGAATTGAGCAAGGAGCCGGGCGATGAAGTGTACTGACATTGACCGCATGCTCAGCGAAGGTATGAGCATCAGCGAAGTGCGCCGCCGTGCCGCCCCCCATCTGGCCGAATGCGACCGTTGCCCCCGCGTGCTGGAACTAATGGATTCCCCCCTGCCCGTACCTCACGTAGGAGCGGCGGTGGAACCGAACATCGCCAACAACATCTTGCAGGATCTCGCGCCCACTCGCCCCTTGCCCAGCACTTTGCGTCTCGTTTTGCTGGTGCTCGCCTCGCTGGTGGGCATTTGTCTTTTGTGGCTGCTAGTGATGGGTGCCCCCGGTTACGAAATGCTCAGCGAAGGCCGCCGTTTCGCGCTCTTTCTTTATGCCGTGGTCCTCGCGTCTTTATCGGCCTACACACTGTCGCGCTTGCTCCGCCCCGCCGCCACAATGGCAATTCCGCCAAGCTACATTCTCGGCGCCTCTCTTGTTGCTTATCCCTTGCTGGCTTCCCTACTCTTCCCGGTCGTGCCACACGAAGACTTTGTCGCCGAAGGGCTGCTTTGTCTGCTTTTCGGGCTGATTACTTCCTTTCTTGATTGCGCCATCATCTGGCGCTTCGTCCACCGCGGCTATATGCGCAATGGCTTCTGGATCGGCTCGCTCGTAGGGGCGCTGGGCGGCTTAACGGGCGTCGTCGCTCTGCAATTTGTTTGCACCCAACAGGAGCG
The DNA here is from genome assembly GCA_033765085.1 of Bryobacter sp. Classification (GTDB taxonomy): domain Bacteria; phylum Acidobacteriota; class Terriglobia; order Bryobacterales; family Bryobacteraceae; genus Bryobacter. The sequence goes on along the minus strand of JANRIK010000044.1, from coordinate 18,230 downwards.
TTTTCATACTTCGTTGTGGCATGGCCTGGTGGTGGCCATCAGCGTAGCCGGGGGCGGTCTGGTGGGCTGGCGCTTGGCGCGCCGTAGCTAGAAAACTAGCTTCTCGCCGACGGCAACCAACCGATATAATCGTGAGCAATATGTCAGCTTCAGAGTGCAAGGGCCCTCCCACGGCGGTCCCGGAATCCCCTAGCCGGCGCAACTTTTTCGTGCGCGCCACGCAAACCCTTGGCGGACTTTTGACGGCTGGTTTGGCTTTGCCGGCTCTGGTGTATTTGTTCAAGCGGCCCAATACGCTTTCGCCCGGTGGCTTTGTGGACGCCGCCGACGTCTCGCAGCTGAAATTGAACTCCCCGGAAGAAGTCAGCTTCCAGCGCATCCGCAAAGATGGTTGGAAGTTGATCACGGAAAAATCCACCGCCTGGGTGGTGAAGCTGACCGAGCAGGAAGTGGTGGCCTTTTCCCCCAGTTGCACTCATCTCGGCTGCGCCTACCATTGGGAAGCCGCGAAGAACGAATTCGTCTGCCCCTGCCACACCACCAGTTTTTCGGTCTCCGGCAAAGTGCTGGGCGGACCGGCGCCGCGCGACCTCGATCGCTTCCCGGTGAAAGTACAAAACAACCGCCTGTTGATCAACATCAATCCGGCGGCCAACGGCAACTCTCACCAAGCCGACACAAGGAAAAGCTAAGCCATGCAAAAGCTAGTGGCCTGGGTGGAGGACCGCACCGGCATTGTCTCGACGGTCCAGCATTTTCTCGACGAAGAAATTCCCGCCAGTTCGGGCTGGAAACAAGTCTTCGGCTCCGTAGCGCTCTTCCTTTTTCTGGTCCAAGCCTTCACGGGCATTCTGCTGGGGCTAAACTACGGCGCTTCGCCCGCCGAAGCTTACGATTCCATCCGCTACATCATGCGCGAGGTTACGGGCGGGGCCTTGATGCGCAGCCTGCACCATTGGGGCGCCTCCGCGATGGTGATTGTCGTGGTGCTGCACATGCTGCAGGTCTTCCTTTGGGGCGCATATAAGAAACCGCGCGAAGTCACCTGGATGGCCGGCGTTGTTCTGCTGCTCTTTACGCTCGCCTTCGCGCTCACCGGCTACCTTCTACCTTGGGACAATCGCGCCTATTGGGGCACCGTGGTGACGGCCCAGATTGCCGCCACGGTTCCGGTGATGGGCCCGGAAATCCTGCGCTTTTTGGGTGCGGAAAATGGTGTGGGCGTGGTTACCTTCGCGCGCTTCTACGCCGCGCACGTGCTGGTTCTACCCGCCGCCACCTTCCTGCTAATCGTTTTCCACGTCTACTTGGTGCGCAAGCACGGCGTTGCCCCCGAACCGGGCGACGAGCTGTTGCCCAAGCAGAAGTTTTATCCCAAGCAGGTCTTCAAAGATACGGTTGCCATCTTCGCGGTTTTTAGCGTTCTCTTTGTGCTGGCCATTGTCGCCAAAGCCCCGCTGGGCCGCTTAGCGGACCCTAGCGACACCAGCTACATTCCCCGCCCCGAATGGTACTTCCTCTTCCTCTTCCAACTGCTCAAGTATTTTGAGGGCCCGCTCGAGGTACTGGCCACTGTGGTGCTGCCCGGCGCAACCGTCGCTCTGCTTTTTGCACTGCCCTTCCTCGATGCCACGCCCATCCGCCGCGTTACTCAACGCACGGCTGCGCTGGCCGGCATCGCCCTCGCAGGATTAGCCTTCTGCGGGCTTACCGCCGCCGCCATCGTGGAGACCCCCGCGGAAGCTGCCCGGCAAGAAGCCTACGGGCCCATGGAATGGATCGACTTGACGCCTCTTGAGCTTGCCGGCGTTGGTTACTTTGAAAAAGAACAATGCGGCGCCTGCCACACCCTGGGCTTACGGGACGAAGGCAAGCCCGGCCCCAATCTGGGCGCTGGCGGAGCCACCCGCGACATCCCCTGGATGATTGCCCATTTCAAAGAGCCGCAGCGCTTAATGCCCGGCAGCCAAATGCCGCCCGTACGTTTGAAGGCCACCGAACTCAACGCCTTGGCCAGCTTCCTGACCAAACTCACTCCCCAAAACGCCGTGAAGATGAGCGAAGTGCCCCGCTTTGCCCGCGAAGGAGGCATGCTCTACCAGCGCTTCCAGTGCGGTGCGTGCCACCAGGTAAATGGCACCGGCGGCAAACTCGGGCCGGCGCTCAATGGCTTGGCCAAGCGGCGCGACGCGGAGTGGGTGAAGGGCCACTTCCTGGACCCGCAGAAATTCATGCCCGGCACCACCATGCCCCCCTACAAATTCACCCCGGAAGAAAACGCGAATATTACCGAATATCTGCTGCGTCTCCCCTAGGCGGCAACGCATCTGTTATATTGAACACGGTTCAATGCTTTCTGATCGCCGAGAGGCTTATCGCGAATCCCTGCGGGAAGACATCCTCGACGCCGCCCGCCAGCTGTTTTCGGTGCACGGCTTCGAGGCAACTTCCATCCGCGCCATTGCCGAAAAGGTGGGTGCTTCCCCAGGCATTCTTTACCATTACTTTGAAGACAAACAAGCCTTGATGGCTCATTTGGTGCGCGAGACATTCCGCTTGCTGAGCGCTCGCCTGGAAGCGATCCGGACCGACCAAGCCCCCGCGCCGGACCGCTTGCGCCGCGGCCTCCGCGCCTACATCGACTTCGGCTTGCAATTCCCTCATCATTACACCGTTCTTTTTGTCAGCAAACACAACCTCGAAGACCATCCCCGCATTCTCGACGCATTTCAAAACGAAGGCATGCAAACCTTTGGCTGCCTGGAATTTATGTGCCGGGAAGTGATCGAGAACGACTTTGCCCGAGGCGATCTCAAGGACCACCGCGAACTTGCCCAATCGCTTTGGGCCTCCATCCACGGCCTTGTTTCGTTGCAGATTTCTTCGAAGGGATTTCCCTGGGTCGAACAGTCCCGCCTGATCGAGCGGCATCTGGATGTCCTGCTCGCCGGGACGTTAAAGAAAATATAGAAATTTTTTTGCGACTTGATTGAACACTGTTCAATCTTTTGACGTAGATTCAACAAAGGAAATTATGCGCTACGTAGCTTGGCAAATGTTAACGGGCGACAAGGCAAAGTATCTTGGCCTTATCTTCGCCATCGCGTTTTCCACCTTTCTCATGTCCCACCAAGTCAGCATTTTTTGTGGCTTGATGAACCGCACCGCCAGTCAGATTGACGACGTCAAGGACGCCAGCGTCTGGGTGATGGACCCCAAAACCCAATACATCGATGAAGTGAAGGCCCTCACCGATCAGGACCTCTTCCGCATCCGCGGCGTGGAAGGCGTGGAGTGGGCCGTGCCCCTGTTCAAAGCCACCTCCCGCGCCAAGGGGCCCGACGGCAAGTTTCGCGGCGTCATCCTGATGGGCTTTGACGATTCCACGCTTGTCGGCGCACCCCGCACGGTGGTGCTCGGCAACATCGAAGACCTGCGCAATCCGGATACGATCGCCGTTGACGAGGTGGGCTACAAATTCTTCTTCCCCGGCGAGGCCCAAAGCCTGGGCAAGACGCTGGACCTGAACGACCGCACGCTGCGCATTGTGGCTATCGTCAACTCGAGCGCGCCCTTTGTCAATCTCCCCGTTTTCTATAGCCGCTACACCCAAGCGCTCAGCCTGGTTGGGCGCGAGCGCAACCAAATGTCCTTTGTGCTGGCCAAGGCCGCCCCGGGCCTAAGCGATACGGAATTGACGGAGCGCATCCGCAAGGCCACAGGCCTGAAAGCCGCCACGACCAACGAATTCGGCTGGGAGACCATTTGGTACTACATCCGGAACACCGGCATCCCCATCAATTTCGGCATCACGGTAATCGTCGCCTTGCTGGTGGGCACGGTGGTGGCGGGCCAAACCTTCTACCTGTTTGTCCTCGAAAACCTCAAACAATTCGGCGCGCTGAAGGCCATCGGCGTCAGCGACCTACGCATTGTGGGCATGGTTCTGATGCAGGCCTTCATCGTGGGAGCCATCGGCTACATGCTGGGCATCTCCATGACGGCAGGCTTCTTTGAAGCCACTAAGGCCAACCTCGACCTGCGCGGCTTTCGCCTGCTGCCCGTCATCATGCAAGGCACGGCCGTTGCGGTCTCTTGCATCATCCTTCTGGCCAGCGCCTTCAGCGTGCGCCGCGTCATTGTCCTCGAACCCGCCGTGGTGTTTCGCGGCTAGTCTTTCACGCTTAAGGAGCACCCCCATGGAACAAGCCGTTCGTTGTCAAACCATCGAAAAGAATTTTGGCGCCGGCGATAACGTTGTAAAGGTCCTGCGCGGCGTAGACCTCGACGTCCCCTTCGGCGAGATGACCTTCTTGGTCGGGCCCTCGGGTTGCGGCAAGACAACGCTGCTTAGCGTAATCGCCGGCTTATTGCGCCCCTCGGGCGGAGACCTGAATGTGCTGGGCGAAAAACTGGCCCAATTACCTGGCAGCAAAGCGGTGGAATTCCGCCGCAAAAACCTGGGCTTTGTGTTCCAAAAATTCAACCTCCTGCCCGCCTTAACCGCCGCGGAGAACGCCGCCGTTCCGCTCTTCGCCGCCGGCATGAAGCGCAAACAGGCCGTGGACAAAGCTTCGGCCCTGCTCGAAGAGCTAGGCCTGAAAGGCCGCACGCGCAACTTGCCCAACCAGCTTTCCGGCGGCCAACAGCAGCGCGTGGCCTTTGCCCGCGCCTTGATCCACGATCCTCGGCTGGTTGTCTGCGACGAGCCCACGTCGGCTCTCGACGCCGACACGGGCCACCAAGTACTTGAGAGCCTGCGCAAAATCGCGTTGCGGCCCGACCGCGCCGTGATTGTCGTGACGCACGACAGCCGCATTTTCGAATTTGCCGACCGCATTGCTTACATGAACGACGGTCTGGTCACCGAAGTGACGACGAATATCCAATCCGCCATCGAATCCCAAGGAGCTCACTAAATCTATGTTGCTGAAATACGGAATGCCCGCGTTGGCCGTGGTGGCCTTGACGATCTCGCTACTTAGCGTGCGCCGGATGACGCCCCCGGTTGTACACGCCGACCCCCTGTCGCCGCCACCGAAGGCTGCTTTTGCCCAACAGATTGGCGCCGTTGGTTTGGTGGAATCCTCCACGGAAAACATTGCGGTGAACTTGCCCGTGCCCGGCTTGGTTACGCGCGTCGCCGTGAAGGCGGGCGACACGGTGCAAAAGGGTCAATTGCTCTTTAGCCTGGACGACCGCGACCTCCGCGCCGAACTCGCACTGCGGCAATCGAATTACGAACTGGCCAAGACGCGCCTCGAGCGGCTGGAACAATCGCCACGGCCGGAAGAAATTCCTCCCGCCGAAGCGAAAGTGGCCGAAGCGCAAGCGCAGTTGGAAGATGCGCGCGTACAACTGCGCGTGCTTGAGGCGGTGAAAGACCCGCGCGCCATCCGCCAGGAAGACCTGCTGCGCCGCCGGCGTGCGGTGGAAAGCGCGGAAGCCCGCCGCCGCGAGGCCCAGGCCAATCTGGCATTGCTGAAGGCCGGCGCCTGGAAGGCAGACCTCGAAGTGGCTCGCGCCGAGCTGCGCCAGGCCGAAGCGCAAATCCGCCGCATCGAGGCTGACCTCGCACGATTGCACGTCACCGCTCCGCTGGCGGGACAGATTCTGCAGTGCAAAGTCCGGCCCGGCGAATACGCGCAAGCCGGAGTGTTGGCCCAACCGCTGATCCTACTCGGCCAAGTGGAGCAAATGAACATCCGCGCGGATGTAGACGAAAAAGATGCCTGGCGCTTCCGCCCCGGCGCGAAGGCCATCGGCAGCGTCCGTGGCAATGCCGACCAAAAGTTCAACTTGAGCTTCGTGCGCGTCGAGCCCTATGTGGTGCCAAAGCGTAACCTCACGGGCGATGCCACCGAGCGCGTCGACACCCGCGTGCTGCAGATCATTTATGCCCTGCCCGCTAAGGCCAAGGTCTATGTCGGCCAACAGATGGACCTCTCGATTGAAGCCGCAAACGAAGCTGCAAAGTAACCGGAGAACGCCCACGTGACTACCCTCATCCTCATCACCCTGTTAAGCTTCGAAGCGCAAAGCACCCCCAAATCCTGGTGGGCGCAATACGGCGATGCCGACCTGACCCAACTGGTTGAAACTGCCTTGGCCAAGAACCAGGACCTGGCCACCGCCACCCAACGCATCGCCGAAGCGCGCGCCGTGACGGGCCAAGCGAAGTCCCGCCTCAGTCCGGACATCAATTTCCAGGGCTCTGCCAATCGGCTGCGCGGCGGCTTCAACCAAGGGGTCATCCGCATCCCGAACCCCGAAGGCCAGCAGCAGGGAGGCGCTTTCGTTTCCCCCTTTGAAACCGGCCTCTTCCAAGGCGGCCTGGACATGAAATGGGAGCTGGATTTCTTTGGCCGCAACCGGAGGGGTCTGGAGGCGGCTCGCGCGGATGCCGAAGCGCTCTTGCTTACCCGCGACGACCTTGCCATCACCGTCAGCGCCGAAGTGGCGCGCTATTACTTTGCCTACCGCGGCATCGAAGAACGCATTCTCATTACGGAACAGAACCTGACCGCGCAACGGGAATTGCTCGAACTTACCCGGGACCGTCAGCAAGCGGGCCTCGCCACCCAACTCGACCTCGAGCGCCAACAGTTGCTGCTCGCCAACACGGAGGCTTCCCTGCCCCCCTTGCTGGCCGACCTTTCCGTGCAGCGCAACCGCTTGGCCGTGCTTGCCGGCGAGGAGCAGGCGGCGAAAATCACCCTCCGTCCCTTCAGCCAACAACTCGCCGTACCCACCACCGCCGGCGACATTCCCAGCGAATTGCTCAAGCGCCGTCCGGACGTGCGCGCGGCGGAAACCAGCCTTGCCGCCGCCCAATTCCGCGTCCGCCAAGCCCGCACGGACCTCTTCCCCAAGATCAGCCTCAATGGCTTGGTTGGCCGCCAAGGCCTGTCGCTTTCCGGTCTTTCCTTCGGCGGGGGCAACTTCTTCAACATCGGTCCACAGGTGCAAATCCCCATCTTCAACGGCAAGCGCATCCGCAGCCAAATTGCTGCTGAAGAAGCCCGCTTGGCACAGGCCGAGTCCGCTTACCGGCAGGAAGTGTTGACCGCTATTGAAGAATCCGCCAACGCGCTTAGCAACCTGCAACGCCAGCAGGAGCGTGAGGCAAAACTCCTGGCCGCCACCACTTCTGCCCGCAATTCTTTGGAGCTTTCGCTCGATTTGTTCCGCGCCGGCGCCACGGATTTCCTCACTGTCCTCGATAGCCAGCGCGGCGTTTACGATGCGGAGTTCCAACGCGCCGCCGCCCATACCCAATCCCTCATCGAGAGCGTGGCGCTGTACAAAGCCCTCGCCGGCGAGTGGCTCCGCTAAGCTACAGGTACACTACAGGCATGCATACAAAACTAGGAGCAAAAACCCATAGTTTGCTGTGCATAGGATTCACCAGTCTATTTTTGACCAAAAAGCTTCACGTGTATTCGAATTTGCACATACGCATGCGGGACGATTATCACCAAGTGCCCAATCTCTCCGCTTACGAGTCCGCACCCGAAGGCGATATCCCCTCCACACATACTTTGCTCGCCGTCGAAATCGCCTCGCCCGACGATAAGTTCAGCGAAACCCTCCGCAAGTTGGAAGAGTACCGCCGCTTTGGTATTGAACACATCTGGCACATCGACCCCGAAGCGAAACGGCTCTACCGTTTCGACAGCGATGGTTTGCACCCGGTCGAACAACTAAACCTACCAACTTATAACTTCACCCTCAGCCTTACTGACCTCGACTTAGCCTAATTTACTTTCCCGCCAGCAACGCCACCAGCAACGCCGCCATCTGCGGACCCTTATAAGCCTCGTTGCCTTCTTCGAACCATTCGTCCACAGAATGCGCATTGGGGCTTCTGCCGCCTCCGCCGATCGTCACGGCCGGTATTCCCAAACTAATGGGCAGGTTGGCGTCCGTGCTGCCCGCGCCCGTCGCCAGAATTGGCAAACCCAAGGCTTTCGCCGCCGCCAGCGCCTTGCTGACAATCGGGGCGTCGTCGCTCTGGCTGCCCGCCGGACGCAGGCCGATCGTCTCTATCACCAGTTCCAGCGGCGCTTGGCTTTGCGGCCAGCGTTGTTTCTCCCCCGCCAACCCAGCCGCGAGCGCCGCCCGCACCCGCTCGTCCAGCGCCGCGAGTTCCTGGGCGGATTCGCTGCGTAAATCCAAGTCCATGCTTACTGCGATCGGAATCGAATTCACACTGGTTCCGCCGCTTAGCACTCCCACGTTATAAGTTGTCTTCGGACTTACTGGCACTTCAATATCGGCCAAGCGCGCAATAGCCCGGCCCATGGCATGGGCGGGATTCGGCATACCAAAAGCGCCATAACTATGTCCGCCCCGGCCCTGGTAAGTTACTTTGTAACGATTACTCCCCACGCCTTTTGAAGTAACCCGAAACCCCGTCCCATCCACGCTGATAAAGGCATCGACGTTGCCCACCATCTCCTTTGTGAATAAGTGCCTTACTCCCCGCAAATCACCCTGCCCCTCTTCGCCCACCGTGGCGACAAACAGCACCGTGCCACCGAATTGTACTTTTGCTTCCTCAAACGCCTTCGCCACCGCAAGCACCACCGCCAATCCCCGGCAATCATCCCCAATGCCCAATCCCTTCAGCCGGTTTCCCTTCCGGCTTACCTTCACATCCATGCCCGCCGGGAAAACCGTATCCAAATGCGCGCTCAAGATTACCAAGGGCTTCGCGGTCCGCGAACCCGGCAAGCGGCTGTACACATTGCCGACCTCATCCGTCCGCACCGCTTCCATCCCTAACGCCGTCAACCGGCGCGCAAACTCCTTGCCCCGTTCCGCTTCCCCAAAAGGCGGTGCGGGAATTTCGCAAATCGATACCTGCTGCTCCATTGTCCAGGCATTGTTCGCCTCCAAGGCAGCCAAAGCTCGGGTCATGGCCGAGTCTTGTAGCCATTGCTCCGGGCTTTGTGCCCACAGTGGGGCAATCACACAAAGAACATTGAGAAAACGCCGCATCGCTTCAAAATAGCAGCTTGAGCCGGCCTTGTTCGCACAGCTTTTTTTGCAGATTTCCAATTCAGGCTTGCAACTTCCATGAGCCTCCACTAATATGTCGCCATGTTACCGCGAAAATTGCTGTATCTTATCTTTATCGTATTGGTAAGTTGCTTTTCGCTTCTTGCCCAGACCACGAACTTCCTCTTCTCCTCACCTTCGGACTCCGCCTTCCTCCTCCAACCGGGTTCAACGGTGGAATTATCAGTTTTGGTTCGGAGCCAAGCCGGTACACCCCAAGCGAACCTTGCGGTTGCTTTTGCGGCGCCTACCGGCGGACCGACGGGAAGCTTCCCGGATAGCCCCGCGGCCAACCGCAGTTTAGCGGAAACCCGCACGGATTCAACCGGGGTTGCACGCGCTCGCTTCACCGTTGGCAACCTTCCCGGCCCCTTCAGTGTGGAAGCTCACACCGCAAATTCCACCAGCGGATTCAGTTTTGCCTTTACGGTCGCCTCCACGTTTCCCACCGCCGCCAGCAACGTCCAGACGCTTCGGAATTCGCTGCGCTCGCTTCTCATGGCGGATCGCCCCGACGATCAGACTAGCCGCTTACACGGGCCCTACTTGATTCCTGCAGGCTACTCCATACGTCCCTCGTCCGTCGGCCAAGGAGACCAATCCGGCTATCCCTCTGCCCTACGCCAACCCAGCTGGTTCGCCTGGATTGATGATGCCGTTGGGGATTTTTTTGGCCACCCAACCCGCTATGTGCAGTTCCCCCTTAGCACTACGGCAGCGAATTTTGCCACAACCATTGCGGTCCATCAACAGTCTTCCTTCCCCTTGTTGGTTCAACCCTCTGGCCAAATTTCTTCCTTGGCCGGCGGCGCAGCCCAAAATCTTTCTGGCTTCGTGGTCCCAACCTTCCCGGTCACCCTCCTGCCATCGGTTGTGCCCGTCTCAAATTTTTCTGACCCCGCTCCCTTACCAATTGTGACCAGCCCCGTTGCGGCAACGCCAGCGGAAACTTGCTTGTTCTTTGGACCAGGGCCAGATGCAGAGTTTGGACCAGGCCTTGGCGCATCTATGGATGTCTTTCAGATTGCTGCTCAAATTGCCCAAGGCTTGCCTAGGGAGAACATTTTCGTTCCTGCTGCCAATGGGAGGCCAACAACGATGAGCCGTGCGACAATCTCGGCCGCAATTGAAGCCGCTCGCCGCCGGGGCTGCAAAAAGTTCTTTTTCGTCTACGTTGGCCATGGCAATCCCTTGAGCGCGGGGGACGGCCTGGTCCTACGCTCCGACCAGGTGCCTGGCAGTACGGAGACAGTGAGTTATGAAGATTTGGCCCAGGAATTCAAAAAGCTCGGAGATGTCGAACTCTGCATCATTGTGGAAGCCTGTTTTTCCGGCCAGATCATTCCCTTCCTGCAAGGGATAGGGTTAAAAGGTAGCGTCTTTGCTTCGTCTTCGCGAGATCGTGTTACTCGTGTCGGGATTGCCGGAACTGACATTGTTCCCGGCCTACGGGCGGTGGGCAACGACTTTACGAAGCTCGGCGAATGGATTGAGAAGAACGGCACAGCGGATGGCAAACGGGGCGAACCAGAATCCTCCACAATTTCCGCCACTGGTACGCGCGCCATTCGCCTGCCTTATTTGCGGTTCTCCGCCCCTGGTGAATCCTATCGGGGCTTTGTTCCCAGGCCCAAATCATCTCCAGCGACGAGTGCTCTGGAAATCAACAACACGTTGGCCAATCGGGACATTGCTACGTTTTCTTCGAAACTTACTTTTGCTGCCAATAGTAATACGGCAGGCGCGGAGAGCACCGCCCTCCGGGAAGGACTTACCGCCATTAACGGGACAGGCACTGAAAAACCCGGAGACATCGCCTATGCCGGGATTGGTGGAATCCAGGTGGGAGAACTGCTGATAACCCCCGCCAATTGTTTTCAGCCAATTGGTTCAACTTGCGAGTACGAAGTGATTCGGCTCGGAGCAACTGAGGACGCTGCCCCTGCCCTAGAATTTGAAGTCACCAGTTCGAAACCGGACATAGCCCCGGTAACGACTCCGTTGGTCTTCAATACCGGACAATTACGCAAAACCTTTCGTACGGCAAACCCCAGAAAAGAAGGAGTATCAGAGATTACTCTCAAGGCAAAGCAAAATCCGCAACTAACCAAGACGGTATTTGCTGATTTTTATCCCATTACCTTCAGCGGAAGCTCTGCAGGAGTGGAGACGGAGGGCGAATTTTCAATTTTCCTTACCTTCCTCCGCCTCACGGCAAACCACATCTGTTGTATTCTTCTCCGCAACCAATTGGTGCGTTTTCAGTTTATGGATATGGGAATGGGCTGGTCAGATATTCGTATCTTCGGCGACGGAAATACGATACCCCGGGAAGCCCGCGGAACCCTTAACCAAACAACCGGTGAGTTTACTGCCTCGGGATCGCAACGAGTAAGCACTTTTGACACAACAACAACAATTGAAGGAAGATTCAGTACCGCCGCCGCCATCGAAGAAGAAGTTAGCTCGCAAAGCTTCCGAGCCGGACCCAGACCACGTGGCCTGTTGATAAATGGAGTCACCTTTACGGCCCGCGTTGGTTCCAGTGGTAACTTACCCGGAGGCCAACCCGAGATCTTCGAAGGGAGCGGTACTTACACGGCTCCCTGCACTTACACCCTCAACCCCACCAGCATTACCTTGACGCGGAATTCCTCCCGCCACTTCGTGAATTTGATAACCGGTGAGAGCTGCACTTGGACGGCCACGCGCACCGGAGACTATCTTAGCCTGGAGGGCTCCCTTTCCGGACGGGGCCCTGCGCGGATCTATTTCAGCGTTGCCCAGAACGATACCCTTACAAGCCGCAACGCTTCCATTAGTGCGGGAGGGCAAACTCTTGCCTTAGTGCAGCCCGGTGTTACCGCCCAAACACCCACTCTCACTGGCGTTGTCAATGCTGCCTCCTTTCAAGGTGGCATCGCATCCGGCAGTTGGGTAACCCTTAGTGGCACAAACTTAGCAGCAGAGACGCGCGTCTGGGCTAACGCGGATTTCTCCGGCAACGCTCTGCCTACGCGTCTTGGCGATACTTCGGTTACTATCGGCGGTAAACCCGCTTATATCTTCTTTATAAGTCCCAATCAAGTAAACGTACTCGCCCCGGACGGACTCGCGCCCGGCCAGCAAGAAGTGATCCTGCGGCGAGGAACGGTGGAATCGAATCGCTTTCTCACCGCGGCAAAGGCCATTGGACCGGGCCTCTTCCTTTTCGATGCCGCTTCCCGCAGGTATGTGGCGGCGGTGAATCCGGATGGCGTCCTGGCCGCTCCTGCGGGGCTCTATGCGGGGCTCACCACGCGTCCTCCTCGCAGCGGCGAGATTGTACTGCTCTACCTAACTGGCATGGGCGAAACCCAACCCGCCACACCAGCGAACGTCCTTGTCGCCGCACCTGCGGAAACCCGCGAAGGGGTTGCCGTACGAATCGGAGGAGTGGATGCCCTCCTTCTTTATGCCGGCAAAATTAGTTCCGGATTGTACCAACTCAACCTACGCTTACCAAATCTTCCGCCAGGAGAACACGAAGTAGAAGTTTTCGTAAACGGCTTCCGTGCCCAAGAGGGTGCCTACTTAGCCATCCAGTAACCGCAATCTGCCGTATAGCAAATGTTTGCCTCCCGCAAAACTGCAGGTGGTCTATGGAGGCCGCAGCCCGGCGGCCCGATTACATTCCCGGATGAGAATCTTATCGGTTTGCCGTACGCTGATTTTGATCTTTTTCTTGGGTTCAACAGGAGCGGTGGTCTATACGCCGCCCCCCTTTCATTACGGGAACTTTAGCCCGCTTGCCGAACACCGGCTCTATCCCCACGATGGCTTCGTGGTGGCCGATTTTTCTCAGGATGGGCGTAGTGACGTGGCGGCCTGGAATAGCGCCGAACACCGCTTGGTGGTCTACCACGCCGATGCGGCCGGGAACTTGGCCGTGGCTCAAGTTTTGGAGTTGGAGCGTGACAGCAATCTCTTCCTGATCTTTGTCCGCTTCCATGGCAAAGCCGCCGATGTGAATGGCGATGCCCGGCCCGACTTGGTTCTGCTCGAAGAGGGCACCGCGCGCTTTCACTTTTTCGAGTCGCAGGCGGATGGCCGCCTGGCCCCACCACGCACTTGGCGCAATACTTCCTTTTCCTTCGCCTTGGGCTGGGAGGTAGCCGACGTCAACCAGGACCGTTTGGCCGACCTAGTCTTCAGCGAAGACGACGACAAATTTGTGGTCGCCATCCAGCGCCCTGGTTTCACCTTCGACCGGCAGTGGTGGCCCACCAGCGCCACCTTTCCGGGCTACCGCGGGCGCGGAGTTTCCTTGGCCGCCACAAGCAACCCGGAACGGCCCGACGCCGCCTGGACTGTCGAAAACGAAGCAGGCTTGAAGCGCACGCTCCTGTTTCGCAACGAGGGCGAAACGCGCTTTCTGCCGGGCTTGGCCCTCCGCCTCAACACCCGGAGCGGAGCTTTCGTCTGGGGCGATTTGACGGCAGATTTGAATGGCGACGGCAAGCCGGATCTCCTGCAGCGCGACGCCGAGAAAGGCACCATCAGCACCTATAGCGGCGCCGGGGGCGAGGTCTTTCGTTTGCTCTCCACGCAAAAAGCCGAAGTTTTTGGCCAAGCCCGCTGGCTGGATCTGAACCAGGACGACGCGCTCGATTTGGTGGAATACGATGCGGCCCGCATCTGCTACTTCGTCAACCAGGGGAATGGCAAGCTGGCGAGCCCGGCTTGTGAATCGAATGCGCCTCCGGAAGGAGAACAGCGGTTGGCGGCACTTGCGGACCTAAACGGCGACCGCTTGTGCGACCGGGTCCTGCTGCTTGCTCCCGAAGCCGGTGACGCAGCATTTCTACATTGGTCGATCGCCGGCCGTATGGCGCTGAACATCGAGGCGCCGCTTTTGCCCCAAGCCCCTGTTGCCGGGCAGCTTTGGAAGGCAAGCGCGAGCATGTCCACTCGCTACCCGCATTTTCTGGCTCCGCGCGGCACCGTGGAACTCCAGAAAGACGGCGCGACGATCGCCCAACTGCCGCTCGATGCCGCGGGAAAAGCAGAGGGCGAAATTCCCCTGCCCGCCGGGCAATATGAACTCTCCTTCGCTTATTCTGGCGATGCCCTTTACGCGCCCAGCATCAGCGAAGCCCGCTCGCTGCTCCTGCAAGCGACGGCGACACGCGTGGAACTCGGTCCCCTGCCCAACAGCCTGGCCGCAGGGCAAACCCTAAACGTGTCTATCCGCACCGAAGGTTTGCACGCGGCGGCAAAGGTGCCCACCGGAGAAGTATCTTTGCAACGCAATGGGCAGGAATTGGCTCGTTTGCCTTTGGTGCGCGGAGCGGCGGCCTGGAGCGGCAAAGGTTTGCCTCCGGGCGAAGCGGAAATCACAGCCGAGTTCCTCCCCAACGAAAGCTTCGCTGGCAGCCGCTCGGCGGCGCGGCGCTTGTCCATCGTAGGCGATCTTGACATCCGCAATGCCGCCAGCCAATTAGAAATTGTTGCTCCGGGCAGTTTGGTCCACTTGCGGGCGGCCCACGCACGCGGCGAGGGTCGCTTCACGATTGGCAAATCAGAAACCGTTGCGAAGCCGTTGGCCGCAAGTTGGTACGAAGTATTGTTGCCCGCCGATGCAGCCATCGCTACGCAAGAGGCAACCCTAAGGGTTGGTGACGGCACAGAACAGGCCCTTTGGCGAGGCCGGGTCCGCGTTGCGCGGCAAGCGCCCGGCATCCTGGTCCCAGGGGCTTATTGGACCCAACTGCAGAAAGGCGTGGTACATAAGACGGCACCGCTGCAACCGGAAGCGGCCTTCTCGCTGGCCGCGTGGCGCAATCCTGCTGGCAGTACTTTAACACTCACTCTGGTGGGCACTGGGTGGCGCAATGCTACGGCCACCAGCCAGATCGCTGTCTATTTCAACTCTACCCGCCTGGCGGTCTTGGCCTACGGAGCGCACCCGGACATTCCTGGACTAGACACGTTGACGGTGCAAGTGCCCAGCACTTACCGTCCCCCAAGCGGAGCCACGCTAACGCCACTGACCCGCCTACGCATGACGGTGGGTAACGTGGCCTCCAACCATGTGGAACTTCGAGTGGTTCCCTAAACCAAAACGCAGCTACTTCTTACCAGGCGCCAAACCGCGAATCCGCATGTAGGTAACAATGTTGCCGTAGTGCAGGGCCATGTGGTCCAGCGAGTGCAGGGCCGTCCAGGCTTTGTCGCGCGGAACCCGCGCTTTGGTTTGCTCGGCTAGCTTACCATCCGAAAGGGTCGCCGATTCCAGGCAATAATCAAAGCTCTTTTCGAGAGCACTGCTGAGAGCTGCTTTGGAGGTGTGTTGCTTGGCGTTACCACCCTTGTCCGGATTGGCTTCGCCGCGCAGTTGCGAGCAGATGGAATAGTTCGCATCGGTGATGTGGCCGAAAAGCTCCTGGAAGCTCATTACGGTCGCCACCGGCTTAAAGGCCAAATCACTTTCCGGCAATTTGGCGAGGCTCGCGAGAATGTTCTCCTTGTAGCTGGTGACGTGCGTGCGCAGGTTTTTCGTCACCGCGTCCTCAGCCATCATCGAAACACTGGCCAATGCGGCCAACAGCATCAACTTCTTCATGCCTTATCCCCTCTCATCTTCTTGTAATTCTGCATACACTTCGCAATCGTTTCGTAGGGCGTCGTATCGCTGCCTTCCTGTTCAATCAGGAAATGCTCCGCGCCCCCGGTCTTTACCGCTTGGTCAAACAGGGCCGGCCATTGCTGGTAGCCCTCGCCGAACAGAATCCGATAGCCCGCGCGGACATCGCCCTTGGCGCCTGTCCAATCCTTCAGGTGCAAGCTTCCGAAGCGGCCCGGATTCGCTTTCACCCAAGCGATTGGGTCGCTGCCGGCGGCCAAACAGGTACCCACGTCTAATTGCAGCACGACATCCTTCGAAGTTTCCTTCGCCAGCAATTCAATGGGCTTCATGCCTTCAAGCGGCGTAAATTCGAGCGCGTGGTTGTGGAAGCCCGTGCGCTTGCCCAGCGGCTTCAACTTCGCGGCGGCATTATTCAATTGCGCGGCCACTTGCTTCCAGGCGTCAAGCGTCTTCAGTTGGCCAGCGCTCGACATGATCATGAAGCGCGTGCCCATGATGCCGTTCAGTTCCACCACCTTGTCAAGATGCTCGGGCGCAAAGTACTTCGCGCCGGTGTGCGCGGAAAATACTTTCATCCCCAGATCCTGGCAGATCTTGGTAAATTCCTTGGCCTTGGCCACATCCCAATCGGCATAGGGCCCCCACATTTCCACTCCCTGGTAGCCGGCCTTGGCCACCACTTTCAGCGTGCCGGGCATGTCCTTCATAAAGTCTTCGCGGACGCTGAAGAGTTCCAGCCCCACCGGGATTTTGGCCCACTTCGGGGCAGCCTGCAGCAGGGTGCTGCCTAGCGCAAAAGCGGCGCCCCTTTGGAGGAATTGTCTACGTTGCATGCTTCAAATCCTATCCTGAAAGTGACCAGTTCGCCAGCGCGCGCAATTCGAAGCCATCGCGCTGGCCGCGTTCCAGGCGGCGCTGGCCGGCCAAGGCAATCATCACGCCGTTGTCTGTACTCCATTTCGGTTCCGGGAAATGCACCGGCAAGCCGAGATCGCGTTCGGCCACGGCGCGGCGCAAACCGCGGTTAGCCGACACGCCCCCGCTCACCACCAGCGCGCGCGCGCCAACTTGCGCAGCCGCCTTTTCGGCGCGGCGCAACAAATCCTCCACCACCGTGTGCTGGAAGCTGGCGAGCACGCCCAACGTGGCGGGGCTGGTGACGGTAAGCCACTCCTCAACGGTGGGCCGGGGCGTTCGCTTCAGCAGTTCTTTGCGCGCAGCCACTTCCGCCGCGGTGGTGCTGGCTTCAAACCAGCGCAATACGGCCGTCTTCAGGCCGCTGAAGCTAAAGTCCGTCTCGCTGTCTTTCAAGCGCGGCGCGGTGAAGCGAACCGCGTGCGGGTCGCCATGGACAGAAAGCTGGTCGATCACCGGGCCGCCGGGATAGCCAAAGCCGAGCAGCTTCGCCACCTTGTCGTAGGCTTCGCCCGCGGCATCGTCGCGCGTTTGGCCAACCAAGCGGTATTCGCCCTCGGCGAGGCACGCAAAAAGGTGCGTGTGCCCGCCGCTGGCCACTAAAGCCAGGAGTGGATAAAGGCGCTCACCCGTATCGAGCAAAGCCGCTTCAATGTGGCCCTCCAAATGATGCACGCCCACCAACGGCAAGCCCGCCGCGTAGGCCAGGGATTTCGCGTAAGTAAGGCCCACCAGCAAACTGCCCATCAAGCCCGGCCCGCGCGTGGCGGCAATGCCATCGAGTTCTTCCAGCCGCAGCCCCGCCGCGTCCAGCGCCTCCCGCACCACTGGCACTATGGCGCGCAAATGC
Organism: Bryobacter sp.; assembly: GCA_033765085.1. GTDB lineage: Bacteria > Acidobacteriota > Terriglobia > Bryobacterales > Bryobacteraceae > Bryobacter. Next base: position 774 of record JANRIK010000044.1, on the reverse strand, counting down.
TCACGGCTTGCCAACTCCGGCACCACGCCACCGTACTTCGAGTGGACATCCAATTGAGACGCTACGCTGGAAGAGAGGATTCGTGGCCCCGCGCTTAGCACCGCCGCCGCGGTTTCGTCACAAGACGATTCAATGCCCAATACCTTCAATCTTCTATCCTAACCGTCACCCCGTTACTTCGCCGTGCAACAGCCATCTGACTATTTCTACGAGCTTCCCGAAGACCTCATCGCCAAACACCCCTTGGAGGATCGCGCCGCCTCCCGCCTGCTGGTGGTCAACCGCGCGCAGCAGAAATTCACCGACCATCATTTCCGCGATCTACCCGGCTTCCTGCGGACGGGGGATTGCTTGGTGGTGAACAACACCAAGGTAATTCCCGCCCGTCTCTTTGGCCAACGCCCCGGGACCACGGGCAAAATCGAGATTCTGCTGGTGCGCAAGCTTCCCACGCCAAACCATTGGGAGGCGCTGGTGCGCCCGGGGCGGAAGCTAAGCCAAGGCACCGTCGTGGAAGTGGGCGAGCAATTGGTGGCCGAGATTGTCGGAGTAGGCGAAGCTGGCTTACGCGAAGTGAAACTCCTCATGCGAAACGGCGGCATGCGAAGTGGCAGTGACGTGGAAGAAGAAATCGAGCGCATCGGCCATGTGCCGTTGCCCCCTTATCTCCAAAGGCCGGATAGCCCCGCGGACCGCAGCCGCTACCAAACGGTGTTCGCGCGGCACGCGGGGTCGGCCGCCGCGCCGACGGCGGGCCTGCACTTCACGCCGGAG
>JANRIK010000042.1:0-28143 GCA_033765085.1 Bryobacter sp. | reverse complement strand
CGACCTCAAGCGCTTCGTGCTCGCCCGCTTGCGCTCCCTGCAACGTCTGCCTTGGACCATCAAGATGTTCTTCCTCCATCCCGCCAACCGCTATGCCGCCGCTTAGCCCGCATGTCTACTTACCAGTGATCGGTTTAATAGTAGTACATGGAATCCTTCGTGACGCCGAAATCGTAAAGCGCAACCGTGTGCGGATTCTTGAGGCTCGCCGTAGCGCGGGCTTCTCGCTCAAAGCGCCGCCGGATAACACTTTCCTGGCGCGCGTTCGAGCCCATCAGCACGTCGGGGCGGATGAGCTTAATGGCCGCATCACGGGCCAGCAGCTTGTGTTTGGCGCGCCAAACCTCACCCATGCCGCCTTTGCCGATCAGGTAATCCAGCTGGTAGCTGCCGAGTTCTTCGGCTTTCACCTGCTTCAACTGCATCATGAAGACGCGGGCATTGATCAGGTACATCCACACCGCGACGATGTAATTGCCGATATTCCAGATGAGGAAGCGGTTGGTGGGCAGCGGATCGAAGCCGTAGAGATAAAGGTTCAAATAGTAAGCCGCCGGCCACATCGAGGCGCTGGCGAGGGCCGCCACGCCGGCCTTAAAGGGAGCATTGGGCAGCAGCAAACCGCACAGCAACATCCACAGCGCAACACCCGAATGCCCAATCACCGGCACATTCGCTTGCCAGGGGATAGTGGTTTCGAACATCGCGATGGTGAAAGAGATCAGCACCTGGAACACAATGCCGAGATCCAGTAAGGTTTCTTTTTTCACCCAGCCATTGCGTTGCAACAGCACGAAGCCGCCGCTGGCGAGAAGGGTAAAGAGGATCACCAGGCGAATGGCGGGCAGGTCGAAGGCCTCGCGGAATTCCGGTTGCAGGAATCCCTCAATGGCCAGCAACGTAACGGTGGTAACGGCGCACAGCATCGTCACCCAGCACAACCGCTCGCTCACTTTTTCCAGCAATGCAGGTGGAAGCTTATGGGCCATTAAGCCCGGTGTGGCATCCCCGCTGGAGCCACTGGCCGCCCTTACGATTTCCATATCGGTGTCATTGACCTGCATATTAGATTACGCCTAGCCCCGAAAGGTTGCACGGGATGTTAGCGCCCACTAACTGAAACGCGATAAGCCATGCCAAAAGGGATCACTGAAGATTACGATGCAATTGCAAAATAGGATCCCGCAACTTGGTTGCAAATCACAGAATTATGAAGCAGCGAATTTTGCTGGTCGGCGGGTCTGGGCAAGTAGGACAAATCCTGCGGCGTTGGCTTGGGGAAAGTGGGCATGAAATTAAGAATCTTTCACGTCAAGGTGCAGATGGCTGGGATGGCAAGCACTTCGGGGCCTGGACAGAAGATTTGGCCAATTGTGATGTCTTGATTAACTTAGCCGGGCGAAGCGTGGATTGCCGTTACTACGAGACCAACCGGCGCTTTATGCTGGACTCGCGCGTGCATTCGACCCGGATCTTGGGTGAAGCACTAGCCCAGACCGAGAGGCGTCCACGCGTTTGGTTGAACGCCTCGACCGCCACAATTTACCGGCATGCCCTGGACAGTCCGCAAGATGAGCGGACGGGCGAAATCGGCGGGGCTGAAGCCAATGCCCCGGCAACTTGGAGGTTTTCGATTGAAGTGGCGACAAGCTGGGAGTCGGCCTTCTTCGCGGCAAAGGTACCAGGAGTGCGACAAGTAGCTCTTCGCTCTGCGATTACGATGTCGCCCGATAAAGGCGGCGTATTCTCTGTCTTGCATCGGTTGGTGCGCTGGGGTTTCGGTGGCACCCTGGGGAGCGGGCGGCAAATGATGAGTTGGATTCATGAATATGACTTCTGCCGGGCCGTGGAGTTCTTATTGGAGCGAGAAGACCTGGACGGGGCAGTAAACTTAACGAGCCCGCGGCCGCTGCCGAATGCGGATTTTATGCGCCTCCTACGGGAGGCTTGCCGGCAGCCCATTGGCTTACCAGCCATGGAATGGATGATTGGAATAGGAGCCTTTATCCTGCGGACCGAAAGCGAATTGGTGTTAAAGAGCCGCTGGGTACTGCCCACACGCTTGGAGCAGGCGGGCTTCTGTTTTGAGTACCCGGAATGGGGCAGGGCCGCAGCGGACTTAGTGAGCAGAAGCCGCTAGTAATCCTAGCCCGCGCAGCCTTACCCCAGCCAGCACTGTTACCAAAGCCGGCACTGCTTCTCGGCCGGGCGGACCATGAAGTCCCCGGGCTTGCAGCCAAAGGCCTTGTGAAACTCGGGCATATTTTGGAGCGTGCCAATCGCGCGCCACTTGGCGATGGGGTGCGGGTCCGTGGCCAGGCGCAAGCGAATGGCCTCCGCGCGAAGGTTGGTACCCCAAACCCGGGCAAAGGCGAGGAAGAAACGCTGGTCAGCCGTGTAGCCATCAATCACCGGGGGCGCGGGCTTGCCCTTCAGGCTGCGCTTATAGGCGCGGTAGGCAAGGGTTAGGCCGCCAAAATCGCCCATGGCCTCGCCCAACACCAGCTTGCCATTGTGGCGTTGGCCTTCGCCGAGGTCGAGGGTATTGAATTGCTCCACGAAACAAGCCGAGCGGGAATCGAAATTCTGCCGGTCGGCGTCGGTCCACCAGTTCTTCAGATTGCCTTCGGCGTCGAACTTCGAGCCTTGGTCGTCAAAGCCGTGGCCCATTTCGTGGCCAATCACGGCTCCGGCGGCGCCGTAGTTGGCCGCGTCGTCCGCGCTCATGTCAAACATGGGCGGTTGCAGAATGCCCGCAGGGAAGGCGATTTCGTTCTCCGTGGGGCTGTAATAAGCGTTCACGGTGGGGGCGGTCATGAACCAGTCGTTGCGGTCGCGGGGCTTGCCGATTTTGCTCAACTGGTAGGCGCGGCGGAAGGACAGAACCCGACGGAAATTGCCCACGCGGTCGTTTGCGGCAATGGTAAGGCTGGAGTAATCCCGCCACCGGTCCGGGTAGCCAATTTTGGGGCGGAAGGTGGAAAGTTTGGCGAGGGCGTTTTTGCGTGTTTCCGGGCTAAGCCACGCCGCATTCATCAACTCTTCCCGCAACGTTTCTTGAATGTTGTTCACCATGTCCAGCATCTTGGCCTTGGCGGCAGGCGGGAAGTACTTGGCCACAAACTTTTCGCCAAGGGCATCGCCGAGCGAACGGTCCGCTTCCACCACGCAACGCTTCCAACGCGGCTGTTGCTCTTTCACGCCGTTCAGAATGCCCTGATTAAAGCGAAAATCCTCGTCGGCGGCGGCTTTGTGCAACAAGGGCGCGGCTTCGCTGATGATCTGCCAGCGTAGCCAAACTTTCCAGGTTTCGAGCGGCACTTCCTGGAAAAGTTGGTTCAAAGCCTTCAAATGCTCCGGCTCGCTCAGGTTGATTTCTGTACCCTCGGGAATGCCGAGGTTCGCCACCAATTGCTTCCAATTGACGAGGGGGGCGAGCCCGGCGAGTTGTTCGAGGGTGGTGGGGTGATACGTGGCGTAAGGGTCGCGCAGAGCGACAATGGCGAGCATGGGCTGGGCCAGCTTGGTTTCGAGCTCCAAAATCTTGCGGGAGTTATCCTTCACTTCGATGGTTTGGCCGGCAAGAGTGAGCAAGCGCTCCACGTGCGCCACAAACTCCTCGCGGATCTTCACACTGCGGGCATCCGTGCGGAAGTAGTAATCGCGCTCCGGAAGGCTAAGTCCTGCAGGGCTGATATCAAGGATGGTTTGTTCCGTGTTCTTAACGTTCTTTTGGGGGAAAGCGGCGAAGGGGCCAATCGGATGGTTTTTCGCGTGATGGACCAGGTATGTCGCCAAGTCGCTGACATTGCGAATGCTCTCAATGCCAGCTAGGTCGCCCGCGATGGGTTGAAAGGCAAGACGCTCGGCGCGCTCCTCGTCCATACAGGCCTTATAAAGGTCGCCCAGCTTTTGCTCATTGCTGCCCTTGGCGGCTTTGGCCGCCGCAGCTTGATCCAGCAGATTCTTCATGCGCTCGCGATTCTGGTCGGCCATGGCGTTCATGGCGCCCCAAGCGGACTGGCTCGGGGGAATCGGGTTGGCATCCAACCAGGACCCATTGGCAAAGCGCCAGAAATCGTCGCAGGGTTTGCAGGTCTTGTCGAGAGCTTTGAGATCGATGCCGCTCTTGGCCGGAGGTTCCGCCAAAAGGAGGCTTAGGCCTGCCACAACAGGCAGGGCAGTTAGTACAGGGATGCGAAGGGTTTTCACATGACTATTCTATGACTGCAATAGCCGCCGCGAAAACTGCCTTAGTAGCGAGCCGCCGCACTAGTGACAAAAGTAAGCACCGTTTCCGAAGGCAACTTCACGCGCTTGCCGCCCGTAAAGATCTGGCTGGCCGCACCGGCCGCTCCCCCTACACCGGCTCCAATGGCCGCTCCTTTTCCCCCGCCGGCAATGGCGCCAATGGCCGCCCCAATCCCTGCCCCAATGCCTGTTTTGAGCGCAGTGTTCTTCGCCTGGCTACCGCTGGTTTTGGTGACTTCGCCGGTTTCCAACGTCACGCGCTGGCCACGGATGGTGACGCTATCCAGCACCACCGCAAGGCCCGTTTTGCCCGCGAACTTGCCGCTTTTTTCCATGTCGATCAGGCGCACCGTCGCATCGCTGCCCTTCGGCGCTCGGGTAATGCCGTTCACAACGATGGGTTCCTGGAGACTGGCGCGAAAAGTATCGCCCACTTTGGCATTTTCCGAGTCGATGGTCTCAATCAAGCTGACGCTGATGGTCGTATTGGCGGGAATCCGGCGGCTCCCTCCGCCTCTTACCGTACCTTCCTGCGAAAACGACAAGCTGGCCAGCGCCAAAAACAAAATAAAGTTCCTCATACTCATGGGATGATCCATACCCGCGAAGTGTTGCGCGCTAGGCTTCACTTTGTCACAAGATTGTGATAATTCCTGGGCCAGTCCCAATAGGAGGGGACCCAGACCATGCGTGTCTACCCCACAAATTTGCTCCGGAACGTAGCGCTGGCCGGCCACGCGCATTCCGGCAAAACCTTGTTGACCAGTGCGATGCTCTATGCGGGCGGCGCCACCAAACGCTTGGAAACGCCCGAAGAGGGCACCACAGTTACGGACTTCGACGAAGAGGAAATCGCGCGGCGGCATTCGATTGCCAGTGCCGTGGCGGCCCTGGAATACAAAAGGCACAAGCTGAACCTTATCGATACGCCGGGCTTGAACATGTTTCTGCATGACGCGCGCCTCGCCTTGCCAGCTGCGGACGCCATGTTGCTGGTGGTGGACGGCGTGGCGGGCGTGCAAGTGGATACAGAGCGCGTTTGGAATTTCGCGCAGGAATTTGGCTTGCCGGTGGTGTTTGTGGTGACCAAGCTGGACCAGGAGCGCGCAGACTACGCGGGCACGGTGGCAGCGATTCGCGAGCGCTTTGGGCGGCGCTGCTTGAGTCTGGAAACGGGCGAAGAACTGGCCGAGATGGTGGCCGAGGAAGACGACGATTTGATGGCAGAGTTTTTCGATTCGGGCACTTTAACGCCGGAGCATCTCGCCCAAGGCATCCACAAGGAACTCCTCGAGCGGAAAATCTTTCCCATCCTGGGCGTTAGCGCAACGAGCGGGGAGGGCCTTCCCGCGTTGCTGGATTTTATTGTTGACGTGCTGCCATCGCCCGCCGAGCGGCACAACTACAGCGCCGGCGCGCCCTCGATTTTCGTATTCAAGACCATGGCCGATGCCTTTGCCGGGCGCGTTAGTTTTTTCCGCGTGATGGCGGGAACACTCGCCAACGACGCGCACCTCTTGAACAGCCGCAGCGGCGCCGATGAGCGCATCGCGCACTTGGCCGTCCCCTTTGGCAAGCAGCAAATCGAAGTCTCCGAGTTGCACGCTGGAGACCTGGGTGTGGTGGCGAAGTTGAAAGATACCCTCACCGGCGATTCGCTTTCCGACAAGAACACCCCGCGCGACTGGCCGGCCGTGGAAGCGCCGGAGCCCGCCATTGCCTACGCGATTGTCGCGAAAACCCGCAACGACGAAGACCGCCTCGGCAATGCCATCCACAAGATTCTGGAAGAAGACCCCGGGCTGCGCTTTTATCGCGACCCGCAAACCAAGGAGTTCCTCCTGGCCGGCAACGGGCAGCAGCATGTGGAGGTGATGGTAAACCGCTTGCGCCGCCGCTACCACGTGGATGTGGAATTGCGCGCGCCCAAAATTCCCTATCGCGAAACTATCCGCGGCGTGGCGGACGTCCACGGGCGGCACAAGAAGCAAACAGGCGGACACGGCCAGTTTGGCGATTGCAAAATCAAGGTAGAGCCGCTGGAGCGGGGCGCGAAGTTCGAGTTTGTGAACGCCATCTTTGGCGGCGCCATTCCCAAGCAGTTTGTGCCCGCCGTGGAAAAGGGCATTCTGGAGGCCGCCGAACAAGGCTTTCTGGCCGGCTATCCGGTGGTGGACTTCAAAGTGACTCTCTATGACGGCAGCTACCACGATGTGGACTCCAACGAAATGAGCTTCAAGATGGCCGGGCGCAAGGCCTTCCGCTTGGCCATGCAACAAGCGCGGCCCGCGCTCCTGGAACCGGTGATGAAGGTGAGCGTGCAAGCTCCGGTGGAATACGCCGGCGACCTGATGGGCGACCTGAACAGCCGCCGCGGCCGCGTGGCGGGCCTGGAGGTGAACGGCGGTGTGCAAAAGATTGACGCCTTGGTGCCCATGGCCGAAATGTTGACCTACCAGAACGACTTAACGGCCATCACCCAAGGCCGCGCGAACTTCCACATGGAGTTCGACCATTATGACTATGTGCCTAGCCCGGAGGCACAGAAGATCGTGGCTAGCGCAACGCAACCGCACGAGGAAGAGGACTAGGGAAGCTGGCAGTTGACGAGCAAGCTGGCAGTTGACGGGCGAGCCGTGCGTTTGCTGTAATAAATAAGTCGCAAGGACACTCCCTGGTAGCTCAATGGTAGAGCATTCGGCTGTTAACCGAAGGGTTGTAGGTTCGAATCCTACCCGGGGAGCCAAAGATTCTAAAGGGTTTACGGCGCAAAACCCACTCCCGACCTCCCTCAAGAAATAACGACTGTAGGGATTTTTGTAGGGACTACCATTCATAATGTTTATCAACGGATCCACTTGGTGGATCCGTTTGTGTTTGTTGGCGGCTTCGAACGAGTCCCGGCTGGCCCAATGCAGTGAGGCTTGGTCTGGCCGTGAGAATCGCTGGCTGCTCGCTTTTGGCGCGAGTTTTCCAACCACTCTACTCTGGGCTCCCATGCGGTGCGATGAACAGGAACTCACGGCGACGGTCGCAAACCATTAGCCTGCTTCAATTAGAGTCAGGCAGTGGACGCCAGGAAGTCTCGAGTTCCGCGCGCCAAGGCCTGTAGGATGCGCATGCCGTCTTCCTGGGTGCCTGTGTCAAACTGCTGGCCGGAATAGTCTACGGCATTGGACACCATGGCAACCACCGCAATCGCCGCCCCGCGGGCTTGGCCGAAGGCAAATAGAGAGGCCGCCTGCATTTCCACGGCAAGAACACCATCTTGCGCCCAGGCCGCCAGTTGGGACTGAGTCTCCCGGTAAGGCGCGTCCGTTGTCCAAAGCCGACCAATGCACACGTGCCAGTTCGTAGTTTTCAGTTCCCGGTGGAGCCAGGGCAATATGCTGCTGGGACAATCAACCTCCTTTTCGGCCGGCAGGTAATGCAGCGAGGTTCCCTCATCCCGGATAGCTCCACTCGCTACAACCAGGCAAGGAAGCGGAAGCTCTGGCGAAACGCGGCCAGCCGAGGTCAAGCCGATGATCATCTGTACTCCGGCCGCGGCCAACTGCTCGGCGATCAGAACCGAGTATGGGCCACCGATTGTCCGAGGAATGATGCCGACCGTAATTCCTTCCATCTGGACGGAAAACATCGTTGTGTGAAAGCAAGGCCAACTGGGGTAGGGCTTGGCAATCCCCTTCGTTACGAGCCAATCTGTGAGGTCCCCATCAAACTCCAACACGCACAGGGGAGGCAGATCGCCCTCAGGAATGATTCGCGATCGGCGAACATCGTCCATCAAGGCTTGTGCGGTGAAGACTGACGGTTCGTGGACTGGATGATGCAAGAGAGGAGTCTGGGGCTGGTTGGACATGATTAGACTGACTTGAGAGTGCAGTAGCAATATACGAACTGCTGCTCGGCTCCGAGAGGAGTTTGGTGAAGTTCCCTGCGGCTTTCGACAAGATGAAACATACTGCCGAATTGATCGTGTAGATGCTCGGCATCGTACCGCACCACATCGAGGCCACTGCACTTGGACGGGCCTTCGGGGCCGAAGGTGCCCACAATCACATGCCCCCCAGGTTTAACGGCGGACAGGACACAGCGGACGTAGGCAGCTCGATCCTCGGGGCTTGTGAGGAAGTGAAACACGGCACGATCATGCCACACATCCAAAGATTGGTGCGGAAGAGTTGAACAGGTAATGTCAGCTCGAACCCATTCGACAGAGTTTCCCAAGTGGCCAAGGCGCTTCGATGCAAGATCGAGAGCCTGTTGTGAAATATCGACTACCGTTATGGCCGAGAAGCCTCGATTGAGAAGGTCATCGACAAGGGTCGACGCACCGCCGCCAACGTCGATGATGGTTGCGGCCAGGTTGCCCTTCGTCGCCTGCTCGATCATTGCCAATGAAGTCTCGAGGTGAGGCCTGAACCAACTGAGTTGGTCTGGGGTCTTCGCCCCATAGACACGTTCCCAATGCTCTTGCATAGCTCAATTTTGCCGCAACGACCTTAGTGGATGGGAGAAGAAATTGGGGTGTAACATCCAATTGCAAAACTGGTGCTATGAATTAGAGCCGTCGAGAGATCCTCATAAGCCCCTTGGCGTTGGGCGCGGCGAATCCTTTGCCCGTCTTGGCAGCGCCCAAGTTGCCGGAGTATCCGTACACTCTAGGAGTCGCATCCGGCGAGTCTAACGCCGACGGGATTGTACTTTGGACTCGCCTGGCTCCCAAGCCGATTCACCCGGCTTCGATGCCGCCGGTGAACGTACAGGTTCAATGGCAAATTGCCGAGGACGAGGGCTTCCGCAAGATAGTGCACAAGGAGCGGAGCATGGACACCCCAGCCTTGGCGCACTCCGTTCATGCGGAGGTGGGTGGTCTCAAACCCGGTCGGTAGTATTGGTACCGCTTTAACGCTGCGGGGTACCAAAGCCCAGCAGGTCGGTTTCGGACTGCGCCCGCGCTCGGGTCTACGCCGGAGAAATTGCGCTTTGCCTTCGCCTCCTGCCGGCAATGGACCCAAGGGCTGCGGACGGCTTACCAACACATGGCAGAAGAAGACATCGAACTGGTCATTCATCTCGGCGATTACATTCACGAGAAAGGTTACCGTGGAGCCATGCGCTCTTTAAGACCGACCCGCTGCCGCAAAGAGCGAATGCCCGCTTCCCCTGGATCACGACCTGGGACGACCATGAAGTTTCCAACAATTACTCGAACGACATTCAGGAAAAAGGCCAACCCAAAGAAGACTTCCTAAAGCGCCGGGCTTGGGCTTATCAGGCGTTTCATGAGCATCTGCCGCTCCGAATATCCTTGCTCCCGCAGGCACCCAACGTGCTGCTGCACCGCCCGGCCAAGTTTGGCCAGCTGCTCCGCCTGCGTATGTTGGACACGCTGCAATATCGCTCGGACCAGCCTTGCGGCGATGGGATCAAAAAAGCGTGCGAAGACCTGAGGAATCCGGCTCAAACGCTGCTTGGCGAACATCAGGAGAAGTGGCAGGACGAATGGCCCTGTAAGTCTTCGACACGTTGCAGGACTTCGACCCGGGTCCCGATGAGGTGTTCAACATGGACTCGTGGTCTGGCTATCCGTTGGCACGCCAGCGTCTGGTCGATACTCTGTCGGCACGCTCCCAGCGCAACACGGTGATTCTCACCGGCGACGTGCAGTCGAGTTGGGTCGGGCAACTGCATCAGGAGGCGCAGAACGTGAAGTCTCCCTGCCTCGCCGCGGAATTTATCGGCACCTCGGTTTCGTCCGGCGGCGAGGGTGTAGAGACGAGTGAACGATCAACGGGGGTGCTCTCAGCCAATCCGCAGATTCGCTACTTCAACGGACGCCGGGGTTATGTCCGTTGCGAGGTGAGCGCCAAGTCCTGGCGGACCGATTACCGGCCCGTGGGATACGTGGCCAAGGCTGGCGCCCCGATCCAGACAAAGGCGTCATTCCAAATCGAACCTGGGCGGCTGACGGTGGAGAAGGCTTAACTTCAGGCGCTTCATGCCTGTAATTGCACATCGGCACTTATTCAAGCGTTGTCTGCATGCTGGAGCAAACACATGGCTAACTTCTCGATCGAATCCGCATGTCGTCGAAGTGGATGACGCTGTCAGCCTTGGTCCAAAGGCCGACCTGTCCAGAGCTGGTGAAGGTGGAGTCTTCCACCTCCATGACCTTCACGCCGCCGATCAGGACGTCGAAGTGGCTACCAGAAAAGATGACCTGCATCGAAGTCCAGGAATTCTTGGGAATGGGGTGCTTCACGCCGTAGGACTTCGAAGGCAGCCCTTGTGGCTGGAGAGATTTGCGCTCGCCGTTTTCGACCTTATACAAAACAACATTATCCTCGAGCGCGTTGGCGCGAACGATGTAGTAGTTATTGGGGTCCCAGTAGCGCCAGACCAGGCCCGCCGCTTGGTCGCGTTCCCCGGAAACAGGCTTGAAAAAGACGGAAACTATGCCGTCCTTCAGTTTGGCGTGGCGATAGATGGCGAGGGGGAAGCGGCCAGCGGTTTTGCCGGTGGAGGTTTGAGCGAGCACAAAGGGGGCGCTGGGGGCGGTGGGGTCCGCAACGATCTCCCATTGTGGAGCTTCGCCCTCGTGGGTCATGGCGAAGGTCCAGGCGGAAAGCGTGGCCTTGACCCGCTTGGAGTCGAACCGTAGCGTTTGGGCAGGTAAGGCAGCAGCGGCCCACATGAGAATTGCCGCGCGCCTAGTGGGCATGATGGGCGGCGAGCTTTTCAACCAGATTGCCGACATGCGCTCGGATCACATCGCGAGCCTGAGCGTAATTTGCGCCGACATTGAGATTGTCGTTCCATTCCATCGTGGGAATTCCGGAGAAAGAGGCGGGCAGCGGGGCGGCCAACGTGACAACATGCAGGGCGTTTTGGGCATCGGCGGGCGACAGGAGCGTGGGTTTCCAGTCTGGCGCGGGGAATCCGTCGGCAATCAAGCCCCGGCGAGTGGAGGCGCCGATTTCGGGATCTGGGCTGGTGCCTCGGGAGATGGCGCGGATCGCAAGGCCGCGGGCTGCGGCGATTTGATTGAAATAGGCTGCGGCGATCACGCTCTTGGCCGCTCCATGTTCACAAACGAAAACGATGTTTCGAGTGGGCTGGGCCATTTGCGCTCGCTTTGGCTGTTGGGTGTCCATCGCCGCCTTCAGAGCCTTCGCCATGGCGATGGCGTTTCCTTTACCCCAATAGTGGAGGAAGACGTATTGCGGCTCTTCGTGCGTCATGTGATTGTGGATCGCGACGATATTGATGTTTGCTTGCCGGAGCACCTTCAGGACGCCCAGGAGCTCGGATTCGAGCATAGCGAAATCGCCATCTACCGTCGCCGCTTCCATGGAACCGGCGAAGGCAGCCCAGGTATTGACGCCCATCTGGTTGTTGACGGTCTTGCCATGCATGGAGGCTTCGCGGCCAACCGCAATTTTGTACATGCCCGCGTTGCTTTGGCCTTTGAGGCCGAGGATGGCGTCGAGCGCCGCAGCGTCAATAGAATCCGTGGCTGGAATCGAAGGACCGGAGAATTGGGTGGCCGGTTGGGGGAGGGCGTTGCGAATCGACTGCACGGCGTCCAGAGCGGCTCGGACTCCCGCGGCGAGCTTCGCGGCCGGCCCGTGACCACCGATGTGCATGAACATCACGCGGGGCGAATCGTGAAAGAAGTGGTTGTGGAGGGCGGTGACTTCCAGGCCTGCATCCAGGGCTGCCGACATCGCAGCGTTCACTTCGTCCTCGAAGAGCACAAGGTCGCCCATGACCATCAGAGCGCCATCCGATGCGGGAGTGAAGGCGGCCCAGGAAGTTAGGCCGAGGAAGGGGTGCAACGGACGGCCGTCGACGTTCACTTTAACGTCGGTTCGTGGGAAGGCGACGCGGTAGACATCTTCGGCGGCGGTGTAGGCGCCCTTGGCTTTCGTCAGGTTGTCGATTTCGACGCGGGTGGCTTCGGGTATGGCGGCAAGGAGAGGGAGGGCCAACAGGGCCGCTAACAGGAATCGCTTCATGCCTATGATTGTGACGCGCGAATCTGAAATTCGCGTGAAGCTTCCCTTACGGCCTTAAGAACATGCCAACGGCACCAGCCGCGAGGATGAGTGCGGGCTCCGGCATTTTCTTAAACCTCAGAAGTGCCAAGAGAGCGGCGAGCGCGATCCCCAGGGTGGGGAGATCGATGATGGCTCGCTTACCCAACACGAATGCCGCGCCGGCAATCGCGCCCGTGGCAGCGGCGGTGACCCCGTCGACGAAGGAGCGCAAGCGCGGATTGTTGGCGAATCGTTGGAAATAGGGGGCCGGCAGGATCACGAGCAGGTAGCAAGGCAGAAAGACACCAAGGGAAGCGGATGTGGCGCCCAAGGGACCGGCGACGAGGTAGCCGATGAAGGCCACCGTGATCACCACCGGCCCTGGAGTGATCATCGCCACGGCGACGGCGTCCAGGAACTGGCGTTCATTGAGCCAATGGTAGTGGCCGACCACCCCGCCATAAAGAAACGGCACAATGGCCAGTCCACTGCCGAAAACGAAGGCGCCGGCTTCGGCGAAATACCAGAAGAGAGTGGAGAGTGTGGAGGTGGAAGCTGGGCCCTCGAGGCCAGCGAGCAGCCAGGGCGGAATGAATCCAGTGGTCGAGGATAGGTTTGGCCGCCCCCGCAGTAGGAGCGCCACAAGGCCGGAGGCAAAGAACAGCCACACGATCTCCGACTCTGTGTAGGCGGTCACACCGGCGGAGAGCGCAAAGATCGACCAAAGCAACCAATCGCGACCCAAAGATGACTTGATCAGCTTGTAGGCGCCACGGCCAATAACAGCGACAACGGCGGCGCCGATGCCATAAAAGGCGCCTTGCATCCAGGGCAGGCCTCCCAATCGCAAGTAGAGTGCCGCGAGGGCGAGGACCATCAAAAACGAAGGCAGAACAAAGGCAAAAGCAACGAGAGTTGCGCCCCAGACCCCTCCCCGAACCCAGCCAAGGTAGATTGCGAGTTGAGCCGCCAACGGGCCGGGGGCCAGTTGCGCCAAGGCCAAGCCTTCCTTGTACTCGGCCGGTGTGATCCAGTTGCGGCGCTCGACGAGGTCGCGTTGCATGTAGGAAGCGAGCGCGATGGGTCCCCCAAAGCCGGTGGCGCCGAGGCGCAAGAAATACAGTATGAGCTGGTTCATGGACATCGGGGCTAGAGACATGACTCATTAACGTACCGCACGGACCTGAAGAACGGCTGAAAACTCGGGCTGCGCATTCAGGGGATTTTCAGAATGCCGGGATACATTCATCCTGTAGGGATGCGGTTGCTACTGGTGGAAGACGAGAAGAGGATGGCCGAGCTCTTGAAGAAAGGGCTCGAGGAAGAGGGCTACGCAGTCACTTTGGCAGGAACTGGCAACCTGGGATATGAACTGGCGCGCAGTGGAGGGTTTGAAGCCATCCTTTTGGATGTGATGCTGCCGGGGATGGACGGCTATCAGGTAGCAAAGCGATTGCGGGACGAGAGAGTGGCGACGCCCATCTTGATGCTGACCGCACGCGACGCCACACCCGATATCGTGAAGGGCCTCGATGGCGGAGCCGACGACTACTTGACGAAGCCATTTGCCTTCGAGGTGCTGCTGGCGAGAATCCGGGCGCTCGCCAGGCGGGGCGTCGTTAGCGTGGGGCCGGTATTGGAGATTGGGCCGCTGCGCTTAGACCCGGCCACGCGCGAGGTGCTCCGCGCGGGAGAACGTATCAGCTTGACGCGGACAGAGTTTCAACTACTGGAATATCTGATGCGGCGGCCGGGCCAGGTCGTCCCGCGAACGACATTGATCGAAGCGGTGTGGGGATTCGAAAGAGACATCGAAGGCAATACTTTGGACGCCTTCGTGAGGTTGCTGCGCGCAAAGGTGGAACGCGAAGGCAGCCGCTTGATCCAGACCGTACGCGGTGTGGGGTACACGATTCGTCATGAGGAAGCTGTATGAACCCGCGCTCGATTCGTTTTCGATTGACGGCGTGGTACTCAGCCATCCTCGCGGCTGCGCTGATCGCTTTCGGGATCTTGGGATTCTTTGCGTTGAAGCAAAGTCTGTTTCACGCCGTGGACGAAACCTTGGAGGACAGAGTGGCGGGTGTCCGGCGCTTCATGGAAGAGCAGACGGCATCGCTATCAGTTAGGGAGATTCGAGATGAGTTCCGGGAGCATTCGGTGTTGGGTCCAGGCGGAGACTTGTTTCAGGTTTGCGACGCGACTGGGGTTTGGCTATATCGATCGGCGGCGCTGGAGAATGCGGGCGCGACGATCGAGTTGCCGGGACAAATTGGGCCGGGTGGCGTGTTCACGGAGCGGGTTGTCGCCGGAGCGCTGGTGCGCTTCTATGCCAAGCCAGTGCAGGTCTTGGGAAAGGCATACACGATCCAGGTCGCTTCGCCGGTAGATGAACTGGTGGAAGGGATGCGGAGTTTCCAGTGGACGCTGGTGCTGGCGATTCCGGCGCTGTTATTGGCGGCTGCAGCCGGAGGATGGTGGCTGAGCCACCGGGCGCTAGCTCCCGTGGATGCGATCACAGCCGCCGCACGCTCCATCGAAGGAAAGAACCTGGACCGCCGGCTGCCAGTCGCCGCCACCGACGATGAGCTGCAGAGGCTCTCGACTACGCTGAATCAGATGTTGGATCGCATCGAAGGCGCATTTGAACGGGTACGGCGCTTTACAGCCGACGCTTCGCATGAGTTGCGGACCCCGATCGCTCTGGTGCGAACCAGCGCCGAGTTGGCGTTACGCAAGCCACGGAGCGAACAGGAGTACCGGGACGCCCTGCAGGAAATCCTCGGTGAGGCGGAGCGGACGACGGAATTGCTGGAAGATTTGCTCAGCTTAGCCAGAGCGGACGCGGGGAAGGCGAGCTTGGAGTTGACCTACGTGGACGCCAGCGAGGTGCTGCGCGAGGCCGGAGTGGTGGGGCAGCGGTTGGCGGAACGCAAGGGACTGGCGTTTGAGATGGCACGCTTAACGCCAGGATTGCTTGTGCGCGCGAACCGGGAGGCTCTCCGCCGTCTCCTTTTGATCTTGATGGACAACGCGGTGAAGTACACGCCAGCGGGTGGGAAAGTGAATGTAGAAGCCAAGCGCGTCGGTGGAGCCCTCGAGGTGGCGGTGCACGACAACGGCTGCGGCATCCGCCCAGAAGACGCCCCCCATATCTTTGAGCGTTTCTATCGCGCGGACGCCTCCCGAAACCGGGACTCCGGTGGCGTCGGTTTGGGGTTGGCGTTGGCGGAGTGGATTGCTACGGCGCATGAGACGGCGATTCAGGTCGAGACGAAGGAAGGCGAAGGGAGCACGTTTCGCTTCCGATTAGAGGTGACAGAGGCATGAACGGAATTGGCGGGTACTTGCTGGCTTGGTGCGCTTTCGGGACGCTGGTGGCCCTGGGGCAGCCAACTAGTGAGATTCGCGGCGTGGTGAGTGATCCCTCGGGAGCGCCGGTGCCAGGTGCGCGGCTGACCCTGCAAGATACGGCAACGCGAGAAGCCGTGACGGGAGCGCGAGGAGAGTTTTCGTTCGCGGGACTGCCCGCAGGAGCTTTCACCTTACGGTGCGAGGTGGCGGGATTTCAGCCAGTGGCGGTGACGACGCGAAGTGTGATCGGCAAGCCGCAGACCTTACAAATCCGCTTAGCACTGGAGAAGGTGCGCTCTGAGATTGCAGTGGGCGAGGAAGAGAACGGAGTTTCTGAGAGCGCGGCGCGCAACGCGGACGCGATCTCCGTGGAGCGAGGGCTGCTGGATAAACTCCCCATTCTGGATAACAACTACATGGCGGCGTTGGGGCGTTTTCTCGATCCCGGAACGCCAGGTGGATCCGGGACTTCCATCGTTGTCGACGGAATGGAAATGCGCAACGCCGGGGTGACGGCTTCGGCCATCCAAGAGATCCGCATCAACAACAATCCGTATACGGTGGAGTATCCGCGATGGAGCAGAAGGCGTATCGAGATCATCACCAAATCCTCAGCGGACGCCTATCACGGGACGTTGAATGCGATTTTTCGGGACTACCGCATGAATGCCCGCGACGCGTTGGCGGCGGCGAGGCCGCAAGAGCAGCGGCGCATCTTGGAAGGCAGCTTGTTTGGTCCCGTCGGGCGCAGCAAGAATACTTCTTTTCTGTTGTCTGGCGCCCGCGAGGAAGAGGACTTGGTGGCCGTGGTGGTGGCGCGGGGTCCATCGGGCGCGGTGAACGAGAACGTACCGACGCCGGTCGTGAATACCGTGGGGTCGCTGCGGGTCAGCCGCCAATTCAACGACAAGCAGGCGATGTTCTGGCAGGTGAATTTCCAGGATCGCTGGCAAAACAACTTGGGAGCAGGCGGCTCAACCTTGGCCGAGGCGGCGACCCAAACGAGGTTCCGGGAAGATGAGTTCATTGTGAATCACCGGGCGGTGGTATCCACCTCGCTGATTTCTCAAGTTCGCGTGTTGGTTGGCCGCTATTGGTCGCCCACGCGGAGCAACAGCAATGCGCCGAAGGTGGTGGTGACGGATGCATTTATCGGTGGAGGGGCGCAGGCTGACCGGCTGGCGACGGAGTTCCACGCCTCGCTAACCTGGCTGCTGACGCAGAGCAAAGGGAAGCATACGTTCAAATATGGGTTGAATATTCCAGACTGGAGCCGGCGCGGGTTGAGCGACCGCACCAATCAGTTGGGCACAGTCTCCTTCGGCAGCTTGGAGGCGCTGGCAGCCGGAACGCCCTTCGCGACGGTCATCCAGCGCGGAGACCCAAGGCTGATTTTCATAGAGAAGACCGTAGGCGTGTTCTTTCAGGACGAATGGCAATTGCGGCCGGGACTGAGCCTGGCCGGTGGTCTTCGCTATGACTGGCAGAACTATTTTCGGGACCACAACAATCTCGCGCCGCGTCTGGCGCTGGCTTGGGCGCCAGGGAAGAAGCGCAAGACCGTGATTCGCACGGGAGCAGGATTCTTCTTCGACCGTTCGGGGCCGGGACCGATCTGGGATATCCAACGCTTCGACGGTAGGCGCCTGCGTCGCTACGTCGTGCCCGGAGGGTTCTCAGGCAACCTCGATATTTTGCCCGCCAGCGTGCATCGCCTTGATCGCGAGATTGCCCTGCCGAACACGATGCAGTTCAGCGTAGGTGTGGAGCGGCAATTGGCGGCAAAAACTACGTTGGCGGTGAACTATGTTGGCGTTCGTGGAGTGCAGCAGTTGCGCTCGCGGGACGGGAATGCGCCGTTGCCGCCTGACTTTGGCGCCAGGCCAGATACGGCAGTCAACGTGCTTCGCGTGATCGAGGCCGCGGGGCGAGTCTCTGGGAACTCGCTCGAGGTGAGCTTGCGAGGAGACTTTGGCAAGCGTGTGAATGGAATGGCGCAGTACGTGTTTGGAAAGACGAAGGCGGATACCGGGGGCGTGAATTGGTTTCCGGCCAACAGCTATGCGCCGAGTGGCGAATGGGGGCGGGCCGATACAGACCGCCGGCAGCAATTGAATTTTCTTGGCGCGGCGAACTTTCATCGATGGGCAAAGTTTGGGTTGTCGGTGGCTCTGCTGTCCGGGTTGCCGTTCAACGTAACGACGGGAAGGGATGAAAACGGTGACGGCATGGCCTTGGACCGGCCCGTGGGCGTGACGAGGAATACGGGCAAGGGGCCGGGTGCGGCGATTGTTGATCTGCGCTGGTATCGGGACTTTGCGCTGCGCCCGAAGTTAAAAGAGAAGGGGCCAAGCCTGACGCTTTCGCTGGACGCGTTCAATGTTTTGAACCGGGTGAACTATCAGAATTTCGTCGGGGCATTGAGTTCGCCATTCTTTGGAAGAGCGGTGGGGACGCTGCCAGCCCGACGATTACAGGGTGGACTGCGCTTGCAATTCTAGCGGCTTACGCCGATGCTTTGAAGGTAAGGCGCCGCTCCGATTCGAAATTGGGAGACACGTCGGCAAATTTGGGCGGCTGTCCGCCCGACTTCGAAAAGCATTCCGGCGCAACATCGCCAATGCTTAGATCAATTCGGCGTTTACGAACAAGGCAATAATTGGTCGGTCGAACGCGGAGACTGTTTTGACGGTTAAACAGGAACATGAATGCTTATCTTGAATGTGGCGGCACCGAAAGTATTGCCCTGAAGGGTGCGTTGCTGCTTTACGAAAGCCGCAACCGCGCAATTGGCGTTTGGCAGGAAGCGAAGCTCGACAGTAACGCCCCAAACCCCCTCCCTTCATCCCTCAAGAAATGACGACTGTACGGACTTTTTTAGGGACTACCATTCGTGACGGGTATCAACGGATCCACTTGGTGGCTCCGTTAGTGCTTGTTGGCGGCTTTGAACGGGTCCCACTTGGCCCAATGTAGTGAGGCTTGGTTTGGCAGTGAGAGCTGGCTGCTTGCTGTTTACACAAGCTCTCCAAACTTTCTACTCCCACGGACCACCCGGTCGCCACTCGAGAACAAAAGGACGATTCTCGGCGATAGCAGCCAGCGGCCCCTCAACAAAAAGACTCATTTGCTCCACGATCTTTTCCAATTGCCAGCCCGGGTCAAGTCTGCTGCGTCGAACGAATGCGCGCCATTGTACCGCCCGCGCCGGGTCGGACGTGAAGGCTTCCGAAAGTCCGATGGGCTTTGCTTCCACGATGGTGCGGCGGTGACGGAATGTTGAACGAATGGCATCGGCCAAAAGGGCTCCGTCGAATGGATACAGCCGCGCCAGCAGGGCCACGTCGTAGTAATCCTTGATCCGGCTGTTCAGCATCCCTAGCGCCGTCAACGCTTCCAGTTTTTCAGCAACGACAGTCTCTTTGCGATAGGCAAGAAGAACGGGAGGCGGGAATTCC
The DNA here is from genome assembly GCA_033765085.1 of Bryobacter sp. Lineage (GTDB taxonomy): Bacteria > Acidobacteriota > Terriglobia > Bryobacterales > Bryobacteraceae > Bryobacter. The sequence goes on along the minus strand of JANRIK010000042.1, from coordinate 9,035 downwards.
AGCATGGCGGGATACTCAACCTCGAAAGGCTTCGGCACAATTACGTCGCCGAAGCCGATGTCAAGCTGCATCGGGATTCTGGCCTTGGCGAGCGTCCCATGAAATCGGACTCTCACGCCTTCGTACTCTGCGTCCTCCAGGATACGCTCGACCTCAATGGACGATGGATCAAACGCTACCCCGTCAGGATCAGTCACCAAATGACAAAGTTCGGCTATGACCGAGTGGACATGGTCTAGCTCGTTACTAGTCCTGCCGGCCAAGTCGATGTCCATCGTTGGCCTTGTGACTGGCGCTTTCCAAGCCGTCAGCAGGAGAGCTCCCTTCAGAACGAAGTGGTCGACGAACGCAGACTTCGCCAGGCGGTAAAGGAATCGCTCCATGGCGAAATACTGCAGCAATTCTTGAAACGGCCTGCCTTCTGCACGGGCGCGGTTGAGCAGTCGTTGTCGGACCGATGCGCCGATGTCGCGGCCGCTCACAGAACTGCCTCCAGATAGGGGCGCATCACCTTTTCCACCCGGTTCATGGCAGCGAACTTCAAGATCAGATTCAGGTCCGACTTTCTCGCTCGCTCGCGATAGGTTCGGAGTGCCTTGACGGCTACATCGAGGCCGATCTTGTTTCTGTATTTGAAGCAATCGGCGATGGACTTCTCCGGGGAGTAGATCCTGACTGCGATACCGTCGATCGAGACGGCTTGGATGCCGGCGCTAAAAGATGGCTCCGAGTACCAGAATGCCCGGAGCGGGATGCCCCCGAGTTTCGGAATCTGGGAGTGACTAGGAATCGCCACATCCACACTGTGTGGAATCTCATTCGTGAGGCGGTGGTACGAGAGAGCCGAGATCAGGCAGATGACGGCTCGCGGGATCCGCAGAGCGACAGCAACGAGATCGGGGTTGGTTAGCGCGGGCTTTGCAGCTAGGCGGTAGAAGCCTCGGGAAACCTGTTCGAGTTCGCCGCTGTCCCGTAGGGCATAGAGGGTCCGAGGGTGAATTCCCATGCGGATCGCTTCGCTTGTCCGCAGGATTCCCTGTTTCTGGGCGAACACATAGCGCGCCTTTATGATTCCGGCTTGACTGACTCGCACTGGATAGACCTCACGGACAGTATACAAAGAGTCCGAATCTTTTATCCACGTCGGCGCCCTGCTCTCGCCCTGTCAGTTTCTGCTGGCCGTCACCCCACCGTCAACTGGGAGAACATCAGCGGCAATTCCATCAGATTCCTTGGATGCAAGAAATAAATTCGTGTTTGCTGTTTCACGGGTCACTCCGTTGCCACCGATCAGATGAGCGGAAGGAAACGTGGGTAGCACCTTGGCAACTTCCCTTTGGCTCTGGAAGGTACGATAGTGTAGCGCTTCAGAAGTTGCGACCAGAACTGGAATTCGCGCATCTCTATAATCGAAAAGTCGGATTCCCGATGCGAGTTGCGCCCAAAGTTGAACTGAGCACGGAAGAAAGAGGGACCGTGTCGGCCTGGGTCAATGGCCGCAAGCCCCCAGTGCGGATGGCTGAAAGAGCCCGTATCTTGATGCTGGCTGACGCCGGTGTGGAGGACACGGAGATTAGCTCGCGACTTTCCATCACCCCGAAGTAGGTCGCGCGTTGGCGGAAGCGGTTTCTGGACAAAGGCCTCGCAGGCCTGGAAAAGGATGCGCCACGCCCCGGCCGCGCGCCCAGCATTCGTCGTGAGGCCATTGCGGAGATTGTGCGCCTGACTACCCAGGAAAAGCCAGCCAACGCTACGCACTGGAGTACGCGCAGCATGGCGGCGGTGGCCGGCATCAGCGACTCGAGCGTTCTTCGCATTTGGCATGCCCATGGCCTGAAGCCGCATCGGATTGAGTCCTTCAAGCTGAGTAACGACCCCAACTTCGGCCAGAAGCTAGAAGCCATCGTGTGGCTTTACCTCAATCCTCCTGACCAGGCCATTGCCCTTTGTGTGGACGAGAAGAGCCAGCTGCAGGCCTTGGATCGCACACAGCCGGGCCTACCAATGAAACCCGGCCGGGCCGGAACGATGACCCACGATTACAGACGCCATGGAACGACTACGCTATTTGCGGCGCTGAATGCCGCCAGCGGAAAAGTGATCAGTCTCTGCCAACAGCGGCATCGTCATCAGGAGTGGATCAAGTTCCTGTGGCTGCTGGATGATGCCACGGCGGCCGGGAAGGATCTTCATCTCATCGCGGACAACTACTCCGCGCACAAGCATCCCAAGGTTGAACAGTGGCTCAAGCGCCATCCCAGGTTCCATGTGCACTACACCCCGACAAGCTCCTGATGGCTGAACATGGTCGAACGCTTCTTTCGCGATCTGACGGAAAACCGCTTGCGCTGCGGAGTGTTCCGCAGCGTGCTGGAACTCATCGAAGCGCTAGACGACTCAAAAGCTCCAGGTCGCGCAAGACTGCAATGGCCGGGGTCTTACGCTTGAACTGCCACCACTCAAGGAGTACGAATATGTATAAACACGTGCAAATCCTGCACACTGAGTCCGGTTCGGCTGTTAACCGAAGGGTTGTAGGTTCGAATCCTACCCGGGGAGCCAAAGATTCTAAAGGCTTTACAGCTCAAACTATCTTCCCTTCTCCCCATCCATAACAGCGATTGTAGGGACTTTTGTAGGGACACTCCTTCAAAACGAGTATCAACGGATCCACACGGTGGGTCCGTTTGCGTTTGATCCGGACTTGCGTGGCGGCATTCGTCCTCCTCTGAGATTGCCATGCGTTCTACCACCCCGCTCCGATGTGGGCGAACGGATTGGGAACTCATCTGTCGTCGTCCTGACTTGCGGGCGGTCTCCGGACCGTTTGCTTGGCTTGAACTCCCGGTTTATTTCGGCTCTCCCGTTGGGGCTGTTCGATGGCTTGGGACTCGGTGCTAGCGTTCTGCTGTTTCAGCCAGATTTGTTGCACAGCATCGCGCTTGGTTTGCATGCGGATGTGGCTGTAGTGCTTCACCATTTGAGGACTGACATGGCCTGCAAGGTCCATAATCGTTTGATCGCCGACCCCGCTCTCGGCAAGCTCAGTGATGAAGGTGTGGCGTGCGTCATGCAGTCGCCCCTTCACGCCGGCGCGTTTGCGTAGGTTCGTCCATGCGGTTTTCAAGGTGGTGACCGGGCGGGTCGGGTCCAATCTATTCGAGCGGCCCCCGGGAAATAGATACCAATCCGGAAGAATTGAGCCGAATCGCGCAACAAACCATTCTCGGCGTTCCAATAGCGCATTTTGGAGATCAGGGTTGATTGGGATGGTCCGTCCTTCGCCTGCCGCCGTCTTGCTCCTCCCTACCGTCAGGTACAAGTTGTCAAAGTTGATGTCCATCCAACGAAGGTGGCGGATTTCGCCAGCCCGCATACCGGTATTCTGCGCGATCACAATGCACAGGCGAATATGCGGGGACCGAGCCTCATTTGCGGCCTGAACGAGCTTTCGCTTCTCTTCAGCAGAATATGCCTTTGCCTTGCTCTTGGATACCTTTAGTTTCAGGGTCTTTTCTTTCTTGAGACGGTTGCGGATGATCGTTCCGCGGTCGCCTAGAAGTCGGAGCAAAAAGCCGACTTCCTCGTTCACCGACTTTGGCGCGGCCTTCTCGCGGAGCCGCGTGTCTTGGTACTCGGTCACCGCTCGTTCGTCGATATCCACTACCATCCGTTCGCCGAGAAGGCGCACTACGTGCCCAACGGCGTATTTCGCGAATGTCGCGCTTTTGTGCCGGAGTCCATAGCTCGTCAGGTAGTCCGCAGCCACTTGCTGGAGCGTTTGGATCTGCAGATGACGGACATCCTCGACGCTGTTGAACCCCTCTTCAAGCTCGCGTCGCCGCTTTACCTCAGCAAGTTTCGCGACGGACTTACTGGTTGCCTTGGTCGATTCCTGAATTCTCCGACCTGCGAACCAGAACTCGTACCACCAGACTTTCCCTCGTTTGAACAGTGACATTCGGTACACCTCAGGACGCGAATTTCTCGCGTCTTGGCCGTGTCGTTTGCGGTTCTTTCTTACCGGAAAGTCCTCCGCTGGGTAGTGCTGCCAACCACTCTTCGAGATCGCGTACCGAGTAGCGAACGAGGGAACCTACCTTTACATATCGGGGTCCTCGATTCTCGACACGCCAGCGGCGCAAGGACGCCAGGCTCACTCTCAATTCCTGGGCCACTTCTCTTTCCGTGAAATAAATAGACATCTCCACCTCCGTCGATCCAGGCTCAAAGTTGGGAGCGGAAAGACCGCTTGCCCTGGAAGCTTTTTAGCCCGAAAATGCTTCACGACAAAGCGACTTGCCGAGCAGTCGTGATGCTTGAAGAGGAATCCCGGAACTGGGTCGTAACGGACGGTAGTGTGGCTAAGGTGATGTTTGTTCGAAGGACACGAATGCGGAGGATTGAAGGGCTATAGCGGCCTTGTCGGTCAAATTGGTTCGCCTTTGTTCAGTTTCGTGGCTTGTCTCCACGCCCTTGCGGTCCAAACTGGATCCGCGTGAGCCCATCACCGACGACAGTGAAGGGGCCCCAGAAGTATGGCGTAGCATTGGGGCCGAGGCGACGACGCATTTCGAGCTTGGCGAGACGCAAGGCGTCACTGACATCGCGCCCGGCGGCGAGGGTGGCGTAGAAGCGCTTCATCAGGGCTGCAGTGAATGTGTCGTCCACTTCCCAGAGAGTCGAGACAATGGACCGCGAGCCGGCGTACAGGAAGGCGCGAACGATATTGGCAACGCCCTCCTGGCCTTGGATGCGACCAGCACCGGTGTCGCAGGCGGACAACGTCACCAGATCTGCATTGAGCGGGAGCGATTCAATCTCCCGGACCTGGAGTAATCCGTCTTCATGAGCAGCGGCGTCAGAACCGAATACGAGGGCGGAACGATCTGGGAACTTGGAGTCGGCGACTCCGTGAACGGCAAGGTGCAAAACCGAAAATGACTGTAGCGGCTGAGATTTGAGGGCCTTCTCGGTAGCGGCCCGTCCATCCAAGACCACCGACTTGGGGCCGGCGAGAGCAGCAATTGCTGCGATTTCATCTGCGGTCGACGGTAGCGCCGTGATACCGCTACCGGAGGCATCAAACATTCCGCGCGTTTCCCTCGTGGTGTTTGGAGAACGTCCACTGGCGGGGTACGCCACGTTACCAACTGCAAGCAGGCGTGCGGTTTGAGTCGTGATGGGGCGATTAGTACGAATCAGATGGAGGACGGTCGCGGAGGGCACTACTGAAACAACCTTCTGATCTCCCAAGTACCCAGTGCGCCCGGATGGGAGGGCGTCAAAAGGCATGAGATGAAGCATTCCGTCAGGGACAAAGATCACCCGCTTACTGCCCAAGATCTCTGGGATGGGCCGGAGCAGTTCGGATGCCAGCGTCAAGCCGGAAGGTGCTGCAACCGACTCTTTGTTCTTCAGTTCGCCGTGAAATCGCTGGGCGAGCCCCTCAATCGTGGCTTTGCTCGCCAACTTCTGAATGCGAATGGCAGCCTTTGAAATGATGACGGCAAACGATGCTGGATCTGCAAGTACGTATTCGACGATCAACTCGTCATCGCGCAAGGTCTTCCGCAAAGCATCGAGCGAAACCGGATCGCCGCGAAGGAATTGAGTAAAGCGATGCTGATCGAAGTGGAGTGGTGACAACGCCTCTTCGGCCAATGCCAGTTGGTTGAGAAGCTCTTTTCGAATCCGGGGCGTTGCTGCTTGCTGGAGGCGAATTTGCAATGCGGCGATTTGGCGCTCCGCTGGCGCCTTCGTTCCCTGAGAAGTGGACTGCTGAGTTGGCAAAGATCGAAGGGCGTCTGCCGCGGCACGACCGCGGGCGCGTTCCAGGATCTCGAACGCCCGCTGGTTGTCTTTCAGTCCTTCTACGGCGAGCGCGAAGTGCCCAACATAGACTTCGCTCATTGCGGACACTAGCGTGCTGCGCAGCCTTGGGCTCGGTACGTTCACCAGCATGGCTTCGATGAGGTCGCCCGCTTCTTCGTAAAGTAAATCCGCCTCGGCTATCTTGCCGCTGTTCACCTTGATTGCTGCCGCCGAGGCGAGGTGCCGTGGCAGGACGTACATGTCCACCAGCTTCCTCGCCGCGATGACTGCTTCCGAAGCAGCCTCGTCCGCCTTCTTTGAATCGCCCATTTCGCGATAGATGGCAGCCAGGCTGAGCAAGGCAGCAGCTCGGGGACGAGGCATCTCGAATCGTTCAGCCGATCGGACGGCCTCCGTGAGCAACTCCACGGCTGTGGGATAGTCCTTGCTTCTGGCCGCGCTTCCAGCGAGCGCGAGTAGAATGTCCGCACGATATACGTTCATTTCCGTTTCTTCGACGAAGCGGATTGCCCGCTTCAGGAAGTCCTGCGCTTCGCGCGTTCGTCCTAATGCGTTCAGGGCGGAAGCCTTCCCCATGTGTGCCATCAACGGGAAGCGCAGGTCCGGATTCTTTTGCGAGAGGTCCAAGGCTTGGTCGAAGAAGCGGAGGGATCGATCATACTCACCCAGTTCCGACAGACCCACTCCGATGAGCGAGAGAGCGCGAATCTGACCCGCAAGGTCGCCCACGGCCGCCGCAGACTGAATCACTTTGGTCATGATCTCGCGGGCCTCCGTGCTCTTGCCATCTAGAAAAGAGATGATGCCCAGTTCGCCCTGAATTCTCGTAACCCACCGCGTCTCTCCGATAGAGTTGGCCAACTCCAGAGCGGTTCGCCATGTGCCGGCGGAAAGAAGTGGGTCGATACTCAGGTCGATCGTTGCCTTGACGATCAGGCAGCGTAGGCGGACTTGAGGATTGCTAACTACAACGGGGTTCTCGAGTTCCTTTGCGAGCAGCTGACTGACCTCGGGGTAGGAAATCCGATCGGCGTCGGCGCGCAAGCGGCTGATACGGGCAAGGGCGGCATTCCGAAGGTCGCCCTTGGCTACGAACAGAGCCTCCGCCTTTTCGTACAAGGGCCGGGACTTGGCCCAGTTGTCCAACCAGTAGAGCCGCTCCGCTTCAGCGAGCAGGGCGTTCGGATCATCCGGCTGTGCGACGAGTATTGGCGTCCACACAGCAAAAACCAGGATCCCGAGACAACGAAAAGCTGAGGCAGCCTTGCGTGTTGGATTCAGAACGGCCATAAATGTAGTTCCTCCGAGAAAACTCTCTGTTCAGGTCAAAGACTGGCGGCGATCTTGGCCCCCTCCTCCAATTGCAAATCTCGTCCCTCCCGAGCGGCTTCGGGAGAGAATGGCACCTCGACTTCGGGCTCAATGCCGGTGCCTTCGAAGCATTTTCCCTCCCAGGTAATGTAGTTGCTCACCGGGATGGTGAGGCGGTAGTCCTGCTGGATTGGGAAGGAACTCCATCCATAGAGCCGCCCGGCAGTGCGGGTGCCCACGATCCGTGCCAACCCGTGGTCCTTTGCGAAACCTACGACGATCTCGGCGCCGCTTACGGTGTGCTCGTTCGCCAGCAGTACGACACGGCCCTGGAACTTGGGAGGCTTCAAGCCCTCGGTAACGACGACGATGGACTTGTCCGCAAATTTGAATCGAAGGGCGAGCCCGATGAGGGCGAGCTTACTAGTCGGAATGCGACGGAACTGTGCGAGTTCCTCCCGGCGATATCCACGTTCTGCACGCGGCCGGGTCAGACTGTAGCCTACGGGCTTTTTGTCCGGCGTGAAGTAGCTCATCAGCCGCAAATTCGCGGAACCGCCCCCGGGATTTCCGCGCAGATCCACCACGAGCGAGCGGCATTCAGCGAGAGCTTGAACAGCGGCGTCGATGTCTCTGGCCATGTCTACCCCGACCAATCCAGGGAATCGAGTGATCTTCAGATAGCCGACGCCATTTTCGAGCAAGGCCGTGCGAACGGAGTTGCCGCGCGCCTCATCTGGCGGGAGCGCTTGAGGCACGATGCGTCCCTCGTTGCCGTTGCGGCGCCGGATCAGAATCGACGCCGGAGCGCCTGCAGGAAATCGCACTGGCTCCGGTGGCGCTGCAGGCGTATCGTTGACGGCGAGTAGCGTGTCACCCGGCTTGATCTGTGCGGCAAATGCTGGCCCGTCCTCCTGGACATCTTGAAACACCCACGTGCCGTTATACGGGTAAAGCGTGGCCCGAAGCACATGGTGTACAGGAACCTTTGCACGACTGCGATGAAAAAATCCAACCGGCTGGACTGCGAGTTGTTCGAGCAAGTTTTGGACACGTGATTCGAAATCAGCCGGGTTGGTGGCTTGCAAGATGCCTTCTCTGGCCAGTTGGACAAGAGTTTGCCAATTGCGGCCATTGAACTTCGGGTCGAAAAACCTCGCCTGGACCGTGGCGGCAATTGCTTCGAGTAGCTGTTCTCGAACCGCCCGTGAGAATTCGGGCGCGTCAGTCGTCATGGGGCCTCCTTGGGGACCAAAGCAATCGGATACTCTCTCCAGGAAGATCCAACCCGTCGAATCGCGAGACTGTAGTTGCCTGGAGCCACAGAGGACAAATCAATTTCCACGCCGAGCACTTCAACATAGTTCTGAAGCGTCGCATTCCCGCTTGATGACACCACGGATTCTCCGGACTTGCGCAGCAGTGCCACATCGTAACGTCCGTCCTCGCTCCCGACGGGCAGGTGGACGGAAAGGGTGACTCTGGCGCATGGCAAAGAGCCCACTTGCGGTCGATCTCCCGCTGCCGGAGAATCGCTCCGCGCCACGCCCAACTTCGTGAGGTCCAGGACGGCGGCCACCGCAGGCAGTGGCCGCTCGGGTAGCTTGGCGACGATCGGCGCTGGAGGATTGGGCTGAGCCACATATGGACGCATCGGCGGCAACAGTAGGACCGCAATCACCACGCCAGCGGCCAGGGCAAAAGCGGTGTACAGGGCTCGGACGCGCGTCTTATGCTGAGCCCGAAATTCCGAGTAGCTCTTGAAGCACCGCGGACAAACACCGATGTGGTCCACGAGGGAATCAGCGTCCGCCAAGCGAATTCGGCGTCTTGCCAGATTCCTCAAATCTGTGCAGGACGGGCATTGAGTTGTGTCGGGTTGCGAGAGG
>JANRIK010000004.1:0-90883 GCA_033765085.1 Bryobacter sp. | reverse complement strand
GGTGTTCACCAGCCAAAATGCGCTTTTCGCACGTCCAGCAGCGGCAAGGCTTCTTTGCAATGCATTCCTTCACCGAGCCACCTCCAGCGGGAAGCGCGGCTTGGTCTGCGGATTCGCCGCCAGGTCGCCCCAGCCCTGTGCGGCGGCCTCGGCCATGCCGACGCTACCCGAGCTGGCGTCAAGGCGCACCAGAAAAGCGGCGATCTCGCGGAATTGTTCACTCCGCTCGGTCGCGGCGGCCGCAAGATCTTCTGGCGTGGGGTAGTCCGTGGCGGGCGAGTCCCCGCCAGCGCCGTTCAAGTAATCGAGTTCGTTCTCGTTGTACTCGTCGAGGGCCGCGATTAGGGCGTCTCGCATCGTGCCGGGGATATTCATATGGGCATCTCCACCGTGCCCAGGTACTTGTCGATGAGGGCCATCGCCGTGCGGTGCGCATCCTGGTGGCCGCGCTGGCAGCCCGACACGAAAGCTAGTCGAAGAGCCCACAGGGTGCGCTGCTCAAACTGCTCCTTCGAGCGGCTCTTCGCGTCGGCCACGATCATGCTGGCCAGCTCCTCAATGGTGTAGTCGCCCACCTTCAGGGGCTTTGTCAGTAGTTCGGTCGGCGCGCTCATGCCACACCTGCTTCACTGGGTTGCGGCTCCTCTGTCGTTGCCTCTGGGGTATCGGGCAAGAGTCCGCTGGTCCAGGCAACATTGCCTCCGGCAAAGGGTAGGGCCTGATGCTCGCCGGGGATCACGGCCACAAACAGCCGCTGCTCCTCTCGGTGGCCGCCGGCGACGATGCGCACGGCTACCTCAGGGTCCGTCTCCTCCACGTAGTCGATGCGGGTTTGCGCGCCAAGCACCGATACCACGGTTGAGAATTGGGCCGCGCTCGCTTCCACCTGGTCGCTGATGCGACCATAAGCACGAGCATTGTCGAGCGCTGCCGAGGTCTGCTCGTACTCCCGAATCGTTTCCAGCTTGCCGCGCAGGTAAGCGTTCTCGATCGCCAGCTCCACTAGGTTGCGTCGCAGTCCATCCGTCGAGTAGCCCGTCGCCATCTCGCCGAGTTCTTTTGCCGAATAGGTCGAGGTCATTGACGTGCTCCTGTTTGGTGGATGGCAGGTCGAATCGCGTCCAGAATCGGCGCAAAGATCGGGTGCACCGCATCCGGGTGTGGTTCGTAAAGGTAGGGCCGCTCGGGCGCATCAGCCTGCGCTTCGGGTTGGTCGTCCAAGAAGCAGCCATAGCAGCCGGAGCAGAGTAGCTTCTCTTGGCCGTCGGCCAGCACCGTGACCGAGCATTGCGAGCAAACAGCGTCGCCGCACTCTCCGCATTTGTCGCAGTCCTCGCAGCACTCAGCCGCGCCGCAGGCGCATGCTGACGTGGCAAAGCCCTCGCCGGGGCCGTTGAAGTGCTCGGTGTTGCAGACCGAACACTTGCCGCTGAGGTTGTGGGGGGATGGCTCTGGAGGGGTGGTGAGCCATTCATCGTAGGCAGACATCGGGGCATCCTTCTACCGCGGTTCAAAACGCGGTTCAAAAGTCGCCGAACCAATCAATCCCATTGGGTTTCGGCGCTGTTAGAACGCCCATAAGTTGTTGAAAATGCGCTAAACTGCTAGTCTTCTAAGCTGAGGGTCGCAGGTTCGATTCCTGCCGCGCCTACCATCGCTCTTTCATGCTGCCTCTTCTGCTCCTCCTCTTCTCCCTTTCTGCCTACCCCCAAGCCGCCCCTGCCGGCAAGACCGCTCCTGAAAATCCCGCGCCCGAAGCCGAGACCAAAACCGAACGCACCGAATTGAACCTGCTGGGCCAAACCGACACCAAATCCGGCGAGAGCCGCCGCAACGAAAACATTCAATTCAACCTCATCGACAACAACGCGCAGAAAGAGCTAAACGTCCGCCTCGGTGTCACCGCTACCTTCCGCAACGTCTTTGAGGTGAACCGCAATTACTTCGGCACCGAGTACGGCAACGCGCCCACCACGCCGCTGCCCCTCGCCAGCACGCCCCGCCCCGCGTGGCACGGCCTTGCCCAATGGACCCACCAAAACAGCATCACCGCCGCACGAAGTTTCTTCCAGGTGGGCGGCGTCCAGCCCGCCCGCGAGAACGATTTCTCAGTCAATGCCGGCGGGCCGTTGCGGAAAGATACCTTCCTCTTCGTCGAAGGCTCCTTGAAGCGCATTCGCGGCCAGGTGAACGGCAACGTGCTGATCCCCCGCCTTAATGAACGCGCCCCCCTCACTACAGACCCCCAACTCCGCGATTTCGTCCAGCGCATCCTCGACCAATATCCCGCCGTTGAGCCTAACCGCACCGATATCGACCCTCGCATGCTCAACACCAATTCGCCCCAGTTCATCGATAACGAATCGCTCAGCGCGCGGCTGGACCATAAGGGCTTCGTCCTCCGCCATGCCTTTCTCACCCAAAAAGTGACGGCCTTCCAATTGGTGAAGGGCCAGAATCCGGACACCACCACGCGCTCCCACCGCTCTAACCTTACGTGGAACAAAGCCTGGAGCCCGCGTATGGTCACCAGCCTTGCCGCCGGTTTCGAACGCGCCGTCACCCTCATCGTGCCGGAAAAGAACAACCTGGGGCCCGGTGTTTTCGTCTCCGGCGCGCTCACGGTTTTGAATGGCGCCAATGCGGTGCCCATCAACCGCTTCGAGAATAAGTTCCGCTATTCGGGCTCCTGGCAATTCACCCCGGGCAAGCACCAATTCGCCGCCGCTTTTGAAATTCTCCGCCGCCAGTTGAACGGCTTCGAAGGCGATTCCTCGCTCGGCGCCATCAGCTTCGCCAACAACTTTGGCAACGACGCCATCACCAACCTCCGCCTCGGCTTGCCCACTTATTACTACATCTCTGTGGCCGTACAACCCCTTGAGCGCGGCTTCCGCAACTGGGACAATTTTTTCAGCTTTTCGGGCCAGTCGAAGCTGCACTCCCGCTTCACGCTCAACTATGGCGCCACCTACCGGCCTATGCTGCGCCCGAACGAAGTGAACAATCGCAACCAGTTCACTTACGCCAGCGATTGGAACAATTTGGGGCCCACCTTGGGCTTTGCCTGGCAGCCCGCCGACTCTCCGCGTTGGGGCACGCTGCGCGGCGGCTATGGCCTGCACTTTGGCGAGGTCTTTCCCGTCACCCTGCAACAGGTGCGCTTTAACGCGCCCGATACGGTGAAGGTCGTCATTCCGAACCCGGATTTGCTGAATCCCCTGGCCTCGCTTACCGATCTTTCGAACCCTGGCCGCAGCGTCCTCTATGCGTTTGCGCCGGACCTCCAAGCCCCGGCCTCGCATCAATATTCCCTGGTTTGGGAATTCGCCCCCGCCTCCGCCTTGCGTTGGGAAATCGGCTACGTCGGCAGCCGCGCCGCAAACCTCCTGCAGCGCTGGTTCTTGAACCGCGCCCTCCCCCGCCCGGGCATTCCCCTCACCACCGCCACCGTGGACGAGCGGCGCTCCGACTCCCGCTATTACGACGTCCGCTACATCACCTCCTCTTCGCGCGCCTGGTACGACGCCTTCAAAACCACTGTCCGCATCCCCTCCTGGCGCAACCTCTCGCTCGAAACCTCCTATTGGTTTTCGAAATCCATGGACCTTGGTTCCAGCTTCACCAACACCGCCTACGATAGCGATGCTTTCAACAACCGGAGCCAGGACGAAACCTTGACCCACGAAGACATGAAGGCCCGCAGCGATTTTGACCAGCCCCACGCTTTCCTTGCGCGCGGCGGCTACACCCTGCCTTGGCGCGGCAAGCGCTTGGGCTCCTGGACCCTGAACGGCGTGTTCCTGGCCAAGCAAGGCACTCCGATTAACCTCCGCAGCGGCTCCGACGCTCCGGGTTTTGGCAACGCCGATGGCGTGGGCGGCGACCGCCCCGATCTTGTCGACCCCTCCATCCTCGGCCGCAGCATCAGCCACCCGGACGACGCGCGGCAGTTGCTGCCCAAATCGGCCTTCGCCTACATGCCCGTTGGAGCTTTGCGCGGCAACCTCGGCCGCAATGTCTTTCGCCGCGGCCCCATTCGTAACCTCAACGCCAGCCTGGAGGGAACCTGGATCCTGTCGGGAGAAGCCCGCCTGATGCTGCGCGCCGAGAGCATCAATCTTTCGAATACGCCGCAATTTGCCGAGCCCGGGCTTTCTCTGACCGACCCGAACTTTGGTGTCATCACGAACACCCTAAATGACGGCCGGGCTTTCCGATTCGTCTTGCGTTTGGGCTTTTAACTAAGCCGCCCGAGCTTTCTCCTGGCAAGCCGCCGAACAGTAGCTCCCGCCCAACATGCGGTCTGGCGTCGTGTAGGTGCCGCACACCACACACTTCTTCAAAGAAGCATTGGCCTGTTCCTTGCCTCCCGCGGCAGATTGCCCTTTCTCGGAACCCGCCGCTCCGCCGGGCTTCACCATCTCGCCCATTTCCTTGAAGATCATCTGCACCAATGAGCGCAAGAAAGCGGCAACCACCAGTCCGATCAAACCAACGATCAAGGCCCGGATCATACGCGGCTCCTTTCTTCCTTCAAAATAAACCAAGTAAAAATAAAACAGGCGGGAGTGCCTTTGCGCAGCCCTCCCGCCTGTTTGCAATTGAGTGAAGCCTTAGTTCTTCTTCTTGCCCTTGGCCGTAGAACCCTTCTTGGCGTCCGGATTGGTGTAACGCGTATCCACCGTGGAACCCATGGTTTCCAGCATGCCCTTGGCGGATGCGGCATTCGGACCGTCGGGCTTCAGTTCCAGATACTTTTGGAAAGCTTCCGCAGTACCGTCTGGAAACTTCATAGCGCCCGTCTTCGCGTCTACGGAGGCTTTGCCGGTAAGGAAAATACCGTACTGATAATGCGCATCCGCGTAGTTGGGGTCGGCTTCTAACGCCTTCTTGAAGGCTTCGCCCGCGGGATCCAACTTACCGCTATTCACCAGCAACGCGCCAAGGTTATAGAAGTACTTACCCGCACCCGGCGGATCGAGTTGCGCAGCCTTGCCAAGCGCTTCCTGGGCCATATCGAACTGCCCGCCGCGAGCGTAGGCCAAGCCGAGGTTGTTGTAATAAGCCGCGTCATCCGGCTTCAATTCAATGGCCTTCTTAAAGCTTTCGATGGCCTTCTCGTTGACAGTTTTCTTCTCATCGCCGGTCTTAGACTTTTCCAAACCCGCATAGGCTTCCGCCAACTGGCCAAAAATTACGTGCTGCTTGGCATCGAGCGTACCGGCCTTTTCCAGCGCCTCAACTGCGGCTTGGAAGTTGCCGCCCTTCATGGCTTCCATGCCGGTGTTGAAGGCATCGTTCAATTCCTTGTTCTTCTTCAGGGCTTCGGCCTGTTCCTTGGCGCGCTTTTCAAAAGCCGCTTTTTGCTCCGGCGTCATGTCCCGCGCCATTTCTTCGGTCACTTGGCCCGTTTCCGCCGCCTTTTGCATAGCTTGTTGCTGTGCGGCCAGTTTTGCCAAATCGAAATTCACCGGAGTCGGATCGCCCAAGCGCACGCGCACATTGCGCACCGTATCCACCACTTTGCCTTGCATTTCGCACTCCACATCGTAGGTGCCCATCGGCAGACCTGCGTGGAAGAACTCGCCCTTCTTGTTGGTCTTTACCTTGTAATTGCCCTTGATGTCGGTGCGGGTAATCTTGATCAAAGCCGCATCCTTGCCCACGGCCTTGCCATCGGCTCCCATCACTTTCCCTTCAATAGCGCCCGTCTGCGCCAATCCGGCTGTGGCCAAAGCCAGCAACATTGCGAGGTTGCGAATTCCGTTTTTCATTTTTGGGACTCCGTTCTGTTTTTCCTTCCTGAGAATACTACAACGCCCTAATCCTTAGGACCATTCCTCAGAGAGGAAGGTTACCGTGCTTCTTTCGCGGGCTATGTTCAACTTTATTTTCAAGCATTTTGAAGCCGCGGATCAGGCGGGGCCGCGTTTCGCGGGGCAAAATGACGTCGTCGATAAAGCCGCGTTCTGCCGCGACATAGGGGTTGGCGAATTTCTCTTTGAACTCCTGGATCTTCGCCTGCCGCATGGCTTCGGGATCAGCGGCCCCGGCAATCTCGTGACGGTAGACGATATTCACCGCGCCCTCGGCCCCCATCACGGCAATCTCCGCCGTCGGCCAAGCCAGGTTCAAGTCCGTACGCAAGTGCTTCGAACCCATCACGCAATAGGCGCCGCCGTAGGCCTTGCGCGTAATGACGGTAATCTTGGGCACGGTCGCCTCCGCGTAAGCATAAAGCAGCTTCGCGCCGTGGCGAATAATCCCGCCGTATTCCTGCGCGGTGCCGGGAAGGAAGCCGGGAACATCCTCGAAGGTCAAGATCGGGATGTTGAAGGCGTCGCAAAAGCGGACAAAGCGGGCGCCCTTCACGCTGGAGTCGATATCCAGACATCCCGCCAGCACGGCCGGCTGGTTGGCTACAATCCCCACGCTGCGCCCCCCCAGCCGGGCAAAGCCCACCACAATGTTTTTTGCGAAGTGCTCCTGCACTTCAAAGAAACTGTCCTGGTCCACGATCCGCTCAATCACCTGTTTAATGTCGTAGGGCAGATTCGATTCCGCGGGGACTAGCGTGTCTAATTCGGCATCCATGCGGTCCGCGCTGTCTTCGCAAGCCTGCAGCGGCACCGGGTCAGCATTGTTTTGCGGCAGATATTCGAGCAATCGCCGGATGCGGCGCAAGCAATCGCGGTCGTCATTGGCCAGAAAATGGGCCACGCCACTGGTGGCATTGTGCGTCATGCCGCCACCCAGGTCTTCTTTCGAAACCTCTTCGTGGGTGACGGTTTTGATTACATCGGGCCCGGTCACAAACATGTGGCTGGTGCCGTCGACCATGAAAACGAAATCCGTCAAAGCGGGAGA
Organism: Bryobacter sp.; assembly: GCA_033765085.1. Classification (GTDB taxonomy): domain Bacteria; phylum Acidobacteriota; class Terriglobia; order Bryobacterales; family Bryobacteraceae; genus Bryobacter. Next base: position 84,013 of record JANRIK010000004.1, on the reverse strand, counting down.
GTAGACGGCACCGCCCGCACAAGGGCCCAAAATGGCGGAGATCTGTGGAATCGCCCCCGAGCTCAAGGTGTTGCGCAGGAAGATATCCGCGTAGCCGCCCAGGCTAAGCACGCCTTCCTGGATGCGCGCGCCGCCGGAATCGTTAAGTCCGATGATGGGCGCTCCGTTCTTCAGCGCGAGGTCCATAATCTTGCAAATCTTTTGGGCGTTGGCCTCGCTCAGCGTGCCGCCGAAGACGGTGAAGTCCTGCGCGAAAACGTAAACCAGGCGGCCATGAATTTCGCCAAAACCGGTGACAAAGCCGTCGCCCTCAAAGACGTGCTGGTCCATGCCAAAATCGCGCGAGCGGTGCCGGACAAAGACGTCCAATTCCGTAAAGCTGCCTTCGTCGAGCAGGAAGGCAATCCGCTCGCGGGCAGTCAACTTTCCGTCGCGGTGATGGCGGTCAATGCGTTCTTGTCCGCCGCCGAGTTGCGCGGCTTGGCGGCGCCGTTCGAGTTCTGACATAAGGGCCATTATCCTCTTCCGAGCACTACGGTTGGGTTAACAAATCGGGCTAGCGCGCGCGGCGCAGGGAAGGGGCGGCGGGCATTAAATTGAAGCCATGCGTGGCGAAAATGCGGCGGCCCTCCTCGCCTAAGAGGAACGCCAGAAAGCGGTCGGCGAGCTTCGCGTTGCCGCCCTTGCGGCGAACGGGCGCGGCAACCTGGCGAATGGCGGGGTGCAGATCATCCGGAATCAGAAAGCCGCCTTTGTCAAAAATCAAGCTCCAGGCCAGGATGCCCCCCTCGGCATTTTCCGTCTCGACAAACTGCATGGCCTGCCGGATGTTCTCCCCGAAGACGAACTTCGGTTTGAGCTTGGCCCAAAGCCCGGCTTTTTCGAGCGCCGCCTGTGCAGCCATTCCATAAGGCGCTACTTTCGGATTGGCAATCGCTATCGCACGCACAGCGGGCTGGTCCAAATCGTTCAAGGTGCGAATCGCCCCGCTGCGGGACCAAAGCCCAATCCGGCCAATGGCGTAGACCTGAATTGCTTCCCGCTGCACCTTGCCGCGCTTGGCCAACTGTTCCATAAACGCCTCGTTGGCCGAGAGAAACACATCGAAGGGGGCGCCTTCCTCAATTTGCCGGGCCAACATCCCCGACGATCCAAAACTGAAGGTCAGATCTGCTTCGGGGAAAGCTTCGCGAAATTGTCCCTCGAGGGGACTCAAATCCGAGGCGGCCGCGATGGTCAGCTTGGGCCTTTCTTGCGCCAAACAATTTGACGCAAGAAAACTTGACAAGGCGACACTCACATAGAATACTAAAAACAGGCTAAGAGGATTTCGAACCATGGGAAAAATTATTGGAATTGATTTGGGCACGACGAACTCCGTTGTGTCGGTAATGGAGGGGGGATCCCCGGTAGTGATCCCCAACCAGGAAGGGGCGCGGACCACCCCATCGGTAATCGGCTTTGCCAAAAGCGGTGACCGTTTGGTGGGGCAAGTGGCCAAGCGGCAGGCCGTAACTAACCCCGAGAATACCATCTACTCGGCCAAGCGCTTCATGGGACGGCGCTTGAACGAAGTAAGCGAAGAAGCCAAGCTGGTGCCTTATAAAGTCACCGGTGGCGACAACGGCGATGCGCGCATCCAGATTTCCGACAAGAGCTATGCGCCGCCAGAGATTTCCGCCATGGTGTTGAAAAAGCTCAAGGAAGCCGCTGAAGCGTACCTGGGCGAAAAGGTTACGGAAGCGGTCATCACCGTACCGGCCTACTTTAACGACGCCCAGCGCCAGGCCACGAAAGACGCTGGCCAAATTGCGGGCCTTGAAGTGAAGCGCATCATTAACGAGCCCACCGCTGCTGCGCTGGCCTACGGCTTGGACAAAAAGAAGGACGAAACCATCGCCGTTTATGACTTTGGCGGCGGCACTTTCGATATCTCGATCCTGGAAGTAGGCGACGGCGTGGTGGAAGTGAAATCCACCAACGGCGATACGCACCTGGGCGGCGACAACATCGACGAGCGCATTGTGGAGTGGTTGATTTCCGAATTCAAGAACGAAAACGGCATCGACCTGGGCAAGGATAAGATGGCGCTGCAACGGCTGCGCGACGCGGCGGAAACGGCCAAGATTGAACTAAGCCAAAAGCTGGAAGCTGACATCAATTTGCCCTTCATAACGGCCGACGCGACGGGCCCGAAGCACCTCGAAAAGAAGCTTACCCGCGGCCGCTTCGAGCAGATGATCGAAGAGATTCTGCAGCGCACCATTGAACCCTGCAAGCAAGCGATCAGCGACGCCGGCATTACGCCGCAAAAGATCGACGAAGTGGTGCTGGTGGGCGGCTCGACGCGCATTCCCCGCGTACGCGAATTGGTGCGCAACTTCTTCGGCAAAGAACCGAACATGACCGTGAACCCGGACGAAGTGGTGGCCGTGGGCGCAGCAGTGCAAGGCGGTGTGTTGGGCGGCGAAGTGAAGGACGTGCTGCTGCTCGACGTAACTCCGCTCTCGCTGGGCATTGAAACCCTGGGCGGCGTGTTCACCAAGCTGATTGAGCGCAACACCACCATCCCCACCAAGAAGAGCGAGACTTTCTCGACGGCGGCCGATAGCCAGACTTCGGTCGACATTAAGATCTTCCAGGGCGAGCGCCCCATGGCCAAGGACAACCGCCTGTTGGGCGTGTTCCAACTGGTGGGCATTCCGCCGGCGCCGCGCGGCGTTCCGCAAATTGAAGTCACTTTCGACATCGACGCCAACGGCATTCTGAACGTCTCGGCGAAGGACAAGGGCACGAACAACGAGCAGAAAATTACCATCACTTCCAGTTCCGGCCTCTCGAAGGAAGAAGTGGAAAAGATGGCCAAAGACGCCGAACTAAACGCCAGCGACGACCGCAAGAAGAAAGAAGCCATTGAGGCCCGCAACCAAGCGGACTCCATGAGCTACAACATCGAGAAGATGCTGAAGGATCACGGCGACAAAGTCGGCGCGGACGATCGCAAGACGGTCGAAACGGCCCTCGAGGACGTGAAGTCGGTTCTGAAAAACGACAGCGCAACGGCGGAAGAAATCCGCTCGGCCACCGACAAGCTGACCCAAGCCAGCCACAAACTGGCCGAGGCCATGTACAAGACGCAAACGCCGCCTGCCGGTGGGGCGCCGAACGATGCCGCGGGCAATACCGCCGCCGGCAGCGAAGACGCCAAACCCAAGGACAATGTGGTGGACGCGGAATTTGTGGACGTGGACGACAAAAAGTAGTTTCCACGCCAAATCCTTCCAGACCACACAACGCAATCAGGTGAACCATGCCGGGCAAGAACGACTATTACGAGGCCCTCGGACTTTCGCGCGGAGCGAATGAAGAGGATATTCGCAAAGCCTACCGCCGTCTTGCCCGGAAATACCATCCGGACTTAAATCCCGGCGACCAATCGGCCAAAGATCAATTCCAGCGCGTTCAAGAAGCCTACGATGTCTTGAGCGACGCCAAGAAGCGGCAGGTCTATGACCAGTACGGCTTCTATTCCGACCAGATGCCGCCGGGCGGCTCGGGAGGCCCCGAAGGCTTTCGCGGAGGCCCGAACGTCGATTTCGGCGGCTTCGATTTCACCGACTTTTTCAACCAAGCGCGGGCAGGGACCGGCCCACGCGGCACCTATGGCCCGCAGGAAGACACCAGTAACGCGGGCAGCTTCAAGGACCTTTTCAACCAATTCTTCGGCGGCAACCGCGGAGCGCAGGGCGGGCCGGAAAATGGCAGCGACCTCGAATACGCTCTGAACGTCAATTTTTGGCAGTCCATCCGCGGCACGCAAGTGCGGCTTTCGATCCAACGCAACGAGCAATGCGATGCTTGCATGGGCTCGGGAGCCACGGGCGGCGCGGTGAATTGTTTTGAGTGTAACGGCACGGGGCAAGTGACCCAGAATTTTGGGGCGATGAAATTCAACGTGGCCTGTCCGCGTTGCCAGGGCAAGGGCAAGCTCTCCAACGTCTGCCCCAAGTGCCGTGGCAATGGCGTTTTGACCCACCCGGAAAGTGTGGAGGTGCGCATTCCCCCCGGCACCGCTACCGGCAGCCGCTTGCGCGTGGCCGGCAAAGGAAACTCCGGCATTCGCGGCGGACAACCCGGCGACCTCTACATAACCGTGCGCGTCGAGGAGCACCCGTTTTTCCACCGCGACGGCGACAACATCGAAATAAAGGTGCCTGTCACTATTTTTGAGGCCGGGCTTGGCGCGAAGATCGAGGTGCCGACCATTGATGGGCGTGCGCTTTTGAAAGTTCCCCAAGGCACCCAGAATGGACAGCGCTTCCGGTTGCGGGAAAAAGGCGTGGAGAATCCCCGCAAGGGCACGCGCGGCGACCAAATCGTCGAGGTCTATATCCAAGCGCCCGACGTAAACAACGAGCGAACCCGCGAATTACTGCGGGAACTCTCGCAGATTTCGGGTCCGGATCCGCGGGCCGAACTCTGGAAACAGAGCGCGGACGGGCGGCCGGATAGGTCACAATAAAACAACATGGCGCGTTCGAAGAGCAAAGGGGCTTACATGATTTCGGCGGTCGCCGAAATGTACGAAATCCACCCGCAAACTTTGCGCCTCTATGAGCGGGAGGGGCTTTTGCGGCCTAGCCGCAGCGATGGCAATACGCGGCTTTACACGGAAGAGGACATTGAGCGGCTGGAAGTGATTCTGCAATTGACGCGCGAGTTGGGAGTGAACCTCGCGGGTGTGGAGATCATTCTCAATATGCGCGAAAAAATGGCCGTGATGCAGCGCCAGATTGAGGAATTTGTCGCCGCCTTGAACGAGCAGATGACCCAACAAGCCTTCCGCCGTCCGGAAGAAGAAAAAGCCAATTCGTTGATCCGCGTGGCCAGCACCGAAGGGGTGCGGGTGGAGACCACTTCGATTGTCCGTAGGCCGCGCGGCGCCCGCCAAAGCTAAGCCATTCGTTTAATTCGCGGCCTTGCTGATCGGCGCCAAGTAGCGCTGTTCGCTACCGGTGTAAATTTCCCGCGTGCCCATTTCCCCGGGCCGGGCGCCAATGGTCCGGGGCTTCAGCACCAGGAGCGTCTGGCCGTTCGTGCGGTCGCGCCCGTTGCGGCTCAAAGCGGGGCCTAGAATCGGAATCCTCGCCAAGCCTGCCAAGCCCGTAATGCTGCGCGCCTCATTGCTGTTCAACAGCCCCGCCGCCACCGCCCATTCGCCTTCCTTCAGCCGGACCGTTCCGGAATACTTGCGGCTGGCAATCACGGGAATGTCGTTGTTCGTCTGCCCCGTCAAAACCTTGAATTCCGATTCCACTTCCAGCGTCACTTCGCGGTTGCCGTGCACGTGGGGCGTGATTTTCAGCGTCAAGCCGAGGTCTTCAAACTGCACCTGCGGGGCAGTGGCCAGCGGGTTGCCCTGGGCGCCGCTCACGGTGGAAAACTGCGCGGTGATTACGGGGAAACGGTCCCCGATGTGCAGGTTCGCGGGTAGGCCATCGAGAGCCCGGATTTGGGATTGGAACAAGGTGGCCACGTGGGAATACGTCATGCTGGCGAAAAGCTGCGCCGTGCTCACTCCCAAGCCGAATAGCGAAGCGCCGCCTCCGAAACCAAGGTAGTTGCCAGCGGGGATGGAGGTGATCAGGCGCGAACGGGAAACGAAGGGGACCAACTGGCTTACGGTGGGCAACGCGAAGCCAAAGCTGAGGTTCGATTGCTCGTTCACTTCATAAAGTTCCACTTCCACGGAAACCTGGCCGCGCAATTGCAAAAGCTGCGCCAGTGCGGCCTCCGCCAAACGCACCTTGGACCACCGATCCCGCAACAGCACAACGTTGCGCGTCGTGTCCAGCGCCAGACGCTGCAGGTCGAACATTTGCTGCACCCCACGGGCAATCTCCTGCGCTTCCGGGGAAGAGATGGCCGTGGGAATGGGCAGTGTGATGGCCACGGTGCGCTCCTGCTCGCGGCGTTTGGGGTCGCTGTCGCGCACCACGAGGGCAACCCGGGGACTAATGGGGACCACGAAAGACTTCGTTATCAGCCCCCAAGCGTAAACGGCCTCGGGAAAGGAAGAGTCTGTAAGCTTCAGTTCCAGGTTGGGCAGATTCTCGTAGTCGCCGTCGAAGATCACTTCAATCCCGAAGTGGCGGAAGAGCTTTTCGGAAATCGCTTTTGCGTCGCCGCGAAATCGTTCACTGATTTGGAGAGCGCGCGGGGCCAAATCCGGGGGCGGTTGCATGCGCTGTGCTTCTGCCCATTCCTCGTCGGAAATCTTGCTACCCGCATCCTCGAGCAGGTCGGCGGGTAAGGCGGCACCACCGGGCAAGAGAGCACCACCGGGCAAGAGAGTAGCATTCGATAAAGCGGCGGTGCGCAGTTGGGTGGCTTTCCCGGCGGCAAAATCGTTGCTTCGGTCCAAGCCGGCCACTTGGCTATAGGCCAGCCAAGCCAACAGGGTTTCGCCTTTTTCTTCCAGCTCCGCAGCGCGCCAAAGCAGGAGAGTGAGCTCGTCGTTCCGCGTCTGGGCACTGGCCAAATGTAATGAGGCGGCAAAAAACAAGAGCAACCAGCGCCTCATCATTCTTGAATTATGACGAAAATTCTGGCCTTCGCGTGCATAAACTTCGTTATGAGAACGCCCGATAGTCCGGTATGAGCAGCTTTGCGAGTGGTCTGAATCAGCTCGCCAGCCAGACCAACACGAACAGTGGCACATCCCCCAACCGGAGCAGTGGCTCCAGTTCGGCCGGAGGATTCGCCAGCGCCAGTCTTTCCTCTTTATTAACGCCCGGCACCGGCCGCTTTGCCCCGCCCGTTCCGGAAACCTTTGAAGAATTGGGCATCAGCCAAAGCCTGATGACGGATCTGGTTCTGCGCCGCTTGCTGCTCGAAGGCTTTAGCTCGCTGTCCAGCTTGAGCCAGACCCTGAAGGTTTCGCTCGCTATTGTTGATATTGTTTTCAAGCACTTGCGCGCCCAGCAGCTCATTGAAGTGAAGGGCATGATCGGCAACGACTATACCTTCGTACTGAGCCAGGCCGGCCGCCAATTGGCCAGCGACCGTTTTTCCATTAGCCAATACGCCAGCGCCGCGCCGATTTCGCTCAAGGACTACACCGCGGCCACGAAAATCCAAAGCGCCCGTGTGCAAATTGACCGCCGCACCCTGCGGATGGCTTTCAGCGATCTTGTCGTGCCGGACCGTTTGCTGGACCAACTTGGCCCTGCCCTCATCAGCCAGAACAGCATCTTCCTCTATGGCCCTTCCGGCAACGGGAAAACTTCCATCGCCGAGCGTATGCTGCGGGTTTACCAGGACGCCATCCTGCTGCCGCACGCTGTGGAAGTAGACGGGCAGATCATTAGCCTTTACGATCCCGTCGTGCACCAGCGCATTGAAATGGACGATCCCGAGATTGACCCTCGCTATGTGCTGTGCAAGCGGCCCTGCATTGTGGTGGGCGGCGAACTGGTGCCCAGCATGTTGGAACTGCGCCTGGACGAAAGTTCCGGCATTTATGCCGCGCCCATGCAAATGAAGTCCAACAATGGCATTTTCATCATTGACGACTTTGGCCGCCAAATGATGAGCCCGCGCGACCTGCTGAACCGCTGGATCGTGCCGTTGGACCGCCGGGTTGACTACCTCTCGCTCCGCTACGGCGTGAAGTTCCAGATCCCGTTTGAGCTGATGGTTGTGTTCTCCACCAACCTTGACCCGTCGGACTTGGCGGACGAAGCCTTCCTGCGCCGCATCCAGAACAAAATTCTCATCGAGCCTGTGGAACCGCATGTCTTTGACCAGATCTTCTACCGTGTCTTCCAGACACGCGAAGTTCCTTTTGAAAAAGACACGGCGGAATACCTGCGCACGCTGTGCCTTCAGGATGGCCGCGAGTATCTGCGCGCCTGCTACCCCATGGATATCTGCAACCTGCTGATCTCCATCAGCCGCTACGAGCATCGAGCACCGCAAGCTTCTCGGGAAGACGTGCAGCGGGCCGTGAACTTATACTTTGCTAAGGATTAGGCCGCCTAGGCACTTGGCGGGACGTACTCTGGCGGCTTCTCCGCACCTTCGCCAAAAAAATATTTTTCCATTTGGTCCAACAGAAATTGCTGGGCTTCGGGGTTTCCAAGGTTCAGCCGGTATTCGTTCATGAGCATCTTCATATGCTCCACCCACTGCTTCCAGGCCTCGGCGGAAACCTCCTGGTAAATTCTCTCTCCCAGCGGATGCCCGTCAAAGGGAATTTCCTTCAACCCCGGTAACGCTTGTTTCAGTTTGGCGCACTGCACCATGCGCACGTCAGCGCTCATATAGCTCAAGCGTAACGCAGTCCGGCGCTAAGCGACGGCGGAATTTCGATCTTCGTCCAATCCGTCGCCAATTTCCCCAAAACCGCGCGTGTCGGCGACGCGCTTGGATTTCAAACCTTCGAGGTATTCGCTGAGCTTCATGGGCATTTTCGCCCCGCGCTCGTAGGCGCGCTGCACTGCTTTTTGGTAGCGCTTATAGATTTCGCGCTCCGAATAGCGGCCCAAGTCTGCCGACTGGATGTCGAGCAGAAGCTCAATCTCCCAGGGTTGGAAGGTGTTGCGGGAGATGGTCCCTTTGATGAGTTCGTTCATCAGACGGTTGAATTGGGCGTGAACCACCTCAACATCGTGGACTTTGGGATTGTAGGTAAGAGGCATGGGCAGCAAATGACTCTTCCCGCATATCGACTGAAGTACCAAGAATCTTGAGGGCAAAAAACGAAAGTTCTAGTCCTGGGGTTATATTTCGTTTTTTCTTCGCAGAGCCAAGTTCAATTGCCGGTGGCGTGCATCCGCCGCAAGCCTTGCAATTGTTGTTTCAAATCTTCACCTTCCGGATGCTCGGGTGCGAGCTCGAGGCATTTCCGGAGATCTTCGCTGGCGGCGCGAAAACGCTGGAGACCCGCCCGGATGGCAGACCGCTGCCGCCATAAATCCGCTTCCAAGGGCGAGGCATGCAGCAACCAATCCAGCACTTTTTCCGCTTTCGGCCAATTGCGCCGGCCTACATAGATTTGGCGAAGGTTGTTGAGCATGCGAATGGCAATGGTACGCCGTGTGGCAGCTTGCCGCAGGGCGCCGCTCAAGTCCTCCTCAATGTCGTCGCGAATGACGCCGCCCCGAAAAGCATCGAGATAGAATTCATCGCCGTCTTCTTCCAGCCGGACCAGGAAATGTCCCGGAGCCGCAATGCCTACCGCCGGAGCACCCAGCCGGCGAGCCAGTTCCAGGTAGATGAGGCTCAACGTAATGGGAATGCCGCGACGCGAAGCAATCACCCAGTTCAAGCAGGAATTGTGCGGATTGTAGTAGTCCTTATCGTTGCCAGTGAACCCCTGCTCACCGAAGAGCACCGCGTGGGCCGCCAGCCGGAAGCTACCCCGCTGGCACCCGCGAATCTCTTCCGCCAGGTGATCCAATGGAAGCGTCACTTCCTCATCCCGTAAGCCCGGGTACTCGAGACGAGCAATCTCCGCCGCCGCCAGATCCAGCGTCAGCGACTGCTCCCTCCCCTGCAAGAGGCGCAAGAACGCGTGGCTAGTCTCAGAAAGCATCTAAAGAGTAGGATACTGTCGGCATGCGCAGTCTGCTTTTGTTGTGGGCAAGTCTACTGTCGGCGCAGTGCCGTTTGGAGATCGATCTTGACGGAGACCGGCGCCCGGAGGTGCTTCGGCTGCGCCCCTTCCACGCGGAACAACCCGACCGCGGCGCTCTGATTGTGGAGAAATCCGGCGGGCCAGCGCTGACCATTGACCCTGACCTAACTACGCGGGAATGCCACGTGATGAACATAATCGGGCGGAGGGGCGTGGTGGTGCTGCCGCACGGTATGCAGGTGCGTTTCTACGCCATTCCGGACAAGCTGGAAGGAGCTTGGGCCGCGCGCGACATCTACTCCTTCTACACCGCCAGTTGGCAAGGTGGACTTTTGCAGGTGGACGTCGACCAGGATGGACTGCACGACTTAATCTGCGGAAACTACTGGATCAAGAGTCCGACACACTTCGACCTGCCTTGGCGGCTTTTCGCAATCAATGCTTTCCACGAGCACCCGCTCAGCGCTTCCGCGCAATTGCATTGGGACGGGCAACGGCTGCTATGGGTGGAAAGCCGAAGGCCCAAAGGACGGGTAATCTGGTTTCGCCCGCCCGCAGACCCCAAACAGCTCTGGCTCGGCGAAGCTCACCCAGAAAGCGAAAAGCTCGATTGCCCGCAAATCGTGCAAGCAGCAGGCGAGCTTAGGATTTCCGCAAGTACGCATCGTTGCCGCTGAGCCAATCCTCGCGGCGTGGCGTGAACAAATCGGTGACGACGGAATCCTCCAGCACATCCACCGAGTGGGGCAGATGCGGCGGAATTTCGAGCGATTGCCCGGGGCCAACCTCCACCGCTTCACCGCCCAGATGAAACACCAAACGCCCGGAGTGGACCATGGAGACTTGCTCGTTGTGGTGCTGGTGCAAGGGCACGTGGCCCCCTCGCTTCAAGCGCAATTGCGCAATCGTCATGTTTGCGGTGTGGACCACCTGACGGTGGAATTCCGGATTCATCTCTTCCCAGTCAATTTCGTTCCAATTGTGTAAAGTGGGGAGCATAACGCCTACTATGCTACGCCGAACGTTTCTCACCACCATGACAGCCGCGCCGCTGCTGTGCGGCGCTGAACAGTTTTCCCTCTTCGATGGCCAAAGCCTAAAGGGCTGGAAATCCGAGAAGGCCCATCCGCAAGGCTGGACCGTGGAGAATGGAATCCTAACCAATGGTCCCGGCGGTAAGGTAAACAATCTCTACACCGCAACCTTGTTTGGCGACTTGGAACTGGAAGTCGAATTCCGCATTCCGGCAAAGTCCAATAGCGGAATCTACCTGCACGGGTTGTACGAAGTGCAAATTTTCGATAGCTACGGCAAGGCGAAGATCACCACGCAAGACTCTGGCTCCATCTATCACCGCTGGATCGATGAGAAGCCCGTTGGGGGGACCATTGCAAAAAAGAATGCCGCCAAGCCGGCGGGCGAGTGGCAAAACTTCCAAATCCTCTTTCGCGCCCCGCGCTTTGACGCTGCCGGAAAGAAGACCGCCCCCGCCCGTTTCGAATGGGTTCGCTACAACGGCGTGCAGGTGCAGGAGAATGCGATTTGCGAAGGCCCCACGCGGGCGCACATGGATATTGCGGAATCGGCCCGCAATCCGCTGATGCTGCAGGGCGACCATGGTCCGGTGGAATTCCGCAAAATCGGCTACCGGGTGCCCGCCTAAATCCGGATACCCAACTGATAGAGCGAATAGCCCGCGGCTTGCCTGAGGTAGAGCCAGGCGGCCTCGGCCTGCGAAGTTTCCCGCGCCGGGCGCGGCGAACCCAGGCAGCGAAATCCGTGGCTCTCCATGATCTTTTTTGCGCGGAAAAGATGATACCCATCGCTGACCAGAATGCAGCTGGTCCAATTTTGGCGCCTTAGGATTTCCGCGCTGGCGGCAATGGATTGCGCCGTGGAGGCGCCCTTCGATTCGAGAAAGATGTTCTCCGCCGGTACGCCCTTCCCCGCCAAATAGTGGCGGCTTACTTCCGCCTCGGTGTGCACAGGGTCGCCGCCGGCACCGCCCGTCGTCACAATGCGAGGAGCCAAACCTTGGCGATAGAGGGCCAGGGCATGGTCCAAGCGACTGCGCAGAACCGGCGAAGGCCGGCCGTTCCACTCTGCCGCGCCAAGGACAATAATGACGTCCGAAGCTCGCGCCTCGTCAATCTCGGCTTGCGCACGAACCTCCCAGGCGAGCGAAACCACCCGGAAAATCCAAACGGCGAGCAGGAGCAGGATTGCCACCCCGATGGATCTCTTCATATTTAATTCAATATGGTTGCACCCCAAGCCTCCGGGGCGAACCTGAATTTAGTCTACTGAAGCTATGCGCTCTCCTGCGCCCCGCGAAATTCAGAGTCTGCAAAACCCTTGGATCAAGGAGATCCGCCGGGCTGTCCGCAAAGGCGCCCCCACGGAAGAGGGTTGGCTGGTGGTGGAAGGGCGGAGTTTGTGCGAAGAGGCCAAGCAGGCAGGTTGGCGAGCCGTTGCAGCCTTCACTTCCGGGCAGATAGAGGAACCGGGTAAGGAAGCCTTGGGCAAGGAAGCCCCGGAGGCTACACGGGTACCCACCGCACTCATGAAGGAACTGAGCAGCTTGGACCATCCGGCCGGCTGGATCGCCTTAATGGAGGCTCCCCCCCGGGAGCCATGGGAAATCCAGCAGGAAGACTTGGTTCTGGTGCTGGATGGGATTCAAGACCCCGGCAACGCAGGAACGCTGCTGCGGAGCGCGGAGGCATTTGGCGTGGCGGGAGTGATCGCACTGCGGGGAACGGTTGAGCTCTTTTCCCCAAAGGTGATTCGCGCCTCCGCCGGAAGCATCTTTCGCATCCCCGTGCGGCGGCAGTGTCAATGGGAGGACCTCCACTTCCCTGCCGGCTTTCCCCTCTATGCGGCCATGCCCAGTGGCGGTAAGAGGCCATCGAAGGTAGATTGGCGGCGGGGCGGGGCGATCCTGATTGGCAATGAAGGCGCCGGCGTTTCACGGGAATTGGCCGCTTTGGCGCAGCCCCTTACCATTCCCACCCATTCCGTTGAAAGCTTGAACGCGGCCGTAGCGGGGGCCATCCTCCTGTATGAGGCCACCCGCCGATGAGCAGCCTTTTTGCGCAATTCGACCCGCCAAAAGATGGCCTGCGCCCCTTGGCCGAACGACTTCGCCCAGCCAAACTGGAAGATGTCATCGGGCAGCAGCACCTGCTGGGCGAGGGCAAGCCCTTACGCGCGATGGTGGAGCGCGATCGCCTGCAGAGCATGATTCTCTGGGGGCCGCCAGGCGTGGGCAAAACAACATTGGCAAAGCTGATCGCCCAATCGGCAAAAGCGGATTTCGTGCCTTTCAGCGCCGTGATGAGCGGCATGAAGGAAATTAAGGCTGTGATGGCGGAAGCCGAACAGCACCTGCGCAGCGGCCGCCGGACGATTCTTTTTGTTGACGAAATCCATCGCTTCAACAAGGCGCAGCAGGATGCGTTTCTACCTTATGTGGAGCGGGGAGACATCGTCCTGATCGGCGCCACCACAGAGAACCCGAGCTTTGAAATCAATGGAGCATTGCTGAGCCGGGCGAGAGTCTTTGTGCTGGAGGCGTTGTCGCAAGAGGAAATCCTCCAAGTGTTGGCCCGGGGGCTGGACCACTTGGGGTTAACTGCGGCGGCGGAGGCGCTGTCCCTGATTGCGCAGATCAGCAGCGGAGACGCCCGGCAGGCCTTGACGCTGTTGGAGCTTGCAGCGAGCACACGAGAGGACCAAAGCGGCGAGTTGGGGCCAGAGGACTTGCATCGCGTTTTGCAGCGCCGCGTGCTGCTTTATGACAAATCCGGCGAACAGCATTACGACCTGATCAGCGCCCTGCACAAAAGCGTGCGATCGAGCGACGCGGACGCCGCGCTTTATTGGCTGGCCCGCATGTTGGCCGCGGGAGAAGACCGGCAATACCTGGCGCGGCGCTTGGTGCGGATGGCTCTCGAGGATATCGGGCTAGCAGATCCCCGCGCGGTGGAGCAAGCCATGGCCTGCCAGCAGGCCGTGCATTTTCTGGGAGAACCGGAGGGCGACCTGGCCTTGGCGCAACTCACCATCTATTTGGCCGTTGCCCCGAAAAGCGACTCGACGTACCGCGCACTGAAGCATACGCTGCAGCTAGCAGAGACACAGCGGGCGGAACCCGTGCCTTTGCATTTGCGCAATGCACCTACCAAATTGATGAAGGAACTAGGATACAGCGCTGGCTACCAGCATGCCCACGAAGCAGCCGATGCGGTAGTGGGAATGGAATGCTTGCCCGCCCCGCTCGCGGGCAGCGAATTCTTTCGGCCGACAAACCACGGTTGGGAGGCGCGCCTGCGGGAGCGCCTTGCGGAACTAAAGGCGAAGAAGCAGCAAAGATCTACTGCTTCTTCTTGACGCTGGGTTTTTTAACCCCGGTCAAGTCGGCCGTGACGGTAATTTCGATCCGGGATTTCCCCACCAGCTTTGCCACGCCAACGGTGGTGCGCGCCGGTCGGGGTTCGGGGAAGTAGGTCATATAGATTTTGTTCATGCGGTCGAACAACTCCATGTCGGTCAGGTAAACCTGCACGGCAACGGCACGCTGGAAGTCGGCGCCCGCCTCGGCAAGAATGGTGCGGATGTTCTCCAAGCAGGCTTTCACCTCTTCTTCGAAGTTGTCGGGAATCTGGCCTTGTGAATTTCTTCCAATCTGACCTGCAACGTACAACGTATTACCTGCACGAATACCAGGAGAGTAGGGACCGGCAGGATTCGCACCTTTTGGAAAGATTGCCTGCTTCTGGGCGAACCCTGCTACACTGAAAGAAAGCAAACAAAAAGCGAAAATGAGTGTTTTGCATTGGACATTGGGGAGAAATGAGCTATTCATGCGTGCCCCCTATCATATACAGGGAAGCCCTAGGTACCCAAAACCCGGACCCCTGGTACTTCCGTACTCGGTAAAAATGGACCAAGGTTCTTATTGTTGCCGCTTGGGAAGTGTTGGATTCTAAACGTGTTGGCAAGCCCCCAGGGCTGGGCCAAAATAGCAGTAGTAAGTTGCACGGCGGGTTAAGTATTGTTTTTGGAGGGCAGAACCATGATCGGTAGTGATTTTGCGGCAAAGAGCGCCGCGCGGGAAGCCAATGATCGGCGTACGGCAGATCGATTTCCCATCGAACGGGAAGTGCGCTACAAGGTTCTGAGCAAACGGAGCAGCGAAGAAGCAGGCTTAGGCAAAACGATCAACATGAGCAGCAGTGGGGTGCTATTCACCAGCGAACATTTGTTGATGCCCGGCAAGCGCGTAGAAGTTGCGATCAGTTGGCCCGCGCAACTGAACAACAAGACTGCTTTGAAGTTGGTGGCCCGGGGGCGCGTGGTCCGCTGCGACAATGGAAAAGCGGCATTGGAGATCCAGCAGTACGAATTCCGCACCCAAGGTAGCGGGGTCCTTCAGTAACAATCCTAAAGCTTCGATCCGAGAGTCCTGACCAGCCCTAGGACATCCTGGCTGGCCAGAACCTTCACCATTTGTTGTTCTGCCATTTCCGAAATGGCTTCCGAACCCGCACCAGCATCCTCTCCCATCCAGGATCCGCCCATAGAAGATCGCAGGTTTTTGAGGACATCCGACAGGAGTAGCGCCTCGAAATCCTCCACGGCCTTTCGTTTTTCCGCATTGATGGTTGAACTCTGGCCTTGGGCAGGGCCGGATGGCCTTGGCGATGCCACCGCACCCGAGACTTCAATTGGCATCACAGAATCTCCAATTCGGCATCGAGTGCCTTGGCAGCGCGAAGAGCTTGGAGAATCGCGATGACGTCGCGAGCCGAACTACCCATTTCTCGCAGCGCTTTCACCAGATCGTCCACACTCGCTCCTTCTTTCAACGTGATGGATTTTACGGCTTCCTCCTTCGCTTTCACGTTGGGTTGCTGGGTCACCACAGTCTCGCCTTGGCTAAAGGGCGCCGGCTGCGAGACAATCACTTCGCTGGCGATTTCGACGGCAAGTGCCCCGTGCAGAATCGAAACCTGACGCAGGGCAACGTCTCTGCCCATCAGCACCGTGCCCGTTCTTTCATTGATAACGACTTTGGGCCGGACTTGTACCGGGATGGCGAGATCTTCCAAAGCAGCGAAAAACTCGGCCCGGCGATCGTTGAATTTTTCGGGCACTGTCACTTCCACCAAACCACCATGGACAGCTTTGGCAACGCTTTGCTCGGCTCCAAACTCGCGATTCACCTTTTCGCTAATCCTGGCCGCAACACGGAAATCCGCTTGGTTCAGGTGGAGCTTCAAAGTTCCTTGGGGAAGCTGGGACGGAGCATCCTGCTCGATTAAGGCCCCGGCGATGACCCTTCCGACAGTAGGGTGATTGGTTGTGAATTGGTTGCCTCTGCCGCCGGCGACAAAGCCTCCGGTCACCACCGGGCCCTGCGCCGCGGCGTAGATCTCCCCGTTGGCCGCTCGCAACGGGGTTTGCACTAGGACACCGCCCTGCAGATTCTGGGCGTCCCCAATCGCGGCCACATTGACGTCGATCTTCGTGCCCTTTCCCGCATAGGGCGGAAGATTTGCGGTAACGATAACAGCCGCGATGTTACGCACGAGCAAGGCATTCGGGTTTACCTGCACTCCCATGCGTTCGAGCATGGCTGCCAGGCTCTGGGTGGAAAAGATCGTCTGCCGTTTGTCCCCGGTTCCATTCAGACCCACCACTAGACCATAGCCAACCAGTTGGTTGTCGCGGGCCCCTTCGAGGGTGACCAATTGCCCAATGCGCCGCTCTTGGTCCAAGCTTGCGGCAGGTAGCCAAGTGGCTAATACGAATAAGAGGATCAGCATAATTCTAGAAAGGAAGCAGCCCCAACAAGATCCGGTACAGCAGATTCGGCCGACGTATTGCGTCGGACACTAAGCCCTTTCCATTCAATTTGATTTGCACATTTCCCAGGCGGTCGCTTCTAACAGTGTTCGCGGTCGTGACGTCGTTCCACCGGAGAAGCGCGCGCAAATCCAATTGATTTTTCTCCGAATTCACCAGGACCGACTTGTGCGCTTCAATCACAAAATCCCCGTTGGGAAGAACCTCCACAATCTGCCCGGTGATCGTGGTTGTCAGGCTATTGGAGCGGCTGGTGGAGGCCGTTCCGTCCAATTGCGAACTGCCTTGGATGTTCGCCAAATTACTCAGCGCGCCAATCGCGCTGCGGTCGCCAAACACAGACCCAATGCGCCCCGAAGCAGAGCTTTCCCGCTGACTGGAACTGGCCCCGGAACTGGAAGCAGCGAGCTGCTCAACGACCACAATGGTCACGAGGTCCCCCAAGGAACGCGCCCGGTTATCCGCAAAAAGGTTGCCGTATCGGCCAGACGGCGCAAACGCAGAACCAGGGTTTGGATTTGAAGCCGGCTGCGCCAGCAGCGCAAGCGCAAAGACGGGAACTAGCGCAATGAATCTCATGAAGAACCTCCCCTATGAATCTGAACTTCCCCATTCGCCAAAACGACTGCGGAAAGGATCTGCGCGCTGCCAGGCTTCCGGACGCGAACCTGTCCGCCAAGCTCGCCCGAGTCCAGCGCCACGACCGGAAAGCGCAAGGTGGCCCTGCCCATTTGTTGTACTGCGGTTAAGCGATCTCCTCGATGCACCAGCGAGTCGCTGACGACATCCGAACGATAAAGGAAAGCACCCGCGCGCAAGGCCCGAGATGCTCTTTTGGCAATGGCTTCTCGCGGGGCAATGGGCTTACGCGCTCGCAAGAGCGGCGTCCAATAAACTCGCTTGCCTTGCAATACGGATTCATTCAGAATCGCCCCCGCTCTCACGTCGCGCAGCAAAACCGCCTGTTCCTGCAACGGGGGCGTTTCGAAACGCACAGCGAGTGGAAGGCTCCGATTGGTACCGGCAAGAATAACGCTGCCGTGCCAGGCGTAAACTTTCTCCGCAGGAAGAAACCGCAGCCCTGTTGGGCGTAGATAAGCCTTGCCCGGGATCTCCTCGACTCTCTTGCCGGCAACCTCAATTGAGTGGAGCTTTATTGAGCTCGCCTGCAGCTGGCTCTGTTCGGCAGATTGCCCGGATAGGGCATAGAACTGCCGTGCGATCTCATCAAGCGGATTCGTTTCGACCAAGAGCAAGGAGAGAAGAAGGGGGAGCATGGCTTATCGCGTTACGTTGTTCGCTTGTTGATACATCTCGTCAGCCGCGCGCACAATTTTCGAGTTCGCCTCATAGGCGCGCTGCGCAATGATCAGATTGATGAATTCAGAAACGACGCTGACGTTGGATTGTTCGACATAGCCTTGCAACAGCGAGCCCATCCCCTCTTGGCCCCCGGGAATGCCAATCTGCGGATCACCCGAGGAGTCAGTGGGGGCAAAAAGGTTGCGCCCCAAAGAATTGAGCCCCGCTGGATTGACGAAATTTGCCAATTGGATTTGCCCGGCAATTTGCGCCGCAGCCTGCCCCGGCAGGGTGTAGCTGACGGTGCCGTCAGCCGCAATCGTGACGGACTGCGCTTCCGGTGGGAGGGTAATTTGCGGCTCCATGAGATCGCCGTCCTGCGTCACAATATTGCCATCCCGATCGAGGTGAAAAGCGCCGGAGCGCGTAAAGGCGACTTCGCCCGTGGGCCGGCGGATCTGGAAAAAGCCTTTGCCCTGAATCACCATGTCGAGAGGGTTGTTGGACTGCGAAAAATCCCCCTGCGTGAAGATGATCTGGTTGGCCACCGTGCGTGTGCCTAGGCCAAGTTGTAGACCGGTCGGAACCACTGTCTGCGTGCCCGCTGCCGCGCCCGGTTGCACCATAGATTGGTACATCAAGTCCTGAAACTGCGCCCGGCGCATTTTGAAGCCAGTCGTGTTCGCGTTGGCGAGGTTATGGGCAATGTTGTCTACGTTTAATTGCTGGGCGGACATGCCGGAGCCAGCGCTATACAGTGCACGAATCATAATCTGAAACTAAACCTTTCCGATTTCTTCTGAGACTCGACGCCCCATTTCGCCGTGCAATTGGAGGGCCTTCTGGAGCATTTCAAACTGGCGGGTAATGTTGACTAGTTGCACCGCCCCCGCCATGGGGTCGAAATTCGAACGTTCGAGCATGCCCTGGTGCAAGGTGAAACCCCGCTGCCGCTCCGCCACCGCTTTCGTGTCATAGGCGAAGTAGCTTTTGCCTTCGCGCAATAAGTCTTCGGGCGCGTCGACGCCAGCGATGGAAACCCGGGCGCGTTCCTGGTTGTCCTGCAAAATTACGCCATCCTGACGAAATTTGATCGGTTGGTTCGGATCCAGGCGGAAGTTCGGAGGAAGCGGTCCACCGTCAACAGGCAGCAGTTTCAATTTGAGCCCATCGGCGTTTCGAATTTGCCCGTCCTGCCCAATTTGAAACGAACCCGCGCGGGTTAAGTACTTGGCCTCGCTCTGCGCAGCCCCGCCCTCGAGGGTAAAAAATCCTTCGCCTTCGATAGCTAGGTCCAGGGGCGCATCGGTTCGCTCTAAACTCCCCTGGACAAAATTGATCTTGGACTTGCCTAAATCCGGCGCCTTGGCCCAGCCCTCATACAGCACGGGATCAGCCGCAACCCAGTCCGGAACATAAACCTGGAACTGCTGCATGTCTGCTTTGAAGGCTGCCGTATTGGTGTTGGCTAGATTGTTTGCCAGTACATCCAGGCTTTCCGCGCGGCTGCGAAGGCCGCCCGCGAGTACAGTCGTTGCAAAGTCCACGTAAAGCTACTAAGCAATCCACATGCCAAAGCCGCTCTCAACTTTGGCACGGCAAATGCAAGGTGGTTTTGCATGCTGCCCGCCAGCCTCCTTGCTGCATCTACTGCTCCCATCCCAACGCCTTCCCTTACATCCACAATGCCTGGTGGTTCAGGCATTGGTGGCTCAGGTAAAGAGGAGCTGGAAATCGGTGCTGCTTCTTTGCAAGAACTCTGGGGCATTCTGTTTAGCGGGTTTGAAACTGAAGTTCTGCCCCAAGGCAACCCGTCAGGAGCGCAACCCAAACTAGGAACAGCCCAACTCGGGATAGCTACCCAAGAGTACCCAACCATCTCCGAAGGCACCGACGAGAAATTGCCGGATGAGGATGAAGAATTGGCAGATGATTTCAACTTCCCAGCCACTTTCGTTCCTGTGCTGCCATGGCGGAACCAAACACCTCCAACAACATTAGACGGTTCCTTTGTGCCATCCCTCAATGAAGAGTCGCTTGGACAGGAGCCTGTGGCGAACGATGAGCCGAGCAAGGCTGGGTCTTCGGATCCCGATCCCGTAGCGACGATCTCTGCGGAAAACCCCGCGGAGCTTTTCGAGCCCGTCACAAGCAATACCAGCGGTTGGCCACCCGCGGCGCCCGATCTCCAACTGGTGGCAACCGACCGGGCGCAAACTGGCACGCCAAAAAAAATGGCGCCCGAAAGCTCGCCGATTGAGTCGGCCTCCAGCAGCCCCAAGGCTCCCCCGACAAGCAATTCGGATCTTCCAGCACTCGGCAATATCTTGCCAGAGAGCGAGCCACCCGCTCATTACAAAGAAGGAATCGAGAGCGAACTGGCGCCTCTCAACGATCAAGAGGGGGAACTCAACGAAGACAAGGTTGAGCTCCGTTTCGAAAAGCGCCTCTTGGGCGAGACGGAAGCCCATTTTGCAACCACACCAGAGTCCTCCCACGATTCACCCGACCAGCAGGGTGAAAGTTCTCCTCAACCTGAGGCAAAAAACGTGCGGAAGCCTATGCCGTCGCTCCCCACGGAGGAAGAGGCCGCCACATCTGTGAGGCTGACAGACGCTGCATCGACGGAAGACCGCTTGGGGGGCCTGGGAGAAACAAAAGCGCCAAACCAAGCCACCACCGCCAACAAGGCCAGTGTAGAGAAACCACTTCCAAGCTATCTTTCCCAGTCCTCGCTCGATACGAGCCCCTTGCCAAATACCATCCGGACCATCCGGATCCGGCTGCCTATTTCTGAAATTCCGCATTTGGCCGCTCAATTGCATGAGGATTCAACAGTCGCCAAGGACTTAGCCATAGACATCAGCCGGAAGCAAAATCAAATGCACTTGCAGCTGAGTGCTGGTGGAGGGAACTTGCAGGATGCAGTTGGCGCGTCCTTGGACTCCTTGGTGCGCCGCCTGGCAGTGGACAACTGGCAGTATGTCCCGGAGGCGGCTAACACTACGCGGCAAGAGGCAGAAGCTCTGCGGTCTAACCAGCAAATTCTGGAGGCGAGTTCCTCGCGCCTGACAGTGGGAGCCACCTTGGAATCGTCCAGCTCCGGCGCTGGAGCGCGCGACGGCAATTCCCGTGAGGGCGGACCCGGCGCCGGCTCAAGTTCCGATTCGAACGGGCCCTTGGCGACGGATCCGGACGGGCGCAGAGATCCGAGTGGCAATAACAGCGCCGAAGGAAACGAATCTGAAAATGCACGTCGCGGCGTTGGCCTTCGCGCCCGTAGGCAAGCACAGCAGACCTGGGTACAGGCCACCGAGGCATCGGGACTTGTACCTGAATCGAAAGCAATCGCTCTGGAAAGGAAAACAAACTTATGAGCATCCCTGGAATCAACCCTGGAAATCAAAACTTACCGGGAATCGAGAGCCCTCTCTTTGGGGAGGTGAAGGCGGAATCTCCGAGCGAGCGCCGGGACCAGTTGTCGGACAAGACGGTTTTCCTGGAGTTGCTGGTGAACCAGATCAAGTACCAAAATCCTTTGGAACCGGCCGACAGTATCCAATACGTCACCCAGCTCAACCAGTTCAGCGCAACCGAACAACTCGTGGAAATCCGCAAGCTGCTGGAACCCGTTGCGCAAACCGGTGATCCGGCTGAACCAAACGAACCTGCCCGCAATCTTTAATCGCAATTCAACAAGGACAGTAATCGCATGTTTACCTCATTTTCAACTGCACTCTCCGCCCTCGGCGCGCATGCCACAGCCGTCGACGTGGTCGGCAACAACTTGGCAAACCTAAACACCCCTGGCTTCAAGGCCAGTTCGGTCTCCTTCTACGACTTGGTGACGCAAAGTCTTGGCGCCGGGCTGGGCGAAACGCAAGTGGGCTTCGGCGTGGGCCGTCCCGTGACGATCCGCAATTTCTCGCAGGGTGCTATCCAGACCAGCAATGGAAGCTTGGATGCTGCGATCCAAGGGGACGGGTTTGTGGTGTTGAAGGGCAGCCAAAATCAGGTCGTTTACTCCCGTGGTGGCAATCTGATCGTGGACCGCTCCGGCAACTTGCTTACGGGCAAGGGCTACCGCGTACAGGGCTGGACAGAAATCAACGGCGTGGTGGACACCAACGGACCGATCGGCGACATCGTCATTCCGGTCGGCAGCATCAAAGCGCCGCGTGCCTCCAATAGCTTCCAGTTGGATATGAACCTCAATGCGGCAGCCACCATCGGTCCTCCTCCAGAAACCTTCAGCACTTCAATTGAGATTTTCGACTCACTCGGGGCTAGCCACATTGTGAGTGTTACTTTCACAAAGACGGCCAATCCCAATGAGTGGGATTATTCCGTGTCGATTCCAGACGACAGCGTTACCGCCCCCGTGGCGCCGCTTACGGGGACGCTACAATTCGACGCCTCGGGACAACTCACGACTCCAGACGTCGACACTCCCGTTGTATTCAGCATTGCTGGCCTCGCCAATGGTGCCGAAGACATCGAACTGACGTGGCAGCTTTACAATCGGCTAACCCCCCGGCTAACGCAGTACAGCCAACCCTCGGCGGTGAGCGCAAACTCCCAGAACGGTGAACCCAGCGCCCAATTGATTCGGGTAGGCATCGGGGATGGCGGTAAAGTTCTCGCTCAGTATTCAAACGGCGTTCAATCGGTGGTTGGGCAGTTAGCGATGGCTTCGATCCGCAATCCGGAGTCTCTCGTTGCCGTTGGCGACAATGCCTTCCAACTCAGCGCCCGCAGCGCTCTGCCGGCGGTCGGCGTACCCAATACCGGCGGCCGCGGAACGATCATTGGCGGGGCCGTAGAAGCTTCCACCGTCGATATTGCCCGGGAATTTACCAACCTCATCGTCTTGCAGCGGGGCTACCAGGCGAACACTCGCGTCATTACAACGGTGGACGAAATTTCCCAGGAAACGATCAATCTGAAGCGATAGAAAAACTCCCCTAAGAAGCGCCGAATCATGGATGAAAGGCTCCAATACCTGCTCGAGGTTCCCTTGTGTGTGGAAGCAATCCTCGATCGCAAGACGATGTCCGTTCAAGAATTGCTCTCCCTTGAGCAGGGAACGGTTGTCAAACTCAACCGTTCCGCAGGCGAAAACATCGACATTGTGATCGGGCAAATCCATGCCGCTTATGGCGAAGTGGTGATCATTGAGGAAACTATGGGCATTCGGGTCACAGATTTGGTGGCAGAGCAATGAGATTCATCTCTCCAGGGCTCGCCCTATTGTGCCTGCTGGTTTTGGATTCGCCGCTGGCGGCCGCACCAGCAGCCGCTGCGAGTTCCCCATCGCTTCTTCCTGGCAACGACTCGCTCCGGGTGGCCGTTCAACTTACGGTGGCGGCGCTCCTGCCGTTGGCGATCCTTGCGTTCACTCCGTTTCTACGCGTTAGCACCGTGCTGTACTTTCTGCGGCAGGCTCTCGGGATTCCAAACGTCCCTTCAAATCAGATCATCCTGATTTTGTCCTTGTTGCTGACTTACGGAATCATGCGACCCACCTTGGATGCAATCTACAAAGAGTCTGTCGCTCCATATATCGGCGGCGCCATTAGCGAAGGTCAGGCGCTTGAGCAGGGCCAGAAGCACTTACGCACCCGCATGACCCCTTACGCTGGCGAAAGTGAGATTCGCTTGATGCTCAAGATCGGCCAGCAAACGGCTCCCAGCAGCCGCGACCAATTGCCCTTCGACATTCTCGCCGGCGCTTACATGCTCTCAGAGCTAAAAACCAGCTTTCGCATGGGTGCGATGATCTACATCCCTTTTTTGATCATCGATCTCGTGGTGTCGGCGCTGGTAGTAGCGCTCGGCATGATTCAACTGCCACCCGCCTTGGTGAGCACTCCGCTCAAAATCTTGGTCTTTGTACTTGCCGATGGGTGGGTTCTGTTGCTCGAAGGCTTGGCCAATAGTTTTCCCGCAAAGTGAGGAGATAACTTTGAATTCTATCGATGCCCAGATTCTGGATCTGGCTAGAGCCGCCTTTAGCTGCGGCCTGCTAGCCGCTCTGCCGATACTCGCCGTAACGATTTTGGCAGGCGTGATTCTGAACGCAATCCAGGTCGTAACTTCCATTCAGGACGCGGGCTTTTCTTCCGCGCCCAAACTGATTCTCGCCGCTCTCGTGGGCATCCTGACCCTCCCTTGGATGTTGCGGCAGTTTACCCAGTTGTTTGCCACGGCCATTCGGATTGCGGCGCAAGGCTGAACCGCCCGATGCAGTCGACGCCTTGGAATGCCTTCTTGCTGGCCTTTTGGCAAGCTTCGCTTGTTGTTGGACTAGTGCCCCTTCCAGGTCTGCGCAGCCAACCGGCCGCCTTGAAGGCGATCTTTAGCGCTGCCTTAGCCATTGTCTTGACCCCCTCCGCGCAAGCGGCCATCAGCAGCGCCAACACAGTGTCCTGGCCTGGCATGGCCCTTACAGGGGCTTTTCGCGCCCTACTCTTGGCAGCTCTCGTGATGGGTTTGAACGAGCTCTATGGCGCCGTGACCAGCACCTGGAGCGTGCAAACAGGTTTGAGCTATTCCTCGGTGCTTGACCCGTCCAAGGACTCCGAAAGTACTTCCCTCACTACGGTGATCCAACTCCTGTATCTGTTGCATCTTGTGGCCCTCGATCTGCACCTGGAATTACTTGCTCTAGGGCTCAGTTTTGAGGTGCTCTCGGCGAGTTCGCGGCCCGAAGTTCTTCTGGGGGCAATCGCGGCCCAAGGCAAGGAGTTTCTTTTCGCCGGCATTCGCTGGGGACTACCTTACATTGCGCTTTTGCTGGCAGTGGATATTGCCTTGGCGCTGTCCTCCAAACTCTATGAAAAGTTCCAATCCATGGTCCTAAGCAATCCGCTGAAGCAATTGGTGCTGCTTTTCTTGCTATTGCTGTCGCTCCCATTTTGGTCCAAAGAAGCTGGCCTTCCAATTGCAGGATGGATTTGGCGATAGGTACCGATCTGGAATTCCTGTTTAACTATGGCTGACAAAAGCGACCGCACAGAAAAACCGACGGAAAGGCGTCTGGAAAAAGCCCGCGAAGAAGGCCGGGTCGTCTCCAGCCGCCAACTGCTTGTTGCCATTCAGCTTGCCGTCGCCTACGCCTACTTCTTTCAGGACTTGGGCGATGCCTCCTCGCGTCTGGCTGAGGCCTGGATGCGAGCTTTTCGCGAAGTTTTTGTTGAACAGACCACGCGCGATGCACTGATGGAGATTGTCGCGCCAACCCGAACGGAAATCATTCCTTGGCTTGCGTCCATGGTTGGTATCGTTGCAGCAGCAAATCTAGCCACGCAGCTTTTTGCCTCGCAGGGTCTTATACGAGGCCAGAACCTTGCTCCCAAGCCGGCCAAACTCTTTTCCCCACAGAAGCTGCTGGAGGGCTGGAAGGGCCTGCCGAAGACGCTCCCGCTGTTCCTTGGCGCCAGTTGCTTGTTCGTAGTTGCTTCGCTGCTTCCGGGCTGGTGGGGGCCGAAAATTATCTGGGGACTTCGAAACTTGCCAGTTGCCTCCCAGGTAGCAATTTATGGCGAAGCCGTGGGGAACTTCGTCCGTTATGCGCTTGCGCTTTTCGTTGTGGTGGGACTGGCCGATTTCGCCTGGAAACTAAAGACGCACCAGGAGGAACTCAAAATGACGAAGCAGGAGGTGAAGGAAGAGTCAAAAGACTCTAACGGAAATCCCTTGATCAAGTCTGCGATCCGGCGCCGAATGAAGGCTATGCTGGCGAACCGCATGATGCAAAAGGTGCCGGAAGCCACGGTGGTGGTCGTAAACCCAACGCACTATGCTGTCGCGCTGCAATATGATCCGGCCTCAAGCGACGCCCCAATGGTTACGGCCAAGGGTCTTGACTTTCTGGCGCTGCGAATTCGGCGCAAAGCGGAAGAAAGCGGCGTACCCGTAGTCGAAAATCCCCCGCTGGCACAAGCGCTCTATCGCAGCGCCGAGGTCGGGCAAAAGATCCCTATCGAACTGTATCGTGCCGTGGCGGAAGTCCTTGCCTATGTCTTTCGGGTTCTGGGCAAATCCGCACCAACGGTTTAAGAGGTAAAACATGACTCCTACGCAATCGAAATCAATCCCTCTTGCTGGTCCGTCAGCGGCCGAGCGGATGCTTGTCTTAGGAGGCGAAAACTCGGTTGCTTTGGCCGTTCTGGGAATCCTGGCCGCACTCATTCTTCCCATTCCGGCTTGGCTACTCGACTTGCTGATTGCCGTCAACATTGCACTGAGCACAGTCGTGCTGTCAACAGCGCTCTACCTGAAGAAAATTACCGAGTTCTCAATATTTCCTTCAACGCTCTTGATCCTGACGCTGTTTCGCCTCGCGCTAAATGTATCGAGTTCGCGCTTAATCCTGTTGAACGGAAATTTGGGCACGGCGGCGGCGGGCGACATTATCGAAGCCTTTGGTGAATTTGTGGTGGGCGGCAATGCGGTAATCGGGTTGGTCATCTTTATTGTGTTGATCGCCATCCAGTACATAGTCATTAACCACGGTGCTGTTCGTATCTCCGAGGTAAGCGCCCGCTTTACCTTGGACGCACTGCCAGGGAAGCAGATGTCAATTGATGCTGACCTTAATGCCGGATTGATTGACGAGACCGAGGCGAAACGACGGCGCAAGGCAGTTACGCAAGAGGCGGAGTTCTTTGGGGCCATGGACGGGGCCAGCCGCTTTACGCAGCGGGACTCGGTTGCCGGAATCTTGATCCTGGTCATCAATATCGGGGCGGGCTTTTTAATCGGCGTCGTCCAACACAAAATGGAAATTCTGACCGCGCTGCAGACCTATACGGTGTTGACGATCGGCGACGGCCTGGTTACGGTGATACCCGCATTGATGATCTCCATCGCCGGCGCCCTAATCGTTACGCGTGCCGCCAGCGAAGACAAGCTCGACCGGGAAGTGCGCAAGCAGTTGTTCGCGCATCCCGAAGTTCTCGGTCTAGCAGGGTTCCTGCTCGCGCTGCTGGGCCTAGTCCCTGGGCTGCCAAAAATTCCTTTCTTCGTACTCTCCGCAGCTTGCGCCTACATTGCCTACCGGCAGAAGCAGGCTGCAACTCAGCAAGAAGCAGAACCAATTGCAGAGCCTGTGCGCCCGGCAAAGGAAGATTTGGAGCAGCTTCTCAAGGTTGAGCCGCTAACCCTGGAAGTTGGCCTGGGCCTAGTGCGTTTTGTGGAGGGGGGAGAGTCCAGTCCATTGTTGCAACGAATTGCGGGGCTCCGCCGGCAGCTAGCGATGGATCTGGGTTACGTGTTTCCCGCTGTCCGCATCACCGACAATTTGCGCTTGGGCGCAAATGAATACCGGATTCTCATTAAAAACAACGAGGTAGCTCGCTACGAGTTGCAAAGGGGCATGGATCTGCTGTTGCCGCCAGGTGCGCCAGATTCAGCTCAGAATCGCGACTTGATTCAGTCTTTCCTGGCGACTGGGGCAATTGCCACGACCGAGCCTTCTTTCCAAATGGAGGCCTGTTGGATTCCCTCGCAAGAAGCGGATCGTGCTCGCACGCTGGGATGCACTTTGGTGGACGCCTTGGGTGTCCTCTCAACCCACTTTTCGGAAGTGCTGAAGCGGCACCTTCACGAGGTCTTTTCGCGGGCCGACGCCAAGAAATTCCTGGATCGGCTGGCCGACGAGAACCCGAAAGCGGTCGAGGAATTGGTACCTAAATTGCTCAGTCTTAGCATTGTGCAGAAGATTCTCCAGAATCTCCTCCGTGAGGGTGTTTCCATTCGGGATGCGGGTTCCATATTGGAATCGCTTTCCGAGGGGGCAGCCATGACGAAGAACCCTATCCTGTTGACGGAGTTTGTTCGGCAAGCCCTGAAGCGGACTGTCGTTCGACCCTTGCTTCAAGGGTCCTCTACCCTGCCGGTTTGGCAGTTGGAGCCTGCTTTGGAGCAGGAGTTCGAGGCTTCGGTGGAGCATGCGGAATTTAATAGCCACATCACCGTTGGCCCCGCACGCATGCGGGATCTCTTAAACCGTTTAACGACCAAGCTTGGCAGCGCTTCCGGAGCAACGCTCGTGACCGGATCAAATGCCCGATTCTTTGTTCGTCAAATCACAGAACAGCGCTTCCCTCATTTGAAGGTGCTGTCGCACGCAGAGATTCCCACTTCGGTGCAGTTGGTCAGTCTAGGCCAAGTTTGACCCTTGGTGAACAAAAGAAGGTAGCAAATGTTGATCAAAAGCTTTTTTGGCGATTCCATGAACGAAGCAATGTTGCGCGCAACCCGGGAGTTTGGGGAGGATGCCCTCATTCTCAATTCGCGGGAGACGCCCAGTGACTTGCGGGGGCAAGGCCGTTTCGAAGTTGTCGCAACGGTGATGGAAGGCGAAATTCGCTTCCCAGCCAAAGGCGGAAGCGAGACGAACCAGAGCCAGACCAGGGCTTCTGCTTTAGGGGCCCACAAGGCACCGCAGACTCCACGCATTCTGCACCTGTTGGCTGGTCTAGCCGGTGTGGGGAAAACCACAGCTGCTCTGAAACTGGCAATCAGCCAAGGACTTTGGAAGGGGCGCGCGGTGGGCATGTTCCATTTCGACACAAGCCGAATGGCCCGGCAGCAATCCATGGAGTGGTATTGCCAGGCCGCTGGCATAACTTTGTTCAGTCCACTACAGCCGCCCCAGCGAGAGCAACTCAATCTGCTGGATTTCCTGGTGATTGATACTTCAAGCATCTCAAGAATCACCGCGGAGACCTGCGGAGAGCCGCTTTTCGAGATTTTGCAAAATCCCGAGAGCGGCAGCGATTGGCAAATTTTTGCCCATCTGGTGGCACCCGCCTGGGCCGGAGCAAACTACTTCAGCGCCGCGCGAAAGCAGTCCTTGCCGTGTGATTTGAAGTATCTCCTCCCCACCTTTCTTGATTGTTCGCTGTTGGGCGAAGAGGCTATGACCGCCGCCGCGGCTTGCGACCTGGGCGTTCACTATCTTTCATCCGGAGCCAAAGTGCCAAACGGACTCTTTGAAAGTGGGGAACAGCAACTCGCGGAACTCGCTAGCGCTTTATCCGAGAACTCAGTCGCCGGTCCTGCCCTTGGGAATGGCCATCAAATTGCTTCCATTCTTCGTGGGAACCGATATCCACGATTTCCGCTCGCCAAAGCTAGGGCCGCCACAGGAGAAAGTGTAGCTTAGCGGATTCTAGGCTCCCGTGAGACGCGCCGAATAGGGAATGCGAGAACTGTCCAGGTCAATTGCAAGATGAACTACTACGCGACAATGAACCCAGCCCTCACGCAAGAAGAGCGCGAGCAGCTCATCCTCGAACATTTGCCGCAAGTTCGCCTGATTGCGCGACGAATCCATGACCGCTTGCCGGAAAGTGTCAGTTTGGACGACCTTATCTCCACTGGCATTGTAGGGCTGATCAGCGCTATCGATCGCTTTGACCCGAAGCTAAACGTCAAGCTGAAGACCTACGCAGAATACAAAATTCGAGGAGCGATTCTGGACAGTTTGCGTGGCCTGGATTGGGCGCCACGCCAACAGCGCAAGAAGGCGAAACTGATTGAGGCGGCGATTGCGGCAGCAGAGCAGACTCTCCAGCGCCAGCCGCAAGAGGAAGAGATTGCCCGGCAACTGGGCATCTCCATGGAGGAGTATTACGACTGGCTCATGGAGGTGCGGGGGGTCAACCTCGGCAGCCTTGAGAATGGGGGCAGCGACGACGAGAACCGGAACTTATTGCGCTTCATCGCGGATAAGGAAGAAAATTGGCCTTCAAACCTGGTCGAGCGGTCCGAATTGGAACGGTTGTTGAGCTCGGCAATCGCGCGCATGCCCAAAGTGGAACGAGACGTTTTGAGCCTGTATTACCGGGAGGAACTGACTTTAAGGGAAATCTCGAAAGTGGTGCAACTGCACGAATCGAGAGTATCGCAGCTCAAGAGCCAAGCCATTCTGCGCCTTCGTTCCTATCTGGAAAAGCGTTGGCCGATTACGAAGGGGTCTACGAAAGCCTAGGGTTTCAAAATGGTTGAACAGGCAATCTCTGACTACCTGCAGTCCGCGGCTGGAGCGATGGAGTCACTCTCCGGCGCTCCCTGCGAACCAGCCAAGCATCCTGCCGCGCAGACAGCGTCTTCGCTCACGGATGAGGATAAACAAGTTCTGTGGACCGCCTCTTTGGGAGAGAGCTCCGGCCTCAAGATCCTGCTGGCTTGTAGCCTGGAGCAGGCTGAAGCAATAGGGAACTACATCCTTCAAGCCGCAGGACTGGACGAGCAAGACTCGGCAACTCTGAAGAGTACTTACTTTGAAGTTCTCTCGCAGTCGCTGTCGGCTTGGACGCGGAAACTAACAAACCTCCTGGGGCAATTGGTCGAAGTTCAGCAGTCCGGGGAAACGGATGCGTTTGACCCAAGCCTCACTTACTACCCCGTTGAGTTAAGCGCGGGTGAACAGGTATTTCACGCCAATCTGGGCATTGACCTTCGTTTTTTCGAGCAAAAGACCGCCGCGCCAGTGGCAGCCCAGGAATTTACCGCTCCTGTCGCCGCAAGTGCTGGCTATGGAGCAAAACCCAGCGGCCCGTTCGACTTGCTGCTCGATGTTGAACTACCCGTCAGCATCTCTTTTGGCCGGGCCTTGGTGCCTCTGAAAGAAATTCTAAAACTGAGTTCCGGGTCCATCGTCGAACTGGACCGCGCCGTCACAGAACCCGTTGAGGTGATCGTGAACAACTGCGTCATTGCACGCGGTGAAGTTGTTGTCGTGGAAGGCAATTACGGAATTCGCATTCAGCAGATTGTGAGCCGGCAAGACCGGCTGCTCAGCATGAAATAGCGAGTTCCCTGGGGCGACATTCTTGCCCTGGAATCGATCCTCACGAAAGGTGGAAAATTTGGATGAACTTGGAAATCCAAGAGTTAGTAATCCCGGGTTTGTTGTCGAGCGGGCTGCTGGCTTGCTTGTGGTTAACGTTGACAATCAAAATGGAAGCCCGGCGTCGCGATGGCGAATATGGCCGGCGCATCGGATTACTGGAAGAGCGCCTGACGCAGCAGGACTTCCAGAAAAGTCGCAGGGAGGCCCGGCAACCGCTGGAGAGCCTTTCGCTGCCATTACTAAGCACATCGCGGGCCGAGACGAATGCGGGATTCACATACCAGGTTCCCCTGCCCGCTGCCCTGCCCGCTGCGCCAAAACGGCCGCTGCCCGCCCCAGAGCCGGAATTAATGCCGGAGCAACTGGACTTTCTCGCATCCTTGCAGGCTGGCAAACACGTAGCCGCCCGTTAGCGAGTTCCCTGGTTTGACTCACTTGGAGTCTCGCGCTACCTTAGAGGTTTGGGTTGATTCTCAACTCAAAGGCATGGCGCGGTAGCCAAGTGGTAAGGCAGAGGTCTGCAAAACCTTTACTCACCGGTTCGAATCCGGTCCGCGCCTCCAAATCTAGATGTCGTAGTAGAGGTGGAATTCGTACGGGTGCGGACGCAGGCGAACAGCATCCGCTTCAAACCGGCGCTTATAGGAAATAAACGTTTCGATTAGCTCTGCCGTAAACACATCGCCCTTCAACAGAAAGTCGAAATCGGCCTCCAAGCAATCGAGAGCCTCTTCCAAGCTCGCTGGCATGGATGGCACAGCGCGCAGTTCCTCCGGGCTCAAATCGTAGATGTCCTTGTCCAGAGGCTCGCCGGGATCGATCTTGTTGATGATCCCATCGATACCGGCCATCAACATGGCCGAGAAGGCCAAATACGGGTTCGCGCTAGGGTCTGGTGGCCGAAATTCCACGCGCTTCGCCTTGGGGCTCGAGGAGTACATGGGAATGCGGACGGCGGCGGAGCGATTGCGGCGGCTATAGGCCAGGTTTACCGGCGCTTCGTAGCCGGGCACCAGGCGTTTGTAAGAATTCGTCGTGGGGGCAATGATGGCCGAAAGGGCGCGTGCGTGGCGCAGCAGCCCCCCGATGTACCAGAGCGCAGTCTGGCTTAGACCTGCGTACAATTCTCCGCTGAAAAGGGGCTTCCCTTCCCGCCAGAGGCTTTGGTGGCAATGCATACCGCTGCCGTTGTCGCCAAAGAGCGGCTTGGGCATGAACGTCACGGTTTTGCCATGACGCGTGGCGACGTTGCGGACAACGTACTTGTACAGCATCATGTTGTCGGCGGTTTTCACCAGCGTATTGAAGCGCTGGTCAATTTCGCATTGGCCCGCGGTGGCTACTTCGTGATGGTGGCATTCAATCTGCAAGCCGCACTGCTGCATAACTTGCACCATTTCGGCGCGCAAGTTCGCGAGTTGGTCCGTGGGGGGAACCGGGAAATAGCCCTCCTTTACCCTCGGACGGTAGCCCAAATTCACACCCTCGCGCGCACTGTTCCAGCGGCCCTCCTCGGAGTCGATGAAGAAAAACGCCGAGTGCATGTTTTGATCAAAGCGCACGTTGTCGAACACGAAAAACTCCGCCTCGGCGCCTACGTAGATGGTGTCTGCCAAGCCCGTGGTCCGGAGATAATTCTCCGCCTTGATGGCGATCCAGCGGGGATCGCGCTCATAGTGCTGCTTGGTAATGGGGTCCACAACGGTGCCATTCATCACCAAAGTGGGAATCGCGGAGAACGGATCCAGATAGGCCGTGGAGGCGTCGGGCACCAGCAGCATGTCGCTCTCATTGATAGCCGCCCAGCCGCGGATGGAAGAGCCGTCGATGCCGAAGCCGGCTTCAAAACTCTCCTCGCTCAACTCTGAAAGCGGATACGTAATGTGGTGGGAGAGTCCAGGGATGTCGGCAAAGCGCACATCCACCTGCTGGACTCCGTTCTTCGTGGCGAACTCCAGTACCTGTTGGGGCGTCATTCGTTTCAGACTAACAAACGGCGCATCGCCCCCTGGTAGGAATATCCCGGAAATACGCGGGCCAAGTCGGTTTGGCCACTATGGGCTTGCAGGACAGCGCCCAGCACTTCCCGGAAATCAGTCGTCACTGCAAGGTCGCGTCCTTCGTGGAGTTGGTCCCGTTCCAGCCCCGGCCAACGTCCATGCACTTTGCCGCCACTTACGTTGGCGCCCATCAACATCATGACGTTGGCGTGCCCATGGTCCGTTCCGCGCGTGCCGTTTTCCCGTACCGTACGGCCAAACTCGCTCATCGTCACCAACACCACTTGCTCCATCCGCGGTCCCAGATCCTGGTAGAAGGCGGCGAGGGCGGCCCCGAATTCCTTCAATTGCCGATCCAGCAGCAATTCCTGGTTCACGTGATGGTCCCAACCGCCCATGTCGGCAAAGGCCACTTCCAACCCCACATTGCCCTTGATCAATTGGGCAATCTGCTCCATGCTGCGGCCTAACTTGCCTTTGGGATACTGCACGCCATTCGCCGGCTGATAGCCAGCTCGCCGGACCGATTCCAGAATCTCAATCGCGGCGAAGGTTTCCTTGCTGGCTTCCTGGAGCGCCGCGTCCACACTTTTCCCGTAGCGGCGTTCGTATTCCTTCGCCGCCATGTGGTCCCGCAGCTGAAATTCGCGCACGGAATTCAGTGCCACCGCAGAACGGCTTCCGGCCAGCGCTCGGGGTAGCACCGGCCCTAAGCCCACCGCCTGCACAGGCGAGGCTTTGGCGTCTTCCGGCAGAGCGCGGTTCAGCCAACCATCGCGCGTAGATTTCACGCCCGGCGTGCCGCTCTCCATATAGTCTTGAGCGTCGAAGTGGCTCCGCGTGTATGCGGGGCTCCCGGAGGCATGGACGAAAGCCAACTTTTTGTCAGCAAAGATTGGCGACAGCGGGGCGAGCGCGGGATGCAGACCGAAAAAGCCATCGAGATCCAGCACGCCCTTTTCTTTTCCCGGCTGGGCTAAGGCGAGATTGGGGCGGCTCTGGTAGTAAGCTTTTTCGCCATAAGGGACCACCATGTTCAAGCCGTCGGCGGCCCCCCGCTGAAACACGACCACGAGGATTTTCTTTCCGCCCGTGGCGCTTGGGGCACCCACCGCCCGGGTGAGCCACGACGGGGTTATGCCTAATCCGAATAGGCTCAAGGCTCCGTTCTGCAGCAATACGCGTCGATTCAACATTGCATTGGCTCCTTCTATCGCTTTTGGAATTCCGGGCCACCCATTTGTTTGGCCGTTTCTGCATAACGGGCCGTATCAATCCGCACGCCCATCAGTTTGTTCTCGCTCAGCGCGACGGCAAAGTTCATGCGGGCCAGAAGACCGGCGGAATTCAGCCATTCCGCGCTGGTGTTGTCGTAGCCAGTGGGTTCCTGCTTGCGATAGAGCGGCTGGCCCATTTGTTCCAGCGCGCGCGCCACAAGCAGGGGGTTGCGCAATTCGGCTTCGGTTCCGCGCAAAGTAGAGGCCACCATTTCCAGCGGACTTTTCATCTTGGCGCGCTGTACTTCCGGGCTCCAGAAATGTCTGCTCGCGAACAAGGTGCGAAGTACAGCGCGGATGTCCCCCCCGGTCTGAGTAAAGGTATTCGCCATTTGCTCAACCAATTCCTCCGGCGGAGTATCGGACACAAAGCGTTGGGCCAGCTTTAGCGAGATGTGCCTTGCCGTGGAAGGATGGGTTGCCAAGAGGTGGATGACCTGCAAACCTTCCTCCATGCCACCGGCGCGGATTTTTTGGCCTAATACCGTTTTGTCGCCTTTGTCGTGCGCCATCACCACAAAGCGGAAACCGCCGCCCTGCTGCGGGCGCCCCATGCTCCAACCGGTGAAGACCCGCGCCACTTCCTCCACGTCCTTTTGCGTGTAGCCGCCATCAACGCCCAACGTGTGCAGTTCCATTAATTCGCGGGCGTAGTTTTCGTTGATCCCTTTCACCCGCGCCTTGCCTTTGCGCGCCCGGTTCAAGCGTTCGCCAAATTCGGGCGATACGCTCTGCCAGTTGTCCAGATAGAAGAGCATGGCCGGGTGCTGAGCCGTGGCCTTTACCAGGTCTTCAAATTTGCCCAGCACGTGGGGACGGATGGCGTCCCGCTCGTAGCTGGTGGCCAACCATCGCACCGCGCCCTTCTCAAGGAAAACATTGAAGTGGTTGAACCAGAAATCCACGAGCACTTCTTCCAGTTGGCGCTCGCTCAGAACCGCACGATAGAGCTTGGCTTGTGTCAACTCCACCACCATTTGCCGGATGGCTCGCTTGGATTCGTCGTCTTTGGGGAAGGCCTTGTACTCGCGGCTCTCCAGTGTTTTCAAGGGAGCGAGTTTTTCGGCCAGTTGTGGATTTTCGGCAATCCGCTCCGGGTGCAACTGCAGCTCGATCCACTCGTTCAGGCCCATCTTCCGTACCAACTCCGCATCCCCCGGGCGAGGGCCAAAGGTCAGCCGGTTCAGCGCGTGCTCTACGTTCTGACCGTTGGTCTTGACCCGGAGAGAGGATTTGGGCGCCGCGGACACAATGCTTGCAAACAGCAGCAGGGACAGGATTCGGTGTGCCATACACTCAAATAAACGCCGCTCCCAAGGGAAAGTTGCACGCGCCCCCCTGGGTCGGGCTAGTCTAAGGTTTGTAGTCACTTAGGTCGATTGAATAGCTTGTTCGCGTGAAACCGCCTACCCCTCGCGACGTAATCAATCCGATGATCGAGCGCCGGGCTTCCCAAATTGAAGATCCGGTGGCGAAACTGCGCTTTCTGCGCGAATCTCAGGCGAAAGTCGAAGCGGTGGAAGGCGTGTTGTCCCAACCGAAGTATTGGTGGGTGCGCAGCAAGAAAGTGTGGCTCGGCCTGCTGGTGCTGCTGGCCCTGCCAACCGTCACGCTCATGCGTTCCACCTCCGGCAATGTTGTCATTCCTTCCACAATCACTCCCACGGGCTTTAAGAAGCTGAACACGCCGCACATTCCCGGGGAGAAAATCTGGCTGGTGGAAACGAAGGCCGGCGTGGAAACCTGGTCTAACGGATTGCACATCGATACTAAATTCCGCACGCCGAACCGCCCCCGCCAGCGTTATGCCTGGAATTGGCGCCAAGCCAACGCTCCGCTCACTCAATTAACCGAGCGGAACCCCGTGGGGATTGTTTTCCACACCACGGAATCGATGCTGGAAGAATTGGACGAAAAAAACAACCGGCGCCTGAAATACCTGGGTGAACAATTGATGGGCTACATTCAGCGCCACCACGCCTACCACTATGTGATCGACCGCTTTGGGCGTGTGTACCGCATTGTGGAAGAAAATGACGCCGCCTTTCACGCCGGGCGCAGCCTATGGGCGGACGACAAGTGGGCCTACATCAGCTTGAACGAGACCTTTTTGGGCGTTAGCTTTGAAACGCAAACCCGCTCGGGCGACGAGGCGCCAATCATTTCGCAAGCGCAAATTGATGCGGGGCGATTGCTGACCAAAATGCTGCGAGCGCGCTACAAAATTCCGGCCTACAACTGCGCCACCCACGCGCAGGTGTCGATTAACCCCGGCATGTTCCTGATCGGTTACCACACGGATTGGGCGGGCAATTTTCCTTTCGAGGAAATGGAACTGCCCGACAACTACGCCATTCCGCTGCCTAGCCTGCTTTTGTTCGGCTTCAACTACGACGGCACGTTTTTCACGGCGACGGGCTACCGGATGTGGAACGGCATTGTGGCGGCAGAAGACCAACTGCGCGCGGCGGCCAAACAGAAGAGTATCTCGGTGGCGCAATTGAAGGCGCAGTTGCGAAACGATTACCGGCGCTTGAGCGCGCTGATGCCCGAGAGCCCGGCGCCCACGGTGCACCCCAAGGATAAAGCCATAAGCCTGGAAAAAACTAACGAAGCGGCTGCGGAAAACGCGCCAACTGAAAGTACCCTAGAGGAGAAACCATGAAACACTCTGACCAAACCCCCGCCGTCGGCCTCGACGTGGGCACCAGCCGTATTGTTGCCGCCAGCCAGCACGATGGCCAGTTTCACTTTAAGAGCCAATTGAACGCGTTTGTGGAAGTTCCCTGGTCGAAGATGACCGAAGCGAGCTTGCGGCGCGAAGGCGTGCCGTTTGTGGTTCACGGCGAAGCAACGGCGAAGAACATCATTGTGCCGGGCAACGAAAGCTCCCGCTTTTCGGATTTGCTGCAGGTAGAAGCGCGCCGGCCGATGAACCGCGGCGTTTTAAACCCCTCGGAACCGGAAAACGCCGTGATGCTGAAGAATTTGATTGAAAACCTGATTGCCGACGACCGTCGCAAGGGTTTACCGATTTTTTATTCCATTCCCGCGGCGCCGCTCGGAGCGGAAGAAAACGTCACCTACCACGACGCCACCATCAACCAGATCATTCGCGAGTTGGATTGCGAGCCCACGCCCATTTCGGAGGGCCTTGCCGTGGTGTTTAGCGAATTGGAAGAAACGAATTTTTCAGGCGTCGGTGTCAGCTTTGGCGGCGGCCTGGTGAATGTTTGCCTGAGCTACTTGGCCGTGCCCGTGTTGTCCTTCAGCGTGGCAAAGGCCGGCGACTACATTGATTCCTCGGCGGCGGCCATTACAGGCGAGCTCGCCACGCGCATTCGCCTGGCGAAGGAAGAGTCTTTCCAGATTAACGGCAACCAGGGCGACAAACTGCACCAGGTGTTGAATGTTTACTACGACGAGATGATGCGCGCCGTGGTGAACGGCTTGCGCGAGGCTTTCTCCAACGCGCGCTCGATGCCGAAGATCGGCAAGCCGATTCCGATGATCCTCTCCGGCGGCTCCACGATGCCCAAGGGCTTCCGCGACCGCTTTGAAAAGCTGCTCAAGGAATCGGAATTCCCGTTGCCGCTCAGCGAGGTGCGCATGGCGCAGAACCCGCTGAACTCCACGGCCAAGGGCGCGCTGGTGGCGGCGCTGGCGGAATTATAGACCTTACAAAGGTGGGGACATTTCCATCAGGTCTAGATCGAATTCCTCAAAGACCACAACGGCCAACTCCGAATCATCAGCCTTGACTTGTAGAAAAGGAAAAAGCGATGGGGCGGAAAAGTCAACCGCATGCCATTTGCGGGTGTGGAGATCCATGTAGGCCAATCCAGTGCGAGACTTTTCGATCTTTGTCTGAATCCAAAGCCGCCGAGTGGATACCGAAACGTCGACGATGGGACTGGCGTCTTTGGGGGGCTCGATAGTGGCAATCAGCTTCCGTGTTTGCAGGTCGAATTCCGCGACCGCACCGGAACGTAATAATGCGTAAACACGCCTGAAGTCTGGGGAAACGGAGAATTTCAGCACTCCGGGCAAAAAGCTAGTCCAAGTCTGCGCTCGAAGATCCACTAGAGCGAGGTCGTTAGCGCCAACTGTGGCATAAACGAATCCGGGGAGTGGGTGCGGTCCGAGATCGCCCGTGAAAGGGACCTTGCTTGCCAGTTGGTCCACCCGATTTGCTGCCAAATCGATTCGATATAAGCCCAGTTTTCCGTTGACCAATGCAAGATGGAGAATTTCTTCCCTTCCTGGTTGCCAAATCGTTTCGGAAGCAATGTCTGCTTTGAGGTTCGAAACCTGCCTGTAGTTGCCGCCCGCTTCTCGAACGAAAACCTCCGCCGCACCTCGTCCTCCGGAGGCAATTGCAATGCGATTGTCCGAGGGATGGTAAGCCAGCGCGTACTCATTGTCTTTGGTCCGCACGTAAGCCTGTCCTGGCAAAAGGACTTTCTGCCCTGAAATCGGATAACCACGCACATCAAGGTCCCAAGAAATTCGGGAGTAAACAAGCCGTCGGCTTGGAACATGAAACGCCAATTCCGAAATCTGCGACTCAGCTAAAGGAATGGTCTGATTGCGGTCCTTGGAATCGAGCGAGACGCGTTTGAGTGTGCGTATACGTGCCGAAACCAGTACCTGCAGTAACTCATTGTTCCCGGTCCAGACAAAGCTGGAACAACTCATTTGGGCATCGGAATGTGCAGACGGAGTGCCTGCGGCCTGCGCTTGGGCTCCAAGCGGGAGCGTTACCAATTGGAATGTGGTTTCCGACTTCTCCGGCGCCGAATCGCGATCGAGGAATGCAATCTTCTTTCCATCGGGCGAAATAGCGGGATTGGTTTGTACTCTTCCTTGTACCCGAAACCAGGTCGTAACTTCTCCGGTGGCAAGGGTCACCCGCTTCCACTCAGAATCGCGGGCTTGGTTGGGGTGCGTGGGGAAAAGGATAGCTTCGCCATTTGGCAGCCAAGCCGAAGCCGCTCCGCGAGGGAACAGCATGCGGGCATGGGGAAAACGAGCCAGTACCTTCGCTTTTCCATCCTGGGTACTAGCAACCACCAATTCCGCAATATTTTCTGATACCGAACGAAAGTAGGAAATGGTTTTCCCATCCGGAGACCATGCGGCCCCACGCAGGGTAACCTCATCTTGGATTAAAAGTCTTTCGCTGCGAGTCGTGAGGTCCATCAGCCATATGGAGGAACCGGGACGATCTAGGTATTGCCGGGAAAAAGCTAATCGCAAACCGTCCGGAGCAAGGGCAGGGGAGTAATCAATACTGTCATTTAAGGTAATTGGGTTTGCAATATAGATCGGCTTTAGCTCGTCTTTTCGGTTCCAATGGAGCACAAGCCATCCGAGGCCAACCACAAGCAGGGTGACAATGATGATTGTCGCCTGCCAGGAACTTCGCCGCTTCTTGACGGAGACCGAGCTTCGGGAACGAACCCATTCGTCAATCTCGCTTGGATGAGCAAAAACGGACGCTTTCTGATCAGGGAATAGGCGGTGCACCGGGAGGCCTGCCGATTCCCAACGGCGGGCTGTCCGGTCACTTACGCCAAGGTAAGCTCCAATCTCTTTCCAACCACTGAGCCGGGGCGGATTCTCCGTTGGGGACAGGTTGGGCGTCTTGCGGACAAAACCGGACATACGAGCAAAATCCTATCTTTTCAATTGTTTACGCGCATAGGCAGCACTAATCTGAACCTCATGCGTAACTCCATTCTTCTAGTCTTTTTTCTGTTTCTCAAGCACGACGTAACGGCCCAGGATAGTCTTGCGCGGGCGAATGCCAGGTTGGATCGGAACGAACTGGAATCCGCCCGCCTCGATTATAGCCGCTTAAGCCAGTCGCCCGACAGTAGCCCAGACCTTGTGGCTGAGTGCCAAAGTCGCATCATCTACTCGTGGCTCCGGCAAAACGAGCCCCAATCCGCAGTTGCCTATGTGGAGCGGGTAGTTCTGCCTAAGTACGAGCAGCTTTATCCCCAATTGAGTCGGGAGCGTCGTAAGGCCCTTGGCGCATGGGTGGCCTATGCCTATGCCTATGGCCAGAAAGCGGAAAAGGCGCGAAATTGGCTTGCCGAAGTCCAAATTCCAAAAGAGGAAGGAATGAATTTCGAACTTGCTAGCACATTAAGTCATGCCTATGCTGCGCTTGGAGAATATCAAACCGCTGATCGTTTGGCAGGAATCGCGCTCGAACAGCTCAGTGGCACGGCGGACGGTATTCCAGCAGTAGCCGCAGGTCTGCTGCTGCGGGCTGATATCGCAAGGCTTGCGGGAGATCGAAAGAATACAAAAAAGTTTGTTATAGCCGCCTGGGATCACGCAAAACGTAACAGAGAGGCGATACCCCCGTTTTTCTTCCACGCACTTTGCAAAGCGTTGGCAGAGGATGCGGGGAAAGAATTTCACTCAACGGTCAAAACGGAATGCCAAGCAGTGATGTTTCCCCCGTCTAGGGCGCAAACAGTCGAAGTTCTCGGCCTCATTCCCCGTTAGACCGACTACCGGCTAGGCCTTCAAATTCGCCGCAACGGGCCAATCCTGGCTGTCGACGCGGGACTTGCGCATAACCGCGCGTAGTTCTTCCACCAGCTTTGGGTTGGCCGCGGCAAGGTTATTTTCTTCGCGGATGTCTTTGGCCAGATCGTAAAGTTCGAACTGGCCATTTTTTTGTTTGATCAGCTTCCAATGGTCCTTGCGAATGGCTTGGGCAAATCCGCCTTCGTGGAACTCCCAATAGAAATGCGGATGGTTGACTGTGCCTTTGCCGGTCCAATCCGGCAGCATACTGACGCCGTCGATGTGCTTTGGAGCATTAATGCCCGCGGCCTCGCAATAAGTTGGCATCACATCCCAGAATGCCCAGGGCTGCGGGTTCACCTTTCCGGCGGGAATCTGGTTGGCCCAAATAGCGAAAGCGGGTACGCGAATGCCGCCATCGGTGAGGTCGCGCTTGGTGCCGCGCACCGCACCGGCGCTTTTGAAGAAGTTGGCATCGTGGCCGCCCTCCTTGTGCGCGCCGTTGTCGGAAGTGAAAAGGATCATCGTGTTTTCGTAAAGGCCACGCTGCTTGAGGGTGTCAACGAGTTGCCCCACCTGCCGGTCTAAGCGGTGAATCATGGCGGCAAAGTTCTTTTCCACCTGGGGCCAGGGCTTGCCGGAGAATGGCGCGTCCTCGGGCACTTCCTGCCCGTTGCCCGTGTCGCGGCCAAGTTCGTTGTTGGTGTGCGGAATGGTGGAGGTGTAGTAGAGGAAGAAGGGCTCCGTAGCACTCTGCTTCTCAAGCCAAGCCATGGCGCGGGCGTGGATGACATCGGGAGCGAATTCCTTCTTGCCCGTACCCCAATTGCCACGCAATTCCACGGTCTCGCGGTTGTGCAACAGCATGTGGGGATAGTATTGGTGCGCGTGGAATTGGCTGAAATAGCCAAACCACTCGTCCCATCCCTTGTCGTTCGGATAGCCGGCGTGGCCCAGGTCGCCCAAGCCCCATTTGCCAAACATCCCAGTCTTGTAGCCGTTGGCCTTGAGCAGCTCGGGAATCACGAGGTCGCTCTTGCGGAGAACCTCTTCGTTCTTGCCGTTGCCCCGCACGCGGCAATGGCCAGTGTGCTGGCCGGTCATCAGCGCACAACGCGAAGGGGCACACACGGTGGCGCCCGCGTAGGCCGCCTCAAAGCGTGTGCCGTCCTTGGCCAAGCGGTCTAAATTTGGCGTTTCAAACATGCTTTGGCCGTAGCAGCTAAGGTCGCCGTAGCCCAGGTCATCGGCCAGGATGAAAACGAAATTGGGCTTTTTGGCCCGGGCGGCCGAGTTGCTTTGCGCCAAGGCGGGCGCGGCGGCCAAAGTGGAGAGAAATTCGCGTCGCTGCATACCGTATAGACTATCCCTCAATGCTCGACAACGTCATCATCGCGGCCTACTTTGCCGTCGTCTTCGCCATCGGCTTTTACCATTCGCGCAAAGAGCGCACTTCGAAGGATTATTTTTTAGCCGGATCCAATGTGGGTTGGTTCGCGGTTGGGGCATCTCTATTCGCGACGAACATCTCCAGCGAACACTTTATTGGCCTGGCGGGTTCGGGCGCGGCTACGGGTTTCGCGGTGGGTTGCTATGAATGGAGCGCCAGTTTTTGCCTCTTCATCCTGGGTTGGGTATTCGTGCCGCACTACTTGAAGAGTAAGGTCTTCACGATGCCGGAGTTTTTGGAGCGGCGCTTCAATGCGCAATGCCGCTGGTACCTGACGGTGATCTCGCTGCTGGCTTATGTTTTTACGAAGATCAGCGTGTCTTTGTTTGCGGGCGGTATTCTTATCCGCGAAGTTTTTGGTTGGGACTACATGACCAGCGCCATCCTGCTGGTGATTGC
This sequence comes from Bryobacter sp., assembly GCA_033765085.1. Classification (GTDB taxonomy): domain Bacteria; phylum Acidobacteriota; class Terriglobia; order Bryobacterales; family Bryobacteraceae; genus Bryobacter. The sequence goes on along the minus strand of JANRIK010000004.1, from coordinate 41,664 downwards.
CACGGGCATCTACACCATTAGCGGTGGGTTGGCGGCGGTGATTTATACCGACCTCTTCCAGGCCTTTTTGCTCGTTGGCGGGGCCATTGTCCTGACGTTTCTGGGATTGGACAAAGCGGGCGGCTTCGAGGGCCTACGCGCCAACCTGCCGCCGGACTTCTTCCATATGATCAAGCCCATTGACGACCCGGCCTACCCTTGGCTGGGCACCACGCTCGGCACGCTCATTCTTGGCATCTGGTACTGGTGCACGGACCAGGTGATTGTCCAGAAAACCCTGAGCGCCAAGGGCGTTGAAGATGCCCGAAAAGGGGCTTTTTTCTGTGCCGCGTTGAAGCTGCTGCCCGTGTTCATTCTGGTGTTGCCCGGACTTTGCGCGCGCGCCATTTGGCCCAACGAAGTGACGGGTGACAATGCCTACCCGCTGCTGGTTACCCGTCTGCTGCCTCCGGGCTTAACCGGCTTGATGGTGGCGGCGCTGCTGGCTGCCTTGATGAGCAGTCTTTCGAGCGTGTTCAATTCTTGCTCCACGCTCATCACCATGGATATTTACAAGAAGCTGAACCCGGCCGCGAGCGAAAGCCGCCTAGTAAATGTGGGCCGCTGGGTAACCGTAGCGGTAGTGGTAATTTCGATTGCCTGGATTCCGCTGATCCGCGGCTTGAATAGCCAGGTGTACCAATATCTGCAGAGCGTACAAGCGTATGTGGGCGCGCCGATTACCGCAGTCTTCCTGACGGGCATTCTTTGGCGCGGGGCGACGGGGCGCGCCGCGTTCACCACGCTGATCGTGGGCGGCATTCTGGGCTTTGGGCGCTTTGGCCTGGATATTCTCCACAACGCCTTCAAAATTGACTTGGGGGCCCTGAACGCGGTGGTCGAGTTCAGCTTCTTGAATTACTCCATCGTGGTGTTCTTCTTGTGCGTGGGCTTGATGCTACTGCTCAGCAAAGCGGCAGAGGCTAAACCGGTTTCCGAAATCGGGGACATCACCATGAACCCGGATGGATCATTTTCGGCCAAGACGAGCGATGTTGTAATTACCGCCGTGGTGGCTTTGAGTATTCTCTCGCTTTGGATATATTTTGCATAGCCATGAAGCCGCAAAACCAACCCCCTCTTTCCCGTCGCTTTGCCCTGCGCAGCACTTTCGCCTCGCTGCTTGCCGCTGGTTCGGCCTACGCCCAAAGGCGCGATGTGCCGGTACCCGCCAAGGACAACCTGAAAATTACGAAGCTCGAAACCATTCTGGTGAAACCCCGCTGGCTCTTTTTGAAGATCCACACCAATGCAGGGCTGGTGGGCTTAGGCGAGCCCGTGGTGGAAGGCCGCGCGCTGACCGTGGCGACGGCCATCAAAGAGATTGAACCCTACCTGGTGGGTAAGGACCCGCGCCCGGTGGCGCACCATTGGCAAGCGATCTACCGCCACGCGTTCTACCGGGGCGGCCCGGTGTTGACAAGTGCGCTTTCGGGCATCGACCAAGCGCTTTGGGACCTGAAGGGCAAGGCTTTGGGCGTTCCGGTGTACGAGCTACTCGGCGGCCCCACGCGCAACCGGGTCCGCGTGTATGCCCATGCGGGGACCCCGGAAGTGATGCGGGAGCAAATGGCGAAGGGTTTTACCGCGTTCAAGACCGGCCCGATGGGGAGCCATGGCAAGACTGCTTCCGGCCCGAACCGGAACAATTTTCACCGCTATATGGAACCGCCCGCGGAAGTGGACTACATTGTGGAGCGCTTTGCCGAATTGCGCAAGGCAGTGGGCGACAAGGCGGATATCGGCATCGATTTCCACGGCCGCGTGGGCCCGGCACTGGCCAAGGTGCTGATCAAGAAGCTGGAGCCCTACAACCCGATGTTTATTGAGGAGCCCATCAATGCGCAGGATCACGACCTGATGGCCGAGATTGCGCGCGGAACGCACCTGCCCATTGCCACGGGCGAGCGCGTGTTTACAAAGTGGGGCTTTAAGGAAGTGCTCGAAAAGCGGGCCGCCACAATTCTGCAGCCGGACTTGTGCCACGCGGGCGGCATCACCGAAGTGCGCCTGATTGCCGGCATGGCCGAAGCCTACTACGCTGCCATCGCTCCGCACAACCCGCTGGGGCCGATCTCGCTGGCCGCCGGTTTGCAGATCTCAGCCTCCATCCCCAACTTCCTCATCCAAGAACAGGTGAGCCTCGGCGAAGGCTATTTGAAGGAGCCGCTGAAGGTCAGTGAAGGCTATCTGGAACTGCCGACGAAGCCTGGCTTAGGCGTGGAACTCGACGAGAACGCGATGGCTGACAAAATCGGCCACGATTGGCGCAACCCGGAGACTTATGACAGCTTCGATGGCAGCGTTACCGATTGGTAGACGCTATAACCCTATAGCCATACCCATATAATTGCCTAAGTGCAAACCGCCGCCCTTCCTTCCCCGGCCCTCGCGCCGAGCCGCTTGCGTTGGTGGATTCTTACCCTGCTGTTTTTGGGAACAACCGTCAACTATCTCGACCGCATTATCCTCGGCATCCTGTTGCCGGAGATTCGCAAAGAGATTCCCATGGACGACAAAGTCTATGGGAACATTGCGTTCGCCTTCCAGTTGGCTTACACCATTGGCTTTCTTTTCGCGGGAAAAATAATTGACCGCCTTGGGACGCGCTTGGGCTATTCGCTGGCCATTCTCTGGTGGAGCCTGGCGGCGGCAGCGCATGCGCTGGTTTCCTCGCCCATGACCTTTGGTTTTTTTCGCGCACTGCTGGGCATTGGAGAAAGCGGCAATTTTCCGGCGGCCATTAAGAGCGTAAGCGAGTGGTTCCCCAAGAAGGACCAATCCTTCGCCACGGGGATCTTTAACGCGGGTACGAACATCGCTACGATGATCGGGCCTTACCTGTTTTTTCAATTGACAACGAGCTTCGGCTGGCGCACGTGTTTTTTCCTCACCGCCGCGAGCGGTTTGGCGGTGCTGCTGCTGTGGTTTTTCACGCAGCCCACCCCCCCGCCGCTGCCCGATGACGTGCCAAACGAAGCCACACTCTCCTGGGCCGCCGTATTGCAATACAAGGAGACGTGGGGCTTTGCGGCAGGCAAGTTTTTCTCCGACCCCGTCTGGTGGTTCTATCTCTTCTGGTTGCCCCCCTACTTTTACGATGTACGGCATTTTGACCTGAAGCAAGTGGCTTGGGCCTTTCCCTTCATTTACCTGATGGCCGACGTAGGAAGCGTGTTTGGTGGCTGGATCTCTGGCTACCTGATGCGGCAAGGTTGGCCCGTGGGGAAGGCACGTATGTTTTCGATGGGAGCCTTTGCCGCCTGCATGCCGATTGCGGCCACGAGCGTTCTGTTCGAGAATCCCTTTGTCGCGATTGGGCTGATTAGCCTGGCAACGGCGGCCCATCAGGGGTGGTCCGCGAACTTGTACACTACCGTGCCAGATGTGTTCCCCAAAAGCGCCGTAGCCTCCGCAACAGGCATTGGCGCCTGTATGGGAGGCTTCGGCGGTGTACTATTCTCCACGGTTTTGCCGGCCCACATTGTGAGCAATTTCGGCTATGGGCCCATGTTTTTCATCATGGGCGGCTTCCATCTGACTGGCTTTTTTCTGGTGCGCCACTGGATGGGCGACTTAAAGCCAATCGTTATTCAGCCCACAGTTCGTTAACGGGGCCGTAGAGGTCTTCGTGGGCGTAAGGCACGTATTCGAAACCGCGGCCAAAGGGGTCGTCGTAGCGAATACTGGTGTAGTTGATGCCGAGGGCGGAGTAAATCGTCGCCTCGATGTCTTCGGGCCGGACGTCGCGCTGGCGGTTCCAACCGTAGTCGTCGGGGTTGCTGCTGCTCCCCGTTGCATTGGTGGAACCAATGGCACGGCCACCTTTGATGCCTGCGCCGGCCAGGAAGCAGAATTGTTGCAGGAAGTGGTCGCGGCCATTGGCGCCGCTTAGACGGCCGACCGTGCGACCGAATTCACCCACCATCACAACCAGCGTGTCGTTCAACAATCCGCTGGCCTTCAGGTCAGCGATCAACTGGCTGACGCCAGCGTCGAGTTGGCGCGTACGATTGGGCAGGCGGTTCTGGTCGTAAATGCCCTGGTGGTCGTCCCACCCGCCAAAAGTGATTTGGATGAAGCGCGTACCGGCATCGGCTTCCAGCACCTTGCGCGCCGTCATGCAAGCATCGCCAAAGGCCGTGTTGCCGTAGGGCGCACGTTCGTCGGCATTGTAGCGGAAGGCCTTGTCGACAGTCGGATTGAACATCATGCCCTGGGCTGCCTTGTAGAAGGCGTCCATATCTTCCAGGGGCCGGCCGTAGGGACTATTGGTACGATATTGGCGGTCAAGCGTTTCCAGCAGCGACTTGCGCTCTTCAAAGCGGCTTTCCCCGGCAGCGTGGTTGACGTTGGACAAGCCGTTGGCGTTGGCATTCGTCTTGAAGGGCGCGTAGGAACTGGCCAGATAACCGGACCCGATCGCGCCTTGTGAATTGAGGGCGAGAAAGGTGGGGAAGATGTCGGTTTCGCGCCGCTCTTTCGCCTTTTCAATGGCCACGATGGAACCGATATTGGGGGCAATATCGCCCAATGCCGCTACCGGGTTGCGACCGATCTGCGCCCAGATCTGAGCCAGATTGTGGACGAGCGCCCAACTGCGCATGCTACGGATGACGGTGAAGTCTTCCGTCATGCCCGCCAGTCGCGGCATGATGCCGGTCGGCAGCACCAGATTGCCAAACTGCTCGGGTTGCAGCACGTCCGTGGGCGTGACGCCTTCCGTGATCTTGAAATCGAAGGTGTCCACGTGGCTGGGCGCGCCGGCCAGGAGGATGAAGATGCAATTCTTGGCCTTGTTGAGCAAGGGTACATCGAGAGCATCCACTCTTACTTCGGCCTTGGCTTTTTGCGCCATCCAGGAGGCCGTCAGCACGCCTCCGCCCAACTTTAAGAAATGGCGGCGGGAGGCAAAGGGGCGGTCAAAGAAGTTCTTGTGGCGGTGTGGGAACTGCTTGATGAACTCGAGAAACTTTTCGTTGTTGTACATGGGTGTGTCCTCAGCTGGTTCTTCTCTGGGTTTCTCTTAGTAGTTGTAGATAAAATCCACTTTGTTATAGAGAGCCCACAGGAGGTTCTCCCCACGTTGTAGACGAGTATTGCCGCTGGTGTCCCGCAGCGTTGCGACGGCAGCTTCGAATTCTGCCTCGCTGGGGTCCCGCGAGAGGATGGTTTGGAAAGCGGCACGGACGAAACTCTCATCCGATTCTCCAATCCGAAGGTTAAGGAGGCTTTGGCCGCTGGCATTGTTGGTGCTGCGGATGCGGCTGAGCACGAAGTTGTCGTTCATGAGGGCGAGGGCTTGTTGGATAGAACCCTCGCCAGTCCGTTCTTCATCGAAACGGTTGCCGCGGCTGAAGAAGTAGAGGAAGTTGCCACCTAGCGTTCCTGTTTCCGGCAACTGCATGGCCCAGTTGACCCGCGCAACCTCACGGTCGTTATAAAGCGGAGCCGAGGGCGTCGGGTACTGGTAGACCATGCCAACACCGCTGGTGGTAACGATGGCGTCGGCGATTTCTTCTGCCCAAAGGCGGCGCGCCAAGTGACGGGCAAAGAGAGGCTCCCAACTCGGGTTCCATTCGCCTTCATAGCGGCTGGATAGTTGGTAGGCATCCGATGTGACGATGGTCTTCATTAACCACTTCAGGTTGTAGCCGTTGTTTTGGAATTCCTGCGCCAACTGGTTCAACAGTTGCGGATGGGAGGCTTGCAATTCCCAGTTCAGGCCCGGAGGATTTTCGGGGTCCAAGCGCATGGGGTCAAACTGATCCAGCGGTTCCACCAAACCCCGGCCCATGAGCGCCGCCCAAATGTAGTTCACGGTGGCGCGGGCAAATTGGAAATCGCCGGTTACGGCGCGAGCCGCGGCTTGGCGGTAGTTTTCGCCAGAGGTGGGCTGCTCTTCGCCAAACATGTACTTCGGCGCTACAGTGCGGCCCAAACCATCAACGGGTTCGCGGGTGGGGCGGTTGCCCGTGGTGGTGTTCAAAGTGTAGTCGGTCGGGCGGTCATCGCGGATGGCGTAGTAGCGAAGATTATTGTTCGCGGGGTCCGGACGGGTTGGCACAAAGCGGGAGCGGGAGAAATAAGAAGCATATTGCCAGGCGCTGCTGCGCTTCGCACTGCGTCCCCAAAGGCTCAATTGGTCCAAGTGGCCCCGGCCATCGTGGCACAACACGCAATTCACATGGCTCATGCCCAGAAAGGTCTTTGCGACATCAGCGGCCATCTGGTCGTAATCGTCTTGGATGGGGCCACCGTTGGTGTCGCTGCCAATTAGGAAGTTAATAAAGCCTTCTTCATTCACAAAATTGTTGGAGCCTTGACCGCCAATCAAATCCCGGACTATGGCGTCGTAGGGGCGGTTTTCGCTGATCGAAGTCTTCAACCAGTTGAAAAAGGCATTGCGGCCAGGGACGTAGCGAGGCGTTACATCTGTGCGCGTTGTATTGCGGTACATGTCGCCGAAATACATCGTCCACTTGTCCACCCATTCGCTGGAGGCGAGCAACTCGTCCACCAGGGCCTCGCGCTTCGTGGCATCCCCGTTGGCGCGGAAGCTGCTCAATTTTTCGTAAGTAGGAACGCGGCCAACCAAATCGAGCGAGACGCGACGCAGAAATTCGTCGTCCGTCGTCATCGGTGCGGGAGCAACGCCGGATTCCTCCAACTTGGCAAAGATGGCGGCATCAATAAAGCCACGCTTGCCCTCCGCCTTGCGCTTTGCCGTGGACGCGCTGGAGTACTTGCCGCCCCGCAGCGACGTGACCTCGTTGGTCAAGCGGCTTCGCCAATAGCGGTCCCGCAATTCCTTGGTATATTTTTCCCGCTCTGCGCCAAAAAAGCTACAGTCGGTGTGGTTCTCAAGACTGACTTCGTCCGTTTCTTGAGCATCTGCTACAGTAGGCCGTAGTAGGAATCCCCCGGCAGCCACGGTGGCCGCCAAGCCGAGTCCGGCAATCCAATGCTTCGCCTGCATAAGAGTTACAATCCCCCAGGGTGGACCGTTTCAGTTGGGCCCACACAATCATCTATAACCCGTTTCTGTGCAAAAGTTGCATGTACTAAGGTGATTTCAAGTTAGCATTAGTACTCCGTCCTCCGCATCACCCTATACCCAGAGCTTTCATTAACTTACGCTCATCTCGATGCCCCCTCCTCTTCGTGATTTCTTCGTACCCAAAGGTATTCTTTCCCAGGCGGTCGACAACTTCGAATTCCGCGCTGGTCAACTGGAAATGGCGGAGGCGGTTGCCGAGGCACTAAGGGAAAATCGGCATGCCGTCGTGGAAGCAGGCACCGGCACGGGCAAGACGATGGCGTACTTGATTCCCGCCCTGCTGAGCGGCAAGCGCGTCGTGGTGTCAACGGGCACGAAAAACCTGCAAGAGCAGTTATTTTTCAAAGACATACCAATTCTTGAGCGCGCCCTTGGGCGCCGATTGGCCGTCACCTATATGAAGGGCCGGGCCAATTATCTGTGCCGCGCGAAGTTGGAAGAAGCCGCAAAAGCTCAAACCGCTTGGCTGGACGGCATTGGCGAGGTAAACGACTTCCGTATTATTCAGGACTGGGCCAAGTCTACCGAGATTGGAGACCGGTCCGAACTGCGGAACCTTCCGGAGAGTTCGGCCGTTTGGGGAAAGCTCGATGCGCGCCGGGAAAGGTGCACCGGACAGAAGTGCAATTACTTCGACACTTGCCACATCACCGCTATGCTGCGCCGGGCTGCCGAAGCGGACATCATCATCGTGAACCATCACCTTTTCTTCGCCGACCTGGCGGTGAAGCAGGAAGACTTTGGCGGCATTATTCCTTCCTACAACGCCGTCGTCTTTGACGAAGCGCACGAAATTGAAGACATCGCGGGGCAGTATTTCGGATTGAGCATCTCGAACTTGCAGGTACAGGATCTGATCCGCGACATCCGCGACCTTTCGCGCCGGAAGGGCGAAACCTCAGGCACGCTCGAACAGCTCCTGACGAGTGTGCTTTCGGCCAGCGACCGCTTTTTCTCACTATTTGGGGAGTTGGAGGGGCGTAGCGCCTTCCGCGTACATGATGAGTTTCTGGAGCAATACGGCGAACAATATGCGGAGGTGGTGAATGGGCTGCGGATTGTCGCCACGCAATTGCAGTTGCTGGAAGGAGCTATTGACGAAGTTGCGCCACTGCACCGCCGAGCAGAAGAACTTTCGGAAGGTTTAAAGGCGTTTTTTGAGAAACCGTCGGCGACGAATGTCTATTGGACAGAGCGCCGGGGCCGCGCTATGAGCCTGCAGGCAATTCCCATTGACGTGTCAGCACTCTTAAGCGAAAAGCTCTTTGAAGGTGTCCCTAGCGTCATACTGACATCCGCCACCTTAACGACGGCGGGAAATTTTGACTTCCTGCACCGCCGTTTGGGGATTGAATCGGCACGTTGCCTCTCGGTGGATAGCCCATTCCAATTTGACAAACAGGCAATGCTATATGTGCCGCAGACGCTGCCAGATCCGCGGCAAAGCGCCTGGGCCGCCAGCGCCACGCAGGAAATTGTGCGCCTGCTGCACATCACCGAGGGCCGGGCCTTCTGCCTCTTTACGAGCTACCAGCAAATGCGCCAAATTTATGAGCGCGTAGGGATGGAAGTGGAATATCCATTGTTGTTGCAAGGGACAAAGCCGCGCAATGTATTGCTCGAAGAGTTCAAGGCGACCCCGCAGGCGGTTCTGTTTGCCACCAGCAGCTTCTGGCAAGGTGTAGACGTACAGGGCGATCAACTGTCCATGGTGATTATTGACAAGTTGCCTTTCGCCGTCCCGACGGACCCGGTAGTAGAAGCGCGCTCGCGCGCCATTGAGGAAGCCGGCGGGCAGCCCTTCACGCAATACCAAGTCCCCCAAGCGGCCTTGGCGCTGAAGCAGGGATTTGGTCGGCTCATCCGCAGCAAGCGGGACCGGGGCATCCTTGCCCTGCTCGATGTCCGCATCACCAAAACGAAGTACGGGCAGATATTCTTCGACTCGCTGCCCAACTATTCCTTCACCACCGATATTCTGGAAGTAGAAGAATTTTTCCATGTTCGAAGTAACGGTTGAACAGCATTTCTCCGCCGCCCACCTGCTGCGGAATTACCCCGGCAAGTGTGCCCAACTGCATGGCCACAACTACAAAGTGCAGGTGACAATCGAGGGTCCGGCGCTGGACTCCCTGGGCATGTTGGTTGAGTTTGAAGTGATCAAAAAAGCATTAGCCCCCTGGATTGACCGCTTCGACCACGGTTACCTCAACGAAATACCCCCGTTTGACCAAACGAACCCAACGGCGGAAAATCTGGCGAAATTTTTTTGGGAAGTGGTGGATAAAGCAATTCGGCAGCCGGGGGGGGCTGCCGAGGTGAAAGTTGCTTGTGTGCGAGTACTGGAAACCGATAAATGCTCGGCGGCTTACCGCCCGTAGTACTGCGCGTTTTCTTCGGCAAAGGCTGACCACTTTTCCGGCAGGTCATCCAAGGCGAAAATCGCAGAAACGGGACAAACCGGCACGCAGGCCCCACAGTCGATGCATTCCACGGGGTCGATGTACAGCATCTTTTCACCCTCGAACTTTTCCGAGTCTTTTTTCGGATGGATGCAATCTACGGGACAAGCGTCGACGCAAGCGGTGTCTTTGGTGCCAATGCAGGGTTCAGCAATTACGTAAGCCATAGAAGTATTTTCCTCACAGATTAGCATGCGATCGGCTAGAGCCATTTTCTGAGGAAGGGCCAAGCCAACTCTCCGCGGAATTCGTGGCCCCCGTCAAACTCTACGTATTCGATACGGTCTGCGGCTCCGCGCTTCGCATAATAGTCTTTCGCCCGGGCGGACCCCCGCCGGCTATGGTAGATAGGAATGGGTTGATCCTTGATGCCGCTTTGGATCTGCAGAGGCCGCGGCGCCACCAAAGCCGCCATTTCCCCCGGAGCAATATCGAGCAGCCGCCCGCCGGTTTTGCCATCCGCCACTGCGGGGTCGTCGCGAAAGCTGCAACTAGCCACCACAACGCGAATCCGCACATCGAGCGCAGCGGCATAGGTGGCGTAGAAACCGCCGTAACTGAGCCCGATCATCGCCACGCGATTCGGATCCACTTCCGGCCGCTTCAACAGTTCGTCCAACGCCAAATGAAGCTTCATCAATTCCACAGCGGCCAGGCTGGCGCCCGCGGCGCGCAACTTTTCGTCGAGACGTTGCCGCACGTCGGCGGGGATGGGCGAGCCGCGGGCCCTGTCGCCAAAGGGGTACATCACAACGTGGGGCGCGTAAACAACGTAGCCTTCCTGCACGGCTCCTCGGATCATGTCCTTGTAATTTGCGCCACCACCAAACAAAGCCATTTCCGGGAATCCGCCGCCGCCGTGTTGCGCCACGACGAGCGGCCTGCGCCCTTCGCCCTTGGGTACGAGCAGCAACCCATAGGCCTCCAACCCTTGGGACAGCGGCAGGTAGCTGCGATAGTAGGTGGCTTGTGCGTCCTCTCCAAATTTTTGGAGCCGCAAGGGACCATTGGCCACCAGGCCCGCGACCGGAAAGCCGATGCGGTTGCGCAAGAGCTGCCGCCAACCCTCCGGATCACCTTCCCGAGCGGCTGCGTAGGCCTCCATCTGCCGCCACTGCTGGTTGCGAATTTCCTGGCTGGCGGAATGCTTTTCTTCCAGCCACTGCTGCCCAAGCAGGGACGTGCTGAGCAGAATTGGGAATATGGCTATGGTTCGCATGCATCCTCTTTCGGCTGGGGTGAGTAGCCTACGCAGGCCAAAACTGGCAGGCGTGGATACTTGGGGAATCGCGGATCTTCCTTTCCTTTATCACAACGCCAAAAAACACTGCCACGATCGTTCGCAATCGAAAAAGAGAAGCGGCACGACTCACACAATCCAGGATGCATACGCATTTGTTATCATCGCGCCGATGGGCATTCGTACCTGGATCTTGATCATTACTTTTTTCAGCCTTTGGGGATGTGCCGACAGCCCAAGCGCAACCGAGAAGAAGGCATTTGCCCTGCCAAGTTTGCCACCGCCGATTGCGGAAAACGTCAAGTTCCCGCTGAACAACCGTACCTTCATTGAAGTTGCGCCTAGAGAGTTGTTCGGCTTTCCCTTCCTGGCCGGGGGCAATGTGGCAACCTACACCACCACGAAACTCACCTACAAGCTCTTTTCCATCCGTTGCAACAGCCCGGAGCAGGCCGCCTCTTACCTTTTCTCCATTAAGGAGCAAATGAAGGAGGCCCGCTTCGTGGCCAGCTACGGCGGCTATTTCAGCACCATGCCGGAAGGGCCACTGTTTGTCTACGCCAAAGGCGCGTATGTGGCGGGCAGCTTTGGCCTGGACGAGGAGGAAGCGATTGAGCTGAATAAGGAATTTGCCGCGAGGCTCTAAACGCGACTAAGAGCTGGTGTGGTCGTGGATGAATTTCCAGCCTTGTTTGGTGCGCTTGGCCACCAGGGTGAAGCGTCCGCTGGCGGCGCCGCCTCCCGCAGCAGTTCTTGCCAGTTGGAAACGGCCCAGCACCAGCGCATAGTCGGGGCCAAGGCTGCGGACTTCCAACTCGTCGAAGCGCAGCGTGCCCATCTTCTCCGGAGAACCGTAATTCGTTTCGTAGCGCTGCCGGATGGCATCCATCCCTCGTGTCACCGTCTTGCCAACGAAGGTTATCTCGCCATCGGGCAGATAAGCCAATAGGAACTCGCGCAAATTGCCTTGGTTCCAGGCGGTCTCCTGCTGCTTGAGAACGCTAATAATTTCTTGCCGGAAATCCGCGGCGGACAGAACTATGGCGCTTGAGGCCAAAGCAATCGTGAACAGCAGGCTACGCATGTTCGACACTATAAGCCAGTGGATCCTCTGGCCGCAATCCTGGTGAAAGAAATCGAGACGCGCGGGCCCATTCCGTTTTCCCGCTTTATGGAATTGGCGCTGTACCACCCGGACTACGGCTATTACCGCGGTTCGCCGTTTGGGCGCGCCGGCGATTTTTATACCGCCGCACAACTGCAGCCAGCCTTTGGCTTGTTGGTGCGGGAACTCGTGAAGCGAATCTTTCCTGCCACCAAGGTCTTTGTCGATTGGGGAGCGGGACGGGAAGACCTAAGGGAAGCGATCCAGGATTTGCCCTATTGCGCCGTACAAATCGACAGCAACTTTCCCGAAACGCAAAGTGCGTTTTTGTTTGCTAACGAATTGTTTGACGCGTTACCGGTGGAGATGTACAGCGGCGAGCAACTGTTGCACGTGGATTTTCGGGCGGGCGAGTTTGGCTGGTGGCCCCACGAGCCCGTATTTCCGGTGCGGGAAGTGCGTCCGCAGATCCGGCAATTGTTGGCGGAGGCCTACGCAAAGTCTCTTTCGCCGGCTTGTATGGTGATTCTTGACTACGGTTACCGGGGCGGCGCTGAACAAGTTTCCGGTCGCGGAACCTTACTGGCTTATCGTCAACACAGGATTAGCGAAAATGTTTTGGCCTATCCAGGGCAGCAGGACCTTACAGCACATGTGGATTGGGACGACCTGCAGCAGCAGGCGATCGATGCGGGCTGGCAGGTGGAGCGCTTCCTTACGCTCTCGCAACTGATCTTGAGTTTGGGTGAGGAGTTTCTTGCCAAGCTACAACGCACGGCACCTCTTCAGGCGAAGAGTTTGTTGTTCGACTTTGGAGCTTGTTTTGATGCTCTGGTGTTGCGCAAGTGAAGCGCAGCAGCAGGGAACTACAGGTAGAGATCGGGATAGACGGCAAGCAGGGCGAAGAGAGACGGTGGGATGCGGGAGCAGTTCTTGGCCTGCGGCAAAAGGAAAGGCCCCGATTGCTCGGGGCCCTGTCATTGTTGAGCTTTTCGCTCGTTTCAGGACGGAAACGAAACGTGAGCTGATGCTTACTTGGCCTTCTTTGCAGCTGCCTTCTTAGCAGGAGCCGCCTTCTTGGCCGGGGCCGCCTTCTTCGCAGGAGCCGCCTTCTTAGCCGGGGCTGCCTTCTTAGCAGGAGCAGCCTTCTTGGCCGGAGCTGCCTTCTTCGCCGGAGCCTTCTTGGCAGGAGCCGCTTTCTTGGCAGCTACCTTCTTGGCCGGCGCTTTCGTTGCATTCTTCATCGAACTGATCTCCCTAACATCAATTTGAGTCCTCGCGTGGAGGACTCAGTGCTTCAGATATAAAGTCTTTCGCAATTAAAGTCAAGGAAAAAATGCTTCGGCAACCCTTGCTGGAAGTCCAAACCATTTCTATCTACAATTGTTTTGGAGATTCCGATGCCGCTCTTGTCTCATCAAGCATGCTTTATGGCCCTGTTGTTGGGCGCCATCAGCTTGAGTTGCGGGCGCCACAGCAAGTCTTCAAGAAGCGCGAAGCCGCCCGTAGCGGCTCCGGTGGGATGGTCGGAAACGGGCATCGCAAGTTGGTATGGCGAGCCGTATCATGGGCGGCGCGCTGCCAACGGAGAGGTCTTCAACATGCACGATTTGACTGCCGCGCACAAGACACTTCCCTTCAATACCTGGCTGCGCGTAAGGAACCTTACGAACCGCCGGGAAGTAACGGTGCGCATCACGGATCGTGGTCCTTTCGTGAAGGGGAGAATCATTGATCTCTCGCGCCGCGCCGCGGAGGAAATCCGGATGATTGGGCCGGGCATCGTTAAGGTGCGCATTGAGGTAATCCCCGCGCCTGCGGGGAGGAGCAACCCCTAAATGCACCTGCGCGATACCGCCCAAGCCTTCTCGCAACTTTTTTCGATCGCTGCTACATTTTGGGGAAGATTTTTCGCCCCGTCGTCGCACTTAACACTTTGGTGGTTTCTCTATGCGCCCTGCCCTTGATCAAACATTGAAGGTCTTAATCGGCCAGTCCCCCCGGATGAAGCAATTGCAGCGACTGATTGACAAGCTCGGGCGCAGCAAGTGGCCAGTCTTGATACTGGGGGAAACCGGCACGGGCAAAGAGGTGGTGGCGCGCTCGATCCATCATGTCAACCCGGATGGCCCTTTTGTCACGATCGATTGCTCGGCCATGGTGGGCCCGCTAATGGAGAGCGAGTTATTCGGCTACGTGAAGGGTGCGTTTACGGGCGCCGTCAGCAACAAGACCGGTTTAATTGAAATGGCCAACGGAGGCACCGCGTTTCTGGACGAAATTGGCGAGCTGCCACTCGACCTGCAAGCCAAGCTGCTTCGCGTGCTGCAAGAGAAAGAGTTTCGCCCAGTAGGGGGACTGGTCCAGAAGCGAGCAGATTTCCGCATTATGGCCGCCACGAATCGCGATCTCGCCAAGGAAGTAGAGAAGGGCACCTTCCGCCGTGATCTCTATTACCGCCTCAATGTGGTGACGCTTCGTCTTTCCCCATTGCGCGAAAGGCGCGAAGACATTCCTCACCTCATCCGCCACTTTATGGAGCGCTACAACCGCCAGCAGCCAATGGAGCCCGAGGTATTGGAAGCCCTGATGAGCTACGATTGGCCGGGCAATGTGCGGGAGCTTGAGAACTGCATCCAGCACATGTTGGCCGTGAATTCGGGGCCGGCCTTTTACTCGCGCGATTTGCCCTCCAACGTGCTGAATGGCGTAAGCCGGCGGCCTGTACCGGTGCCGCTCCCCCCCATGATGGCTGCTCCACTTCCTGCTTTCGAAATCCCTGCGCCCGCTGCCCCATCGCAGCCGGGTCCAGCTCCGGTACTGAGCCCTAGTCCCGTCGTGCCGCTTGCCGAATTGGAAAAGCAGGCCATACTCAAGGCCCTGGAATACACGAAAGGGGACCGGCTCTCGGCCGCCACGCTTTTGGGCATTGGCCGGACCACCCTTTACCGCAAACTAAAAGAATATGGCTTCGGCGAAGAGGCCGCCGCCGGGGCCACTGCTTAAGGCAAGGATTCCGGGAGAACTTTACAACCTTTCCGCCACTCTTTCCTTTGAGTGATGCGTAGAAAGAAAATTCAGATCTTACTGCTGGAGAAAAGCCCCGCGGACGTCCGTTTCATTCGCGACGCGCTGGCCGAGTTGGAAGAAACCCAACGCGGCAACTCCTGGCTAAGCCCCTACGAACTTACCGATGTCGAAACTCTTTCGGAAGCGGCACTGCTGCTGAGCCAAACATCGTTTGACGTCATTCTGGCCGATCTCAACCAGGAAGCCACAGTGGGCATCGACACGCTCCGCCGCCTGCGCGCCGTGGCTCAGCATACACCTGTGATTGCCTTGACGCCGAGGGAAGACCCCGGCTTTTCCATCCGGCTTTTCCAGGAGGGCGTGGAAGATGTGCTGGTGAAATACGAACTCGATTGCTCTCCCCTGGGCCGTTCCCTGCGCGGCGCGATTGAACGCCATCGCCGCAGCCAGAAATCGAGAAACTTCAGTATTCGCGATGAACTCAGCGGGCTTCTAAATTTCACCGGCTTCGTACAAATGGGGGAATCGCTGTCCGCATTGATTGGCCGGACCTCCCTCCGCGCGTCGGTGGTTATTTTTAGCATCGATAACTTTGATCCGCTGTGTGCGCAAATCGAGCGGCAAGAGGAAGAATGGCTTCTGTTGGAATGTGCGGAACTCCTGCGGGATTCTTCGCGGGAAGGCGACCTGGTGGCCTACCTCGGCGTGGGACGTTTTGCCTGGTTAGCCTTTGAGCGGCCGGAGGTTTCCTTGCGTGCCGACCTGGCCGCGCAAGAGGCAACCTTGGCGGCAAAGTTTCTCAGCCGCGGACACGCCATTAGCCTGCGTTACCGCATCGGCTTGGCGGAATTGAACGCAACGAGCGGGACAAGTCTCCTATTTGCCTTGGAGCAAGCAGATCAAGCGTCCTGGCCTATCCGAATTGCTCTGGACGAGGCTACTCCCGCACACCACGCCATTCAATAAGCCAAAGGCAAGTGCGGCCTTTTTCATTAGAATTCGTTCAATTAATTTTTTGCGGCCGGTGCTAACATGAGGTTGCAAATCGATGCGAATACTGGTTGTTGAAGACGAAAAACGAATTTCTGACTTTTTGGGACGTGGCCTGGAAAGCGCCGGATTTCAAGTAGACATTGCCGCCACGGGCCAAGCAGCGATCGACTTAGTGCACCAGGCGGATCATGACCTGGTGATTCTCGACTTGATGCTGCCCGACATGGACGGGCTAAGCGTGCTCGAGAAAATCAGAAACCGCAAAACAAACCCTCCGGTGATTATCTTGAGCGCCCGCGGAGCGGTGGAAGACCGGGTTAAGGGTCTAGAGTTGGGGGCGGACGATTACCTTACCAAACCCTTTGCGTTTGTGGAATTGCTGGCGCGGGTTCGTGTATTGTTGCGCCGCGGCCAACCCACGCCGGAGCGGCTGGCGGTGGGCGAGTTGAGCTTGGATTGCATTCGCCGCAAGGTAACCCGTGCGGGGGAAAACATCGAGCTCGCGCCGAAGGAATTTTCCATACTCGAATACCTGATGCGGAACAAGGGCCGCCCCTTGAGCCGCACGATGATTGTGGAGCACGTTTGGGATATGGACTATGACGGGCTGACGAATATCGTTGATGTCTACATCCGGCACTTGCGCTCCAAGATCGATGACCGCTTCCCGACTAAGATGATCCAAACCGTACGGGGCGTCGGCTACATGCTGGACGAAATCACGCCCAAGGCTGACGCACCTGGCGAAGTGAAATCTGCGCCGGCCAGTTAGGCTAAATCACCATGGCGGATTTCCGGCTCTTGAAAAGCTTGCGTTTCCGTCTGGCGTTGAATTTTGCCCTCTTTTGCACGCTCTTGCTGCTTGCGCTGGGATTAGTGTTGCGGGAGGTGTTGTCCAATACGGTCGAGAATAGTGTGGAAGAAATCCTGGAAGAGGAATGGGCCGCGCTGCGTGGCTTTCTCGAGTTCTCGCCGAATGGCCAAGTGCTGTGGAGCTATGACCATTCCGACCGGGAAGAGACGGCAATTGTGCAACGGCTACAGCGCATCTATATGATTGCCAACGAGCGCGGCGAGGTGCAGGAGAGCTCCTGGGAATACCGCGAAGTGGGTTTTGAGAGCCCGGCAAGGATCCACGAAGTGCTGAGCAGCGGCCAGGTTGCTTACGAAATCCGCCCGAACGAAGCTGGCCAGCCGTATTTGATCCGGCAAGGCTTTTTGCGGGATGGTGACAAGTTGTACTTCGTTGCCTTGGGTCGCAACTTTGCGGGTAATCGAGAGGTGGTTGAAAAGTTTGGCCAGCTCTATTTGGCCATCTTGCCCCTGTGCGCGCTTAGTGCTGCCGCATTAGGCTGGTTCTTTGCGCGGCGCGCCATGCAACCGGTGGTTGAGGTGGCCCATTTGGCGGACCAACTCTCTGGCAGCAACTTGAATCTGAAGCTGCCGCCGCGGGAAGCTCATGATGAGCTGGACCTTTTGATCAGCAGCTTCAATCGCATGGTAGAGCGCCTGGACAAGAGCTTTACGCAACTGGCGCAGTTCTCTACCGATGTGTCCCACGAGCTAAGAACTCCCGTCACGATTGTCCGGGGCCAATTGGAAGTAGCCCTGATGACGGCCCGCTCGGAGCAGGAATTGCGCTCGGCGGTAGAGGGCGCCCTAGTAGACATAGAAAGGTTGTCGCAGATTATCCGGGCCTTGTTGCTTTTGGCCAAGGCGGAAAGCGGGCAGGTGCAGCTTAAGCGCTACGAAGAAGATCTGTCGGCCATCGCGCAGGAAGTGATTGGAGAACTGGAAATTGCCGCGGCTGACAAGAGAATCCGTCTTCACTCTAGGCTTGCGCCTTCGGCCCGGATTCTGGCCGACCGAATCCAGATCGAACGGCTGCTCTACAATCTGCTCGACAATGCGCTGAAGTATACGGGGGCGGGCGGAGAAGTGGAAGTAATCGTAGAGACCTTGCCCGGCGCCATTCGCCTGCGCATTTGCGACACTGGCAAGGGCATTGCCCAAGAGCATTTGCCCCACTTGTTTGACCGGTTCTACCGTGTCCCGAATACCAGCGGAGAGGGAGAAAAGGGCTTGGGCCTAGGGTTGAACTTCGTGGCCTGGATTGTAAAGGCGCACAATGGAAGTATTCGTGTGGAGAGCACACCGGGTAAAGGTACTTGCTTTGAGGTTCAATTGCCTCCCTCCGGCCAAGCCCACACGCCAATTGAAAATGGAAATCTCACAACGGCATCTGGAAGAAGTACCCATACTTGAACTACGCGGCTCGCTGCTAGCCGGGGCGCCCTGTATTGAGTTGCGGCAAAAAATTCAGGACTTAGCGAAAAATGACCCGCGCGTCATCATCGACTTGAGTCAGGTGGACTACATCGATTCCTCGGGATTGGGCACCCTGGTGGCGAGCTTCACAATGTTAGAGCGCGCCGGCGGAGGATTGCGCATCTTAAAACCGTCGGAACGCGACATGGAATTGCTCGTACTAACGAAATTAGCGAGTGTCTTTCAGGTCTTTGACGACGAACAAGCTGCTGTAAACAGCTTCTTTGCGGGGCGCGAGGCGAAGAAATTCGACATTCTGAGTTTCGTGCAGGAGCAGAGGCGAAAGCGGGAGGAAGACGAAGATTGATCGGAGCAGGCGAGCAGGCGCCGCCATTGGTTGCCCACGACGAAGCGGGTAACAGGCGGACCTTTGCTTTCCCTGCCCTTGTGGTCTTTTTGAAGACCACCTGCCCCACTTGCCAATTTGCTCTGCCGTATTTGAAGCGGCTTCCGGAATCAAGCCCCGGACTACTGGCCGTAAGTCAGGACCCTCCCAGCACCACACAGCGATTCGCCGCCCGCTTTGGGGCGGAACTCCCCTACTGCTTCGATCCCGCCGAAGCTGGCTATTCGCTGAGCAACGCTTTCGGCATTACGCACGTGCCTACGCTTTTCTTAATTGATAGCCGGGGCAAGGTGGAAACAGTGATTGAGGGCTTCGACAAGCTGGCGCTCGAAGACTTGGGCATTGAGTTTTTGCCGGAAGAAAAATTGCCTCTTTACAAGCCAGGTTGAGGAAGCCGAAATTGAGGTCCGGTCGGCCCTACAGAGCCTAAATTGCATTTGATCATATAGAAGTTTGCGACACTGAAAGAAAAGGAATATCCGCATGGCACTCATCACGGAAATCATCAACAATGCCGCCGCTGTAGCCAAGGGCATGAGCGTCACCTTCAAGGAAATGCTCCAGCCCACGGTGACGGAAGACTATCCCGATGCGCCTCCGGTCTTTCAGGAACGGTTCCGCGGAGTGCACGTTTTGCAGCGGGACGAGCACGGCCTGGAAAAGTGCGTCGCTTGTTTTCTTTGCGCCGCGGCCTGCCCCTCCAACTGCATCTACATTGAGGCGGAAGAGAACAAAGAGCAGGGCCGGATCTCCGGTGGCGAACGCTATGCGAGCGTCTACAACATTGACTATTCGCGCTGCATTTTTTGCGGCTACTGCGTAGAGGCCTGCCCCACCGACGCGATCACGCACGGGCACGGCTTTGAAATTGCCAGCTACAACACTTCAACCTTAATTTACCGGAAAGAGCAAATGCTCACGCCGCTTCCCGCGGACTTCAAGCCACTGGTGGTTGCCCAAGAAAAAGCCGCAGCCGGCCACTAGACTTTTTCCATGACCCACGCTCCCTGGGGGGAATTGTCCTTTGCCAGCCGCCTGGAATGGCTGGATACAAACAGCCGTGGCTTCTACGCCATGGGCACCCCCGCCGGCATTCGCACGCGCCGTTATCACGGGCTGCTGGTAGGACCCGCTAAACCACAGGCGCCGCAATGTGTATGGGTAAACGCTGTAGAGGAGGAGATAAGCTTTGGCGGGGAGTTGCATCTTCTGCACGCCCACCAGTACGCCGGCGTTGTGGTGCCTAAGGGCTACGAAGCCATTGCCAAGTTTCAAGCCACTCCTTGCCCAACGTGGCTGTACCGGCTGGGGGAAGCCTCCTTGGAAAAAGAGCTGCTGCTCGTAGAAAACCAGCCCGCGGTATTGCTGCGCTATTGCTGCTCAGAAAACGCTCGCATGCGCTTGCGGCCTTTGGTCTCGGGGAGGCACCACCACCAACTCTTCTCGGAATCCGTGGAAGCTCCTTTTCAGACGGTGTACCGCGGAGAATCGGTCGAACTGCGGCGAGAAGATGCGTCGCTTTATTTCGATGGCGAATTTCAGCACTTCCAGGCGGCACCAGACTGGTATTTTCGTTTCGAGTACGCCAAAGAGAAAAACCGTGGTTTGGACTTCCGGGAAGATCTCTATACTCCGGGCATCTTTGAACTGGATCTCCCCGCCGATACGTGGGTTTCCTTCCGCATTTCTCTTGCCCCACCACAAGACTGGAGCGCGCGCGAAGCACTGAATTGGCGCGAAGGAAAACAAGCCCGCTTCCCGCGACCCAAGAACATGGACCAGCGGCTTGCGAATGCGGCGCGGCACTTTATTTTTCATCGGGATTCCGGCCCAAGCGTAATTGCGGGCTACCCATGGTTCACCGATTGGGGCCGCGACACTTTCATTTCACTACCGGGCTTGCTGCTTGCCCAACCCAACCATGCGGACACCTGCCTTGCGGCACAAATCATTCAGCAATTCTTGCAACTTCGTTCGCACGGCTTGATCCCGAATCGCATTACGGATGACGGATCAACGCCGGAATACAACTCCATTGATGCAACGCTTTGGATGTTCATTGCGATTTTCTATTGGCGGGAAGCGGGCGGGGACCGCAACCTGTTTCGGGATACCTTTTATCCGGCTTTGATTGAAATATTGGCCACCCTCGAACGGGGCACCCTCTATGCCATCCATTGCGACCCGAGCGATGGCTTGCTTTCCGCCGGAACGATGGAAACGCAGCTCACCTGGATGGACGCCCGTGTTTACGGCGTGCCGGTAACCCCTCGCTTCGGGAAGGCCGTTGAGATTAATGCCCTTTGGTACAACGCCCTCCGCCTGCTTACGGACTGGGCGAGAGAGCTCGGGGACTTCCCGACGGAAAAGCATTTTGGCGCTTTGGCCAACCGCACCATTAGCGGCTTCACGACGCTCTTCTGGCACGAAGCGGGCGGGTACCTGTTTGATGTCATCCGTCCGGGGTATCGGGATACGCGCATTCGGCCCAACCAACTGTTTGCGATCAGCCTTCCTTACCCCCTAGTGGTGCGCTCAAAGGCAGAGCAAATTCTCGGTGTGGTGGAAGAGTATTTGCTTACACCGTTTGGCCTGCGCACGCTCTCGCCCCAAGACCCGCAATACAAAGCGCGCTACGAAGGTGGCCCGGAAAACCGGGACGGTGCTTACCACCAGGGCACCGTCTGGCCCTGGCTGTTTGGACCCTACATGAGGGCTTGCCTGCGCACCCGGGGCAGACATGCGGAAGAGGTAAACCGCTGCCGCAAGCTGCTGGAACCGCTCCTGGAGAGCCTGGACGAGGGTTGCCTGGAGCAGATTGCCGAGGTCTACGATGCCGACGCACCGCATCGCCCTGGGGGAACCCCCGCCCAAGCCTGGTCGGTCGCGGAAATCCGCTGGCTTCTCGCCAAAGAATTGCGATCCTAGGTATTCGTGCGCGCCCTTGCCATTGTCTACGCCACTATCTTTTTAGACGTTCTCGGACTTGGCGTACTCATCCCCGTATTGCCCTATTACGTCCGGCAGTTCAACACCGATGCCGCCACCGTTGGCTGGTTGAGCGTTTCTTTTTCGGCCGCACAGTTTTTGGCAAGTCCTTTCCTGGGAGCCTTGAGCGACCGCTTCGGCCGGCGCCCCATCATTCTTTGGAACATCCTGGGCTCGGCCGGCGCATATTATCTTTTTGGTTGGGCAAATAGCCTTTGGCTGCTCATGACGGCGCGCGTAATCGAAGGCATAACCGGCGGCAGCATTTCTACCGCCCAAGCCTACATTGCCGACGTCACCCCGCCACAGGAGCGCATGAAGCGCTTTGGGCTAATTGGCGCCGTATTTGGCCTGGGCTTTATTTTGGGACCGGCCTTTGGCGGCTTGCTGAGCAAGATCAGTCTGGCGGCCCCGGCTTATGCCGCCGGAACGCTCTGTTTGCTCGCCGCCGTGTTTGGCTTCTTGTACCTTCCCGAAAGTCTGCCGCCCGAAAAGCGACGCCAAGAAAAAATGGCCCTCGCGGACTTGAACCCTTTTTTGCGCATCTCGCAAGCGTTGGCCCGCGTGGAACTGCGATCCCTCTTGCTTGCCATCTTTGCCGTAAACGTTGCCTTCAGCGGCTTGCAATCCAACTTCGCGGTTTTCACCCTGGAGCGTTTTGGCTTTGGCCCGACGGAGAATTCTTATGTCTTTATCTACATCGGCGCGCTGAGCATCTTTATGCAAGGGGTGGTGGTTCGCCGCTTGCCGAAAGCTTGGAACCCTTTGCCGGTAGTAGCCGTAGGCTTGCTGCTCATGGCGATTGGCTTCGTGGGCATCGCGCAATCGGTGCAGGATTGGCACATGTTTCCGGCGATTGCCATCATGGCCTTCGGGAATGGGGTGGCGGCCCCCACCTTAACTTCGTTGATTAGCCAGCGCTCCGCGGCACAGGAGCAAGGTTCGATTTTGGGCGCTACGCAGGGCGTCTTATCTTCGACGCGAATCCTGGGTCCGCTTTATGCCGGATATGCATTCGACTGGCTTGGTTCCGGCTCGCCCTATACAATTGGCGCGCTGCTGACGGCCTTGGCGCTTGGCATTATTTTGCAGTTGAGGGCACAGGAAAGCCATACGACGGCGGCGGATAAGCACTTATAGAATAGGGCCATGCGTAGTGCGTGGCTGATGTTTGCAATTTCTCCTCTCCTGCTGGGCCAATCCGTGAGCTTTAACCGGGATATACGGCCCATCATGGCGGACACCTGTTTCCGTTGCCACGGGCCGGATGCGGGCACGCGGATGGCGAATTTGCGCCTGGATTCCCGGGAAGCCGCCACCAAGCCCAACCGCCGCGGTCAGATTCCCATTGTGCCCGGAGACCCGGACAAGTCCCTGATCATTGAGCGCATCTTCCACACCAGCGAAGCCCGCGTGATGCCGCCGCCCTACGCGCACAAAGAATTGAGCACCGCCCAAAAGGAGACCATTCGCCGTTGGGTTGCCGAGGGTGCGAAGTACGAAGGCCATTGGGCTTACGAACCGATTCGCAAACCAAGCGGAGCAAGTATTGATGAATTAGTCTCGAAGCGCCTGGCGCGGGAAGGTTTAGAGATCAGCGCAAGTGCGGATAAGCGCACGCTGGTGCGGCGCGTCAGTCTGGATTTAACGGGGCTGCCACCTTCGCCGGAAGATGTGCGGGCCTTCCTGGACGACAAATCGCCCCAAGCTTACGAAAAGCTCGTGGACCGTCTGCTGCGCTCCCCGGCCTATGCGGAGAAAATGGCCATCCATTGGCTGGATGCCGTGCGGTATGCCGATTCCGCGGGTTTCCACGGCGATAACATTTTTCCGGCCTGGCCTTATCGAGATTACGTTCTCAACAGCTTTCGCGACAACAAACCTTTCGATCAATTTTCGCGCGAGCAACTGGCCGGAGACCTTTTGCCCAACGCCACAGAAGAGCAGAAAATCGCCAGTGCGTTTAACCGTTTGAACCGGGTATCCGCGGAGGGCGGTCTGCAGCCGAAGGAATACCTAGCCAAATATGGCGCGGACCGAGTGAGGACCGTGTCCACAGTTTGGATGGGATCCACCCTGGGCTGCGCGGAATGCCACGACCATAAGTTCGACCCCTTCCTGGCCAAAGACTTCTACGCCATGAAGGCCTTCTTCGCGGACATCAAGGAAACCGGCTTGGTGCCGGACCGCGGACCCAAAGCCTGGGGCTCGAAACTGCTCTTGGCAACTCCAGAGCAGCGCCAGCAATTGGCCGCCTTGGAGAACAAGCTTGCCGAGGCCAAAGCGCGCATTGAGAAAGCAGCGCCAGAGCCGGCACCGGCCCTCGTAGAGAGTATCCAGAAGGCCTACGCGGCGGGTGCTTACGCTTGGCAAATCCAGAGGCCACTGAGCGCCAAATCAGCGAACGGCGCCACGCTCACCATTTACAACGAAGAAGAAGTGGACATGATGCCCTACTACGGCGGTGTGATCCGCGGCTTCCGCGCCAAAGGAAACGGCCTCGTGGTGGCTTCCGGCCCGGTGCCGGACCGCGATACGTATACGGTCACCTTCCGTCCAGCGGCGGGCACCTGGAAATCTTTGGGGCTGGAGATTGTGCAAGATGAAACGCTTCCCGCCAATGCGGTTGCCCGCGGCGGCGACCGCCTGATGTTGAGCGAGGTAGAGTTGATGGCCGGGCAAAAGCCGCTGCGCTTCACCATGGCGACTTCCAACATCGCGGACCAATCCTACCAACAGCCCCCCGCTGCGGTGATTGATGGAGACCCGAAAACGAATTGGGGACCCATCACCTACGGGGAAAACAAGAATCTCTTCCTGGCGCTGCGCTTGCGCGAACCGCTTGTTACGGACGGCAAGACCACGCTGCGCGTCACGCTTCGTCACGATGGCGATATCCGTAAAGGCACGCTGGGGCGCTTCCGCTTGGCCCTCAATGCCGTGGAATACGCCTGGCCGGAAGGCACAGATGTGAGCACCGACAAGAAACGGCCGGGCGGGCTGCCGGAGGATGTTTTGCGGCTGGCGAAGCTGCCGAGCGCTGATTGGAAGCCGGAAGACCGCAAAGCGTTTACCCGCTTCTTGGCCTGGAGCGACCCCAAGCTCACGCCCCTCCACAGCGAACTCGCCCAAGCGGAGCAGGCGTATTTTGGCCTCGATGCCTCCATTCCGCGCTCGCTTTACACCGAAGCGACCACGCCAACCGAGACACGCATTCTGCCCCGTGGAAACTTCCTCGACGATTCCGGTGCCGTTGTCGAGCCAGCGATTCCCGAAGTGTTTGGCAAGTTGCCCACCCAGGGCCGTGCCACGCGGCTCGACTTGGCGAATTGGATTGTTTCTCCGCAGAACCCCTTAACGCCACGTGTCTTTGTGAACCGCATTTGGAGGCAATTCTTTGGCACCGGTCTTTCCCGTGCGCTGGATGATCTCGGTTCGCAAGGCGAAGTGCCCACCAACCCGGAGCTTATGGATTGGCTGGCCGCTGAGTTTGCCAGCGATTGGGACATGCGCCGGCTGGTGCGCAACATTGTTTTGAGCCGCACTTATCAGCAAAGTTCCCAAGCGAGCCCGGAAGCCTTGGCCAAAGATCCGGACAACCGGCTGCTTTCGCGGCAAACCCGTCTGCGCGTCGACGCGGAGATTGTGCACGACATCGCTCTCGCTGCCAGCGGGTTGCTCGCGCCACGCTTCGGCGGTGCTCCGGTAAAGCCCTACCAGCCGGATGGCTACCTGACGACCTTGAATTTCCCCAAGCGCGACTATTCGCATAGCCAGGGCCCTGATCTCTACGCGCGCGCCCTTTACACACAATGGCAACGAACTTTCCTGCATCCCAGCCTGATGACCTTCGATGCGCCTTCGCGCGAAGAGTGCACCGTGAACCGCACCACGTCCAACACTCCGCTGCAGGCTTTGGTGCTGTTAAACGATCCCATTTATGTGGAAGCGGCAAGGGTGTTCGCGCAGAACATGCTGGCCGCGCCGGTACGGACTTTGCGCGAACGGATTGATTGGGCCTTTGAGCGGGCGCTGGCTCGCCCCGCCACGGAGGCCGAGCAGTCGATTCTGACAGAGCTCTACCAAAGCAATCTAAAGCGCTTCACCCAGGAGCCGCTGGCGGCGCAGCAACTTCTGACCGTGGGAGAGGCACCCTTACCCGCAAAGGTCCGGCCGGCGGAATTAGCCGCGGCGACCACGGTGACCCGCGCCATCCTGAACCTCCACGAAACCATTACCCGGAATTGACCAGAAAGAGCCCCCATGCTTGAACTCAACCTAAAACGACGCGCATTTCTGGAACGCTCCATTGCCGGCTTCGGCCTGGCGGCTTTATCCAACCTATGGGGCAAAACCATCGGTGCGGTGAATCCCTTGCACCATGCGCCCAAGGCCAAACGCGTAATTTTTCTGTATCAGGCCGGCGGCCCCTCGCACCTGGAAACCTTCGACCCCAAACCGAAACTCGCCGAGATGCATGGTAAGCCCATGCCGGAGAGCTTCACCAAAGGTCAGCAGATTGCCCAACTGCAAGGGCGGCCTTTGATCTGCTACGGGCCGCAGCATGGCTTCCAGAAGTTTGGCCAAAGCGGCGCGGATATCTGCGAACACTTTCCGCACATCGGATCGGTGGCCGACGATATCTGCATCGTACGCTCAATGTGGACGGAGCAGATTAATCACGATCCGGCCCACACCATCATGAACACGGGCTCCATCATTACGGGGCGGCCCAGCATGGGCTCGTGGGTGGTTTATGGCCTGGGGGTGGAGAACCAGGATCTCCCCGGATTTGTGGTCTTGATGTCCAGCGGCAAAGGCGGGCAGAACCAACCGGTGGCAGGGCGCCAATGGTCCGCGGGCATTTTGCCGTCGAAGTTCCAAGGCGTGAAGTTCAATTCCGTGGGCGACCCGGTGCTTTATGTGAACAATCCGCCGGGGCTATCGAGCGACATGCAGAAGGACACCATTCGCGCGGTGAACCGGCTGAACCAACTGCAACACCAATCGCTGGCCGACCCGGAGATTCAAACCCGCATTGCCCAATACGAAATGGCCTTCCGCATGCAATCGAGCGTGCCCGACTTGGTGGACATGTCCAAGGAACCCGCGCACGTTCTGGAGGCCTATGGCGCCAAGCCCGGCGACGGCAGTTACGCGTCGAATTGTTTGTTGGCGCGCCGGCTGGCGGAGCGCGGCGTCCGGTTTATTCAGCTTTACCACCGCGATTGGGACCACCATGGCGGGGTGAAGGACGGCATTGTTTCCAAGGCCCAGGAAGTGGACAAAGCAACGGCGGCCTTGATCCGGGACTTGAAGCAGCGCGGCTTGCTGGAAGATACGCTCGTGGTTTGGGGCGGCGAGTTTGGCCGCACCCCCATGAGCCAGGGCGGCAATGGCCGCGACCACCACATTAAGGGCTTTAGCTACTTCCTGGCCGGGGGCGGCATTCGGGGCGGGCAGGTTTACGGCGCCACCGATGAACTTGGCTATGCCGCAGTTGAAAAGCCGGTGAGCGTGCACGACTTCCACGCCACTATGCTTCATCTGTTGGGCATCAACCACCTGCGCATGACCGTAAAGCACCAAGGCTTGGACGTGCGGCTAACCGGCATCTCCGGTGAGGTGGTGAAAGGGATATTGGCCTAGTTGGCCAAACTTCGTATTTCGCCCCATCTAATAACTTGGCAGACCAGAACAACGCTCTGACTGCAAGTGTTAACCTTTACAAATGCAATTAAAGACTCTAACTATTGCACTACTGACGATTTTATGCACTAAAGGTCTCTTTGCCGCTGCAATCATTGATTCCGGTAGCATGCGTTTTTCCGTAGATGGTGGTTTTGGCGAATACAGACCCCTGTCGGTCAGTTGGCGAAGCAGCAATGGCGGCTTTAGCTTATTTGCGTCGGCATCCGTGGTTGCTCCTTACTGCACCGCTGGTGCGCTTTGCAGCCCGGACGAAGATGCGATTTTTAGCATTCTCTTCGTTAACTCAATGGTTGGCTAATTGGACTTAGGTGACGGATTTTTCTCAACGGTCTTCACGAATGCTTTCGCTGGATTCGGCGCACCAATCGGCACCTCGAATTCAGAGTTTATGATTCATACTCAAAGCTTCAGCCCGAAGGCGAACACTACTATACGAAGTAACTTTCAATTGAGCGGCAAACTTTCCGCATTTGACCCATTAAGTGGATCTTCGCCAGGCTTCATCTATCTACCCAGAACAGAGATTACCGGCCGCGGCGTTGCCTACATAAATTTTGGAAATGAAGCCTCGATTGGAGAGCGTACCTTTCTCCTGTTAGACTCGGTGGACTTTATCATTGATGCTCCGGAACCAAGCACCTTCATCACTGGCGGCCTTTCTTTACTTGGGCTTCTAACTTTGGCGATCCGAAAACGGGCACATCGGGCTACTTAGGTAGGCCAAAGCCTTCTGGCCTAGTCGCCTACTTGTTCTCGCCTTCGGCATTCTGGCGGGAGACGGGGGCGTTCTCGGCGTTGACTTTTGGCAACCACTTGGCCAGCTCCGCTTTTTGGGCGGCGAATTCGGGTTTAGCGGCCAGGTTGGTCCACTCGTTGGGGTCCTGGCGGAGATCGTAAAGTTCTTCGCCCCCGTCGTGATAACGGATGTAGCGCCAATCCTGGGCACGCACGGCATGGTTATTGCGCCGATAGGTGGTGACGACCGGGTCCGGCTTGGGCGCTTTCGGATTCGCTAGCCAGGGGCGCAAGGACTGCCCCTCCAATCCCGCGGGCTTGGGCAAGCCGCAGACGTCAACCAGCGTTGGATAAATGTCAATCATGCTGACGGGGCGCGCACAATTGCCACCGGGCTTGGTGATGCCCGCGAACTTGGCCATCAGCACATTGCGCGTGGAGCGCTCCCACAGCGTGAATTTGCGCCAGTGTTGCTTTTCGCCCAAATGCCAGCCGTGGTCGCTCCAAAGGATTACGTCCATGTCGTTGGCGTAGGGGCTGGTCTCCAGGCTCCGCAACAAACGCCCCAGCATGGCATCGGCAAAGCTGATGCAGGCGAGATAGGCTTGCACGGCTTTCTTCCAGGATTCGGCTTTGGTGATGCGGGCATGGTCTTTGTTTTGGAGAGCCATCTTCACGCCCTCGGGGGGCACGTCGTTCAGGTCGTCCTCTTTGGCGATGGGCACGTTCACTTTGTCCAAAGGGTACAAGTCGAAATACTTTTGCGGCACATACCAAGGCAAGTGGGGCCGGTAAATTCCGGCGGCTAAAAACAGCGGTTGATTCCGCTTCTTTTGCAATTGTTCACTGGCCCAACTCACCACGCGGAAATCGTTCATTTCGTCATCGCCCGTGGCGGTGGCCCCGAAATCGAAATTGCCCTGCCCCGCCGAACCGGCCAATGGCTTGGGTTTGTCCAAGCGATAATCGCCGGGAATGGGCGCTATGTCGTCCCAGTTTTTGGTGTCGGCGAAGTGGCCGTAGGTGCCGTGGTAAATCTTTCCGCGCGTACCCGTCCAATAGCCCTGTTCTTTGAGGTGCTGGTTCAGGGTAACGGCGCCGTCAAGCAACGGAGCCGTATTGTAGGGCTGATTGTTCTCGTAGACGCCGCTGGTGGAGGGACGGCGCCCGGTCATGATGGCGGTGCGGGCGGGATTGCAAAGCGGAGCGGCACAGTGCGCGCTAGTGAAGAGCACCCCTTGCTTGGCCAAGCGATCAAAATTCGGCGTCAACGCCGGACCGCCCATGCAGCCAAGCCAATCGTTCAAGTCGTCCACGGCAAGAAACAAGATGTTGCGCTTCGGGGGCGCAGCCTTAACGGCAAGGGTAGGAAGGGCAGATAAAACGGCGCGGCGAGTCAGCATTTGTGACGATAGTATCAGGATGCGCAAGCCGGAAATTATGTCGCCCGCGGGCTATTGGCCCCAACTCCACGCCGCGGTAGAGGCGGGCGCCGACAGCGTCTACTTTGGCTTGCGCCACTTTACCGCCCGCGCCAAGGTGGGCTTTGGTCTGGATGAACTGCCCGAAGTGATGCGCTCGCTGCACCGGCGCGGCGTGAAGGGCTACGTCACCTTCAACACCCTGGTTTTTAACCACGAACTGGCCACCGCTGCCGACACCTTGCGCGCCATTACCCAAGCCGGCGCCGATGCGGTCATTGTGCAGGACCTGGGCGTGCTGTCGCTTTGCCGCCAACTGTCGCCCGATCTGGAAATCCATGCCTCCACACAAATGAGCGTCACCAGCGCGGATGGCGTTCGCCTGGCGCAACGACTGGGGGCGAGCCGGGTGAACCTGGCGCGCGAATTGTCGCTGGAGGAAATCCGGCAGATTCGCGCCGCCACGGATTGCGAGTTGGAAATTTTTGTCCACGGCGCACTTTGCGTTGCCTACTCCGGCCAGTGCTTCAGTTCGGAGGCTTGGGGCGGCCGATCAGCGAACCGCGGACAATGCGCGCAAGCCTGCCGCTTAAGCTACCGCATGATTGTGGACGGCGAGCCGCACGACTTGGTGGACGAAAGTTATCTGCTAAGCCCGGGCGATCTCTATGCCTTGGAGCGCATTCCGGAGTTGCTTCCCTTGGGCATCTCTTCGCTGAAAATTGAGGGCCGCTATAAGGACGAAAACTATGTGGCGCTGACTACGGCGGCCTACCGGCAAGCGCTTGATGCCGCGTGGGAGGGCCGCTGGCAGGGTGTGGACGCGGCAGAGCGGCAACGCTTGGAGCAAGTGTATTCGCGGGGCTTGGGCGATTACTTTTTGGCCGGAACCAACCACCAGTGGGTTGTGCGCGGGCGGGCACCGCGCCATCGTGGTCTGCTGGTAGGCAAGGTGGATTCCACGAAAGAGCGGATCCTCATCCGTCTGGAAGAGGGAGCGCGGATCAAGCCCGGCGACGGCGTAGTCTTTGATGCGGCCAGTTGGCGCAGCCCCGACGAGGCCGAAGAAGGCGGGCGGGTTTACGAAGTGAAGGTGATTCGTCCAGGCTTGGTGGAGGTGGCCTTTGGGAACAACGCCATCGACCCGACTCGCATCCGCACTGGCGATCTGCTTTGGCGCACCGATGACCCAGAGTTGGAAAAGTACGCCCGCCAGTGGACCGCGGCCACGCAGCCTGTTTATCAACGGCCGGTGGATGTGCGGGTGAGCGCCATTGTCGGTATACCCTTGCAAATTTCGTTTGGCGCGGTGCAGGTGGAAAGCCCGGAGCCGTTGGGCGCGGCCCGCAACCAAGGCTTGACCCTCAATGCACTGGCCGAACAATTAGGCCGCCTAGGGGGCACGCCCTATCGCCTGGGCGAACTCGAAGCCGAGATTGTGGGCAACCCGTTCGTCCCGGTGTCGTTGCTGAACCAGCTGCGGCGCGAGGCGGTGGAAGCGCTATTGGAGCGGGCGGCGGCGCTTCCCCCGATGCGCGTTGAGGAAGCCGCTCCGTTGCCCCAACCGAGTTCCGCACCGAAAGTCGAGGAACCGGCATTGCACTTGCTGGTTCGGCATCCCCGGCAACTCGATGCCGCCATCGAAGCGCAACCCGCCAGCATCACGCTCGATTACCTTGACCTGTACGGTTTAAGGCCCAGCGTGATGCGCGTGCGGGAGAGCGGCATTGGGGTGCGCGTCGCGACGCCGCGCGTTTTGAAGCCCGGTGAAGAGCGGATTGCGGAGTTTCTCTTGGGCCTGGATTGTCCGCTGCTAGTGCGGGCAGCAGGGCTTTTGGAGGGTTGGCAGGGTAGAACGAACCAACCGCTTAGCGCCGATTTCAGTTTGAACGTCGCCAACGCCTTGACGGCCAGTTTGGTGCTGCAGATGGGGGCCGCTCGCATTACTCCGGGACATGACCTGAACGGCGAGCAAATTGTAGACTTGGCCGCCACGACAGACGCCGCGCGATTGGAAGTTGTGCTCTACCAGCACTTGCCCGTTTTTCATACCGAACACTGCGTGTTTTGCCGTTTTCTTTCCACCGGGACCAGCTACAAGGATTGCGGGAGACCCTGCGAAAAGCAGGAGTTGGCGCTAGAGGATCGCCAAGGCAGGCGTCACGCGGTTATCGCCGATGTCGGTTGCCGCAACACGGTTTTTGGCGACGAAGCGCAGGAGGGTTTTGCCTTCCTGCCACGCTGGCTCCAGGCGGGGATTGCCCATTTCCGGCTTGAGTTTGTGGCCGAAGACGGCGAACAAGTGCGCGCCATCACCGAGCTGGCGCGGGAAGCCTTAGCGGGAGACCGTAGCGCTGGCGCCCGCTTGCGCCACTTAGGCCCCACCACGCAGGGCAGTCTTTTCGTGGCGAAGGCTTATCAACAACTACCAATCCTTCAGTAGCATTACACTACTAGTTTGCGGTTGGGGGAAATTCATCCGGATAAGGAAGTAGAACATTTATGCGATTCAGCGTACGGAGTAGCCGCTACTTACTGGTAGCGGCTGCTTGCTTATTGAGTACCGCGGCTTGGGCACAACCACCGTCCAACGGCCAGCGGCCCCAGGGCCAGAACGGTCCCGCCAATGCCCCGCGGCCTGCCGCGAGCGGCCCGAAAAAGTACGAAGACGTTATTACGGCGAAAGCCAAGACGAAAGACGGGCTGTTCAAAGTTCACGAGGTGAACGACAAGTTTTATTACGAGATTCCCGAAGCGCTGTTTGGCCGGGATATGTTGATGTACAACGAAATCGCGCAAGCGCCGCCGGGCGTGGGCTACTCGGGCACCCCGGGCAACTTCCGGATGGTGCGCTGGTCGCGCCGCGGCAATAAGGTATTGCTGCGCGTGAACCCGGCCACGAAACGCGCCACCAACGGCGACGAAGGCACGCAATTGGCCGTTGAGCTTTCGAGCTTCCAGCCCATCATTCGCTCGTTCAATGTGGAAGCCGAAGGCCCCGCGGGAACGAAATCTGTCGTCGTTGACGTAACCCCGATGTTCAGCGCCGACATTCCCGAATTTTCCGCCGTGGGTTTGCTCTCGGGCCTCCGTTTGCCCACGGCGCCACCGGTGGACGCAAATCGCAGCTTTGTCGAAGAGATTAAGAGCTTCCCGGAAAACGTTGAAGTTCGCTCCACGCTTACTTGGAATCTGGGCACTCCGCCCTTGCCGCCAACCACGCCTAACGCTCCGCCACGCGCGCAGATCCCCAACAACCTGCGCAGCTTAAGCGTCATGGTGCACTACAGCATGGTGCTGCTGCCGGAAAAGCCCATGATGGGCCGCTATTTCGATCCGCGCGTGGGCTACTTCGTGCAAAATTTTGAAGAGTACGCGAACGAAGAAAACAAAGTGGAGCGCAAGGCCTTTATCGCGCGCTACCGCTTGGAGAAGAAGGATCCCGCGGCCGCGTTGAGCGAGCCGGTAAAGCCGATTACCTTCTACATTTCCCGCGAAGTTCCCGCCGTGTGGCGCCCGTTCATCAAGCAAGGCATTGAAGATTGGAACGTGGCGTTTGAACAGGCCGGTTTTAAGAATGCCATTGTGGGCAAGTTGGCCCCGACCAAAGAGGAAGACCCCAACTGGGATGCCGAAGACGTGCGCTACAGCGTGGTTCGCTGGGCGGCTTTGCCGGTACAAAACGCTATGGGGCCGCACGTGCATGACCCGCGCAGCGGCGAAATCATCTCCGCGCACATGATTCTCTGGCACGATGTTTTGAAGTTGGCCCAACGCTGGTATTTCGGCATGTGCTCAGCGCAGAACGACGCGGCGCGCAAGCTGCCCTTCGACCAGAAGCTGATGGGCGAATTGCTGCGCTACATTGCCGCCCACGAAATTGGCCACACCATCGGCCTGCGCCACAATCACAAGGCGAGCTCGGCCTATTCCATCGCCCAACTGCGCGACCCGAAGTTCACCAAGGTACACGGTAGCGTCGCCAGCATCATGGCCTACGGACGCTTCAATTACGTGGCGCAACCGGAGGACGGCGTGACGGCACTGGTACCTATGGTGGCCCCGTATGACAAATTCGCCATTGAATGGGGTTACAAGCCCTTTCCCGGCGTGGCCAAGCCGGAGGACGAGACCAAGTTGCTGGACGAGATTGCGGCCCGCCAACTGACGAATCCCTTTCTTCGCTTTGGCGGAGAAGACGGCCCATCGACCGTCGACCCCACAGTGAAGACAGAAAACATTTCTGACGACCCGATTGAGGCCACCAAGCTGGGCTTCAAGAATCTGGAGCGCGTGATCAACGGCTGGCTAGTGTCTGCCACAACGCGCCAGGGCGAGAAGTTCGACACGCTCGAAGACACCTTTGACGGCCTGTGGAGCCTACGCCGGCTGTGGATTGGCAGCGTTGTGAAGATGGTGGGCGGTGTGGTGGAAAGCCGTACTTTGGCTGGCCGTGGCGGTGATCAGTTCGCGCGCCTTCCCAAGGTAAAGCAGAAGCAAGCCCTGGCTTTCCTGCACGAGTACGTGTTCACTCCGCCAACGCACTGGATTAAGCCCGAGGTGATGAACCAGTTCAAATACATGGGCGCCTCGGACCTGATCATGGCGCAGCAAAAGCAGACCTTGGAATCGCTCCTGACGCCTATGCGCTTCAAGCTGCTAACCGATGGCGAAGCAATGGACGGGGCCAAGGCCTACACTCTGAGCGAGTTTATGACGGAAGTGCAAGGTGGACTGTTCCGAGAAACGGCCAAGCCCGGCGCTTCGGTGGATGTATACCGACGCGCGTTGCAGCGCAATTACGTAGACCATTTAAAGTCCTTGCTCAGCCGGCCCTCCGCGCCGGCCTCGCCCTTTGGCGGCTTTGGCGGCGGAGCCTCCAGTTGGCAACAAACCGACTTCCGCGCCACCACACGCGGCTTGCTGCAGCAATTGAGCACCCGCTTGGCCACGGCCAAGACAACCGCCAAAGACGCGGCCACCAAAACCCATTTCGATGACCTGCGCAAGGAAATCGAAATGATTTTGGAGCCCAAGAAGAGCTAGAATAAAAAGTTGGACACGGGCGAGTAGCTCAGCTGGGAGAGCGCTGCGTTCGCAACGCAGAGGTCGAGGGTTCGATCCCCTTCTCGTCCACCAACCTTTTTCAATTGGTAAGCCCGGCCCCTGGAAAACCCATCCTGTGTGGCCGGGTTTTTCCGTAACTAAAGCAGGCGTATGGTTCTCTCCGATCAAGACATTAGGCGCTACATAGACGAGGGCAAGATCCGGGTTAGCCCCGCCCTGCCCACGGAGCAGTTTGGTAGCTGTAGCGTAGACTTTCGCCTGGGCAACGAATTTTCGATCTTCGAACATTCCAAGCACCCGTTTATCGACCTGCGCAACAAGATCGAAATCGAGAAGTTGATGCGCCCGATTGTGGTGCCCGACGGCGAGGCGTTCATTCTGCAACCCCGAGAGTTCGCCTTGGCCATTACGCTCGAACACCTGGAACTGTCGGACGATGTATTGGGCCGCCTGGAAGGCCGTTCCAGCTTGGGCCGCATTGGCATTATTGTCCACGGCACAGCGGGGCTCTTTGACCCCGGTTGGAGCGGCAAGGCTACGCTCGAACTATCCAACCTGGGCATTATGCCCGTCGCGCTTTATCCGGGCATGCGCATTTGCTCGATGACCTTTGAGCAATTGAGCTCGCCCTCCACCATGCCCTATCGCAAGAAGCCGGGCAACAAGTATGCCGGCCAGCAGAGCCCTTTGGCCAGCAAACTGGCGGGCGAACTTTAGGCGACGCCGCTGGAACCGAAGCCGCCCGCGCCGCGCTCCGAAGAGTTCAATTCTTCTTCCACAAACTCCACGGCTTCGTATTTGGCCACTACCATCTGGGCAATGCGGTCGCCCGGGGCGATGACGAAGGGGGCCCCACCGAGGTTCAAGAGGATCACCTTGATTTCGCCGCGATAGGAAGGATCAATGGTGCCCGGAGCATTGGGAATGGTGATGCTGCTCTTCAATGCCAAGCCGGAGCGGGGCCGGATCTGCGCCTCGTAACCGGGGGGCAACTCGATGGCGAGGCCGGTGGCCACCGCATAAATTTGCGCCGGTAGGATGGTGATGGCTTCCACGCTGCGAAGGTCCATGCCCGCGTCTTCGGCGGGCCCGTGAGCGTAGGTGGGAATCTGCGCATCCGGATGAAGTTTTTTGATCTTTACCTGCATGAGAAACTACTGAGGATAACCCAATGAGCGTTGCACCGCGAGTAATCGCCATGAGCCCCATGCCGGCGGAGAAGAGCGCCTATGCGCTGGCCCGCTATAGCCGAAGCGCGGATTCGATTGTAGATTCGCTGGACTGGGTGAAAACGCACGACTCGGCGAAGTTTCTCGATAGCTTCTACTTTCAGTACGGCCACGCCTCCATTGCCGACCTGGGCCACTTGGGGCTCTGCTGGGAAAACATCAGCGAATTGGCCGCGACAGAAATTGAGGACGAACCGCTTTGGGACGGGCAGGCGAAGAGCACCCGCTACCAGGATTTCTCAAAGCTCGGCTTCGTCACGCCACCGGAATTTGCGGGCGAAACAGCCGCGCAATACCAGGCAGCGGCAAAGGCCCTGCTGGCCGCCTATGAGCAGTTGCATGCCTTGAAGCTGGCGGAACTGCGCGAAGCACTTGCCCGGCCGGAAGCAATGAAGCCCGACGCCTATGAGCGCAACCTGGCCGCCCGCGCCTTTGACGTGGCGCGTTACACGCTTTTCCTGGGTATCCCCACGAACGTGGGCCAAGTGACCAGCATTCGCACCTTGGAAAAACAAATTCGCCGGCTGAAGAGTCTGGGCTATCAGGAGCTGGCGCAACTTGGCGATCTGGCTGGCCAAACCATTGCCCAGCCGCCCGCTTGCCTTTGGCACGAAAGCGTAGGGGAGCCTGTGGCCCCTACCTTAGCCAAGTACATCGACCCCGACAC
Source organism: Bryobacter sp. (assembly GCA_033765085.1). Classification (GTDB taxonomy): domain Bacteria; phylum Acidobacteriota; class Terriglobia; order Bryobacterales; family Bryobacteraceae; genus Bryobacter. The sequence goes on along the minus strand of JANRIK010000004.1, from coordinate 5,242 downwards.
CCACCCTCCCCAAGCAACAGCGGATTTGGCCCAATGGGCTGCCCAAAACCTTCCGGCGGCCGCCGCCAGCGATGCCGCTGGCGCCCCGAAGGATGTCGACCTCTTGAAACCGCAGCATACGGAGGCCGCCATTGTCGCCTCGCTGCTTTACCCGGTCACCACGCGCCCCTACCGGGAGCTTTATGATTGGGCCGTGGAAGCAGGCGAAGCCATCCGCCGGGAGGTAATCGATACCGCCCAGCGCAGCCGCGGCAGGCACGACGAGATTCTGCGCGCGTTCCGGGGTGCCCCCTTTGTGTATGACATCGTGATGGACATTGGCGCATACCGGGACATGCACCGCCATCGTCGCTGTGTACAATTGCGGCAAGCCTACACTGCGGACTTGGGCTACGCCCTTCCCGAAGCCTTCAGCGAGGGTGCCATCCGGACAACTTACGTGCGCGCCATGGAAGCGGCCACAGAGGCCTTCCATCGCCTGCCACAACCCGGTGCCCAATACGTTTTGCCCTTTGGCATGAAGGGGCGCTTCCTGTTCCAAATGGATTTTGCGGAGGCTGAATATATTGCCAAGCTCCGCAGCGGGGTGAAAGGACACTTCAGCTACCGCACGGTTGCCTGGCGCATGAAAGAGGAAATGGAAAAGCTCGAACCCTCCTTGGGCCGCCTGATGTCCGCCACCCCGCCCTGGGAAGAAGATCCGTTAACGCGCTAGGCGCGCGTTAAGCGATCGCAGCCAGCGTTCGCAGTTTGGCGCCGAGAGTGGTTCGTTTCAAGCCCAGATAATCCGCCGCTTGGCTCTTGTTGCCATTTGTGGCCCGCAGAGCATGTTCAATCATGCGCCGCTCGACGTTGGCGACGATTGATTCGAAATCAAGCGGTCCTTCCGGCAGGTCCATCGCAATGCCAACTTCCACCGCCTCCGGACGCCCGCGAACCCCGCGGAGCAAAAAGTCTTCGGGCAGCAATTCTTGGCGTTCGCCGCTCATGGCCACTGCGCGTTCGATGGTGTTTTCCAGTTCGCGCACATTGCCGGGCCAATCGTGCGCCTCCAAGCGGACCAAGGCGCCCGCGGTTAAGCGCTTTGGGGGAATGCCTTCCGCCCGGCAGATTTTCTGAACAAAGTGGTGCGCGAGCGGTGCAATGTCGCCATCCCTTTCCCGCAACGCCGGCAAATGGAGCGGCACCACATTCAAGCGGTAGTAAAGATCCTGCCGGAAACGGCCATCCTCCACCAGGCTATAAAGGTCGGCATTCGTGGCGGCGATTACCCGGGCGTCTACTGCGATCGACTCCGAAGAGCCCAAGCGCTGGATTTCGCGCTCCTGCAAAACGCGCAGCAGCTTGGCCTGCAAGTCGAGCGGCATGTCGCCAATTTCGTCGAGAAAAATTGTGCCCCGGTGCGCTGCTTCAAAGCGCCCGATGCGGCTGACTTGCGCTCCCGTAAAGGCACCCTTGGTATGGCCAAAAAGTTCGGCCTCCAAAAGCGCTTCCGGCAAAGCCGTACAGTTGAGCGTAACCAGTTTTCCTGTCCGTCCGGATGCTTCGTGAATGGCCTTGGCCACCACCTCCTTGCCCGTACCAGTTTCCCCGGTAATCAGAACCGTACTGCGACGGGGAGCGATAATGGCAATCGACTCCACCAGGCGCTCGATTGCCTCGCACTCGCCAATCATTCGCGATCTCCACTCGTTACTTGCTGGGGCCAACATCTTCATCGCCTATTCGCTACGTTGTCCATCGCCCGTCTCCACGGCAATCTTTAAGGGAAAAAGTTTCTTATCCCTAAGATTTAATTGGCTCTATATCAACAAGTTAGAGGGGTAGCCTGTAAGACAAAAGTTTCTGCCCCAACCGGCGTTCACTTGTGATGGAATTTAAGAAAACATGCCACAGAACACGCGTAGCCAGGACGAGTTTGATGTCGTTGTCGTAGGTTCCGGAGCCGGTGGTGGCACCGCGGTCCACGTACTCACTGTCAAGGGTTTAAAAGTATGCCTGCTGGAAGCAGGGCCAATGCTCGACGTGAAGACGGAATTTCTCGAGCACAAAGTTCCCGCTGATTACGACCACCGCGGCGCGGACGTCGGGGGCAAAGCGTATTTTGGCAAGGGTAAGCCCTTTGGCTTTTTCTCCACCACCAGCGGCGGCTGGGAATTGGATGGCGAACCCTACACTGTAGGCGAGGGCAGCCAATTTCGCTGGTTCCGCTCGCGCATTCTCGGCGGACGCACCAACCACTACGGGCGTATGAGCTTCCGCTTCGCCAAGTACGACTTTAAGCCTTACGACAAAGATGGCTTGGGATTCAATTGGCCCATCAGCTACGAAGACTTGTCGCCCTATTACGACAAGGCGGAAGAGTTCATTGGCGTATGCGGCACGAATGAAGGCGTCGAGTCTTGCCCGGATGGGAAGTTCCAACCCGCCCCCCCGCCGCGCGTCCACGAAACGCTTGTGAAAAAGGCCAGCGACAAGCTGGGCATCATCTGCATCGCGAATCGCCGAGCCGTCATTCATAAGCCCACCAACGGCCGCGCCCCTTGCCACTATTGCGGGCAATGCGGCCGCGGTTGCCAAACGGCTTCCGCCTACAGCTCGGCGCAAGTGCAGGTTTTCCCGGCCATGAAGACGGGCCGCTTAAAGGTAATCGACATGGCCATGGCGCGCGAAGTCTTGACCGACAACAACGGCAAGGCTACCGGCGTGCTCTACATTGACAAGCGCACACGCACCGAAAAAACCATCCGCGCCAAGGCGGTTGTGGTGGCGGCGAGCGCCTGCGAGAGTGTCCGGATTCTGATGAATTCGAAGTCCCGCGAGTTTCCCAATGGTCTTGCCAACGGCTCAGGTCTCTTGGGCCGCTATTTGATGGATACCGTGGGCTTCGGCCTGTCCGGCTACGTTCCGGCGCTCGAAGGGATGCCGCACTACAATACGGACGGCAACGGCGGCGCCCACCTCTTCATGCCCTGGTGGCTTTGGGATAAGCACGACAAGCTCGATTTCCCGCGCGGCTATCACATTGAAATCGGCGGCGGCTACGGAATGCCCGGCGTGGGCAGCTATCATGGCGCCGCCCGCCGCTATGGCTACGGCGCGGACATGAAAAAGCAAATTCGCGAAGGCTACGGCGCTTCCATTGGCTTCGCCGGCCGCGGGGAAATGATTCCCAACATCCATTCCTACTGCGAGCTTGACCCCACGGTCGTGGACAAGTGGGGCATTCCCGTCCTGCGCTTCCACTTCAAATGGACAGATTATGAGTGGAAGCAGGCCCGCCACATGGAGAAGACCTTCACAGAAATCATTGAGGCCATGGGCGGGCGCGTATCGGGCTTAAGCGCAGCGCAGCGCGAGGCCAATGGCATAAGCGTGCCTGGCACCATCATTCACGAAGTGGGTGGCGCGCGTATGGGCACCAGCGGGAAGAATTCCGTTTTGAATGGCTATTGCCAAGCCCACGAAGTGAAGAACTTGTTTGTCATGGACGGTGCCAGCTTTGTCTCCAACCCGGACAAGAACCCGACTCTAACCATCAACGCCCTCGCCTGGCGCGCCTGCGATTACTTGGCGGAAGAAATGAGGAAAGGCAATGTCTAAAGCGATGTCTAACACGATTCCCATTGAAAGCTTGGATCGCCGCGCCGCGCTGAAAAGCATTGCTCTGGCGCTGCTGGCCACCGGATCGCTGGACGCGGAAGCCGCGCAGCACGTGCACGAAGGAACCACCGCGGAAAAAGCGAAGAACGGCGCCTACAAACCAAAGGAATTTACGGCTGGTGAGTTCCAATTGCTGGGCCGTTTGGCGGAACTCATTGTGCCCGCCGACGAGGTATCCGGCAGCGCCAAAGACGCGGGTGCACCCGAGTTCATCGATACCTTGGCCAATCAGAACGAAACGCTTGCCGACATATATCACGGCGGCCTTGCGTGGCTGGATGCCGAGATGCGGAAACGCTACGCGAAGACGTTCGTTCAAGCAACCGAAGCCCAGCAGAAAGCGATGCTGGATGCCCTGGTCGAAGCCGAACGCCTGGATTCCGCCCGCCGCAGCGAGTCTTTGGTCTTCGAGCGCTCTGACCAATACAAGGATTTCACCAACTACAGCGTCAAGCCGCCGGTGGAATTGGCCGCCGGAGCCCGCTTTTTCGACTGGGTCCGCAAGATGACCGTCGACGCCTTCTACACCAGCCCGATTGGCTTTAAGGACCTCGACTACCAGGGCAACCGCGCGCTTTCCAAATACGAAGTCCCTGCCGAGGCGCTGGAATACGCCCTAAAGCGCAGCCCTTTCGCTTAATGCTATCCTGCCCTTAGCAGGTTCCTGAGCGGGAGTAATTCAGTGGTAGAATGTCAGCTTCCCAAGCTGAACGTCGTGGGTTCGAGTCCCATCTCCCGCTCCATCTTTTCAATAGTTTACGGCTTTTCTTCGTTTACCGATTTACCTCGTTTACCTCGAAAACCGTGCTTCCCCTCTTCCGTGTGCTGATCCACCGAGGCATCTGCCTGCTTCTTGAGAGCTGATTCGAGTCTTTCCACAGCACGTCGACGAGTGGAAATATCGGTTTGTGTGTAGGTATCGATCGCGACTCCGATTGCGTGTCCCCTCTGATCGGCAGCTACTTTTGGATCGATTCCTTCCTCATGGCCGAGGCTCGCCTGGGTTCTCCGCAAAATTTGGAAATTCACCCAGCCTAACCCGACCGATTCCAACTTGCCTTGCAGGTTCCGACGTAGGAAATTGTCTCGGGAAAGAAATGTTCCCTTTTCTGAAGGGAAAACAAGAGCGTTTGGGGAAGTGTCTTGGCAGATTTCCCGCCAGCGTTCAATGTCACTAGCCAAGTCCGGTGGTAGGGCAGCCTGTCGCTTTCCGCGCGCCGACTTTGGGTCATCAGGGAGTCCTCGGTAAACCCGCTGAGCGATCTCGACCATCCGCTCATCTACCTTGCTCCATCGGAGGGCAAAAATCTCCCCAGGACGCAAACCGACCAAGACCGCCAGCAGGAAGACTATTCGTTCTCGGATGTCTAAAGCCGAAAGCGCGAGCAGGACCTGTTCCTTCGTCATGGTGCGTTTCTCGGCCGATTTCGCGCTTTTAGGTGTCACTAGCGAGCCGGCTGGGTTCCCCTTCACCAAATTGTCATCGTTGGCCATCTTGAAGATGGCATTCAGATCCCAACGCAAATGGCTCACCATGCTTCTGGATAGCCCTGCTTCCGTTTTCTGATCCAGAAGCCGT
>JANRIK010000046.1:0-160834 GCA_033765085.1 Bryobacter sp. | reverse complement strand
AGTTGTGCGTTGGTACTCATGATGACCGGGCCAGGACTGGCTCTTTTTTACGGAGGCCTGGTACGGAAAAAGAATATTCTGGCGACGATGATGCAGAGCTTCAGCCTGATGGCGCTGGCCACTGTCCTGTGGGCAGTGGTGGGCTACAGCCTGAGCTTTGGAGACGGGAACCCGTTTATCGGCGATCTGCGATTTCTGATGCTGGACGGGGTAGGCGCGGCGCCCAATACGGATTATGCCGGCACAATCCCCCACCAGACGTGGATGATGTTTCAGTTGATGTTTGCAATCATTACCCCCGCGCTGATCACCGGGGCATTTGCCGAGCGGATGAAGTTTAACGCGATGGTCCTCTTCATGACGTTGTGGTCGGTGCTGGTTTACTACCCCATGGCGCACATGGTTTGGGGCAAGGGCGGCCTGCTGAATGCCTTCCTGGGCGGCAGCATCCCCTGCTACGACTTCGCGGGCGGCACGGTGGTGCATATCACCTCCGGTGTATCGGCCTTGGTCTGTGCTCTTTATATGGGAAAACGCGAAGGCTATGGCCAGGAGCCTATGCGGCCCCATTCACTGGTGCTTAGCTTTATCGGAGCTTGCCTGTTGTGGGTGGGCTGGTTTGGTTTCAATGCGGGCAGCGCGCTGTCGGCCGGCTCCTTGGCCTCCGCTGCTTTTGTCACCACGCACCTTGCCGCTGCCGCTGCCGCTATTGGCTGGAGCATCATGGAATGGTTCCACTCGAAGCCTTCCGCCCTGGGCGCCATCTCTGGCGCGGTGGCGGGCTTGGTTGCCATCACTCCCGCAGCGGGTTTCGTTAGCCCCATGGCCGCTTTGGTCATTGGTCTGCTCGGCGGCGTGGTTTGCTACTTCATGGTGGTGAAGGTAAAGGCCATGTTCGGCTATGACGATTCGCTCGACGCCTTTGGCGTACACGGAGCGGGCGGTACCTTGGGTGCTTTGCTTACGGGTGTCTTTGCTTCCCGTGCGGTAAACGGGGGCATTCCGGAAGGCAAAGCCGGACTGCTCGAAGGCAACACCGGCCAGCTTCTCAACCAAGCGCTGGGCACGGCCGTTGCCTGGGGTATCGCCATCGTCATGACTCTGCTTATCCTAAAAATTTGCGATATGGTTTGCGGAGGAGTGCGCGTCACGAAGGAAGAGGAAATTGAAGGTCTCGATCTTACGCAGCACGGTGAGGAGGGCTACTCGTTTGAAGCCTAACTCTTTGCCCCAGGACATCGCCAAAGGAGCCTACTAGCCATGAAGAAACTCGAAGTCATCGTGCAACCTTTCAAATTGGAAGAGGTAAAAGAAAGCCTGAAGGCCCTCGGCGTGGACGGCATGACCGTCAGCGAAGTGCGCGGCCACGGCCGTCAAAAAGGCCATACGGAGGTCTACCGCGGCCAAGAATACCGCGTGGACCTCATCGCCAAAACAAAAATCGAAATCGTCATCGCCGACGAACGCCTGGAAGAAGTGATCGAAGCCATCACCAAGGCGGCGCGAACCGGCAAGATTGGCGACGGCAAAATTTTCGTCTACGACGTTGCCGAAGCCATTCGTATTCGCAACGGCGATCGTGGTCCCGCGGCGCTCTAGCTATTTTTCTTGATTCGCCGCAGCGTGAACATGTCGGGATGGAGAGACGTCTCGATCAAGCGTTTCCAATCGTCATCCACGTGTAAGAATTTGCCCGTGATGTGATTGGATTTTTGGCTCGCTAGGAACAAAGCCAGGTCAATCTGCTTTTGCGGCTTGGTTCCCCCGGTGTGCTGCAGGGTTTCCGCTTGGTCCAGCTCTTTCCATCCCGCCGCTTCACCGGCTTGGATAATTTCGTCCGTCATTGCCGTATAAGCGTGCCCCGGGCTCATCGCGTTGGCTTGTACGTTGTGTTCCAGCAACTCTTCGGCAATGCACTCCACAAATCGCACAACGGCCGCTTTGGAAGTTGCATAGGCGGAAAAACGCGGCCTGGGTTTCCCCGCCCCTCCGCCAGCCAGCGCAATAATTTTGCCACTGCGCTCCTCAATCATCCGCGGCAACACGGCGCGGCAGGAATTCACCACTCCAAAAAGGTTCGTATCCATGGTCTCGAGCCAAGCCTTGGGGTTGTTCTTCAGAAAGGGGCCAACCGGGCCCTGCACTCCGGCGGCGCAAACCAGCACTTGAATGGAGCCGTGGCGATGGCGCATCAGCTCCATAACACCGCTTAAGCGCTCAAAGTCCCGCACATCCGCCGCCAATTTGTGGCTGATGCCCCCGCCGTGCTTAATCTCTAAATCCGTCAGATCCAGTTCCGCGGCAGTGCGCGCCACCAGTCCAACTTTGGCGCCGGCCGAGGCAAAAGCGATGGCGAGCCGCTTCCCAATGCCTCTTCCCGCGCCGGTAACCACTACGTTTAAACCCTCGACGGGGAAGGAATTCTGCTGCATGTCCGGCTCTTGGAGTTTATCGTAGCGGAGGAGTGGGTTATACTCGTGTTGAAAAATTAAGGATTTTCCGCTAGTTTTTCATCCAACCAAAGGAGGCAGATGAGCAAAGAAGATTCCATTGAAATGATGGGCACCGTGATTGAAAAGTTGCCGGACGGCAAATTTAGCGTTCAGTTGGACCAGGACAAAATGGTGCTCGCGCACCTGGCTGGCAAATTGCGTCAGAATCGCATCCGTGTTTTGGCCGGAGACAAAGTGACTCTCGAACTTTCTCCTTATGACCTGACGAAAGGTCGCATCACCTACCGCCACAAGTAGTTTTTGGTTCCCCCGGATCGCTGCCCAAAAGTTGGAATCATGCCCCGCAAGGATTTTCCAGAATCTTTGTAGTGTCTGCTAAGCGTTTTGAAATCAACTGATTTCTCAGACTCCCCGCTCCTTTAGTAGAACTGAATGGCTGCTTTATTCCCCCTCTGTGCCTATAGTAGGCGCGAAGGAGTAATTTTGCCATGGCAACTTTTGGGTCCAAACACCCGGCCAGACACAACCCCCTGGACGATGAAGAAGAGGAAATTTCCGAGCCCCTTCTTACCATTCCCCACGCTGAGCTGGCAGCCCGTTTTCAACGTTTGCTGGTAGGCCAGCCGGGAGTTGCGCCCAAAATTCTCCCCTACGTCCAGATGTATCAGGCTGGTTTGAATCCTCCCGGTCGTCCCGCAGGAGTTTTTTTGCTCCTTGGGCCAACCGGAACCGGGAAAACGCGCACCGTTGAAGCGCTTGCGGAAGCTCTGCACGGCAAAAGCTCTACCATGCTGCGCATTGATTGCGGTGAGTTTCAGTTGGACCATGAAGTAGCGAAGCTCATTGGTGCGCCTCCGGGCTACTTGGGCCACCGGGAAACGCAGCCCCTTTTATCGCAAAGCCGCCTAAACGCCCAAACCAGCGATGCCTGCGACCTGACGATTCTTCTCTTCGATGAGATCGAGAAGGCGGCGCCTTCGATGATGCGTCTGTTGTTGGGCATGCTCGATCGCGGCCAGATGCGCATGGGCGACAACAACACGGTTTCCTTTGAAAAATCGGTTGTTTTTATGACCAGCAACCTCGGCGCTGATGCCATGCAAAAGGCCATCCGTCCCCGGCTGGGCTTTGCCAGCTTAGCTTCCACCCACGAGCCACACGAAGTAGGCAAATCCGCGAAGCGCCGCTTGGAATCGATTGGGGTGCACGCCGCCCGGCGCAAGTTTTCCCCTGAGTTCATGAACCGGATTGACGCGATTCTCACGTATGCTCCGCTCGACGAGGGCGCTATTGAGCAAATTCTACAAATGCAGATTGATGCACTGCAAAATCACATCCGCACCCGCCTCGGGGACAGCGCGTTTGAAATTCGCGTTACGCAGCGGCTGCGCAAGCACCTGCTCGAACACGGCATCAGCCAGGAGTACGGCGCCCGGGAACTGAAGCGAACCATTCAGCGCTATGTTTTGCAACCCCTCTCCACCGTGGTGGTGGATGGACGCGCCGTGCCGGGCAGCACGGTGGTGATGGATTGGAAGGGCAATGAAAAGGTTCTGATCCGCGTCCAATCGCCGCCGCCCCAACCCCTTGCCGCCTAAGGGCTACTTTGCGGGTTGGTACTGCACCGATTCGGTGACTTTACTGCCGCGTTGGGTTTCCACTTCCAGGCGGAACACTACCCCGGCGTTGGCCGAACGATACGTAGCGGCGCCGTTTTGCAGTTGCACGGCGTCCAGTTGTACGGTTCGCTTGAAGTCGCCGTCTTCGATGGTTAAGGCAGCGCGCCGGCCAAAACGGATCGCTGCGGCATTGGGGTCCCAACGCAGGAAAATGGCATTGCCGTCGCGCGTGGCTCCCATGGCAAAGCCCAAGCTACGGTAGGCCAAGTCGTCGGTATCCGCTCGGTTCAAAACCAAAGCGGCTTGGAAACCGGCAATTACTCCCACCAGCAGAAATACAAACGAAAGCGGTACCAGAATCCATTTGCGGCGAAAGCGTTGCGAGGGCGAATCTTCGGCCGGCAAAGCTGTTGGCCCCGGTTCTCTTTGCGTAATCCTTTGCACACGCTCGGACCATTCGCGCAAGTCCACTGCATCCTTAGCGCTTTGCCGCTCGGCAATAGAGGCCTCTGGCTCTGCGGCGCTCTTGATGTTGGGAATGCCGCCTAAATCCCGCCGGCGGAAAGGAAATTCCTTCCAGGAAGGGCCGCGCTGCAATTCCCCGTCTTCTTCCAGAAACAGTGCGCCGATGCTGGCCTTGGTGGCATAGGGGCGCACCAAAAGAAAGATATTCGCCGGGTCCTTGGCGTAATTCCGGAAGAGCGCGACGTCTTCGTCGGCTAATGATAATTCGTTATCGCGTGTGTGGCTGCGGAAAAGTCCCACGACATACAGCCGCCGCTCCGAAGCGCTTTCGTAGCGTTCAATCGTCTCGGCAAAACGGGCTTCTTCGGCGGGGCTCAGCAAATAACTCGGTCCGCGCAGATAGTCGCAGCTAACCGCTTCGTAATCCTCCACTCGGATCACGACCTTTTCCCCGATCTCCACCGTGCCCAACAATATGCCGCCCACCTCTGCCCCACGCTTCGGCACCAAGCTAAACCCACGCATGATTTCCATGGACAGCTTGTCAATCAGATCGTAGTCCAGCAGGACGCTGACCGACTTGTTTTCAACTTCCCAAGTGTAGTGAGTGGGGATTTGGACGTTTGATTCCATGCTTGGGCTTAGTTGCGAGCTCCTTGTTGCTCCGGCTGATGTGGTGGCCTCAGCCAGCTTCCGGCTTAGCGAAGCCAATCCCTCCGGCGCGCCGTCCCCGGGAGTTGCCCAGGGCGATTGGTCTTTTGCTTTGCTCGAAAGGGGCCAGTTGCCTTCCATTCCTATTCCTTTTGGTCCGTCGGGCAATCCACATCGTACGACTACACCAAGGATTCTCTCAAGCCTTTCGCAAAAAAAGCCCGAACCGCTTCAATCTTCTGTGGGAAGCCTGACGGTACTATCGTCAAATGGCCGGAGTACTTTATATTGTCGCAACTCCGATCGGCAACCTTGAGGACCTCACGCGTCGCGCCTGCCGGATCTTGGGCGAAGTGGCGGCCGTGGCTTGCGAGGATACCCGCCAAAGCGGCAAGCTGATGGAGGCCATCGGCGCTCAGCGCCCCCTCATCAGCCTACATGAGCACAACGAAGAGGAACGATCCTCGCAGTTGGTGGCCCGCCTGCTCGCGGGCGAAGACCTGGCGCTAATCTCTGACGCTGGCACCCCTTTGGTTTCCGATCCTGGCTTCCGGCTTGTCCAAGCCGCCCTTGCCGCAGGTGTGAAGGTGGTTCCCCTGCCCGGCCCCAGCGCACCCATCACTGCCCTCAGCGCCTCCGGTTTGGAAACTGACGCCTTCGCCTTTATCGGTTTCTTGCCCCACAAGGCCAAAGCTCGCCGCGAGGTCCTGGAGGGGTGGAGTTCCACGCCCGCCACGCTCATCTTCTTCGAATCGCCCCACCGCATTGTCGAAACCCTCGCGGACCTTGTGCAGTTATTTGGCGAGCGGCCGGTCGTCCTGGCAAGGGAACTGACAAAGCTCCATGAGGAGTTCCTCCGAGGCACGGCCGCCGAACTTCGCGACGCTCTTGCTACTCGTCCCTCCATCAAAGGCGAATTTACAGTTCTGGTCGGTAGGGAGCGGCAGGGTCCGGCGAGCAATTTGTCGGCTGAGGAAATCCTAAGCGCTTACAGGCGTCTGCTTGCCGATGGCGTGGAGCATATGAAGGCTGTCAAGGCTGTTGCCCAGCAAACCGGTCGGCCCAAGCGCGAAGTCTACGAAATAATTACCAAAGGTTAACTTCTCTACTGGAGATCTTCCGGCTCGGTGCCGGACTTTTCCGTAGGTTCTTTTGGTGCCTGTGGATGGCCGTTGGGCTTTAGCTTTTGCCGGTCACTCCACACCGCGCTCGATTGACGGAGAGCCCTTTCGAGTTCGGCTTGGTGCTGGGCTCCAACATTCAGGAATTGCATCCCCTCGGTTAGCCACTGGGAAATCGATTCCGTCTGTAGGCTGTAGTAGACATGCCTGCCATCCCGGCGCTCGGTCACTAAGTGGTGTTGACGAAGGGAAGAAAGGTACTGGGACACCCGGGCGTGGCTGATTCCCAAGATGGATTGCAACCCATTAACATCTAGCGGACCATTCCGCAGCTCGTGAATAATTCGTATGCGATGCGGATGACTAAGAACTTTAAGGAGTTCCGCCATTTCCTCCGCGAGGAATTTGCGCCAGGGCATCTTCTATTTGTAGTACCTGCTATTTAGTTTAAACCGGATGACGGTCAGATGCATCTTTTTTCATATAAAGATGTTATAACTATTTAACAGGAAGAAGATTTGGATCTTTCCGGTCCTGTTTGTGCATCTTCTTTAAGGGTAGGCGACGATTTTGTTAGCGAGAATAAACAATACATGCAGGCAAACTATCTAGAATCCGCATCCCCTGCCAAATCCGGCGGCAAGGAATTCGCAGGCGCAACGCTGGAAACCGCCGCAACCAATGGAGGAGGTGGTTCCTACAGCCCCCCCCAAGGCGGAGACGACGGCAACCATAATCACCCCAGCCCCTTCCGCCGCCTACGTGGCTGGATGGAGGCGGAGAAATCGGACATTTGGGTTGTTATTGTTTATTCCATCGTGATCGGTTTGCTCAGTCTGGTGGTCCCCATCGCCACCCAAAGCCTGGTTAACACAATCGCCTTCGGCACGCTGCTGCAGCCACTGGTGGTGCTTTCGCTCTTGGTGTTCCTCGCGCTGCTGTTTGCGGCGCTCCTGCGGGCCTTGCGGAGCCATGTGGTGGAAATTATCCAGCGGCGGGTGTTCGTGCGCGTTTCTTCCGACAGCTTGCAAAGATTGCTGCGCGTCAAAATCCACGCCTACGACGATGGCCACGGGCCCGAACTGGTAAACCGCTTCCTCGACGTTGTCACCCTGCAAAAGGGTGGCGCCACGCTGCTCATCGAGGGCGTTGAACTGATGATGACCACCTTGGTGGGCATGGTGCTGCTGACCGTGTACCATCCCTTGCTCATGGCGTTCGCCCTGCTGTTGATTGTCTTCATCCTGATCACGCTCTTCCCCCTAGGCATTGGCGGCGTGAAGACCGCTATTTATGAAAGCAAAGCGAAGTACTCCCTGGTGGCCTGGCTTCAAGAGATTGCGCGCAGCCCTGCCACCTTTAAGTCCTCCCAAGGCGCGGAATTTGCCGTGAATCGCGGTAACGAACTGGTTTCTGATTGGATCCAATACCGCAAAAAGCACTGGATGATTCTACTGCGCCAAATTGCCGGGTCGCTAACCATGCAGGCCATCGGCACGGCGGCGGTGCTGGGTGCGGGCGGTTGGCTTGTCATGGAACGGCAACTCACGCTGGGCCAACTTGTCGCGGCGGAACTCGTGGTGGCCACCACCCTGAGCGGCTTCTCGAAATTCGGCAAACAATTGGAAACTTTCTATGACCTTTTGGCCTCCGTCGATAAACTGGGATACCTAACCGACCTGCCGCTGGAAAACGACGGCACCGAGGTGATCGCCAATGATGGTTGCGCGGAAATCGAGCTGCGGAATGTCACATTCGGTTACGATGCAAACCGGCCGATTCTGAATAACCTCAGCCTATATATTCCTCGCCGGGCTCGCCTGGGCATCCTAGGCGCCACCAGCTCGGGCAAGAGCACGTTGCTCGAAATGATCTACGGGTTGCGCGAACCGGCCGCGGGCACCCTGCTCTTTGATGGGCACGACTACCGCCAGTTGCGCCTTTACGACTTGCGCAACCAGGTGGCGCTCATTCGGACTCCGGAAGTTTTTCAAGGAACCATTGAAGAGAACATACGCCTTGGCAATCAGGAGCTAACGAGCGCCGATTTGCGGAAGATCCTCGAGAAAGTCGGGCTGTTGAAAATTGTCGAAAGCCTTCCCGAAGGTCTGGAAACCGAACTTGCCACGGGTGGCCAACCGCTAACCACTGGCCAGAGCCTCCGTTTGATGCTGGCCCGGGGCCTTGCCCTAAACCCGCGGGTCTTGATCTTGGACGAAATCCTCGACCTTTTTGAAGACACGCCCGAGCGGGACGCGCTACTCGAAGAGCTTACCCGCCCGGAAAACGATTGGACGTTGATTGTGGCCAGCCGGTCGAGCAACGTGGTCAGCCGGATGGACCAAGTTGTTACTCTCGAAAACGGCTCCATTCAGAACAACAGAGAGAACAACAGAGAGGCAAATTAGGATTATGGCCACTTCAACGCAAGACCAAAAACTGAAGCGTCCCCTGCAACCCTACCGCATGGATCTGGGCCTCGATGCCTTGGGCAACGTCGGCAGCAGCGGAGGGGCCCGCTTGCTTGCTTACGCGCTGGGTTTTATCTTTGCCGTTGGGATTCCCACTCTCATTTTTGCCCCCTGGGTGCAAAACGTGTCCGGCTTTGGCAAAGTTGTGGGCACCACACCGTTTGAGCGCCAGCAAACCATCGATGCCCCGGTGGAGGGCCGCATCGTGAAGTGGGAAGTGATTGAAGGCTCCCGCGTGCGGGCTGGTGATATTGTTGCCGAAATCGCCGACAACGACCCGATGCTGCTGGAACGTTTGAAAGAAGAGCGCAATTTCATTGGCATGCGCATAGACCAAGCCAAAGACCGCGTATCTCAGCAGACGGTTTCTCTTCAGCAAATCGAACTTAGCCGACGCAATGCTATGGAAAGTGCCCGGAACCGGGTTCAGGTGGCGTTGGACAATGTACGCCAAGCCGAAAACTCGCTAAAGGCAGCGGAGTATAGCTTGGTAGCCGATCAACAGAATACCGAGCGCGTGAAAGCGGGATTGGCCAGTGGTCTTTACTCTGTTCGCACCTACGAATTGCAGGTGCAAAGCCTAGGTCGCAGCCAAGCCGAAGTAGACCGCGCCAAAGCTGCTTTGCAGGCGGCAATCAACGAGCGTTTCGCGCGCGAGGCGGACCTACAAAAAACGGAAACCGATTTCCAAAATACTCTGGCTACCGCTCGCGCCACCCTTGCCACCGGCAAGGCAGAAGTCGCCAATTCAGAGACGGAGATGCAGCGCGTGCAGGTGCGTGTGGCTCGCCAAGCCATGCAGGTAATTAAGGCTCCCCGTAACGGCACCATCCTGCGGCTGGTGGCGCAGCCCGGGGGCGAGTTGTTGAAAGCCGGCGATCCCATTGCCGTCTTTGTCCCCGACACCTTAGATCTGGTTGTCGAGCTTTGGATGAACGGCAACGACATCCCGCTGATCCACGCGGGCGATAAAGTCCGCCTCCAATTTGAAGGATGGCCGGCCATTCAGTTCGCGGGTTGGCCCAGCGTAGCCGTAGGCACCTTCGGTGGACAGGTAATGTTGGTGGACGCCACCGACAATGGGGAAGGCAAATTCCGCATTCTGGTGGAACCCGACCCAAACGACGACGCATGGCCCTCCAACCGCTACCTGCGCCAAGGCGTGCGCACCAATGGTTGGGTATTGCTGAACCAGGTTCCCCTGGGCTTCGAACTCTGGCGGCAATTCAACGGCTTCCCGCCCACCGTCACCCCGCAAGAGGGTAAGGGGGGCTCGATGGGTGGCCCGGTTGAAGGCAAGAAGAAAAAGTAGACATGAAACTTGTACTGCTCTGGACCGCGCTGCTGGGTAGCGCGCTGCTCTTGAACGCCCAACAACGGCTTCGTCTTCCGCAACAGCAATTGCTGACCAACCGCCTGAGTGAGCTGAAACCGGGGGAAGCCAAGCCTTCGCTCACCTTGGACGCGGTGATTGAAAGCGTGAACCGCAACTATCCTCCGCTGCGCGCCGCACTGCTGGAAAAGCCCTTGGCCGAAGCAGACTTGCTTACGGCCACGGGGCGCTTTGACCTGCTTCTGAAGTCCCGTCTGGAAGCGCAAACTCTTGGCTTCTATGAGAATGAGCGATTTTCGATCAGTGCCGAACAACCCACCACACTTTGGGGTTCTTCGGTCTACAGCGGTTACACCCAAAGCCAAGGGCGTTTTCCCAGTTATGACGGGAAGATTCAAACCAACGATGGCGGGCAATACTTTGTGGGGGCAAGGATTCCTTTAGCGCGTGACCGCGCCATTGACTCGCGCCGCGCCGACTTGGCCAAGCAGCAGATCGGGGTTCGCTTAGCCGACCTTTCCATCGACCAGCAGCGCATCGCCATCATCAACTCAGCCACCCGCGTTTATTGGGATTGGGTGGGTGCCGGTCGCCGCCTGATGATTGCGCGGGCGTTGTTGGAAGTTGCCCAAGCCCGCGACGCCATTCTGCGGGAAGCGGTACAGTTGGGCGCCCTTCCGCAGTTCGAGCAACTCGATAACCAACGCCTGCTTTTCCAGCGCCAAAATAACGTCGTTGAGGCCCGCCGGTCGATTGAAAACGCCGCCATTCAACTCAGCCTGTTTCTCCGCGATCCTGCCGGGCAACCTTTGCTGGCAACGGAAGCAGAACTACCACAGGGCTTTCCAGACCCCGCCAGCCTTTCCGAACAGCAACAATTGCAGGATCTCGAAGCAGCCATGAGCCGGCGGCCGGAAGTGCTGCGTTTCCTCTTCCAACGCAACCAGATCAATCTGGACCGGCGGCTGGCGCAAAACCAAACCTTGCCCAACGTGGACCTCTTCACGGAATACATTCGCGAAATCGGGGGCGGCCCCGTTTTGCGCGGCCCTAATGATCTTCGCGTTGGCGTTACATTTGACCTACCCCTGCAACGCCGCCAGGCCAAAGGCCGCTTGCAAGCCGCCGATGCGCGACTGCAACAACTCGAGCAGCGCCAACAATTCCAAAACGAGCAAATCAATGCGGAAGTCCAAGACGCTGCCAGCGCCGTACGGGCCGCCTTCCAACGCGCGCAAGTGTTGCACGAGGAATTGAAAGTCACCCGCCAGGTGGAAGAGGCCGAACGGCTTCGCTACGAGCTGGGCGACAGCACGCTGTTTGTGCTGAACCTGCGCGAGCAGTCTACCGCCGAAGCCGCCGTGCGCGAGGCTAACGCCTTGGCCGACTATTACCGCGCCTTTGCTACTTACGAACTCGCCATTGCACGCGGTCTACTGCCTCGCGATAAGCCGGCGAACCTGGAAAACTTGCCAAAGTTGCCTTTAGTTCCCTAGTTCATCCTGGTACGCGGCTGGCTTATAGAGCGCCGTGGTGATGAAGCGTGGCGTAAAGCCGTGCGTCTCCATCGATTGCTTCTTTACCTCCAGCCACTCAGGGTCGGCTTGGAACTTGGTCCAAGCCTGCTCGCGCTCCGCCAAGCTGGCAAAGGGAGTTAGATAGCTCAAGTTGGGCAACTGCATCCCGGCCAAGCCGCTCAAGTAAAGCGCCGGGTGAATGCCGCAGCGATGAAAGATGGGAATTTCCGGCCCCGCGAAGCGCTCATGGAGTCCGTTGGCCTGCCACATGCTGGGAGCTTGATAAACCCGCCACTCGTGCACTTTTGCCTCTCGCTTCGCTGGCATTGCCTGGTAATGCGGGGAAGCATAAAGAGAAACAAGGCGCTGCACACTGGGCTCGCCTAACTTGTCCCAAGCAGTAAGTCTTGCGCCTAGCTGCGGGTCAGCGTTCAATTGCAGTTCGCTCTCTCGCCACGCCACGACGTTCGCATACTCCTGAAACACCAAGACCTGCGGCTGGTGCGCCGTGACAATTCCCTCGAGCACAAATTGGCGGCCCGGCGCTAAGCTGCGGCGCGCGGGTAGCAGCGCTTCCCTCAAATACGTATGGAGTTGCTCCAGTTGCCGGCCGTTTTCCAGCAGGAATTGTTCCACCGTGAAGAGCGGGTCTTGTTGGTATTGGGCTGCGAGTCCAATCAAGCGATGCGTCCTTTTTGTTCCGTGTTCTTGCGCCGTCAAGGGCTACTCGCTAGAGTACCTTCAATGGCTCAATTTTTCGTACTTCTTCTTATTTCCTGCAGCCTGCTGGGCGCGGGAGAGTTTCGCACTCCCGCGGGAACCGAAACTGCGGCGAAGCGGCCGGGCGCGCAAACCATTCTTCCCGGTGGCCGCTTTGTTACTCCCTTTGGCCAAACCCACATCACCGGCCCTGGCCCCTTTGGAATTGCCGTCAATGAGAAAGCCGACCTTGTGGTGAGCGCCGACGGCGGGCCAAATCGATTCTCGCTCACTGTGTTGAAGCGCGAGGGCACCCGTGCCACCACCAAAACCATCCGTGGCAAGCAGCGCCGCCGTGGTGGCGAAGCCGAAGAAGAGGAAGACGAAGACCTTTTCAACAGTGTTTTCCAGGGCATGGCCTTCGACGGCAACAGCAGTCTTTTCGTGAGCGAGGGCAACTCTGGGCGCGTTCGCAAACTCGATGCCGAAAGCGGCCGCACCCAGTTCACCTTGGAGCTGAACCAAGGCCCTTGGCGCGATAGCTATTCGGGCGACCTTGTGTTTGACGCCAAGCGGGAGCTGCTCTATGTCGTGGACCAGGCCAATTTCCGCGTGGGCATTTTTGATGTGAAGCGGCGGCGCCTGGTGCAAAGCGTGAAGGTGGGCCGGCTTCCCTTCGCCATTGCCTTCTCGCCCGATCAGCGCCGCATCTACGTCACCAACCTCGGAATGTTTGAATACAGTCCGCTTCCCGGGGCGGACCGCAAGCGTCCGCGCGAAACCGGCATTCCCTTCCCCGCCTTTGGTTTCCCCAGCGCCGAATCGGCCGCGGGTACAACCATTCGCACGCCTTCGGGAGACGTTGCCGTTGCCGCGCTGGGAGACCCCAACCGCGAAGAAGCCAACTCCCTGGCCATTGTGGACGTTGCCACGCCCGGCGAAGCGAAGCTTGTGAAGTTCATCCGCACCGGGCTCCCGTTCGGCGCGCAAAGCCTGGGCGGCAGCAGCCCCAGCGGTGTGGTGGCGGCGGGCAACCGTGTCTATGTCGCCAATGGGCATAACGATTCCATCACCGTCATTGACGCCGAACGGCTGGAGCGGCTGGAGGAAATTCCCATTCGCGTGCCCAAGCTCGAAAACCTGCGCGGCGTGCTGCCCATTGGTTTGGCCTGGCACCCGGGCGCGAAGCGTCTGCTGGTGGCCGAGGCGGGCATCAATGCCATTGGCGTGATTGACCCGGCACGCAAGCAGGTGCTGGGCCATATCCCCGCGCCTTGGTTTCCTACGGACCTCATCGTACAAGGCGGCAAAGTGTTCACCGTGGCCGCCAAAGGCTTTGGCACAGGCCCCAACGCCACCACCACGGTCGCCCACGAGCGAAGCTTCCAAGCCGAACTGCGCCGCGGCGCGATGCAGATTTTCGACCTTCCCTCTGATGCGGAATTGCCCGCCCTTACCCGCAACGTCTGGGCCAATAACGGCTTTGTGGAACAGCCGGAAGCGCCTGCGCCGCTGCCTTCCGGGGTGAAGCACGTCGTCATTATCGTGAAAGAGAACCGCACCTTTGACGAAGTATTTGGTGATCTGGAACGAGCGGGCAATGCGGAAATTCGCGGCGCTTGGCTTTTGGCGCGTTTTGGACGCTACGGCATTGTCGAGGCCGACCGCAATGCTTTGAAGCCCCGCATCAGCAATAAGGGCATGGTGATCAGCCCGAACCACATCGCCCTTGCGCGCCGCTTCGCCATCAGCGACAACTTCTATGCCGATAGCGAGGTAAGCGTGGATGGCCACCATTGGATTGTGGGCAGTTACCCCAATGCCTGGACCGAATCCACCCTGATGGCGGCTTATGGGGGGCAAAAGGATTTTCGCCTGCCCACCACCGCGCCGGGACGTTTGCTATTTCCCGGCAGCAATTCCAGCGTCCATCCCGAAGAACAGTTGGAAGGCGGGGCGCTTTGGCACCATTTGGAGCGCCACAACATCAGCTTCCGCAACTATGGCGAAGGCTTTGAACTGGCCGGCGCGGACGAAGGCACGGGCCTAAAGCCTACCGGCGCTCGCTACCTGACCAACATCCCCATGCCCGATCCGCTTTTCCGCAACTCCGCGCGGGACTACCCGAACTACAACACCAACATCCCGGACCAATTTCGCGCCACGCAATTCATTCACGACGTGCAGCGGGAGTTTCTCGAAGGCAAGAAAGAATTCCCCCGCCTCATCTTCATCCACCTTCCCAACGACCACCTCGCCCGCCCGCGCCGCGAAGACGGCTTCCCCGTTGAGGCCAGCTATATGGCCGATAACGATTTCGCCCTGGGCCGCATTGTAGATTTTCTGAGCCACACCAAGTGGTGGGCCAACATGGCCGTCTTCATTACCGAAGACGATGCACAAGGCGGCGTGGACCATATCGACACGCACCGCACCGTCTTTATGGCTCTGGGCCCCTACGTGA
Source organism: Bryobacter sp. (assembly GCA_033765085.1). Lineage (GTDB taxonomy): Bacteria > Acidobacteriota > Terriglobia > Bryobacterales > Bryobacteraceae > Bryobacter. The sequence goes on along the minus strand of JANRIK010000046.1, from coordinate 146,041 downwards.
AGCAGAATTACGTTTCCCGGGTGAACACCAGCATGCCCAGCATGTTGAAAACCACGTTCCGCCTCTTGGGTATTCCGCCGCTGAATCTCTACGATGCCGCCGCGCAAGACCTGGCGGACCTGTTCACCGAGGAGCCGGACCTGACCCCCTACACTGTCCTACCCGTGAACAAGGAAATTTTTGTTCCCGAACTTGCCAAGGAGCCGCTTGATGCCGCGCCGGGGCCGAAAATGGACGATCCCACGTTCCTGCGCCGGCAGCATGATAAGAAGAAGCAATGAGATTTTTTGCCTTGCTGCTGCTGGCTGCCGCTCTCTTTGCCCAACCAAAGTTGATTCCCCCGCCCGGCGTGGCCATTCCAGCGGACCAGCGGGTGCGCCTGGAAACGCGCCTGGCGGAATTGGACGCAGCCCTTCGCCCCAGCCTTGAAAAGCCTCATGTGGAAGACGTGCTCGTCTTTCGCGAGGCCGTGGCAAGCGCTCTGGCTTACAACGAATTCTTCAAGCTGGAAGAACTCGAAAAGGCCCACCGCCTGCTGGAAGAGGGCCTGCTCCGCGCGCGCCAGCTGGCCGCCGGCCAAACGCCCTGGGCCACCGCCAAGGGCTTAGTGGTGCGCGGGTATCGCTCGGCCATTGACGACAGCATTCAGCCCTACGGCTTGGTGATCGGGCCGCGCGTGAATGCCCCGGGCCGCTTGGATCTTTGGTTCCATGGCCGCGGCGAAACCCTGAGCGAGGTGAATTTCCTGTTCGATCGCCTGACCAAGCCCGGGGAGTTTACGCCGCCCGACGCCATGGTTCTGCACCTCTATGGCCGTTATTGCAACGCCAGTAAGTTTGCGGGCGAAACAGACTTGTTTGAAGCCATGGAGAGCGTAAAGCGGCATTACCCCATCGACGAAAACCGCATCTTTGTGCGGGGCTTCTCCATGGGCGGCGCTACCAGTTGGCACGTTGGGGCCCACTTTGCCGGCCTTTGGGCCGGGGTGGCGCCGGGAGCGGGTTTTGCCGAATCCAGCGAATACCAGAACCTTGCTGCCAAGCCCGCCCGCCCCTGGTACGAGCAAAAGCTCTTCTCCCTGTACGACGCCACGGAGTACGCGCTCAACTTCTTCAACACGCCCCTCATCGCCTATTCCGGCGAGAAGGACAAACAAATCCAAGCCGCGCAAATCATGGACCGTTACCTGCGTAAAGAGGGCATGCAGCTTGCCCACGTCATTGGTCCCAACACCGAGCACAAGTATCATCCGGCCGCCAAAATCGAGATTGCGCAGCGCCTGGACGCTTTGGCCCGCATAGGCCGCGACCCCTACCCGAGCCACATCAAATTTGCCACCCGCACGCTTCGCTATAACCGCATGCGCTGGCTCCGCTTGGAAGGGCTGGAACAACACTGGGAGCCCGCGCGCGTGGAAGCGAAGATCACGCCCGCCGGCATTGTCATTACCTCCCAAAATGTCTCCGCCCTGGCCATTGCGTTCGGCCCCGGTGGCTGGAGTGGGGCTTTGGACCAAGCGGTACCGGTGCTCTGGAACGGCCAGCGCGCGGGCGTGCTCCAACCCCAAAGCGACCGCAGCTTAGAAGGCTTTTTCGGCCTGCGGGAAGGCGTACGGGAAGGCCTGCGCAAGCAGCCCCAACTGCAAGGCCCCATTGACGACGCCTTCTATTCGCGTTTCCTGATGGTGCTCCCCACGGGCCAGGCCCAGAGCGCGGAAATCGCCAGTTGGGTGAAGAGCGAAAGCGAAGCGGCGATTGCGGATTGGCGGCGTATTTTCCGCGGCAAAGCAATCGTGAAAAAAGATGTAGACGTGACCGAGGACGATATTGCCCACGCCAACCTTGTGCTCTGGGGCGACGCGCAAAGCAACCAACTTTTGCGGCGCATCGCGGGCCAGCTTCCGCTCCAGGACCAATGGAAGGGCACCCAAGCCGTGGTCATGATTTACCCGAATCCTTTGAACCCCCGGCGCTACGTTGTGCTGAACTCCGGGCCCACCCTGCGCGGCGAAGCCAATGGCACAAACTCGCTGCAAACCCCCAAGCTCCCGGATTGGGCCGTGGTTGACCTGACCGAGCCTCCCAGCGACAAGCGCCCCGGCCGCATCGTAGCCGCAGACTTTTTCGACGAAGCCTGGAAGGTTAAGCCAAACTCTCCGGCCAAGTGACGTAGAGGATAGTGGTGGCGCGGGCGGGTTCAATGGTGGCGTTCCGCATGACGCGCCACATGGTTCCCTTCTCGTAGGCCTCGCCGCCTATCTTGCCTCGTCCCTCCAGGAAAATCACCACCGTCCGCGGACCACCCAGCGATAGCGCCGCATCCAGGCGAAGCCGTTCCGTGCGGAAGTATTCACACTCCACCAGGTTCGCCTTGCACTGAATCTTGTAGGGACCCAGATCACTAACGGCCATACCGCGCTCCAGGTGTAATTCGCGTGGCCGCCCATAATCGTAAAGCCGGTAGGTGACGTCAGAATTCTGTTGGATTTCGCACAACGCGATACCCGCGCCAATGGCGTGCACCGTGCCCGCGGGAACGAAATAACTTTGACCCGGTTCCACGGAAACCCAATCGATCATCTGTTCAATGGCCCCGGACTTCGCCGCCACGGCAACCGTTTCGCCGTCATACTCCTGCTGAAAGCCCAGGCCCAGGCTCGCTCCCGGATCGGCCCGCAGAATGTGCCACATCTCCGTTTTGCCCAGAGAGTTTTCGTGCTCCCGGGCGTAGTCGTCCTTGGGGTGCACCTGTATGGAAAGCCGCTCGGAGGTAAAGATAAATTTGAACAGCAGCGGCAGCCGCTCTTCGTCTTCAAACCATACCTCGCCCACCTTCTCCTGCGCCACAGGAAAAAGCGGCGAAAGGTCTTGGGTTCCCCACACCTTTTCGTAGCGCGTGGAACGCAACTTGCGGACCGCGGGAGGCAGTTCCATTTCGAATTAAGCCAGTTTCCGGATAAAGGCTTCGATGCGGTCCAAGCCCTTCTTCAGCTCTTCCATTGAAGTGGCGTAGGAAATGCGCACGTGTTCCTGAGTCCCAAAGGCTTCGCCCGGCACCACCGTAACGAAAGAATCGGCCAGCAGCTTCGAGGCAAATTCCATGGGGCTATGGATGCCGCCTTTGCCAAAAACACCGCTGATGTTGGGGTAAGCGTAGAAGGCCCCTTGCGGGGTTTGTGCCGTCACGCCGGGCATGGCGCGCAGGCGCTCCAGCGTGTAATCGCGGCGCTTGCGGAATTCCGCCAGCATTTCGGTAACAGAATCCTGCGGGCCCTTCACGGCTTCGATGGCCGCCTTCTGGGCAATGGAGTTCGGGTTCGAGGTGGAGTGCGTCAACAGCTTTCCGCAGGCATCAATCACATGCTTCGGGCCCAGCAAAAAGCCCACCCGCCAACCCGTCATCGCGTAGGTTTTTGACAGCGAACCCATCACTATCACGTTCTCTTTCGCCCCCGGCAGGCTGGCCAGGCTGAACGGAGCATCATCGTACAGGAAGCGGCAGTAGCATTCGTCGGCCAACACCCAAATGCCCTTGTCCGCCAGCAGCGCGTAGATGCGCTTCAGCTCTTCGGTGGGCACCACGGCGCCGGAGGGGTTCGAAGGCGAGTTGATGATGACGGCCTTCGTGCGCGGGGTGATGGCCGCCGCCAAGCTCTCCGCCGTCAACGCAAAGCCATCTTCTTCCTTACACTCCACAAACACGCACTTGCCGCCCGCGTAGTTGACAATATCGTTGAAGCTCACCCAGTAAGGCACGGGGATGATCACTTCGTCGCCTTCCTGCACCAGGGCTTGAATAACGGCGAAAATGCCGTACTTGCCGCCCACGGTCGCGGCGCATTCCGCCGGCGTGTAGCTGGTGCCAAAGTCGGTGGCGTGGCGCTGGCAAATGGCCGCTTTCAACTCCGCCGTGCCGCCCGCGGGCGTGTATTTGGTGAAGTTGGCGTTGATGGCGTCAATGGCCGCCTGCTTCACATTGGCGGGCGTGGGAAAGTCCGGTTCTCCGACGCTGAAATCCACCACGTCGTGCCCTTCCCGGCGCAAACGGTCGGCCTCGGCGGCAACTTTCATCGTGGCACTGACGCTGATGCGGCTAATGCGGTCCGCAAGGGTGGCGGGCGGGGCTACAGGCATGGAACGGGTTTAAACTCCTTGGTTTTTGGCTTGATATTTGGCGCGCAAAGCATCTTCCACGATGGCGGGAACAAGACCCTGGATCTCGCCCCCCAAACGCGCCACTTCTTTTATTATTCGTGAACTGACAAAGGAAAATTGTTCGCCGGCCATTAAGAAAACAGTTTCGAGGTCCGGCTTCAAGCGGCGATTCATCAGGGCCATCTGTAATTCAAACTCATAGTCGCTGATGGCGCGGATGCCGCGCACGATAATGCGGGCTTGGCTGCGTTCGGCGAAGTCCACCAGCAGCCCGTCAAAGGATTGCACTTCGATGTTGGGAAAACGTGCGGTGGCGGCCCGGGCCAACTCCACCCGCTCTTCAATGGCGAACAGCGGATTCTTGTTGGAATTCAGCAGGACGCCCACAATCAGGCGGTCCGCCAAGCGGCTGGCGCGCTCAATAACGTCCAAGTGCCCATTCGTGATGGGGTCAAAGGAACCAGGATAGATTGCAGTGAGCACAAAGACGAGGGCGCTAGCCGGAAACTTGTATTGTAGCGCCTGAAGGGCGCTAGCGATCGGTTCAAGCCTCCGGTGGCCACAGGATTGCACGCACCATGATGTGAAGAATGCTCAAAGTAAGCCAGATCGCATTCGCTCCCAGTTGGTGCCTCCACGAAACAACCCGATTCGCAAAAACCTTGCGCACGGCAAAGTCTAGACCCGTCAGCCAAGCCAACGATGAGAAAAAAACGAGTGCCGTCGGAGGAAGGAGACCCTCTAGCCGCAAAATGTCCGGCGCGTTGAAGAGCCAGTAGCTTACGAAGAAAACAACAAGGGGACCAACCGGCAAGGCGAACACAGTTAGCAAGCCGGCAACTCGCAACATTAAGAGCGCGGGCAATTGCAGCGGTTCTGGGCGCTTGACCAGTGTTTGCGTCGCAAGACCGTAAAGCAACAGCCAAAAAAGTTGAGTCCTTGATATGTAGTCGTAGGCGCCGATCCAATCAATACCAACGTAGTTGCCCACGATAGCTTTGGATAACCGTTAGTCGAATTCGGTTCCCTACAGGCTCTTCAACACGGCGTCCCACGGTTTCCGGTACGGGCGCTCCAGCATGGCGTTGGCTTCGCGGTCGCCGGCGATTTCTTCTTTCACCGGGTCCCACTTCAGGCTGCGGCCCAGCCGCAAGCTGATATTGGCCAGGTGGCAAGCCGTGGCCGTCCAGTGCCCGTCCTCCACATCGGCCACCGTGCGCTGGCGGCTGCGAATGCAATCGAGGAAATTTCGCACGTGCAGGTCAAACTGCTCGGGGCTCGAGCCCGGCTCTTTGCGCGGAGCCGTCAACTTTTCCGGCACTACTTCCTGCCGCCGAGCGCCCCCGGTGGGATGCCCTTGGAAGGTGGGAATGGCGTTTTCCGGCGGACGCTTGTCGTCGCCCAGAATTTCGAATCCGCCGCGCCCAATCTTCAAGCTTCCTTTCGTCCCGTAGAAGGTCAGGCCCGCGCCCGCGGCGTCGCCCTGGCTGCCTTCCCGATGGCTCCACAGGGAACTTACTTTGTTGGCGTAAGTGTAGGCGGCATCCTGCGTGTCGGGCGTTTCGCCATCATCTTCCAGCACAAAGCGGCCGCCGCTCGAATACACCGACAAGGGCCCCTGATAGCCCAGGTACCACTGCATAATGTCGATCTGGTGAGCGCCGAGATTGGTCATTTGCCCGCCGGAATAATCCCAGAACCAGCGGAAATGGTAAAGGCCCCGGTGCGGCTGGTAGGGGCGTTTCGGGGCCGGTCCCAGCCACATTTCGTAATCAAACTCCGTGGGCGTATTGGCCGCGGTGGGCGTACCAAAACCCGGCATCACGTTGCGAAAACTGGCCATGCGCACGGAATGCACTTTTCCAATGGCGCCTTCCTGCAGCAGTTGCTTGGCCAGTTGGTAATGCCGCCCGCTGCGCTGTTGGGTACCCACTTGCACCACGCGCTTGTGCTTGCGCGCCACGTTGATCATCCACCGCCCTTCGCGCTGGAACAACGTCATCGGCTTTTCCACATAAACATCCTTGCCGGCGGCGCAGGCCATCATGGTCATCAGCGCGTGCCAGTGGTCCGGCGTCGAAACCACCACGGCCTGAATATCCTTGTTGTCCAGCAGCTTCCGGAAGTCGGTATACGAGGTAGGCTTGGGACGCCCGTCTACCGCAATCGCCTTCATGCCTTCTTCCAGGCGCGGCTGGTAGGTGTCGCACATCGCCACCATATCCACGTCCTTCTGGTTCTTGAAATCGTACACGTGTTGCGCGCCAATCAGGCCATAGCCAATGAAGCCCGTTTGTATGCGTTCATTGGCGCCCAGGATGCGCGAATAGCTGGCGGCGGATAAGCCGAGGGCAAAAGATCGACGGGATACGCTCATCGCCCAAGATCGTATCAGGTTAGGATGGCGATTGATGGCCCTCCCCAATTCCCGCCTCGCCATTCTGGATTCCGGCGACGCTACCCTCTTTGAAACACCGACAAAAGCCAAAGGCCCCGAAGGCGCGCTGCCATTAACGCCCGAGATGCTGATCAACCTGCCCAGCGGCGATCTCTTTGGTTGGACCCAAAACGCTGGCATGGGTTGGGACCCCAAGCTCCTGGGCGGCGCCGAAGTTTTGCTGCTTTCGACGCACGGCGGCATTCGTGCCCAAGATGGTTCGCCCATCGCCCTGGGCTATCACACGGGCCATTGGGAAGTGAACCTGTTGATGGAAGCGGCGGCGCGCGAATTGAAGGCCGCCGGCGCGGTTCCTTTCGCGGGCTTTGTCACGGACCCCTGCGATGGCCGCAGCCAAGGCACCCCCGGTATGTTCGATAGCTTGCCCTACCGCAACGACGCGGCCCAAGTGCTGCGCCGCCTGATTCGCAGCCTTCCCACGCGCAAGGGCGTGGTGGGGGTGGCGACGTGCGACAAAGGGCTTCCCGCCATGATGATGGCCTTGGCCGCCACACGCCAATTGCCGTGCGTGCTGGTTCCCGGCGGCGTCACCCTGGCGCCGGAAGACGGCGAAGACGCCGGCAAAGTACAAACCATCGGGGCGCGCTACGCGCATGGCGCCATTACGCTCGAAGAGGCTGCGGAAATGGGTTGCCGCGCGTGTGCTTCCCCGGGTGGCGGTTGCCAATTCCTAGGCACGGCGGCAACGGCGCAAGTAGTGGCCGAAGCGCTTGGCATGGCTTTGCCGCACTCTGCGCTCGCGCCCTCCGGCACACCCATTTGGCGGGATATGGCCATACGCTCGGCCAAGGCGCTGATGTCCATGATCAGCAGCAGCGTCACGATGCAAGACATTCTTAGCCCCGCCGCGCTCGAAAACGCCATGGTGGTTTACGCTGCTTTCGGCGGCTCTACCAATGTTCTGATGCATCTGGCTGCGGTTGCCTACCATGCCGGGCTTCCCCAGCCCACGGTGGAGGATTGGCGCCGCGTCCACCTACAAATTCCTCGTCTGGTGGATGCCTTGCCCAACGGTCCGCATAACCATCCCACAGCCCAGGTGTTTCTGGCGGGCGCGGTGCCGGAAGTAATGCTCCACTTGCGCGATGCGGGGCTGCTGCGTTTGGATGCGCTTACGGCCAGCGGACAAAGCTTAGGCGAAAATCTGGCATGGTGGGAACAAAGCGAACGCCGCGCGGCACTGCGCCGCCAATTGGAACAACGCGATGGCGTTGAGCCCAGCGATGTTATCCTCTCTCCCGCCCAGGCCAAGCAAAGGGGCATGACGGCCACCGTTAGCTTTCTTACCGGCAACCTCGCGCCCGGCGGGGCCGTTATCAAAAGTACCTCCATCGACCCAAGCGTGGTGGACGCCGATAACATTTACCGGAAGCGCGGCCGTGCCAAGGTTTTCCAAACCGAACCGGACGCCATTCGCGCCATCAAAGCGGGCGAGATTGTCGCGGGCGACATCTTGGTGCTGCATTGCCGCGGACCCATGGGCAGCGGCATGGAGGAAACCTACCAATTGACCAGCGCTCTCAAGCATCTGGACTTTGGCAAGCACGTTGCTGTGCTTACCGACGCACGCTTCAGCGGCGTTTCCACCGGTGCCTGCATTGGCCATGTTTCTCCGGAGGCGCTCGCCGGCGGCCCCATCGGCAAAGTGCGCACGGGCGATGAGATTGAAATTCTCGTGGATCGCAATACGCTCTCCGGCTCGGTCAATCTGGTGGGAGAAGACCCCGCCGCGCGCCCCACGCCCACGCATCTTGCCGCGGACCCTTTGCTTCCCGACGACAGCCGCCTATGGGCCGCTCTTCAGGACGTGAGCGGTGGCACTTGGGCCGGCGCCGTCTACGATGTCGAAAAAATTCTGGCCGTGCTCGCCGCAGGCCGGGCCGCGCTGAAAATCTAAAGCAATTTCAATCCGCGCGCCGCACTTCCACTTGCCGGTAAACGGCCTTCGTCTCCTCCAAGCTGGGGTAGCTAATCCCCGGCAACATGGCGGAGGCCGTACCCGCGGCCACGCCCCAACGCACCGCATCGGCAAAGCCTTTGCCCTTCATACTGGCCCAGGAGAACGCGGCCGCCATGGCGTCGCCCGCGCCAATCGGGCAAACTGCTTCCACGCGCGGCGGCACCACCTCCACCGTTTCCGTTTCACTGGCGCCCACCGCACCACGCGCGCCCAAACTCAAAACCACCGTCTGCGCACCCATCTGGCGAATGCGGTGCGCCGCTTCCAAAAAGTGCGCCCGCGTCAACAGTGCGCGGCCCAGAATGCGCTCTGCTTCCGATTGGTTCGGCGTCACCGCCGCCGGCCGGGCTTCCAGGCTATGGCCCAGCGAATCGCTATCGGAATCCAACAGCGCCGGCACGTCGTGGGCTTGGGCTAGGCGGATCAAGCGCGAATAAACGTTCGGCGGCGCCCCCGGCGGCAAGCTTCCGCTCAGCAGCAGCCACTTGGCCTTCGCCACATGCTTGCGTACCGCTGCCTCTACGGCCTCAATTTCTTCGGCGGAAACGGCAGGGCCCTTCTCGTTCAACTTCACGGTTAGGCCGTGGCGGTCGGTAATGGACAAGTTCCGCCGCACGGCGTTTTTCATAGCCACGAACTCGGTGCGGAATCCGTAGGCACGCGTCAGCTCTTCGAACTGTTGCTTGCTCTCGCCGCCGGAAAAAGTAATGGCCATCGTCTTTGCCCCAAAGGCATGGATCACCCGGGAGGCATTGATGCCCCGGCCACCGGAGGTTTCGTGCGTGTCCAAAATGTACGCGCGGTCCTCAAACACCAACTGGTCGGCGGAGATGTTTAGGTCGATTGCTGGATTAAGCGTGACGGTGAGGATCAAGCCCTCATTCTACTTCCTCCTCCCCGCTAAGCTGAAGTATTGATTGCTCCCCCAATTTCTGACCGTGTTGCCTGGATCGCGCTCGCTGCCGTTTGCTTTTTCTGGGGCACCACGTACCTGGGTATCCGGGTGGCCCTCGAAGGGCTGGCGCCGCAACAATTGGTGGCGGTTCGCTTCCTGCTCTCCGGGGCCTTGATCCTGGCCTGGGCGCTTGCCCGCGGCTGGAAATTTCCCCGGGGCCGCGAGTTTTGGTGGCCGGTAGGGACGGGCTTGCTCACCTTGGGTGTAGGAAACTACTGCCTGAGCCTGGCGGAAACCTACATCCCCAGCGGCATGGCGGCGTTGATCATCACCATGGCGCCGTTCTGGATGGTGGGAATGGAAGCGCTGGTGCCCGGTGGCGTCCGGCCCCGCCCGCTGGCCTTGCTGTCGATGCTGGTTGGTTTCGCGGGGGTCTTGCTGCTGCTTGGTCCGGACGCGCTCGCCCAAGGCTTTAGCGGGGCTGCGCTGCGTGGCTTTCTCATCCTCCAATGCAGCTGCTTTGGCTGGAGCTTTGGCTCCATCCTCCAAAAGCGCCGCAAGAGCGGTGCGGACCCCATCCTGGTGGGTGGCATCCAACAGCTGAGCGTGGGCCTCGCTTTCAGTGTGATCGCGCTGCTCACCCCCGCCCCGGCCCCGCAATGGACTCTTGGCGTGCTTGGCGCCGTGCTCTACCTTGCCCTGTTCGGCAGCATCCTGGCCTACAGCGCCTATCTCATTGCACTGGCTCGGCTTCCCGTCGCCGTCGTTTCCATTTACACCTACGTAAATCCGGTGGTCGCCCTCGCCCTTGGTTGGCTTTTTTACCGGGAATCGGTCGGCCAAAGAGAGGTTTGGGCCATGGTGCTCATCTTCCTAGGGGTTTATTGCATTAACCGCTTCAGTAAAAAGCCCTAGCTCGTCCTAAGGCGCTTTCTAAGGCAAAATACCCCTATTTTCAGTACCTTAGAGCGATACAAAGTGGCCGATAATGCAAAAAGTAGCGATTGGTGAGCGAAGTACTAAGGCAACTTCAGGAGTGCTCGGCCCACATTGAAACCTTATGTTTCATTTTGGGAATAGCGTTTCAAGTCGGTTCCCAGATTGAACCTGTGGAAAACTCTGGCTCCGTTTCAGAATTGCCCTTGGAATTCTCTTGCAGACCCCAATCTCTATTGTTTTGAGGAAGTTAGATGTTGAAGGAAGGAAGGGGAATGGCCAGCTTAGCGATTCAGATTGAAACCGGTAAAGCGAACCGTTCACGGCACGCATATTGCTCTACTTCCGATGTCGCCGCTACTGCCGACCCAAAGCAGACGGCGGAATTCGGAAAGGAAAGCACGTTGATGCGGAAGCCGCCCAAAACAGAACGAAGCATGCCCACTGGCTCGCGAGCCAAACAGCTTCGGACGGTTGCCCCTCCAACGGAAGCGATTCCCCAACCGGAAGATTGCGTTTCGTTCGAGGAAAACACCCCAATGTCACCTGTCGCGCTGTCACCTGTCGCCCTTCCCTCTTTTTCCACGCCGCAGGTTGCGGCCGACTTTCGTAACCTCCAAGCCGCTGCTGCTACCCAACAGTTGCTCAGCGCGGAAGAAGAAGCGCGTCTCGCTGCCCGGGATCGCGTTGTGCTCGAAAACCTGCCGCTTGTCCGCGTCATCGCCGTCCGGGTGCACGAAAACCTGCCTGTGCATGTGGACCTTGACGATCTGGTGCACGCCGGCATCATGGGTTTGTTCGACGCCGCCACCAAATTCGACCCCGACAAAAACGTTGTTTTTTCCTCCTACGCCAAGCACCGCATCAAGGGCGCCATCCTCGATAGCCTGCGCCAGCTGGATTGGGCCAGCCGCGACCTGCGCCGTCGCCACAAGCAAGTAGAGCAAGTGACGCGCGACCTGGCGGGCGAACTGCACCGCAACCCCACGGAAGCCGAAGTTGCCCAACGCATGGGCGTTGAGGTGGACCGCTGGCGGCAAATGATGCTCGACCTTCGAAACGTTGGATTGGTATCCGCCTCTACGCGTGGCGCGGAAAGCGAAGACATGCCGGCGCCGGACTTTCCCAGCAATCCGGACTCCCACCCGGACACCATGTGCGCCCGGGAAGAACTGCGCAACTTGCTGCGTACCGCGCTCGAAACCCTGCCGGAGCGCTATCAGCGCGTCGTCTTGCTGTACTATGCCAATGAGTTGACGATGAAAGAGATTGGCAACATGCTGGGCATTAACGAAAGCCGCGTCTCGCAAATCCACAAGGCCGCACTCGAGAAAATGGCCCTCGCGCTGGGCCAGGCCGGCATCAGCAGCGCCGCAGCTTTCTAGCTGCCGGCCGTTTCCCTACCTCGCAGTTACTTCACTTCAATTGTGTAGAGCATGCGGCGCATCATGCCGCCTTCCACTAAAGCTGGCCGCAAGGCCTTCCGAAACGTTTCCAGCTGCTTTTGCTCGTAGCTCATGGGGAAAGCCCGGCGCAACAAAGCATCGGGGCTGGCCGCGTTCATATCTCCTTCGCTGAACCACTTGCGCCAAGCGCTATCGGGTGAAGGGTACGGATGCAGATACACCTTGGCCGCAGCGTCTAGCTTCATCTTTTTGCGCAACGCCTCAACCGCCCCGCTTAGCCCGGTCAATTGGTCCGTCAAGCGCTTCGCCTGCGGATCCCTTGCCACCCAAGCCCGGCCCTCGGCCAGCGGCGCAATCTCTTCCACCTTGGCATTGCGGCCCTTCGCAACCCGCGCCAAGAACGTGCGATAGCTTTCGTCAACACCTTCGCGCAATTTCCGCCGCCCAATCTCGCTCAGCGGCTGGTCCTCGAGGTCAATATCCGCATTGGCCCCGCGTTTCAAATAGTCCTTCGTCAAGCCCAGCTTTTGGTAAAGCCCCTTCACGTTTGGCTTGCCGTAAACCACGCCAATGGAGCCGGTAATCGTGCTGGGGTAAGCCGTAATTTCGTCCCCCGTCACCGCCATATAGTAGCCGCCGCTTGCCGCGACATCGGAAAACGAAATCACGGTTGGCTTTTTCTCCGAAAGGCTCTTCACCGCCGCCAGCAACTCGTCGGAGGCAATGGCGTCGCCCCCCGGGGAATCAATCCGTAACACCACGCCCTTGTAGCGCTCGTCCTGTTTCAAGGCCTCCACGTCGCGAATAAAGGACCGGCTCGCGATAATACCCTCTTCCCCAAACCCGCCGCCCGTGCCGCGCAAGATGTCGCCTTCGGCCACCAGGTATGCTATACGGTTCTCGCGGTCCCGCTCCCATCCGCGGCGCACCTGCTTGCGATAGCTGCGCAAACTGGTACGGCTCCGGCTGGACACATTCGCCTTCTTGGCCAGCGCCTCAACGGCCACGTTCTCGTACTCCAGCTCGTCCACCAAGCCCGCCTGCTTCGCGGCTTTCGCCAAATACGGGCCCTCGTCGATCAACTTCTTCACGGCTGCCGCATCGCGCTTGCGGCCCTTCGCAATGCCTTCCACCAGCGTGGCGTAGATGCCATCCAGAATCCCGTTCAGCGCTTCTTTGCTTTCAGCGCTCATCGCGGTCTTGGTGTAAGAGTCGCCAAAGTCCTTGAACTTGCCGGCATGGATAATTTCCATTTCCACGCCCACCTTGTCCAAGGTGTTCTTGAAGAACATACGCTCGGCGCGCAATCCCTTCAGGTCCAGATAGTCTTCTTCCACCATGCTGATGCGGTCGGCCACGGTGGCCAAGAGGTATTCTTTCGAGCCGGGGGTGCGCAGAAACGCATAAACGGGCTTTCCGCTTTTCTTGAAAAGTTCCAGGCGCTCGCGAATCTCTTCCACCTTGGCCCAACCGGCGGAAAGTTGGCCCAAGTCTAGGAATACGCCCTTAATCTTCTTGTCTTGCGCGGCGCGGTCCAGCATTTCCCGAATCTCGAGAATGGTGACAGCGTTCTGCGCATCCAGCCACGGCAGCGAAAATTCTTCGGCCGGTTTCTCCCCAATCGGTCCGGCCAAACGCATCATCAAGAGCGATTCCGCATTAACGGTCTCTTCCGTGGAAGAAGCGAACTTCGCAATCGCGAAAATCAGAACAACGCCAACCAGCAGGGCAAATACCAGCCCGCACGCCAAACCCAGGAGAAACTTCTTCATGCTCCTTCCAGAATACGGTCAAAGCGGCGGCTCACTTCCGCCAGGTAGGCTTCGTCCCCGCCGCGCAATTCCACCGTGGCGGGTCCGCGGTAGCCAATTTCGCCCAGCGCTTGGTGCACGGCTTTCCAATTGATCTCCCCGTCCCACAGGTCGGTAAACTCCGCCTGGCGATTCTTGAAGCGGAAATCCTTGATGTGCAGCTTTGCAATCCGCTTCGCGCCCAGCGTGCGCGCCCAGTCCTGCGGATAGCCAAACAGCACCATGTTGCCCACGTCAAGGTAAGCCTTCAAATAAGGCGAACGGAATTCATCCACGTAGCGCGCCATCTCTAGCGGGCTCAGCAAAAATTTGTTCCACACGTTCTCCACGGCAATAATCACCTTGGCCTTTTCCGCCACCGGCAGGAGCTTTTCGATTTCCGCCTTACTGCGGTCCCAGGCCTGTTGGTAGCCCGCCTCCGGACCCACCACCGCCGGCACCAGCAACACCGTGCTCGCGCCCCACGCCTGCGCGTTGCGAATGCTGGTCAACATGCCGTCGCGGCCTTTTTGCACCACCGCCGCGTCGGCAGAGTTCAGCGGATTGCCCCAATGCGCCATGTTCATCACGCCGTGGATCTTCAGCCCCACGCTCTTGGCCGCTTGCGCAATTTCCCTTTCTTCCTGGTCGTTCTTGGCCGTGCCCATCTCCAAGTGGGTGAAGCCTACGCGCTTGGCCACCTCAAACTTCGCTTGCCAATTCGGCAGGTCCTTGGGCAGCATAGAGCCCAATACGGCTTTGTCAATGGGCAACCGGGCAGCCTCGAGAGCAGGAACGGCAAGGGGCGCAAGGCCCGCGGCGGCGAGAAAGTTTCGACGGTTCATTTCAAGCCCAGTTTTTCATATCCGCTAGCCGATTGTCTGCCAGATTGTGAAGTCTCTGGAGCATCGAGGAAGCGCAGCGCCTTATCGTAGCCGGTCATCTCCAGGTAGCCCACACCCTTCTTCGCGCCCTCAAGCCCCTTTGCGCCCTCAAACACCCTCGTGCCCTCAAACAACATAGCCCCTTCCCAATAACTGGGGGTAAGTCCCGTGCCGCTGCGCAATTCCTGCGCGTCCAGCCGCGGCCGGGCGCGCAAGGCCAAGCCCAGTTGCGGCACTTCCACTTCCCACTCCACCGGATAATCTTTCCAGCGCCGCCCCGGCTTCAAGCGGAAATCGCTGGCGCTCAGGTGCAGCACCTTGCCCGCCGCGTCAATAAAGCTGCCGGCGGAAAAGGAACTGGCCGTCCCGTCCTTTTGCCGCAAACGGTACAGCATCAGCTCTGTGTTGTCCTCCAGTTGGATGGAAAACCAATCCCAACCGGCCAGTTGCGGGTCGAGTTCGCTCGAAAACACTTCGTGGTCCATCCACGCGGTTCCCGTAACCGCAAACTCCTCCCCACCCACCGCAACTTTCCCCGCCGCCGCCAAGCGCGGAAAAGAAACATAAAGCGAAGCTTGGCCGGGCTTGGGCCCCTTTTGGCTCACGCCTCCCTGCCCGTGAATCACCGGAGCCTTTGTGGGCCGCAGTTGCAATTGAAAACGAAAGCGCGGGTCTGTGCCCACTAGGGTGTGTTGGTCCGGCCGCAATTCGCAACGCCAATTCCCGTTCCAGATCTTCTTCTTTTGCGCATCCACGCCCGCCAGCCCGGGGCCGCTGCGGTTCAACCGTTCGGCATGGAAAAACTGCTGGCCTGCCGTATCGGTCAAGGCCAAATGGGCCATCCAGATATCGCGCGTTCCCCAAACGCTTGCTGAGGATGGCTTCTCACTAACGGCTTGCCGGAAGAAAGTCAGCTCGAAACCGAAATGCCGGCCCCTGCTGTCGAGATTTCCCGTGTAGTACCACCACTCCGTGCGGAAGTCCGCATGCGAGAAATGGTCGCGCGGAAACTCGTACTTCCAACCTGGCAAGGCCGGCAAAAAGCTCGCGCCTAAGAGACTTCTACGGGAAAGCAATCGGCCTTCATTCTTCATGCATCACCTCAATCGGATTTAAATTCGTCGCCACGCGCGCCGGGTAAAAGCCCGCCAGCACCGTGCAAGTCCAAACGAAAAGCGAGGCGCCGAGCAGCGCGGCAACCGGCGGATCGAATTGAATCGTCCACCCGAAGCTCTGCTTGTTGATCACGAAGATCAGAATCAAGCTCATAAAGGCCCCGGCCACCATGCCGAGAATCTGGCTGAATAAGCCCAGAAAGCCCGCCTCCAACAGCACCAGGCGCTGCACTTGCCCGCGGCTCCCGCCCAGGAATCGCAACAGCCCAATTTCCCGCCGCCGGTCAATGATCAAGGCCAGCATGGCCCCCGCCACGCCCACAATGGCGACGAAAATGGCAATCGCCTCCAGGGCGTAAGTGACTGCGAAGGTCTGGTCGAAAATCCGCACGGCCTCGGCCCGCAAGCTCGAGTTCTCGAATATCGCGATCCGTCTTGGCCCACAGGCGGCTTCAATTTGCCGCCGCACCGCCTCCCGCTCGCTGCCGCTACTCACACTGGCCTTCAAATACACCGCCAGGTTCGAGGGCTCGTCATCAGGCAGATACTGCCGCAAGGCGTTGCGATCCAGCACCACATAGCCGTTCTCGCTCGAGTAGTCCAGGAAAATTCCCGCCACGCGAAACTCTTTCTCCTTGGCCCCAATGGGCAGGCGAATGCGGTCGTTCACGCGCAAGCGGTGCTTTTCGCTAAACGGCTCGCTGATGATCACGCCTTCGCCGGAGGTTACCGACTGCAGCGCATCCGCCATGTTTCCCGCATAGAGCGACGTTCTGCCATAGCGCATCTGCGCCCGCACATCGCCCGCCGCCAGCGTCGCGGGCAAGCCCCCGTAGCGGATGGAATAAGCCCGAAAACGGTCCACCGCCTCCACACCGGGAATGCGCTCAATTTCGTCGGCCACCGCCTCGGCAATGGTGGGGTGCCGGTCAATGGCCGCCGAGCCCGCGGGCCGCAAATAGAAGTCCGCGCGAATCTGCGTGTCGAGCCAGGTCAACATCGTCTCCCGGAAGCTTCCCACCATAATGCCGACGCTCGTCATCATGGCGGCCGCGGTGGCCAAGGTCGCCACCAACACCGCACTACGCCGCAAGGCTCCGCTCAAGCTCCGCCCGGCCAGCAAGCTCATCACCCCCAAGCGCCCTTCCAGCAATTTCGATCCAAACGTGACAAAGGCCGGCGCCAAAAAGGCCGCCGAACCCACCAGGGCCAGCACGGCCGTGTATCCGCCCAAGGGCAAGCGCGCAATCGGGGGCAACTGCGACAGTAAAGCTGCCACCACCGCCAGCCCCGCGGCATAAAGCAAGTACCGGCCTTGGCCTTCCCTCGCCAAGGTGTCTACGCGCCCGCGCGCCATTGCCTCCGTGGGTGGCACCTGTCCGGCTTCGAGGGCCGGAGCCAGCGCCGCCAGGACACTCGTCGCCACGCCCGTCAACAGGCTCAATAAGGCCGCGCCCCACTCAAAGCGCACCGGAGCCGGCGTTGACGATACATACAGCGCCTCTACCGTTAAACCCACCAGCAGCACCGCGCCCTCGGCCAGCACGCGTCCCACGGCCAGCCCTATTACGCCGCCCACCAAGCCGAACAGCGCTGCCTCCGCCAGGAAGCCACCGCGCACCATGGCCCGCGTGCCGCCCAACGCCCGGAGAATGCCAATTTCCCCGCGCCGCCGCACCACGGAAACGCTAATGGTGTTGTAGATCAAAAACGCTCCCACCAGCAGCGCAATGTAGCTCAGGATTTTCAAATTCCAGCGGAAGGCCGCCAACATTTTGCGGTTCTCTTCTTTGCGCGCGCCCACCGGCCGAATGCTCAAGGAGCCGCCAAAGTGCCCCCGCAGGGTCTCCACCCAAACGTCCACTTTGTCTTCTTCCGCCTTAGGTAAAGTCACCAGAATGCGGTCCAAGCGATTGGCACGCCCGGTTACCGCTTCGGCGTCTTCAATGTCCAGCACCACCAGGTCGCCGCGCACGTCACCGGTATCAAAAATACCCGCCACCACAAAGCGCATCGGTGTATCGTTCACCTGCACCGCAATCACTTCACCCGCCCGCGCCAGACCCTTGCTCACGAAGGCGGCCCGCCGGCCCAGGTCCAATTTCTCCGGGCGCTCCAGCAGCTTCTGGTTCCCCGCTTCCAGCGCCGTGCTCACCAGGTCCAGGCCCACCAAGGGCACCGTGCGCTTTTCGTTCAACCAAACAAAATCCTCCACGCGCGGGCTGTACTTCAAGGCATAGGGCAATTCGTTCAAGCGGCCCAGCACCTCCACCGGCACCCCGCCCACGGCCGTGATCTCAATATCTTCTTCGCCGCCCACCACCTCCAGGCTGCTGCGGAAGCTGGTGGTGGCGGCATTGCCGGCCAGGTCCATGGCGAAAATCACCGCCACGCCAATGGCAATCGAAAACAGGGTCAACAAAGTGCGCCCCGGCTCGGCCAAAGCGGGTCGCAAAATTAAACGGCGCAAAAGGAGCAGCATGGCTTAGGCGGCCACCATCAGCCCGTCGCGCATCTCCACCACGCGGTCCGCAATGCGTGTGGAATCCGGCGAATGGGTAGCCATTAGAATTGCCGTGCCCTTTTCCCGCGCGGCTTTTTCGAGAAGCTTCAAGATCAGGTTGCCCGTTGCCGTATCCAGATTGCCAATAGGCTCGTCGGCCAGCAACAGCTTCGGCTGGTGCACCAGTGCGCGCGCAATGGCTACGCGCTGCATCTGGCCGCCGGAAAGCTGGTGCGGCATGCGCTCGGTTTCCGCGCTCAATTCCACCCACTCCAAGGCTTCGCGGGCGCGCTCGCGGGCGTTCTTGGCCTCGGCCAAGAGCAGGGGCAGTTCCACGTTCTCCACCGCGCTCAAGGTGGGCAGCAATTGGAAGTTTTGGAAGACAAAGCCCACCTTAAAGCGGCGGATGCGCGTTAACTGGTCGTCGTTCAATGCCGTAGTTTCTTCGCCCTCCAGCTGCACCGTGCCTTCGCTCGGAAAATCCATGGCCCCTGCCAGGTTCAGCAATGTCGATTTTCCACAGCCGCTTCGTCCCACCAGTGCCACCAACTCCCCCGCCCGCATGTTCAGGCTTACCCCCCGCAGCGCCACCACGGCCTGTCCCTGGGCTAAGTAACGTTTCCGTGCATTTTCTACCCGCAAAATGTCCATCTCTTCCCTAGATTCGCCACCGATTGGGTAAGGTTAAATTTATGGCGCTTTGGCTGGCCACCGATCCATCTACGGCGAACTTCCTGCTCCAAATGCTCATCCTCTACGTGGCCGCCAAGCTGATGGCCGAAGTAGCCGAGCGTGTGGGGCAGCCCGCAGTGGTGGGCGAACTCCTGGCCGGCGTCCTCATCGGGTCCAGCGTGCTGGGTTGGGTGCAGCCCAATGAATTCCTCACCCTGCTCAGCGAGTTGGGAGTTTTATTTCTGCTTTTCCAGGTGGGCCTCGAGCTGCAGGATTTCCGCCTCACACGCGTCGGTTGGGATGCCTTGTTCATTGCCGTCGCCGGTGTCATTGTTCCCTTTGTCATGGGGCGGGCCATCATGGTGGCTCTCGGGCATCCGGAAATTGAAGCAACCTTTGTGGGCGCGGCCATGGTGGCCACCAGTGTTGGCATTACGGCGAAAGTGCTGGCGGACCTGGGCCTGTTGAATGCCCGCGCTTCGAAGCTCATTCTGGCCGCCGCCATCATTGACGACGTGCTGGGCCTAATCGTGCTCGCCGTTGTCTCGAGCTTGGCCAAAGGCGGCGTCAACTATCTGGAATTGGGCCTCACGGCCGCACTCGCCATTGCCTTCACGGTCATCGTGGCGCAGTTTGGCATGAAAGCCTTTGAAAAAATTGTGCCGCGGGTGGACCGCGAACTTCGCAGCTCCCAAAGCCAGTTCATTCTCGCCATCGCGCTCTTGCTTAGCCTTTCCCTGTTGGCCAGCAAGGCAGGCGTGGCGGCCATTATCGGCGCGTTTCTGGCGGGCATGGCGCTGGCTTCCAGCCTGGGCCATCACACGAAAGAAAAGATTGGCGGCGTTACAGAATTGCTGGTGCCCTTCTTCCTGGCGGGCATTGGCCTGCACATGGATCTCAGCGCCTTCCGTTCTTCGGAAACACTGATGGTCTGCGGCTTGATCCTCGCGGCCGCCATCGTCAGCAAATTTGTGGGTTGCGGTCTGGGCGCTTGGCGCTTGGGCTGGAAGGACGCAACACGCGTGGGCGCGGGCATGGTGCCCCGCGGCGAAGTGGGCATGGTGGTGGCGCAAATTGGCAGCAGCTTGGGCGTTATTCCCAAGGATGTTTACGGCGTGGTGGTCTTCATGTCCATTGCCACCACCATGGTGGCCCCGCCGCTGCTCAAGTTTACCTACCGGGAATTGCTGGCTAAGCTGAAGGAGCCCCTGCCGGACCCGGAGCAGCCGATATCGTCTTTATAATCGCGCTGGCGCGTTCAAACAGCATGGCCGTTTCGTTTCCGCATCCAATAAAGAGCATGCCCTTTTCTTTCCAGAACTGCATCAGTTCAACGCTGCGATTGTGCGTACCTGGGGCAATGCCGCGCTTCAAACACGCATCGCGCACCTTCTCGCACGCCGCAATGAACTTCGGGTTTTGAAACTCGCCCGGAATGCCCAAGGCCACACTTAAATCCGCAGGCCCAATCATCACCACATCCACGCCCGGCACATCCAGCAGCGCGTCCATGTTCTCAATCGCCGCTACGGTTTCAATCTGCAACACCACCAGCGTTTCTGTGTTGTAGTGCTCAATGGCTTGCGGAATGGTGACGGCGGCATAGTCATAGTTCACCGGCGTCAATCCGTAGCCGCGCACGCCTTGCGGCGGAAACTTCGTCCAGGAGATGGCTGTGGCCAGTAGCTCGGGCGACTCCACACGGGGAAAAATCACGCCGTGGGCGCCCACGTCCAAGGCCCGCGCCACCAGCGAGTATTGCAGGTCCGCCACCCGCACCAGCGGTGTAAAGCCCACATAGGGAGCAATGCGGCACAAGTCCTGCACCGTTTCCAGGTCAAAGCCGCCGTGTTCCGTATCGATAAAGGCCCAATGGAACCCCGCCGCCGCCAGCAGCTTCAAAACTTCCTGCGAGCGTAATTGCCCAAAGCCCGTTCCGTATTGGCATTGCCCGGCTTGCAATGCCTGTTTCACTAAGTTTTTGCGTAGAGCCACGATGTTTAGGCTTTTAGCCTAACACCAGCACATGGTGGTCGTGGCATCCGGAATGGATGTTGTCCAGAATGAATTGCGGAAAGTCCATACCAAACTCGCCCAACATGGCGGCCAGGGAGTAGCTGCGTTCCTGCAGATGTCCACCCGGCGCCAGCCGGTGGCTCAAGTGTTCAGCGTGCCGCTGCGCTTGTTCGCTCTTGCGGAAGACTTCCGCTACAATCTTGCGCTTGTTCTTCGCAAACTGGTAGCGGATTTTGTCCTGCGATTTCTTTGCCGCGGCCACCAGCGTGGGGTCGAAGGCGGCAAGATTTGCTTCCAGATCCCCAAAGGCACGGTTGATGCGCCGCTCCGCGTCATCCAGGCTTTCCAGCAACGGCGGTGGGATCAACCGCTGGCTAAGCGCCAACTCCACATCGGCCTCGCTCCGCAACAGAGCACTGTAGGGCAAACGATAGCGCTGCGCCAAGCTGGCAGAATTTGCGTCCGCCACCGTGAAAAAGGCGCGCGGCAACATCACCGGCATGCGCCCCAAAAGCCGCTTGTAGAGCACTTCGCTCTGCGCAAAGTAGGCCAGTTCTCCCGGTCCGCCCACCAGCGCCGCCGTCGGGAACATCCAATCCTGCCAAACGGGCCGCAACAAGGCATTGGGCGAAAGCGCCGGCCCGAAGCGGGCAAACTCCTCGGGGCTATACGATTCTTGTCCCGCGTGGAAACGCTTGCCATCAAACTTCCAGGCTTGCCGCTTGCCCTCCCGCAGCAGGAAGAACAGCGATGTCTGCTCCGGCTCAAAGTGCACTTGCGCATGGTAGCCGCGCGCTTCGAGTTCGGCATTGCGCTCGGCGAGTAATGGGGAAAGCTCGGCCGCCTGTTGTGCGGCAGCGGCCAAAAGCGGGGCGCCCAATTGCCGTAGAGCAGGCGAAAGCGGGTCGGCGAACAAAAGCCCGTAAGGCGCCAGCAGCTCGCGCAGAAAGCCAAGGAAGGCGCTTCCGAAGGTTGCGCCGTTCTGGTAATGACGTTGGGCCAAGGCAGCGGCTTCGCCGCCTAAGGGGCCCAGGGGAAGGTCTTGGGGCAATCCCGCAAGGGTGTGCAATCCGGCGGGCCGTTCGTCGGGTGCGGCTTGCGCCTCAACCGCGCCTTCAAAAAACAGTGCGCTCCGCACCTCCTCCACATCGTGGTCTTCGGTCGCGAGCCAGAACACCGGTACGGCTTCAATTCCCGCTGCCGTCAATTCCCGCGCCGTGTGGATCGCCGTTAAGCCTTTATAGAGCGTATACGCCGGTCCCCCGTACAGGCCCACCTGTTGGCCGGTCAAAATTGCTACGGTTCCGGGCTGAGCCAGGCGTTGTAGGGCCTCGCTCTCGCCGTTAATTTCCCGCAGCGCTTCCACCAGGGCCGCACGGCGTTCCTGGGGATACTCCACCGCTTCCGCGGCGCGCCGCAGGTTGGCAAAGTCACTGGGGTCATGCTCGTACCATGCCGCAACACGCGGATAATCATAAAGATAATCCACGAACAAGCGGCTGGCGCCAGGTAGTTCCGAATGGCGTATACACACGCCGTTGTTCTTTGGGCTAGTCATTTGGGCTAGTCAAGAGCGTACAAACGTACCTTAGCAGATGAATTTTTAGTCGTTATGACGCGGGAAAGTTTGCTAACTTTCGAATCAGAGCTTTCCCCATGACCGATTCTGAATTCCAACTCCGCTGTGACGCCGCCATGGGGCAATTGAACCAAGCCCTGTTGGCCGCCGCCGACACCCACGAATTCGAGCCCGACTTCCAAGCCGGCGCTCTGAAGATCGAATTTGAGGATCCTCCAGAGAAATTTGTGGTTAGCCCGAACGCCCCGGTTCACCAGATCTGGGTCAGCGCCATGGTGAAAAGCTACAAGCTCGATTGGGACGACGCCCAAGGCGCCTTTGTGCTGAAATCGACAGGCCAATCGCTCAAAACCCTCATTGCCGATCTCATCAGCCAGCGCAACGGAGAGCCCCTCACTCTCTAATGCCTGGGGTATACATCTCCTACCCCTTTTGTGCGCAAAAGTGCACCTATTGCAATTTCGCCTCCGGTGTTTTCCCGGCCGAGCTTGAGCCAAAATACCAGGCCAAACTTCGCGAAGAAATTCAGAAAACCGCTTGGCCCTGGGTTCCCCAAACGATCTACTTGGGCGGCGGTACGCCCAGCCTTTGGCCGGTAGACGATTTGGCGCTGACGCTCGCAACGATTCCTGGCCACTCGGTTGCTGGCCAACTTTGGCAGGAAGCCACCATTGAGTGCGCCCCCGGCACGCTCTCACCCGCCAAGCTCGCAGCCTGGCGCGCCGCAGGCCTCAATCGCATTAGCCTTGGGGTGCAAAGTTTTGTCGAAACCGAGCTGCGCCGCACCGGCCGCAAGCACACCGCCGAAACTGTGGCTCAGGACGTCGCTCTGTTGCGCGCTGCCGGTTTTGCCAATTTCAACCTCGACCTCATTGTCGGTCTCGCTGGCCAAACCCGCGGCAGTTGGGAACATTCCCTTGCCTCCACCTTGGCCCTCCGCCCCCCGCACATCAGCATCTACCTGCTGGACGTGGATGAAGACAGCCGCTTGGGCGCGGAAGTGCTCCTAAACGGCCAACGCTACGGGGCCCGCGACATCCCCTCCGATGCGGACCAGGCAGATTTCTTCGAGTGGGCCATCGGCCAATTGGCCGCCGCAGGCTACGTTCACTACGAAATTTCCAACTTCGCCCTGCCCGGCGCGGAAAGCCGCCACAATTTGAAGTATTGGGAGCTGGAAGAGTACCTCGGCTTTGGCGCCGATGCCCATTCCCAGGCCCACGGCCAGCGCTGGCAAAATGCGGAAAGTCCTGCGGATTATGTCCAGGAAGGCGAGGCGCGCCGGGAGGCGGAACCGGCCAACCACGCCCGCGAACGCTTTTGGGTAGGCCTTCGCCTGCTTGGCGGCATTGCCTATGCGGGCGAGTTTCCGGAAGTGGTCCAGCCCTTGTTGGATGATGGATTATTAGAGCTTGAGCATGCTCGCCTGCGCCTAAGCCGGCGCGGGCTGTTGCTCGCCAACGAAGTTTTTGCGCGCTTTCTACCCGATGTTTAATTTTGATGCCTAACCCCAGCCCCATCATCGACCTGCGCTCCGACACCGTCACCAAACCCACCCCCGCCATGCGGGAGGCTATGCTGGCCGCCGAGGTGGGCGACGACGTCTATCAGGAAGACCCCACCGTCAACCGGCTGGAAGAATTGGCGGCCGACATGGTCGGCAAAGAGGCCGCTTTGTTCGTGCCCACCGGCGTGATGGGCAACACCATTGGCTTGAAGCTGCACACCCAGCACGGCCAGGAAATTATCTGCGAAGCCCGCAGCCATGTCATGAACTACGAGCTTTCCATGATGGCCTGGTTCACGGGCTGCTTGGCGCGCACCGTTCCCAGCCCCAATGGCATTCTTTCCTGGGCCGCGATTGCGGCGGAGATTCGTTCTTTGGGTCCGCATTGGGCGCCCACGGGGCTAATCGAAATCGAGAATACGCACAACGTTGGCGGCGGCCATTGTTACACCCTTTCCGCAATCGACGAAATTTGCGAGGGCGCTCATGCACGCGGCTTGGCCGTACACATGGATGGCGCCCGCCTGTTCAACGCCGCCATTGCTACGGGTGTTGCCGCCCGGCGGATTGTGCAGTACGTCGATACCGTTATGTTCTGCCTTTCGAAAGGCTTGGGCGCGCCCGTAGGTAGCATTCTCGCGGGTTCTCGCCACCAAATAGACCAAGCCCGCCTGTACCGCAAGCGTCTGGGCGGTGGCATGCGTCAAGCGGGAATCCTGGCGGCCGCGGGCATTTACGCGTTAGAAAATTTGGTAAACCGTTTGGCCGAAGACCACGAAAATGCAAAGTTGCTGGCCAGCGAGGTGGCGGCAAACACCTCCCTCACCGTAGAAGGTGGCGAGCCGTCGACCAACATTGTCATGTTCAACACGGTCGCTTCCTCTTGGAATGCCGCGCAATGGTCGCAGGCGCTCAAAGAGCGCGGCGTCTTGATGAACCCCATGGGCCCGCACCTGCTGCGCGCCGTAACCCACTACGATGTCAGCCGCGCGGATTGCCAGGCCGCGGCAGCGATTTTCCCAACCCTTGAGGCAACCCCTCTCAATTTCCCAACCGCATGAACCCTCTACTCCGCTTACCCTTTTCCATTCCTTTTTCCGACATTGAGATTTCCCACATCGTGCCCGCGGTTCGCGAACTGCTGGCCGAAAGCCAAGCGGCAATCGACGCCATTGCCGATCTCCCGGGCGAACGCTCCTTCGCCAACACGATGCTGGCTTTTGACCGCTCCACCGAGCACCTGGGCAACGCCATGGGCTTTGTGCG
The DNA here is from genome assembly GCA_033765085.1 of Bryobacter sp. GTDB lineage: Bacteria > Acidobacteriota > Terriglobia > Bryobacterales > Bryobacteraceae > Bryobacter. The sequence goes on along the minus strand of JANRIK010000046.1, from coordinate 120,900 downwards.
CCACCTGGAATGCGTGGCCGATTCTCCCGACCTGCGGGAAGCGATTGCGGTGATCGACCCCGAAGTCAGCGCTTTTTCTTCCGCCATCCCGCTGAACGAGAAGCTATGGCAAGCCATCTGTGCGGTGCCCAAGGAGGGCCTGGTGCCGGTGGAACATCGCTTTTTAACCAAAGAGATCGACATCTTTCGCCGCCACGGCGCCGAGCTTGCTCCCCCCGCCAAGCAGCGCCTCATGGAAATCGATGTGGAGCTGCAGAAGCTCTGCACCAAGTTCAGCGAAAACGTCCTCGACGCCACCAACGCCTACGAATTGCTGATCGAAGACGAGGCACAATTGGCCGGGTTGCCGCCCAGCGCCCTGGCTGCTGCCCGCGCCAGCGCAGAGGCCAAAGGCAAGACGGGCTACCGCTTTACTCTGCACGCCCCCAGTTTGACGCCTGTTCTCACCTATCTGGACAACGCCGACATCCGCCGCCAAGTTTGGGAAGCTTACAATCGCCGCGGTTTGGTGGAGCCCCACGACAACCGGCCCATCCTGAAGCAGATCCTCACCCTTCGGCGGGAAAAAGCGCATTTGTTAGGGTTTTTTAATTTCGCCGATTTCGTGCTCGCCGACCGCATGGCCCAACGAGGCACCATCGCCCGCGAGTTTCTCGCGGAACTTGAAGCCGCCACGCGCGAACGCTTTGCCGCAGAGCATGACGAGCTTGCCGCCTTCCGTAAACAGTTGGAGGGCGTCGATACACCACTCGAACCTTGGGACGTTGGGTATTACGCGGAAAAGCAGCGGAAGGCGCTCTTCGATTTCGACGAAGAAGCGCTTCGCCCATACTTCGCTGTGGATGCTGTGGTGAACGGCATGTTCCAACTCTGCGAACGCCTTTTCGGCATAGAAGTTCGCGAAATTCCCAGCGCCCCGGTCTACGAGCCCACGGTGAAGTATTACGAAATCTGGTCGGCCGGCAAGTTTCTGGGCGGCTTTTTCGCCGATTGGTTCCCGCGCGAATCAAAACGCGGTGGCGCCTGGATGGAAGGCCTGCGCACGGGCGGACCGGAGCCCGATGGCTCTTTTTCCCCGCATCTTGGGGTTATCTGCGGCAACATGACCGAGCCCGTCGGCGGCAAACCGGCTTTGCTGACCCACCGCGAAGTGGAAACTATCTTCCACGAGTTTGGCCATTTGCTGCACCACTGCCTAAGCGAGGTGCCAATTCGCAGCTTGAGCGGCACCAATGTGCCCTGGGACTTTGTAGAGCTACCCAGCCAGATTATGGAGAATTGGTGCTGGGAGCGGGAAAGCCTCGATTTCTTCGCTCGCCACTTTGAAACAAACGAACCCATTCCCGAAGACCTGCTCCAGAAAATGCGCCGCGCGCGCACCTATCGCGCTGCCTCGGCCCAAATGCGGCAACTTGCCTTCGGCACCCTGGATCTGGTTTTGCACATTGATTATGACCCGAAGACCGAAACAGATCCTGTCGCGCTGGCGAATTCTGTAATTCAGAGATTCACACCGGTGCGGATTCCCGAGGGCTTCAGCATGGTTGTCTCTTTCACCCATTTGTTCAGTTCTCCGGTAGCCTATGCCGCTGGCTACTACAGCTACAAGTGGGCAGAAGTGCTTGATGCAGATGCCTTTAGCCGCTTTCAAGAGGAGGGCGTACTCAACTCGGAAACCGGCCAAGCCTTCCGCCAGAACATCTTGGCCAAAGGCAACAGCCAAGAGCCGAAGGACCTCTACCGCGCCTTTATGGGTCGCGACGCAACCAACGAAGCGCTTTTGCGCCGGCAAGGCCTAGTCTAATTTTCCGTTTTTCTGATATTCTGCCTCTATGGCGGAATTCATTCTGCAGATGGGGAAGCGTGGCACGCTGGTTATCCCCGTGAAGCTGCGGCGAACTTTGGGTTTGGAAGAAGGCAGCCTAGTAGTGCTGACAGAGCGCGGTGCAACGCTGGAGCTTCGCAAGGCTGAGGTAGTTGTGCCCGAGGATGAGGTTCGGACAAAACGAAGCCAAGCCTCCGCCATTCTCAACGCCGCCAAAGACCTGGGCGAGTATTTTGCCGCCCTGGAGGAAGTTCGCGCCATGGGTCTGGACCCAGACGAAATTCCCCACGAACGATTTTCCAGCTAGTTCTTTTCCCACAAAGTTGTCATCTTTAGGAGAGTACCCATGTTCCTCAAAATCCTGTCCCACCCTGTATTTGTGAATCTTAATTTCCATATGCCGATGGTCGTCGACCTTTCGCATCCTCTGGTGCTGCTCACCGGCGACAATGGCAGCGGCAAGAGCACGCTCTTGCACTCCATCTACTACGCCCTCAAGGGCGAGCAGATTGACGGCTACATCTACCGATTGGATACGGGCAAGACGGAACTGGGCCGCCCCTACCTCTTTGATGCGGAGCAGCATAACCCGCGCGTGCAGTTGGACTTATTCAAAGACAATCCGCAGATGATCGAGTTTCTGCAGATGGCGAGCCACGGGCAGGTGATGTTGGCAATGTTCCGCGAGAACTTCCCAAGCCTTCCCAATGGCACGGTGCTTTTGCTGGATGAGCCGGAGATGGCGCTCAGCATGTCCAACCAACACCGCATTCTCAAGATGCTCTTGGAACTGGTCGACCAAAAGAACTTCCGCATCATTTGCGCCACGCACTCGCCCATCTTGATAGAGGCCAAAGAAACTTACGTCATCAACCTCGACGAGCACAAGAACCGCAACGTTGCGGACTTAACGATGGGTGTCGAAGGCGCTTCGACGATTCAATAGAGCAGACCCGGCGCGCTTCGCCTACGGCTCTACGTGGTAGTTCAATTCGCCGGCCTCCACCGCCACGGTTAAAGAATTCTGCCGGGGAGGCAGCGGGCAGGTGGCAAAGGGCGTAAAGGCGCAGGGGGGGTTGTAGGCTTTGTTGAAGTCAAAGAGCACTTTGCCGCTGGCAAGCTTTTCGCCGTAGAGGAAGCGCCCGGCGGGGTACGTCGATTTGCCGCTCGATTTGTCGCGGAAAATCAGCCAAACCTGGTTGGCGCCCGCCTTAAGCACTTGCACCCGCTGCTTGGCGCCATTCAGCAGGAACTCGACTTCTCCCGGGCTTTCGTGGTCTTCCATCACGCCTTCAATCACGGTGGGAACACGCATTTTCTTGGGCTCGGCAAAGGGGAAAAATTCACCTTCCACCAAATACTCCGCCTTCACGGGGAACCAATCCCGGTGGGTAAACGCCTGGCGGTACTTGCTGTTTTTGTCGCGCAAGCGGATGCCGGTTTTGTCGCCGCGCACAATGACGAAAAAGCTCAAATCGCCCACGCTCACTACGTCGTATTCCTTCTGGGCATCATCGCGCAAGAGCATCTTTTCCGCTGGCTTCCCGTTGACCAACAAACCCGCGCCAGGGGCGGGGTCGAGTGTAACTTTGGTGCCGTCAAAGTGAAATTTGCCGGCAATCGCCGGAGCTTTGCCAGCCGGCAGGACAAACTGATTCTCTACTCCGCTACCAAAGGTGGTTTCCCCCTGCGCCAGCCAGTGCAGGCCCGCCACGGTTAGCCAGCCGGTGTCGTTCTTGAGGCTCGTTTCCACTTTTTGCCGCCACTCGGTGACGGCGGCCTTGTGCGCTTGATCAGTTTCTTTCGGTCCCATAGCGAATCCGGTTAGACAAGCGCCGCTCGCCAGGAAACTAAGCAGATGAATCACCCTAGAGTTGATCGACATTGTCTAGATAATACCCTTTCCAGTCATGAGATGTAAAATTGAGGGCATGAGATTCTTCCGCCTCTGCGGAATCTTTGCGAGCTTGGCCTGGGCCCAGGATTTTCAAAATGTGATGTTCGAGCGCAATGCCGCCGGCCATCGCTTTACGGATGCGCCCTTGTGGTCCGCCACGGTAGGCGGGGCGTTGTTTGCGGATGTGCCCAACAACACCATCCATGCCTTTATTCCCGGCAAGGGGGTGGCTGTGTTCAAGAAAGATCTCTTGGGCCCCAGCGGACTGGCCTACGACCCCCAGGGCCGCTTGGTGGTGGCCGAAACGCGCGGCCGTCGCCTGATTCGTTTTCCCAAGGCCAACAACCAGAAGTTCGACATCCTGGTGGATCAGTTCGAGGGCAAAAAGTTTAACGCTCCCAACGATTTGGTGATCCGTAAGGATGGCCAGCTGTATTTCACCGACCCGGCTTTTGGCAGCCAGGAAGCCAGCCGCGAACTCGATTTCTACGGTGTGTTTCACCTCAACTCGAAAGGCGAGATCTCTGTTGTCGCCAAGCCCCAGGGCCGCCCCGGTGGGCTAGCCTTGTCGCCGGATGGCAAAATCCTGTACGTCACCAACTCCGATGAGCGCCGCGTCTATGCCTACGACCTTGATGGCAAGGGGGTGGCTAACAACGAGCGGGTCTTAATTTCCCAAACCGAGGGTGTTCCGGCGGGAATCGAGACAGATGAGAAAGGAAATCTCTACGTCGCGGAAAACAAGTTGCGCCTATATTCTCCGGAAGGAAAGCTGCTCGATGCGGCCATCCTCTCGGAAAAGCCTTCCAATGTCGCTTTTGGCGACCCCGACGGACTTTCCCTCTACATCACGGCGCGGCATAGCCTGTACCGGACGCGCGTGAAGATCGGCGGCGCTGGTTTTGACCCCAAAAGCCCACCTACAAACCCCCTTGCCCAGTAATGGCCGGCGCTATCCCGAGCGTCCCGTTCCTGGCGTAGGAGCACTCATTTTTGACCAAGGCCGCTTGCTGCTGGTCCAGCGCGCCAATCCTCCTTATCAGGGCTGGTGGAGTCTCCCGGGCGGAGCCATCGAACTGGGCGAGGTGGCCCAAGAAGCTTTGCATCGTGAAGTGCGGGAAGAGACGGGACTCGAAATTGAGATTGACCGCCTCGGTGAGATCTTCGACCGCATTGTGCGCGACGAAGCCGGCCGCGTGGAATACCACTACATTTTGCTCGATTATGTTTGCCGTCCCGTGGGAGGTACCTTGCTCCCCGGAAGCGATGCTGCGGCGCTGCGCTGGGCCGACAAAGAAGAGATTGGCAACCTGCAACTTACCTCTGGCACACTGGAAGTAGCCCTACGTAATTGGCCAACCAACCCCGCATAACAGGAAATTCATGACAGGAAATTGGAGCGCAGAGCTTCTGGAGTACGAAGAGGTGCGCGCACTGCTGGGGCGCTATGTATATTCCGCAGCCGGGGAAGCGGAATTGGCGCAAATGGCCCCCACGACAGACCGTGCCTTCCTGGTGGAGAAACTCGCCGAAGTGGAAGAAGCCCTGCGCTATTTGAACGAGGGCGATACGCGCGACGAATTGCCCAAGCTGCGCTTTAGCGGGCTGGTGGACGTAACGCAGGCTGTCGCGAAAATTCGTATCGAAGGGGCCTCGCTCGATGGCTTGGAGATTCTTGCCGTCCGCAATTGGCTGGAGCGCGCCACCGAATTCCGCCAGGGCTTAGCGGCAAACTCTGCTGCTTTCCCGCTGCTCTGGGGCAAGGCCGAGCGCATTGGCAATTTCCGCAATTTGCTGCGTGCACTGGCCGGGAAGATTCGCCCGGACGGAGGCCTGGAGGACGACGCCAGCGTGGCCCTGCGGCGCTTGCGCCAAGACCTTTCCCGCCAAAAGGAAAGCATCCAAAGCTCGCTTGAGCGCTTCCTGCGCCAACACCGCGACGATGGCATTGTGCAGGACGAATACGTCACCCTGCGGGGCGACCGCTTTGTGGTGCCCGTTGCCACCAATTTCAAGGGCCGGGTGCAAGGCGTGGTGCACGGGGCCAGCGGCAGCGGCCAAACCTTGTTCATGGAGCCGCTCGAAACCATCCAACTGAACAACGAACTGGTGCGGCTGATGGAGGAGGAGGCGCGCGAATGCCACCGCATACTGCTCGAGCTTACGGCCCGTCTGCGCGAGCAACATGCGGAAATCCGCGAGGCCGTGGCCGTGCTCGGTTCGCTGGAATTTGTTTTTGCCAAGGCGAACTTCGGGGCGGTGTTCCGCTGCACGATTCCGCACTTTGCGCCCGAGGATGCCCGCCGTTTGCACCTCGACCAGGCCCGGCATCCACTGCTCGAAGACGTGCTGCGCAAGCAGCGCAAAGCACCCGTGCCGCTGACGCTGGAATTGGATCGCATCCAACGTACGCTGTTAATCAGCGGCCCGAATACCGGCGGCAAAACCGTGGCAATGAAGACCGTTGGCTTGCTTGCCTTAATGGCGCAAAGCGCCTTGCCCGTGCCCGCGAAACAAGCCGTGCTGCCGCTGTTTGACCAGGTGTTGGCCGACATTGGCGACAACCAATCGATTGAACAATCGCTGTCAAGCTTCAGTTCCCACGTGCGCCATTTGGCCGAGCTGCTGAATGCGGCCACGCCCGATTCGCTGATTATTCTCGACGAAATTGGCCGCGCGACGGACCCGGAAGAAGGTGGCGCGCTGGGCGTTGCCGTGGTGGATCGCTTTCACCGCGATGGCTGCTTCACGCTTGCCTCCACCCACCTGCTTCCCCTGAAGATGTACGGCGTGAACCACGCGGGTGTGTTGAGCGCTTCCATGGGTTTTGATGAAGAAACACTGCTGCCCACCTTCGCCCTCCGCTTAGGCGCGCCGGGCAAGAGCGCCGGCTTGGACACCGCGGCGCGCTTTGGCATTCTGCCGGAAGTGATTGAACGCGCCCGCGCCGCCATGAGCTCGCGCGAGCGGGACATTGCGCAGTTCTTGCGGGAATTGGAACAGCGCTTGGAAGCTGCAACGCAGCTCGAAACCCATTGGCGCGCCAAACAAGCCGGACTTGCCCAAGCCGAACAGGAACTGGAAGAACGCTTCGCCAAGCGCGAGGCCCAGCGGACGCGCGAGTTTGAGGCCAAGATGGCCAAGCTGCTGGCCAGTTTCGAAACGAACGCGCAAGCCACGATTCGCACTATTCAGGAAACTGCCGAATCCCGCAAAGCAACCGAACAGGCGCAAGTGAAGGCCGCGCGTTTCAAGCGCGAGTTCCAACAGGAAGTGAAACAAGCCCTGCGGGAGGCTTCGCCACAATCGAAGCCGGAACCGGAGTTGAAGGTGGGCGCGAAGGTGCGGTTGGAATCGGTCCGGGAGCCGGCGCAAATCTTGCGCTTGCTCGACAATGGCCGCGTTGAGCTACAAGCCGGATTTTTGAAAATGCAAGTGGACCGGGAGGAAATTCTGGAAGTGTTGGGCGACAACGCCCCTGCCTCCAAGCACCGCCTACCGAGCAATGTCAACTTCGAACCCGGCCCGGCTTGGGATGTAGTCACGAAGGAAATCAACATCATTGGCCAGCGCGTGGATGAAGCCACCGACAACGTCGATCGCTTTTTGGACAAGGCATCGCTGGCCTCCATCAGCCGGGTGCGCATTATTCATGGCCACGGCTATGGTGTTTTGAAGCGCGCTATCCAACAGATGCTGGAAAAGCACCCTCACGTAGCCCGCCACTATGGCGCTACTCCGGCCGAGGGCGGCACGGGCGCCACGATTGCCGAATTGCGGAATTAGCCTTCAGCTCCCGAGATAGGCAATGCAGTCAATTTCCACTTTGATCTGCTGGTTAAAAAAGCGGCAGCCCACCGTGGTGCGCGCCGGGCGCTGGTCCCCGAAAAACTCCACATAAACGGCATTCATACGCGGGAAGTCCCGCTCGTCCTTCAGATAGACATTGCACTTGACGACGTGCTCCATGCCTGCGCCGCAACCGGCAAGGATGCTGCGGATATTCTCCAGCGTGCGCCGGGTTTCCTCTTCGATGGTTCCGTAAGAATACTCGTTGGTGGCCGGGTCGACGGGCACCTGGCCCGATACAAAAACGAAATCCCCGGCTTTGACCGCCGGGGAATAGGGCCCCCGGGGGCTAACCACACCCGGGGGAAAAATGCGCTCAATCATTTAGCCAGCTTAGTCGGTCTTGCGCTTGCGTGTGCGGGAACCCGCTGCCTTGGTTGCCGAAGAAGCCTTTTTCGCCGGAGCCTTCCGCGCCCGCGTCGCCTTCTTGGGCTTCGGCGGCGGAGGGTTGGGCTCGAACATGCTCGGCTGGCCTTCCACGTAAGGCTGCACCTCGTCGAACTCAGAATAGAATTCTTCCTCGGTCGGTTCGGGCGGCGCCGGAGGCGGGAAAAATTCCCGGCCCAGATACACCACCATGCCGCGTTCTTCGTCCATTTGCAGACGCGACACGCCACGATCTTGCGCGAAGTTCAAAAACTCGCGGAAGCCGAGGAAGCCGTAGTTCTTGGCGTCGAACTGAGGATGCTCTTCCAGCAGCCATTGATGTAGCTCGGAAGACTCCACGCCGTCGCCCATCTCCATTTCGTAGCGATGGGCCTCCAGCGCATCCCGCAACAAGGGCAGGGCCTCGTCGGGCTCAGGCAAGGGCTTCGCGTTGGGTCCGCCTTTGCGCTCGATGATCAGCTTGCCGCCCGTGCCTTGTACTTCAATCAAATCCGCCGCACGCAGACGGTCAATGAAATCCGAGAAGCTCGAACAGCCAAAGCCACGCTCGTGGAAGGTGGGGTCCAACTGCATCATGGTGCTTTTCAGCAGCCCCAACTGCGCTTGGACGCCGCGGCGCTCCAGGGTTTGCAACGAACGCTCCACCAGCGGCAAAGCGGCCGAAGCTTCCATGGTTACGCGTGGCTCGTTGTTGGCACCACCATCGGCGCCGCCTTCGCCACCTGCAGCCAAGGGAGGACGTCCCCCGCCCATGCGCTCTTCGCGCCGGCGGTCCCGTTCTTCGCGGCGGCGGTTGCGGCGTTCGGCCCAGCTTTCGCGCCGGTCGCCTGTGCGGTCGCCGCCCCGATCGCCAGTACGGCTTTCCAGGCCGCGATCGCCACTGCGATCGTCGCCGCTGTCGGCAGCCCTGTCGGCACTTCTAAATCCACCCCGGTCACCGCCCCGGTTTGCATCGCGCCGGTCCGACCAGCGCTCGTTGCGGCCACCATCGCCCCGGCTCATCACATCCTGCAGCTCTTGCTTCAAGCGCTCCATGTGCGGGCCGTTTTCGCCGCCGTCCATGCGCGCCGCCTGGTCCAGCAGCAGGTTTTCGTAGGCAATAAACTCGTGGCAGTTCGCCTGCAAAATGGTTGACGTAAAGGCTTTGCCGCCCACCACGTAAACGGTCTTGCCATACTCTTTCAGCTTGTTCACGAGGGGAATAAAATCGCTATCCCCGCTGATGATGGCGAAGGCGTTGACGTGGGTATGGGTAAAGGCCATCTCCAAGGCGTCCAAGGCCAAGTTGATATCGCCGCCATTCTTGTCGCCGCGCGGGCTGGGCAGGCGTTGCACCATCTGCACCGCGTTTTCGGCCATCTGCCGGGCCGCGCCCTCTTGGCGGCCCCAATTTGCGTAGGCGAACTTTGCAACAATGTCGCCCCGCTCTTTCAATGCGTCCAAACAAAGCGACACGTCAAATTCGCGCCGCAGAGTGGACTTCAATCCAATTTCGATGTTGTCGTAATCGACAAACACCGCTATGTTCAGTTTGTCCTGTAGAGGCATGCCTCTCCTCTTGTTTTCAGAGATCTAACGGACAGGAGCGCGAGCCGCACCGCGGATAAATTCCACAACGGAATCCAGACTGCTTCCAGGCTGGAACACTTCCGCTACCCCCCATTGCTTGAGCTGTGCCGCATCATCTTCCGGGATGATCCCGCCCACCACCAGCAATACTCCGTCCAAGCCTTGTTCCCGCATCAATTCCAGTACCTTGGGCACAATCGCCATATGGGCGCCGGACAAGATGGAAAGTCCAATTACTTGCACATCTTCATCTCGTGCGGCATTCACGATCATTTCGGGAGTTTGCCGGAGTCCGGTATAGATCACTTCCATACCGGCATCACGCAAGGCCCTGGCGATAATCTTCGCCCCTCGATCATGACCATCGAGGCCGGGTTTAGCCACCAATACACGGATGCGGTTCAAGACCTGTCGTCTTCAGTATAGGCGGTTTTGGCTACGATGGAAAAATGCTTGCTGTTGGTTTGATTGGTTGGCGTGGCATGGTTGGCAGCGTGTTGCTGGAGCGCATGCGGGCCGAAAATGACTTTACTGGTCTCGCCCCCGTCTTTTTCTCCACCTCCAACCCTGGCGGACCCGCGCCCGCCGAAGCCGGCCCCGGAGCGCGCTTGGCCGACGCTTATGACCTTCAGGCTCTCGCCGCCTGCCCGGTCCTGTTGAGCTGCCAAGGCGGCGATTATACGCAGAAAATCCATGCTTCCTTGCGCGCTGCTGGCTGGCAAGGCTACTGGATCGACGCTGCCTCTACCCTCCGCATGGCGCCCGATGCCGTTATCATTCTCGACCCCATCAACCGGCCCGTGATTGACGCCGCGCTGGCGGCCGGCACTAAAGACTTTATCGGCGGCAACTGCACGGTAAGCCTGATGCTGATGGCCATTGGCGGGCTTTTCCGCGAAGGCCTGGTGGAATGGGTAAGCAGCATGACCTACCAGGCCGCTTCGGGCGCCGGGGCGGCGAAGATGCAGGAACTGGTTGCCCAAATGGGGGTCCTTGCCGCCGCCGTGCAGTTGGCTGGTGCCGAAGACGCCTTGGCCGTGGAGCAAATTGTGCGCCGCGAACACCACAACCCAACCTTTCCGCAAGCCGAGATCGGCGCGCCTTTGGCTGGCAGCTTGCTGCCTTGGATTGACAAGGAAATGCCCGGCGGGCAGACGCGCGAAGAATGGAAGGGCGAGGCGGAAACCAACAAGATTCTCGGCAGATTTCCTGGCCACGCCCAACCCATTCCCGTGGATGGCATTTGCGTACGCGTCGGGGCCCTGCGTTGCCACAGCCAGGGCCTGTGCATCAAGCTGACGCACGACCTGCCGCTGGAGCGCATTGAAAGCATTCTTGCTTCGTCGAGCCCCTGGACGCGCGTGGTTCCCAATACAAAGGAAGCGACTTTGCGGGAACTAACGCCCGCCGCCGTGAGTGGCACTCTCGAGGTTCCCGTGGGCCGCCTACACAAGCTCCGCATGGGGCCTGAATATCTGGGCGCCTTCACGGTGGGCGATCAACTGCTGTGGGGCGCCGCGGAACCCCTGCGCCGCATGCTCGTCATCCTGCGCGAACGGCTTGGGTAATCGCGCCCTAACCTGCTGCTTCGGCGGCCACTCGCTCGGCCCGCACCGTGGCAATGCGCTTGCCTTCCATAGCCACCACGATAAAGCGCCAGCCGCCTTCTTCCACCACTTCCCCGCCAGCCGGAATCGCGCCTAGGCGGAACAGCAGGAAGCCGGCCAGCGTTTCGTAAGCATCGTTGGCCGGGATTTCAATGCCGTAGTGCATCTCCAGGTCGCGCGCCGGCGTGGCGCCATCCAGCTCCACTTCGTTGGCGTCGTCGTCAATGGCGGCGGGCACCAGATCGTGCTCGTCCTCAATCTCGCCAAACACCTGCTCGAAGACATCTTCCAGCGTCAATACGCCGCTAACGCCGCCGTACTCGTTCACCACCAGCGCCATGTGCGCGTGGTCCCGGCGAAATTCGTCGATTAACTCGCTTAGCTTTTTCGTTTCCGGAATGACCGGCAGCTTGCGAATGTGGATCTCCAGGCGGAAGGGCCGCACCGGCCGCCGCCGTTCGTTGGCCAAGCGGCGCTCTTGCCAAACCACCAGCAAATCCCGGAAGTGCACAATGCCCAGGATGTTGTCTTCCTCGCCCCGGTAAACCGGCACGCGGGAGAAATGGTGTTCGCTCATGGTGCGCAACACATCGTCGAGCGAGGCGTCGCCGGGCAGGCATACCATGCGCGAGCGCGGCGTCATCACTTCGCGCGCCACCAATTCGCGCAACTCCAGCAGACGGTCCAGCGCGTCGGCTTCAAAGCGCGTTAACGAACCGCTCTCCGCGCTCGATTCCGCAATGTGCCGGATTTCCTCAGGGCTGTGCGCACCGTGTCCGCTATAGTTTTCCAGGCCCAAGAGCCGCGACACCAGCACGCTGCCCTTTTCCACCAGGAACACGAGCGGCATCAACACGCGGGAAACCACCAAGAGAATCGGGGCGCTCAGAATACTTACGCGTTCGCTGGCCACAATGCTGATGTTCTTCGGCACCACTTCGCCAATAATCACCAGCACTAGCGTCAGCACCACAAAGCTGATCACCAGGCAAAGGAACTGCACCACCACGCGGTATTCAGGCGGAGCCAGTGGCACCAGTTGCGCCTGCAGCCAGAGATTAATGGTTTCCTCGCCCGCCACACCCATGGCCAGGCTCGTCAGGCTAATGGCCGCCTGCACCACGCTCAACATGCGTTCGGTATTGCCCAAGAGGCTGAGCGCGGCTTGCGCGCCCAAGTTGCCCTCCGCCGCAAGTTGTTGCAGGCGGGGCCGGCGCACGCTGAGCAGCGCCACTTCCGCTCCCGCGAAGAATGCGTTGATCGCCGTAATCACGCCCAGCAACAGTAGGCGAAGGCCGAAGTTCGAGGTGGGTTCCATTACACTCGTTGTTGGTGCGACGCGTTTTCAAATATACCAATGCGGCTTTGGTCTTTCTTTTTCTGGCAGCCGCAGCGGCGCTAACGTTCTACGTTCGCCAAAGCTTTCCCGCCACAAGCGGCGAGCTTGTTTTGGACGTCTCTCAAGGCGCGCAAATGGAACGCGATGCGTTGGGCATTCCCCACGTCAAGGCCGCCACCGTGGAAGACGCCGTCTATCTGCAAGGCTTCCTGCATGCGCAAGACCGCTTCTGGCAAATGGAGGCGACGCGCCGCCTGGCCGCCGGCGAAATGGCGGAAATTGTGGGTGCGGTAGCGCTCGAAAGCGATTTGGCCAGCCGTCGTATCTTGATGCGCGCCACGGCCGTCCGCTTGGCCAATACCTTAACTACCGAGGACCGTCGCTGGTTTGCCGCCTATGCGCGCGGCGTGAACGATTGGCTGCTGGCCAACCGTGAGAACCTGCCACTCGAAATCCGCCTCTTGGGCTACACGCCCCGCCCTTGGATCATCACGGATTCTCTACTGGTGGGCCTGCACATGTTCCGCACGCTTTCCACCACGTGGACGCTGGAGGCAGACCGCGCCCGCTTGGCCGGCCAAGGCGACGCGGCCAAGATTGAACAGCTCTTTCCGCTGCGCACGGGCACAGAGATCGCCTATGGCTCCAACGCATGGGCCATCGGTCCGCAACGCGCCAAGAACGGGAAGGCGATCTTGGCCGGCGATCCGCACATGGAACAAACCTGGCCCAGCACGTTTTATGTCAATCACCTGCAAGGGGCGGAACTGGACGTGATTGGCGCAAGCCTGCCCGGCGCTCCGGGCGTAATCATTGGCCACAACCAGCGTATTGCCTGGTCGGTCACCAACCTTCACTTTGACGTGCAGGACCTGTATTTCAACGAAACGCGCCTGGTCGGCCAGCAAAAAGAAACCATCCGCGTGAAGGGCCGCCCCGACGTGGAGATTGTGATTGCGCTCACGCCCAACGGCCCGCTGGTGGAGCGCCACGGCCAGACCATGGCCCTGCGCTGGACGCCCTATTTCGGCGAATACTCCTTCCCCTTTCTGGACCTGAACAAGGCCCAAAATTGGGAGCAATTCCGGGAAGCGCTGAAGCGTTTTCCCGGCCCATGCCAGAACTTTATCTACGCCGATGTGGAGGGCAACATTGGTTACCAGGCCGCCGGCCGCATGCCTTTGCGCCGCACCCAAGCCAGCCACCTGCCGCTCGACGCCCGCCTACCGGAAAACGATTGGCAAGGCTTTATCCCGTTCAACGACTTGCCTTCCGCGCTGAACCCCGAGTCCGGCTATTTGATCACCGCCAATCAGAACCCTTTCCCCGCGCAATATCCGCATCCCGTGGCGGGCCATTTCACGCCGCCCTACCGGCAACGGCAGATCGCCGCACGGTTACGAGCGCAAAACCAATGGGACGCCGCCGGCATGACCAGCGTCCAGACGGATGTCTACTCGGCCTTCCACCACTTCCTTGCCCGCCAATTGGCCCAAGCGGCAAAGGGACGGGACGCAGCCAAACCCGAGTTGGCCCAAGCGCGCAAAGCCCTAGAGCAGTGGGATGGCCAAATGGCGATTGGGCAAGCCGCTCCTTTGATCACGGAACTGGCCTACCAAGAACTGGCCAAGGCATTTTTCCGCCGCGCGGCGGGAAATGCTCCGCAAACCCAAGGCATGTTCACTCCCGCCGTCATTGAGCGATTGCTGCGCGAACGCCCCCGCGAAAAGCCCAACGATTGGTTTACCGATTATGACCAGGTGCTGCTCGAGGCCTTGGTGGCCGCCCTCGAAAACGGCGCGGCCAAGTATGGGCGCAATCCGCAATTCTGGGATTATGGCCGCTACATGCAGATTTTTATCCAAAACGCCGTGCTGGGCAATGCCGTCAGCGTGGGGCGTATGCTAGCCAAGCCGGGCGTTCCCTTTCGGGATTGGATTGCCGCGCTGCGCCTGCCCTTTCTCGATAACTACGTGATGGTGGGGCCTTTGCCCTTAAGCGGAGGCACGCTCACCATCAAACAGGTGAACCCTCGCTTGGGTTCGGCCATACGCTTCATCGCCGATACGGCCGATTGGGAAAACAGCACCCTCACGCTTACCCTTGGCCAATCGGGCCATGCTTTCCACGGGCATTCGCGGGACCATTGGGAGGCTTATTACAATGCCGGCGCTGTCCCACTGCCTTACAAAAAATATAAGGCGGACGCCAGCTTAAGCGTCCGCCCGAAATTCAAGAAACCCTAAGCATTGTCTACTTCAAGGTTTGTCTACTTCAACGCCTTCTCAATGGCCGCCACCAACTGCGCGTCGTCCGGGCTGACACCAGGTTCAAAACGCTCGACGATCTTGCCGTCCTTGCCCACCAGGAACTTCGTGAAGTTCCACTTCACTTCGCCGCCGTTTTGCGTCAGGTAGCTATAAAGCGGCGTCATGTTGGCCCCCTTTACTTCCACCTTGGCCATCATGGGGAAGGTGACGTCGTAAGTGCGCTTGCAGAAGGTCGCAATTTCTTCATTGCTCCCCGGCTCTTGCGAACCAAAGTTGTTGGCCGGCACGCCGATAATCACCAAGCCCTGGTCCTTGTACTTGCGGTACAGCGCTTCCAGGCCCTTGTATTGGGGCGTATAGCCGCACTGGCTGGCAACGTTCACAAAGAGCACTGCCCTGCCGGCAAAGCTCTTCAGCGGCGTAGCCTTGCCGCTGATGTCGTTCATCGTAAATTCGTGGGCCGAATCGGCAGCAATAGCGCTCATGGCAATGGTTACTCCTAGCAAAATCTTGGCGAATCCGTTCATATTGCTTTTGATGCCCCCGAAAGCAGGTAAGTTAGAAAGATTGTGACCACCGCCCCTGCTTCTTTCCGCGCCCAACAGCGCGCCTGGTATTTCTACGATTGGGGCAACTCGGCCTTCACCACCACCGTTGTTACGCTCTTTTTTGGCCCCTACCTCACCAGCTTGGCCACCGCTGCGGCCGGCGAGGGGGGCCGTTTGCCGCTTTTAGGCTTTTCGATCGACCCCCGCTCCTTGTTCAGCTACTTGGTCAGCCTCTCCGTGATGACCCAAGTGTTGTGCCTTCCGCTCGTTGGCGCAATTGCGGACTATGGCAAGCGCAAGCGGGAGATTCTGGGCCTGTTGGCCTTGATCGGCGCCAGCGCCACATGTGCCATGTTTTTTCTCAGCGGCACGCGCTACTTGCTGGGCGCGGGCTTGTTCCTGGTGGCCAATCTCTCCTTCGGCGCCTCCATTGTGGTTTACAACAGCTTTCTTCCGGAAATCGCGGCGCCAGAGGATCGCGACGCCGTTTCCAGCCGGGGCTTCGGATTTGGCTATGCGGGCGGTGGGGTGCTGTTGTGCTTGAACTTGTATCTCTACGCCAACGCGGCGAAGTTCGGGTTGAGCGATTCGATGGCGGTGCGCATCAGCCTGCTCTCGGCGGGGCTCTGGTGGGGCTTGTTCACGTTGCCGGCCTTTTTCGGGTTGCGCAACAACCAGAGCGGCCATGTGCTTCCGCCGGGCGAAAATTACCTCTCGGTGGGCGTGCGCCAGGTGTTGAATCTGTTCCGCGAAATGCGCCAATATCCGCAAGCCATTTTGTTCCTGGTGGCCTTTCTGCTCTATAACGACGGCATCCAAACCGTGATCGCGCTCGCCAGCCAGTTCGGCAGCGATAGCCTGCACATGTCAATGGCCTCGTTGACCCAAGCCATCCTGATGGTCCAGTTTGTGGCCTTTGTGGGGGCTTTGCTGTTTGATCGCCTGGCGCGCTGGATTGGGGCCAAGCGCAGCGTCATCCTAAGCCTGCTGATCTGGACCGGCGCGCTGTTCTACGCCTGGCTGGCTGTAGAAACCGAGCGCGAGTTTTTCATCCTGGCGTTTGTCATTGGCCTGGTGCTGGGAGGCAGCCAGGCGCTGAGCCGTTCGCTGTTCTCCTTGCTCATTCCGAAGGATCGCTCCGCCGAATACTTTTCGATTTACGAGATTTCCGATAAGGGCACCAGTTGGATCAGCCCCTTGTTTTTCGGCCTTGCTTTGGACCTGACAGGCAACTACCGGCTGGCGATTTTTTCCCTCGTCATCTTCTTTCTTGCCGGCCTTGCCGTGCTGTTGCGGGTAAATGTGCAACGCGGCATGGAAGAATCCGCCAATGTCGCCCGCTAGAAAAATCGTGCTCGATGCAACTCCGCTCGCTGGTGCTTGGGGGGGCGTTGCGCGATTCACCCAGGAACTGCTCCACGGGCTGTCCCAATCTCATTCCGGATTTCAATACGAGACCTGGAGCGACCAAACCGAACCAAAGCCGCAGGGTTGGGACCGCCGCTGGTGGGCCTGGGGCTTGCCCCGTCGTCTGGCCCAGCACAAGGTTGCGTTGTTTCACGGTACGGACTTTGCGGTTCCCTATTGGGGCGCTTGCCCCACGGTGATGACGGTGCACGACCTCTCCCCTTGGCGCTACCCGGAGGCGGCCAATCGCCGGGTGCGGGAGCGTTGTGGCTGGTTGTTGCGGCTGCGCATCCCTTCCTACATCCACACGCCGTCCCAAGCCATCCGCCAGGAACTGATCGAGGCGTTTGGCTGGCCGGCCGAGCGCGTTGCAGCGATTCCCTTGGCCGCCTCTGCCGCGCGCCAGCCAGAAAGTGCCTGCCCTTGGCCGCGCCCTTATGTTTTCTATCTTGGGGCGCTAGAGCCGCGTAAAAATTTGCCACTGTTGCTCGCTGCGGCAAAGCTGCTCTGGGAAGCCGGCCAGGAATTTGACCTTTTGCTCGCTGGCCAGGCGCGCCCCGGCTTTCAACTGCCCGCGCACGAAAATCTGCACCTGCTGGGCGCTTTGCCGGAAGCGCAGTTGAATGCCTTTTATACCCATGCGCTCGTCACGGTGTACCCCAGCCTCTACGAGGGCTTTGGCTTGCCGGTTCTCGAAGCCATGCAATGCGGCTCCCCTGTGCTAGCTTCCGATTTGCCCGTCCTGCGCGAAACCGGGGGCGAGGCCGCTGCCTATGCCCCACCCGGCGACGCCCGCGCTTGGCGCGATGCCTTAGCCGCGCTCCTGGCCCACCCCTCCCGCCGGGCCGAACACCGCGCGAGCGGCTTGGCGCAGGCTGCCAAATTCTCCTGGGCCGCCACGGCGCAGGCCATGGAAGGGCTCTACCGCCGTGCCATCCACTAGACCCTCGGCCTTGATCTTGCTTCCCGAAGCCGCTTATCCGGTCCACGGTGGCGGGCCCTTGCGGACGGCTTCCATTCTTATTTACCTCGCGCAAAACTTCTCCCTGGACGCGGTCCACTTCCGCCTCGCCGCAGACCCCGACCCTTTTCTCGCTTATCCGCCGGGCACCTTCCGCCGCACGCTCCTCCTTGACCTTCCTTCCCACAGCAAAGCCTTCGGGCCGCGCCTTCTCCGCAATGCTTTGCGGGCGGTGCGCGGCGTATCGCCATTGGTGGACCGTTTTGCTGGCCACGAAGCCGCCATCCTTGCCTTCCTCCAAGGCCAACAATACGAGCTGGCTTGGTGCGAGCACTTCTGGACCGCGCCCTATGCCGGCGTCCTGCGGCCCTACGCCCGGCGTCTGGTTCTCGACCTGCACAATGTGGAAAGCGAGTACTTCCGCACCGCCGCGCAAGCGTCGACCTTTCCCGCTAGGCTCGTTTACCGGCAATTTGCGGAAGCCTCCCGGCGGGCTGAGCGCAAATGGTTGCCACAGTTTCAGCTCGTGCTGGCGCCTTCACCCGAAGATTTCGCGTTGGCCGGGCAACTCGGCGCCCCCCGGGCGGCTTGCTTGGCCAATACGATTCCGGATTTTCCCGAGCGGAGCGCTTACCCCCAAGATCCCCCTGCAGATTCGATTGCCTTTAGCGGAAATTTCGCCTATGCGCCCAACCGTGCCGGGCTTGCCTGGTTTGTAAAAAATGTTTACCCGAAACTTTTTTTGACCCTTCCGAACGTCCGCTTACGCGTTATTGGGCGAGAGGTTGAAACTGTTCGGGCCCCGTTTTCCCACCTGGAGAGGGTTGATTGGGTTGGACCGGTGGAAAACGCAGTCGAAGAAATAGCGAAGTCTAAGACTGCGATTGCCCCCCTCTTTTTCGGTTCCGGAACGCGGCTCAAAATCCTGGAGGCTTGGGCCGCGCGGGCGGCCGTGGTGTCGACTTCGCTGGGCGCGCAGGGATTAGGAGCGAACCATGGGGAACATCTGTTGTTGGCCGATACGCCTGCAGATTTTTGCCAAGCGCTAATCGAATTGCACGCCCAGGAAAGCCGCCGGGAACAGCTGGCTCAAAACGCCGCCGCCTATTGCCGGGCCCATTTCACCTGGCGTTCCACCCACGAACTCTTGGCCAAACTATTGTCATAATTGACTTTGTAACAACCCATTCATGTTGCGAATCCAACGCTTCAGGCCACCGAAGTGTCTTATACTCTGAAGAACCGCATGCGATTCGCCATCGATGCGCACACCATCGGACGACATTTGACGGGGAACGAAGTCTATGTCCGCAACCTGCTGGAGAACTACGCCCGGCTGGATCGCGACGCTCAATTCCTGGCTTATGTTTGTTCTGAGTATGCGGCATCGGAAGTACCAAACCGCTTTCAAAAAAGCTTTGTCTCGGTCAACCCGTTTTGGCGCCTTGGCCTGGACCTCAGCTGGCGTAGCGTCGCAGACCGGCCGGATGTGCTTCACGTCCAATACACCGCGCCCCTTTATTCCGCCGTGCCACTGGTGGTAAGCGTTCACGACGTCAGCTACATCGATTTTCCGCACTACTTCAAACGCGCCCGCAGCTTGCAATTGCGCACAACCGTGAAAAACACCGTGGCGCGGGCGAAGAAGATCATCACCGTGAGCGAGTTCTCCCGCCAACGCATCCAAGCCACGTACAATGTTGCGCCGGAACTGGTGAAGGTGATCTACAACGGTGTCTCGCCCGCCTTCCGGCCCATCGCTCCCTCGCAGGCCTTTACTTGGGTAAGCCAGCGCTTCGGCGTGCAATGGCCTTACGTGCTAAGCGTGGGGGACTTGCAGCCGCGCAAGAACCACCTAGGCTTGATTGAAGCTTTCACGGACCTGCTGCGGGAAAATCCGCAACTGCCCCACCACCTGTTGTTGGTTGGCAAGCCCACTTGGTTTGCCCAACGTGTTTACGATGCGGCCCGAGTTTCGCCCGTCGCAGACCGCATCCATTTCACTGGTTTCGTGAACGACGAAGACCTGCTGCACCTGTACAACGCCGCGGAACTCTTTGTGTACCCCAGCCACTACGAAGGCTTCGGCCTTCCCATTGTGGAAGCCCAAGCCTGCGGCCGCGCCGTGGCCTGTTCCAATACCTCCGCCATGCCCGAGGTGGCCGATTCCGCCGCCCTGCTCTTCGACCCCACCTCCCGCGAAGAAATGTACCGCGCCATGCGCGATCTGCTGATCGACCCCGAACTGCGCACTCGCATGGAGCGCCTGGGCCAAAAAAATTCCCTGCGCTTCAGCTGGGAGCGCGCCGCGGAACAAACGCTCGATGTTTACTATGAAGTAGCTGGCCGTCCGCGCCGCCGGGCTCCGCAAGGGGTTCGCAGCCGCAAATCGTCGGCCGCCCGTAGCGCATCATGAGATTTTTTCTTTTCCTTTTTTCCTGCCCTCTCCTATTCCCCTTGTTGGCCGCCAGTGAAACCCTGCGCTATTCCGTGAATTGGCCCACGGGTTTGCCCTTGGGCGAAGCTTCGTTCACGGCCGACAATCTCGACGCCAATTCCGCCGCCGAGCGCAAGTTCGAATTTCACTTGGAAGCCTCCATTCCCACCTTCTCGGTGGTGGACGACCTAAGCGCCCGCGTCTCGCCAGACTATTGCGCCATCGCGCTCACGAAGCGCATCCAGCACGGCAAGCGTAAAGGGGAAGAAACGCTGAGCTTCGACCGCGCAGCCTCAACCATGGAACGCAAGACCAGGAACGGTGGTTCGAGCCGCGTGGCCATTGAAAATTGCGCGAAGGACGCGCTGGGCTTCGTTTACTTCCTGCGGCAGGAGCTGCGCCAAGGCCGCATCCCCCCACCGGGCAAGGTCTATTTTGGCGCGGCTTACCAAATCGCCATTGCGCACCAGGGCACGACCAAGCTGAACGTCAAGGGCACGCCCAGCGACGTGGACCGTTTCCAGGTAACCATCGTGGGCCCGGCCTCACGCAACCAAATCGAGCTCTATATAGCGCGGGATACCGCCCATACGCCCGTGTTGTTTCGCGTACCGCTGATTTTGGGTGCGTTCACGATGGAAATTGTTGAGTAATGGAAATCGCTGAGTGATGCGCGTAGCCCTTTATACGCCTTTGCCGCCCGCCCGCAGTGGCATTGCAGATTACGCCGCGGCTTTATTGCCGGCGCTGGAGCGCCGCGTCTCTTTGCGAGTATTTCCTGCGGGCCAGTTGCCCCCCGCGGAGGATGACTTTGCCGTCCACCTCTACCAAATGGGCAACAACGTATTCCACGCGGAAATCTACGAGCAAGCCTTGCGCGTGCCGGGCATTGTTGTTCTGCACGAAGCCAACCTGCACCACCTGCACGCCGAGCGGACCATCAAGCGCGGCAATTGGGATGCCTACGTTGAGGAAGTGGCCTACGACGGTGGCCCTGCGGCCCGTGCCTTTGCCGAGCGCGTGCGGCGCCTGGAAGTAGGCCCGGATTATGAGGGCGTCCCCATGCTCCGGCGGCTGCTGGAGAAAAGCTTGGGCGTGATTGTGCATTCGGATTTCGTCGGCGAACAAGTGCGCGCCGCCGGTTTCACCGGGCCGCTGCGCAAAATTTGGCACGGAGCTTGGGTGAACCAAGACCCCGTGACAACGCGACCCCGCGAACGCTTCCGCCAGCAGTTGGGCATTGCCAATAGCACCGTCTTGTTCGGCGTCTTTGGCTTTTTGAAGCCATATAAGCGCATTGCGGAGTCTTTGCGGGCCTTCCGGCGCGTGTTGAAGGTTAATGACCAAGCACGCATGATCCTGGTGGGCGAGCCGCATCCGGAGCTGGATCTTGAAGGGTTGCTGCGCTCGCTGGGGCTGGAAGAATCGGTGCGCGTGTTGGGCTACGTTTCGCGCGAAGAAGATTTTCATGGCTTGCTCGATGCTTGCGACGTGGTGCTGAATCTGCGTTACCCAACCGTGGGAGAAAGCTCCGGCACTTTGTTGCGCGCGCTCTCATTGGCCAAACCGGTGCTGGTGACCGAGATTGGCAGCTTCCGCGAGTACCCTGACGAAGTGGTGCTGAAAGTGCCCGCGCCCCCGCATCCGGCAGAGGAAGATACGCTGTTCGAATTCATGAACTTGCTGGCCGCCTCACCCACGTTTCGCCAAACGCTGGGCGCCCGGGCGCGCCAGTGGGTGGAACGCGAGTGTTCCTGGGACCGCGTGGCCGAAGAGTACGCCCGCTTCCTGGCCGATCCGGTAAACGAGGTGGCCGCGCCGCCGGACTTGCCCCCGGCGGACGTTGCCCCAGTGGCACCCGCTGCCATCACCACCTGGGCAGGCGAAGGCGAGGGCAGGCAGTATGTGGAAACCCACATCACTCGCTTAACCAAAACCCTCTCGCTTACGCCCCGCGGAGACGCGCAGAAGGCGGTGCTCGAAATGGGCGCATACATGCAAATCACCCCCGCGCTGGCGCATGAGCTTGGCTATGGTGTGGTTCGCGGCTGCTACTACGGCCCCGCTGGCCGCACGGATGTCCGCACCGTGACCGACGAAATGGGCCAATCCTTCACCTGTGAAATTGATCTTTTCGACGCCGAAAAAGACCCCTTCCCCTACGCTGATTCCACCTACGACACCGTGCTGTGCTGCGAACTGCTGGAGCACCTAACCGCCGACCCCATGCACATGATGAGCGAGATCAACCGCATTTTGAAGCCCGGCGGCGCGTTGGTGCTGACCACACCCAACATCACCAGCCGCCGCGCGCTCCACGCTGCTTTGCTCGGCTACCACCCGAGCTTTTTCCCCGCTTACATCTTGCCGCGCAAACCAGAAGAAGAAGCCGAAGCCCGGCACAATCGCGAGTACGCGCCGCGCGAAATTCATCAACTCTTCTTCGATAGCGGGTTGGAGATAACCCATCTGGAAACTGGCGAATTTCTGGAATCGCCCCACCCCGAGCAGCACTTCGTCCAACACTTGCTGGATACGTACTTTCTTTCCCCGGACCTCCGCGGCGATGGCATCTATGCCGTTGGCCGCAAGACGGCGCCCGTGCGCAACCGCTATCCCGCTTGGCTATACGCTTGATGTTGATGGGCTCCGCCGCGCCGCAGTTCCTTGGACACGAAGCCACCTTGGAGGGCTACTCGCTGCGCATCCACTGCCGCTTCAACAGCGCCGCAGTGCTGGGCTGTCATTGGATTGACCCCTCTAACGGACGCTTCTTGCGCGAGAGCCCCTGGGTGAACACCAGCGACGGCGAAGCGCGCCTGGAAATTGATCTTCCCGCCGTTCCCGGCCAATATCGCTTTTATCTGTCGCCGCGCCTTGCCGATGGCTCCTGGGCCTATTCGCACAACCATCCCACGCTTGTGGTGGACCTCACCATTGGCGAGCAACAAGTGGAGAAATTTCTGGCGCGCATTCTTCGCCTGGAAGACTTGCCGGAGCGCTCCCGCTTCCTGCTGCTGTACGAGCTTTTCACCGAGCCTTTTCGCATCCTGTTTCGGCACGGCCGCCTGCTGGCTTCTCTGGTCCAACGGGATATTTTGGCGCGCTATCGTGGCAGCATTGCCGATGCTTTCTGGGCCATCTTGAATCCGTTGATTCTGATGCTCACGTACTTCTTCATCTTTGGCATCGTGCTCGAAACGCGTTTTCCCGGCGACCCCTCCCGCCATGGCTTTAGCCTCTACTTTCTGGCCGGCATGTTGCCCTGGCTGGCCTTCAGCGAGGCCATTGCCCGCGCGCCCAATCTTGCGCGCGAAAACCGCAACCTCATTACCCGCCTCATCTTTCCCACGGAAGTATTGCCTTTTCAAATCACCCTCTCCGGCTTGGTCACCGGGCTGGTGGCGCTGGTCATCTTCCTTGGCTTCTTGCTGGCCAGCCGCGGCACGGTGCCGCTTTCGCTGCTTTACATACCCGCCATTCTCGCGCCGCAATTGCTCTTCACCGCGGGTTTGAGCTTTGCGCTTTTTGCTCTCGGCGTATACGCGCGGGACTTGGTCTACATCGTCAGCCTGGGCCTTACGCTGTGGTTTTTTCTTACGCCCATTTGCTACCCCGAAACCAGCCTTCCCGCCTCCATCGCCCCCTTGCTGGAGCTCAATCCCATTCTCGTGCTGGTGCGGGCCTATCGCGCGACACTGGTGGAGGCCAAGGCGCCCGATTGGTTCTCGCTCGGCGTCTTTGCGGCGCTGTCGCTGGTCATCTTTTATCTTGGCTTCACTGCTTTCTGGCGTAGCCGGAAAGGCTTTGCCGATGTCCTCTAAAGAAACACCCACCAGCGCACCCCGCCGGGGCAATCTTGAGTACTTTCTTTCCGCCCGGGCGCGCACGGACCTCAGCGTCGTTACTGGCGCCTCGCCGGAGAATCTGGCCCAACTCTCGGCAGAAAATCGCCCGGCCGCTTTGTTGCTCGGCCCACAGACTTTTCCGGCGGAAGCTTTGGCGGGGAAAGTCGTGCTTGGTCCGGGATCACTGGGCGTGGCTGCGCCGCACCAGGGCATCCAGTTTCTGGGCAATGGCACGCCGCTATTGCCGGGCAAGGTAGCTCTTATCACCCAAAGCGCCGGCCTCGGTGCCGCCGTCCTCGATTGGGCCCAACAACAGCGCGTTGGTTTCAGCGCCTTTCTTTCCTTGGGCCAAAGCCCCACGCTGGAGCTGGGCGAAGCCATTGATTTCCTGGCCGAAGACCCCTTCACCAAGAGCATCCTCATTTATTTTGAGACCATCACCAACGCGGCCGGCTTTCTCTCTGCCGCGCGGGAATGCGCCCTCCACAAGCCCGTCATCGTTTTGCGCGCAGGCCGCGACAGCGCCACCGAAGACGCCGTTTACGATGCCGCCTTCCGCCGTTGCGGCGTACTGCGCGTAGAGCGCCTGGCAGATCTTTTCTACATGGCCGAAGTGCTGGACCGTCAACCCCGCCCCGAAGGTAACCGCTTGGGCGTGGTGACCAATGCCCGCGGTCCCGCTCTGCTTGCCGTGGATACTCTGCTTGCCGCGGCTACGCTGCGCAGCGCCGGCGGCCAGTTAGCCGCGCATTTGGACATCGGCGCCGAAGCTGGCCCCGCAGATTACGAAGCTGCTGTTTCACAGCTTCTCGCGCAACCGGAATGCGATGGCGTGCTCACCATATGCACGCCCCAACCGCAAACCCAACCCGCGCCCGTGGCCGCGGCGCTGGCCGCCGTTTGGCGTAAACAGAAGCCACTCTTCGCGTCGTTTCTTGGTGGTCCAGCCGTGAGGGAAGCCAACGAAGTGCTGGCCGCCGCCTCCATTGCCACGTTTCCCTATCCGGATACCGCTGTCCGCGCCTTCCTGCGTCTGTCGCGCTACGCCGCCAATCTGCGCGCCCTCTACGAAACGCCCATCTTTGCCGCTGAAGACGTGGACGCCTCCGCCCTTGCCGCGGAACTGGTTGCCCTGCGCCAGCGTGGCATCCAAACGCTCGAGCCCGCCCAGTGTGCCCGTTTGCTCGAAGCCTACGGTATTCCTTACGAGAGCCGCGAGGCGCGCGTGACGCAACCGCTGCGCCTACGCTCGGAAATCGATAGCCGCTTCGGCCCGGTGCTGTTCCTGAGCGCGGCTGGCTTTGGCGAAGACTACTATGGCGATCTGACGGCCACCCTGCCGCCGCTCAATTCCACGCTCGCCCGCCGCTTTGTCGAGCGCCTGCGCATCCATGAAGCCTTTCGCGATGCCACGCTGCGCAGCCTGGAGGTGATCCTCGTGCGCTTCAGCCGGCTGGTCACCGAAAAGCCCATTGTGCGCAGTTTCGAATTGCACCCGCTTTGCGCCGAAAGCGGCACCGCCTGGGTGGGCGGAGCGCGCGCCGTGCTGCAGCCGCCCGAGCTTGCCGAGGCGCTATGGCCCCGCAGTGTGATTCGGCCTTACCCCAGCCAGTACGTCACCGACATTACTCTGCGCAATGGGGAAAGCGCTCTGCTGCGGCCCATTCGCCCGGAAGACGAAAGCATGGTGGAAGAGTTTCACCACGGGCTATCCGAGCAAAGCGTCTATTCCCGCTACCTGCAGTTCTTGAAGTTTGAAGAGCGCGTCACGCACGAGCGCCTGGCCCGCGTTTGCTTCAATGATTATTCGCGCGAGTTGGCGCTGGTGGTGGTGCGTTCCGGCCGCTTGCTTGGCGTTGGCCGGCTGCAACGCAACCCGCTGCGCCCGCAGGAAGCGGAAGTGGCATTCCTGGTGCGCGACCAGGAACAAGGCAAAGGCATTGGCCGCGCCCTGGTGGAACATCTGGTGGCCGCCGCCCGCGCCGAAGGCCTGGCCAAGCTCACGGCGGAACTCTTTGCGCAAAACTTCGCCATGAAGCGCCTGCTCGAAGAGGTGGGCTTCAAGCTGCGCATGGCCGCCGATGGCCAAACGCTTCTCGGCGTGCTCTCGCTCTAAGCACCCATCGCGATCAGCTGCTCGGCGTATTTGAGCGCCTCCGGCGTCAGGCTTTGTCCGCCTAACATGCGCCCCACTTCTTTCACCCGCGCGGGGCTGTCCAACTCTTCCACGGCGCTATGCGTGCGGCCCTTGGCCTCCCGCTTTTCGACGTAAAAGTGATGCTCGCCAAAGGCGGCAATTTGCGCCAGGTGGGTGACGCAAATCAATTGGTTCCCGCCCGCCAGCCGCTTGAGTTTCTTCGCCACCTGCTCGGCCGCGCTGCCGCCGATGCCCGCGTCCACTTCGTCAAACACCAGCGTGCGCGCCTCCAGCTTGCGCTCCTTCGTAGTTAATGCCACTTTCAGCGCCAGGGCCACGCGCGACAGTTCCCCGCCGCTGGCAACTTTGGTGAGGGGCCGCGGCTCTTCGCCCAGGTTGGTGGAAATCAAAAACTCGATGCGGTCCGCGCCGGTGGGCCCCCAGGCGGCTTCTTCCCGCGCCACCACAAAGCGGCTGCGCTCCATGTTCAAGTCTTTCAGCTCGCTCTCGATGCGCTTTTCCAATTGACGGGCGGCCTTGCAGCGCTTCTCGGTCAGCTCCGCGGCCAGGGTGGCAAATTCCTGTTTGCGCTTTTGCGCGGCCTTTTCCAGTTCCAAGCGCCGCTCGCCGCTTTCCTCGGCGCGGCTCAAGTTCGCCCGCACTTCGTCAAAGAAAGCGAGGATCTCCGCCACCGTATGGCCATACTTACGCCGCAGTTTGTCAATTTCTCCGAGCCGCGCTTCCACGGTTTGCAAGCGCCCGGGGTCGGCCTCCAGGCGGTCGCCGTAGCGGGCCACCTCGCGGGCGGCTTCTTCCACCAGCACTTCGGCCTCCCGCAGGCTTGCCACGGTTGCGGCCAGGCTGTCGTCGATGCGTTGCAATTCCGCCAGGCTTTTCAAGGCCGTGCGCAGGGCGTCCCGCGCACCGCCCTCGCCCTCCAGGGCCTCGGCCGCGGCGGCAGATTGTTCGCGCAGCTTCAGCACATTGGCCAGAACCTTCAGCTCCTGCTCCAGCGCCTCGTCCTCGCCGGGGCGCAGGTCCGCGGCCTCGATCTCTTTTTTCTGGAAAATCCAAAGGTCGCGTTGCCGCAGAATTTCCTGCTCGCGCTGGGCCAATTCTTCGCGCTCGCTTTCCACGCTTTGCCACTCGCGGTAAACCCGCCGGGCTAGTTCTACGCGCTCCTCCAGGCCCGCAAACTCATCCAGCAGTTTGCGCTGCTCGTCGGGCTCGAACAGGCGTTGCTGGTCGTGCTGGCCGTGCAGGTCGCCCAGAAAGGGAGCTAAACCTCGTAACAGGCCCGCCGTCACCGGCTTTGCGCCCGCAAAGGCCCGGCTCTTGCCGTTGGCCAGCACTTCGCGCTCCAAAATCAGCTCGCCCTCTTCTAGCTCCACTCCCGCCTCGTCCAACAAGGCGCGCAGTTCCGCGCTTTTCGGCACCTCAAAAATCCCACTGATCCTCGCCTTTTCCGCCCCGCTGCGGACGGCCTCCGCCGCGGCTCGCCCCCCGAAGAGCAAAGCCAAGGAATCGACAATCAAACTCTTGCCGCTTCCGGTCTCTCCCGTCAACACATTAAAGCCCGGGCCAAAGCGTACGCGCACCCGGTCGGCCACCGCGAAATTCTCTACCAGCAGTTCCACGAGCATCAGCTTGATTTTACTGGCAAGCCGGTTTTTCCCGGAGAGCCCGATTTTTCTGGCGGTCCCCTTGGCTACAAAGGGATAATAAATCTTGACAATGCTTGCCTTCCTCCTCCAAGTGAGGCTCACCGAACTCTTCAGCCTATCGAAGCCCATTCCCCTTGCCGTTCTTATTACGCTCATCCTGGCCTCGCTGGCCAGTTGGGCCATCATTCTGCAAAAACTGGGCCACCTGCGCAAAGTGGCCGAGGCCAACAAAGGCTTCCTCCGCCAGTTCCGCAAAGCGCCCGCGCTCGATGCCGCCGTTATGGCCGCCGAACAATTCACCCAAGCCCCGCTGGTGGCCGTTTTTGATTTTGGCTACGCCGAAGTGGAACGCCAGGCCCGCGGGCGGGGTCAAATTCGTAACAAGATCATGGTGGAGCGCAACCTGCAGCTGGGCATTAGCGAAGAGATCAGCAAACTGGAAAGCGGCATGAACTGGCTGGCCACCATTGCCACGGTCACGCCCTTTATTGGTTTGTTCGGCACGGTCTGGGGCATTATCGATGCCTTTGAGGCGCTGTCTTCCTCGGCTAGCGTCAGCCTGCGCACCGTCGGCCCCGGCATTGCCGATGCGCTGGTCGCCACCGGCGCGGGGCTCTTCGTAGCCATCCCCGCCGCCATCTTTTACAACTACATCGGCTCTCTCATTAAGCTGCAGGCCAACCGCATGGAGGACTTCGCCTTGGAGTTTCTGAATTTCGTCGAGAAGGTGTTTGAGGGCTAAGCAACGATGGCCTTTTCCATGGATTCGGGCTCTTCCCTAGGCAGTGGCCGGCGGCGCCGCTACGGCGGCACTACGCTTTCGGAAATCAACGTTGTCCCCTTGGTGGACGTTGTGCTGGTGTTGCTGATTATCTTTATGCTCACGGCGCAAGCCATGCAGTTTGGCCTGGAAATCGAAGTGCCCAAGGTCCGAACGGAAAAAGCTTCCGCGCAGGACATGAACGTCATCAACATCACCAAAGAGGGCGAGTTGTACTTGAACGACAAGCCGCTGAACATCAACGACATTGCCACCGTGCTGGCGCCGCGCGTAAACCAGAAAGAGAATTTCGTTTATATCCGCGCCGACAAAGCCACGCCCTACGACCCCATCGCTCAGGTGGTGGCCGAACTCACGGAAGCCAAGATCGGCGTTCGCCTCGTCACCCAAACCGATGACCGCCGCCGGCGCTAATTTGTCCGCGCCCCTTACGCCCCTCATGTCGCCGCGCCAAGCCTTCCTGCGCTCGCTCTTGCTGCACGTCCTGCTGGGCGTAGCGGTTTATGGCTGGCTTTGGTGGCAGAATCGTGGCCGCGAAACTTTTGGCGACCCGAACCCCCTGGGCGGAGCCGCGGGCGTCACCGCCGTGGCCCAAATTCCCATCGCCCGCCGCGAAGGCCGCCCCAACCCAGTGGCAAACGATACGCAATCACAACTTGCCATGCCCGAGAAAACCGCCCCTCCCAAGCCCGTCCAAAGGCGGCCGGATCCGGAGGCGATTCCCCTCAAAGGGCCTACCCGCAAGGCCGCCCCCCAACCGGCCGTGAACCAGCGTTACCGGCCAGACCCTGTCCTGCCCAACCAAGTCACCTCCACCCTTGGCCGCGCTGCCGTCACGGAGATGTTCGGCGTGAAGGGCACCGGCGGCATCGGCTCGGCAGATTCCTCGCCCTTTGGCCAGCGCTTTGGCTGGTACGAGAAGCTCCTGCGAGAACGCATCGCCGCCAAGTGGCGCACCAACGATGTACCGCCGCAGGTCCGTAAGGCTCCTATAGCTATTATTGGTTTCACCATCGCCCGCGACGGCCGCGTCAGCGATGTGCGCATTCTCCAGTCCTCGGGGATTTATCCTTTAGATAACTCCGCCCAGCGCGCGGTTTACGAAGCGGCCCCCATGCCGCCCCTGCCCGCGCAATTTGAAAGACCCGTCGCCCGGGTTGAATTCCACTTCGAGTTAAAACGATGAACCGACGCAACGCCCTACTTACCCTTTCCAGCTTGGCTGCCCTGCCGGCCGCGGCCCAAAATTCTGACATCATTGGCCGCATCGCTGGCGGCGATATGCCCACCATTGCCTTGCCGGAGTTGCGGGGCGGTGGCGAAGCTGCCGCTTGGATGACGCTCTTCAACCAAACGCTCTTCGACGAGATTTTTTCCTCCGGCGTGCTCAAGGTTTCGCCGCGCAGTTTTTATCCGCGCCAGTTCCCCCAACAACCCCAAGACTTCCGCCAACCCCCCGCTGGCGTTAGCGGCGGCGGGCTTTGGCTAAGCGATTGGGCGGCGGAACCTGTGGCTGCCGGTTGGCTCGCCACCGGCTATTCTGTGATGCAAAACGGCAAGCTCGTCTTTTTCGGTTGGCTCTTTGATACTTCGCAAAACACCGTCGCCGGCGCGCAGGCCTTTGGCAAAGTCTACACGGGCGCGCTGGACGAAGCAGGCACGCGCAAAGTGGCGCGGGAATTTGCCGCCGACATCCTGGCCCGTTTTGGCGCCAAATCGCTGCTTGGCTCCCAGATCTACTTCATCTCCAACCGCAGCGGTTCGAAGGAACTGTGGGTGATGGATTACGACGGCAAGCAGCAGCGCCAATTGACGCGCTACGGCTCTATCGTCACTACGCCCACCCTCAGCCGGGACAATTCCCGCATCGCCCTCACTACCTTTTTGCGGGGCAACCCGGGCATCACCATCCTGACGGCCGATTCCGCCCGCCAGCTTACGTTTCTGAATCCCACCTCGAGTGTCGTCACCACGCCAGAGTTCACGCCGGACGGGAAACAACTCCTACTCAGCACTAAGGTTGGCTCTGGCTTTCCCAACATCTTTGTCGCCAATGCGGATGGTTCCGGCCTGAACCGCGTGACCACGGCCCGCGCCGTGGAGGTAGAACCGCGCATTAACCCGAAAAATTCCTCCGAAGTTGTTTTTATTTCAGGTAGATCCGGCACCGGGCAACTGTATAAGATGAACATAGATGGTACCAGCGTGGAACGGTTAACCGATGGCACGGGCCAGGTGGCAAATCCCTGTTGGCATCCCGATGGAAAGTTCGTCGCGTTTTCTTGGACGCGCGGCTTCGAACCCGGAAATTTCAATATTTTCGTTATGGAAATCGGTTCTCGCAAGTACTGGCAGCTTACGCAAGGCGCTGGCCGGAACCAAAACCCCGTTTGGGCTCCCGATGGCCGCCATCTGGCTTTCGGTTCCCGCCGGGGCAGTAGTACGCAAATTTGGACCATGCTGGCCGACGGAACCGAGCTGAAGCAGTTGACCGATGCCGGTTCCAACGAGATGCCGGTCTGGTCACACTAGAGTTTTTGTGGTGAATGTCCGAACTGTACTCAATTGCCCCTAGGAGGAATCACAACCAATATGCCCCGGAATCGAATCCGCATCGCCCTGTTTGCTGCCGTGTTGGCATTCGCAAGCATTGGCTGCAAACCGAAGCCTGTCGCCAGCTCTACCCCGCCCCCCCCGCCGCCGCCCGCGCCGGAGCAACCGAAGCCTGCCGCCATGGTGCGCAGCTTCGAAGTGGAGCCTTCCTCCATCTCGGCCGGCCAAAGCGCCACCCTTACCTGGGCCGTGGAGAACGCCACCAGTGTCAGCATCTCTGGCGTAGGTAGCGTCCAAGCTTCCGGTTCGCGCAGCGTTAACCCCAGCACAACCACCACCTACCGGCTCACGGCCAACGCTCCGGGCGGCAACGCCGAGCGTAGCGTGACGCTTACCGTCCGCCCGGCGCCGCCCGCGGAACGGCCTGCTCCTCCTGCCGTTAAAGTGACGCAAAGCTTCGCCGACATGGTCCGCGCCCAGCTCACCGACGTCTACTTCGACTACGACAAGAGCGACGTGCGCGACGATGCCCGCTCCACCCTCAACCGCAACGCCGAAGCCATCCGCGCCATCTTCTCCGCCCACCCCAATGGCATTCTCACCATTGAAGGCCATTGCGACGAGCGCGGCTCCGCGGAATACAATCTCGGCCTTGGCGACCGGCGCGCCACCGCCACCAAGGAGTACCTCGTCAATCTCGGGGTTCCCGGCGATAAACTGAAGGTGATCAGCTACGGCAATGAAAAGCCCACTTGCACGGAATCCAATGAGGATTGCTGGCAACGCAACCGCCGGGCTCACTTCAGCGCCAACTAATTCCCTATAGGAGGCCTTTCCTCGATGCGTTCGCTCTTAACCGCCGCTCTTCTGCTGTCAGTTCCCGCCGCTTCTTTCGCGCAAAAGAAGGAAGTCCAGGAGTTGATTCGCGATTTCGCCCTGCTGCAGAACGACGTGCGAACCATGAAGAGCAGCATGGACGAAAAGTTCGCCGCCTTGAACGTTCTGGTGAAGGAGGCGTTGGACAACGCGACGAAGTCCAACACCTCCCTCGCCGTTCTTGAAAAAACCCTATCCGACCGCCTGCGGGACCAGCAAAGCGCCCTCAATGCGCCGGTGGCCGGCGTGAACACCAAGATGGACCAAATGACCACGGAGTTCGCGCTGCTGAAGGAATCTGTGACGGAAGTTGGCGAAATGGTCAAAAAACTGCAAACCCAACTGCAGGATCTTGACACCAAGATGACCACGCTCAACACCCCGCCGCCGCCCCCTCCGGCTGCGGAAGGCGGCTCCAATACTCCTCCCGCGGGCGTCACGAGCGAATCTCTCTATACCAATGCCCTGCAAGCCAAAAGCGGCAACCAACTCGACTTCGCCTTGCAACAATTCCAGGATTATTTGAAGTTCTTCCCCGAGGGCAGCTATGCGCCAAATGCGGAGTACCACATTGGTGAGATTCTCTCGACACAAGGTAAGTACGACGAAGCCGTGGCCTACTTCGACAACGTCCTTGAAAAGTATCCGGACAATTCCAAGACCCTCGACGCCATGCTCAGCAAAGGCCGCGCCCTCGCCAAAAGTGGACAGCGCACCGCCGCCGTGAAAGAATTTCGGGCAATCATCGCGAAGTCGGCCAACAGTGGCCAAGCCGGCCTCGCCAAGCAGGAGCTGAAGAGCCTTGGCATGCCCTACACCCCCCCTCGCAAGCGTTAGCTTTATCTTCCTTCTCACGGTAACGTCCGCGATGGCCGGCGAATCCCGCCGTGCCCTCGATGCCTTTCCCGGCTCAACTCCCAAAGTGGACGGCGTCCTCTCCCCCGGCGAATGGTCCGATGCCACGTCCGTTCGCGGGACCCTAGACTGGACCCACACTTTCTCCCCCACCCTCTCCCGCGAAGACTTGAACCTGCGCGGCTATGTGAAGCACGATGGCCAGCGCCTCTACTTTGCCTTCGACGTGGATGACGACATCCTCTATGGCATCGACACCCCGCGCTGGCTGCCGAAGGAAAACCCCAAGGCGCACGAGTTTCTTGCCGGCAAGCCCTCCCGCGCCGCCTTCCCTTGGTTCGGCGACGAAATGGAAATCCTGCTCAACCCCAGCTACCAGTGGAAGGGCAACGAATCCGTTGAGGGCAATGGGCGCTCCTGGCAAATGGTGGTGAACTTAACCAAGAGCCGCCTCGGCGGGCTGAACCGTGGCGGCTTGCTCGAAGGCGAACCGCGGAGCAACGCGGAAGCTTTTGCCACCTACAGCCGCTGGATTGATTCCGGTGCCATGACCGCCGCCACTTCCGTGAAGCCCAATGGCCGCGGTTACGTGATTGAGTGGTCCATTGCCTTCAACCCTTGCGTCGAAATCTCGCCCGGCCAGTTCTGGAGCCCTACTCTGGGCGACCGCCCCGTGGGGCTCAACATCGCCCTCGGCGACTTGGATACGCCCGAAGCCGGCGAAGGGAATTTTGGCAACTTTCACCACGAAGATTGGTTTGCCGGTGGCCCGAAAACCCGGACGCAGCTCAAAGACTTTGGCACGCTTTGGTTGCGCACCCGCCGCCCCGTCACTCCGGCGCTCTCTCTCCGCGGCACTCACTTTTATTTCGCCGATCGCTGGTTCCCCTTCAACGGCATCAGTTTTTTCAACGCCATTTACAACCGGGCCTTCAATGAATCTTCAGCCGCCCGCCGTGCCTGGTTGCGAAAGTTCCAAAGCTACGGCGTCAATGTTCTGCGCATTTGGGCCCAGTGGGATAACCAGCGCGGCTTTGTCGATGCTTGCCCCACTTGCACGCTGTATCAATCCGACGGCCAGCTTCGCGCCGAGCACTTGGCCACTTTGAAGGCCATCCTGGCGGATTGCGCCCAGGAGGGCACCGTGGTGGAGCTGGCCTTTTTCTCGCAGGAAAGCTGGCGCGAGGGCATTCGCCTCGGCTCTGCCTCCGGCTCTGCCGCTGATTCTGCCGTTGCCGCGCTTACCCGCGAACTGCTGCCCTACCGCAACTTGATTTTCCAAATCTGGAACGAGTTCAGCGAGCGTGTTCCCGATCATGTCAGGACCATTCGTGCCCTTGACCCAACCCGCATCGTCACCAATTCCCCCGGCGGCGCTGGCTACCTGGGCGACCCGGCGCAAAACAACCTGCTCGATTTTCTCAGCCCCCACACTTCCCGCCAGGGCAGCGGCAAAACCTGGGTCATCGGGCCCGAAGAGATTTCCCTGCTCCTCACCCGCTATCGCAAACCCGTTGTCGATGATGAACCCGCCCGCACGGGCACCGCAAATTTTGGCGGCCCCCGCGAACCCATTAGCCCCTACGACCACATCCTCCAAATCAGCAAAGTGTGGGAGCGCGGCGGCCACGTTGTCTACCACCACGATATGTTCCAGTTGGGCGCCGGGCATCCTACCGTTCCCCCTTCCGGCATTCCGGACCCTGAGTTCTCGCTCTTCCACCGCCAGGTTTTCGATTTTTTGAAGCAGCGGGACCGCTACTTGCCCCGCCCCGTGGAATAAAGCTTTACTTGCGCCGCCGGGTGCTTAGCCAAGGCCGCCGGGCTTAGCGCCACCGCCGGTGCGCTTTTCGCCTTTCCCTTTTCCGCGCAATAGGCCACTAGATAGCGCTCCTTTAGGCGGCCCACAATCTCTTCCAATGACCAAATGCCGTTCGTGGCCAAGGCATCGCCGCCGCTTTCCGCCGCCACGCGTGCCAGGTTTTGCGCCCCAAAGCGGCCTTGGGCCTCGCCCACCCTCGGCTCTCCCACGTTGCCCGGCCCCACGTTGATCTTCGGCAGAAACTTGCCCATCACGCGGTCCCGCGGCCCGTCGGCCAGCACACTCAGCGTCACCTGCTGCTTCTTCAAGTTCGCCACCACGGCCTCCCAACGCACCGGCGTGCTCCAATCCTGCTCGTCGCCAATCAGCAGAATGACGCGTTTGCGCTTCTCGTCCCGCACTTCCGGAAAGGCGCGCAAGGCTTCCACCACCGCGTTCAAGGGCCTTACGGTTTGCAATTGCACGCCGCGGCCCGCCTCCAATAAGGCATCGCGCACCTTGGCAAAGTCGCTCTCCCACGCAGTCTTCTTGTCCACGCCCGTGCCGTAGTGCCAAACCGCAATGCGGTCCTCCGCGTCGAGCGAAGTCATCAACAAGGGCACCGCCCCCTCCAACTTGTCGCCTCGGTTGTGGGGCTCAATCAGGATCAGCAGGTCCATCGGAGCCTCCGCTGTCACAGCCAGTGGCTCCGCCGTCACGCCTTTGCCGTTCAACAGAAAATCGCTTGCCCCCAAGTCCTTCACCGTCTCGCCGTCGCTGCGTACATCCACCAGCAGCGTGTTCACCACCTGCTTCGCCGGACACGTGCCCACTTGGGCCCAGAGCGGCCAAACCAGCAACAGCAATGCAATCATCCAATGCACCATTCCAGTTTTGCTCACTTCTTTGGGATGCTTCAGCCGCGGTCTGTGTTTCGTGAGGATGCTTTGTGAAGATACGTTAAGCCCGCTTCTCACGCACCAGGATCCCCGCCCAGCGTTCGTTCACCGAACAAATCTTGTAGTCCACCAATCCTGCATCGAGCAACAGATTGCGCAGGTCGTTCATCTTCAGCACGCCTTTGGCATAAAACACCCACACGGGCGCTTGCCGGGCTTGCTGCACAATCTGCTCCAGGGCCTCCCCGGGGCTGCCCATGTCCTCCAAAAACTGCAGATAAAGCTTCGCCGCTTGCGCCCCTTCCACAAACTCCACCGTCTCCGGATATTGTCCCAAGGCGCGTTCAAAGCCCTGCGGCGCCTCTCCCAGCCAAACGCGCATGCCGTCCTTCATGCCCAGCTTCTGCCAAAGCTGGCGCTCCGGCTTCGTTTGCTCCGGCAAAGCGCGCGGCAAAACCCCCGGCTTCATGGCTTTCAACACCGCCTCCAACCGGCCCCACTTCGTGAATTTCTCGCCCGGGTAGATCGCCTTCAGTTCCTTCACCTTCTCCGCTTGTCCTTCCACAAAAACAAAGGGGATGTGGGCCGTGGATTTCGCCTTGCGGATCAGTTCCGCCTGGTATTTGGAATACACCGGCATGCGGCTCAAATCAAACACCACTACTTCCGCGCCAAATTGCCGCGCGCTGGTTACGCGCACTTCTTCTTTGCCCCGCATCCCGCGCCAGGCCACCGCGTGTCCCCAGCTGCGCAGGCGATCCACGCGCTCCTCTGCTTCCTCTTCCTTCCAATGAAACAGCAGCACGCGCGCCATGGCTTTCCATATTACCTAGCGCTGTTGCATCGCGCTAAAATTACGGTCTTCCCCCCATGGCCGACAAAGCTCCCTTCGTTCACCTCCATTGCCACACAGACTATTCGCTGCTCGATGGCGCCTGCGAAATTACGCAAATGATGGACATTGTCAGCGAACAAGGCGCGCCCGCCATTGCCATGACCGACCACGGCAACCTCTTTGGCGCCGTGGAGTTCTACAACGCCGCCAAGGCCAAGGGCATCAACCCTATCATTGGTTGCGAGCTGTACGTCACCCAGCAGCCCCGCTCGGTAAAAAACCCCACCAACCGCTACAACCACCTCGTCTTGCTTTGCCAAAACGAAGAGGGCTACCGCAACCTCATCGAACTTGTCTCCACCAGCTACATTGATGGTTTCTACCAAAAGCCGCGCGTCGACAAGGACTTGCTCTTCCGCCATGCCAAGGGCCTGATCGCTCTGTCCGGCTGCCTCCGTGGCGATGTCCAGGAAGCCTTGGCGGAAGACAAATACGACGAAGCCCGCCGCTTGGCCCACGAATACTCCGACGTGTTCGGCAAGGACAATTTCTACCTCGAGCTCCAGGACCACGGCCTGGAGCAGGATCGCAAAGTAGTCCCCCAGGTAGTGAAGCTGGCCCACGACACAGGCCTGCCCCTGGTGGTCTCCAACGATGCGCACTACCTGCGCTCCACCGACCCCCACGCGCACGAAGCCATGCTGTGCATTCAAACCGGGCGCACCCTTTCCGACCCCAACCACATGCGCTTCGAAACGCCGGAGTTTTACCTCAAGACCCGCGCCGAAATGGAGAAGCTCTTCGGTGATTACCCGCGTGCCCTCGATGCCACTTGGGACATCGCCCAGCGTTGCCAGTTAAAGATGGCCAAGGTGGACGACCCCTTCCCGGTCTTCCAAATTCCCCCCGCGCAAACCATCGATACCTACTTTGAGCTCATTGCCCGCACCGGCTTTGAAAAGCGCCGCGCCCGCCTGGAGGTCCTCGCCGCCCAGGGCCACCTGCGCCAACCGCTCGAAGTCTACGAAGAGCGCCTCACGCGCGAAATCCGCATCATCCAGCAAATGAAGTTCCCGGGCTATTTCCTCATCGTTTGGGACTTCATCCGCTACGCCAAGGAGGCCGGCATTCCCGTAGGCCCCGGACGTGGCTCCGCCGCCGGTTCGCTGGTCGCCTATGCCATGGACATCACCGATATCGACCCGCTGCAGTACAACCTGCTCTTCGAGCGCTTCCTCAACCCCGAGCGCGTCTCCATGCCCGATATCGATATCGACTTCTGCACGCGCGGCCGTGGAGAAGTCATCAAATACGTCACCGAGCGCTATGGCCGCGAACAGGTCGCGCAGATCATCACCTTCGGCACCCTGGGCGCAAGAGCGGCGATCAAAGACGTTGGCCGCGTGCTCGACATGGGCTTTGCGGAAGTGGATAAGATCACCAAGCTCGTCCCCTCCCAGCCGCTCAACATCAAGCTGAAGCAAGCCATGGAGATGGAGCCCGCCTTCGGCGAACTGGCCGCCAAAGAGCCCAAGGTCCAGGAACTGCTCGACATTGCCCAACGCCTGGAAGGCATGTCCCGCAACGCCTCCATTCACGCCGCGGGTGTCGTCATCTCGCCCCGCCCCCTCAAAGAGCTGGTTCCGCTTTACCGCACCAACAAGGACGAAATTGTTACGCAGTACGACATGGTGGGCCTCGAAAAATTGGGCCTGCTGAAGATGGACTTCCTGGGCCTTACCACGCTCACCATCATTGCCGACACGCTGGCCCTCATCGAAAAACACCGCGGCGAAAAGCTGCGCATTGAAGACCTTCCCCTCAACGACAAAGCCGCATTCCAAATCTTTTGCGATGGCCAAACTTCCGGCATCTTCCAATTTGAATCCGACGGCATGCGGGACATTCTCATCCGTTACGCGCCCGACCGTCTGGAAGACCTCATCGCCCTAAATGCCCTGTACCGTCCTGGCCCCATGGACATGATCGACGACTTCATCGACCGCAAGCACGGCCGCAAAGAGGTGGTCTACGAATTGCCCGAAATGAAGGAATTGCTCGAGGAAACCTACGGCGTCATGGTTTACCAGGAGCAGGTCATGCAAATGGCCAACGTCCTCGCTGGTTATTCGCTCGGCGAAGCCGACTTGCTGCGGCGCGCCATGGGCAAAAAGAAAGTGGAAGAAATGGCCGCCCAGCGCAAGCGCTTCCTCGAAGGCGCCGCCCAAAAGGGCCTGCCACTCAAAAAGGTCGAAAAGGTATTCGACTTGATGGAGAAGTTCGCCGGCTATGGTTTCAACAAAAGCCACTCCGCGGCCTACGCCTATCTCGCCTACGTCACCGCCTACCTGAAAGCCAATTACAAGGTCGAGTTCATGAGCGCCCTGCTCACCTCGGAAACCGGCAACACCACCAAGGTGGTGAAGTACATCAATGAGTGCCGCGACCGCTCCATCCAGATTCTTCCCCCTTCCATCAACGCCTCGGACCTCAATTTCACCCCCTCGGGCGACGCCATCCGCTTCGGGCTTGGCGCCATCAAGAACGTGGGCGCCAACGCTGTCGAAGCCATCATCAAGGCGCGCGGTGAACACGGGCCATTTCGCAGCATTTTCCATTTCTGCGAGTCCGTGGACATGACGGCCGTCAACCGCCGCGTCATTGAATCGCTCATCCGTTCGGGCGCCATGGACGAAATGTCCGGCACCCGTTCACAACAAATGGCCGCCCTCGATTCCGCCATCGAAACCGGACTGCGCGCCGCTCGCGATCGCAATTCGGGCCAAACCGGCCTTTTCGCCGATTTGTTCAGCGGCGCCGCCGAGTCCGAACCTGAGCCGCCGCTGCCCAATGTCCCCGATTGGGACGCCCCCAAGAAGCTGCAGGGCGAAAAGGAAATGATCGGCTTCTACGTCACCGGCCACCCGCTCGATCAATACCGCGACAAAGTTGCCGATCTTTCCTCCCACAACACTGCCCAGCTTGAAGGCCTGGATCGCGGTATGGAAATCAAAATCTGCGGCTTGCTTACCGGCATCCAGCGCAAGCGCAACCAGAAGGGAGAACTTTGGAGCGCCCTGCAACTGGAAGATCTCTACGGCAACGTCGATGCCATGGTCTTCGCTTCCAAGTTCAAACAGTTGGAAGAAACGCTGAGGGAAGACCTCGCCGTGCTTGCCATCGCGAAAATTCTCGTCGATGAAGGCGCGCCGCCCCGCCTCAGCATCCAGGACCTCATCCCCCTCGACAACGCCCGCGTCCGCATGCCCAGCATGGTGCAGGTCCGCGTCCGCTTCCACGAGCGCGAATCCGCCCGCGCCGATGCCCTCAAAAAGCTTATCGAGGCGAAGCCCGGCCCCGCCAGTCTCCGCCTGGTGCTCGAGCGGCCCTACGACTTTTCGCTAACATTAGACTTGCCCTCAAAAGTGCGCGCAGATCGCGAGTTCCGCCAGGAACTTGCCCGGCTCTTCGGAGCCCAAGCCGTAGAAGCTTCGGGCGAACTCTAAGCATGTCCGACACCGACATTCGCGACCGCATCCGCGCCCTTGATGGCGGGGCCCCCGCAACCGCCAGCTCTGCCGCCGGGAGCCCTGACCCCTCCTACGCCCGCGTGCAACTCGCGCGCCACCCGAAGCGGCCCCATTCCCTCGATTACTTCGTGCGCATCTTCACCGGCTTCACCGAACTGCACGGCGACCGTGCCTTTGGCGACGACCAGGCCATTGTCGGCGGCTATGCCTTCTTGAACGACAAGCCCGTCATGGTCATTGGCCAGCAAAAAGGCCGCGACACCAAGCAAAAGCTCGTCCGCAATTTTGGAATGCCCAAGCCCGAGGGCTACCGCAAAGCCATGCGCTTAATGCATGTGGCCGAAAAATTCCACCGCCCCGTCGTCTGCTTGATTGATACCCCGGGCGCCTACCCCGGCCTGGATTCCGAAGAGCGCGGCGTGGCCGAAGCCATTGCCTACAACCTGCGCGAAATGGCCCGCTTAACAGTTCCGGTTCTCTCGGTCGTCATCGGTGAGGGCGGCTCCGGCGGCGCCCTTGGCATGGGCGTTGCCAATCGCGTTTTGATGCTCGAAAACGCCTACTACAGCGTGATTTCCCCGGAAAGCTGCGCCGCCATCATTTGGCGCGATTCCGGCAAAGCGGAACTGGCCGCCGCCGCCCTGAAGCTCACCGCGCCCGATCTACTCTCCCGCGGCATCATCGACGGCATCGTCCCCGAGCCCCCCGGTGGCGCGCAAGAAGACATGGATGCCGCCGCCGCCCTATTGGGCGATGCCATCAAAGAAAACCTCGACGAGCTCATCACGCTCACCCCCGCCCAACTCGTCGAACAGCGCTACCAGAAGTTTCGCCACATCGCCGCCTTTTATTCCGCATGAACAAGAAGCTCGCCCTCCTCATCGCCTGCGGGGTTATCGCCTTCATCGCTTTCCTCATCGTCAGCACGGCTTCCTATTCGCAACACCGCGTTGAAATCTGCATGGAGTTTGAAGGCCGCACCAACTGCGCCACCGCCCTCGGCAGCACCCGCGAAGCCGCCTACCGCTCCGCCGTCGATACCGCCTGCGCCACTATTTCCAGCGGCATGACCCAAACCATCGCCTGCTCCAACACCCAGCCCAAGTCCGTCAAGTGGCTGGAAAAGTAGGATATCTTTATCCCATGAGCGATCTTGTGGTTCTTCGCCGGGATGCCCTCAAAGCCCTGTCCGGCACCATTGCATCCGGCACCATTGTCCTTTCCGGCATTTCTCTTCCCGCCCAGGAGGGCCCGAATTGGAAGCCGAAAGTTCTGGACCCCCACCAACTCGCCACCCTCGAAGTGCTGGAAGAGCTCATCATCCCCACCACCGATACTCCCGGCGCCCGGACCGCCAATGTCCACCGCTACGTGGACGCCTTCCTGCTCGCCGGTCCCGCCCCGGAGCGCGAGAGCTATCTCGCCGGCCTTGGTTGGTTGGACGGCTACTGCCACCGCAAATTCGCCAAGCCCTTCGTGAAACTCACGCCCGACCAACAAACCCAAGTGCTCACCACGCTCGACCGGCAGACCGAGGTTGAAGTTGATCCTGGCACCGCCTTCTTCCGGCAGACCAAGAGCTTGGTTTCGCGCATTTACTACAACACGAAAATTGGCTACGAGGAGTTGAACAAGGGCGGTCGCGTGCCGGCCACCTACGTTGGATGCCCGACCTAAGAATGCCCGGCCTAGCCGAAGCCGTTCGTTACCTCTATTCGCTAGGCAACGAAGTAAAAACCATCAAGCTCGGTCTCGAGCGGATCCAAACCCTCCTCGCTGCCTTGGGCCACCCGGAGCGCGCCTGCCCCGTCGTGCACATTGCCGGCACCAACGGCAAAGGCAGCGTTTCCGCCATGGTGGAAAGCACCCTGCGCCATGCCGGTTTTCGCACCGGCCTTTACACCAGCCCCCATCTCGTCACCCCCCAGGAGCGCATTCGCATCCAGGGCCAAAACATCTCCGAGGAAGAGTTTCTCGCCGCCTTCGCCGCCGTTCACCAAGCCGCCAAACGCTTGCTGGCCGAAGGCGCCATCGACCTCCACCCCACTTACTTTGAAACCATCACCGCCATGGGCTTCTGGCATTTCGCCCAACAGGGAGTAGAGCGCCTGGTGCTGGAGGTTGGCCTGGGCGGCCGCCTGGACGCCACCAACGTCGTTGACCCCCTGCTCAGCATCATCACGCCCATCGATTACGACCACCAACAGTACCTCGGCGATACCCTCCTCGCCATTGCGCGCGAAAAGGCAGGCATCATCAAGCCCGGCCGGCCTGTGGTTCTCGCGCCCCAACCCGCCGAGGCCCGCCCCGCCTTCCCCGCCGCCGCCATCCCGGTTGCCGCATGGGGCGTGGAGAACCTGGTCGAATCGCCCACCGGCTGCTCCTATTTAGCTCGCCTCAACGAAACCACCATTGCCATCGATTGCCCGCTGCCCGGCCCGCACCAGGTCCACAATAGCCTTACGGCGGCCGTCGCTCTCCATACTTTGGGCCTCTCGCCCGCTGCCATTCGCTCCGGCATTGCCCAAACAAAGTGGCCCGGCCGCTTGGAAATCGTCCGCTCCTCGCCGCTCACCTATCTCGATGGCGCGCACAATCCCGGCGCCGCCCGCTGCCTGCGCCAATTCATCGAAAAGCATTTTGCCGGCCGCCCCATCTGGCTGGTCTTTGGCGTCATGCGGGACAAAGATGTTCCCGCTATTGCCGCGGAACTCTTCCCCCTGGCCCACCGCTTGATTTTGACGCGCGCTCAACAGGACCGCTCCCTCGAGCCGGAAGCCATCGCCGCCCTCCACCCGCACCCCTCCACGCTGCTCACGCAAAGCGTTCCGGAGGCCCTCTCCCTCCTATCCCAGGCCCCCCCGGATGCAGTGCTCTTCGTCACCGGTAGCCTCTTCGTCGTGGGCGAGGCGCGTCCGCTTCTACAATAAAGAGAGCTTTACCAACCTCATGTTTGCGAAACTGCGCGCCCTCTTCTTTATCGATCCGCTCATCATTCTCTGCACTGTGCTCTATGGCTCGGTGAATCTTGTGGTTTCGCTGTTTGAAACCTCCGGCCGGCGCCAGGTGGCCATCGCCCGCGCTTGGGCGCGCATGCTCCTCCGCGTCAGCTTTGTTCGCCTGCGCATTGAAGGGCTGGAGAAAATCGACCCCCTCGGCAGCTACGTCTTCGTCTCCAACCACCTCAGCTACATGGATACGCCCGTCATCCTGGCCAGCATCCCCGTGCAATTCCGCTTCATGGCGAAAAAGGGCCTCTTTTCCATTCCCTTTCTCGGTTACCACCTCAGCCGCGCCGGCCACATCCCCGTACCCCGGGACAATCCCCGCGAGGCCATAAAGAGCATGGCCAACGCCGGCCGCATCATTCGCGAAAAGCAAATCAGTGTCCTCATTTTTCCCGAGGGCGGCCGCAGTTCCCAAGCCAAGCTCCAACCCTTTAAGGAAGGCGCCTTCTACATTGCCATCAACGCCGGCGTCCCCGTGGTGCCCGTTGCCTTAATTGGCTCAGAAAAAATTCTGCCTTTCGGCTCTGGTACGGTTTCGCCCGGCTCTGTCACGCTGCGCATTGGCGACCCCGTGCCCACCACCGGGCTTACCTTGAAAGACCGCGCCGCGCTCACCGAACGCATGTACGCGGAGGTTTATGACCTTCTCCGCGACACCACCCTGGTTGACCCCGCCCTTGCCCCCAAAGAGCCTGTGCCAACGAATAGCTAAGCCTTACAATAAGAGTCCATGGTTGAGATCCGCCGCCTTGCCGCCGCCGAGTTGCTGGAGCGCAAGCCTGAGTTCCAGGCTTTGCTTCAGGACGCCGTCGAATCCGGTGGCACCGTAGGCTTCGTACTACCCATTGAACTCGATAAAGCGGAGCGCTACTGGTCTGGCGTCGCCCGCGAAATGGAGTGTGGCGAGCGCGAACTGCTGGCCGCCTTCGCCGATGGCCAAATCGTCGGCTCCCTGCAGATCGCCTACGAAAAGGCTGAAAGCGTGAAGCATCGCGCAGACCTGCAGAAGTTGATGGTGCTTAGCCCCCATCGCCGCCAGGGCATTGCCC
The DNA here is from genome assembly GCA_033765085.1 of Bryobacter sp. Lineage (GTDB taxonomy): Bacteria > Acidobacteriota > Terriglobia > Bryobacterales > Bryobacteraceae > Bryobacter. The sequence continues at coordinate 76,968 of JANRIK010000046.1, read as the reverse complement.
GCCTGCTGCTCATCGATGCGGTTCTCCGCATGCCCGCCCTGGGCCTCTTGATGTACACCATCACCACGCGCTGCCCCAGCCCCGCCGAAGACCTTGTGCATTCGCTCCGCTTCACGCGCTACGGTGTGCTCCCCCACTACGGCGTCACTCCGGCCGGCGAACTCCACGACGCCAGCCTGCACTATATCTCCAAAGCCATTGTCGAGGCCATCATCCAAGCCCATGCCCCTTAAACCTTTCCTTCTCCTATTGGCCGCCTCCGCCGCCTTCGCCCAGCTCACCTTTGAGGAATACAATCCTCCCTCTACGCTCAAGGTGCCGGTCCGCGAAATCAAGCGCTCCAAGTTCCCCCATATCGATGCGCACAACCACCAGCGGAGTTCTTCCTCTCCCGCGCAAGTGGATGCTCTTGTCGCCGAAATGGACAAGTTGAACATGCGCGTCATGGTGAACCTGAGTGGCGGCTATGGCGACAGCCTCCGCAAAACTCTCGCCACCTTCAAATCCCGCCACCCGGCCCGCTTCGTCATCTTCGCCAACCTCGACCTCACCAACCTGGACGACCCCAACTATGCCGACCGCGCCGCCGCCACGCTTGAGGCCGACATTAAAGCCGGCGCCCAGGGACTGAAGTTTTTCAAAAATTTTGGCATGAGCACTCGCGATAAATCCGGCAAGCGCATCACCGTCGACGACCCCCGCTTTGCCAAAGCCTTCGCCGTCTGCGCCAAATACAAAATTCCTGTCCTCATCCACACCGCAGACCCCAAGCCCTTCTGGGAGCCATGGGACAAAAACAATGAGCGCTGGTTGGAGTTGAAGGAATTCCCCAGTCGCCGCCGCACCGCCGAAAAGGATGGCGCTTGGGAAGACCACATGGCCGAATCCGAGCGGCTGTTCCGCGCGCATCCTCGCGTCAATTTCATCTCCGCGCATCTCCGCTGGTATGGCAACGATCTGGCCGAACTTGGCCGCCAAATGGACGCCATGCCCAATCTCTACACCGACATTGCCGCTGTCATCGCGGAACTTGGCCGGCAACCCCGTTTCGCCAAGGAATTTCTCGCCAAATACGGCGACCGTGTCCTGTTCGGCAAAGACGTCTGGGCCCCGGCCGAATACTACACCTACTTCCAGGTCCTCGAATCCCGCGACGAATACTTTCCCTACTACCGCCGCCGCCACGCCTTCTGGCGCATGTATGGCCTGGACCTTCCCGACGATGTCCTCAAGAAGCTCTACTACAAAAACGCGCTAAAACTCATACCCGGCCTCGACACCAAAGGCTACCCCAACTAGCCCGCCTTTTCGAGCGCCCCTTCCAGCCCCTCATAAAACGGAAACACCGTGTCCAGGCGCGTCACGCGAAAGCTTTGCCGCACGCCCGCCTGCGCCCCCACCATGCCCATGGTCCCGCCCACGGGCAACAGGCGGTTGTACGCCGCAATAAAGCGCCCAATGCCTGTCGAATCAATCTGCTTCAGGCCGCTCAGCACAAACACCAAGTGCTTATCGCCCGCGTCCAACCGCTCGTTCACCAGTTTTTCCATTTCCGCGCTTTCCGGACCCATCATCAATTTGCCTTCCAGGCGGATCACCGTCACTCCTGGCTTTGGCGAATCGGTAGCAATTTCCAGCATTTGAATTCAGTCTAGCGAAAGCACCGCCCCCATCGCGTCCGTCACCTCAGCTAAGGCCCGCTGGTAGTTCTCTTGCGTCAACTCCCAATCGCCGCCCCACCGCTCCGCGAGTTCAATTGCGCGCGCCTCCGCCTCGGGGTCCTGCTCGCCCAACAGCTTTAAGTAGCCGCGCCACCACTCCGCCTCCTCGCCCGCAAAGCCAGCCCGCAAATCCACCATTAGGCTCAATCGCCGCGCCCGCAAGCACACATCGCCCGCTGCTTGGCTTCCCCCTTGCGATTGCCGCCAGGCCGCTTCGTATTCGCGCGCCGTGATCTCACGCCACGCAATGCCCCGGCGGTCCATCTCGCGCCGAATCAAATGATGCTGCACAATATCGCCCACGTGGATCGCCACACAGGCATTGCTTCCCTGGCCAAAGCGCGGCGGAAAATAGTCCTGCGCCTGCAGCCAGATATGCCCCAATTCATGCGCCACAATCAGGTTCGCCGCCGCTTCTTCCGTCGGCATGTTCCTCCGGTTCACAAAGATATAGGGCATCTGCTGCCCTCCGCTGCGCAAGTTGAGCGTCAAGGCCCTGGCCCCTTCCAAGGCCTGCAAAAATGCTGGATTGCTCAGATACAGCGCTCCTGGCCCCTCTACTGCCCCTCCCGGATACTCCACCACCCGCACCGGCCCCCCTAGGCGCGCCTCGATTTCCTCCTGCCAAGCTTTCACCTGCGCCCCTTCTACGCCCCAACACATCAACATCCACCAGATTGCCGTCATAATACCTAGAGTGCTCCCCCGGCGCCGCTTTCTCCCTGCCTCGCTTTCCGCTGCTTTTTTTTCCGCTTGTTCCACCAATACCAAAAAAGCCTTTGACGGCTACGGCTTCATCGCCACCCGCGATTCCGGCGACATCGCCGTGGTGGACCTCGCCGCCTTCGCCCTCGAAAAGCGCATCAAGACTTCCGCGAAGCCCGTCCAACTGCTCGACCTTCCCGCCCAATCCCGCCTGCTCTCCGTTTCCGAAGCTGGCCACATTGACGTCATCGACCCCACCCGCGCTGAAATTCTCCGCACCGCTTCCCAGCGCATTCACCCCGGCCAGCTCCAGCCCAGCTTTGATGGCAAGCTGCTCTATGCCCTTTCGCAAGACCGCCAGCGCCTGCTGGCCCTTTCGCCGGATTCGCTCGAACCCATAAAATCCTGGCAACTCTCTGCTCCAGCTTCTCTGCTCAGCACTGCCTCCCAAGCGGCGCCCCTTGCCGTTGCCTCCGCAGGTTCTTCACGTATCTCGCTGCTTCCTTCGCCCGAAGCGACGAAGTTTCAAGACGCCGATGCCGAAAGCCCCATCTCCCAATTGGCCTTCCTGCAAAATGGCAGCGCCCTCTTTGTCGCCCACCGTGCCGAGCGCAAGCTCACGCTCCTCAATGCCTCTGCCGCGCGCGTGATGGTCCACCTGCCTCTGCCCATTGAGCCCACCCATTATTGTTTTTCGCCCGATGGCGGCCAACTCTTCTTAACCGGCCCGGGCCTGGACGCCGTCGTCGTTGTTTACCCGTTCCAATCCCAGGTCTCCGGCACCATGCTCACGGGTAAAGCCCCCGGCCCCATGGCTGCAACCTCCAGCCCGTCCTTCCTCTTTGTCACCAGCCCCCAAACCGGCACCGTCTCCGTTCACGACATCCGCTTACAAAAACTCGTTGCTGTCGTCGCCGTCGGCACCGAACCCCGCGCCATTGCCTTCACTCCGGATAACTCCATGGCCATTGTCCTCAACCAGCGCAGCGGCGACCTTGCCATCATCCGCCTTGCCAACATCGTTTCCAAGCGCAACAAAACCGCCCCCCTCTTCACCATGATTCCCGTCGGCAGCGCTCCCGTCGCCGCCGTCATCCGGAGCCTCTAAGCTTGCTCGGCACTTACTTTGTTCTCTACTTCCTGCTTGCCCCGCCGCAAAGCTTGCTCCGCCCCGCCCCCGCCCTGCTCATCGCGCACCACCAGGGCCAAATTCTTCGCTGGCATTCCTCCGGCTACGCCAACGTTCGCCACGGGGCCCTGACGCTTGCGCGCTTTTCCGCCCCCACCCTCGCCGTTGCCGACTTCCAAGACCCCGGCTTCCTGCGCCTTACCCTCCAACCCGACGTTGCCGACAATTCCCTGGTCTACCCCCAAAGCGCCCGCGAAATTTTTGTCAACGCACGCAAGATCGGTTGCCGCGAAGAAGGCCACCTGCGCCGCCTGTATTACCCCGTTCTCCAGAATCGTGAGCCCTGCGAAAAGTAATTCTTCCCCATGCTCAAAACCATGCCCAAACTCTTCCGCACTCTCTATTTCCAAGTCCTGCTCGCCATCGCCTTGGGCGCCCTCTTGGGCGCGTTTGCGCCCGACACCGCCACGTCCTTCAAGCCCCTCGGCGATGCCTTCATCAAGCTCATCAAAATGCTCATCGCCCCGCTCATCTTCGTCACGGTCGTAACGGGGGTTTCCGGTTCGGGAGATTTGAAGGGCGTTGGCCGTACCGGCGGCTTGGCTTTGCTTTATTTCGAGGTCGTCTCCACGCTGGCCCTGCTCGTCGGCTTGGTCACCGTAAACCTCCTGCGGCCTGGCGCAGGCATGAACATCGACCCCACTACCCTTAACACTGGTTCCGTCGCCGCCTACACCAACTCAAAAAAGATCGAAAGCATTTCCGGCTTCCTGCTCGACATCATCCCCAACACCTTCCTGGACGCCTTCGCGAAGGGCGAAATTCTCCAGGTCCTCTTTCTCGCCCTGCTCTGCGGCATCGCCCTGCAGCGCCTTGGCCAAGCCCGCCATGCCCTGCTTGGCATCTTTGAGCACATCACCGAACTGCTCTTTGAAATCGTGCGCTTCATCATGTACCTCGCCCCCTTGGGCGCCTTCGGGGCCATGGCCTTCACGATTGGCTCCTATGGCCTTGCCAGCCTGCTGCGCCTTGCCTCGCTCATGGCCACTTTTTATCTCACCTGCGTCATCTTCATCTTCGTGGTCCTCGGCCTCATTGCGCGCTTCCACGGCTTTTCGCTCTGGCGCTTCCTCCGCTTCATTCAGGAAGAATTGCTCATCGTGCTCGGCACCTCGTCTTCGGAAGCCGCACTTCCGCGCTTGATGGCCAAGCTTGAATCGCTCGGCGTCAGCCGGGGCACCGTGGGTTTGGTGGTGCCCACGGGCTATTCCTTCAACCTCGACGGCACTTCCATCTACCTCACCATGGCCGCCCTTTTCATTGCCCAGGCCACCAACACGCCCCTTACCTGGCAAAACCAGCTCACGCTGCTGGCCGTGCTCTTGCTCACCTCCAAAGGCGCGGCCGGCGTCACCGGCAGTGGCTTCGTTGTCCTTGCCGCCACTCTTTCCGCCGTAGGCAATATCCCCGTAGGCGGCCTTGCCCTCATTCTCGGCATCGACCGATTCATGAGCGAGGCCCGCGCCCTCACCAACATCATCGGCAACGGCATCGCCGCCATCGTTGTCGCCTCCTGGACCGGCGACCTCGACCGCCCCACCCTTACTTCCACCCTCGCCCGCGGCACCCCCCTCCCCCCCGACCAAGGTGTGATCAAGGACTAGGCGGCGGGCCTCGCTCAAAGTCTTTGCAATTGCGCGCCACTAAGGTGGTGCGATGGTTGGCAAGACGAGCCGATTTTCGGCATCCGCCTCAACAAACGGATTCCCTAGTCTTCCCTAGCAGCCATGGGTCTTGAAGTGGGCAACCCTGTCCACCAGCTTTCCGTTCTTCGCCTTGGACTTGGAGGAGAGAAAGAGAGTGTATTCGGTAACGTTGTAGTGATCACTCAATTTCAGGAATAGGTCCAACTTCTCATCCCCGTCTAAATCCCCTGCCCATACCAATTCGCAACGCTGGTCTAGGAGACCCATCGGCCACTCATAGAGAACTTGACTGCCAAATTCCGATTTCAGCATGAGACGCGAATGTATCGCCGGCCCCTCATCACTCTTGCGCGGATCCAGCACTTGTAGCCGGTAACTGGTTCCTTGCGGGATTGCCAATCGCAGCACTCGCCCGTCCTGCAACGGTTGCCCCTGCTCTCGGTAAAACGCCCCTCTTACCCGCACCTTAGCCAATTCAGGCAACCCCTTAACCAACAGAATTGGCTTTTTCCCGCTTACTGCAATGGCCTTACCTGTTGCTTGCTCAACCGCATCTAGCACCGGGTCATGCACCTTCCGCACCTGAATTGTCATCGCTTGCCACGCAAAGCCTCTAGTAGTTTGCGCAAGGCCCAGCCAGCGTTCCCCGTTTTTTGCGCTCACTTCCTCACCATGAAAGCCTCCGCTAACCAAGAGCGAAACCGTGTCGTCGGCAGCTGTGGCTGAGAACGAAAGTAACGCTAACAACGCGATAAATTGGTTCACTGCTCCCTGCATTACTCTGTCCAATCTCAAACCTTTCAATTTGGAAGAAACTGCACTACCCATTCTTCACTAGCTAGGCTGCTCTGCCTGATGAAGCCCTGATTCTAACGTCCACCTCCAGCCCCGCATTGGCAAGCATATTCACCAATGTGTCCAGCGAAAACCGGCTAATCTTTCCCAGCGTTAGATCTGAAATTCGCGGCTGGCTCACCTTCAATCGCTTGGCGGCTTCGGCCTGGGTCAATCCCTCCGTCTCGATGAATATTCGAAGTGCTGTCATCATTTCCGAGCGGATGCGCAGGTTCTTTGATTCAGCTGACGAAAACCCAAGATCCGCAAATACATCGCCACTTCCTTTCGTGATTGTCGTTCCCGGAATCGATTTCATGTTCGTCCTTTCCTTGCCTCCTACAGGGCACCGTAGCGCGCTTTCCCTAAGTCAAGATCCGCCTTGCGGGGAGCCCGAGTCTGCTTAACAAAGGCGTGCAGCAAATCGATGACTTCTTCGAACCGGGCAACATAGAAGACACGGAACTCATTGTCGCCGTGCAGCCGGATTTCCATTACCCCCATGCCAACATCCGGCATCGGACGGAAATATGCAGGCATGTCCCCTCGCTGAATAAAGCTCTACTGGTAACCAGCCTCGGAGCGAATACTGGCAGGAGCTTCCCTTAAGCGGCTAAGGCTGTCCCCCAACCAAGCAATGGATTTCACCGCCACCACTTTAGTGATTATATAAGAACCGATATAAATCGTCTCGTCCAAATGGAGCAGGTAAAGAAATGAGAATTCAAAATTTGAAGATGAGAGTGATGGAAGGAATTGGTCGGGGCGAGAGGATTCGAACCTCCGACCTCCTGGTCCCGAACCAGGCGCTCTAGCCAGGCTGAGCCACGCCCCGACGTTGCCCTTGCGGACAGCTTTCAGTATAACAGGGGCATGCTTCGTTGCGTTAGCTTCCTTTTGCTGCTTGGCTTCGCCGCCAGCGCTGAATCTCTCGCCGCGCCTTACTCCCTCTGCTTTCTCGGCAATGGCCCCCGCGCCGGCTCCTTCGACAAACCCACCGCCGCGGCCCTCCAGGAAAAGCACATGGCCCACATCCAACGCATGTGGGAAGCGGGCGTGCTCGAATCCGCCGGCCCTGTGGGCGACCTGCCCGGCGTCCGCGCCATCTTCGTATTCTCGGTGCCGCTTGCCGAAGCCCAACGCTGGACTAACCAAGACCCCAAGCTCCAAGCGGGCGACCTCTCCGTTTCCTGCTACCTCTGGAATGCCCCGGCGGCCGTGGGGCAGGACTATCGCGCGCGCTACGGCAAGCCCGGCTTCCAGGAAAAAATGCTCTCGCTGCGTGCCGTGTTCAGCCAAAACCCCCTCCCGGCTTCCCTCGTGTCGGGCGCGCTCGATCATCCCGAGTGGAAACACTTCCAGGTCTTGCCGGAAAACTCCCCCACGCCCACCACGGGGAAGACGTTCCGCTGGTTTCACGATCCTCAGGTCTGGCCCTCACGATCTTCCGAATAAACAAATCTCCAGGTAGCCAGATCTCCAAGTAACCTGAGAGATTGATCACAGACTTCATCATTGTCGGCGGCGGCACAGCGGGCAGCGTTGTCGCCTCCCGGCTCACCGAAATCAAACAATTCAACGTCCTCTTGCTGGAGGCCGGCCCCGCCACCGTTCCCGCCGCCACCAAGACGCCCGCCCTTTGGCAGCAGTCCCACGGCGGCCCGCTCGATTGGGCCCCGCGTACCGAGCCGGAACCCCATCTGGGCCAACAAACCTACCACTATCCGCAGGGCAAAGGCCTCGGCGGTTCCATGAATCTCTTCGCCGGTATCTACTCCCGTGGCGACCGCTCCGACTACGACCAGTGGCGCGAGCAAAACAATCCCGGCTGGGGCTGGAGCTATGTCGAGCCCTACTTCGAAAAGCCCATCCGCGAAGGCCTTCCCATTTCCACGCCCTCTTGGGTCCACCCGCTCACGCAGGAGTTCCTCAACCATCACCAGCCCCAAGGCGCCACGGTTTGGCAGCGCATTGGCCGCCAAGGGCAGAACGTCACCTCCGCGGATATTTATCTGGGCCGAGCCCGCCGCGAAAACCGCAGCAACCTCACCATCCTTGCCCAGTGCCAAGTCGTGCGTGTCCTCTTGGAGCGCGATCGCGCCGTGGGCGTCGAAGTCCTGCGCGAGGGCCGCTACGAGACCTTGCGCGCCCGCTCAGAAATCATTCTGGCCGCGGGAGCACTGCACACCCCCGCCATCCTTTTGCGCAGCGGCATCGGTCCGTCTGCCCATCTGGAAAGCATCGGCATTCCCGCGAAGCACCACCTTCCGGGGGTGGGCGAAAACCTGCAGGACCACCCGCGCGTCGGTCTCAATTTCACCCGCCCCGGCCATGCGGCCTCTCCTACGCTGCTCGATCGGCTTCGCTACGCTGTCTCCCACACCGGCCCCTTTAGCACGTCCGGCATCGAAGCCGGGGCCTATGTGTTTAGCCGTCCGGGCCTTGTCTCGCCCGACCTTCAACTCAACCTGCAAATTGCCTCTTCGCAAAGCCAAAACTCGCCGCATTCCTTCACACCCCACGCCTTCACGCCCCACGCCTTCACACTTTGGGCCTCGCTCCTGCGGCCCATGAGCCGCGGCTATCTCCGCCTGCGCAGTGCGGACCCCCAGGATTCCCCCGCCCTCCATTTCCATGCCCTCGAAGAACCCAGCGACCGACAAACCCTCGCCCAGGGCCTGGAAATCTGCCGCACCTGGGGCGCTCCGCTCGGCAGTTCCCTAGCCGATGACAACGGCCAGCCCCGTTACGGCTTCCACTGGCACGCCTGCGGCACCACCCGCATGGGCGAGGACCCCATGGCCGTGGTCGATAGCAACCTCCGCGTCCACGGCATCCGCGGCCTACGCATCATTGACGCCGGCGTCATGCCCACCATCCCCAGCGGCAACACGGCCTTCCCCACGCTCATGGTTGCCGAGCGCGGCGCGGACTTGGTTCGCTGCTAAGGGAAAGCGGTCACGGCTTGTAATAATTTTCTTCTCCCTATTGGTACTGTGATTTTTTCCGATGAATCCCTCAACGGGGGCTTAATTTTGTCCCCGCGATAGTTTAGAATTCATCGTTAAGACGAGAGACGCCTCCGTGTTCGAGTTCGCCTAAATAGAGCGTCAAGCATTTCATCCAAAGTAGGGGAGTGGTTCGATGCGCATTACTTTTTGGAAATTGCGCGGACCGGGCAAGTGTTTCTCCAGCCTTTCGCTGGGCAGCTTGCTCATCGTATCGTTTGCCGGTGTTGTACCGGCCCAATCCTTCCTCGCCGGCGGTGTGCAACCCCGGCTCATCGGCACGGACCTCGCCATTTTGGAAGCTGGGGAGGCCCGCCAGGACCTTCCCTGCCACGCGGAGCCTGTGAAGCCGCTGCTGGGCTTCGATCTGAAATTCCACGCCGGCTACGAAGTCACTCTTCCGATGCACGAAATCGCTGGCCAGGAAAACCTCCTCACCATCGTGTTCCGTGTAAGGCCTGTGGCTTCTCCGGAGAACGAGCGCTATTTCATCCAGCGCGTGAAAGTTCCCCAGATCGAGGATGACGCCAAAGGAGATGCCACGCTCCAAGGCCAGTTTGACCTCGGCGAAGGCGAATACAAAGTGGATTGGCTCATGCGGGACCGTGCCGAGCGCGTCTGCAGTTCCAGTTGGGACCTTACCGCCGAACTGCCCGCCAAAGATCGTCAGATTGCCATGAACATCGTGGCCAACCAGGTGGGCCCCAGCGATGTGGAATTCTTCCAGCCAGATCCGCCCGTGATGCGCGCCAACGAGGGCCTGTTGAACGTGAAGGTCATGATCAACTTCGCGCCCCAAAAGATGAATTCCGCCGCAATGAAGCCCATCGACGTTTCTGCGCTCACCAGCATTCTCCGCACCATTGGGCGCGACCAGCGGATCGGACGCTTCTCGCTGGTTGTCTTCAACATGCAGGACCAAAAAATCATCTACCGCAGCGAAGACCAGGATTGCTTCAATTTCCCGCGCATCGGCGCCGCCCTCGACAAATTGAAGCTCGGCACGGTTGACTTTTCCAAGCTCGCTGTCAAGAATTCCGAGACGGAGTTCCTCAGCGGATTGCTCGAAAAAGAACTCACCCCCGCCGAACCCACCGATAGCCCCTACGACGCGCTGGTCTTTGTCGGCCCCAAAGTTTTGCTCGACGCCAATGTACCCCAGGAGACCCTAAGAAGCGTCGGTTCATTAGGTTATCCGGTGTTCTATCTGAACTACAACCTGTATCCGCAGCAAATTCCCTGGCGGGATTCCATCGGCCACGCCGTCCGTTTCTTCCGCGGCCAGGAATACACCATCAGCCGCCCCCGGGACCTTTGGTATGCGGTGACGGATATGGTGGAGCGGATTCGGGACCGGCAAGCCAAACGCCTAAACCAACCTGCTCAATAATATGAATATGCTTAGGGTTTTCGGTTTTCTGCTTTTTGCCGGCTGTATCTTCGCCCAACCCCGGGCGCCTATCTTCGGCCAACCCAAAGGTGGCATTCATCCCAACCAGCTGGCCCCCTTCGTTCCCAGCCCTGCCCCGGTGGTGGACCGCATGCTCGAATTGGCCAAGCTGAAGCCCGGCGAGAAAATTTACGACCTTGGCAGCGGCGATGGGCGCGTCGTCATCTCCGCTGTACAGGCCTACAACGTAAAGGCAGTCGGCATTGAGCTCTCCTCCCGCTTGGTGAAGCAAAGCACGGAAGAAATCGCCCGCCTGGGCTTGCAGAAAAAAGCCACGATCATCCACGGCGATGTCTTCGATGCGGACTTGAAGGACGCCGACGCCGTAATCCTCTATTTGCTTCGCGATTCCAACAATACCCTTCGCCCGAAGCTGGAAAGCATGCTGCGTCCCGGCACGCGCGTCATCTCCCACGATTACGAAATTCAGGGCTGGAAGCCGTTGCTCGAAGAAAAAGTGGAGGCGCACCGCCGCCATCACAAGATCTACGTCTACCAAATGCCTCCAGAAAAGGTCCCAGGCGCGAACAAGGAGGAGTAAACTCTTTCCGCTCCACTCCCGAAGGATTGTACTCTGTAAGGATGCCTGAATTTGACGTTGTGGGCATCGGCCTCAACGCCACCGACACCCTCCTCATCGTTCCCCATTTCCCCTCCTACGCCGGCAAAGGACCCTTCACCCAGGAAATCCTCAGCCCCGGCGGCCAAGTTGCCAGCGCCGTGGTCACCTGCGCCAATCTCGGCCTCCGCGCCAAGTACATTGGCACCGTGGGCGACGACCTACGCGGCCAAGTGCAAATCGAGAGCCTACGCGCCAGCGGCGTCAATCTCGACCACGTCCAGCAGCGCGCCAATTGCCCCAACCAAAGCGCTTACATCATCATCGACCAGTCCACCGGCGAGCGTACCGTCCTGTGGCAGCGGCCGGATTGCCTCCGCCTGGAACCGGAAGAAATCGTGCCGGACATGATTACCTCCGCTCGCCTGCTGCACATCGATGGCCACGATACGCCCGCCATGGAGAAAGCCGCGCGCATTGCCCGCGAACACCAGATTCCCGTCACCGTGGACGTCGACACCATCTACAAAGGCTTTGAACGCGTCCTGCCGCACGTGGATTATCTAATCGCCTCCAGCGAATTTCCCGGCCAATGGACCCACCAGAACGACCCCCTCCGGGGCCTGGAGCTTCTCCAACAGGAACACGGCATGCGCTGCGCTGCCATGACGCTCGGCGCGCACGGCGCCCTCGCCCTCGTCAATGGCAAGTTCCACTATTCCCCCGCCTTCGTCGTCAATTGCGTCGACACCACCGGCGCGGGCGATGTCTTCCACGGAGCTTTCTGCTACGGTGTGCTTGCCGGTTGGGAGATGGACCAAATCCTCGATTTCTCCAACGCCATGGCGGCCCTTAATTGCCGCGCCATCGGCGCCCGCGGCGGCATTGGTACTGTGGAAAAGGCGGAGAAACTCATGGCCCGGGCCGAGCGCCGCGCCCTTCCCGAAATTCTCAGCCGCATCTAAACCATGTTCCCTTTGCGCGATTCCCAACCCAGCGAAGGCGTCCCCGTTGTGACGCTGCTGATGGTGGTCGCCAATCTGCTCGTCTTCCTCTACCAAATCTCCCTCAGCGATTTCGAGCTCAACCACTTCGTCGCCCACTACGCCGTCATCCCGGCGCAACTCAATCTCTCAACGCTGCTCACCTCGCAGTTTCTTCACGGCGGCTGGATGCACCTGCTCGGCAATATGTGGTTCCTCTGGATCTTTGGCGACAACATTGAGGACATCCTCGGCCACGCCAACTATCTGTTCTTCTATTTGCTTTGCGGCCTGGTTGGTTCTCTTGCCCACGTGGTCTTCAATGGCTCCTCCACCGTGCCCGCCCTTGGCGCCAGCGGAGCCATCTCCGGCATCATGGGCGCTTACCTCGTCAAGTTCCCCGCCTCCCAGGTCACCACGCTCATCTTCTTTTTTCTTACCGTGGAAATCCCCGCCCTCTTCATGATTGGCTACTGGTTCCTGACCCAGATCTTTTCCGGCGTCGGCAGCCTTGCCACCACCTCGGCCCAATCCGGCGGCACCGCCTGGTTTGCCCACATCGGCGGCTTCCTCTGCGGCTTATTCCTCATTAAACTTTTCCCGACCCGCTCCCGCTGGAGCGTCCGCCGGGAGTACGGATGGTAATTCCCCTATGAGCTTCTCCCTCCCCACCCGCCTGGCCAGCCAATACCTCGACGATCTCCCCATGGTCGATGCCGCCTTCTTCCTGCCCCACCCCGGCGACGCCGAAATCCTCTGCGGCGGCACCATCCGCAAACTTGTGGAAGCCGGCCGCAAAGTAGCCATCCTCGACCTCACCGCTGGCGAAGCCGGCACCCACTCGCACCTCGATATTCGCCTCGAACAGGCAGAAGCCTCCGCGGCCTTTCTCGGCGTCGCCTGGCGTGGCTCGGTCCGCCTGCCCGATGCGCGCGTTGAAGACACCATCCACTCCCGCATGTCCATCACCGGCGAGGTCAAGCGCCTGCGCCCCCGCCTGCTCGTGGGCATCCACGGTGGCCATCCCCACCCCGACGCCCAACCCTCCATGCAACTCGTCGAAAACGCCGCCTACCTCGCTAACCTTCCTCGCCTCGACGATTACCTCGAACCCCACCGTCCCGCCCGCATCGCCTTCGCCTGCGCGGAGGCCCCCGTCGCGCCCACCTACATCGTCGACATCTCCGACCAATTCGAAGCCAAAGTTGAAGCCGCGCGCAAGCACACCGCTCTGTTCACCAGCGAAACCCAATTCCTAACGCTGCTCGCCGCCCGCGCCCGCCATTTCGGCGCCCTTATCGGCGTCACTTACGGCGAACCCTTCTTCGAACGCCACCCCCTCAAACTCGACCTGCCATGAGTGACCCCGCCAACGACACCCACTGGATGCAGCGCGCCCTCCACATGGCCCACCAGGGCCAGGCCGCCGGCGAAGTCCCCGTGGGTGCTGTCCTGGTCGATCCCGACGGACGCCTTCTCGCAGAAGCCTTCAATTGCCCCATCCATACCCAGGACCCCACAGCCCACGCCGAAATTCTCGTCCTCCGCGAAGGCGCCCGCCGCCTGGGCAATTACCGCCTCGATGGCTGCACGCTCTATTGCACCCTCGAACCCTGCCCCATGTGCGCTGGCGCCATCGTCCACGCCCGCCTCCGCCGCCTGGTCTTCGCCGCCCGCGACCTCCGCTTCGGCGGCGTCCGCAGCAAATTCACCATTGCCGATTCCGACCTGCTCAACCATCAGGTGGAGATCTCTGAAGGCACCCTCGGTGCGGAATGTACCGAACTCCTCAAAACCTTCTTTGTTTCCAAGCGATAATAAGCATCACATGCTGCTTTCCGCCATTGCCTCCCACCTGGGCGCGGAACTTGCCGGCCCCGATCTCGAAATCTCGGGCGTTGCCGGCATGGAACAGGCCCAACCCGGCCAGCTAACCTTTCTGGCCAATCCCAAATACGCTCACAAAGTTAAGGCTTCCGCCGCTTCCGCCATCATCGCCGCGCAGCCCATTCCGGATAAATCCACCCTCGTCAGCCGCCAGCCCTACGTCGATTTCGCCCGCTCCCTCGCCCTCTTCTACCAGGCCCCGGACCTCCCTCCCGGCATTTCTCCCCTAGCCCACATTTCCCCCACCGCCCAAATTGGCCCGGACGCCCGCATTGCCCCCTTTGCCTACATCGGCGACCAGGTCCGCATCGGCGCCCGCGCTCGTATCCACAGCCACGTTGTGCTCTACGCCGGGGTCACCATTGGCGACGATGCCCTGCTCCACTCCCACGCCGTCGTTCGCGAACATTGCACGCTCGGCCACCGCGTTGTCCTGCAAAACCACGTCGTCATCGGTGCCGATGGCTTTGGCTTTGCCAAGCAGGCCGACGGCACGCATTTCAAGATTGTCCAAAGCGGCCGCACCATTCTTGGGGACGATGTCGAAATTCAGTCACTTTCCAACATCGACCGCGCCACCGTCGGCGAAACCCGCGTCGAACGCGGCGCCAAGGTCGATTCCCTGGTCCAGGTAGGCCACGCCTCTATCGTTGGCGAAGACAACATCATCTGCGCCCAGGTGGGCCTTGCCGGCTCCAGCATTCTGAAGAAAAACGTTCTCCTCGCCGGCCAAGTCGGCGTCAGTGGCCACCTCACCATTCACGACAACGCCGTCGTCTATGCCCAATCCGGCATCGGCCACGATGTCGAAGCCGGCCGCATCGTCAGCGGCTCTCCCGCCTTCGATTTCCGCGATTGGCGCCGCGCCGTTACCGCTTTCCCCAAACTGGGCGAAATGGTGAAAACCCTCCGCGAGCTCGAAGACCGCCTGGCCGCCCTCGAAGCCCAAAAGGAAACTCATGAACCATAACTCTCCTCCACGCCGGCCCAAAGATCCGCTGGCCTACGAAAAGCCGGAGTTCCTCCATTCTTCCGAAGGCCGCAGTGTTCGCATCCTCAGCGAATACCTCGACCCCCTGCGCGAGTTCCGCAATCACAAGATTCACGACACGCTTGTCTTCTTCGGCTCCGCCCGCATCCCCGCGCCCGAAGACCCCGCCGCCGCCAACCACCCCCTCGCCCGCTTTTATCGCGATTGCCAGGAACTCGCCCGCCGCCTTACCGAATGGAGCATGTGCCTCGACGATTCCTGCCGCATGTTCGTCGTTTGCACCGGTGGCGGACCCGGCATTATGGAAGCCGCCAACCGAGGCGCCCACGACGCCAAAGGCTTCTCCGTGGGCCTCAACATTGGCCTGCCCATGGAGCAGTTCCCCAACCCCTACATCACCCCGGACCTGAGCTTCGAATTCCATTACTTCTTCATGCGCAAGTTCTGGTTCGCCTATCTGGCCAAAGCTCTCATCGTTTTCCCGGGCGGCTTCGGCACCCTCGACGAGCTTAGCGAATTACTCACGCTCGCCCAAACGCGCAAACTCCACAAGCAGATGGTGATCCTGCTCTACGGCACATCTTTTTGGCAACGCATTCTCAATTTCGACGCCTTGGTCGAATACGGCATGATCAGCAAAACCGACCTTGACCTCTTCCACTTCGCTGACGATGTCGACACCGCCTTCAAGACCATCGTTGATGGCCTCACCGCCCTCTACCTCAATCCGGAGGTGAAACTGGAGGAAGCGGAAGTCAAAACTCCCGCCATTGCCAGTTCTCGCGTGTGACACCCATTCCTGGATTCCGGCGCCCTCTCCCCACCAACCGAACCCCTCTCCAGTTCGGCTGGTGGGAGCGCCTATTTGCCCTCCTGCTGGTCACCTTCGTCTCTTCCTCGGTCATGCAATGGAGCCCGCTCATTACGGGCCTCAGCCTTGCCGGCGTCATCATCACTGCCCCCGTCGCTATCTGGCGGGTAGGCCGCATGCTGCTGCGCTCCTTCATTTGGAAGCTGCGCAATCGCCTCATCGTGGCCTATGTCTTCATCGCTCTTGTTCCGCTGGTGCTGCTGGGCGTCCTCGTCGTCGCTGGGGCCTATGTCGTAACTGGGCAAATGGCTATTTATCTTGTAACCAGTGAGCTCGATCGCCAGGTCGCCACGCTTCGCGCCGCCGCCGAAAGCGTCTCCCGCATCCCGCCCGGTGCCCGCCAGGCCTCGGTCGAAAATTTTGGCAATTACTTTGAACAACGTCTGCCCGGCTTTGCCATGCGCATCGACGAAGGCGCCACCCTGCTCTACCCCGCCGCCGCCGACCTGCCCCGTCCTCCTTCCGGCACCCGCAACTACGCCGGCCTCTTCGCCAAAGATGGCGAATTCATGATCGGCGCGCATTGGTCCAGCCCCAATGGCGAAGTCACCGCCGTCGCCCCGCTCACCAGTGCTTATCTCTCCAATCTTGTTCCCGGCCTTGGCCCCGTCAGCCTCGTCGGCGCCGTCGAGGAAACTCCCTCCAAAGGCTTCCGCCTCCGCAGCAAATCCGCGTCCGCCAAAGCTCCCGCCGAGGTCCCCATCCCCGATCCGCAAAATCTTGTGGACATCCGCCTCAATTGGTTCAGCTTCGTGCCCTTGCAGGATTGGGCCAACACCAACCACCAAACCCAAGCCGTCCTGCGCATCCAAACCCGCGTCTTCAGCGTTCTCCGCGTTATCTTTTCCAACCAAAGCGATTGGGACCAGAACTTCCGCCTCAATCCCCTCTCCGTGCTCACAACTCTGTTCATCATCTTCGAGCTCATGGCCCTCATCATTGGCGTCTCCCTCACTCGCAGCATCACCAAAGCCATCCACGAGCTCAGCGAGGGCACCGGCCGCGTCATGGAAGGCGACTTCGCCTACCGCATCCCCATCAAAGGCGTGGACCAATTGGCCGAACTCGGCCATTCCTTCAACCGCATGAGCGAACACCTCGAGCAACTTCTCCAGGTGGCCAAGGAAAACGAACGCCTCAATGCCGATCTCGAAATTGCCCGCGAAGTCCAGCGCCAGCTCTACCCCAAAGGCGTTCCCGATTCGCCCTACCTGCAACTCACCGCCCACTACCAGCCCGCCCGCATGGTCTCCGGTGATTACTTCGATTTCTACCGCCTCACCCCCTCCCGCCTCTGCTTCACCGCGGGCGACGTGGCCGGCAAAGGCATTTCCGCCGCCCTCCTCATGGCTACCGTTCAGGCTAGCTTCCGCTCCCAAATCCAAAGCGCCCCGCCGGAGCTCGGCACCGCCAAACTCGTCACGGAACTCAACAAGCAGCTCTACGCCAACACCGCCCCCGAAAAGTTCTCTACCTTCTTCTTCGGCATCTTCGACGAAGACACGCGCTTGCTGCACTACACCAACGCCGGCCACCTGCCCCCCATCCTCATCCGCCAAGGCGAGGCCCAATTGCTGGCCGTCGATGGCATGGTCGTTGGTGCTTTCCCCTTCGCCCAATACCAGGAAAGCTCCATCGCCCTCCAACCGGACGACCTGCTCGTGCTCTACACCGACGGCATTAGCGAACCCCAAAACGAGTTCGGCGAAATGTTCGGCGAAGACCGCCTCATCGATCTCCTACGCCGCCATTGCCGCCAGCCGGAATCGAAAATCATCGAATCCATCCTCCACGCCGTCCAGGAATGGACCGGCACTCCGGAACTCCAGGACGACATGACCATCCTCCTCGTCCGCCACAAATAAAGCCCCCCTCGCCATGTACGTCCTCACCGCCTCCCAAATGCAAGCTGCCGACCGCGCCGCCATCGCCGCCGGCTTCCCCAGCCTGCTCTTGATGGAGAACGCCGCCTACGCCCTTCTCCGCCATCTGGAGCGCACCTTCCCCGATCTCGCCCGCCAGCGCATTGCCATTTTCTGCGGCAAAGGCAACAATGGCGCCGATGGCCTGGCCCTCGCCCGCCTCCTGCAGATCCATCACCGTCCCCCCGCCCTGCGCATTTATTGCCCCTTCTCCCCCGATCAGCTTTCTCCCGATGGCCACGCCCAACTCCCTATGCTCAGCGCCCTTGGCCTGACGGTCGAGCCTTCTTTTGCTCTCGATCTCGCCGCCACCACGCTCGCCATCGATGCTCTGCTCGGCACCGGCACTGCTGGCCCACCCCGCGCCCCGCTTGCTTCCTGGATCGAAACCATCAACGCCCTCCCCTTGGCCCATCGCTGCGCTGTTGACACTCCCAGCGGTTTGGGGTCGCCGCTTGCCGTGCGTGCGGATTCCACCGTCACCTTCGCCGCTCCCAAACTCGACCAGGTCCTAGCCGAAGACCCCGCTTCCCTCGGCCAATTCACCATCGCCCCCATTGGCATCCCCGATGCGTTCCTCCGCGCCGCCGTCCACCTCACCGAACCCTCCGACTTTGCCCCTGCTCTCGGCCCCCGCGCCCGCAATTCCCACAAAGGTTTCCATGGCCATGTCGCGATCCTCGGTGGCGCTTCCGGCAAAAACGGCGCCCTCAACCTCGCTGGCCTTGCCGCTCTCCGCGCCGGCGCCGGATTTGTCACTCTCTACTCTCCCGATCCCACCTTCCGCCCTCACCTTCCGGACCTTATGCACTCTCCCTGGTCCCCGGACCTCTCCCGCGCTACCGTTCTCGCCATTGGGCCCGGCCTCGGCTTACATCACAATCTGGATCTCCACGCTGACCCCCGCCCCCAAGTCCTCGATGCCGACGCCCTCAACCAATCCGCCCCTTGGACCCAAGTCGTCCCCCCGGGCCTTACGCGCATCCTCACACCGCACCCCAAAGAAATGTCCCGCCTTCTCGGCCGCCCCTTGGCCGATCCCCTAACCGACGCCACCCACTTCGCCCAGCAATTTGGCGTCACCCTCGTCTTGAAGTCCCACCGCACCCTCATCGCCTTCCCCGATGGCGAAGTGTGGATCAATCCCACCGGCAGCCCCGCCCTCGCCAAGGCCGGCTCCGGCGATATCCTGACCGGAATGCTCGCCGCCCTGCTCAGCCAGACCCCGGCTCACCCCCGCGCCGCTACCCTAGCCGCCGTTTACCTCCACGGTCTCTGCGGCGAACTCGCCGCCACCCACGAGCACGAGCGCTGTTCCACCGCCAGCGGCCTACTGGCCTACCTCCCAGAGGCTTTTCGCCGTGCCGCTTGAAATCGAAACCACCTCGCCCGAGGCCACCATCGCCTTTGCGCGCACCGTCGCTCCCCACCTCCCGCCCGGCCCCACCCTGCTTATCGGCAATCTCGCCGCCGGCAAAACCACCTTCACCAAAGGCATTGCCGCCGCCCTGGGCGCCGCCGCCGAAAGCGAAGTCACTTCCCCCACCTTCGCCCTCATCCACGAATACGGCGACCCCGTCAAGCTCTACCACCTCGACCTCTACCGCCTCGACACCGCGCGCGAGGTCTACGGTCTTGGCATTGAAGACCTCCTCGACGCCCGCGTCCCGGTGCTCATCGAATGGGGCGAACGCTTTCCCGAAATCTGGCCCCCCCACACCCCCCGTATCCGATTTACTGAACCAATTCCCGGCCACCGCCGTATCCTCTGCGAAGGGATTCCCCGATGATCGAAGTCCAAAACCTCTCCCGCAGCTTCCTCGACAAAAAGCGCGGCGTGGTCAAAGCCGTTGACAATGTCTCTTTCCAAGTCCAAAAAGGCGAAATCTTTGGCCTCCTTGGCCCCAACGGCGCCGGCAAAAGCACCACTCTCCGCGTCCTCGCCACCCTGCTTGCCCCCAACAGCGGCACCGCCCGCATGGATGGCTTCGACGTCGTTCGCCAATCCGCCGAAGTCCGCTCCCGCATCGGCTTCTTAACCGGCGATATGGGCCTTTACCTCCGCATGAGCCCCCGCGAGATCCTACATTTCTTCGCCAAGCTCTCCGGCGTTGCCGACGCCGATGTCGCCCGTCGCGCCCAATCGCTAATCGACCTGCTCGATATGCGGGACTTCGCCGACACTCGCACCGACAAACTCTCCAGCGGCATGAAACAGAAAACCGCCATCGCCCGCACCCTCGTTCACGATCCGCCCATCCTCATCCTCGACGAACCCACCGCCACGCTCGACGTGCCCACCGCCCGCGTCATTGAAGCCGCCATTCTCGAAGCTAAAGCCCGCGGCAAATGCATTCTTTACTCCACTCACATCATGGAAGAAGCCGAATACCTCTGCGATCGCATCGCCGTCATCCACCAGGGCGAAATCAAAATCTCCGGCACCATGGCCGACCTCCGCCAGGCCACCGGCAAACAACGCCTGCGTGAAATTTTCCTCGATCTTCTCGGCCTTCCGGCAGATCCCCGCATGCCCGCCAATCCCCGTGAAGGAGCCACCGCATGAACTTCGGAATCCTCCTCACCGTTTTCCGCCGCGAAGTCACCGACCTTCTCCGCGACCGCCGCACCCTCTTCAGCATGGTCGTCCTGCCCACCATCGTCTTCCCGGTCCTCTTCGCCGTTATTGGCCGCTTCACCTCCGATGCCGGCAAAAAGGCTGAAGCCGAAGCCCGCACGATCGCCGTTCCCTCTACTGGCCTCCCAGATGCTTTCGCTGCTGCTCTCGAGGCCAGCGGCTTGAAACTCATTCCCCTTCCGGATGTTAAGCAGGCGGTCGCCGACAAAGTCACCTCCGCCGGTTTCCGCCTAAAGGAAAACGGCCGCGACGCCATCATCGTCGTTGACCGCACCCGCCAGGCCAGTTCCATCGCTGCCCAAAAAGTTCGCACCGCGCTCACTGCCTACCAGCAATCCCTCGTCGTCCAAAGCCTGCGCGCCGCCAGCTTGGGCCCGGAAGTCCTCAAGCCCTTCGCCATCGATTCGGAAAACGTCGCCGACGAACGCAAAATGGGCGGCTTCGTCCTCGGTTCCATTCTTGGCTATGTCGTCATTCTGCTCATGTTTTCCGGCGGCATGTACCCCGCCGTCGATATGACCGCTGGCGAAAAGGAACGCAAAACCCTCGAAGCTCTGCTCTCCACCCCCGCCCGCCGCACCGAGATTGTCCTGGGCAAAATTTTGGCCTGCGTCACCGCCACTTATCTGACGGCCCTGCTCACCACTGGCAGTCTTTTCTGGAGCATCACCTCCAAAAATCTGCCCCTCGACGGGATGGACAAGTATCTCGGCAACCTTAGCCTCGATGGCCAAACCATCGCGCTCATCCTGCTTACCCTGCTCCCCGTCGCCCTCATGGCCGGCTCGCTCATGGTGGCCATCGCCACCGCCGCCCGCAGCTTCAAAGAAGCCCAAAGCTACCTCACGCCGCTCATCATGCTGGTCATTTTCCCCAGCCTGCTCGGTGGCCTTCCCGGCATGGAGCTCAGCCCCGCGCTCAGCCTCATCCCGGTCTTCAACGCCAGCCAAATCCTCAAGAGCATTCTCCAGGGAGATCTCAATCCCACGCTGCTGGCCATCACCAACGGAGCCAATCTGGTTTATGCCGCCATCTGCTTCGTGCTGGCCGTTCGCACGTTTAACAACGAATCTGTGCTCTTCCGCTCTTAAGCTACGTGGAAGGCCACATGACCCACCGCGTCGCTACCCTTTGCCTTGGCTTCCCCACCGTAGCCTTCGCGGTACCCTTCAAATTGCTTCAGGGATTGCTCGGCCAATTGCAAGCTGGTCAGAATTCCTTGGCGCGATGCCTCCATCCGGCTTTTCATCAAGGCCGTATTCCGCGCCACCAGAGTCAATTGCTTATTCTCCGTGGCACCCGCCAAGTCTGCTTCCCCCGCTTGCTTCGCCTTTTCGATCTTTGCTTTCAACAAGCCCAACAGCTTGGTCCGCTCTTCCACGTAAGTCTGCATCCGCTCCACTTCGTCCATCGGCATCGTCATCAGGTGCGCATCAATCGCCCCAATGTCGGCCAGCAGGTCCGCCACTTTCATCTCTACGCGCGTCTTTGCTTCCGCTTGTCTGTACATTTCGTTGCTTCCCGCTTCCTTTATTCGTCCCGTTTGCCCAAAAGCACCAGGTTCAGGCTCTCAATGCTCGCGTCCACAATCGATTGCTGGTTCTCGAGTTGCCCTAACAGCGCATCCGCCGCCTGCAGCTTTTCCAGGTACGATGCCCGCGTCAAGCTGATGCGTTCTGTCAAATCCGCAATCTGTTGGTCCAGCCGGATATCCGAAAGGTCGAACTGGCTAATGGCCAGCGCGGCCAGCCCATTCACCGGGTTCGTAAATCCTTCCACCCGTTCCGCCAATTGCCCTAGCCCGGTCTCTTCTCCAAAAAACGTAAAAATGTCTTCCAAGTCGTCCGTGCTTATCGCCGAAAACACGCCTTCGTCAAAAGTCGCCTCGCCCGTCTGCTGGAAAGTAACCCCCAAATCAGCCAAGCTCTGCAAATTCCCCTCGGCCAAGCCAAAGCTCGCCGCGCTGCGCAAATAATCCTGCGCTTCCCGCACCAGAATGTCGCCCGAAAGCAAGCCCGCCGCCGGCCCCACCTGCTCGGCCACCTTTCCGCGCAATGCGTTATACGCCGCTACAAATTCGGCAATGCCGTCCGCAATCTTCGAGCGGTCGCTCGTCAACGAAATCGCCAGCGCCTCGCCGCTTGCCGTCGTATCCGTCACTGAAAAGCTCACGCCCGGAATCAAATCGTTCACCTGGTTCGTCGTCCGCGAAACCGCCACCCCGTTCAATTTGAACTCCAGGTCGCTCCCCTGGTTATCGGCCGTCAAAAAGCTCGCCGCCGCCCCGTTCGGGTCGTCCACCAAGCTCAGCGTCTTCGCCCCCGTCCCACTGGCCGAAATGCTCAGGTAATTCTCCGTCGCGCTCACCGTAAAAATCGTCGCTGTCACTCCCGCGCCCAGCCCGTTAATCTTGTCCCGCAACCCAATCAGGTTGTTCTCTTCCGCCGCCAAGGTAAAGTCAAACGTCTCGCTGCCCACCGTCAAGCGGAAGTCGCCTGTCGCCGAAACACTCGTCGCCGCCGAATCCGCAAACGACGCCACCGAGCTCTCCGACGCCGCCGACGCCAGGCTCGTCACTTCCGTAATCGAATACGTCGCCGGCAAATCCGTATTCACGGAATCCACCCGCAGCTTGTCGGCGTCGCTCACACTCGCCGAAATCGCCCGCTCCCCCGCCGTGTCCGCCAAATTCTGGAGCGCGCTTTGAAAAGCCGCCACCGTCGCGTTCAGGTCCGACGTCAACTGCCGCTTCGTCGTTAAGTCTGCCTGCTCGGTCTTCAATGCCTCCAACGGAAACGACGCAATCGTCGTCGCCCGCTGCAGAATCGTCTGAAAATCCTGCGAGTACGAACTGATGCCCGAAAATGCGAGTGGCGCTAATCCCATAGGGTTCCTTCTCTCCACTTCTTTTCGGAAGCCTGAGTGGAAATTTGAGAGAAAATTTCTCGCCGCCCCACTTTACTCCCGTGGCCACCCGCACTCTTTCCCCCTTAGCCCAAATCGCACTCCAAATCGAAAAAGCCGCTTCCGGCGCCAAAGTCACCGTCCTTGGCTCCCGCGTCGCCGAAAGCGTGCCCGTTATTCCCACCGGCTCGCTCCAACTCGACCACGCCCTTGGCTGTGGCGGGTTCGCCCGCGGGCGCATCGTCGAAGTTTACGGTCCCGAATCCTCCGGCAAAACCACCCTCGCCCTCCACGCCATCGCCGAAGTCCAAAAGCAAGGCGGTCTCGCCGCTTTCATCGACGTCGAACATGCCCTCGACCCCACCTATGCCCAGCGCCTCGGCGTCGATCTCGATCGCCTCCTCTTCACCCAACCCGACTTCGGCGAACAAGCCCTCGAAGTTGCCAACGCCATGATCGCCACCGGCGAAATCGATCTCGTCGTCGTCGATAGCGTCGCCGCCCTCGTCCCCAAAGCCGAGCTCGACGGCGACATGGGCGATTCCTTCGTAGGCCTCCACGCCCGCCTCATGAGCCAGGCCATGCGCAAGCTCATTGCCGCCGCCGCCCACCACAATTGCTGCCTGCTCTTCATCAACCAGATCCGCGAAAAAATCGGCGTCATGTTCGGCAGCCCGGAAACCACCACCGGCGGCCGCGCCCTTAAGTTCTACGCCTCCCAGCGCCTCGAAGTCCGGCGCACCGGTCAAGTCAAGGAAGGCGACGAAGTCCGCGGCAACAAGGTAAAGGTCAAGGTTGTCAAAAACAAACTCAGCGCCCCCTTCCGTGAAGTGGAGTTTGAAATCCGCTTCGGCCAAGGCATCGACCGCTGGGGCGAAATTGTCGACGCCGCCGCCGAACACGGCGTCGTCACCCGTTCCGGTTCCTGGTTCAGCTTTGCCCAGGAACGTTTGGGCCAAGGCCGCGAGCAAGCCGTCGCCACTCTCAAGGAAAATCGCGAACTCGCCCGCATCATCGAAACCGCCCTCTACGAAAAGCTCGGCCTTACGTTCGAAGACCCCGGCACCCGCCGCCAGCGCCTCCGCATCAAGCCCACCAGCGAAACCGCAGCCGCTCCTTCCCTCGCCGCCTCCTCTGCCTAGGCACCTCTGCCGAAGCTGCGCATTTGGCCTCCTCCCCCGCAAGGCGATAGAATGAAACCGATTCATCACCCCGGGGAGGCCCCATGTTCCGCTTCGATGCCGATCGGCCCGTCGAATTCTGCGACGGCACCCGCCGCCGCGACTTTCTCCACGCTGGCGCCCTGTCCATGCTCGGCCTCACCAGCACGCAGTTCTCCGCGCTCCAAGCCCAAGGCGCCGTAGACCAATCCAAATCTCCCGTCAATTGCATCTTCCTCATGCTCGTCGGCGCTCCCAGCCAGCTCGACACCTGGGACATGAAGCCCAACGCCCCCGCTGAAATCCGCGGCCCCTTCAAGCCCATCAAGACCAACGTCCCCGGCATCGAAATCAGCGAATTTCTCCCCCGCATGGCCAAGCACGCCGACAAGTATTCCATCGTCCGCGGCATGTACCACACCGCCGCCGCCGTCCACGACACCGGCCACCAAATGATGCAAACCGGGCGCCTCTTCCAAGGCGGCGTCGAACACCCCCACTTCGGCTGTGTCCTCGACAAAACCCAAAAGCTGGGCCGCGATGTTCCCACCCACGTCCTTCTCCCCCGCCCCATCGGCAACACCGGCGGCAACATGCCCCACGGCCAAAACGCCGGCTTCCTCGGCAAAACCCACGACCCCTTCGTCCTCAACGCCGACCCTTCCGACCCGAACTTTCGCGTCCCCGACATGCTCCCGCCGGACTATCTGCCCAGCCTCCGCGTCGATCGCCGCAAGAATTGGCGCGAAGCCATCGATCGCTCCGTCAACCGCTTTGAAAACTCCCAGGACGCCCGCCTCCTCGACAGCACCTTCCACCAGGCCTACACCCTCATGACCAGCCAGAAGGCCCGCGAAGCCTTCGAGCTCCACCGCGAGTCGGAAGCCACGCGCACCCGCTACGGCCTCAATCGCTTTGGCCAAAGCTGCTTGCTCGCCCGCCGCATGGTCGAAGCCGGCGTGCGCTTCGTCACCATCAACATGTTTGAAACCGTCTTTGACGAAACCACCTGGGACATCCACGGCTCCCGCCCCTTCTCCCCCATCAGTTGCTACCAGGATCTCGTCGGCCCGATGTTCGACCACGCCTACGCCTCGCTCCTCGAAGACCTTCACGACCGCGGCCTTCTCAAAAACACCATGGTCGTGGCTTGCGGCGAATTCGGCCGCACCCCCAAGATCAACCCCGCCGGCGGCCGCGACCATTGGCCCCAATGCTGGTCCATCCTCATGGGCGGCGGTCCGCTCAAAGGCGGCACCCTCGTCGGGGCCAGCGATGAAATCGGCGCCTATCCAAAAGACCGCCCCACCACGCCCGCCGAAGTCGCCGCCACCATCTATCGCGGCCTCGGCATTAGTCTTGAAACCGAACTCCCCGGCGCCCAAGGCCGCCCCATTCCCATCGTCGATCGCGGTGTCGAACCCATCCGGGAGTTGTTCGCATGAAGTTTCTCTTCGCCTTGATTTTTGCCCTGCAACTATCCGCCGCCAACCTCTCCATCTATCCGCCGCAAGTCACCCTCCATCACATCGAAGCGCGCCACCAGCTCATCGCCCAAGGCGACGACAACGGCACCCAATCGGACCTCACTCGCCTCGCCCGTTGGACTTCCTCCAATCCTGCCGTTGCCAGCGTCGACGCCGCCGGAAAACTCACCCCGCTAGCCAATGGTGAAGTCACCATCGAAGCCACGCACAACGGCCTCTCCGCCCGCATTCCCGTCCGCGTAGATGGCATGGATAAGCCCTTCTCCTGGAGCTTCCGCAACCATGTCGTCCCCGTGCTCAGCAAGCGCGGTTGCAACCAAGGCGCTTGCCACGGCGCCCTTGCCGGCAAGAACGGATTTAAGCTTACCCTCCGCGGCTACGATCCCGATCTCGACCACGAAGTCCTCACCAAGCAATCCCAAAGCCGCCGCATCCTCGTCGAAGACCCCGAGCGCAGCCTCCTGCTCGAAAAGGCTTCCTTCCGCATTCCCCACGGGGGCGGCCAACTGCTTAAGAAAGATTCCCTCGAATACCGCGTCGTCCGGGATTGGATCGCCGCGGGCGCTTTGCCTTCCCCCGCAAACGCTTCTCCCGCCACCGAACCCGAAGTCGTCGATATCGAAGTCTTTCCCCCCTCCATTCGCCTCGCCCCCAACGCCGAGCAACAGCTTCTCGTCCGCGCCAAGTATTCGGATGGCCGCTGGGAAGACGTCACCTCCTGGGCCAAATACACTTCCAACGATGAAGGCATTGCCCAGGTCGACGATGCCACCGCTCGCGTCAAGCTCATCGGCCACGGCGAAGCTTCCGTCTCTGTTTGGTACGCCAGCAAAGTCGCCTACGCCCGCCTCGCCGTTCCTTACGCCACCCCCGTCGACCCCCAAAAGTTCACTTCCTTCCCCCGCCGCAATTACATCGACGATCTCGTCCTCGCCAAGCTCCGCGCGCTCAATCTCGAGCCCAGCCCGCTTGCCTCCGACAGCATGTTCCTCCGCCGCGCCTACCTCGACACCATCGGCGCCCTCCCCACCGCCGAAGAAGCCGAAAACTTCCTCGCGGACCCCTCTCCCGACAAGCGCGCCAAGCTCGTCGATCATCTCCTCGCCCGTGACGAGTTCAACGACTATTGGGCCAACCACTGGAGCGATCTCCTCCTCGTCAGCTCCCGCAAACTCGGCCCCCTCGGCATGCGCAGCTTCTACCAATGGATTCGCGATAGCGTTGCCGCCAATAAGCCCTGGGACCAATTCGCCCGCGACATCTTCACCGCCAGCGGCTCCACCCGCACCCACGGCGCCCTCAACTATTTCGTCCTCCACAAAGACCCCATCGACATCACCGAAAACGTCACCCAAACCTTCCTCGGCCAGCGCCTCACCTGCGCCCGCTGCCACAACCACCCCCTCGAAAAATGGACGCAAAAGCAGTACTACCAAATGGCCAATCT
The DNA here is from genome assembly GCA_033765085.1 of Bryobacter sp. Lineage (GTDB taxonomy): Bacteria > Acidobacteriota > Terriglobia > Bryobacterales > Bryobacteraceae > Bryobacter. Next base: position 49,566 of record JANRIK010000046.1, on the reverse strand, counting down.
CTTCGCCCGCGTCGGCGTGAAGAATGGCGAAGAGCCCGGGGAAAACTACATCTTTGCCAAGCCCGCCGGCGACGTTCTCCACCCCCGCCTCCTGCGTCCGCTTCCTCCCGCCCCGCTCGATGGCCAGGCCCTCCGCCTCGACGACCCCTCAGACCGCCGCCACCATTTCGCCCAATGGCTCACTAGCCGCGACAATGCCTCCTTCTCCCGCAATCTTGTCAACCGCGTATGGGGCAATTTCTTCGGCCGCGGCCTCACCAATCCCGTGGATGATGTCCGTGCCACCAACCCCGCCTCCAACGAGGAGCTCTTCTCCGCCCTCGTCAAAGATTTCTCCACCGATTTCGATGTCCGCCGCCTCATCCGCACCATCCTCTTGTCCGGCACTTACCAACTCTCCAGCGACCCCACGCCCCTCAACGCCGCCGACACAAAATTCCTCAGTCACTACATCCCCAAGCGCCTACCCGCCGAGGTCCTGCTCGATAGCTTCAGCCAGGTCACCGGCTCCCCCACCGCCTTCGATGCCTATCCCGCCGGTACCCGCGCCATCCAGCTTCCTGATGTCCAGGTCAAGAGCGAATTCCTTAACATCTTCGGCCGCCCCAAGCGCATTGTCTGCGATGCCGGCGAGCGCTCCAGCGAGCCCAGCGTCGCTCAAGCTCTCCACATCATCAACGGCGAAACTCTCAACCAAAAACTCCTCGCCCCGCAAAGCGTCGCTGCCCTCTATCTCAAGCTCGGCCTGAGCGATACCCGCACCCTCGAGCACATCTATCTCTCGGCCTTCAGCCGCTTTCCCACCGCGGAAGAAAAGCAGCGCGCCCAAGCTATGCTGACTGCTGCTCGCCAATCCGGCAGCGGCCCCTCTGCCCTCCCTTCTGCCCTAATAGAGTCCCGCCGCCAGGCCCTCGAAGATCTTCTCTGGGCCCTCTTGAGTTCGAAGGAATTTCTCTTCAACCAATGATCGCCCTCGCCTTCTTCTTTTTCGCCGCCGCTCCGCCGGTCGATTACGCCACCCAAATCCAACCCCTCTTTGAGAAGTACTGCCTCTCCTGCCATTGCACCAACGCCACCATGGGCAGCTTGAACCTCGAATCCTACGCTCTCCTGCAAAAGGGCGGCAACAACGGCCCCGTCGTTTTCCCCAAAGACCCCGCCAACAGCCTGCTTTATCGCAGCATCACCGGCCAAGCCCCCGAAGTAGGCCGCATGCCCATGAACAACGTCTTGATGGCCGAGGCCGAAACCCAACTCATCCACGACTGGATTGCCCAGGGTGCATTAGAAAAACCAGCCGCCCTTGAAAAACCAGCCGCTCTCCAAAAACCTCCCTCCCGCACCTACAGCCTCGCTATCTCTCCCGATGGCAAAACCGTCGCCCTCGGCCAATACCAGAAGGTGCTCCTCCAACCTGGCACAACACTCCCTGGCCCAACACTCGCTGGCCACGCCGGCATCGTGCGCTCCCTTGCCTGGTCCAAGCAAGGCACTCTCCTCGCCGCCGCCGGTGGCCTTCCCGGCCGCAGTGGCGAAATCAAAGTTTGGCGCGCCGATGGCGAACTGCTCAAAACCTTCACCGGCCACAAGGATGCCATCTACGCCGTCGCCCTTTCTCCCGATGGCCGCACCCTTGCCTCCGCCAGCTACGACAAGCTCATCAAGCTCTGGGACCTTGACTCCGGCCAGGAAATCAAAACCCTCAAAGACCATACCGACGCCGTCTACGCCCTCGCCTTTTCTCCCGATGGCCGCTATCTCCTCAGCGGCGCCGCCGACCGCACCGTGAAGTTCTGGCTCGTCTCTTCCGGCGAACGCCTTTTCACACTCAGCGATGCCGCCGATGCCATCCACACGGTCGCCTTCTCGCCGGATGGCCAATTGCTTGCCGCCGCCGGTCAGGACAAATTCGTCCGCCTTTGGCGCTTGAACACATCCACCCCTACCCCCACCGCCACTCCCTCCGCCACGCCTGCCGCCACCATGATCGCCCACCAGGACGGCATCCTCGCCCTCCGCTTCACCCCCGATGGCCGCCACCTTGTCACCAGTTCCGCCGACCGAACCCTCAAGGTCTTCCGCACCTCCGACCTCAAAGAAATGCTCCTCCTTCCCGGCCAACCCGATTGGGCCTATGGCCTTGACGTTTCCCCCGATGGCCGCCGCATCGCCGTCGGCCGCCTCGATGCTTCCTTCGCTTGGTTGCCCCTGGAGTTAAAGCCATGAAACTCGCTGCCCTCGTTTTGTTCGCCCTCACTCTTTCCGCCCAACACCCCACCGGACCCCGTATCACTCCCCCCACGCTCTCCGCCGTCAGCCCCCGCGGCTTCCCGCGCGGTCTCACCGCCGAGCTCACCGTGGAAGGTTTTAACCTCGCCGGCGCCTCCCGCATTCTCTTCAGCCAACCCTACGTCACCGGTAAAATTCTTCAAATCAAAGAACTCCCCGACGCCGCCGAACGCCGCCTTGGCTCCAACGGTACCGAATCCACCATCGACCTCGGCCCTCTTCCCCCTCGCAATCGCGTCCGCATCGAACTCGACATTGCCGCCAACGCCCCTGTCGGCCCCGTCGATTTCCGCCTCGTCACACCTCTCGGCACTTCCCCCACCGGCCGCATCGCCATCGAGCCCTTTTGGGGCGAAGTTGCCGACTCCGAGCCCAACGACGATTTTGCCCAGGCCACCGGCCTCGCCCTTCCCGCTCTTCTCAGCGGCGCCATCAGCCGCAGCGGCGATGTCGATACCTTCAAATTCCGCGGCACCGCCGGCCAGGAACTCGTTTTCGACAATGGCGCCCTCGACCTCGGCAGCACTCTCCAACCCCTCTATCGCCTCTACGACAGCAACCAAAAGCTTCTCCACGAGGCTGGCCACCAGGGCCTCCGCTCCGCCCGCTCCTTTGCCTTTCGCCTTCCTGCCGACGGCGAATACTTCCTCCAAATTGCCGACTTTGCTCTGTCCGGCCGCGCCAGCAATTTCTATCGCCTCAAGCTTGGCGGGTTCCCCCTTGTCACTGGCGCTTTCCCCCTCGGGCTTCCCCGCAATGGCCGCCAGCCCCTCACGCTTTCCGGCTTCCAGCTTCCTGCCGCTCCCTTCGCCGCCCAAGGCACCCCGTCTCCCGACGATGAATTCTCGGCCCTCCTCCGCCCGCTCACCCCCCAAGGCCCCGCCTTCAACGAAATCCGCCTTGCCCTGGGCGATTACCCCGAGCAAACCATCACCACCAATTCCGCGCCCCTCGCTATTCCCTCCATCATGAACGGCCACCTCGCCGCCCCCGCCACCTTCACCTTCTCCGCCCGCGAAGGCGAAGAACTCATCTTTGAAGTCCTCGCCCGCCGCGTCGGCGTCGACCTCGATAGCGAACTCGAAGTCCTCGATGCCTCCGGCCAACCCGTCGAAACCGCGGTCCTCCGCCCCGTCTGGGAAACCAATGTCACTCTCCGCGACCATGACAGCACCTCGCGCGGCATCCGCATCACCGCCTGGAACGCCCTCGCCGTAGGCGATTACCTCCAAATCGGCAGCGAAGTCATCCGCCTCGAAGAACTCCCCCGCGGCCCCGACGACGACTCCCGCTACGCCAGCCTCCGCGGCCAGCGCCTCGCCTTCTTCAACACTTCTCCCGAGGCCCACGCCATCGATTCGCCCGTTTACAAAGTCGAGGTCCACCCCCCCGGCTCCCAATTCAGCCCCAACGGCCTCCCCCTCACCCGCCTCTACGCGCGCAACGACGATGGCGGCCCCGGCTACGGCAAAGATTCCCTCCTCCGCTTCCGTGCCCCCCGCTCGGGCCAATACCAACTGCGCCTGCGCGACATGCGCGGCGTGCTTTCCTCTCCGCGCCCTTACCGCCTCACAGCCCGGCGCCCCGCCCAGGATTTCCGCCTCTCCTTCTCGCCCGCCAACCCCAACCTTCCCCCCGGTGCCACCATTCCCCTCTCCGTCAGCGCCACCCGCCTCGATGGCTTCGATGGCCCCATCAGCCTCTCCCTCGAAGGCCTGCCCCCCGCCGTCACCGCCAGCCCCGCCTTCATTGCCCCCGGCCAGCTCTTCGCCACCATCCTGCTCACCAGCCAGCCTGATGCTAATCTCTCGGGTTCGGCCCACCCCATTCGCGTTTTCGGCCATGCGGTCTCCAATCTGGGCCGCCAACTGCGGCGCGAGGCCTCCTCCGCGGAACCCCTCGCCGTCCTCTCCGGTATGCCTCCCGCCGATGTCAGCGTCACCACCCTCACCAAAACCGTCGAAATCGAAGCTGGCTCCACCGCCGAGGTCTCTCTCGAAATCGCCCGCCACAATGGCTTCGCCGGCCGCGTCCCTGTCTCGGTCATGAACCTTCCCCCCTCGGTCCGCGTCCTCGACGTCGGCCTCAATGGTGTCCTCCTCAACGAAAACGAAAACCGCCGCAGCTTCACCCTCGCCGCTCTTCCCGATAGTCCCGAACTCGAGCAGCTTATTTATCTTGGCGGCGCTGTCGAAACCCGCAGCCCCCAACAAAACACCTTCGCCGCGCCCACCCCGGTAATCCTGCGCGTCAAGGTCCCCAAGAAATCTCTGTCCTCCCATCCCAACATCACCGGAGAACTCGCAAAACCGTGAACCAGCCCCAGAATTCCCGTCTCAAGCTTGGCGTCAATACCCTTCTCTGGACGGCCCACTTCGACACCGCCCACCTCGAGCTTTTCCCCGCCATCGCCGCCCACGGCTTTTCCGCCGTCGAAGTCGCCCGTTTCGATTTCACCGGCTTTCCCGCACAGGCTATCCGCAGCGCCGCCGCCGCGCACAATCTCGACGTCCTGCTCTGCTCGGCCTTCACCGGCGACCTCAGCCTTGCCTCCGAAGATGCCTCCATTCGCGCCCGCTCCCTCGCCCACCTCCGTGCCGCCCTTGCCGCCGCCCAGGCCGTAGGCAGTTCCCTCGTCGTCGGCCCTTTTTGTACCCCCGTTGGCGGACTTCCCGGCCGCCGCCGCACCCCCGACGAATGGCAGCGCGTTGTCGATGGCCTTTCCGAAATCGCACCGGAGTTTGCGCAAGCCGGCGTCCGCCTCGCTCTCGAGCCCCTCAACCGCTTCGAAACTTATTTTCTAAACACCACCGAAGACGCCGTCCGCCTTTGCCAGGCCATCCACAGCCCCGCCATCGGCATCCTCTTCGATACCTTCCACGCCAACATCGAAGAAAAAGATATCCCCACCGCCCTCCGCCTTGCCGGACCCCACCTCTTCCACGTCCACACCTGCGAAAACGATCGCGGCGCCCCCGGCTCCGGCCACATCCCCTGGCCCGCCGTCCTCGCCGAACTCCAAGCCCTCTCCTATTCCGGCCATTGCGTCATCGAAAGCTTCGGCTTCAACATCAAAGAAATCGCCGCGGCCGCCTGCATCTGGCGCGACCTCGCCCCCACCCCCGACGACATCGCCTGGCGCGGCGCCGCTTACCTTAAGTCCCTTACTATATGACGCGCCGAAGGGCATTTATCAGTTGATAGCATCAACTGCGTCACTACGTTTTTTGATGAAAATTAAGAACAACCTCAAATAACCTCATTAGGTCATTTCGAACTTCCGCAAGGTCTGACCTGTCGGCCGGGAGATTAATATCGCAATGAGCACGGTTTGATCTCGCAAGGCTCGGACTGTGTCGGACGTCTAGCCCATTGATCGATCGAATACCTGAGACTGAAAAAGAAAGTACCGCATTATCTACGGGGACCGTGCCTCGATTCTGAGTATCTCTGGCAGAAGAGTATTTTCCCCAGTCCACAGACATGCTTTCGCCTTGTCTCCTAAATACGCCCGGTTGCAATTTGCCGGACTGAAAGAAATTCTTGTGAGCGCGAAAAAACACACGGCAGCTGCCGTGTATTGGTTCTATTTCCCACTCATCGCCCGAAGCCAAGAAACCACTCCAATACTCAATTGATCCTGCCTGAAACTGCCCTTGCTTCGCTGGCCATCGGACCCTATCCCAGAAAAATTTGCTTGCTCATTTGCCGCAGCCGGGATGTTCACGAGTAGGCGACCGAAGTCGTTCACCCAATACAGATCAACACTTCCATCGCTGCAAGGGCCAATTGTGGGTGTCAATGCGATATTTCCTCCACACGTGCGTGCATGGTAAAAGAGGCAATACAGAGCCCGCTCGACCGTGTCCCTCGTTATTGGCAATGCATCTTCCCCATCCCAATTCTCGCCGAGGAGGAGCAGTGCTTCGGCAGCCTTGCGACACTTTTGCTCTTGGTTCCACGACACGAAGTCTTCTACTCTTAATGGCTTCCATGGATGAGTCTCCTCTTGCCATGGGTTCTTGCTCGCAAGGCCCGAATTCGCGGGCCTTTCATAAGCGGATGGAGCACGGCTGGACCCATCCTTCCAAGACAATAAGGGGATCTCGCTATATGGACAAATAGCTAGCATTACGATTTTCCATCCACTTCCTCAATTTGCCGTTCCTTAAACGAAGAGCGTAGCAAACTAGCTTTTGCTCTTGCACGTAGTATAGTCTGTTCAAGTTCTTCAAGATCGTGGTCGTCCAGGGCAATATAAATTTCTTCCTTTTCCCCATTTCTTCGGCAGCTTAGCCTGAGCTGATGGATGACCAAGTATGCCCAGTTGCTCTCCAAAGGCTCAGTAAAGACGGGACGAAGGTCTGTAGCGATCCTGCTTGAATTAAATACTAAATCGTGAGAGACCTGTAGCATCGCTGATTTTGCGGATACCTGGACAAATCGAAGGCCTGCGATTCTGTTTAGGCGCTCATCTAGCGTGACAGCTTGCTCGTCGGTTAGTTGATGTTCTTTAGAAGTAGAGATGAGGATAGACTTTTGGACTTCACTTCCCCACCAAGGTTCAAATGCTGTCAGGGCGAAGGCTACTAACGCCTCACCTAAGCTCTCTATGGTTACATTTGCTCCAGACAAGTCCTCGGTTAACCGACGCTCCATCTCATGCAAATGTAGACATGGCTGATTACGGGACTGAAGACGATCTAGGAATGCCTCGAAAACAGCCGAATCTAGTTTTGCCAACTGGGCAAACGCGCTGCTATGTTTTTTCGGAATATTCAAAGCCATGTGATGTCCAAGTTAACGAAGCTCGAATCTAATTTTCAGTCGCAATCCCGCTCACGTTCACGGCGAAAAGACAGTGAGCGTCATCTTTTCTTTGTTGATTACGAGCTGGAAGTCCAATGTTTATGCTAATTTCAGCCCAGGCGCCGCACAATCTGAATCTCCCAATACACCGTTGAAGAATTGGCGTTGTTTTGACTCCCAATACTAGTTTAGCTCGAGATCCCGCCGACTCGGCGCTAGTCCGATTTTGAAAACCCATGCGAGTCACATAAAGCGAGAGGTTAAAGTCGGTTCTGAGGCTTTGGCCCGAAACCGACGTCCCATAAGGAAGGAGCCAAGAGCTTCCACGAGTGGCTTTAGCCCCCCCTACCCCAACAAGCCCCCGTGCCCCAGGCATGCCACTTCCCACCCGCTCACCCGGTACTTCGCCAGCGCGGGCGGCAACAACAAATCCACCACATTCGGCTTCGCCGAACGAAAACATCCCGGCGCGGAAATAATCGGCACCTCGTCCTTGTACGACAGCAACAACAGGTTCCCCGGCTCCACCGGCGCCAGGAATCGCTCCGTATGGCAGCCCAACCGCGTCAACGCTCTCCCCACCACATCCTCCGGACCCGCCGGCGCCGTCGTCGATGCCACCAGGATCACCGTCGGCTTCGCCCGCAACAAGTGCTGCAGGCACTTCGTCACCGCCTCTTCCTCTTCCACCGTGCTCAGCGCAAAGGCCGGAGCCGTATCGTAACGCTCCAACCGCTGCCGCACAATCCCTTCAAATAGCGCCTTCGCCCGCTCCCCATTAATCGGGTCGCTGTATAGCACCGCCACCGTGGGCCGCCGGATCGGCCGCGCCTGCAGAATCGCCCCCCGCTCCCGCAAAATGCTGATCAACGCGTCAATCTGGCTCTGCGGCACCGCAAACGGCGCGCTCTTGATCGTTGCAATCCGCTGCCCAGCCCGCGCATAAGAAAAATTCGGCACCGTCGCAATCACCACACTCGCCGTGCAGTTAATCTGCTTCAACAGTTCATCGTCCACCAACACCGAGCAATCCTCGCTCGCCGTCAGGTTCGCCCGCCCGCCCGGCGCCAGCCTCACTTCCGCACACCCGCTGCCCACTTCCTTACCCACAATCAGCACCGCGTCGTCTTCGCTCAATTCCCCATCCTCGAGCTGCGTCACCCACACTTCCTGCATGCCCTCCGTGGCCAGCAGTTGGATGTCCTCCTCGCTCAAGACATGCCCCCTGGAAAGCAGCTTCTTCCCACAGGGCCGAAAAATCGTGCAACAAAGAATGCGTCCGGACGATTCCCGAATATCAACGGTTTGCGCGCGCATAGATCAACATCTCCTCTAAGCCTGGCCGTCCGGGCTTGCTAAGGGATACCCCCGTCGGCCAGTCCGTCTCATGTGGTCTAGTACTCACATGAGGAGAGTTTTCTCAGAAAAAATACAGACTTTCAGAAATTTTTAAGCCCGGCGCTGCGGCAGCACCACTTCCGTGAATAACGGCAGCTCCACCCGCTTGCTTCCGCCCTCGGCCCGCAACCGCTTCATTACGGGGATTTCGTCACACGCCTGAAACTTCGGGCAGCGCAAGCAATCCTTCCACGCCTTCAACGGCAGCTCCGACCGGTCCACCACCGGGTAGCCCATCTTCGCGAAAAAGCCCGGCACGTAAGTAAACGCGAAAAGCGTCGCCAGGTCAAATTCTCGCGCCTCTGCTTCCAGCGCCTCCATCAATCGCCGCCCCACTCCCAATTGCTTCGCCCACGGGTCCACGGCCAAGCTCCTCACCTCCGCCACCGTCGGCCCGTAGAAGTGCAACGCCGCGCACCCCACCAGCTTCCCCCCCGCCTCCACTACCGTAAAATCCCGAATCCCTTCGGACAAATCAAACTCCGTCCGCGGCAGCATAATGCCCTCGCCCGCATAGCCATTGATCAATTCCAGCAACGCCGGAATGTCGGCCATCTTCGCTTTGCGCACTTCCATATCCATTTCTTTCTAGCGCCTTTAGGCCACCAGCACCGTTCCCAGGTCTTCCCCCGCAATCGCCCGCGCCAGCACATCCTCGGCTTGCCCCGGCAATATCCTCACCTCGCCCACTCCCGCCGCAATGGCCGCCATCGCCGCGCGCAGCTTCGCCAGCATTCCGCCCACCGCCACCCCGTCCGCAATCAACGCCTCCACACCGCGCCCGTCCAAACGCGGAATCCGCTTCCCGTCTGCTCCCCGCACGCCTTCCACATCTGTCAAAAACAGCAGCCGCTCCGCCTTCCACCCCGCCGCCACGGAACACGCCATCTGGTCCCCATTCACGTTGTAAATCCGCCCCGCGTGGTCTCCCCCCACACAAGCCACCACCGGCAAAAATCCACCGCCGCAAAGTACATCCAGCACCCGCGTATCCGTCCCCACCGGCACACCCACCTGCCCCAGTTCCGGCCGCAAAATCTCACACTCCGTCAGCCCCGCGTCAATGCCGCTCAGGCCCACAGCCTTCACTCCCGCCGCCACCAGCGTCGCCACCAGTTCATGGTTCACACTGCCCGCAAACACCTTCAATACTGCGTCAATCACCGCGGGCGAGCTCACGCGCAGCCCGTCGACAAACTCGTTCGCCACCCCCCGCTCGGCCAGAAACGCGGTCATCTGCTTGCCGCCCCCGTGCACCACCACCAGCTCCGAGTCCTGTTCCCAAGCCTTCGCCAATTGCCCGGCAATCGCCGCCCGGCTTTCTGCCGCCTCCAGCAGCGTCCCGCCCAACTTCACTAGTGTCTTCCCTGCCGTCTTCATCTCCTAGCGCAGCCCTTCCGTTTCGTCCAGCCCCAGCATCAGGTTCAAATTCTGCAGCGCCTGCCCCGCTGCCCCCTTCACCAGGTTGTCAATCACCGCGACCACCACCGTCCGCCCACCGCTTGCCTGTGCCACACCCAGCCCGCAGTGGTTCGTCCGCTGCACGCTGCGCAGGTCCGGCACTTGCCCCGCCGGATACACTTTCACAAACGGCTCCTTCTCGTAGGCCTCCCAATACAGGTCCACCAAACGCGCCGCCGTAAATCTCTCGTCCGTCGCGCGGAAATAAATCGTCTCCAGAATCCCCCGGTCAATCGGAATCAATTGCGCCGTAAAGCTGAACTGCGTCTCCTCCAGGTCCGAATTCTGCAACACCTCGGGCACGTGCCGGTGCCCCAGCAACGAGTAGGCGCTAAAGTTTTCCGTCACCTCGCAAAACGAAGTTTTCAGGCTCGGCTTCCGCCCCGCCCCGCTTACCCCGCTTTTGGCGTCGCAAACCACCCCCGCCGCCAAATCAATCGCCCCCGCCCTTACCAGCGGCCGCAGCGCCAGGTTCGCCGCCGTCGGATAACACCCCGGATTCGCCACCAACCGCGCCTGCCGGATCGTGTTGCGGTAAAACTCTGGCAGCCCGTAAACCGCATCCCCCAACAACCCCGCCGCCGTGTGCTCTTCCTTGTACCAGCGCTGGTAATTCGCCACCGTCCGCAGCCGGAAGGCCCCCGACAAATCCACCACGCGCATTCCCGCTTCCAAAAACTTCGGCGCCAATTCCATCGGCACCTCAGGCGGCGTCGCCAAAAACACCGCGTCCAAGCCCGCCTCCGCCACTGCCGGAAACTCCACTGGCAACCGCTTCGGACCCTCCTCCCCCAGCGCCCTAAACTCCACTCCCGCGTCGCTCCGGTGCTCCAGCAAGATGGGCTCAACGTCTGGATGCCCTCCCAACAATCGCACTAACTCCACTCCCGAGTAACCCCGAAAGCCCACGATGCCTGCACGGTACTTCTTCTTGGAATCTGCCATGATTATTTATTCACTTGCTATGAATAAATATACCAAACCCCTACCGCCCCTGCTCCTCCACGCTCTTGTCAGCAAGCTCGGATAAGAACGGAATGCGCACCGTCTGCCGCTGGCTGGTCTGCCACAGCAGCCATACCCACCCCACCGTAAAGCCCAGCTTGATCACCCGCGAAAAGTACCATGGCTGCGGGAGAATCTCATAAACAATCCCTTCCAACACCCAGTCATACACCAGCCATGCCACAAACAGAAACAGTCCTTGAAAGGCATGGAAGCGCCTTTCCCGGTCCGCCACAAAACGCTTCGCGCTCAGTACATAAATCGCCGCAATCCAACCCAAAAACGGCAAGTAGCACAGCGCCGCCACCATGTGCGGCTCCATGCCCCGCAAGGGGTCGCTCGCACTCGTCTCCGCCCCCGCTGTAAAGCTTTGCGGCGTTCCACACTTCTTGCAAAAGCGGTCGTTCGGCCGCACCTCATTTCCACATTTGCTGCAAAAGGCCATGCTTCTCGATAAAGTATACAGGTACGGCCATGCGCACCTTACTCGCCTTTTTTCTGCTCGCGCTCTCCTTGCTCAGCGCCAAAGATCTGGAAATCTACTTCATCGATGTCGAAGGCGGCCAGGCCACCCTCATCGTCTCTCCCTCTGGCGAAAGCCTGCTGGTCGATACCGGCTGGCCAGGCTTCAATGGCCGCGACGCCGACCGCATCGCAAAGCAAGCCAAAAAAGTCGGCGTCAAGCAGATCGATTGGCTCCTCATCACCCACTACCACACCGACCACGTCGGCGGCATCACCCTCCTCATGGACCGCATGACCGTCCGCAACATCATCTCCCACGGCCCCAATACCGAAACCGGCAAAAACGCCGAACAGCTCTCCAAGCAATACCAGGAAGCCCTCCAATCCGCCAAGGAACTCATCGTTAAGCCCGGCGACACCATTCCCGTCAAGGGCCTCGAAATTGAGGTCATCAGCGCCCGTGGCAATCTCATCCCCGGCCCCGCCGCGAAACTTTCCACCGGCGCCGGCCCCAACCCCCACTGTGCTGGTGTCCAGCCCAAAGCCGCCGATCCCACCGAAAACGGTAAAAGCATCGGCTTCCTGCTCAAGTACGGCAACTTCCGCTTCCTCGATCTCGCCGACCTCACCTGGAATCTCGAAATGGATCTCGCCTGCCCCACCAACAAACTCGGCAAGGTCGATCTCTATCTCACCAACCACCACGGCCTCTTCTCCAGCAACAACCCCGCCTTCACCCACGCCCTCGGCGCGAAGGCCATGGTCCTGAACAACGGCGACAAAAAAGGCGGCGAAATCGAAGCCCTTGATAGCCTTCGCAAAGCTCCCGGCCTTCAGGGCTTTTGGCAGCTGCACTATTCCATCAAGGCCGGCAAAGAGCACAACGTCGAAGATCCCTATATTGCCAACCTCACCTCGCCTGGCGGCTTCCACATCGCCGTCACGGTGAAGAAGGATGGCCGCTTCACCGTCCTCAACCAGCGCAACAAATTCTCCAAGAGCTACTAGACTCACCCCCCAGGTAACCCCCGCCGTGCAACTCACCTCGACGGCCTATCTTGTCTTCCTCGCCGCCGCCTTCTTCCTCTATTGGCTCCTCGTGCGTTGGCGCCTTGCCCGCCTCGCCCTCATCCTGCTCGCCAACTATTGGTTCTACGCGCTTTGGGATCTTTCCTACCTCGCACTCATCCCCACCGCGGGCCTTCTCGATTACCTCGCCGCCCGCGGTATGGCCGCCACGCGCCAACCCCTATTGCGCGGCCTCCTGCTTCTGCTCAGCCTCGCTGTCAACCTAGGCCTCATGGCCAGCCTCAAGTTCCTTCCCGTGTGGAATAGCCAGTGGCCCTGGCTTCTCCCTTTGCCCCTCAGCTTCTATTGCTTTCAGGCCCTCAGCTACACCCTCGACGTCTACCGGAAAGACACCAAGCCCACCTCCAGCCTCCTTGCCCATCTCACCGCTCTCAGCCTTTTCCCCACCATCATCGCCGGCCCCATCGCCCGCCCCGCCAGCCTCCTTCCGCAACTCGAAAAACCCAAGCCCCTCGACGCCCTCGAAGGCTCCAAGGCCCTCTTCCTCATCGCCGTCGGCGCCATAAAAAAACTCCTCGTCGCCGATTACTTGGCCGAAAACCTCGTCAACCGCATCTTCGATTTCCCCACCCTCTACAGCGGCCTCGAAGTCCTCGCCGGCGTCTACGGTTACGCCCTCCAACTCTATTTCGATTTCTCCGGCTATTCCGACGTTGCCCTCGGCAGCGCCCTCTTGCTCGGCATCAAGCTTCCCCAGAACTTCAACATGCCCTACGCCGCCAACAACATCGCCGCCTTCTGGCAGCGCTGGCACATCAGCCTCTCCACCTGGCTCCGGGATTATGTCTACTTCTCTTTCCCCAAGCTCCGCACCGCCTACATGCCCCACTTCGCCCTCATTGTCACCATGGTGCTCGGCGGCCTATGGCACGGCGCCACTTGGAATTTCCTCATCTGGGGCGCCCTCCATGGCCTCGGCCTTTCCGCCTGCCGCGCTTGGCAAGCTTGGCGTAGTGGGAACACCTGGAACTCCCCCCTCAGCCGCGGCCTCGCCACCTTCTGGACCTTCCACTTCGTCTGCCTCGGTTGGGTTTTCTTCCGCGCCACCACGCTCGAAAACGCCCTCACCATCCTCCAGCAAATCTCCAGCCTCACCCTCTCCGCCGCCAACCTCAGCGGCACCCTCCTCGCCATCGCCGCCCTCGCGGTACTGGGCCATTGCTGGCCCCAAAAATCTTACGAAAAAATCCAAAACGCCTTCGCCCACGCCCCGGTCTACGCCCAAGCGGCGATACTAGCCTTATTGGCTTATGGCATTGAGTACGTCGCCGCCACCGGCAGCGCCCCCTTCGTCTACAGCCAGTTCTAAACCCATAAAGCTGTGATTTTGCTAACGCTGTGACTTTCCCGGCCCGCACCTCCGCCGTTGTCCTCCTCATCGGAGCCATTGTTGCTCTCGGTTGGGGCGCTTTTGGTTTGGACCCCGCCCGCCTTGCCGACCGCCTCTGGAGCTTCTCCCTCCGCCCCTATCGCACTCCCCCCGCGCCGCCCCCTCTTCCCATTGGCAAGAACTATGGCAAACTCGTCGCCGCCCCGAAAGTCCTCGCCAAAAATCTCCCTCGCCCCGCCCTGCGTCTCCAGGCCGGCCCCGGTGGCGTCCAACCCATTGAAGACGAATCCAATTCCCTCGCCCCCTTTTACCAGGCCCTCGGCGACCTCGAGTCCCACCAATCTTCCTCTCCCCTCCGCATCGCCCACTACGGCGATTCCCCCACCACCGCCGACCTCATCACTGCCGATGTCCGCGAGCTCCTCCAGCGCCAATACGGCAACGCCGGCCATGGCTTCCACCTCATCGCCAAGCCCTGGGCTTGGTACGGGCACCGCAGCATCACCAGCGACGCCTCCGGCTGGGACATCGACCCCGCCACCACCGCCAAAGTCCGCGACGGCCTCTATGGCTATGGCGCCGTTTCCTTCCGTGGCGGCACCGGCGCCCGCGCCCGCCTCCGTTGGAAAGGCGCCGAACACACCCGCGCCACCGTGGCCTATTTCCAACAACCCAATGGCGGCGCCTTCCGTGTCGAAGCCTGCGGTGAAGCCCTCGGCGAAACCGAAACCAACGGCGAAGCCGCTTCCCGCTTTGCCTCGTTCCCCTTATCGCCCGCCTGTCCCGAGCTCACCCTCCGCGTCTCACGCGGCCCCGTCCGCCTTTATGGTCTCGACCTCCTCAGCGGCCAGCCCGGCATCGTCTACGACAGCCTCGGCATCAACGGCGCTTACATCAGCGTCCTCAGCAAATTGCTCAAAGCCCCCCACTGGGCCGAACAACTTGCCCATTTCCAACCCGCCCTCGTCATCGTCAACTACGGCACCAACGAAAGCGTCTACGAAGCCTTCGTCGACAAAGCCTTCGAAAAAGAGCTGCGCGAAACCATCCGCCGCCTCCGCGCCGCCTTGCCCGGCAAATCCATCCTCGTCATGAGCCCCATGGACCGTGGCCAGCGCAACGCCGCCGGCGCCATTGAAACCGTCGCCGCCATCGAAAAACTCATCGCCATCGAACAAAAAGTAGCCGCCGAGGAAAGCGTCGCCTTCTTCAACACCTTCGCCGCCATGGGCGGCAACGGCACCATGCGCGATTGGTACGAAGGCACCCCCCGCCTCGTCGGCGCCGACTTTATCCACCCCATGCCCGCCGGCGCCAAACGCATCGGCGAGTATCTCTTCCGCGCCCTCCAGGACGGCTTCAACCGCCACAAAAATTCCCGCCTTTCCTCTGCCCTTGCGTCCTCCTCCGCAAATTCCCAAAACTAAGCGAAACTCTCCCCTCTCCGCGCGCGTTCATGGTAGTGAATGAGGCGCACACTTGGCTTCGCGTTGGCACTTGCAGGCATCCTGCTTGCTCCCGGCGCTTCGGCCCAAGAGAGCACTTCGCCGCCCACCCCGCCGCCAATCCAGGAACCCGAAGTCGTTTTCCGCGGTGGCGTCTCCCTGGCGCGCATCGACGTTCAGGTGCTCGATCGCAATCGCCGCGCCGTCACCGGCCTCCGCGCCGAAGATTTTGAGCTGCTCGTTAACGGCCAACCCACTCCCATCGCCAATTTCGCCACCGAAGAAGTCCCCCTCGACGTGCTGATTCTTCTCGACGTCAGCGGCAGCATGCGCCCCCACGTTGAACTCGTCGGCAGCGCGATGCGCGAAGCCCTCTACGTCCTCGGCCGCAAAGACCGTGTCGCCCTCATGGTCTTCGACCGCCGCACCCGCCTTAGCATGCCATACCGCGGCGACCACGACGACATCGTCCGCGGCATGCAAGCCCTGCTCGATCAGGAAGATTTCAATGGCGGCACCGATATCACCCGCGCCTTCTACGATTCCATCCAATACGTCCGCACCCACGCCCGCCCCGAAGCCCGCAAAGCCATCGTTATCCTCACCGACGATCGTACGGAGCGCAATCGCGATGTCCGTGGCATCGGCCGCGCTCTCTCCGAAGGGGGCATCGTCGTCAGCGCCCTCATCGCTCCCGATGCGCTCGGCAATCGCCGCGTAGGCCGCGGCCCCGTCTCCATTGGCACCTCCTGGCCGGATATCATCTTTGGCCCCGGCAGCCGCCGCAACCGCATTCCCGGCGGCGGCCAAGTTGGCGGCCTCTCCAACGCCGGCACCTCCGAAATCGCCATCAATTCCGGCGGCGATAGTTACCCCGCCCGCGATGCCTCTGCTCTTGAAAACGCGCTCGAGAAGCTTCGCCAATCCTACGCTCTCTATTACAGCGCCCCCACTGCCGCCGGCGATAACGTTGAAGTCCAACTCAGCGCCCGCGCCGAACAACGCTACCCCGGCGTCCAACTCAATTACCGCCGTGCCGCCCAAAGTAATACTGCTGATTCCGCGCCCGACGACTCCTGGCGCCCGACGAAATTCCCTTCTCCCCCTCCCGCCGATCCCGCCCCCACTACCGATACCGCGACTTCGGCCCCCAAGCGCCGCCCCGCCGTGGACGATCCTTCTTCCACCACACCCCTTCCCACCGGGGAAGACGCGAGTGGAGAAAAAAAGGGTGGCTTCCGTCGCCTCAAGCCCGGCGAGAAACCGTAGTGGGAAAAACCTTAATTCTCGCTAAAGCCATCCCTCGTTTTGGGCGAAACTATTAACAGTGTTGCGTGCCGCTGCCATCGCCACTCTTTTGGGCTTGCTAAGCCTTGGCACCTTTGCGGCCACTCCCAAAAAATCACCCGCGAAAAAACCTGCTGTCAAAAAGACTTCTGCGAAGAAAACGACTGCGAAGAAATCTAGCACCAAACGCCGCCCCGTTCGGCGTACCGTCCGCCGCGTCCCCCGCCCGCCCGTCGTCAGCCAAAAAGTAAAGCTCTCGAGCCAGCAGTTTGTCGCCGGCTCGCTCGATGCCGTCAGCGCCGCCGCCATTGAAAATTCCGCCGCCCTCATTCCCTTCTTTGAGCAGCTCCACCAAATGGAGTCCACCGATGGCGGCCCCCAAACTATCCGCGTCCTGCAATACGGCGACTCCCACACCGCCAGCGACGATTGGGCCAACCAAATCCGTTCCCTCTTCCAGTCCCGCTTTGGCAATGCTGGCCCCGGCTACGTCTTTGCCGGCACTCCCTTCCGCGGTTACCGCCGTCGTGACGCCAAGAGCGGCCAATCCAAGCAATGGAGTACCGAGGGCCTCCTCACGCGCGGCACCGATGGCCTTTATGGTCTTGGCGGCGCGGCTCTCACCACCGAGCTTCCCGGCCAGGAAATTTTCCTCGAGGCCGAAGGCGATCGCGCCGAGCTCCACTTCCTCCGCCAACCCGGCGGCGGCTCCTTGCGCGTCACCATCGATGGCGAAGAGGCCACCCAAATCGACACCGACGGCGAGCTTTCTCCCGGCGTTTGGCATAGCTCGACACTCCTTTCCTCTGCCCCCCACCGCTTCGTCGTTGAAACGCTTTCCGATCGTCCGGTGAAGCTCTTCGGTTGGGTCACGGAGAAAAATCGCGGCCTCACCTGGGAAACCCTCGGCATTAACGGCGCCCAGGCCAACATCAGCCTCCGCTGGGAAGAAGCCCAGCTCGGCGCCTTCCTCAGCCAGCGGGATCCCTCCCTCCTCGTCCTCGCCTACGGCACTAACGACGCCCGCTCCAAGGAATGGACGCCCGAGTCCTACGCCGCCATGTTCCGCCAGGTAGTCGAGCGTTTCCGCCGCCTCGCCCCCACGGCCAGCATCCTCATCGTCGGCCCTCCGGATAACGCCCTCCGCACCCGCCGCACCTGGGCCCCCGTCCCCAAGCTCGATATGATCGCCGACGTCCAGCGCTCCGTCGCCCAGGAACTCGGCTGCGCCTTCTGGGACCTCCGCCAGCGCATGGGCGGCGATGGCGCCATCAAACGCTGGGTCTACGCCGGCTACGCCCAGGGCGATTTTGTTCACCTCAACGAGGCTGGCTACCGCCTCGTCGGCGAAACTCTTTATAAGGACCTCATCGCCCACTACGAAGAGTTCCGCCGCATCCGCAACAAGGTCTTCCAGGACGTCAACTTTGAAGGAACCCATGAACCAGCTCGACCAAATCCGTAATCTCGTCGCCGCCGCCGCCAAAAAGCCCATCGACCTTCCCTCCGACGAAAATCTCTTCGACGCCGGCCTCCTCGATAGCTTCGCCCTTACCGATCTCGTCTCTTCCCTTGAATCCACCTTCGGCATCACCGTTCCCGATAGCGACCTCAACCCCCGCAAATTCTCCTCCCTCGAAAAGATCGCCGAGTACATCGCCGACCGGAGCTAACCCCGCGTGGCTTTCCTCGCCAGCTTCGGCAAGTACCTTCCCCCGCGCGTCGTCACCAACGCCGAGCTCGCCCCCCTGCTCTCCGCCGACCCCGCCTCCATCGACCCCGCCTCCATCGACCCCGCCTCCATCGACCCTGCCTGGATCGAAGAAATGTCTGGCATCGCCGAACGCCGCTGGGCCGAGCCCGAGGCTTCCGTCGCCTCCCTCGCCGCCGCAGCCGCGCAAGATGCCCTGTCCCGCGCCAACTTCCCCGCCGCCGAGCTCGATGCCATCCTCGTCTCCTGCGGCTCCCCGGAACGTCGCTTCCCCGGCCCGGCCGCGGAAGTCCAACACCTCCTCGGCGCCTCCCGCGCCTTCGCGCTCGATCTTCCCCTCGCCAGCGCCGGCTCCCTCTTTGCCCTTGCCCAGGCCGATGTTCTGCTCTCCCGCTTCACCGCTGTCCTCGTCGTCGCCGCCGAAAAACTAAGCCCCACGCTCCTCGCCCCGCCCATCGAAAAAGGCACCGCCATGCTTTTTGGCGATGGCGCCGGCGCCGCCCTCTTGCTGCGCGATTCCGGCCTTGCCCGCATCACCGGCTTCCACCTCGCCACCGATGGCGCCAATGCCGCCGACCTCGCCCTCCCTCTCTCCGGGCCGCTTCACATGAACGGCCGCGCCGTCATCCTCCATGCCTCGCGCAAAGTCCCCGCCGCCATCCGCACTCTCCTTGATCGCCACTCGCTCACCCCCGCGGAAGTCCCCTACTTCCTCATGCACCAAGCCAACGCCAACCTCATCACCAAAATCGCCCAATCCCTCGAAGTCCCCCCTGCTCGTTTCTTCTCCAACATCGCCCGCTACGGTAATACCAGCTCCGCCTCCCTCCTCATCGCCGCCGCGGAATGGCAACTCGCCCACGGCTTCTCCCCCTCCACCCCCACCATCTTCGCCGCCTTCGGCGCAGGCTTCCATTGGGGCGCTCTCCTCGCCCACGGCGTCTAAAGCAGAAAAGGACTCGTCGAAAATAATCCCCCATTCTCCCTAATCAATAGAGTCCTCGTCCCCTGTCCAGGGCCCGCCCGGAAGCGGCTCCCCGAGGGCCCTTCGCTTTGCGTGCCGCACCTCATGTACCCAAACTGTGCCCTCTGCCCCATCAATCGAAAACACAACTCTAGGAGACTGGAATAAAAGCTGTCGAAGATCTACTTCGGAATAGTCACTTTCAAGCGCGGAAGCGCATCGTTCCGGGAAGGTTTCCAGAGTGTCAATCGTCGCAAACAGCCTGCGAATCCAGCGCTCCGCGTTGATTGGAGACCGAGCGTGGATGTAAAGAAAAGATTCTCGAATGCTAGCTTCTGCTGCTGGCGTGACGATAACCTTGAAGCGCTTCACTTCAGCGCGATCCCGTGTTCGCTTGCCAGCGCCTCGAGCAATTCCCGCATCGGACGTCCTTCGCCCCGCTTCGCTTGCTCCAAGCTTAAATTGATGCTTCTCATCCTCTCCAGCAACTCCTTAGCTTCCACGAGCTTTTGGTAAGCCTCAGCGCTTTGCACAACCACCTCCGCTTGGCCATTGATCGTTAGTACGGCTGGCATACCCGTCTTCTTCAGCTTCGCAATCCGGTCGCGGGTGTTGCGCTGGAAGTCGCTCAAGGAATAAATGTTCGAAAGGTCAAAGGCCATGCAATCAATTTACAAGAAATTACATGCTCTAGCCCGCTAGTCGAAAAATACCCCTTCGAAGTTCCCCCCTCTGCGAATCCTCCTTCTGTTTCGACTACAGTGAACTTATGAAGCGCAAAGCGCTTATCGCCCTCGGCCTCGCCGCGCTCACGGTCCTCGTGGCCATGCTCGTCCTCCAAGGCAGCTTCTCGCTCGGCCCCATCGGCCCCTCCAATTCCGGCCAGCTCTACATCTTCTGGGCCATCTCCACCCTCGTCTTCCTGCTCACGGTACTCATCGGTTTCATCCTCTTCCGCACCTTCCTCAAAATCTTTCTCGAGCGCGGCCGCAACCGCGAAGGCTCCCGCCTGCGCACCAAGCTCGTCATCGCCGCCCTCGGCATCAGCCTCCTTCCCGTTTTCTTCTTCGCCCTCTTCAGCATCTACGTCCTCAACCGCAACCTCGACAAGTGGTTCAGCCAGCCCGCCGTCGAAGCCAAAGCCACCCTCGTCGGCATCACCCTCGCCATCGAACGCAGCGCCGAAGCCCAAGCCCGCGCCCAAGCCCAACTCCTCGCCGCCCAACCCTCCCTCCTCGCCTTCGCGCGCGGCGAAACCACCTCCAACGACCCCATCCAGGATTTCTGCCAGAAAATGGGCATCGCGGAAGCCTTTCTCGACACCCCTTCCTCCCAACGCCTCCCCCTCTGCTCCGTCCGCCGCACCACCGATCGCTCCCAACTCGCCACCGTCCGCCTCCCCGGCTCCCTCGGCACTCTCGGCGTCCGCGCCATTCTCGAAGCCAAGGCCGAATCCGAATACCAACGCCTCGTCTCCGCCATCGCCGCCTACGACCAGCTCACCGTCTCCAAGCGCGAACTCTGGCAGTTCTACCTCCAGGTCATCGCCCTCATCTGCCTCTTCATTCTTTTCCTCGCCTCCTGGGTCGCCACCATCTTCGCCCGCCAAATCAGCGGACCCATCGCCGACCTCCTCAAAGGCGCCCAGGAACTCCGCGCCGGTAACCTCTCCTACCGCCTCAGCACGAAAGCCTCCGACGAACTCGCCACCCTCGTCCACGGCTTCAACGAAATGACCAAGGCCCTCGAAGCCAACGATCGCGAGCTTGAGCGCCGCCGCCGCTTCACCGAAGCCCTCCTCGAAAACATTCCCACCGGCGTCGTCAGCCTTAGCCCCGAAGGCCGCGTCCTTCGCCTCAACCGCGCCTTCCGCGAAATGTTCCCCGACGTCGAGCTCGAAAAAAACCTCCGCCTCGAAGACATCTTCCAACCCGAAGAGGCCAGCGAAGTCCGCTACCTCATGAAGCGCGCCCGCCGCACCGGCCTCGCCTCCCGCCAGTTCGATTTTGTCCAAGGCCGCGAAACCCGCCACCTCGGCATCACCGTTTCCACGGTCGACGAAAAGCCCGGCTCTCCCCTCATCCTCGTCCTCGAAGACACCGCGGAAATCCTCCGCGCCCAAAAGCAAGCCGCCTGGCAGGAAGTCGCCCGCCGCGTCGCCCACGAAATCAAAAACCCCCTCACCCCCATCGCGCTCAGCGCCGAACGCATCGCCCGCCAGCTCGATCGCCTCTCGCTGCCGGAAAACAACGCCCGCGTCCTGCGCGAATGTTCCGAGCTCATCAGCCGCGAAGTCGAAAGCCTCCGCACCCTCGTCGACGAGTTCAGCCAGTTCGCCCGCTTCCCCACCACCACTCTCGGCCCGGTCCGCCTCAACGACGTCGTCACCATGGCCCTCCAAGTCTTTGCCGGCCGCCTCGCCGGCATCGACATCCAAATCGACCTCGACCCCCACCTTCCCCTCATCGCCGGCGACGCCGACCAGCTCAAACGCGTCGTCATCAACCTCGTCGACAACGCCGCCGAAGCCGTCCAGGATTCCGCCCTCAAGCGCATCTCCCTCTCCACCCTCGCTCTCACCCCCGACACCATCGAGCTCTCCATTGCCGACTCCGGCAATGGCATCAGCCCCGAAGACCGCGAAAAACTCTTCCTCCCCTATTTCTCCACCAAAGACCGCGGCACCGGCCTCGGCCTTGCCATCGTCAGCCAAATTCTCAGCGAGCACCATGCCCCCATCCGCGTCGAAGACAACCTTCCCTCCGGCGCACGCTTCACCATCGAGTTTCCCGCCCTCGCCACCCTCTCAAAAACTCCCGACGCCAAACTCCTCGAGGTCACCCCCTAACCCATGCGCAACATCCACGTCCTCGTCGTCGACGACGAAGAAGGCATCCGCCAATCCCTCCGCGGCGTTCTCGAAGACGAAGGCTACCTCGTCGCCACCGCCGCCGATGCCGCCTCCGGCCTCGCCGAGCTCTCCCGCCACCCCTTCGATGTCATGCTCCTCGACGTCTGGATGCCCGGCCGCGACGGCATGGCCCTCCTCGAAGACCTCCGCCAGCTCCCCCCCGATTCCCGCCCCCAAGTCATCATGATTAGCGGCCATGGCACCATCGAAACCGCTGTTCGCGCCACCAAACTCGGCGCCTTCGATTTCCTCGAAAAACCCCTCACCATCGAAAAAGTCACCGTCACCATCCAAAACGCCCTCCGCCAGCGCCAGCTGGAGGCCGAAGTCGCCCGCCTCCGCCACGCCTCCGGCGAAGACCGCACCATCCTCGGCGACAGCGTCCCCATGCGCGCCCTCCGCCAACAGCTGGATCTTATGGCCTCCACTAACGGCCGCGTCCTCATCTACGGCGAAAGCGGCACCGGCAAAGAACTCGTCGCCCACGCCATCCACCGCTCCAGCGCCCGCGCCGACGGCCCCTTCATCGAAGTCAATTGCGCCGCCATCCCCGAAGACCGCATCGAAAGCGAACTCTTCGGCCACCGCCGCGGCGCCTTCCCCGGCGCCGAAGAAGACAAAATCGGCAAATTCGAAAAGGCCGACGGCGGCACTCTCTTCCTCGACGAAGTCGGCGACATGAGCCTCAAAACCCAGGCCAAAGTTCTTCGCGTCCTCGACGAAGGCCGCTTCCAACCCCTCGGCAGCGATGAAATGATCCGCGCCGATGTTCGCGTCATCGCCGCCACCAACAAAAATCTCGAAGACGAAATCGAACGCGGCAATTTCCGCGAAGATCTTTTCTACCGCCTCAACGTCATCCCCTTCAGCGTCCCCCCCTTACGCGAGCGCACCGAGGACATCCGCCATCTCGCCGACGCCTTCCTTGCCGAGTTCACCACCGCCTACGCCCGCAAGGCCAAAGAACTCACCCCCGAGGCCTACCGCGTCCTCGCCGAATACGCCTGGCCCGGCAACGTCCGCGAACTTCGCAACCTCATGGAACGCATCGTCATCATGAACCCCCAAATCCGCGTCGAAGCCCGCCACATCCCCCTCCAAACCGGCCCCAACGGCGTCCGCCGGGCCGCCGCCCTCCGTGCCCCCGAACGCTTCGCCAGCCTCCAGGAAGTCCGCGAAAACGCCGAACGCGAATACATCCTCCGCACCCTCGAAGAAACCGAAGGCAACGTCACCAAAACCGCCGAAATCCTCGGCCTCGAACGCAGCCACCTCTACCGCAAAATGAAAGCCCTCAGCATCGGCCCCAAAGAAGCCTGAAGCCTTTCCATGATGTGCGGAGAACCCATAATCAGCTCCCAGCAGACCCCACCCTCTGCCAGTGCGCCTGCACGTGGCCAACCATCGGCTATTCGACCACCGAAATAAGCTGCGATTCAAGAATGCGTTGGTCGGAGGTCACCAACCGGAGGCGGTGAACTCGCGCGGTGGCGACGATAGCTCGGTCCGCGGGATCTCGCAATGCGGGCAGCGAACTCACCTCCAGCGCCACCTCATAATCGAGAGGAAGGATTCGAAACACAGGATTGGTGCTCACGTCGTTAAAGAACTCTGGCAGAGAAACCTTAAATGGGGGCATTTCTCCGCTACTGAGAATCGCAATCTCGAGCAGGGTGACTGCGCTCAACGCGATGGGCTCGCCACGCTTCACAGCAGCTTCCAGCGTCCGCAGTTGAACGCGGGAAAGCTTTTTGGCGTCAACCAGCCAACAGATCAGGATGTGCGTATCCAACAAGAGGCGAGGCTGCAAGGAGCGCACCTATTCGGGTTTCGCGATTTCCCACCCGGCTATTGGACTCACCACATCGCCTTCGATGCGCGCCTTGCGAGCCCAACTATTGCGAGGCGACTTTGGCGCGGAAACCTTAACCGGCCCTAGCACAGCCACTGGCCGCCCACGGCGTGTTATGGTGATGGGCTCTCTAAATCGCTCGATCTCGCTCAAGCAAGCCAGACACTTGGCCTTGAATTCAGACGCGCTTAAGACCTGTTCTTTCATGCCTTAAGCATAACAAGACCATATGGTCACTTGACCAACTTGTCACGCCCTCTCCTCCGGTACCGAACGCGAATACATCCTCCGCACCCTCGAAGAAACCGAAGGCAACGTCACCAAAACCGCCGAAATCCTCAGCCTCGAACGCAGCCACCACTACCGCAACAAGAAAGCGCTCAGCATCGGCCCCAAAGAAGCCTAGCCCCCTCCTCAGATTTCCTAGCACCCCACGCCTTCTCAGCGCGCCCGCACCACAAGCCAACTTCCGGCTCGCCAACAATCCTGGAGCAATAACTTAACGCTATCCCGTCGATCGCGGTGGACCGCAGTTCTATTACCCGGCGCGCTTTAGCTCTTCCCGCAACACCCGTCTCAAGGTACTCTCTAGGGGCTCCCGGCTTCGGCTGACAAAATCTCTGAGTGCCAGGTTTATCAGCGTTTGATAGTTGCCGCCGCCCGCCTTGTCAACTTCGTTCCGGAACCAGTCCAGAAGGTCGTCGTCCAGCCGAATCGTCACTCGCGTCTTGCCCTGTGGCACTGGCACCACTGCGCCGCGTATGCCTTTGCTGAAATCGTATTCTTGTTTCATAAATCCTCCAGATACTGCCGGCTTTCGTTTGGGGTGGCCGCACGCGCCGAAATGACCCGGACTGCGTTGCCGCGCCACGTATACACGACAGTCAGCACCCGCGCCAGTGCATCCATCCCAATCGTCACCCAGCGTTCTTCTTCTGCGCTAGTGTCTCGCAAGGTAATGGCGCGTTGGTCTTCCAACACCGAAACGGCATCTGCGAATTGGACCTCGTGCTTACGAACATTGGCCGCAGCCTTACGCGGATCCCATTCAAAATCCGTCATTGTGTACAAGTGTACACCACTTGCAGTTAGATCCTCGATACCGCGCGTCCTTCCAATGCCGCGATTCCACAAGCAAAGATTCTCTTCAGTGCAAATCGAGTGGCTTTATAATTCAGATGAAGAAGCCGCACCGCCTCCCTCGCCTACTCCCGCCAAACCTGGAAGAAGCTCCCAGCCTAGCCCCAAAGAAAATCACCTTAGCCTGATCCCTTTTCGTCCTTTGCGCCGCCATGGGGTCTAAGATATGACCATGAACAGATCTTCCCTGGCGCTTTGTTTGTTCGCTTGCGCCGCCACTTCTTTGTTTGCCCAGCCCGTCGTCCCCGAAGGCGGCGTCCTCAATGCCGCCAGCTACACCAGTCCCCGCCTCCCCGGTGGCGCCCTTGCCCAAGGTTCTATCATTGTCATTTTTGGCTCTGGCCTTGGCCCCGCCGCTTTAACCCAGGCTTCCACCCTCCCGCTCGCCACCACGCTCGCCGGCACCAGCGTCCGCATTGCCGCAGGCGGGCAAAACCTCGATTGCCCCATGGTCTATACCTCCGCCGGTCAGGTCGCCGCCATCCTTCCCTCCAACACTCCCGTCGGCACGGCCAACCTCACAGTCACTTACAACGGCCAAACCAGCGCCCCGCGCTCCATCCGTGTCGCCAATAGCTCTTTCGGCATCTTCACTCTCAACTAGCGCGGCTCCGGCCCCGGGGTACTCACCAATTTCGAAAGCCCCACCTCCCAGCCCGTCAACACCATCCTCAAGCCCGCACGCCCCGGCCAAACCCTCACGCTCTACGGCACCGGCCTCGGCCCTCTCCCCGCTGGCACGGCTGACAATGCCGCCGCCCCCGCCGTGCAAATCAACAACACCCAAATCGAAGTCCTCGTCGGCTCCCGCCGCGCCAATGTCTCCTATGCCGGCCGTGCCCCCGGTTTCGTCGGTCTCGATCAAATCAACCTCGTCGTCCCCGAAGGCGTGCTCGGCTGCTCCGTCAGCGTCGTCGTCCGCGTAGGCAGCCAGGTCAGCAATTCCTCCACCATCGCTGTCTCCTCCGACGGCGGCGTTTGCTCCGACCCCTACGGCGTTCCCGCCGACCTCCTCACCCGTGTCTCCCAGGGCCAAAACGCCAAATTCGGCGTGCTCAATCTCGCCCGCGTCAACCTCGAACTCACGCTCCCCTTCATCGGCACCCAAAACATCACCACCGATACCGGCACTGCCAGCTTTGTTGAATACACGCCCCAAAACATCGTCTCCAGCAGCAGCATCAACTCCCTCTACACTTCCATCGGGAGTTGCATCGTCTTCACGGGCACAATTGGCGAATTCACCCCGGAAGATCCCGTCCTTCCCCGCGGCCTCGACGCCGGCCCCCAAATCGGCCTCAACGGCCCCCGCGGTTCCAACACGCTGAAGAAGCTTAACCCCTTCCAAGGAACGTACGCGGAAACCCTCTCCACCGGCGGCATCTCCGTCCCCGGCGCTCCCCCGGCCACGCCTCCCTTCCTCGAACCCGGCAACTACACCTTCACTGGTCCCGGCGGCGCCGATGTTGGCGCCTTCACTGCCCTCTACACCATCTCCTCCAACTTCACCTGGACCAACAAAGACGCCGTCAACAACGTCAACCGCTCCGCCGGCCAACTTGTCACCTGGAACGCGGGCAGCTCCAATGAGCTCGTCCAAATCTACGGCTACTCCGCCTCCGGCTCGGAAGAAAACGCCATCACCGGCTACTTCACCTGCCTCGAACGCGCCAATGTGGGCCAGTTTACGGTCCCCGGTGCCGTCCTTCTCGCCCTACCCCCCTCCGGCTCCGTCAGTGGCGGCGGCTTCAGCATTCCCCTCGCCGCTCTCGGCGCGGGCATCATTAACCAGGAACGCACCTTCACCGCCCCCGGCCTCGACTTCGGCATTGTCGTCGCTGGCAACATTACGGTCAAGTCCGTCTCTTACCAGTAACCCCTTCCAAAGCTAAACTAAAGTGAGGGCGGCCTACCCTGGGCCGCCCTCCTTTTCGTTTCATGGCCGACAACCTCACTCTCATCCTCTTCCTGCCTCTGGCCGGCGGCCTTATTCTTTCTCTACTCCCTGAAGAAAAGGCGAATCTCATCCGCTTCTGGGCCAACCTCGTCCTCGGCGCCAACGCCCTCTGGCTCCTCTCCCTCTTCCCCTTCTTCAACCCCTCCGGCCCCCTCCAATTCACCCAGCGCCTCCCCTGGATCCCCTCTCTCGGCGCCGATTATTTCCTTGCCCTCGATGGCTACTCCCTCCTCCTCGCCGCCATGAGCGCCTCCCTCGGCTTCTTCGCCTCCCTCGGCAGTTGGAACGCCATCCAAAAGCACCGCAAGCTCTTCTACCTTTGCCTCCTC
This sequence comes from Bryobacter sp., assembly GCA_033765085.1. Lineage (GTDB taxonomy): Bacteria > Acidobacteriota > Terriglobia > Bryobacterales > Bryobacteraceae > Bryobacter. The sequence continues at coordinate 22,124 of JANRIK010000046.1, read as the reverse complement.
GCCCTCCAAACTTGCGTCCTCGGCGTCTTCTTCGCCATGGACGCCCTCCTCTTTTTCGTCTTCTTCGAAGCCTCCCTCCTGCCCATGTATTTCCTCATCGCCATCTGGGGCGGCCCGGAGCGCCAGCGCGCCGCCATGAAGTTCCTCATCTACACCGCCGCCGGCAGCATGCTCCTCCTCCTCGGCCTCATCCTGCTCTATTTCGAACACGGCCGCCAAACTGGCCTCTTCACCTTCAGCATCCCCGCCCTTTGGGTCACGGAAACCACCGGCCCCACTGCCGCCTGGATCTTCTGGCTCCTCTTCCTCGGCTTCGCCGTCAAAGTCCCCATCGCCCCCCTCCACACCTGGCTCCCCGACGCCCACACCGAAGCCCCCACCGCCGGCAGCGTCTACCTCGCCAGCGTTCTCCTCAAAATGGGCACCTACGGCTTCCTCCGCCTCGTCCTCCCCGCCGCCCCGGATTTTCTCCAGCGCCCGGAAATCCTCTACGCCATGAGCCTCCTCGCCCTCGGCAGCATCCTCTACGGCGCCATCATCTGCCTCCGCCTCGGCGATTGGAAGCGCCTCGTCGCCTATTCCAGCGTCAGCCACATGGGCTTCTGCATGCTCGGCATCTTTGCCCTCAATCCCGCTGGCCTCGAAGGCAGCATGCTCCAGCAAATCAACCACGGCATCTCCACCGGCCTGCTCTTCCTCCTCGTCGGCCTCATGTACGAACGCAAAAAATCCCAATCCATCGACGCCTTCGGCGGCCTCGTTAAACCCATGCCCCACTTCGCCCTCGTCTTCCTCATCGCCAGCGTCAGTTCCATGGGCCTGCCCCCCCTTAATGGCTTCATCGGCGAATTCCGCATCCTCACCGGCGCTTACGAAATGAGCCGCACCTGGGCCATCGTCGCCGCTCTCGGCATCGTCCTTACCGTGGTTTACCTCCTCTATTGCTACCAGCGCGTCGTCCTCCGCCCCACCGACGCCAACCTCGCCCTCCCCGATTTTTCGCCGCGCGAGTGGGCCATCGTCGCCCCCCTCGCCCTTGCCACCTTGGCCATCGGCTTGTATCCCCAACCCCTCTTCACGCTGCTCGCCCAGCCCGCCCGCCAAATCGTCGAAAAAGTGAGGCCTACCTACTTTGCTCGATAAAATAACTGTCCACGGTGCCCGCCAGCACAATCTCCGCGGCGTCGATGTCGAAATCCCCCGCAACAGCCTTACCGTCATCACCGGCCTCTCCGGCAGCGGCAAATCCTCCCTCGCCTTCGACACTATCTACGCCGAAGGCCAGCGCCGCTACGTCGAAACTCTCTCCCCCTACGCCCGCCAGTTCCTCGACCAAATGGAGCGCCCCGATGTCGATTCCATCGAAGGCCTCAGCCCCGCCATTTCCATTGAGCAAAAAACCACCAGCCGCAGCCCCCGCTCCACCGTCGGCACCATCACGGAAATCTACGATTACCTCCGTCTGCTCTATTCCTCCATCGGCACTCCCCACTGCCCCACCTGCGGTACCGAAATCCGCCGCCAGTCGCTCAGCCAAATCCTCGAGCGCATCGCCACCATCCCCGAAAACACCCGCATCATGATCCTCGCCCCCGTCGTCCGCGGCCGCAAGGGCGAGTTCAAAAAAGAGCTCGAAAAGTTTGCCCGCCAGGGCTTCGTCCGCGCCCGCATCGACGGCGTCATGAAGCCCCTCGAGGATCCTCCTACCCTCGACAAACGCAAAAATCACACCATCGACATCGTCGTTGATCGCCTCATCGTCAAACCCGACATCGCTTCCCGTCTCGCCGCCTCAATCGAAACCGCCACCAAGCTCACCGATGGCCTTGTCGTCATCGCCACTCTCGGCCCCTCCGGCGACAAAAGCGAAGAAGAGCGCCTCTATTCCATGAAGCTCTCCTGCCCCGAATGTGGCACGAGTGTCCCGGAAATCGAACCTCGCAGCTTCAGCTTCAACAGCCCCTACGGCGCCTGCCCGGAGTGCCACGGCCTCGGCAGCATGTGGAGCTTCGACGAAGACAAAATCATCGTCGACGAAACCCGCCCCTTGCTCGAAGGCGGTCTTGGCCCCGGCTCCGCCTCCAACGCCCTCGGCCAGCGCATCGCCGACGCCGCCTGGCGCAACAACATCGACCTCGCCAAACCCTGGAACAAAATTCCCGCCGCCCAGCAACAGGTCCTCCTCCACGGCAAAGCCCGCTTTCCCGGCATCCTCAAGCTTCTCGCCGAAAGCCTCGAAAACGCCTCCGACAAATATCGCGAGTACCTCAGCGAATACCTCTCCTCCCGCCCCTGCTCCTCCTGCCAGGGCCAGCGCCTCCAACCCTCCAGCCTCGCCGTCCGCGTCAAGGGCGCCAGCATCGCCGAGTTCACCCGCATGGATGTCCGCCACGCCCTCGACCTCGCCAGCGGTTGGACCCTCGAACCCCGCGAAGCCGAAATCGCCGCCGGCCTCGTCAGCGAAATCCGCCAGCGCCTCCAGTTCCTCGTCGCCGTTGGCCTCGAATATCTCAGCCTCGCCCGCAGCGCCCAAACCCTCTCCGGCGGCGAAGCCCAGCGCATCCGTCTCGCCACCCAAATCGGCAGCCAGCTCCGCGGCGTCCTCTACGTCCTCGACGAGCCCTCCATCGGCCTCCACCCCCGCGATAACGATCGCCTCCTCGATACCCTCGAACACCTCCGCGATCTTGGCAACACCGTCCTCGTCGTCGAACACGACCAGGAAACCATCGAGCGCGCCGATTATGTCATCGACCTCGGCCCCGGCGCCGGACGACTCGGCGGCGAAGTGGTCGCCTCCGGTAAGCCCCACGACATCCTACGCAGCGCCGCCAGCCTTACCGGCCAATACCTCAGCGGCCGCCGCGAAGTTCCCGTCCCCGCCGTCCGCCGCCTCGGCAACGGCAAACACCTCAGCATCCGCGGCGCCACCGAGCACAACCTCCAAGACGTCGACGTCGATATCCCCCTCGGCCTCCTCGTCGTCGTCACCGGCGTTTCCGGCAGCGGCAAATCCACCCTCGTCAACGACATCCTCTACCGCGTCCTCTCCCATCACGTCTATGGCTCCAAGGCCGAACCCGGGGCCCACCGCGAAATCCTTGGCCTTGAAGAAATCGATAAGGTTGTCGAAATCGACCAAAGCCCCATCGGCCGCACGCCCCGCTCCAACCCCGCCACCTACACCCAGGTCTTCACCCCCATCCGCGATCTCTACGCCATGCTCCCGGAATCCCGCGAGCGCGGCTACAAGCCCGGCCGCTTCAGCTTCAACGTCAAGGGCGGCCGCTGCGAAGCCTGCCAGGGCGATGGCTTGAAGCGCATCGAAATGAACTTCCTCCCCGATGTCTTCGTCACCTGCGACGTCTGCCGTGGCCGCCGTTACAACCACGAAACGCTCGAGGTCAAATTCAAAGGCAAAAGCATCGCCGAGCTGCTCGATACCACCATCGAAGACGCGCTGCCCTTGCTGGAAAACATTCCCGTCATCCACCAAAAGCTCGCCACCCTTGTCGATGTCGGCCTCGGCTACCTCCACCTCGGCCAAAGCTCCACCACCCTCTCCGGCGGAGAGGCCCAGCGCATCAAACTCGCCCGCGAACTCTCCAAACGCCAAACCGGCAAAACCGTCTATATCCTCGACGAGCCCACCACCGGCCTCCATTTCGAAGACGTCCGCCGCCTCCTCGAAGTCCTCCAAAAACTCGTCGACCTCGGCAACACCGTCCTTGTCATCGAACACAATCTCGATATCATCAAAGCCGCCGACTGGTTAATCGACATGGGCCCCGAAGGTGGCCAGGGCGGTGGCACCGTTGTTGGCGCCGGCACTCCCGAAGACCTCATGAAAAACAAACGCAGCTATACCGGCCAAGCCCTCAAGCGCGCCTGGAAAAATTCCCCCCGATGAGCATCTATTCGCAATCTCCCCTCAACCTCGCCTCGCTCAAAACCCTCAGCGTTTTTGGCCGCGGTGGTAAAGTCCGCACCGAACACTTTGCCCAGGCGCCCACCCCCGGCCAAACCCTTTCCGATTTTCTCGATCGCCTCCCCCGTCTCCTCGCTGCCGACACCCTCCGTCAAGTCGTCGATGCCATCCTCCGCGCCCGCTCCCTCGGCAAGCCCGTCATCTGGGGCATGGGCGGCCACGTTATCAAGTGCGGCCTCGCCCCCGTCCTTACAGACCTCATGCACCGCGGCCTTATCACCAGCTTCGCCATGAATGGCTCCACCTCCATCCACGACTTTGAAATCGCCATCTCCGGCGCCACCAGCGAAGACGTCGAAGCCGTCCTTCCCGATGGCTCCTTCGGCAGCGCGGAAGAAACCGGCCTCTGGATGAACGAAGCTGCCCGCGCCGCTGCCGCCGCCGGCATTGGCCTCGGGGAAGCCTATGGCGAAAAACTGCTCACCGTCGCCAAACCCGAATTCCAGCCCCTTTCTGTGCTCGCCGCGGCCTACGCCGCCCGCGTCCCCGTCACCGTCCACCTCGCCCTCGGCACCGACACTCCCCACACCCATCCCCATGCCCACGGCGCCTCCCTCGGCCAAGCCTCCCTCCACGATTTCCGCCTCCTCTGCCGCCTCGTCAGCCAACTGCACGAAGGCGGCGTCTACGTCAATTGCGGCAGCGCCGTCGTCCTCCCCGAGGTCTTCTTGAAAGCCGTCTCCAGCGTTCGCAACCTCGGCTACCCCCTCGCCCAATTCACCACCGTCAACCTCGATTTTCTCCAGCACTACCGCCCGAAGGTCAACGTCGTCGAGCGTCCCCATGCCCAAGCGGGCGGCAAAGGCTATTCCCTCACCGGCCATCACGAAATTATGGTGCCCCTCCTTGCGGCATTGCTCGTCGAGAGGGTAGCTTAGTCGTTTGACTCTTCCTGCCCACCACCAGGACACGCAAGCTCAGGACCACCACGCTTGGGGCTTTGCCGACCTCGCCCTCCTCATCGGCAGCGTCGTCCCCTCCCTCCTCATCGCCGCCCTCTTCGTCAAGCTCCTCAAGCCTGTCCTCCCCAGCCAGGGCCTGCTCGCCATGCTCTCCCAGGCCGTCCTCTACGCCGGCATCCTCTTCGGCCTCTATCTCGTCCTCCGCCTCCGCCACCACCTCAGCTTTTGGCGCAGCCTCGGCTGGCGCGTCCCTTTTGCAGGCATGTGGCAAACCGCCCTCACCGGGCCTGTTCTCGCGCTCGCGCTCTCCCTGCTCGGCTACGCCCTCAAAGCGCCCCCCGGCTCGCAGTTTCTCGAAAAGCTCATTGCCGACCGCGCCAGCCTCATCGCCGTCGGCATATTTGCCGTCATCTTCGGCCCCATCTTTGAAGAGCTCGTCTTCCGCGGCTTCGCCCAACCCTTGCTCATCCGTGCCCTTGGCGTCTTCGGCGGCCTTCTCGCTTGTTCTCTCCCTTTCGCGCTCCTCCACGGCCCCCAGTACAATTGGAGCTGGCAGCACGTCCTCGTGCTCACCCTCGCCAGCTTTGTCTTTGGCCTCATCCGCCACCGCACCGGCTCCACTGCTGCCTCCACCCTCGCCCATTCCGGCTACAATTTAACTTTTTTCACTGCTTTATTTCTCCAAAGGAACTCGCTCTAACTTTTTATGATTGACACTCTCCGCTGGACCCCCCAGGGCGTCGAGCTTCTCGACCAAACCCTCCTCCCCCGCGAAGTCCGTTATCTCCTCTGCCGCAATTACCAGGAAGTCGCCTCCGGCATTCGCGACATGATCGTCCGCGGCGCTCCCGCCATCGGCGTTGCCGCCGCCATGGGCGTCGCCCTCGGCGCTCTCCAGGCCAACGACGATTCTTTCGATTCTGAATTTCAGGAAATCTGCCGCACTCTCGCCGCCACCCGCCCCACTGCCGTCAATCTCTTCTGGGCCATCGAGCGCATGAAAACCAAACGCGCCTCCCTCTTCGGCCAACCCCTCGAAGAAATCCGCTCCGCCCTCGTCGCGGAAGCCAAACTCATTTACAACGAAGACATTGAAATCAATCGCTCCATCGGCCGCCACGGCGCCTCCCTTGTCCCCGATGGCAAAACCGTCCTCACCCATTGCAACGCCGGCGCCCTCGCCACCGCCGGCTACGGCACCGCCCTTGGCGTCATCCGCGCCGCTGTTGAAGCCGGCAAAAAAATCGACGTTTTTGCCGACGAAACCCGACCCTTCCTCCAGGGCAGCCGTCTCACTGTTTGGGAGCTTATGCAGGACGGCATCGAAACCACCCTCATCACCGACAACATGGCCGGCCATTTCCTTCGCTCCGGCCGCATCGGCTGCGTCGTCGTCGGCGCCGATCGCATCGCCGCCAATGGCGATGTCGCCAACAAAATCGGCACTTACTCCGTCGCCGTCCTCGCCCGCGAAAACGAAATCCCCTTCTACGTCGCCGCCCCCATTTCCACCCTCGATCTTTCTCTCTCCTCCGGCGACGACATCCCCATTGAAGAGCGCTCCGCCCGCGAAGTCACCGAAGTCTTTGGCGTCCCCATCGCCCCCGCCGGCGCTGCCGCCCGCCATCCTGCCTTCGACGTCACCCCCCACCGTTACGTCTCGGCTATCATCACCGAGCGCGGCGTGGCCCGCTTCCCTTACACCGAATCATTAGCCCAACTCGCGAAAGGAAAATAAATATGACCCGCACCTTCTTCCTCCTGCTTCTCTCTTTCTCCACCCTCTTCGCCGCCGGCGAACTCTCCGGCCGCCGCGCTCCCAGTTTCTCTCTGCCCGACCCCAACGCCCGCCAGCACGACATCCTCGACTACCGCGGCAAAGTCCTCCTCATCGAGTTCATGCAAACCAAGTGCCCCACCTGCCAGGAACTCACCAAAATGTTCGAGGCCAAGCTTAAGCCCAAATTCGGTGACAAAGTCGCCGTCCTCAGCATCGTCGTACCCCCCGACAACCTCGAGTCCGTCAAGAAGTACATCGAAGTCTTCAAAGTCAGCTCCCCCATCCTCTTCGATTCTGGCCAGGTCGCCGGCAGCTACGTCAAGGCCTCTCCCCAACGCCCCCAAATGTACTTCCCCCACCTCTTCCTCATCGATGCCAACGGCCAAATCCGCAACGACTGGCAATTCCTCGGCCCCAAGCAGTACCCCGAAATCGTCACCGGCACCCAACTCATTACGGAGATCGAAAAACTATTGTCAACCCCCGCCCCGGCCAACAAGAAACCCGCCAAGAAGTAAGCGTCGCCTGCATACCCCTCGCGGCAGCCGCTTTAGTATCCCAGCCATCGCAGCAAACCAGCGCCAACAAGCTGAAACTGGTTGCCATTCAAGCTTCCAAGCTTTCGAATGGCTCGCACTGCTGGATATGTTGCTACGTTTTGGACGAGAAACGCTCCGGACCGCAAAAACGGGACTTCCAGCTTAATTTCGTAGATAGATCCTCGTAGGCTGGTTGTGTGCGGAACAACGGTAATGAGCGCCCGATCTTCATCGCCATAACCAGCGCTCATGATCAGCGCTGGCCTAACCTTTGCCGCCATTCCAAGATCCAATAGCCAAACTTCACCTCGCAGAGGTGTCATTGGATTCTGCCTCTTCCGCCTCTAAGCAGCGAAACAGCTCGTCCGCAGCCTGTGCCGTTTCCTCATCTTCCAAAGGACCGGAGTCAAAAGGCAGCGCTCGGCGGAAGAGCTCGGCTGCAATCACTCGCCGCTCCTCTTCTGGCAAGGCATCAAAAGCCTCGAGTAATTCTGTCGCTTCGCGGCTCATGCTCCAATCTTAGGCTCTTTTCCCGCGAACCGACAACTTTACAGTTTGCCCGCAAGCGCTTCTCTTTTAGCGATAGCCTGAATTAGCGATAGCCTGAAGGTGTGCTCGGCCTTCTGCTCCTTCTCAGCTTCTCCGCCGACCCCCTCAGCCTCCACTCCGCCGTTCGAGTCGGTAATCTCGCCGCCGCCCGCCAACTTCTCGCCGAGGGCGCCGACGTCAACCTCCGCGATAATCTCGGCGGCACTCCCCTGCACGACGCCTGCTGGGCCGGCCATCTCCCCCTCGTCGAACTCCTCCTCGCCCATGGCGCGGAAATCGATGCCCCCCACCAGGACATCAACACCGCCCACCACGAATCCGGCTCCACTCCTCTTCATTACGCCATCCTCACCAATCGCCTCCCCGTCGTAAAGCTCCTCATCGCCCGCGGCGCCGATCCCCGCCGCCCCCACCGCCTCGGCTCCACCTCGCTCCACCTTGCCGCCAGCCGTGGCCACACCGAACTTGTCGAATACCTGCTCTCGCTCCAACTCCCCGTGAACGCCGCGGATATCAACGGCGCCACGCCCCTCGACGAGGCCGTCTGGAAAGGCCACACCCGCATTGTGGAATTGCTGCTTAACGCCGGCGCCACCTTCCGCCACCCCAGCCCCGAAACTGGCCAAACTCCCCTTCACATTGCCGCCTCCCGGGGCCACCGGGACACCGCCGCGCTCCTCCTCGCCCGCGGCGCGCTTCTTGAAGCGAAAGACAAAACCGGCGCCACCCCCCTCGACGAAGCCATCCGCGCCAATCAGGCTGCCTTGGCTGATTTTCTGCTGGAAAAAGGAGCCCGCCTCGATTCTGGCTCTGATTCCGGCTCTGGCTCGTCCCTCGCCACACAGCTTCATCGCGCCGTCCTCGACGGAAAAACCGCTCTCGTTGCCATCCTCCTGCGCCGCGGGGCCCCCGCCAAGGCCTCCACCCCTGGCGGCAGCACCCTCCTCCACGATGCCTGCATCAAGGGCTACACGCCCATCGCAGAGCTTCTCCTCGCCCACGGAGCCTCCGTTCACCAGCCCAATGCCGCCGGCGCCACCCCCCTTCACGATGCCGCCCTCGCCGGCAAACCAATAATTGCCGAGTTCCTCCTCGCCCGCGGCGCCTCGCCCAACGCCCCCGATTCCACCTCCGGAGACACGCCCCTTCATTTCGCCGCCAGTTGGGGCCGCGCCGAACTTGTCAAAATCCTCCTCCGCGCCGGCGCGGACCCCTCCATCCGCAACAAAAAGAACAAGTTAGCCGCCGATCTCGCCCTCGCCGCCCAATTCCCCGAAATCGCCTCCCTCCTCACCCCTACTCCGTAATTTCCTTCCCCTTGCTCTACAGCTTTTCTCCTTTCTGAACGAAGAATCAGGGAGAACGCTTATGGCGACCGCCGTCTCTCAACTTCCGGCTGCAGTCCAAAATTCTTCTGTGCTGGCCAATGCCGCGCACATTCTGAAGGATCCGGTCCGCCGCCCCCTGCAGCGCCTCGCCGCTTGGGTCTCCCCCTTTCTCGTTTCCATGGAAAAGCGCTTTGAGGCCCGCCTCACCGCTCTCGGCTATAACCCCCGCCAAATTACCGTTCTTTCCGCCATCACCGCTGGCAATGCCGCCCGCCTCATCAACGCCAGCAAATTTGCCAAAGCCCCCATCCTCGAGTTTCTTGAGCAGGTGGAATATAGTGGCCGCCGCCTCGCCAAGCTCAACCTTCCCCCGGCAGGTATCCAACAGGCCCTCCAGGAGTTCGATCGTATTCTCCTGCCCACCATCGACCGTCTCCCCAAAGAAAAAGCCGCCGAATTCCGTTGGGTGAACGAACAGCTTCACTTCTCGGTTCTGCTCACGCTCAACAACGCCTTTTATCAGGTGCGCGAGGAAGAAACGCAAACCTACAGCGACCTCTTCCGCAACGAGCTCGAGAGCCGCGGCCTGCACGAACTGCTCCGCCGCTTCCTGGCCACGCTGGCGTCCCTGCACCGGGCCGATAGCGCTTGCCTCTTCTTTTTGGACAAAAATGAACAAGTGCTCCTTCCCATGGCCTACGTGGGCGATGGAGAGCGCACGCCGCCCCATCTGGTCGAGTTCCAGACCGAAATTAACCAGCAGCTCGCCCAGCCCTTTTGTCTTTTTGACCTCGCGCCCAAGGCCGATTTCGCCACCCAACCGGTGCTCGACCGCCGCCGCCTCGATCGTTACGCCAGTTGCTGGAGCGTTCCGCTCCTCGATGGCGGCCGCCTGCGCGGCGTCATGCAGTTCCGCTTTCGCAAGCGTTACGAATGGCTGCCCCGCGAACGCGAATTGCTCGAAATTGCCGCCGAGCGCTGCTTGATGGCCGCCGAAAAAGCGCGCCTCATGGAAGATCTCGCCGCCCGCGAAGAGCAAGTCCGCCGCCTTGCCGAACGCATGCTGCAAGTGGAGGAAATGGAACGCCGCCGCATCAGCCGCGAGCTCCACGACGAAGCTGGGCAATCCCTGCTTTGCATCCGCCTCCAACTGGAAATGCTCGAAGAGCAGCTCACCAGCGAAGGCCAGACCTTCAAGCGCCGCCTGACGGAAACCCGCGAAGTCACCGAACGCACCATCATTGAAATCCGCCGCCTCATTGCCGCCCTTAGCCCGGCTGTACTGGAGCAATTGGGCCTAGGCGCCGCCCTAAGGCAGCTCGTCAGCCGCTTTAGCCGCCTTAGTCCTGCGCGGGTGAAGCTTTCCCTATCCCGTATGGGCAAGATCCCCAAGAAGACCGAGGTAATAGTCTACCGGCTGGTGCAGGAATGTATGAACAATGTTGCAAAACATTCTCAGGCTTCCCATGTAAACATTTCGCTGGAGAGTGCCGATGGTCACTTAAGGTTAACCGTTGAAGACGACGGTATCGGCTTCTCCGTTGAGGAAGCTCTCTCCCGTAGAGACTCCTTCGGCTTGGCCGGCCTTAGAGAACGCGTAGCACTTCTGAGTGGCAGGTTCTACATAGAAAGCCGCTCCCGGGCTGCCGTAAAAGCCGACGATGCTAAGGCCGCTCTCCGCAAAGAGGGTAGTTCAAAAGATAGGAATGGCTTCCGGGGCAAAGTGGGCAAAAACCGCTTCCGCCACGGCACTCGCATTGTCATCGAATTGCCGCTTCTTCGCGAAGCGCATTCGTAGTTGTACCTGCCGGAACCACTCTCCGGCAGCACGGAGGTAGCAGAGGATTTTATATGGCGAAAATTCGCATTTTGTTGGCAGATGACCACACCTTATTCCGTCAAGGCATTAAGACCTTGATCAACGCTGAGGCCGATATGGAAGTGGTAGGCGAGGCCTCCAACGGCGGCGACGCTGTGGACCGCGCCAACGAACACCGCCCGGACATGGTTCTTATGGATATTGGCATGCCTGGCCTCAGCAGTTTTGAGGCTACTCGCCAGATTAAGAAAAACCGCCCCGAAACCAAAGTACTTTTCCTCACCATGTACGACGATGAAGACTACCTGGTGGAAGGCATGGAAGTGGGCGCCAGTGGCTACGTGCTCAAGGACAGCCCCTCGGGCCAATTGGTGGCCGCCATCCGCGACATCTGCCGTGGCGGCAGCTATCTTAGCCCCCGCATGCTGAGCCAGTTAGTCGACGATTTCCGCAGCCGCATCAAGAGCGCCAATCGCCTGCCCCGCTTCGCCACGCTCACCACGCGCGAACGAGAAGTGCTGAAAATGCTCGCCGAAGGCAATAGCGTAAAAGAAATTGCCTGCGACCTCAATCTCAGCGTCAAGACCGTGGAAGCCCACAAGTTCAATCTCATGCGCAAGCTCGATATCCACAACAAAGCTCAGCTTGTGCAGTACGCCATCCAGAAAAAGATCATCAAGATCCCCAACATGGTTTAGGCGCTCTCTCGCTAAACCCAGCGCTGCCCGCGGGCAGCCCTCCGCAGGCGAATTTACCTCCTCAAACATTTGCCCCACTTCGTCTCCCCGGCGAAGTGGGGATTTTCTTTCTCCCGAGCTCATCTTCGCTACCCTAGAGTTGTGATCTGGCGGCGTCTCTTCGGTCTCCTCTTCTTGGCCGCCATCCTCGGCACCGCCGGCTATGTTTGGCAAAGCTACCAGCTAGGCATGGCGCAGCGCAACCAGAATTCCACGCCGCCTCCGCCGCCCTTAGCCCCCTCGCTTGCCTCCTCGGCCGATGGCTTTGTCTACGTCACCAGCGACAACGGGCGCACTGTGGCGGAACTGCGCGCCAAGAATGCGAAAGAGACCAAATCGCCTCCCCACACGGTTCTCGAGGGCATGGAGCTTCGCCTCTTCCATCCTGACGGCGCTACCTACGACCTGGTGAAAGCAGACCGCGGCGAATTCTATCCCGCCGAAGGCCGCCTGGAAAGCCAAGAAGCGGTGGAGGTTCAACTCGCTGTGCCCCTCGAGGGCAACGCCAATGGCCGCATCCTCGGCATCCAGGCCCAGGGCGCCAGCCTGGAAATCAAGACCGGCAAAGTCATGAGCCAAGGCGCCGTCTCGTTTCGTTTCGCCCAAGCGGGCGGCGAAGGCACCGGCACCGCCACCGGCGCCGAGTACGACCCGCAAACCCGCGAGCTACTTCTGCTCAGCCAGTCCCGCCTGCGCTGGGCACCGGCCGACTCCACCAAGCCGCCTCTTGAAGTTGAGAGCGAGCGCGTGCGCTACGTCGAGGCCGAATCGAAAGTCTACTTGAGCCCCTGGTCCAAGTTGCGCAAAGCCAGCTTCACCATGAATGCCCAGGCGGCGGAAGTGCTGCTCGATCAGGGTGTCGTCCGTCAAGTGGATGCCATCGAGGCCCAGGGCACCGATACCGCTCCGCAGCGGGAACTCACGTATGGCGCGGCGAACCTGCATGTCGAGTTCAGCCCCGCCGGCGTTGCGCAAACCGTGCGCGCGGAAGGCAAGGCCAAGCTGCGCAGCCAAGGCGCGGCGGGAATCACCAGTGCCCGAGCCCAGCGCATGGATCTCCGCTTCCAGGAAGCGGCCGCCAATAGCCTGCTTGAGCATGCCCTCGCCACGGGTCAAGCTGTGCTCGAAAGCCAGCCCTCGCCCCGCAATCCCGCGCGCCCGGAAACCCGCATTCTGCGCAGCGAGGTGGTGGAAATGTGGATGCGCCCGGGCGGTGAAGAAATGGACCGCGTGGAAACCCACGCGCCCGGCACGCTCGATTTCGTTCCCAACCGCCCTGGCCAGCGCCGCCGCCACATGGATGCTGAACGCATGAAGATTCTCTACGGCGCGCAGAACCGCATCCAGGAGTTTCGCGCTGTTCAGGCGGCCACTCGCACCGAACCGCTACCCACCGCCAAAAGGCCTTCGCACCCCACCCTCACCTCGAGCAAAGATTTCCTGGCCAAGTTCCATCCCCGCACCGGTGAGCTGCAACAAATTGAACAGTGGAACGACTTCCGCTACCAGGAAGGCGACCGCCGCGCCCAGGCTGCCCGCGCTGTGCAGGACAACACGAAGGAAACCATGGAGCTTACCACCAAGGCCCGTATCTGGGATAGCCAAAGCTCCACCGATGCCGACCGCATTCTACTTGGCACTCGCACGGGCGATGTGGATGCCTTTGACAACGTACGCAGCTCGCGCCGCGAAGCCAACCTGACGCAAGCCACGGCTAACCGTATGCGGGTTCGCGAAGACAACTCGCGCATCGAGTACGAGGGCAATGCCGTGCTTTGGCAAGGCGAGAATCGCCTGCGGGCGGAACGCATTGAGATCCACCGTAAACAAGGCACGCTGGCCGGCTTTGGCAATGTCACTCACCAGATGCGCGATGCGAATCGCGCCATGCTCACCATCGTGCGTGCCGCCGCCATGCACTACAACGACCTGGAAAAGTACGTCGATTACCAAGGGGGGGTAGACCTGACGCGCCCGAACCTCTTGGTGCGCAGCCAGCGTCTGCGGGCGTATTTGCACGATGCCTCGGCTGCTTCCTCCGCCGAGCCGCCCGCGGGCGAAGTAGAAAAAATCTTTGCTTACGGCAAGGTGGCAATCACCGAAAAAGGTCAGGACCGCATTCGTTCCGGCAAGGGAGAGACAGGCGAGTATTACACCGCCGATGGCCGGCTGCTGCTCGAAGGCGGGCGCCCGGAAGTGATCGACACAGACAAGGGCGTGGAAAAACGCCGCACTTCCGGCAAGCAACTGGTTTGGTTTGCCAACGCCGATCGCCTGATTGTAGACGGCGACGAAGCCAAGCCGGTGCTCAGCACCATTACCCGGAAAAAATAGCAGCGCTAAACTGAAGGCTTGCGAACGCTCAAGACCACGGAGCTCATCAAAAGCTATAACGGCCGCCGCGTGGTGGACGGTGTCACCGTCTCTGTGGAACAGGGAGAAGTGGTGGGCCTGCTGGGTCCGAACGGCGCGGGCAAGACCACATCCTTTTACATGATTGTTGGCTTGGTGAGCCCCGACAGCGGCCGCGTGCTGCTGGACCAAACCGACGTGACGGACTTGGCCATGTTCCAGCGCGCCCGCAAGGGCATTAGTTATTTGCCCCAGGAGCCCAGCGTGTTCCGCAAGCTGAGCGTGGAAGATAACCTGCTGGCGATTCTCGAAACCATGCCTCTCAATTCCCACCAGCGCACGGCGCGCATGCGGGCCTTGATTGAGCAACTGGGCCTGGAAAAAGTTACGAAGAGCAAGGGCTATATGTTGAGCGGCGGCGAGCGTCGGCGCGTGGAAATTGCCCGCAGTCTGGTGATCGAGCCGCACTTCTTGCTGCTTGACGAGCCCTTCAGCGGCATTGACCCCATCCAGGTGCTGGAACTGCAAAAGATCATTTCCGATCTGAAGCGCCAAGGCATAGGCATTCTGATTACCGACCACAACGTGCGCGAAACGCTGGCGGTGACCGACCGCGCCTACATCATCAACAATGGCCGCATCTTCCGCGCGGGCAGCCCGGAGGCTTTGAGCAAAGACCCCGAAGTACGCCGCGTGTACCTGGGCGAAAACTTTTACTTTGCCGACGGCTTGCGCCCGGCTTAGTCCAACCTGGCCAGCACTTGCACAATGGCCAGGGGATAGACATCGTGCTCTTGCTCGAGGATGCGGGCGCTGAGCGTATCTTCGGTGTCGCCCTCCAATACAGGTACCGCCCGCTGCGCCAGGATGGGGCCGCTATCTAAGCCTTCGTCGACGAGGTGCACCGTGCAACCCGCGATTTTGACGCCATACTCCAGCGCCTGGCGCTGGGCGTGCAGGCCCGGAAAGCTTGGCAAAAGGCTAGGGTGGATATTGAGAATGCGATTGCGATAAGCATCGATAAACTCGGGGCTGAGCAAGCGCATATAGCCGGCGAGGCAAACCAGGTCCACTGCATGGCTGCGTAGAATGCGCACCACTTGCTGGTCAAACTGAGCGCGCGGAATGCCCTGGGAATTGAGCGCGTAGGCCGGCAAGCCTTGCTCTTCGGCAAAGCGGATGCCGGGTGCCGCAGGTACATTGCTGACCACGCAGGCGATCTCCGCTTCGAGCTTGCCGCTTTGAATGGCGTGAAAGATTGCCCGGAAATTGGATCCCCGGCCACTCAGCAAAATGCCCAGTTTTCTCACCGGTAGATGACTCGCGGCTTAGGCTTGGTGCTGGCCACTACTTCACCAATCTGCCAGGCATCGAAGCCGGCCTTGGCCAAGGCCAGACCCGCGGCTTCCATCTTTCGCCCTGGCACGGCAACGATCATGCCGACGCCGAGGTTGAAAGTGCGCCGCCAATCGGCCAGCGGCACTTTGCCCAACTCCCGCAAGAGGGTAAAGAGGCGGGGCACTTCCCAGGTCTTTGTGTCGACCACGGCATCGACGCCGGGGGGCAACATGCGGGGCGTGTTGTCGGTGATGCCGCCGCCGGTGATGTGGGCGGCGCCTTTCAAGAGCTTGGCTTCGCGGAGGGTGCGCAGGGCCTTGGCGTAACTGAGGTGGACGCGCAGAAGGGCTTCGCCCACGGTTTCGCGCAAGTCCGGCAGAAAAGCATCGGGGCGCAGTTCGCCCACTTCGAAAAGAAGCTTACGGGCCAGCGAATAGCCGTTGGTGTGAAGGCCGTTGCTGGGTAGGGCAAGCAGCGCGTCCCCGGCCTTGATTTTGGCTCCGGTGACCAAATTTGCCTTTTCGGCTGCCCCGACAATGAAGCCCGCCACGTCGTATTCTCCTTCGGCATAAAGGCCGGGCATCTCGGCGGTTTCTCCACCGATGAGGGCGCAACCGTTGCGTTCACAGCCGCGGGCGATGCCGGTGATGACTTGGGCGGCGACATGGGAATCGAGCTTGCCCATGGCGAAGTAATCCAGGAAGAAGAGCGGGTCGGCGCCTTGGACCATGATGTCGTTGACGCAATGGTTGACGAGGCACTCGCCCACGGTGTTGTGCTGGCCGGTAAGGAAGGCTACTTTGAGTTTGGTACCCACGCCGTCGGCGCTGGAGATGAGCACCGGCTTTTTATAGCCCTTCAACTCAAAGGCCGCGCCGAAGCTACCGATGCCGGTAAGTACGTTGCGGGAAAAGGTACGTTTGGCGGCGTCTTTGATGGAGCGGACAGTTTTGTCGCCTTCTTCGATGCTGACGCCGGCTTGGCTGTAGGTGATGGGCATGTTGGGTAGAGAAGGATGCGAGATCTTCTCTACTTTAACAAGCGGGTTAATCGACGAAGCCGCGCCAGGTTTTGCCCTTGGCGTCGCGCAAGACGATGCCGCTGCGGTCCACCACACCAGAGACGGAATTGCCCTGATCGTCGCGGAAGCGGAGGCGGACAAGGTCTTGATCGAATTGTTCGGCCACGCCCCTCCATTCGCGGCCGAACTCGTCGCGCAGGCGGACGAACTCACCATCGCTAAACCCTTGCATCACCGGATGATTCGGCGATTCGATACGGTAGTACCCACCCAATCGGTTCAAGGATTGGCTCCGGCGTTTTCTTCCGAGCATGCGGGGTTATCGGCAGAAGCATAAGCGGGCTTTAGTGACTAAGGCGATCCGGGAAGCCGACATACTGTACTTCCTCCTCGAGGGCAAAGGCGAATTCGGATTGGACGCGGGCTTTCAACTGGTCGATGACCTGGATGAGATCCGCGCTTGAGCCGCTGCCGGTGTTGTAAATGAGGTTGGCGTGGTAGGGGGCGACTTCAATGCCGCCGATACGGAAGCCCTTGGCGCCGACTTGCTCGAGAAACCAAGCTGAGGGGATGCGGCCGCCGCGAATGAGCTCCGGCGGAACGAGGGCGATCGTTTGGGCGGGCAGGTGGGCGGCGGTGACGTTTTTGAAGATGCTGCCGGCGCACTTCATGGTGGGGGGGAATTTCGCGTTGCGGGTGGCGAGAATTTCGGCGGAGGTGGCGGCGAGGGCCGATGCGTCGCCCGCAGCCAAACGAAACCCCGCGCGCGTGATCCTCCAGTTCTTCCTCTGTTTGAATACACTCGCGCGGTACACAAAGCCACATTCGGGGCCGGGAATTTGGCGGAGTGATTGCCCGTCGAAGACCTCCACCCATTCCGTGAAGTCCATTATTGTTTGCCCGTAGGCGCCGGCATTGCCATAGATTGCCCCGCCCAGCCAGCCGGGAATTCCCGTCATTTTTTCCATGCCGGCAAGCCCAAGGCGGACGTGGAAGTCCACCAGGTCTTGCCAAATTGCCCCAGCGCCGGCCACGGTGAGTCCGTTGTGCCGCTCGATGTTTTTTCCCGTGAAGCGGACCACGTAGGAGTCTACGCCCTCGTCGGCCACAATCAGATTCGTCCCGCCGCCAATGACCAGGCAGGGCATGGGGGCTAGCGCGGGAAGTAACTCCGCGGACTCGACGTCGATCAAGGCGCGGCAGGGCCCGCCGAGGCCGAAGCGAGTGTATGCGGATAGGGGTGCGCCCGGCCGTACAGTGACGCCGGGTTGTTCAGCAAGTTGCTGAAGCATTTCGGTTGCGGAGGACATCTCTTTGACAAGTATGCCTGTATCGTTTTCCGGCTTTCCGCCCGCGCTGCTTGAATTTCTGCGGGAACTGAAAGAAAACAATGAGCGCGAATGGTTTGAGGCGAACCGTGAACGCTATGAGCGGGATGTGAAGGCGCCGATGCTGGAGGCGATTGCGGAGCTGAACCGGGTGCTGCTGGAGGTGGTGCCGGACTATGTGACGGCGCCGAAGAAGGCGTTGTTCCGAATCCACCGGGACGTGCGATTTTCGAAGGACAAGTCGCCATACAAAACGAATGTGGCGGCGCAATTTTTCCGGCAGAACCTGGGCAAGGGCGAGAGCGCGGGTTTTTATTTGCACCTGGATACGGAGGAGCTTTTTATTGGCGGGGGTTGCTATCTGCCGCCGCCGGAACATTTGCGGGTGCTGCGGCAACACATTGCGGAGAATCCGGAACGATTTCGGGCGCTGGTGGAAGACAAGAAGCGCAAGAAGGTGGTGGGCGAATTGTACGGCGAGCCGGGGGCGCGGGTGCCCAAGGGATTTGCCGCGGACCACCCGGCGGCGGAGTATTTGCGGCACAAGATGTATGTTTACGCGGTGACGCTGCCGGCGCAGGAGGCCGAATCGCCGAAGGTGCTGAAGACGGTGGGCAAGGTGTTTGCCGCGATTGCGCCGTTTTTGGAGTTTTTGAACGAGCCGATGGCGCGGCGGGCGGCCAAGGCGCGACAGAATTATTTCCTCTGAGGCTCGCCGGCAGTGGGTTCGTTCATTCTGGCCAGCCCTAGGCCGAGGATGTGGTCTTGGGCGAGGGAGAAGGGGTTGGAGCGTTTGGGTTTATAGAGGAGGCGGGAGGAGGGGATAGCGGGGGAAATGGGTTCGTTTGTACCGGCGTCGCGGAGGAGGGCGTTGGTTTCGTTGGCGGCGAGGCGGTCGGCTTGGAGGAGGCCGAGATCGCGGAAGGAGCGGGAGGCGGCGCGTTCGAGGCGGGTGCGGTATTTGGAGAGAATGTCGAGGCGGCGGAGGAGGGTGTCTTGATTGGGCGAGTCCTGGGTGGGGGAGTCGCCGAGGAGGGCTTCTTCGTAAGCGGCGGAGGCGTGGGCTTCGAAGGCGCGGGCGCGTTCGGCTTGGAAGGTCGACCAGGCGTAGGCGGCGAAGAGTTCTTCTTCGGCGGGGCCGTGGGGGCGGAGTTGTTGGCGGAGCTTTGAGGCGAGGGCGGCGAACTCGGCTTGGTTGGCTTCGGCGAGGGCGTCGATGGAGGTGGCGGTGAGGCCGTGGGCGGTGGAATTTTGGGCGGAGGCTTGCTTGCCTTGGGGGGTGCGGGGTCCGGTGGAGAGTTGGGCGTTGGCCTGGTTGGCGAGGGTTTGTTTGGAGGGGGCTTGTTGGGGGGTGCTCATGCTTTGAGGGGAGCAGAAAGCGGAAACACGGAGGCTGTCACTAATTTCGAAGTAGTTGAAAAGAGGGGAGAAAGAAAGTTGGACGGGGTGGGAAGGGGGGAGGGGGAAGCGCGGCTGGAAATGCAGGCAGATGATGCATTGGTTGCATTTATTGCATTTGGAGGGTATTTTGGTGGTGGGAGGAGGTAAGAATTTTATGAGTATGCCTACCCACCGGCAAATCCCCCCTTCCGCGCAGGATGCGGCACTGGCGAGAGTGTCCGGCCAAGTGTTGTCGCCCTTTGCGCAGAAGAATGTACCTTTGCGGTTGAAGGTGCGGGAAGCAGGCCAGGAAACACCGCTGGAGCTGCCGGCGGGGGCTGTGGCGCTATTGATGCAAATTTTGGAAGCAATGGCGGCGGGCCGGGGTGTGACGATTATTCCCGAAGATGCGGAGCTGACCAGTGTGGAAGCAGCCAATGTGTTGAACGTGTCGCGACCCTTCCTGATCAAGCTGCTCGAGGACAACGTTCTCCCGTACCGGAAGGTTGGCAAGCATCGCCGGGTGCGCCTAGAGGACGTGATGGCGTACAAAGCAAAGATTGACCGGCAGCGGGAAGAAGTGCTCGACCGGCTGGTGCGGGAGGCGCAGGAGCTGGAGATGGGTTACGGGAACCCATGAGACGATATACGGCGCTGTTGGACGCGAATGTGTTGTATCCGGCGCCGATTCGGGACATTTTTCTGCAGCTTGCGGTGATGGATCTGTTCCAGGCGAAATGGACGGTGGATATCCACCGGGAGTGGATTTAACGAAACTTCCAACCTTCGTTCTTCATGAGTTCGAGCAGCGTCAGGCATTTGATTCCGTAGGCGTCGCATACATCGGGTATCTTTGGGCGAGAGGGATTGCCCTTGCGTTTCTCACCGGTCACCACAGAAAGCTTTCGAGCCTTGGCGACGGCGATAACAAACGGATCGGCGATACTTCGGTTACGCTCGTTATTTACAAGCTTCGGGAAGTCCATAAGAATCTCTGCCGTTGCGAGTTGAATGTCATCTTCAAGAGGGCAAAACAACCCGTCTTGAAGGCGGGCCCACCCATGTAGGTCATCATCCTTCGTGGAGAGTTCTCTGAGAACTTCGTCTGGCGCAACCAGTCGTCGTCCCGCGATCATCTTCTCCAACCTATCCCACAGGGTTGGGAAAACGTCGCGTGGGTAGTACCGCAGCCAGCCATCCATCATGGCACTCGTATCAATACAGTAGGCCATCCTTATTCGGTACCCTTGAAGACCAGTTGTTCGACCCTAGGCAAGTGCTTAAGCTTCATCCCGAGGTAGTTCGATAGATCAGCGGAGGTTATGGTCTCTTGATGATAGGCCGTTACCATCACTCGGACGTACAGCTTACCTAAGTCCCGAACACGCATGGTTGCAGGTGGTACGAAGCCGCCTTCGCTCTGCGACTCCTTACGATAAGCCGCTAGGTATTGGTCGCGCTTCGTTTGGTAGAAGCTGAGTGGGACCCGACCTGTTGCTAGGAGTCGCCTTACAATCACTTCGTGGCTTACGGAGAACCGTTTGGAAAGCGCCTCGATGTCGGATTCGGCGGGATTCTTGGATCCCCACTTCAAGGACTCGACCTCGCTGTCAAGCGCTGAAGCGGGCACCAGGATGTTTCCCGCCACTTCATTGCAGAAGACCTCGGTGCGGGCTTCTTCGGTCGATCCGGTGCGCTCCTCATGCAGGTCGCACAGCGGACTTTGCCGCAAGAGAATGTGGGCTAGCTCGTGAAGGAGGGTGAAGACTCGCCCACGGGGTGAATCTTTGGCGTTCGCGACGATGACCGGTAGCGGTCGTTCGTAGATCGCAAAGCCCCGCGCCTCATCCAACTCGATGTCTCCAGTTTGGAAGACCAGAATGCCGATACCTTCCAACGCCTTCACCCAGTTGTTGAGAGCCTCATAGGGTTGCCGCCATGAATACTGCGCTCCGAGCGATACACCTAGAAGCTTACGTGCGGCTTCTGCAAAGTCTTGAGGCGAATGTCGCCAGCCTCGGAAGTCAGCTTCGATGGACGGCAACTCTATCCCTACGTCTTCGGCAACTTCCAAGAGGAGTTCGCGTTGCGACCGCGCTAGCCGAATCGCGAGGCTCAGGCCAGGTGATTGAGTGGGTTTCGCGGTTGCCGGAAGACGGCGATAGTCCCGTAGTGCATCGAACTTCTTAGGAGGCTCGGCAAGGAAGAATACGGCTAGCGGCCTCTTGTACACTTCTGCCGCCTTCCTAAGCTGAGCTATCGTTGGGGCATCATCTCCCGCTTCCCACTCCTCAAGCCGTTCACTTGACACACCAATCTTAAGGGCTGCATTTTCGATGCTGAAGTTCATCGATTGGCGAGCCCATACAAGTAATGCCGGCTTTACGATTGCGCGTATCGAGGGCACAAATCTTTCCTGTCCCGAGTCCTTATTATAGACGCGCCCTGCTGCGCACCGGGAGCGCACTTCGCTATGTTCATTGGCGTTCCGCGCACTTCCCGCCGATCTTTGGGCGATTGCTCGAAAGACCTTACTTCTAATCTCTTTCGGAGGGATTGCGGAAGGGGTGGGGAACGGTTTTTGCCACGGAAACCCGTATTAATGAGAGGTTCTGGAGCCACCCGCCGGAATCGAACCGGCGACCTACTGATTACGAATCAGGTGGGCGATTTTGGACATGGTGCGGTGAGCATCTGCATGTGGCTGTAAACAGCTGATTTTACTCAGGGATCAGCTCTTCAGTTTCGATGACATGCGGCTGGCAGACGTAGGCTCCTTGCCGATACGGGTCGTCCGGGCTACGGATGGCCTACGGGGCGCTCCCCTACGGCGTCCCCGGATTTCGAAGCGAAAGGCGGTTGGCGTGTCTGGAAATCGAAGCGGACCTGCGACAGCTGCGGCGTTTTCGGCATGAGAACGCACCGGCAGCGGCCGACCCTCACCGACCGCCTTGTGGCTGCGGCGAAACCTCCTCAACCCACTCCCGAGGGAAGGGCAGTTCGCTACCTTCGCGACGGTGTAACTCCCGGCTTTGGCCTTCGCGTGACGGAGGCGGGCAACAA
>JANRIK010000034.1:0-71690 GCA_033765085.1 Bryobacter sp. | reverse complement strand
AAACGGCCGCGCGCCTTGCCGGGGCGAATGGTGCGCAGGGGGTGGCGCGGGCGGTAGGGGTTGTTCTCGCGCGGGTTGCCTAGGGTGCCCATGGGCTCGGGTGTCCAGGCGCGCTTGATCCAATTCTGCGAATAGTCCGTCATGGGGCTAAGCCCGGTGGGGCCGTGGAAGGTGACCAGGCCCGTCATTTTGTGGATGGCAAGGTGGAGCGCGGTGATGTCGCTGTAGCCCAGCAATACTTTCGGATGGCGCTTGATGAGATCGAAATCCAGAGCGCCCAGCATTTGTTGGGAACCGTAGCCGCCGCGCACGCAAAGAATGCCCTTCACTTCGGGGTCGCTAAACATGGCGTGCAAATCGGCCACGCGATCCGGCGCGCTGGAACCGGGCCGCGGGTCTCGCTGGCCCACTTGTTTGCCCACCTTCACGTTCAGGCCAAACATCTGGGCCGTAAGGCGCATTAGATTTAACTGGTCGGGGTCCACCACATAGGTGCTGGGGGAAATCAGGCCAACCGTATCGCCGGGCTTCAGCGCCGGGGGCTTCAGCAGGGTAGGCGAGGGGGCCGAAGCCATTTGGGCCGCCAAGGCGGCAGGAGCAGCAAGCAGGGTTTGGGCAAGCAGGGTTCGACGGTCCATCGCCTACCAGTTTGTCAAACTGCCGTCTGGGCGGCGGAAGGTTTGGATGGGCTGGTTGTGCGTGGTGACTTCCCAGAACATCTTCACTTTGGCGGGATCGAAGCGTACGCCGAGGCCGGGGCGGTTGTTGGGGTACAACTTGCCGGCGCGGAAATCGAAGCATTCCGGCAGGTAGCTTTCGTGTGGATTCGTCATGGCGGCGCCGGTCATTTCCATCAACACCGGGCCGGGGAAGCCGGCGTTGCAATGCACGAGGGCCGCCTCGCCAATGGGGCCGGTGAAGTGGGGGGTTTGGCCAACGTAGTGCGTTTCGCAAAGGGCCGCCAGTTTCTGGTATTCCGTAATGCCGCCGCAGTTGGGAATGGAAACGCGGTTGTAGTCGATGAGGCGCCTCTCAATCAATTCGTTGATGTCCCAACGGTGGCTGTGTTGTTCGCCTACGGCAATGGGCACCTTCACCAGCGGGCGAAGCTGCCAGTAGACGCTGTTGTTTTCGCTGCGCACGAGGTCTTCGACGAAGTAGGGCTCCAGGGGCTCGAGCTGGGCGCTGAGCTTAACCGCGTCGGGGAAATCGACACGGGTGTGGAAGTCGATGGCCCAGTCGCCGGCCTTGCCCACGCCAGCGCGAATCTCCTGGCAATTTTCCACGGTCTTCAGCACCATTTCGCGGTTTTGAAAGGCGCGGCCGCCTGGGTCGCTGATGCTGGTGCGGAAGGCGCGGAAACCGTACTCCACACAAGCGCGGGCATTTTCGCGCAGGGAGAGCCGTTGGGGATTGGGGAAACCGGTGCAGTAGCATTCCACGTGGTCGCGGCTTAGCCCGCCTAGCAGCTGGTAAACGGGAACGTTGAGGGCCTTGCCCTTCAGATCCCAAAGGGCGAGGTCGAGCGCTCCGATGGAATGCGTCTTTTCGCGCCCGGCGGGGTAGAACATGCCGCGGAACATCAATTGCCAAAGGTGGTCGATGCGCGTGGGGTCGGCGCCAATGAGCTGCGCCGCACATTGCTGCACCAGGTCCGGCGAGCCGCCTTCGCCGATCCCGGTGAGGCCCGCATCGGTTTCGATGGTCACCACGTGAAAGCTTTGGTTCACCATTGGGCGGCTGATGGGACTTTCGTAATAACGGATGCGGGTAATTTTCATCCGTTTCAGTTCGGCTACAGCTTTCTGGTGCAAAATTTGACTTGCTAAGAAAGCGCCCCCCAGGCGTGTGAATAATTCTCGGCGGCTTGTACTCATGGTGTCCGAGTATGTTATATCTGAAACACTATGCGAATGCGAGCAGCCGTTTTGGCATTCGCATCTGTAGTGTTTGCCCAAGCGCAAGCTCCGTCCGCCCCAGCGCAAGCTCAGTCCGCCCCAGCCTCCCGTCCGGCTCCCGAACCAGGCATCCCTGTGAGCGATGCGACGGTTATCAGCAAATGCTCTGGATGCCACGCCAAAGATAAAGAAGGAAACCTGTCCCGGATCTCCTGGGATCGCTCCACCCCCGAGGGCTGGCAGCAGGCCATTAAGCGAATGGTGCGCCTGCACAAGGTGCAACTTAGCCCCGAGGAAGCCCGCCACATTGTCAATAGCCTGAGCGAGACGCACGGTCTGGCGCCGGAAGAGGCCAAGCCCTTCGTTTACTATCCCGAAAAGCGGCACTTGGACCAGGAAAAGTTTCCTGAAGCGGTGCGCGAAGCCTGCGCCAGTTGCCACCCCTATGCACAAGCCGCCAGTTGGCGGAGAAGCAGCAGCGAATGGGACTTGCTGGTAAATATGCACATTGGCTACTTTCCGGTGGTGAACTGGAACAGCTTTGTGGGCCGGCCGAATTTTGGCGGACCGCCGCCGCCCCCGGGAACCGATACCCGCAAGCCGGTGGAAAAAGCCATTGAGCAGATGAAGAAAGATTTCCCGCTGCACACCAAGGAATGGGCCGATTGGAGTGCTTCGCGGCGCAGTCTGAAGCTGGCCGGGCGCTGGCTGTTAAGCGCTTACCAGCCGGGCAAAGGGAAGTTTGTGGGCGAGGTGACCATTGAACCCAGCACCGAAGCGGGCGCAACGCCAAACCAGTGGACCACGCGGACGCGCATGACGAATACCAGTACGGGCGAGACCATCACTCGCGAAGGCAAATCGATTGTCTATACCGGCTACGCGTGGCGCGGTTCCAGCCGCTCCGCAACAGCGACGGACGCGAAAGCCGTGCGCGAAGTGATGATGGTTTCGCGCGACCAAGGCGAGATGGAAGGGCGCTGGTTCTGGGGCGGCTACGATGAATTTGGCTACGACGTGAAGTTGACGCGGGCCGAAGACCGGCCGGCACTTTTGAGCGTAAGCAAGCTGGCCCTGCAAGCCGGGAAGACTTTTGTTTTGACGGCTTACGGAGACCAATTGCCGGCCAACCTCGGCGTGGGCGATTTGGATCTGGGCAGCGGTGTGACGGTGAAGCGCGTGCTGAAGAGCACGGCGAGCCAAGTGGACTTTGAAGTGGAAGTGGATGCCAAGGCCGTGTTTGGCCCTCGCGATTTGGCGGTGAAACGAACCGTATTGCCCAAGGCCTTGGCCGTTTACGACACGGTGGATTACATCAAAGCCAGCACAGATACGGCAATTGCGCGCCTGGGCGGCACAACCCATCCGAAAGGCTATGCGCAGTTTGTGGCGCATGGCTTCCACCGCGGCTTGGACGGCAAAGTAAATACCGCGGATGACATTGCGCTGGGCCCGCTCGAAGCACAGTGGAGCCTGGAGGAATACTTTGCTGTTTACGGCGACGATGACGTGAAGTTTGTGGGGCAAATGGATGTGCGGGGCTATTTCACGCCGAACGTGGAAGGGCCAAACCCACAGCGCAAATTCAGCCGCAATAACTATGGCGATGTTTGGGCGGTGGCAAGTTATAAGGGTGCTGATGCCGCGGTGCAGAAGGACGGCAAGCCGCTTACCGCGAAATGCTATTTCATTGTGACCGTGCCGCAATACATGCGCTGGGACCAGCCCGAAGTGGCGCAATAGGGGTAGAACATGCAGTTGCAGTTATCCGAGTTCCACAACTTTGCCGCCGGGGGGAACGAGTTTCTCTACTTGGTGCCGAGCGGCGGCATTTTCGCGATTGACCCTATGGCCAAACAGGCCTTGGCGCACTTATCCGGTGGGCCGCAGAGTGCTCAGCAATTGCTGGCGGCCCTCGTGGAAAGCGGGGCCAGCGTAGAGCAAGGCAAGCAGACGATCGAAGAGCTGGTGGCGGCGCGCGCCGTGCGTCCCGAGGGGGGTTGGAAAGAAACGGTGGACGAGCCGCCGAAGCACTTTCCCCTGCAAACGCTGGTTATAAACCTGACCAACCAGTGCAACCTGAGCTGTCAATATTGCTACGAGTATGGCGAAGACAAGGTAGCCACGCCGGACGGCAAACCGAAGTTTATGGAGTGGGAGACGGCGCAACAAAGCGTGGACTTCCTGTTGCGCGAGGCCAAGGGCCGCAAGAGCGCCCACATTACCTTTTTTGGCGGCGAAACGCTAATGAACTTCCCCTTGCTGAAGCAAGTGGTGGACTACGCGGACGCCGAAGGCCAACGCGCCGGCATGGCCCTGGATTATTCCTTGACCACGAATGCCACCTTGCTGCGGCCCGAGATTGTGGAGTACCTGGCCGAGAAGCGCATTGGCGTGACGGTGTCGATGGACGGGCCGCCGGAGTTGAACGACAAGCTGCGCGTTTTCGCCAACGGCAAGGGGAGCTACGACGTAATTGCCCCGAAGGTGAAGGAACTCTTGAAGCGGCACCAGACGCGGCCCATTGCGGCGCGGGTCACTTTAACGCGCGGCGTGACGGACGTGATTCGCATTTTCCGGCATTTGAAGGACGAGATTGGCTTTCATGAGGTGGGCTTTGCCCCGGTGACCTCTTCGCCGGATCGGCTTTACGCGATTGACGCGCCGGGGCTGGACGGTGTGCTGGAACAGTTTACGCAGTTGGCCGAAGAGTACCGGGATTACGCCCTGGCGAATAAGCTGCACGGATTTTCAAACGTGAGCGACACCTTGAGCGAGCTGCACCAGGGCGTATCGAAGTCTCACCCCTGCGGGGCGGGCTTGGGGTTGTTGGGGGTGGGGCCTTCGGGAGACATCAGCCCCTGCCATCGTTTTGTGGATAGCGATGAGCACAAGCTGGGCCACATCTCGACGGGCATTGACCGCGAGAAGCAAACGCAGTTCTTGAGTACTGGGCACATCGGCGCCAAGTACGATTGTCATACCTGCTGGGCGCGTCCGGTTTGCGCGGGCGGCTGTTACCACGAGGCCTTTGTTCGCTATGGCAATACGGGCCACGCAAACTTGCACTATTGTGATTGGATCCGCGGATGGACAGATCTTTGCCTGCGCATTTACGGCGAGATCGCATCCCGCAACCCTGGCTTCCTCGCACACTTTGACCAAAGGAAAGCGGCATGAATCATTTGAAGGCAGTGAACCAGAAAGCCCGGCGAATCGAGGATTCGCTGGCGGCAACCGACGGCGACTTCGTGGCTTTGCAACAAGGCAATGCCGCGCAGCGTCCGCATTACCCCATGGGCTGCTCCATTGTGTTTTCGCCAGGTTGGGAGGTGGACTCCGCTGGCGGCACCGCTGGGCTTTGTCAGCCCGTCGAACGCGATCTCTACGATTGCTACATCAGCTGTTATTGGCCGGCGCAGGTGCCGGACCATTTGAACAACTATCCCGATTGGACGGCCAAGTGCGCCGCCGCGACGAAGGATTGGCGCAACATCGACTTGGTGTTTCCATAAAGGCCGGCATTTCCAGCAAGGAGAGTTATGGATAGAAGACAGTTTGTGGGTGCGCTCCTGGCGACAGGGGCTGCGGCCCCGGCAGCTGCGCGCAATGGCTTTCTTTATGTGGGCGCGTGGCAGAAGCAGGTAATCGTCATTGACGAAACCAACCTGCGCGTGGCGGGCAACATCGCCCTGCAATACGATGTGCCGCGGACGCTGGCGCTTACGCCCGACAAAAAGCAGCTCATCGTGTTTTCGATGAAGGATTGTGGCTTTGAATTCATCGACTTGGCCACGCGCAAAATTGAGCATAGCTTTGTACTGAATAGCGGTGGCAAGCGCTACCGGCCGAACGGCATAGAATTGACGCCCGATGGCAAGAAGATCTACACCACCTTCTACATGGTGGAGCAAAAGATCGACCGCTTCGAGGTGGGCAAGACCAAGTGGGGCATTATCGACGTCGCCTCCGGCAAGCTGGAAAAAGAAGAAGATGTGCCGAAAGAGATGGAAGGCCGCATGGGGCGCGGCGGCGGCATGCGTTTTTCCCCGGACGGCAAGTTTCTGTACAGCTTCCGGGACAACGTGTATATCTACGACGCCGCCACGCTGAAAGAGGTGGACAAGATTGAGCTATCCAAGCCTCTCTTTCCGGGCGTGGAGCGAGTGATGGTGGGGCCGGGCGAAGATCCGCACGAGCCAGAAGGCATGGTGCTGGGCTTCTTCAACTCCACCGACCCGATTGTGCACCGCAGCACTTTTGGCTTTGCCCAGTTTGATTTGGCCAAGCGCACCTTTGAGTTCACCCCCGTTGGGCCTTCCACCACGGGCATTATGGGCTTGCACCTGACGCCGGACCGCAAGACGGGCTACACGGTGGCCTTCAACGGGCAAGGCGCGAATCGCCGTTGCGAATTCTGGACCTTTGACATCGGCAGCAAACAGCTGGTGAAGAAGCAGGAGTTTGATGGCCGCTCGCGCTTCGATTTCTCTATATCCTCCGATGGCAAGACGCTCTACATCTTTGGCGCCGGCAATACGCTGGAAGCCTACGATGCGGCAACGTTGCGCATGACCAAGGAATTGGACGTGAATGCCGACATGACCTCCAACATGTTGGTGCGGCCCGGCGCCTAAGAGCCACCGCTTACAATCGGTAGTTTGCAAACCCTGACACGTTTTCGCTGGACACTGCCTTACCTGCGTCCGCACGCTTGGGGCTTTGCGGCTGTCACCTTGGTCAGCCTGCTCAGCACCGCGCTCAGCCTGCTGCAACCCTACCTTTCGAAACTGTTGATTGACGAAGCATTGTTGAAACGTGCGCCGGGCATGCTGTTGCAGGTATCGGCGCTGATGGTGGGCTCCAGTGTTTTGGGCTTTCTCTTGAACGTGACGGCCGGATACTTCTACACCCGGCTATCCGCTGCCGTGCTCTTCGCCATGCGCCGGGATTTGTTGCTGCACCTGCACCGGCTGTCGCCGCGCTTTTACTCGCAATGGAAGACGGGCGACATCATTAGCCGCCTGAACAACGACATCAGCGAAATCCAGCGTGTGGTGGCCGATGCGCTGCTGAGCTTGCTGGGCAATCTCGGTTTTCTGGTGGGGAGCGTGGTGATTTTGGTGCAGATGGACGCAACGCTGTTCGCGGTGGGTGTGGCGGTGCTGCCCGTGGCCGCCTGGTTGAGCTGGTGGTTTCGCGAACTGCTGGTGGACCGCGTGCGCGAGGTGCGCGAAAAGGCCGCGGAGATTGGCAGCTTTTTGCTGAACTCGCTGTTGGGCCACCGCATTGTGGCCGCCTTTGCGGGCGCGCGGCAGGAGATTACGCAGTTTGGCCAGCGCAACCAGGCCTACGTGGATTCGCTCTTGCGGATGCAGTTGCTGTCTTATGCGGGCTCCGGCTTGCCGGCAGTTCTGCTGGCGCTATCGACGGCCGCCGTGTTTTGGGTGGGCGGAAACAAAGTGATTGCCGGCACGATGACCGTAGGCACCTTGGTGGCTTTTCTGGCGTATCACATGCGCTTGTTGAGCCCGGTGCAGGCGCTGATGGGGATGTACTCGAACCTCATTACCGCGCAAGTTTCGCTGGAGCGGGTACAGACCTTGTTTTCGATTGCGCCGGAAGTGCAGTTTCCCGAGCCCGGCACGGATACTTATCTGGCGGGGCACTTGGCTTTTGAAAACGTTCACTTCCAATACGGCGAGCAGAAGGTGTTGAATGGCGTTTATTGGAACGTGCCCCAAGGCGGCTTGGGGGTGGTGTTGGGGGCGAGCGGCCGGGGGAAGAGTACGCTGGCCGATTTATTGCTGCGCTTTTACGATCCGCAAGCAGGACGGATTTTGATTGACGGTTTTGATTTGCGCGAGCTCAGCGAGGCTTGTTTGCGGCGCCAGGTTGCTGTGGTGGAACAGGCCCCTTGGTTGTTTCCGGCGAGCTTAGCCGAAAACTTGCGCTATGCCAACCCGGCGGCCAGCGAAGAGGATATTCGAGCCGCTTTGGACGCCGTGGGCTTGGGGCAAGCCTTTCCCAACCTCGCGCAGGAGATTGGCGAGCGCGGGCTGAACTTGAGCGCGGGGCAAAGGCAGCGTCTGGCCATTGCCAGGGCGCTTCTGCGCAGGCCCAACGTGCTGGTTTTAGACGAACCCACGGCCGCACTGGACGAGACCAGCGAGAAGGTGGTTTCCGAAGGCATTCGCCGCTTTCTGCCCGATTCCACCTTGGTGCTGATCACGCACCGGCGCAGCTATGCGGCCATCGCGACAGCGGTGTTGGACCTGGACGGAGAGCTAGCGAGTTTGCCGGAGGCCAATGATGCGCGTGGCCGTGCTTGATTCCGGAGTGCATTGGGGCCACCCGCACATTGGCACTCTTGCGGGCGGGTTCAATGCCGTGGAAGGAGCGGACCCCGCCCAGTGGCAGGATGAATTGGGCCACGGGACGGCTGTTGTCGCCGCGATTCAAGACCTGGCGCCAGGTGCGGAGATCCTAGTGGTGAAAATCTTTCAGCGCCAATTGCGCACCGACATGGCAACGCTGGCGCGCGGCTTCGAATGGGCTATCGCGCAAGGCGCTGAGTTAATCAACTTGAGCTTGGGAACCACGGAAGCAGCCCACTGCTATGTGTTGCGGGAATTGATGGCGAAGGGCGGAACGTGGATAAGCGCGGCGCAGGATCAGGGCCACATTTTTTATCCGGGGGCACTGGCCGGAGCTGTCGGAGTGGTGGCGGATGCGGCCTTGGAGCGCAACCAGATTCGCCGCACCGACGAGGGTTACTACGCCGCCAGCCCTTTTCCGCGCTCGATTCTCGGGGTGCCGCGGGAACGCAACCTGCGCGGCATCAGCTTTGCCGTGGCTAATCTGACGGGGTGCCTGGCCCAGGGCCAGCGCTTGCCGCTTTCGCCAGCAGAGTAGGCTTGCCCAGTTCCGGGCCGCGTTCGGCCAAGTATTCGATGGCGAACTTCAGAAAGAGCTCCGCGATATCCGGGCGCGTGGAAGCGAGCGCCTTATATTGGCGGCTCAGCTCTTCATGGTCGCCATTGGCCAAGGGGCCGGACCAGCCGCGGCGGCCTGCCGTCAAATAGGAACGCAAGGCCCGGAGCACAGCGGCTTCCACGGCTATTTCGGCCTGTTTGTCGCGCAAACCCGCCGTGCGAAAGGATTCCACAGCGGCGGCCACCATTTGGAAGGTCATGCTCTCGGCAAAGGTCAGGCCCGCCTCGTAGGCGGCGCGGCCTTGGCGCTCAAGCTCGACCACCTTGGCTGTACCTTCCATTTCCACCAAACGACGCAGACGCAGCAACGCGTTGCGGTCCCCTTCGAAGAGGAAGCGCTTTTCGTCGAAGCCTTCCATGGGGTCCAGGCTGCCAACGGCAGCACCGGCTTGTTTGAGCGGCAGTAACTGGTGAGGGTCGAGCGTTTTGCCACACAGCACAATGGCGCGGTCTTTCCAGCGCATAGCGGCCTTGCTCATTTCGTCTACCGTAGCGCCCAAGTCGCCCCCGGGCACATAGACCAGTACGAGGTCCGCCAAGCGAAGGTCTTCATAGTGCTCTACCGCCTCGCCCGCGCGGATGGAATTGGCAATGCGGCTGGCTACACGAAGGGAGCCAGCTTTTACAAACTGTAGGTGACTTCGTAAACCAGGCAGCTTGGCAACCCAGGAAACGCTAACTGGACCCGCTGCCACCAGGGCTGTTCGCGGCGCCGTCGCCATATAAAAACTTTCCTCTCAATGCGCGCAACCGGTCCCGGAATTGTGCGGCCTTCTCAAATTCGAAGTTCTTCGCGGCGGCGCGCATTTGCTGCTCAAGCTCTTCTATGCGCTTGGCGGCTTCTTCCGGACTCAGTGTCTCTGTATCATCCTTTGTTTCCGGTTCGAGAGGGATAGTGACATAGTCCGCCTCGGCCATCCGGACCAAATTCATATCAATTGGCTTAACAATGGATTGCGGGGTTATCCCGTTTCGCTCATTGTAGTCTTTCTGAATCTCCCGGCGGCGATTTGTTTCGTCGATGGCTTTTTTCATCGAGTCCGTCATGACATCGGCATAGAGGATTGCTTTGCCATTGAGATTCCGGGCGGCGCGCCCAATGGTTTGAATGAGCGATCCGCTGCTGCGCAGAAAACCCTCTTTGTCCGCATCAAGAATGGCCACAAGCGATACTTCGGGCAAGTCCAAACCCTCGCGGAGTAGATTCACCCCAATCAAGGCATCGAACTCGCCTTTGCGCAAATCCCGCAGGATCTTCACACGGTCCAGTGTACTGACTTCGCTGTGAATGTACTGGCACTTAATGCCCGCTTCCTGGTAATACTCGGCCAGGTCTTCGGCCATTCGCTTGGTGAGTGTAGTAATAAGCACGCGCTCATTGCGCTCGATGCGGAGGCGGATCTCCTGCAGAAGATCATCCACTTGCCCCCGGATTTTGCGTACTTCCACCACGGGGTCGATCAAGCCCGTGGGGCGAATGATTTGCTCCACAATCACGCCGCCGCTCTTGGTTAGTTCGTAGGGGCCCGGAGTGGCAGAAACGTAAATCGTTTGGTGGATGCGATTTTCAAACTCTTCGAAAGTAAGTGGGCGGTTATCGAGCGCGCTGGGCAAGCGGAAGCCATATTTCACAAGGTTCTCTTTACGGCTGCGGTCGCCGCCCCACATGCCGCCAATTTGCGGCATGGTGACGTGGCTTTCATCCACAAACAAAACCGTTTCGGCGGGAAGGTAATCCAGCAGCGTTGGGGGTGCTTCTCCCGGCATGCGGCCCGTGAAGTGGCGCGAGTAGTTTTCAATGCCATGGCAGTAGCCAATGGTTTGGATCATCTCCAGGTCGAAGCGAGTGCGCTGCCAGATGCGCTGGGCTTCAATCAGCTTGCCTTGGCGCTCCAGCTCCGCGTGCCACTGCAGCAATTCCTGTTCGATGGTGACCAGCGCTTGCTCCTTGGTGACGGGCGTCAGCACGTAGTGGCTCTTGGGGTAGATGGGCAGGCGCGTATAGGTCTGCTTCACTTCCGCCGTAAGCGGATCAATTTGCGAGAGCGTCTCCACTTCGTCGCCCCAAAGTTCAATGCGATAGGCGAGGTCGTCATAGGTGGGGTAAACCTCAATCACATCGCCGCGCACGCGAAAGGTACCACGCTTGAAATCGATATCGTTGCGCTCGTAAAGGATTTCCGAAAGTTTTCCGGTAATGGCTTCGCGCTTGATTTGCTGGCCCTTTTCGAGCAGCAGGAGCATGCCGTAATAAGCTTCTGGCGAGCCTAAGCCATAAATGCAACTAACGCTCGAAATGATAACCACGTCGCGGCGCTCCAGCAGGCTGCGTGTAGCCGATAGGCGCAGCTTATCGAGTTCGTCGTTGATGGTGGCTTCTTTTTCCACATAGGTGTCGCTTTGCGGAATGTAAGCTTCGGGCTGGTAATAGTCGTAATAGCTGACGAAGTACTCAACCGCGTTGTGCGGAAAGAACTGCTTGAACTCCTGGTATAGCTGTGCGGCAAGAGTTTTGTTGTGGGCCAGGATGAGCGCGGGGCGATTGACCGCCTCAATAATCTTGGCCATGGTGAAAGTTTTGCCCGAGCCCGTGACGCCGAGAAGCGTCTGGTGGGGTTCGCCGGTTCCCAGTCCGCGGGAAAGCTCGGCAATGGCATTTTCCTGGTCGCCGCGGGGCCGGTAATCTCCGGCAAGGCGGAAGCTCATTCTGCGTGGTCCTCAATGTCTTTGGTTTCGCGCGCCCGGCGGGTGCCCATGCGTTTGGGGCCCTCTTCAAGAATGGGCGCTTTCTGATTTACTACGCGTGCCGCCGGATTACGCTTCTTTGCTTTTGGCAGAGCGATCTGAATCTTCTTTTTCCCCTTCATACCTCTAGGTTAGGTGACGTTGGTGGCGCAGGCGCTCCGCACTGGCATTGTAGGCACAACCGAAGAGGGCAATCAGGCTCAGCAGGTACATCCAGATCATCAAGGCGATGGGCGCTCCAATGCTGCCGTACATGATGTTGTAAGTGGAAATGTTCCGGACATACCAGCCAAAACCAAGCGTGGCAAGGCTGGCCAGGATGGTGGCCAGAAATGCACCTGGCCAGACCCGGCGCCACCCTTTGGGCAGGCTGGGGCCGTAGCGGTAAAGCCCGGCAATGGCCACCGTAAGCATGCCCAGGGAAAGCGCGAAGCTGAGCGTGCGAGCCAGAAAGGTCCAGGCAAATTCCCAATCCGAATAATTGTTGCTAAGCCCGGCCAAGCGCAGCACAAAAACTTCAATGCCGGAGCTCATCACCAAGAGAAGCGCCGCGAGAATCGCCGGCAAAAGCGAAGAAAAGACCAGCAACAGTGCCACCCAACGTTGGTGCCAAAAGGTTCGCCGGTTGGGCGAACGGTAGGCCGCCTGGAAGCCTTGCATCAGGGTGACCACCAGGTCGCTGGCGGCCCAAAGGGAAAGCACTATGGCCCCGAAGAGCAATAGGCCCGGCCGGCTACCCTTCGAAGTGAAAGCGTACTGCACAAGGTCTTCGGTGCCGGGCGGGACAACCTCAAAAAGAAACTTCGAGATGGCCCGTGATACCCGTTGCGCATTCAATTGCACTAGCACCGTGGCCAGCGAAGTGAGAACAGGGAAGAAGCAGAGGATTCCCGAAAAGGCAGCGCCTTTGGCCACATCAAAAAGCCCATCGAAAAACAGGCAATGGGCAGCGGAGCGTAAGGTGAGCAGCACCTCCTTCAACGCCGAAAGGCCTCCTCCAGCGCGGCGCGTTCCGCTGTGGTCCAGCGCTTTTGCCAGGCCCAATTGGTGGAGCAGGTCAGGAAATCATCGGCCGTGCGGCAGCCTTCTTCCGTTTGCGCCCACTGGAGCCGCTGCGCCAAATCAGTGGGGCGCTGCGTATTCACGCGAAAGGCCTCGGTCCGGGTGGGGTAGAAGCCCGCGAGCGACGGCCGGACGCGCTCCAGCACCTTGTCCGCCGCTTGTTCCGCCATCAGGCGGTAGGTCGTATACTTGCCGCCTTCAATAAACAGGATGCCGTTGGCATCAAACGCAATGTTGTGTTCCCGGCTGGTGGCGCTGGCATTCTTGCCTTCCTCCGCCACCAAGGGCCGCAGGGAACTAAACTCTCCCACCAGCATCTCTGGGCGAAAGTGCGGGAACAGCCCCTGGGTGATGTTGCAAAGATATTCGCGCTCTTGCTCGCTAATGGCTACGTCATCGGCAGAGCCCGTGTGGTCGGCTTCGGTAGTGCCGATGAGGGTGACAGGATAACGATCGCCCCAGGGAATAAAGAAGAGAATGCGGCCGTCGCTATGGAAGTGGGCGATGGCGTGGTCGCCCGCATAGAGGCGCTCGCTGACGATATGCGAACCCCGCACCAGGCGCAGGCCCGGCACTTTGCGCCAAGGGCCGCGGGCATCCACCACCACACGCGACATGATTTTCTCTCCCGAAGCGAGCAGCACGTGGTCCGCGCCCAGGGCCGTAACTTCGGTATAGGGCCAGCACGTGGCCCCCATGGCCTGGGCGTCGCGGATGTTGTCGATCACTAGGGGAGCAGAATCGCTCGCAGCATCCCAATAGCTCAAGGTTTTGCCGAAGTAGCGGCTTTGGCCAATGTGATGGCCCGCGGCGAGCAGATCGTATAGGCCGATCCCCACGCCGTAGAACAAGCTTTCGCTCCAGGTCTTGAGGTGCATTTCGAAACGAAGCGGGCGCACGGTATTTGGCGAAAGTTTGAGCAGCCGGCTCCGTTCCCGCAACGCTTCGCGGACCAGGGAAAAATCGAAGTACTTCAGGTAGCGCAAGCCACCGTGGATCAGATGAGAATTCTTGCCGCTGGTGCCCGCGCCCCAGAAACGCTTGTCGATGACAAGGATGCGCAGAACCTCACCGCGCAGCTGGGCGCGAAGAGCGAGGTCCCGCGCAAGGCCAGCGCCATTGATGCCCCCGCCAACTATGACGACATCAAATTCCTGGCTGTCGCGGGTGCCTTCCGCAAGCTCAACAGGCATAAGAAAAGGCTACCAACCCAGGCTAGGGCGCTGAGAGCGCCGCCTGCCTGTTGTTGCAAGCTGGGGTGGAAGCGAAGCTCCACCGCGGCATCGTTTGCTGGTGCTGGGAGCAGGCGAAGCAGACCCAAGGGGCTCTTCCCTTTGGCCAGCTTTACGCCCGCCTGGCTGGCTTCCCAACCGGGGTCGTCGTTCATGCTGACGAATAGCTCGTAGCCCGCGGGGAAGCTTCCTTCGATTCGATAGTGGCTGGGCGAAAGCTCCACCCATTGCAACTTTGGCCGCGCGGGGTCGGCGATGGCGGCGGCAAGGGGACCAAGGGTGTCGATGTACCGGTTGGCGGGCCACTCCTCGGGCTTCACCAAATGCGCGAAGCCGTAAAAGGGCAAGCGGTATAACTTATCGTGCGCCGTTAAGTCCAAGGTCGCTTCCGCGAATTCGGAGAATTTTTCTGGACGGCGGATGTCGCGATAGTATTCCTTGCTAGCAGGTCCGTGTGTCACCACTTGGCCAACACCCAGCACCATCATTTGGCGGCGGGCATCTTCCGTGTCCTGCCCCGGACGGGAGCCTTCGCCGGTAGTCATCTGGTATTGATAATCGACGGCGATGCGATTCCGCAAGCCGCTTTCGAAGGTGCCGCCAACCTGCGGAAAAGCAAAAAACGCATTGAAGTGAAACCGCGTGCCGCCACTGACAAAGCTTCGGCCCCGCGGCGCATGGTCGTGGATTGCGAGTGCAGCTTGGTATTCAACCGTCTGCTCAGCTTGCATCATCCGCCAATCAGACCAGCCCCGGCGCAGGCTCTTCACCAATTGCGCACTCCCCCCACCCATGACGGCCAAAAGGCCGGCAACGACAACCACCCTTCCCAGGGTTTTGCTCTTCTTCCAACGCCAAGCCAACCAGGTGAAAGCAGCGGCCAAAAGGAAAAGCTCGAACTCGAGCGCGTAGCGACGGCTTTCAGGCAAGGTGTCCCGATTGAACCAATAGAATCCGCCCGCCACCCAACCAAAGGCGAGGGTGGCCAAACTGGTGAAGCAAACTTCCCAAGGCGCGCGCAAGGCCCACAGCAGAAGCCGCGCCAGCAATAGCGCCGCCACCAGGCCCACGTAAAGCAGCCAACCACGGGAGTCCACTTTGTATTCGTAGGCGTCCTTCGGCCAGTTGAGCGCGGTGGTGAAGACATAATCGGGGGTCAACCAAAAGGCCGCAAGCGCATACGCCAACAGGCCGGCCAGGAAAATGCGCGGAATCCAGCGCGGATTTGTCAGCCAAAGCAGCAGCACGCAAATTGTCAAGCCGAAGGCCGCCAGCCAGTTCAAGAGTGGCGCTGCTGCTAAACCAATGGCCATCAGAAAGAGGCTGGGAAAATCCTTGCGGCGGGCGCCCCAAATAAGCGCCGCCAAGGCGAGGATCAGAATGGTGAGCCCGGTTAAGTGCGGCCCCTCGCCGTATTTTGCGAAGGTTTGGAATCGCCAAGGGAGATAAAAAATTCCACGGTCTCCGTCAACGTCGCCGAAGAAACCATAAGCAGGCGAGGCGTAGCTGAAGAGAGATCCAAGCAAGAGAGCGATCACGCGGTTGCCGGTCATCCACGCAAAGGCGAGCGCCAACAGGGGCGCAGCGAGGCAGGCCATGCCCACCACCACCCACCGCGTTGCCCACAATGCGGAAGTACCCGTAAGCCACTGGACCAAAGCCGATGCGTAAGGCAACAAGGGAGGATAGGTGAACTGTGTGGGCTGACCGGCGTAGCTCTGCGGATTCCAACCCCAGGGGTTCGGATGCTCGGCCACAAAGCGCGCCGTTGCGGCATAACCAGCTTCAATGGAACCGCGGTACGGAAACTCCTGGCGTGTGAACATGGGCCGGTAAATCGCCGTATTGAAGGCCAAAAGGCCCAATAGGCAGAGCGCCCACGCTAGGTTGTGGTTCTGCGGCGTTCTTTCCAAATGAGCCATCCCCCGGCAATCAATGTGACGAAGAATATCACCTCGCCCGCGGATTTCGATAACGGTTTGGTGAAACGGAGCCGCACTTGCTCTGTTCCCGCCGGAGCGTCTAAACGCAGGAAGCCGAGGGCATCGGCCTTAATGGGGATGGGGCCCAAATTGCCTTGCGCCTGCCAGTACGGATCGTAAGAAACCTGCACGATCAGGCTTTGACCATCTGCCACGTTAGCCCGCACCAGGAGTTCATCAAAGCTCTGCCAGCGGGATTGCGTGGGGGCCTCCGGACCCTGCTCCAACAGCTTCACAAAGCGGGCCAGCGTTTCCGCATCGGTTTGTCCGGGTGCCGTTTTCAGGGCTTCCAACTCTTCGCGATCCACCACACGCGCTAAGCTCCGGTAGCGACGAGGAACTTCGTAGATGCGGTTCCCCTTGCCATCGTCGTAGAGCTTCTCCGCGAAGCCGTCAAACTTGCGGGGGTTTTGAAAATCCTTATAGACGTCTTCGGATTCGGGCCCGCTGGTGACCACCAGATCCACCCCTAACGTTTGGTACCAGGCGATTGCCGTGGGTGTTACTTCGCCCATGGTGGCTTCCCACTGCGCGGGCATAATGTATTCGTTCAAAAGCCCCTGCTCACTGCCACCGCCTATTTGCGAAAGCGTGTGCCAGGCGTTGAACCAAAAGCGGGGCGAGCCCGTGATGTGGGTGCGCGCATCGGGGCGATGTTCGGCAATCCAGGCGGGGATCTGGTAATGAATAGAATCCTTTGCTTCCACCCGGGCGGGAAAAATCGCGCGGTGGTGGCGAATGTAATTCTGGTGCAGGGCGACCAGCAGCACAATACCCGCCAGCACGCTTCCCTTCCCCCACCAGCCACGCCAGGCCCAGAGGCGGTACCCCAAGGCGACGAGGGCGAAGTTGTAGAGAATATCGAGCTCAGGAATCAAGCGCTGCGGTTCACCGATAACGCGAAAGCCCAGCTTTTCGTTCCCCACCACATTCAAGGTGAAAAGCGCAGTGGCCCCCAATAGGAAAACGGCCCAGGGACCGGGGTTGGCCTTCCGCTTCCACAACCAGGTACCCGCGGCATAAACGACCAGGACGGCCAGCGCCAAGTAGGCCGACCATGCATTGCCCTTTTCGCTGACGTAGACCATGTTACGCAGCGTCACCTTCAGGTACTCGGGCGTTAACCAGGAGGCCGTTAAGCCGTAGGCCACCAGCGGGGGAATGGCGCTAAGCAAAAGCACATTCCACGTTTTGCGCTCCAGCCACCAGGCCCACACCAGGAAGGGATAGCACATGGCGAGCGCGGTGGCCCCATAAAAATTGTTGGCCACAATCATGGCGCACGCAGCGCCCGCGGCTACGGCCCATGTTCGGCTCTGGCGGCTTTGGGCCATCCAGGCAAGCACCAAGGCCAAAGGCAGCCAGGCGACGGCCGTCATGTGGGGCCCCTCGCCATAGCGCACCAGGGCATTCAGCTTGGTGGTGCCGAAGCGGAAGCCATCTTCAAATACATTCGGGAAGAGCGGATAAGCGGGCGAAACAATCAGGCACAATAGCGCTGCCGCCCAGCCCGCACCGCGGCGACGAAAGCCGACTCTGGCCAATAGGTAGAGCGTGGCCATGCCAAAACAGTAAAAGAACGCTGCGTAGAGATGGTAGGCCTTAGCCGGGTCCATCGGGTAGAACTTGGCCAACGACGCCGTGCCGAAGCGGAGGGCGGGGGGATAGATGAAATCCCAGCGCGTACCCCCGTACCAATGCGGCTGCCAAAGCGGCGAGGGCCAGTTGTCCTTCAACATGCGCCCATCCGCGATGAAGGTGGATTCAATCGAGCCCCAATTGTCGGTGTACTTGAACTTCCACATGGGCCGGATGGCGAGGCCCGCCAGCAACAGGATCAGCAAACAATCGACCCACCAAGTCCAACGCGCTTGCTTCATGAACTATTGAGTGGCAGCCGCGGCGCGGCGGTAGCGCCGCTCCAAAGATACGAATTGCCGTTGCGGCCAAACCTTGGCCCGGTGCAAGAGCAGGCGGCCCAAAAGCGCCAAGATAGACAAGCCATAAACACTGCTTTGCACAAAGCTGGCACTCGAAGCCTGCGGGAAATAGCGCGTGGGCACGGGCACTTCGGCAATGCGAAGGCCGTTCTCAACAAATTGCGCCATGATCTCCTGGTCAAAGATAAAGTTGTCGGAGTTCATCTCTACGTTCACGCTCTCAATGGCTTGTCGTGTGTAGGCACGATAGCCAGTGTGGTATTCGGCCAATTTCAGGCCAAACACAACATTTTCGGCCCAGGTGAGAAAGCGATTCGAGATATATTTCCACCAGGGCATGCCGCCCTTCATGGGGTCTCCTCCCAATAGGCGGGAGCCCAGCACCACATCGGCCGTGCCGTTTTGGATGGGGGCAATCACTTGGGGAAGCAGCGTTGGATCGTATTGGTAATCCGGGTGGACCATTACAATCACTTCAGCCCCGGCGCGCAAGGCTTCCCGGTAGCAGGTCTTTTGGTTGGCGCCGTAGCCGTAGTTGCCGTTGTGGACAAACAGCTCTAAGCCTAGTTCGCGCGCAATGCGGGCGGTTTCGTCCTTGCTGCCGTCGTCGACAACAATTACCAGGTCCACCACGTCGTGCGGCAGCTCCGCATAGGTCATACGGAGAGTTTTGGCCGCGTTGTAGGCGGGCATCACCACCACTACCTTGGGTTTGTGGGGCGTGCTGTCACCAGAAACTGATAGGCGAACAGAGTTCTCCATGCGCAAGCAAAAGCATAGCAGAGGCCCTCAAGCCACTGAAAGGACGGGGCTACTAGGCCGACGGGAATGGGGGTGAGCGCCTCGACGCGCAAGGTGAAGCCGGCGCGGGCAAAAAGCCGGTGCCAGTTGTCCCACATCCAGAAGTGCAGGTGCGTGCGATCGAAAAGCCCTTTGTCGTCCTCGGGAAAGCGGCCCAGCAAGATGTTCAGCCGGAACCAAATGTTTCCGCTATTGGGCAGGCTGGCCACCAGGCAGCCATGCGGGCTGAGGTGTTGGTGCAATTCCCTTAGCAGCACTTCCGGTTGGCGCAAGTGTTCCAACACGTCGGCCATGAGGATGACATCATAGGGGCCCTCCAGGGGGCCAAGCCCGGCTTCCAGATCTCGGGGGAGAATCCGCAGATCTTTTGTGGCTTCCGGATCAAAGCCTAGCGGGTGTTCCAGTCCGGTGACGCGAAAGCCTTTTTCCACCAAGGGGCGGGCGAGCAAGCCATTGCCGCAACCAATATCGAGGAGATTTCGCCCCATCTTCGCCGGATCCAGTAGTGCCAGAAGTTTTCGATGGCTGGAAAACTGCGAATCCTTGAAGGTATAGACACTCATCTAAGACAATAGAATTATGCCTTATCCTGAAGCCCTTCTGACCCCCATGCGGCAAGACTTGACCCGTCACGGAGTGGAAGAGACCAGAACTCCCGAAGCCGTGGATGCCGCCTTGACCGCCGAAAGCACCCTGATGATCGTGAATTCCGTCTGTGGTTGCGCCGCAGGAAAAGCCCGCCCGGCGATTGGCGCAGCGCTGCTTCATGAAAAGAAACCCGCCAAAGTGGCCACCGTGTTCGCCGGCGGCGATGAAGATGCCACGCAGCACCTGCGCGATAAGCTGAGCATGTTCCCCCCGTCCAGCCCCGCCATGTACTTGTTCAAGAACGGAGAGCCGGTTTTCGCGCTGCATCGCCGCGATATCGAATCGAGCGACCCCTTCACGCTGACCGAAAAGCTGAAGGCCGCCTTCGACCAGCACTGCTAACGCGGCCCACCCTTCATACTGGAAGGGAATGCAGGATGTCTTCTCTCTCACTCGCTCCCTAGTTGACATTGAATCCATTACCGGGAATGAGTTCCCGGTAAGCGTTTTTCTGGAAAATGTGCTCCGCGACTTGGCGGCGCGCTTTCAGGGGACGGTGGAGCGCATTGCAGTAGAGCCTCGGCGCGACAATCTCTATTGCGTGTTTGGCGATCCGTGGGTGACCCTTTCCACCCACATGGATACCGTGCCGCCGTTTTTTCCCTCGCGCGAAACAGAGACGGAGATTTGGGGCCGGGGCGCCTGCGATGTGAAGGGCCTGCTAGCCGCCATGATCTGCGCTGTGGAAAAACTGCTGGAGAGCGGCGAGCGCAACCTTGCTCTGCTCTTCGTGGTGGGGGAAGAACGAAATAGCGTGGGCGCCTACCATGCGGGGAAGCACGGAAAGGGTTCGCGGTTTCTGATTAATGGCGAACCAACGGAAGGCAAACTGGCGTTGGGGTCAAAAGGAGCGTTGCGCCTGGAAGTAGTGGCCAGCGGGCGCATGGCGCATTCGGCCTACCCGGAACTGGGTGAAAGTGCGATTGAGAAACTTTTGGATGCGCTGGCCGCCATACGCGCACTGCCTTTGCCGCAACACGAAATTCTGGGCCCCAGCACGCTGAACATTGGCCTGCTTTCCGGGGGCCGGGCGCCCAACGTCATTCCCGACCAAGCGAAGGCCGAGCTTTTGATCCGCCTAGTGGATGATGGCGATTCCACAGTGGCCGCCATTCGCAAAGCGGTGGAGGGCTTGGTGGAAGTGAACGAAGTGCTGCGGATACCGGCGGTATTGCTGGGTGGGCAGGAGTTTGTGGCGGATGGCTTTGCTACGATGGTAGCTTCCTACACGACGGATATTCCGGCGTTTGGAGGGGCTTGGGGCCAACCTTACCTGTTTGGCCCGGGAACCATACACGTGGCCCACACCAGCGAAGAGCGCATTGCCAAGCAGGAATTAGCGGCGGCGGTAGACCAATACGCTTTCCTAGCCAAACGCTTGTTGGAGAAGTGCCGCTAGCGGTAGCCGCGGATAATTGCCGTCAGTCGGGAACCCTTTCAAAGAAGCTTTATGATCGTTATGAAATTCGGCGGCTCCTCGGTGGAATCTGCCGAGGCCATTGAGCGCGTGAGCCGAATTGTCCGGCGCTATGCCGACCGGCAGCCCATTGTGGTGGTGTCCGCAATGGGCAAGACCACCAACCGGCTGCTGGAGTGCGCACGGCTGGCCGCCGATGGTGCGCGGGAAGAAGCCTTAAGCAAACTGGGGGACTTGCGCGACTTTCACGTCCGCGAAGCGGGAGCCTGGGATGTATTGGACGCGCACTTTGCCGAGCTGCAGGAACTGCTGCGCGGGCTGGCCATTTTGGGCGAGCTGACGCCGCGGAGCCTGGACGCCGTGGCGAGTTTTGGCGAACGCCTATCGAGCCTGATTGTGGCGCGGGCATTAAGCGCTGAACACTTGAGCGCTGAGCATTTGGACAGCCGGGAAGTGATTGTCACCGACGACCGCTTTACCCAAGCCAATCCTCTCTATGCAGAAACCTACCGTCGATTGAGCCAGCGCAGTTGGGCACCCCTCACCGTCATGGGCGGCTTCATCGGCGCCACGGCGCAGGGCGTAACGTCCACGCTGGGGCGGGGTGGCAGCGATTTCACTGCTTCGCTGGTGGGGGCAGGCGTGGGGGCCGAAGAAATCCAAATCTGGACCGATGTTGACGGCATGTTGACGGCCGACCCCACGGTGATGCCGGGCGGCTTGCGCGTCCGCTCGATGAGCTTTGCCGAGGCGGCCGAGCTGGCCTATTTCGGCGCGAAGGTTCTGCACCCGTCCACGGTTTTGCCCGCCATTGAGCGCAACATTCCGGTGTTGATTTTGAACTCGCGGCGGCCCGAAGTGGAAGGCACCCGCATTACCGCCCAAGGCCCCAAAACGCGCAACGCCGCCAAGAGCCTGGCGGCGAAGAAGAACGTGACGGTGGTGAACATCCAAAGCACCCGCATGTTGATGGCGCACGGATTCCTGTACCGTATTTTCGAGATCTTCAACCGCTACGAAACCCCGGTGGACATGCTGGCCACCAGCGAAGTGAGCGTCTCGTTGACCATTGACGACACCCGCCAACTGCCCCGCATTGCTGACGAGTTGCGGGCCTTCAGCGAGGTAGAGATTGAACAGGAAAACGCCATTGTGTGCATTGTGGGTGACAACATCCGCTGGCAAGCGGGCGTGGCGCATCGCGTGTTTCGCGCGCTCGATACCATTAATGTCCGTATGATTAGCCAAGGGGCCAGCTTGCGAAACATTAGCGTGGTGATTGCCATGCGCGATTTGCGGGCCGCCACGGAGCGCTTGCACGCGGAATTTTTCACCGAAGCCGACCCGGAGGTGTTTGCCGCATGACGATTGCC
Organism: Bryobacter sp.; assembly: GCA_033765085.1. GTDB lineage: Bacteria > Acidobacteriota > Terriglobia > Bryobacterales > Bryobacteraceae > Bryobacter. Next base: position 49,597 of record JANRIK010000034.1, on the reverse strand, counting down.
CCGTTGAAAATTGAGCCTTTGAAAATTGCCTTGGTGGGCTACGGCAAGATGGGCCGCATGCTGGAATCCTTGGCCGGGGAGTACGGCATGGAGGTGGTGCTGCGCCTCGATGAATTCAACAACGCCAGCGGGGAGATGTTCACGCGGGAGAACTTCGACGCGGTGGACGTGGCCATTGAATTCACAACCCCGGGCACCGTGGTGGGAAACATTGAGGCCCTGGCGGCCTTGGGCGTGAATACGGTGGTGGGCACCACGGGTTGGCTGGAGGAAATGCCGCGCGTGGAAGCGGCGGTTGGTCGAGCGGGCATCGGTTTGGTTTGGAGCCCGAACTACTCGATTGGCGTGAATCTGTTCTTTCGCGCCGTGCGGCAGATGGCCCGCGAGATGGAAGCTTTTCCAGAGTACGGCGCTTGGGCTTGGGAGATTCACCATGCCGCCAAGAAGGACGCGCCGAGCGGCACGCTGAAGATGGCCGTAGCGGAAATGCGGCGCGGCGGTTATAGCCGCAATATTGACGAGAGCGCTTCGCGCGCTGGCGCGGTTCCGGGCACTCACGAAATTGGTTTTGATTCCGCTGCCGATACTCTGACGCTGCGGCACACGGCGCGGAGCCGCGAAGGCTTTGCCCGCGGTGCCTTGAAGGCCGCACAATGGGTAAAGGGCAAACGCGGTTTGTTTGAGTTTGCCGAGATTCTGCTTCCCCCGCCGGAAAACCGGTAGCGCAGGAAAACCCGTAAAGGACCAACAAATGTACCGTGGATGTGGCACCGCCCTAGTTACGCCCTTCAAGAGCAACGGAAGTCTTGACGAAACCGGCTTGCGTAAATTGGTGAAGCGGCAAATTCAGGCGGGCATTCATTTCCTGGTTCCCTGCGGCACAACCGGCGAAAGCCCCACGCTGAGCCTCGAAGAGCATCTGCGTGTGGTGGAAATTACCGTCGAGGAAGCCAAGAGCCAGGTGCCCGTCATGGCCGGCGCGGGTGGCTACAATACGGCGGAAGTTGCGCGCTTGGCGCAGGAAGTAGAGGCTCTGGGAGCCGATGCCATTCTTAGCGTTACGCCCTATTACAACAAGCCCACCCAGGAAGGCCTATACGAACATTACCGGGCCTTGGCCAAGGCCACCAGTCTGCCCATTATTGTTTACAGCGTGCAGGGGCGCACGGGCGTAAACATTGAGCCCGCCACGCTGGCCAAGCTGAGCGCAATCAAAAACATCATCGGCGTGAAAGAAGCCAGCGGAAATATCGCGCAGATCGCCCGCGTCATCCACAGCGTCCCCGAAGATTTCAGCGTGTTAAGCGGCGACGACGCGTTGACCGTACCCTTGATGGCGCTGGGGGGGCACGGCGTAATTAGCGTAGTGGCCAACCAGATTCCCGGGCCGATGAGCCAACTGGCGGATGCTTGCCTGGAAGGCGATTTCGCACTAGCCCGGAAAATCCACCAGAAGTATCTGCCGCTGATGGATAGCAACTTCCTGGAATCGAACCCCATGCCGGTGAAATGGGCTATGGCGCAAATGGGTCTTTTGAAGCCCGTTTACCGTTTGCCCATGATGGCGCCGACGGAAGCAACGCAGGCGAAAATCAAAAAAACACTAATAGAGTCAGGACTTCTTTAAATGCAGAAATCCATTGAGGCCGCTTTTCAAATTCCGGCGGCAGAATTGGGAGAAGCCGAGCAAAGGCTCTTCCGCAAGTTTAAGCGCGGTTTGAACGAGGGTAAGTACCGGGCGGCCGAGCCGTCTGCAACCCCCGATGCTGCCGCCCCCAGCGGCTGGCGGGTGAACGCTTGGGTGAAACAAGGCATTCTCTTGGGCTTTCGCCTGGGCCAGATTGTGGACATGAGCGTTGACCCACAGCGGCAGCCCTTTTTCGATAAGGCCACTTACCCGGTGCGGCCGATGGGGCCCCTGGACGGGGTGCGCATTGTGCCCGGTGGCTCCAGTGTGCGGGACGGTTGTTTTCTGGGCAAAGGCGTCACCTGTATGCCGCCCATGTACATTAACGTGGGCGCCTGGGTGGGCGACGGAACCATGGTGGATAGCCACGCGCTGGTGGGCAGTTGTGCCCAGATTGGCAAAAACTGCCACCTTTCGGCCGCCGCGCAAATTGGTGGAGTTTTGGAACCAGTTGGCGCGCTCCCCGTCATTATCGAAGATGAGGTTATGGTGGGCGGCAATTGCGGCGTATACGAAGGCACCTTGGTGAAGCGGCGGGCTGTTCTGGGCAGCGGGGTAATTCTTACGCGCTCCACTCCGCTTTACGATTTGGTGAATGAGGCAGTGTTGACGGCCAAGGACGATCAGCCGCTGGTGGTGCCCGAGGGTGCTGTGGTGGTGGCCGGGGCTCGCCAGATCAGCAAAGGCATTGGGCGCGAGTGGGGTTTGTCGCTTTATACACCCGTAATTGTGAAGTATCGGGACGAAAAGACCGATTCCCGAGTTCAGTTGGAGGATTTGCTTCGCTAATGATGCGGTACTTGCTATTGCTTGCCCTACTTGGCTCGGGGAATGGGTTGCTGGCCCAAACAGCGCGTTTTGGGGCAGCTATCCCTGTGCACCCCGAGTTCTTGGGCAATCCCCAACTGCTGACCAACGATGGCACTAGCCGCAGCCCCAGTTGGACCAAAGATGGCAAGCGCCTGCTGTTTGTGACCAAGCCCGAAGAAGGCTGCCCGCAGGCCTATTGGTTAGACCTGGAGACGAAAGAAAAACTGCTGGCTTCCACTGGCAAAGGGACTGTTCGCCAAGCCGTGGCTTTGTCGAAGGGCAAGAGCTGGATTTTTGATTCCACGCACGAAACCGGCGGCCAATGCGCCCCAAAGACCTTGGGCTCTGTCCCGGCAGCTTTCAACATTTTCATGGCGAACGAGAAGAACCGCCTCGAGCGGCTGGTGGGAGCTTCCGGTTTTGACGGGGAACTTTCCTTTTCAGAGGAAGAAAAGCGGATTGTCTATACCAGCCAGGCCAGCGGCGACCTGGAAATCTGGAGCATGGAGCCCGACGGGCTGAACAAGCGCCAGCTAACCCGCAGCCCGGGCTACGACGGCGACCCGCATGTGAGTCCCGATGGACGCCGCATCGTCTTCCGCTCGACGCGTCTGCGGGGAGATGCCGCCGAGAAAAAGGCGAAAACAGAGCTCGAGCAGGAGCGCGCCAGCATTACGCCCAGCGAAATCTTTGTGATGAGTTTTCGAGGAACTGACCAGAAGCAGGTGACTAGCTTTGGATGCACGGTGTTGTCGCCAGTGTGGGCGCCGGACAATCGCCGCATCCTCTTCAGCTCGGACTTGCCGCTTTGCACAGGCAGGAATTTTGAGCTGTTTATGGTGAACCTCGATGGTTCGGGCTTGGTGCAATTGACGCGCGGAAGTGAGTTTTCTAGCGAACCGAGTTTTTCGCCCGATGGCCGCCGCTTGATTTACAGTCGCAACGGAAACCTCGTAATTGCCGATTGGCAAGCGCCGGCGCCTCCGCCGGATACGCTGAATCCGCTTTCGAAGCCGTAAAGATTTAGAAGGGCACGTCGTCGTTGTCGATGCCGGGGTCGAAATTGTCGAAATCGCCGCCCGCCGGTTGACTGGCGCTTTGCGGCGCACCACCCATTCTTTGCGCGGCACTGCGCGGGGCGCTTTGCATGCCCCCGAAGCCACCGTCGCCGCCCTCGGCGCGCCCACCCAACAGAATCACGTCCTCGGCCACAACTTCGGTGGAGTATTTCTTGTTGCCGTCTTTGTCCTGATAGCTGCGGGTTTGGAGCCGGCCTTCAATGTAAACCTGCTTCCCCTTCAGCAGATAGGGCGCCAGGTTTTCATTGCGCCACAGCGTCACATTGTTCCAATCCGTCTCGTCCTTCCACTCGCCCGTGCTGTTGTCCTTAATACGGCGGGTGGTGGCGATGGAAAAGCGGCTAACGGCCACACCTTGCGGCGTGTACTTTGTTTCCGCATCGCGGCCGAGATTCCCAATCAAAATTACCTTGTTGACGCTGCGTGCCATACAGCATTACGCTAACACAGCAGTTTCTCTTTGGACGGGAAGGATGAGCCAAGAAATGATTTGCGTAAGCGCGTTTTACCCGGCAGCGGGCGAAGGCCGTTTCGATTTTGAATACTACCTGAACCGCCATATCCCCTTGGTGCGTCAACTACTTACGCCGCTTGGGATGCTTCGCATGGAAGCCGACGAGGGCCTGGGCGGGTTTCTGCCCGGTTCGGCGCCCAACTACCGGGCCATTGCGCGCATGTATTTTTCCACGGTTGAAGAGTTCCAACACGCGGCGGAAACGGCCGGCAACCAGATCTTCGCCGACATTCCCAATTACACGGACATTCCGGTGGAGATCCAGGTGAGCCGCGTCCGGGCGGCCTGATTTTTTTTCGACGAAAGCGGCCTGCGAATCGGATAATAAGGACGTGGAAGGCCATCGCTACGAACGAGTTGCCGAATCGATCCGCGAAGAAATCGTGGAATTGATCGCCTATGGCCTGGAAGACAACCGCCTGGAGGGGCTGGAAGTGGTGGATGTACAGGTCTCTCCCGACATGAAAAAGGCGATGATCAGCATTCTGACCCCGCACCAGGGCGAAGAACAGGAAAAGGTGCTGCAGCTTTTGCGAAATGCCAAGGGCTATTTGCGGAACGAATTGGCCCAGCGCGTAGATCTATATCGCACGCCTGAACTCTATTTCGATGCCGCCTTGGACTTAGGCCCGAAGCGGCGGGTACAGAAATTATTGAAGCGCGTCCAACGGGGAAGGCTGAAAGAAGATGTTTAGAAGATTCTTCTTACTTTTGGCCCCTGTGTTAACGGCCCCGCTGCAGTTGGTTGCGGCGACGGAGCGGGAGAGCTTGCGCTACGAGGCCACCCGCCAAGCGATGGGAACTGTCTTTACCGTGACGGCCTACGGAAAAAACCAAACACAATTGGAAGCCGCCGTCGGAGCGGCGCTGGAAGAAGCGGCGCGCCTGGACAACCTGCTTTCCAACTACAAGCCGCAAAGCGAATGGAGCAAGTTGAACCGCGCGGCCGCGGAGCGGCCGGTGCGCGTGGAGCGGGAGCTTTTCGACCTGCTAGCCAAGTGCCGCCAGTACAGCCAGCAAAGCGAAGGCACCTTTGACATTACCGTGGGTCCGCTAATGCGCAGCTGGGGATTTTTTAAGGGCGAGGGGCGCTTTCCGCATCGCGCGGAGGTACGGGTGGCCATGGCTGGAGTTGGCTTTGAGAATGTTCGCTTAAACGCGGCAGACCAAACCGTACAATTCGCTCACCCCGCCACAGAGATGGACCCGGGCGGCATTGGCAAGGGTTATGCCGTAAAGAAAATGGTGGAAATTCTGCGCGAAGCGGGCGTGAAGAATGCTTTCGTCTCCGCGGGCGGGTCAAGCCTGTACGGACTGGGAACGCCGCCGGGCAAGCCCGGTTGGGAAGTGAAAGTTAGCCACCCGAAGTACAAAAACAGGGACGTAGCGGTGGTGCATTTGAAAAACCAGGCCATGGCCACCAGCGGGAGTGCGGAAAAGCACTTTGTGGCAAGCGGAGAAATTTACAGCCACATTATGGACCCCCGCACCGGCTTTCCGGCCAAAGGGATGCTCTCGGTTTCGCTCGTGGCCCCGGACGCCATGGATGTGGAAGCGTGGGCGAAACCAATGTATATTCTGGGCCCGCAGTGGGCGGCCCAACACAAACCGAAAGGAATGCGTGTTTTGTTTTGCCCGGAAGGCCCAAAGGGCCAGAGATGGGAAACAGCATGCGAATGGCTCCAATGAACTCGCGATTCTTAGATGCCTGCCGGCGGCGCTCGACGGACGTGCGCCCGGTGTGGTTCATGCGGCAAGCGGGCCGCTACATGAAGCAATACCGGGACATCCGGGCGAAACACGGCATTGTCGAAATTTGCAAGCGCCCGGATTTGGCCGCGGCGGTAACCCTGCAACCCGTGGAAATTCTGGACGTAGACGCGGCGATTATTTTCGCGGACTTGCTGCTTCCTGTAGAGCCAATGGGCCTGCGGCTGGAGTTCCGCGCCGGGGAAGGTCCGCATATCGACAACCCCGTATTGACCTCAACGGACATCGACGCTCTTTCCACCGCCAACACGGACGATTTGGGCTATGTGGGCGAGGCCATCCAATTGGTCACGCGCACCCTGAACGGGCGGATTCCCGTGATTGGCTTTGTGGGCGCGCCGTTTACCTTGGCCAGCTACATGATCGAGGGCGGGCCTTCGCGGAATTATCTGCGCACCAAGCAGATGATGTACTCCGACGAAACCCTATGGCGGCGGTTGATGGGCAAGATTGTCGACGTGCTGGGGACCTTTGCGCTGATGCAGATCGGCGCCGGAGCGCGCGCCATCCAGGTCTTTGATTCCTGGGTGGGGGCATTGGCCAGCGACGACTATGTGCGATACGTGCAGCCCTATTCGAGAGCCTTGATTGAGCGCATCCGTACGGGCGGCGTCCCGGTCATCCACTTTGGCACTGGTTGCGCGGGCTTCTTCAAGGAATTGCACGCCGCGGGTGGCGACGTAATGGGCGTGGATTGGCGCATGAATATCGACCAGGCTTGGATGGACATCAGCTACCGTGCGGCGGTGCAGGGCAACCTGGACCCCGTGGCTTTGTTCGCCCCCTTGCCGGAACTAAAGACCAAGGTGCACGAGATCCTGAAGCGCACCGGTACGCGCCCGGGCCATATTTTCAATTTGGGTCACGGCATCTTGCCGGAAACCCCCGTGGAAAACGTCAAAGCAGTTGTGCAGATGGTCCGTGAGTTCAAGCCCTAGTCAAGATCGCCCTCTCATTATCGGTGGTGGCATTTCGGGCCTCGCCGCTGCCTACTATCTGGCCAAGCGGGGGCGCGCTTCTGTCTTATTTGAAGCCGGCCGCGTGGGCGGGGTGATTCAGACCAAGCGCCTGGCGGATTGCGTGCTAGAGGAAGGTCCGGATAGCTTTTTGAGCGCCAAGCCGGAAGCGCAGGAGTTGATCGGCGAGTTGGGATTGGGCGAGGATGTGATTGGCTCGAACGACGCCCAGCGCGCCACCTGGATTTGGCGGGACGGGAAGATGATTCCCCTGCCGGACGGGCTGATGATGATGGTGCCCACTAAGGTGCTGCCCCTGGCTACCAGCCCGCTTTTGAGCTGGGGAACGAAAGTGCGTATGGGCTTGGAGTGGTTCCAAGCGCCGCGGCGCAACGCTCCAGACCGCAGTGTTGGCGAATTCATTGAAGCCCACTATGGCAAGGAAGCGGTGGAGTATCTTGCCGAGCCGCTCTTGAGTGGAGTTTACGGTGGAGACCCTTACCGGCTGAGCGTGGAGTCTGTACTGCCGCGCTTTGCGGAAATGGAACGCAACTACGGCAGCTTAACCAAGGGCACTCTGGCGGGAATTGCCAAAGCGCCAAAGGCCAAGGCAGGCGCCACCTTGTTTCGCACATTGAAGGGCGGCTTGGGGAGCATGATTGAGGCCTTGCAAAAGGCCATTGCCGGGCATTGCGAAGTGATTCCTGAACAGGTGCGCAACCTTCGCCACCAGCAGAATGCCGGGAGGGAATTTTATACCGTCGAGACCGCCGCCGGTCAGTGGCAGAGCCGCGAGGTAGTTTTGGCGACGCCCGCCTGGGCCGCCGGACAATTGCTGGGCGGCATGGATGCGATGCTGAGCGACGTGCTCGCGGGCATTGGCTATTCTTCTTCGTTGACCGTCGGCCTGGTTTACGAGCGCACTTCGCTGGGCCGTCAGTTTCCCGCGTTTGGATTTCTAGTTCCAGGCAAAGAGCGGCAACGCCTGGTGGCTTGCACCTTTGTTGATCAAAAGTTCAACCACCGGGTTCCCGCCGATAAACTTCTGTTGCGCTGTTTTCTGGGCGGGGCGGGCCAGGAAGAGGTGGTGGATTGGACTGACGAGGCTGTGATTGCGGCTGTGTGCGAAGACTTGCGCCGGATGTTGGGCATCGAGCAGGCCCCGGTGGCAACCAGCGTTTCTCGCTGGCCACGGTCGATGGCGCAATACGAAGTGGGCCATGCCAATAAACTCGAGATTATTGAGGAGCGCCTGAAGGCTTGGCCCGGCCTACGCTTAATTGGCAACGGTTACCGCGGCATTGGCATACCGGATTGCATTCGCTTGGGCAAAGAGGCTGCGGCGAGTCTTTAGCGAATCAAGCGGCCTTCGGCGGGACGAGGCTGTTCAATGGTGCCCAGACGATTGAAGAACTCATAGGCATCCCCGCGGTAAAGCGTTTGCTCGAACCATAGCGGTACGCGGTCCTGCAAATAACCGGTGGATGTGTTGAGCAGACCGGCAGACGCAACCGGGCATTCCAAGGCCGCGGCTTCTTCCGGGTTCAACAGAACCGCGCGGATCGTTTGCTCCGCCCCCGCAACCGAGAGAAAGTACTTGCGCGCCCAAAGCTCGTAGATGCTTCCCTTCAACTCGGCTTTCGTCAAACCGGGACAGAATCTCTCGCGCACCCAGCGCCGCTCGAGAATCACGGGAAGGCCGTTGGCGCAACGCAGGCGCTCCATGTAGTAGCAAGCTTCCATTGGCGCTACTTCGAGGGACTTTGGAATCTCCCGGGCTTGGCGAAAGACCAGTACCCGCGTTTCCGGCCGGCCTTTGTGGGCATCGACCATGGCGGTGAAGCTTACCAGGCTGCGCAGGTTGTAATCGTACTTGGGCGCGGCCACAAAGGTGCCCAACCCTTTGCGAAACTCGAGCAAGCCTTCCCCCACCAGCGAGGCCAGCACCTTATTGGCTGTAACGCGGCTTACCGAAAATTGCTCGGCCACCTGGCGTTCGCTCAGAAATTGTTGCCCCGGCGGATATTGCCCGCTTGTAATCGACTTACGCAATTCCTGGTTGAGTTTCTGGTAAAGCGGTTTGCGGGCAAAAGGTTGGTTCAAAGGGCTATGGTCCTTCCTTCGTGGGCGCTACGGAAAATAGCCTCGATGGCGCGCATGTTGTTTAGTGCATCTTCGAGCGGCACGGGCACTTCACTATCGTTTAGGATGGCCTGGCTAAAGAGGTCGCCCTGGATGGTGTATTGGTCTGCCGTGGGGATTTCGCTCCAATCCTCGTCGTTTAACCGGACGCGGCAAGGACGGTCTGGCGGGGCGTTGAAGGGAATCTCGATTTCAAGCTTGCCAGTAGTGCCCAAAAGAAACATGCGCTGGAAGGGAGCGAGTTGGGTGGCGCAACTGAACACGCATTGCCGCCCGCCGGAGAAGTTGAGAATGGCGCTGGTGAAGCGGTCGATGCCAAAGTCCGGGTCGCGCTCCAGGCTGGCCGCCACGCTAAGAGGTTCCGCCCCGAAGAGCATGCGCGACAAGGTAACCGGGTAGCAACCAATGTCCATTAAGGCGCCGCCGCCCCATTCCGCGTTGTTGCGAATGTTTTCGGGCTTGCGATTGAAATAGCTAAAGCCACCCAGCACCAGGCGCAACTCCCCGAGCGCGCCGGTGTTGGCCAATTGGTGCGCATAGGCCCATTGCGGATGGGTACGGGCCATGAAGGCCTCGCCAATTTTTACTCCGTATTGGTCGCGTGCCGCAATGAGCGTAAGCGTTTCCTCCGCGCTTAGGGCAATTGGCTTTTCGCACAACACATGCTTGCCCGCGGCAGCGGCTTGGATAGACCAAGGGACGTGCAGGTGATTGGGCAGCGGGTTGTAAATGGCATCCACCGATGGGTCGGCAAGCAGGGCTTCGTAAGAGGCGTGTACGGTAGCAATGCCCAAGGCTTCCGCCACCGGTTGCGCGGCTTCTGGGTGGCGGCTGGCCATCGCTACAACTTCGCATAACTCCCCGCGCTGCATGGCGGGAATCACCTTCTCGCGGGCGATCTTGGCGTTGCCGAGCACGCCCCAACGGATCTTTTTTGGCATAAGCGCTTCCTTTTCTATACTATAGGCGTGGATATCGTTCGCGTCTCGGATTCTTTGGACCCGGACGAAGTTTTGGCCGGTTATGCCAAGGGCATTTTTCCCATGGCTTACGCCGATGCCCCGGTTTTCAGCTGGCACTTGCCCGAGCGCCGGGGGGTGTTGCCGCTCGACAAATTTCATATTTCGCGCTCTCTGGCCAGACGGCTGAACAAGGCAGACTTTGAGATTGCCTTTGACCGGGACTTTGCGGGCGTAGTAAAAGAATGCGCCACGCGGGGCGGCCAGCGGGCCGGGCACGACTCCTGGATTACACCCCGCCTGGCGGAAGTCTACCAGGAGCTGCACCGGCGCGGGCAGGCGCATTCCGTAGAGGTTTGGCGCGAAGGGCGGCTGGTGGGCGGAACGTACGGCATCCATTTAGGCGCGGCATTTTTTGCGGAGTCGAAGTTCCACCGCGAGACAGATATGTCGAAGGTGGCGCTATGGGCGCTGGTGGAGCGCTTGCGGCAAAGTGGCTTCCTGCTGCTGGATGTGCAGTATTGGACACCCCACCTGGACCAATTCGGCGTGGAGGAGATTGACCGTAATACCTACTATTGGCGCTTGCGACGGGCGCTGTCCAAAGCGGTTCCGTTCTGAGTCTATGCTTTGGGCAAAATAGCCCTAAGCAGAAGCATTTGTGTCCTGATGCCCTTCGATGGCGCGTTGGAAACCTTCTGCGGTATTGGGAGCTTCGAGACGCTCAAACTCTTCCACACCCGCGGCGGTAATGGCATAGCGGCCACTATCGGAGCGGACCACATAGCCTTTTTCGCGCAAATACCAGAAGGTAAATTCCAGGTGTTCCTTTTCGATGCCGAGCACCTGCTCCAGTTCGTGCGAGGAAACCTGCGGAGCCTCAGGAGTTCTCTGCCGTTTGCGATACATCACGCTGAGCAGTAGGGTGCGCTTGCGGCGTTCCGCCCCAATGCCGTCCCCTTCGCCTTGATTGCGAAAGGTGTTCCAAAGCCGCCGCCGTTGGCCGGATAGCTTTACGTCGTAAGCCGCCCTCCGCTCCGGGTTCCCAAGGTGTTCAAACGCGTGGAGTAGCTTGTGGAACTTCACCTCGTCGCCGGTGTCGGCATTGTCCGGGTGAAAGCGCTGGGCCAACATGCGGTAGACACGATGGATGGTGTCGAAATCGGCCTTTGGGCTTACTTGCAAAGTGTCGTATAGATCTTCTTCCGGCTCGGCGGACTCGTTTTCGCGCGCTTGGCCCTTGATCTCGATACCGGCGCGGTAAGAGTCTTTCTCCACCACATTCAGCCAGCAAACGGCCCCTTCCCAGCGGCGGACTTCGCCCGAGGGAAGCTTCTTTTCCAAGTGCAGCTCCATGCCCAAGGGCAATGGTTTGGTGACTTCCACACAAAAGCCAAAATCGCTTTCGTTCACCAGGCGGCCCTCAATAGTTTGGGCGAAACGGCTATTGGGTTCGGTAATCAGTTGTACGGACCCGTTGGCATCCCGGCGAGCCGCTCCCTTTTTCCGCCTTTCTTTCATAGAAGTGTCATCGGCTGGGATGGGGAAAAACTAGAGGCCAAATGCAGGCAGGGCCAAACCCAGGCAAGGATAGAATGATCGACAAGATGCGCCGCCGCGAATTTGTAAGCTCAACTTTGGCTACCGCCACAGCAATGAGTGCAGGCAAGGCTGGATTTGCTCAGAATCTGGACGAGCCTGTACAGCAACCAAATGTGATTTGGCTGTTGGCCGACCAACACCGTGCCCAAGCGCTAGCAACCAACGGCGACCCCAACGCGCGCACCCCAAATTTGGACCGCATGGCAGCCAGCGGCGTAAATTTCGCGGGGGCCGTCAGCGGCATGCCCTTGTGTTGTCCGTTCCGGGGTAGCCTGCTTACGGGCAAGTATCCGCACGAGTGCGTGCCGGGCCACGAATACCCGCTCCCGGAGGGCCAGCCAACCTTGACTGAACCCTTGAAGGCGGCTGGGTACCAGACGGCGTGGTTCGGCAAATGGCACCTGGGCGGCTTTCACGAGCGCGATGGCCGTGCGGCGAAGTTTATTGTTCCCCCGAAACTACGGGGCGGCTTCGACAAGTGGGTAGGTTATGAAAACAACAACAGCCAATGGGACTGTTGGGTGCACGGCGGCGAGGGCAAAGATGCTTTTCTGGAGCGTTTGCCTGGATATGAGACCGACGCCTTGACGGATCTTCTCGTACGGTATATACGGGAGCAAGGCGAACTACAGAAACAAAACAAAGCCAAACCCTTCTTTGCCTGCCTGAGCGTGCAGCCGCCGCACGATCCGTATGTGGCCCCGGCCGACTACATGAGCCGATACAACCCTATGCAGTTGCAACTGCGGGGCAATGTACCCCGGGGTGGAGCCATCGAGACGCAAGCGCGCCGCGAACTTGCCGGCTACTACGCCATGATCGAGAATTGGGATTACAACATTGGCCGGATTCGCGCGGCTCTCGCCGAGACGGGTATCTCCTTCCGTACGCACCTAATGGCGTTTTCCGACCACGGCGACATGCACGGCAGCCACGGGATGTTCCGCAAAATGACGATTCATGAAGAATCCATTAGAATTCCCATGATTCTGAGCGGCGAACAACCCGTCTACGATGGCCGGGTGACGGGAAGGCCGACCTTCCCCTTCAGCCAGGTGGACATTGCGCCCACGACGCTGGGCCTTTGCGGCGTGAAAAAGCCGGCGTGGATGCGGGGAACCGATTATGCGCCCTACCGCTTCGCCAACGCTGCGGCCCGTCCGGCGGCAGCGGATAGCGCCTTTTTGCAATCCGTAGTACCCACTGGCCACGGACATAGCGTCAATAAGCCATGGCGCGGCCTCGTAACCAGCGATGGCTGGAAATACGCTTGTTTTGAGGGCGTTAGCTGGAGCCTTTTTAATTTGAACGAGGATCCGCTGGAGCAGGCCAACCTGGCGCACAACAATGTTTATCGGGCAGTGCGAAAGCGCCTGTTGGGCCGTCTAAAGGAATGGATTGCCAGTACTGGTGACCAGTTTTCCCTTCCCGAAGATTAGGAGACTGTTGGGCCCTTCTGCTAAATTGGCAGATGGCGGCTTGTCCGCATGGTTGCTTTGCCCGGGAATGTACGCCCGTTAGGCGGATCTTTTAGGAGACATGACAAGAATGAAGTCGATGGTATTGTGCCTTGGTTTGGCAATGATGGCGGCAGACGCCTTTGGACAGGTGAAGTTGGCGATTATCAACACCCAGAAGGCGCTGTTGGAAACGGCCGAAATTAAAAAGGCGCAGACGGACCTCGAGACGAAGTACAAGCCGCGCCAGGAAGCCCTGCAAAAGCTTGCCGCGGAATTGCAGGATATTCAGGGTCGCCTGAGCGCGGGCGCCGGAAAGCTAACCCCGCAAGTGGAATCGGACCTGCAAACCCAAGGCCAACGCAAGCAACGCGATTACCAACGGTTGTCGGAAGACCTGCAACAGGAAGTGGAGCGGGACCGCCAGGAAATTCTCGCTCGTGCGGGCCAGCGCATGCAGGAAGTGATCAAAAAGTTGTCGGAAGAAAAGGGCTACGACGTGGTGGTGGACGTGACGAACACCATCTACTTCAAGCCGGCTTTGGACATTAGTGCCGACGCGACAACGGCCTACGATAAAGCGCACCCCGCGCAATAAGCGGCGAAGCAAGCAAACCGATCTAGCAACAAACCGACATAGACTAGGTCTATGGCCACCTACCTGGAAACATACGGGGCGGGCGAAGAGAAGCGAAATAAGCTTATCTTGCGCGCCCTTTTGGCTTTTGTGGGCGTTGTTGTGCTGTTGATCGCGGGCTATTACTTTTTCCGCAATCGCGCCGAAGTACAAAAACTGGAGCGCTTCCAAGCCCTGCTGGCGGCTCAAAAATTTGATGAGGCCTACGCGGAGTGGGGCTGCACTGACGAAAAGCCCTGCCGCTATTACCAGAAAGAAAAGTTTTTGCAGGATTGGGGGCCTGCCAGTGGCCATACCGATTGGGGAAAGATGGAAAGGGTTAGGAAGGTGACCTGCACGGATGGCTACGGAGAGGGTTGGCGGTTTGGCGGCGATAAGCAAGGCAGCGACACGGTGCACCTTTGGGTAGTGCGGGAGGACTTGTCCATCAGCTACGACCCTTGGCCAAATTGGCGCCAAACATGGTTGGCTGCTTTGCTCAACAACTGTAGCGGCATGACGAGAGGCTTGAGCGTAAAGAAGACTCTCTAGCGGAAAACAAAAAAAAGAGGCGCGGAGCCCATGGGAGGAACTTTCCACAGGATCCGCGCCAAAGTCGGCACAGAGTAAGAGCAAGGAACCAAAAAAAGGCTTCCGTTTTACTTCATGAAGCCCATATTGCGATTCGGGAAGTTCACGAGGTTGGGGAAGACCGAATCGATTTGCGCCGAGTTGACGCCAAACCAGGAGGCCATGGTGGCGCCGTATTGGTCGACACCCATGGTGGGAATCCAAAGGCCCCGGCTTCCGGCGTCGTCTGGTCCGCGGAGTTCCAGGTTGGGATAGGTGCCGTACATCTGGCCGCCATTCACTGCGCCGCCCATGACAATGTGGTGGCCGCCCCAGGCGTGGTCCGTACCGGCGTTGCCATTGGGACCGAAGGTGCGGTTGAAATCCGACTCGGTGAAGGTGGTGACGTTGTTCTCTAGGCCCAATTCCTGCGTGGCATTGTAGAAAGCCGAGAGGGCGCCGTTGAGAGTGGTGAGTAGGTTTTGTTGTGCCGCGAGCAGGCCGTCGTGGTTGTCGTAGCCGCCCTGGGAAACGAAGAAGATTTGGCGGCTAACGCCCAGGCTTTCCCTTCCCCGCATAATGCGGGCCACTTGCAGCAGTTGGTTGGCGAGGCCGCTATTGGGGAAGACCGTGGTGAGCGGGTTGGGACCGGTAAGAACGCTGTTGAGCACCTTTCCCACCTGGATGCCATTGTTCATCGTCTTGTTGGCGGCTTGTACCAGCGACATGCCCGATTGGAAATTGATGACCTGCTGGAAGGCGTTGTCCCGCGCGGTGGCTTCGGTGGATCCGTTGGACCCAGAGAGGCCTAGGCCAAGCCCGCCGTTCACAATAGCCGGGGCCGTTACTTGGCCGATGGTAAACAGAGCGCCACCCGCGGTGGAAACGCTAATGGGCAGCAGCGAACCAGGGTTGTTGGCCTGGAGGACGTCGGCCGTGCGGCCGCCCCAGCCGGTGCGGGTGCCACCTTGCCAGGGGGCTTGTTGCCAGGCTTGTTGCTGGTCGGAGTGGGAATAGAGATTGGAGGGTACCGGCGCACCGGAACGCATTTCCTGCTTAGTTACCGGCCGCACCAGGGGACCCACGTTGAGGGCAACGGCTGCTTTGCCCTCGGTGTAGAGTTGCTGCACTCGGGTGAGGGCGGGATGCAGTCCATATTGGGCCCCACGGTCCGTAATCGGCAGAAGGGAGCCTTGGGGGATGCCCGTTGCGGAGCCCCGGACGGCGGCGTAAGTGTTGTAGCCTGCGCCCATGGGAACGACGGTGTTGTTCGAATCGTTGCCGCCGAACAGGAAGACACACACGAGCGCCTTATAGTCGCCGCTTTGGGCCAAGGCATCGAGCAGGCCGAAATAGCCGAGGCCAGCAGAGGCCACAGAGCCACGCAGCAAAGCCCGGCGGGAAATGTTGAGCTTGAATTTGTTCATGATTTTCGTTTTCCTTGTGGTTCGATTTGCTTCTGGGTAGGCCAACTACATGGCGATCTGGTAATGCGACGAGCTGAGAGCCAGGTATAGCGCCAAGCGGGCCCGCTTGGTGGGATCCGTGGTGGTGGCCACGGTATCGCGAATGCCTTGCTTCAGGATTTCCGGCATGGTGCCGTGCAGGAAGTGCTGGTCGATGGCGCGGATGAGGGACTCGACATCGGTAGCCAAGCCAACATACGGAGCGATATTCACCTTGATCTCAGAGTTGGATTTCTGCTCGAGAATGTAGTAAATAAAATTGACCCGCTCGAGGGCATTTACCGGTGTGTAGATCTGGTATTCAGGACCGGCGAAAGCGGTGCCGGTGGCGCGCGAGAACGGAGAGTAATAGCTGAAGACGCTGGGCGGATAGAAGACCTTCATGCCCATGTTGGTGACATCTTCTTCAACCGGGTTGTCGAGCACAATTTCGCCTTCTAACCCTTTGATGGTGCTGAGCGTCAATTGCAACGGATCCCGCAGATGGCCGGCAAAGCTGCCGAAGGGATTGGGGGCCGACGGGTTATCTCCCACGCGAGCTTCCGGATCGAGCAGAACCGCTTTGATGACCGCGAACAGGTCGCCGCGAACGCCGCTGCCGTTATTGTTGAAGGCATTCACGACGCGCAGAATGTAGGCGCCAGAAGGGTTGGAAGTGACGTGGCTTTGGATGAGGCGCAATGCGATGAAGGGGCCCAAGTTCGGGTGTTGGAAGAGGATCTTTAGGCCTTCTTCCAAGTCCTGCTCCGCCGTTAAGCCCGCGGGTATCGTACGGCCCAGAACGCGCTTCGATCCGTTGTCGTGGTTCTGTTCCACCGCCACCATAGGTGCGCCAAAGTTTTCCTTGTTATGTTTTTTCGAGTCGGTCCCTTTGCCCGGAGGATAGGTCCAGCCGGTGAAGACACGGGACAGATCCATAATGTCGTCTTGCGTATAGGTGGGATAGGGATTGCCTTGCGGATCGCGCAGGAATGAGCCATCGGCCCGTAAAAATTGGGTGCCGATGGTGAATAACTGCATAACTTCACGAGCATAGTTTTCGTTTGGCTCGGTGCCTTTGGAAGGGTCCGCTTTGTCGTTGTTCACCATATCGAGGTATTGGCCCATGGCCACGTCGAGGGTCATGTCGTGGAGGAGGTCTTTGAAATTGCCCAAGGAGTGCTTGAGCAACGTGCGATGGTAGGGAACAAGACCGTGGGTGCAATCTACTTCTAGGGCAGATACAACCAGAATTTTGTGGAGGCTAAAGGCCATGCGCTGGCGCAGTTGGTCCCTTTTCCGCATGGCGTTGTTGAAGAACTCGGCTTGCATGTCGTAGACGGGAATATCGCCATTGGGCGTAGGCATGGTGTAGTCGGATTCGACGAGAGTGCGTTGCTCGTTCAGCCACGCCTCAAATCCTATTTGCATGACGCGGTTGATCTCGGTTGGTGTAGCGCCCCAGGAGGCTTGTTCAAGGAAGCGCTTCGCGGCTGCGTAGGTGACCCCGGAATTGGCGGGGGCCATGTTCACCACAATGGCCGCCGAGGTGGTGGGGCCGGGAGCGGGATTGGAAACGGTTAGACCGGCAATTCCTCCAGGCGCAGGTTGGGTTTGACCGGTTACGCGAATTTGGTTTACCGACAGCACTGTGGCATTCAAGGGCCGGCCGGCCAATTGGACGGTTGCACCAGGAGCGAAGCCATTGCCCGTAATTGTAAAGGTCGTGTTGCCGATGGGAATGCTGGTGGGAGAAATAGAAGTAAGAACAGGCACCGGGTTTTGCAGAGTTACAGTGGATTCAGCGCGTTTTGAGGCGTCCTTCTGCGATCGGGCAGCAACTTTGACGCTCCCACCAACGGCGGCAATATTCATGGGCGCTGTGTAGAGGCCCGTAGTGGAAATTGTGCCGACGGTGGCATTGCCACCCACGATGTTGTTGACCAGCCAGTCAACCCCTTTGGTGGATGTATTGCTGACGGAGGCGCTGAAGGTCTTGGTGGTGCCACCCCGGACCGTGGTCGTTGTAGGCGATATCTTGACCGAAACCGGCCCGTACACAGTTGCGCACTTAGAAGAGGAGGCGCCCGCCGAGGGGCTGGTGTTCTCAACCACGAAACAGGCCGTAGTTGCAGCGGAGAAAGTAACAGGGGCTCGAAGCTCCGTGCTGCTAACGACTTGGGTGGGAAGATAACTGCTTCCGATTTTGATTCGCGCGCCGGGTTTGAATTTCGTGCCAGTTAGGACAAGATTGTAAGAGTTCGGATTGAATTCGCTCGGGTTAAGCGAAGAGATTGTGGGCTTGGGGTTGCGGAGATTTACCGTAGCTTCTTTGAACTTCGTTCGGTCAGCAACGCTGGTGACGCGCACTTTCACGCTCGTTGGGTTGGGCAGGGTGAGGGGCGCTCTGTATAGGCCACCCGTGGTGATGGTGCCCACGGTGGCATTACCCCCGGCAACACCGCTCACCGTCCAGGTGACGGCCTTGTTCGTTGTGCCACTAACAGACACGGAGAACTGTTTGGTTTGCTCAAGGTCGAGAGTTTGGGAGGTTGGAGAAATGCTGATGGATACTGTTTGCGCGGCGAGGGGCAGTGCGAGCGCGAGATAGAGGAGCGGAGTGGTGAATAATGTTTTCCGTACCATAACCATTGAAGGTCATGGTACGGATAGGGTTGTTTCAGAAACAACGAATAAAAATACTTACGAAATCCTAACGTGGAGTGCCAAATAGGTACATTTCCGTAGGTAGGTTTTGGCCAAGAGGAAATATCACGAAGTTTTGGTGGGGACGGGCAGATTCGAACTGCCGACCTTCCGCTTAGGAGGCGGACGCTCTATCCAACTGAGCTACGTCCCCGCTTGGCACGCTTTTGCAACTGGACTACGCTAGCTTTCAGTGTAGCGCTTGAGCCCTTTTTGCCCAATATCCTTGCGGAATTGCATGCCTTCAAAGTTCACCTTGGCAACTGCCGCGTAGGCAAGGTTGAGCGCGTTGGCTAAACTGTCTCCCGCGGCAGAGACTCCCAACACACGTCCACCGGCGGTGAGCAGATGGCCATCTTCCTCCTTTGTGCCGGCATGGAATACCTTGGCTCCTAAGGTTTCGGCTTCTGGAATGCCAGAAATTTTATCTTTCATTCTTGGCTTGCCGGGATAGCCGGCTGCGGCCAGAACCACACAGGCACTTGCACCTGGTTTCAATGGGATGACAGCATGGTTCAAGTTTCCGTTAGCGGCTGCCGCGATGGCACTTCCAAAACCGCCCTCCACGCGCAAAAGAATTGACTGGGTTTCGGGGTCTCCGAGACGAACGTTGTACTCCAGAACCTTTGGGCCGGCAGGGGTCATCATCAGACCAATAAAGAGAAATCCACGGAACATGGTGCCTTCTGAAGCTAAGCCGGCAAGCGTTGGCTTGACGATGGTCTCTTCAATGGTGGAGCGGTCCTCCTTGGTTAAGATACCGTCGTCGGAGTAGGTGCCCATTCCACCAGTATTGGGTCCCCGGTCGCCGTCAAAGATCGCTTTATGGTCCTGGGTCGGGGGTAGGCAAATGTAGTCTTGGCCGTCGCAAATGACGATGAAGCTGACCTCTTCGCCTTCCAAAAACTCTTCCAAAAGAATACTGGTTCCGGCGGCGCCCACTAGTTCGCCGGCCATCATTGATGAAATAGTATGGTTAGCTTCAGCAGTGTCCCTTGCAATCACCACGCCTTTGCCAGCCGCCAAGCCATCGGCTTTGATCACAATCTTGCCAGGAAACTCCGATAGTTTCTCTATGGCTTCCGTCACCTTGGTGCAAGCAAATGCTTTGGCCGTAGGAATGCCGTGGCGGAGCATGAATGCCTTGGAATAGATCTTGCTGGCCTCCAACCTTGCCGCCTGCTTCGATGGGCCAAAAACGCGGAAGCCCTCTGCCTGCAAGGCGTCAACACACCCTTCCACCAAAGGGCCTTCGGGGCCAATGATGATTAGGTCCGGCGAAGTCTCCCTGGCAACCCGGATCAGATTCTGCGGCGCCAAGGTCGAAACAGGATAGCAGGGGGCGAATGCAGCAATCCCGGGATTACCCGGGGTAGCGGCCAAGGAATGGCCCTCCGTGTGACAACGCCACGCGATTGCGTGTTCCCTTCCACCCGAGCCGATGATGAGTATTTTCAATTTGTTGGAATTCCCTAAAAGTTAGAATAGAACCAGGACGAGGTTGATGTCTTTGGGGATGAAACAGATTCGCTACGAAGTGATTGTGATTGGGGGTGGGCACGCCGGATGCGAGGCGGCCCGAGCAGCGGCGCGCATGGGATTGCGCACTGCCCTAGTGACCATGAACGCAGACCTGATTGCCCAAATGTCTTGCAATCCGGCGATTGGCGGCATTGCAAAGGGCCACCTGGTGCGGGAGGTAGACGCGCTCGGCGGTATTATGGGCCAGATAACAGACGAGGTCGGAATCCAATTCCGTTTGCTGAACACCAGTAGGGGTCCAGCGGTTTGGAGTCCGCGGGCACAGTGCGACAAGAAGCAATACCGGATTGCGATGAAGGCTCGCTTGGAGCAAGAAAAGGAACTTCGGATTCTGCAGGCGGAAGTGGCGGAACTGGTTCTGGAAGAGCAAGGCGGCGGGCGCAGGAGAATTACGGGAGTCACATTGGCCGATGGTCGGCAATTGCAGGCAGCCGCAGTGGTGATTACAACGGGTACCTTTTTGAAGGGACTCGCGCATGTGGGCGAAACCAAGGTCGCCTGCGGTAGAAACGGGGAAGCCCCGAGCAATCTGCTCGGTGAGGCGTTGCGGGGGCTGGGCTTGCGCTGGTCTCGGTTGAAAACAGGTACCCCGCCGCGCTTGGATGCGCGTTCTATCGATTGGAACCGCTTTGAGCCGCAGTACGGCGACGAAAAACCAACTCCCTTCAGCTTTCTTACAGCCTCCATTGAGCGCGAACAGGTTTGTTGCTACTTGGCTTACACAAACCTCAGGACCCACGAGATTCTTCAGAACGCTGTTTCGCGTAGCCCCCTGTATAGTGGGCAGATCGAGGGTATCGGCCCAAGATATTGCCCATCGATTGAAGACAAGATCGTAAAATTCCCTGACAAGGTTCGTCACCAGTTGTTTTTGGAGCCAGAAGGGCTGGACACGAACGAGATCTATGTGAACGGCCTTTCGACAAGCATGCCGCTGGATGTCCAATTGGAAGTTTTGTCTTCGATTGAAGGGCTAGAGAATGCGGAGATGATTCGGCCGGGCTACGCCATCGAGTACGATGCAATCGATCCACGCCAACTTGACCACTCTTTACAGGTTAAGCAGATTGCCGGATTGTTTTTGGCGGGACAGATCAATGGGACCTCCGGGTACGAAGAAGCCGCCATCCAAGGGCTAATTGCTGGAATTAATGCGGCGCGCTTGGCGGGGCAGTTGGATCCGGTGGTTTTGGATCGAAATTCAAGCTATGGCGGAATTTTGGTGGACGACCTGGTTACGAAGGGTGCTGACGAGCCCTATCGGATGTTTACGTCGCGAGCGGAAAATCGCCTACACCTGCGGATTGATAATGCGGATGAACGGCTAACACCAATTGGGATGGCGATTGGGCTCGCCGATGCTCGCAGAGTTGAATTGCTGGAGGCGAAGCTTCGCTGGAAGCAACAGGCCCAGCGGCTGTTGAGGGGAAATCGAATTGGATCTGAAGCGGGTTTGCCTGAGTCTAACTCCTCCGACCGCCCCACCTTGGAGCAATGGCTAAAGCGCCCCGAGAGTAGCATCAATCAGCTTTCCGTTTGGATTTCCGACAGGCTTGGGGTGAATGGATCGCTTTCTTTTCTGACGACAGTTGAGACTGAAATCAAGTACAGCGGCTATATGGATCGCCAGAAGAGGGAAATGGACCGATTGGCGGGTGACCTGCAGCGTCCAATTCCCAAAGGTTTCGATTTTGAGTCGGTTCCGGGATTATCGCGGGAAGTGCGGGACAAACTGAAGCTGGTGCAACCAACGACTTTAGCCCAGGCGGGTCGAATAGCCGGCGTTACCCCCGCGGCGGTGGGCATCCTTCATGTGTATTTAAACATTCAAAGTGTTCAATCTTAGATTCAACGGCTTAGGAGCATTTTCTACTGTGCCACGTGGAACCAGACACAAGGTGCCCCGTGGAACAGTGCTAGGATAAACCCGTGGGCAAAACTATTGCCATTACCAACCAAAAGGGCGGTGTCGGAAAAACTACCACCGCCATTAACCTAGCCGCTTCCCTAGCACTCAGCGAACTCCGAGTTCTGCTCATTGACGCCGACCCACAAGGAAATGCAACAACCGGGGTTGGGATTTCGAAACAAGACCTTGGGGCAACGACCTACGATGTCCTCTTAAACCCCGAAGTGGCCGAAACAGCCCCAATACCCACCGAATTCGATGGCCTTTTTCTGCTTCCAGCGGACCAGAACTTGGTAGCAGCCAATCTTGACCTTGTCGAAGCCACTCAGCGCGAGTTTCGCCTAAAATTGGCCGTCGAGCATCTCCGGGACAAATTTGACTACCTGCTCATTGATTGCCCGCCTGCACTTGACCTCCTCACCCTGAACGCTCTAGTTGCAGCAGATTCCGTCATTGTGCCCATTCAGTGCGAGTTCTTCGCTCTGGAGGGAATCTCGCAGTTAATGGAAACGATCGAGAGAATCCAAGGAGCTTTCGCTCACCAATTAACTATCGAGGGCATTCTTCTAACCATGTTCGACGACCGGACCAACCTAACACGGCAAGTTGCCAACGATCTACGCGAACACTTCGGCAACAAGGTATTCGAATCTGTCATTCCCCGGAGTGTTCGCCTGGCTGAGGCACCCAGCTTTGGAAAACCAGTGATCGCCTACGATCTCCGCTCCAAAGGTGCAGAAAGCTACATTCGACTTGCAAAGGAAATCATGAACAATGAGCAAGCCGCTCGATCAACGCAAGGTTCTCGGTAGGGGACTCTCCTCCCTTCTGCCCACGAAAGTTACCAATTCCCCAGAGCCTGCGCAACCAAACACACTGCAGGACGCTGCTCCAGCGGGTTCAGTTCTACAGCTACCGCTCGAAAAGGTATTGCCCAATCCAACTCAGCCAAGAACATCCTTTCAGGCCGAGAAACTCCACGAACTCGCAGAGAGCATTCGAGCCAACGGCATCCTGCAGCCAATTCTTGTACGCAAAAGAGAAACCAACTTCGAGATAGTTGCCGGAGAACGACGTTGGCGCGCAGCAAAGCTCGCGGGCCTGTCCGAAATTCCTGTTATCGTCCAAGACGTCGCGGATGACAATATTCTCACATTGGCGCTGATCGAGAATATCCAACGCGATGACTTGAACGCCATTGAAACAGCCATCGCCTTCGACAGACTAAATCGTGAGCTCAACCTGACGCACGAAGAAATCGGCCGGCGTACAGGCAAGGATCGCACTTCGATCACCAACTTCATGCGGCTATTGCGGCTGCCACCTGATCTTCAATTGATGGTTGCTGAGCATCGGCTATCCATGGGGCACGCGAAAGCAATCCTCGCATTAGCTACGGAAGATCAGCAACGCAAAGCAGCCGAAAAGGTCGTAGCCCAGGGGCTGAGTGTTCGCGCGACCGAGCGGCTAGTACAGAGCCTAAACGAGCCAAGAGAGCCTAAGTCTGATTCTTTCGTACAGATTGATCCCAATGTTCGAGCTGCGGAAGAAAACCTAGAACGCACCCTCGGAACCCGCGTTCGTATCATCCCGAAAAACGAAAAGCGCGGAAAAATTGAAATTGAGTACTATTCGCCCGACGAGCTGGACCGGCTGTACCAAACCATACTGGGGGAAAATTAGGGGAAGGAAAAAGCGCATGGTGCCGGCGGTAGGACTCGAACCTACGACCTAGGGATTATGAGACCCTCGCTCTACCTCTGAGCTACGCCGGCGTTGACGTACTCTTTCAGGCTAGAATCGAAAGGCGACGCTTGTCAAACTCGGACCAACAAGAAACGGTAATCGATTTTCAGAACGTTTCAAAAACGTACGCTATTTACGACGCACCAGGGGACCGCCTAACCGAGTTGTTGAGCCTTGGGCTGATTCGCAAGCACCGCCGTTTTGACGCGCTGCAGGACTTAAGTTTTCAGGTGTGGCGAGGGGAAACTTTCTGCGTGATTGGTGAAAACGGCTCGGGCAAAAGTACAATGCTGCAAATTATTGCCGGCATTCTCAGCCCCACCGCAGGCAGCAGCAAAGTCGAAGGACGCGTCGCGGCCCTGCTGGAGCTGGGTTCCGGCTTTAACCCCGACTTCTCCGGTCGGGACAATGTATTCCTCAACGCCTCCATCTTGGGCTTAAGCCACGAAGAAACAAAAGCACGCTTCCAATCGATCGCGGACTTTGCCGAAATTGGTGATTTTCTCGAACAGCCAGTGAAAACCTATTCCAGCGGAATGGCCGTGCGCCTTGCTTTCAGCGTCGCAATCCACGTGGATCCGCAGATTCTCTTAGTAGACGAAGCACTGGCCGTTGGAGATATCTATTTTCGCCAACGCTGCATGCGCAAAGTCCACGAGCTGAGAGAGCGCGGCGTAACGATTTTGTTTGTCAGCCACTCAATGGGGGATGTAAAGGCCATCGGAGATCGTGTTCTCTGGTTGGACCATGGAAAGTTGAAAGGCCTCGGTAGCGCCGATGAAGTGGTTCCGCTCTACATGGCCGCAATGGCAACCAAGGATTCCGCCTACCTCGACCAGAAGCCGAAATCCATCGCGAGCTCACCGGCAATTCCGCACAGCGATCTTGGCGTGGTGACGGAGATACCCAACATCGACCACCGCCATGGCGATGAAAGAGCAAAGATCCTCGGCATCGCCATTCTCCAGGAAAATGGTCAACCGTGCCGGCTGCTCGAGCCGGATTCGGTGATTCTGGTTCGCATCAGCGCCCAAGCCGTCGAGGCAATTTCCTGCCCCAATATTGGCTTTATGTTGCGGAACCACATGGGGGTCGACTTTGCCGGCACAAATACACTGCGTGAAGGCCACAGCCTTCCTCCGCTAAACCCGGGAGACATTCTCACCGTCGATTTCCGCGTCACACTACCCACTCTGTATCCCTCCCACTTTTCCTTCTCCCCCGCCATTGCCGATGGAGATCTCCTCGAATACAAAATGTGCGATTGGATCGACAACGCCATCACTCTCCAAATGGGCCATACCGAAGGACCCGTGTACGGCTACCTTCACCTTCCCTGCCGGGTCGAGATCGGCTCCACCGTGCGTTCTATTCCGCAATCGGAGCTCACCAATGGCTGAGTTTACCGGGGAACGTCTGGTTCCCGGCAAAGTTGATACAGACCTCTGGAACGAGCACATCTCCCGTTATCACTTCGCAGCTCGCCTCTGCCGCCACAAAACTGTTCTCGACCTTGGCTGCGGCTTGGGTTACGGCGCCGCGGAACTGGCCCGCACCGCCAAGTCTGTCATGGGTGTAGACCGCGATAACGAAACCATCAAAGAAGCCACCCAAACCTACCGGCTGCCTAACCTGAGCTTCCGCACTGCCCCCGTGGAAGAATTACCTTTCGCGGAGGCCAGTTTCGAAATTGGGGTTTGCTTTGAGGTTATCGAGCATCTCGATAATTACCGGCTCCTTCTCCAGGAAGCCCGCCGCGTCATCCATCCCCAGGGCGCATTTGTGGTTTCCACTCCGAATAAGGCTTATTACGAAGAGTCTCGCCGTCTCGCCGGACCCAACCCATTTCACACGCGCGAGTTCAGCTACGAAGAGTTTCAGGCGGCGCTCCAAGAGTACTTTCCTTACCAAACCTTTTTTGTCCAAAACCACACCGCCGCAATCCTGTTCCTACCCACCCATGCTCCCGGCAGCCCGGAGCTCCGCCTGGAGTTAGAGGCGGCAGAGGTCGAGAGCGCTCACTTCTTCTTGGCCGTATGCTCCTCCCAGCCTTTGATGGGCGCACCAACGTATGTCTACGTGCCTCAAAGCGCCAACGTCCTCGCCGAACGCGAAAAACACATTCAACGGCTCGAGGGGGAACTTCGCCAAAAAGATTCGTGGCTCCACGAGCTTGAAGCACGGCATGCCGGTCTTGTCGAGCAGCACCAAGACACCGTCGTCGAATTGGAATCCAAAAACAAATGGGCGCTGGAACAAAATGCCCGCCTCGACCACGCCCGCGAAGTGCTGCAACGATTGGAAGCAGAACTTGCCAACACGCACGCCGAAAGCCAGAAGCAAGCCGAGGCCTATGAAGAGCGCCTTCGCAACTTGGACGCGGAACTTGCGGGAACCGCCGCGTGGGCCAAAGAAACCGAGCAGCGCCTGAACCAGGAAATGCGTGTCCTTGCCGAACACACCCAGCGGCTAGACGAAGAAATCGCCAAGGCCGCACAGCAGCTCTCGAATTACCAAGCCAAAGTGGATGAGCTCGACGCGCTCCTGGTGGAGAGAACCACCTGGGCTCAATCTCTGGAACAGGAGCGTTCCCGGCTGGAGGCACAATTGGCCGGCTACGCCGCTTCCCGCTGGACCAAGCTGGGGCGTAGTTTGGGCCTTGGCCCTAAAAACGCATGAAGTTGCTCCTCCGTTTGCTGGCCCATGCGCCGTATGTTCTTTCCGCTCCCCTCCTGGCGCTGGTTCAGGGCATCAGCTTTCTCCTTCTCGAAGCCGCTTGGCTGCTCTTCGGCAAGGCAAAAACCCTGCCCGCAGAGCAGCCGGACAACCAATCCGCCAGCGTCGTCATCCCCAATTGGAATGGCCGGGACCTGCTCGAAAAATATCTGCCATCGGTGGTCGCCGCCTTGGCGGGCAACCCCCGCAACGAAGTCATCGTGGTGGACAATGGCTCCATCGACGGCAGCGTCGATTACCTGCGCACAAACTTTCCCACGGTTCGCGTTCTCGCTCTTCCCCAGAACCTGGGCTTTGGCGGAGGAAGCAACGCCGGATTTGCCGCCGCGAAAAACGATATTGTCGTCCTGCTCAACAGTGACATGCGTGTGGCGCCGGACTTTCTCCCGCCGCTCCTAGCTTGCTTCCATGCACCCGACATTTTCGCCGTCTCTTGCCAAATCTTCTTTAGCGATCCGCAAAAGGCCCGCGAGGAAACCGGACTTACCGAAGGCCAGTTTCGCAGCGGCATGCTGCGCGTGCGCCATCGCGTCGACGAGGACCTCCAAGTTCCCTTCCCCTGCTTTTACGCCGGCGGCGGATCCAGCGCCTTTGATCGCAAAAAATTTCTTGCCCTTGGCGGCTTTGATGAAATCCTTGCGCCCTTTTACCTTGAAGATACCGACCTCGGCTTCCTTGCCTGGAAGGTAGGCTGGCGCGTCCTCTATCAACCGGCTAGCCATGTTTGGCATGAACACCGCGGCACCATCGGCAAGAAGTTTTCGCAAAGCTATATCGATTCCATTGTGGCGAAGAACTTCTTGCTCTTCCTCTGGAAAAATCTCGCCAGCTTCTCAGGCCTTTGCCAACATCTGTTCGCGGCACACGTATCCGCGCTGCTTTCGGTGCTACTCGGTAATTCCCGGGAAAGGTGCAATTACACTGCACTTTGGAAGGCTAGCCTTCAACTGCCAGGCGCCCTCCGCGCCCGGTGGAGGGTGAAAACCATCACGCGCCTGGACGACAAGACTGCCTTTGCGCGCCACCGCGGCGCCCATTACTTTGATCAATACCTCGCCAGGCAGCAGGAAGAAGGGGCGCAAGACCAAAACTTGCGCGTCCTGATGGTCTCTCCCTATCCGCTGTGCCCGCCTTCGCACGGCGGCGCGGTCTTCATGCAGCAAACCGTCCGCGCCCTCGCCCAGCACGCCAAGGTTCACCTCATCGCGTTGCTCGACGAAGAATGGGAACGCTTTGCCCACGACGAGTTGGCTCCCTTTCTCACCTCCGCCAATTTCATCGTGCGCATGACTGGCCAAAGTTCGCCTCCTTTTACTTACACGCCTGGCGCGGTGCTCGAGTTCGCCAACGAAGACCTGGCTTACCTCATCCACCGCACGATTTATCTCGAACGCATCAACGTGCTCCAGTTGGAGTACACCAACATGGCGCAATACGGGGCTCGCCTTCGCCACATCGTTTGCGCCCTTTTTGAACACGATGTTTACTTCCAATCCATCGCGCGGCAAATCAAGTCCAACCCCAGCTGGCTGTTCCGCATCCCCGCGCTCTTGGAATACGCCAAAGCCTTCCGTTGGGAATTGCAAATGCTTCCGCGTTTCGATCAGGTGCAGGTTTGCACCATCGCTAACCAGCGCTATTTGGAGAGCCTAAGTCCTCAGCTTCAACCCCTGTTGCGAGCGGGCTTACGCGCCGCCATTGAAGTGCAGCGTCATTCCCAACCCTTGCGTCAACGCGCCGGCAAACAACTGCTTTTTCTTGGCGGCTTCCGCCATCTGCCCAATCTCGAAGCCTTGCAGTGGTTTTTTCGCGAAGTGGTTCCTTGCCTCATCGAAAAGAACGCAGACTTTGAAGTCGTCGCCATCGGCGCCGAACCGCCGCCCCTTTATGGCATCCCCCATGCCGAACCCTATTTGGAGCTCAAAGGCTTTGTCGAGGACCTTGCTCCGTACTGGGCTTCCGCGGCCGTATTTATCTGCCCAATCCTAAGCGGCAGTGGAGTGAGGGTGAAATTGCTCGAAGCTTTCGCCGCCGGCGCACCCGTTGTTTCTACGCGTGTTGGTGCCGAAGGCTTAGCCGACAAGGATGGTGAATATTGCCGCCTCGCCGATACCCCCCAAGCTTTTGCTGCCGCCATTCTGGACCTGTTGGCGAATCCAGAGGAAGGTTTGGCCATGGCCCAGCGGGCCCGCGCCTATGTGGAAGCCGAATGGGATAACCAAATCGTTACCGCACGCTTGGCCGACTCCTACCGCGCGCTGCTCGCCGCCAAGCGCCAGGCTTAGGAATGGGCTCAAAACACAATCGCCGCGATTGCGGTATCGCGTGCCATCTCAGCGGCCATGATCTTGTCCTTCAACTCCCCAACCAGTTTCTTGATCTCGGCTAAGCGCGTCTCTTGCGCGTTCAGTTCCCCCACGTAGCGCTGCAGCAAAGCCTTCTCCTCCGCGCTTCCTTTTAGAGCCTTGATGTTTTCGCGTAAACGCTCCTGGTCCTCATACATGCCGTTGGCTTCCCGCTCCAGAGCTTCCTGTTCTTCCTCCAAAGCATCCAAGGCGCTTTGCTTCTCCACCAGAATGTCCA
The DNA here is from genome assembly GCA_033765085.1 of Bryobacter sp. Lineage (GTDB taxonomy): Bacteria > Acidobacteriota > Terriglobia > Bryobacterales > Bryobacteraceae > Bryobacter. The sequence continues at coordinate 20,768 of JANRIK010000034.1, read as the reverse complement.
GCAACTTCTTTTGGTCGGGGCTTAGTTTGCCCTTCACACTGAGTTCTTCCAACTGCTCCTCGTTCAATTTGGAGATTTGGTAAACGCTTGGGTAGTCCCGCGTTTCCGCCACCACCAGGCTTGCCGTCTGTTGGGCGGGAACCTGCAAGCGGAAGCGATGGTAAGTGGGTGTAGATTCTTCTACCAGCTCATTCACCAACTGGCGGGATTGCTCCCGCGGATGCTCCACAATCACCGTGCGCGGCTCTTTATCATTGTTCCGGAAGCGATAGGTTTTCTTATAGCTGGCCCGCCGCTGCAGAATAATCTGCCCTTTGGAAGCAGTTGCCCGCAACATAAGGTCATCGGATTCCGTCTGCGGCCGGTCCGGCACCACGGCCAGATCCGCCGCATAGCTCACCAACCGCCGCTCGCCGGCCTGCAGCGTCTCCAGCAGCCCCTCCCCCGCAAAGGCCTCACTCTCCAGCACGCTAAAGCTGCCGCCGTCCAACGTCATGTTGGAAGTATTCTTCAGCCACAACGCGCGCAAGGGCCGGGGTAAGTTCGATCGCTCGTTCCAAATGGAAACTTTCTCGGCCTCAATTTCCGTTTGCGCAATGGGCACCAGAGCCGATTCGTTCTTACGAATCGTGATGGGCTCTTTCAGCTTGTACTCAAACAAGTCGCCAAGCTGAGCCCCGCTGGCCGCGCTTTGCATGGCGGCGCGAGTCTCACTCACGCTCGCGCTCGGAGTAAATGCCGCATCTTCCAACGACCCGCCCCGCTCTCGCCCGCTGCGCATTTGGGAGCCTTGGCCCAGGCGGCTGCCCCTTCCTGTGCGGCTAGTGTCCAGTGTACCTGTAGAAGTGTTGAGGCTTGGCACGGACGCAGTAACCGTGATCGAATCCGCAATCGACCCTACCTGCAATTCCACATCCTGCTGAAAGTCTCCGGTCGCCAGATTGATGCCGGAAATGCGCACGGTCTTGAAGCCTTGCTGCGCCACGTCCAGCCGCAAATTGCCTCCGGGAAGCCCGGCTAATTCAAAGCGCCCAAAAGAATCGCTATTGCCCTCACCCGCCAACTGGCCGTTGTCATCAAAAACCTTCACGGTGGCCCCGGCAATAATCGCCCCCGACGCGTCCAGGACACGCCCGCTCACGCGCCGTCCGCTCAGCACCGCCGCTTCGTAAGTTTGCGGCGTTAGGTTAAAAGCTTGCGGCAAGTCCACCACCGGGCGCCGCGAATAGTAAGGAAGCGACAGCTTTTGCACGAAGGTCTGCGGAGCACCTGCCACTAGAGAGAGTTGCACGTTGTTCCAATCCTGGCCCACGGTATTGTCCACAATGGCCCACCCTTGCAACAGCGGCTTGCGATCTTTCGCGAGAACAATGCGATACGTGCTCTTCCAAACCGGCACCTCGCTCAAATAGCTGACAAACAACTCCCGCGCACCTTCGCCCACCGTTGAGACACGCAACTGGCGCTCGTCCGGCGAGCGGGAAGAAGACAGAATGTTGAGATAACGATCAAGCGAGCCCGTCAAGCCTTTTTCCAGCAGCTTAATGGAGCTCCCGGTTGAAACCTCCACGGTCTTTACTTCCCCGGAGTCCGACAGCAAAGAAACCTGGTCCACCTCCACGGTCCGCGCCGTGCCAATTCCTGTCTTGCGCTCCACGCTAATCAATCGCCCCGCAAAGGGCACCGCGCCGTTGCGAATCTCCACCCGCGCCCCGCGCAACGAGTTCAAAAACTCCGTCAGCGTGGCGGCACTCGAAAGGTTCAACCGCAAATCGCTCAATTGCCGGCTGGCCGTGTCGCTTGTCCCGTAGGTGACCCCGCTCACCCGTCCCTTGCCCAAATCCAGCACCGTCAAGGATTTCAATACATCGTCCAGCTGGCCAGAGCTGAGCTTGATGGAAACCTCCTGCGTGCCTTGCACCCTACCCAGGTGCTCAAAATATCCCACCCCGTTTTTGTAAAGTGAGACGCGGCGAATTTCCAAGCCCGCGTCCTGTGCACAAGCCAAACTAGCGATTGCCCCGATGAGCAGAAGTCTTTGACGCAAAAGCCCTTGACGCATAGTGTTGTTTAGAAGCTTGCCAAACTTGGCAGGTTTCCACAATATGCTTTGTGTTATTTTGATCGCTTAATGACCAGCGAAGGCGTTGCTATTTCAGTACTACTTACCCCAAGCGATCTCGCCCGCTTTGGCTATTTCCATCTGCACCGGCGGATTTGGCCTATTTCACTTCTGCTATTCCTGATCTTTCTAACACTGGGGTTTATTACCGTCCTGATGCTCGCTCTTGGTGCCATCCCCCTATCCATTTCTACACTCAAAGATTACCTTGGGTTTTTGTTCCTCATTCTGATTTGGACGGCCCTGCTGATAGGCTCCCCATTGCTTTCTGCAAGGCAGCAGCTAAAATCCATGCCGCACCTAAAGACCACGATCCATTACAGATTTGACTCTAGCGGAATCCTGATGACTGGCGAAGGGTTCCAATCCCAAATGAAATGGCAACTTATCAATAAAGCGTTCCAGGGAAAACGACTGCTGCTACTTTATTCCAACCAAACTTGCGCCTTTGTTATTCCCTTGCGCTTTTTCAAGAGCCCCACAGAGAAAGAAGCGGTTGAGAAGTTTTTGGTCGAGTCAACCGGTATCCAGGTCAGCAGCCCTGCCGTGGTCTCGAGGCTAATCTAGCCAAACACTTACAAAAGAATCGGCCGTAACATGATTACCTTTTTAGAGGAATCACGCTACGGCCCGGTTTCTGGAGTTTTTTAGAGGCTTTTAGGCGGTTTGTTTCCGTCGAGCCCACGCCACTACGCCCAACCCACCCAAGCCCACTATGGCGAATGTCCCTGGTTCTGGGACTTCAGGATCAGGGGTTTCCGGGGTCCCCGTTGCGTCAAGCCGGACATTGTCAAAAATGGCCTACGAAGCATTGGAGTTCAGCCGAATCTCAATCGCTTCTCCCAAATTCGCCGAAGTCGCGTTGAACTGCGCTTGGTATGTCGAAAAATTTCCCAAGGTCGGCGCTGTTCCCGTGGCCGTGATTACGGTACTGCCAATTACCAGCTCAACAATCCCCACGCTCGGAAAATCTTTCCGCAAACCGACGTCGACAAGGAGAGTGTAGGTAACGCCAGCAAGCGCCGTGTCTGCCAGGACCTGCGATAGAGTGCCGCCATTGTTGAAAGCAACATTGGATCCGTCAGGGACAACATCCAAGAGATTCGTCGTTGATCCCGGGTTTAGGACCCCGAAGTTAGGGCCACCAGTCGAGTTCCATCCGCTTATGCCACCAGTTGTGAACTGACAACCGGCGCCGAAACCCCCGCAACTCGAATACCCAATCGCCGTCTCAAACGAAAAGTTCTGCACCGTAATTGGCGCCGCCCAAACCCCGCACACCGCTAGACAGAAAAGACCAATCAATCTCATAAAAGAATTCCCTCCAAATGGCTCTGCGTGGAGGGAACGCGAATTTAGCGGCCCGGGAAAACTTTTTTATTTCTTACCTTCCCACTCCCGCTTCAGCTCCGCCGCAACCTTTTCCGCCACTTTGTCCAGCGTCTTTGGTTGGGCATCTTTCGGCTTTTCGTAAATGCTCCAAACCACATTGCGGCTGCGCCGCTCCACAAGAAATACGGTGCCCTTGCCCCGGCTGATGCTGCTGGTCATCCGCGGAGCAAGTTTGAAGCTTTTCGCCGCCTCAGATTCACCTTCCGCATTCTCCGCCGTCTTCTCCTCGGTCTGCTCTTTGGCCTTGGCTTCAATCTCGTCCAGCTTCGCCTCAAAACTTTGGCCCAGACGGTCCGTGAAGAAAGCGTCCGCGCGCGTGGGGTCTGTCACCACGCGGATTGCGGAAACCACGCGGAGGCGGTTGGCCAGATACTGGTCGAAGGCATTGCCCATGGGCATCAGGTACACTCGCTGAATCTGCCCCAGTTCCGCATTTCCTGGCGCTTGGTCGGCCTGCGCTGGCAAGAAAAAGGCGCCTCCCAGCAAAAGAGTGCTCCACATTATTAAACGGCTCATGAGATTCTGTAATTTCCCTTTCTTGTGTACAACGGCCAGCGCATTACTGTCATCATCCCCTGTTTGAATGAGGAGCAAGGCATTGAACTTGTCTTGCGCCGCATGCCGCCCTTTGTCGACCAAGTGATCGTCGTAGACAATGGCTCTACCGACCGCACCAGCGACGTTGCCACCAGCCTTGGCGCTCAGGTCATCCGCGAGGACGCCCGCGGCTACGGACGCGCCTATAAGCGCGGCTTCTCTTACGCCGATGGCGATATTATAGTCACCCTCGATGGCGACCATAGTTATCCGCCCGACGCGATTTCCTATTTGCTCGAAGCCTTCCGTCATTTGGAAGTGGACTTTCTCAATGCTTGCCGCTTCCCGGTGCGAGACCGCAGGGCCATGAGCTTCAAGCACAAATTCGGCAACTTCGTACTTTCGCTGGCCATGAGCATACTCTATTTCCGTTGGGTGCGCGATTCGCAGAGCGGCATGTGGGTCTTCCGGCGCGACATCTTGTCTAAAATGACGCTGGAAAGCGATGGAATGGCGTTCAGCGAAGAAATAAAAATCGAAGCCTTGAAGCGTGAAGGCATCCGATTTGCAGAATTTCAGATTCTCTACACGTCCCGCTTGGGCGAAATCAAGCTGAACCCGTGGCGCGATGGCTTCTATAACCTTTGGTTCTTGCTAAAAAAACGATTCCAGCCATGAACAAGGTATCCGTGGTGATTCCCTCCTGGAAGGGCTGCCACCATTTGGAGCAATTGCTCCCCACCGTCGAGGCAGACGAAATCATCATCGTCGACCCCGGCTCGAACGACGGTACCCGGGAACTTGCCGACCGTGGCGGCATTTGCTACCTGGAGATCCAGGAAAATAAAGGCTTCGCCTATGCGGCGAATGCTGGAATTGCCGCCGCGCGCAACGATACCGTGGCGGTATTGAATAACGACCTGAAGCTTTCGCGGGACTGGTTTGGACTTTTGCTGCCCCATCTGGAGAGCTACCCCTATGCCGTCGGTAAGTTGCTGCAGTGGGAATCTCCCGAGCGCCTGGACGGCAGTTGGGACGCCCTAAGCCTATCCGGTATTCCGCTGCGCTGCGGACACGGTAAGCAGGACGGGGCTTTTTTTTCCCGTGCAAGGGAAATCACGTTTGCTCCCTGGACGGCCATTCTGCTGCGCCGGGAATTTTGGGAAACCCTGGGTCCGCTGGAAGAATCCTTTGGCAGCTATTTTGAGGATGTGGATTATAGCCTACGTGCGCTTGCTTCCGGGCAAAAGGGCTACTACGAACCGGCGGCGGTGGCGTGGCATCGGGGAAGCGCCTCGCTCGGGCCGTGGCATCCGCGGCAAGTGGAACTAAGCGCGCGGAACCAACTGCTACTCGTGGCCAAACACGGTGGCAAAAATTGGATTCAGCGTTGGCCGCGGGAATTCTGGGTGGGGCAGCTGCTTTCCGGCATGGCGGCGGCCAAACACGGGCAATTGCCGGCCTGGTGGCGCGGAAAAAGGGCAGGTTGGCGCGTTCTCAAGCAATCCGCGGAACCCTTTGACGAATCTCTCGCCGCAATGCTCGAGGCCCTGCAAGGAGAATTGTTCGAGCTGACCCATGTCGGCGGCGCAGACCCTTTCTGGCGCTATTATTGGGCGCTAACCCTATGAAGAACCTGGGCATCGTCATCGTTGCCTGGAATTCGGCGGACCAGATTGCCCGGTGCGTCCAAGCCGCCCTCGCCGTCTCCGAAGGCCCGATCGTTGTCGTCGACAACGCCAGCAGCGACCAGACTCTGACCTCCATTCCCGCCCATCCGCGCGTGGAGATAGTGGCCAACCAGGAAAATCTCGGCTTTGCGGGAGGGGTAAACTCAGGCTGCCGCCGCTTGAGCACCGAATACTTCCTCATCCTTAACCCCGACGCGGAGCTTCTCGGTGGGTTGGAAGATCTAGTTGCCGCCGCTTCCGAAGGCGCTGCGGGCGGGCAATTGCTGGATTCGCAAGGCTCTCCGCAAGCCGGATTCCAGTTCCGCCGCTTCCCCACTCCAACCACCCTCGTTTGGGAAGTGTTGGGAATCAACCGTCTGTGGCCAACCAATTCGGTCAACCGGCGCTACCGTTGTGCTGACCAAAACCCTGGGGTGGAACAATCGGTTGACCAACCCGCCGGAGCATTTTTTTGTGTTCGCCGAGACGCATTTGAAACACTTGGGGGCTTTGACGAATCTTATTGGCCAGTTTGGTTTGAGGATGTGGATTTCTGCCGGCGGTTAACGTTGCGCGGCTACCGCATTCGCTACACCCCAAAGGCCCGCGCCAGGCACCTGGGAGCCCAAAGTATTCGCAAAATCTTGTGGAGTTCCAAGGAGTTAGCATGGTATGGTAGCCTTCTAAGGTACGCCACTTCTCAGTTCGGGTGGCTCTCCCGGCGTATGGTCGGTTTGGCTGTTGCCGCTGCGTCCGTCCCTCGGTCCGTCAAAGGGATTCTCAATGGACATTGGAAGGCGAATGCCTTCGGTGTCTATCTCAAGGTATTTGCCTTGGGTTTAGGGGTTTTCCTGTCGGGCCGCGTGTATGAACGCCGCATGCCTTTAAGAAAAGGCTCGGCACTCCAATGACCTGGATACAAAACGAATGCAGAACGGCCTAGTCTCAGTCACCATCGTCACCTACAATAGCGGTCGCTTCATTAAGCGCTGTCTCGAATCCGTCCTTGCGCAGCGTTATCCGCTGAAGGAAGTTATCGTCATCGACAATGCTTCCACCGATGGCACCATCGACATTCTCGACCAGTTCACAGAGCGCGTTCGCATTGTTTACAACGACGAAAATATTGGTTTCTCCGCCGCGCAAAACCAAGCCATTGGCCTCTCGAACGGCGAATGGATTCTGACGCTGAATCCCGACGTTCTGCTGATGCCCAACTTCATCCAGAGCTTGGTAGATGCCGGCAACCGGGACCCGCAAATCGGCACCGTCTGCGGCAAACTGCTGGCCATGATGGCCACATTTGACCTGCCGGAAAATCCGCTGATTGATTCCACGGGCATCTACTTCAACCCCATGCTGCGCCACTTGGACCGCGGCAGCCAAGAAGTCGACAACGGCCACTATCTGAATTTCGAATATGTGTTTGGTGCCACGGCGGCCGCAGCGCTCTACCGCCGCGAAATGATCGACGACATCGCCATCGACGGCGAATTTTTCGACCACGACTTCTTCGTTTATCGCGAAGATGCCGACGTTGCCTGGCGCGCCCAGCTTTATGGCTGGAAGTGCCTGTATACGCCCCACGCGCGTGGCTACCACGTCCGTACGGTGTTGCCCGGAAACCGCAGCGCGTTACCGAATGCCATCAACATGCACTCGGTGAAAAACCGCTTCCTGATGCGCATCAAGAACATGACGCCCGATTTGTACCTACGGAATTTCCTGCCCATCACCTTCCGGGACCTCGTCGTATTGAGCTGCTGCTTGCTGCGGGAACATTCTTCCCTGCGCGCCTTCTGGCTGCTGGGCAAGCATTGGTCGAAAGTGATGGAAAAGCGGAAGGTAATTATGGCCAACCGCAAGGTGACTGACGAGTACCTCGCCTCCTGGTTCCAATTCCAACCCGTCTCGCAGCCCGCCCCCAAAACCGTTCGCGTTCCCGCTGCCCGCGCCAAAGTCGCCCGGGGCTAAACAGAGAGTCTTCAATTCCTGAAGACTGCGACAATAAGACCAATGTTGACAGAGCAGGAAGTGTTGCAGTTGTGTAGCGATCTCGAATCTGATCGAATTGAACGCACAATCTCAACCAAGGACACCGATAAATTTTGCGAGGCAATTACTGCCTTCTCAAACGATCTACCAGATCATCGAAAACCCGGGTATTTGCTGATCGGAGTGAAAGATTCTGGTGAATTGTCCGGGCTTCAAATTGACGACAAATTTCTGGCCTCCCTAGGCGGTATACGCTCAGACGGCAATATTCAACCAATGCCTTCTTTAAACATTGGCAAATTTTCATTCCCTGGTGGAGACGTTGTTGTAATCGAAGTATTCCCTTCAGAGATGCCCCCTGTTCGATACAAGGGAAGAACGTTGATCCGAGTTGGGCCAAGAAAAGCAACTGCCACTGAGTCGGAGGAACGAAGGCTAACCGAAAAGCGAGATTCACATGCGCGAACCTTCGATGCTCGTCCTTGCAAGGATGCCAGCCTGCGCGATTTAGCGTTGGACTTGTTTAAGCTCACCTATTTGCCCAACGCTGTTGCATCCGAGATTCTAGAAGAAAATCATAGGGATCTCGACGTCCAGTTGGCTTCCTTGCGATTCTACGATCCGAGAACAAATTGTCCAACGCATGCAGGCATAATGCTATTTGGAAAAAATCCTTTACGGTTTCTACCGTCCGCTTACATCCAGTTCCTGCACTTAGATGGGGATACTTTGGCAAGCGATGTCCTGCAAGAGCATAGGATCTCTGGAGATCTCCTTTCGGTCTTGCGGGAGATGGACCTCTTGGTTGATTCCATTGTCATCGAGAAGCCGGTTGAAATCACCACCCTGCGGGAAATAACCGTGGCGAACTATCCGAAACGGGCCTTGCGGGAATTGCTGATGAACGCCATCCTGCATCGCGACTATGAATCGCCATCACCGATACGCTTCTACCAATTTTCGGACAGGATTGAGATTCAGAATCCGGGTGGTCTGTACGGGGATGCGTCGAAAGATAATTTTCCCAATGTCAACGCCTATCGAAATCCCATTCTTGCCGAGGCAATGCGTGTACTCGGGTATGTCAATGCTTACGGGCGAGGGGTAATCGTTGCCCGAAGTGCTGCAGCAAAAAATGGTAGCCCTGACCTGGAGTTTCACTTTGAAACTAGCCATACCCTGGTGATTTTGCGGAGTCGCCCGTGATCAGCATCGCCTTTTTTAACAATAAAGGGGCCGTTGGAAAGACTTCCCTCGTTTACCATCTCGCCTGGATGATGGCCGACCTCGGAAAGCGGACGCTTGCTGTGGATTGGGACCCTCAATGTAACTTGACAAGCATCTTCTTGGATAGTGCCCAGGTTGAGGCTCTGTGGCCAGAAGACAATGATCGGCTTACGATTTACGGCGCACTACAAGGAGCATTTCAAGGAACAGGAAAGGTTGTGAAGCCCCATCTGGAACTCTTGAACGATAACCTTGCGTTATTGCCAGGAGATTTGCTTCTTTCCAGCATTGAAGATACGCTTTCGTTGAGCTGGAACGCTTGCCAAGCAGGAGACGCGCGGGCCTTTCGCGATACAACAGCGATGTATGAAGCGGCAAGACTGGCCGCTGAGGATTTAAGTGCTGAAATTACTTTGATTGATGTAGGACCCAACCTAGGAGCGATTAACCGTAGTGCGCTTTTGGCCGCGGATTTCGTGGTTACGCCGCTTGCGCCGGACTTGTTTAGTCTACAAGGACTCCGAAATCTTGGGCCAAAATTGCAAGAGTGGCGAAATCTTTGGAGAGAGATAAAAGAGAAGTCCAAAGTTAAGGATTTGCATCTTCCTCCTGGCAGCATGAAGCCATTGGGATACGTGCTGATGCAGCACGCAATTCGCGACAAGCGGCCTGTTGCCTCTTATGAACGTTGGATGGTACGGATTCCTGGAGTCTACCGAAGTTCCGTTCTGGGCGATAGCACTCCTGCTCCAGATTTACCCAGTGAGGACGACTACTGCCTAGCCATGTTTCGGCACTATCGGAGCCTTATGCCAATGGCCATGGAAGCGCGCAAACCAATCTTCCATCTCAAGCCAGCCGACGGAGCGATAGGGGCGCACTTCAATGCGGTTCGCGACTGCGGCCGAGAGTTTAATGATCTCGCTGAAAAGATCCTCGGCCTAATTAACCTTTAAACTATTGAGTTGCACGTCGCTCTCTTAGGCACGCGCGGCATTCCGGCGCGCTACGGCGGTTTTGAAACCTTTGCGGAAGAACTTGCTCACCGGCTGGTTCAGCGTGGGCACAACGTTTCTGTTTATTGCCGCGAGGTGGAGCCCAAGGGCAGATACCTCGGCGCCGAGCGTCGCTACCTGCCCACCATTCGCCACAAGTATTTCGACACCCTCGCCCATACCGGCTTTTCCACTTTCCACCTGCTCTTGCACCAAGCCGATGTGGCCCTTTATTGTAACGGCGCCAATGCCATCTATACCTGGATGCCGCGCCTGTTCGGCATGCCGGTTGCCCTGAACGTGGATGGACTGGAACGCAAACGCAAGAAGTGGAATCAATTGGCCAAAAAGTGGTACCACTTCTCCGAGTGGCTCTCCACCTTCTGTCCCACGCGCATTGTCACCGATGCCGCGGAGATCGAGAAATACTACCGCGAGACTTACAGCGCTTCCTCTACCTTTATTCCCTACGGCGCAGAGACCGGTGCTGTGCCTTGGGAACCACTCCTCGGTTTAGAGCCAGACAATTACTTGCTCTATGTCACCCGCTTTGAGCCCGAGAACAATCCCCTCCTCGTGCGGGAAGCCTTTGAGCAAGTCGAGTCCAATCGCAAGTTGGTGCTGGTGGGCGATGCGCCTTATGCCCGCGATTACATTGCCCAAGTCCGCAACACCAAAGACCCCCGCATTCTCATTCCCGGCGCCATTTACGGAAATGGATATAAGGTGCTGCAATCCCATTGTTATGCTTACGTCCACGCCACCGAAGTGGGCGGCACGCATCCGGCATTGATTGAAGCCATGGGCCGCGGCGCGTTAATCCTCTATCTGGAAACAGCCGAGAACGCCGAAGTGGCGGGTGGCGTGGGGATTCCGTTCACTCCCCAAACCTTGCCGGTAGCTTTGCGCCAGGCTTTGTCCTTGGCACCCGAAGAGCTAGCCAAGTACCGGGCACTTTCGCTTGAAAGAGTGCAGCAGCGCTACTCTTGGGAAGTAGTGACCGACCAGTACGAGCAGCTCTTCCGCGAACTATGCCCCGGAATTGGTTAGAAGTTTCCCTCGAGCAAATTCGCCAAAACTACCGTCAGATCTCGCGGCACGTGGGCGGCCAGGTCGCCGTAATGCCCGTCGTGAAAGCAGACGCGTACCGGCACGGAGCCGTTGCCGTAAGCCAAACGCTCGAGCACGAAGGCGCGCAATGGCTGGCCGTTTCCAACATCGAGGAAGGCAAGGCCCTGCGCGAATCCGGTATCCGCGCACGCATTCTGGTGATGGCCGACCGCATCGCAACCGATGTAAGGGCTTGGGAAGAATTCCGCCTGACGCCCGTGGTGCATAACCTCAAAGAGCTGCCTTTGCTCCCCCGTGGCCTTGCGTATCACCTAAAGATCGACACCGGCATGCATCGCCTAGGCACACTGGCGGATGCGGAAAACATAGTTTCCGCCACCCAAGACACGGCGCTTGAGGGCATCATGACGCACTTCGCCTCCAGTGCTGACTACACCAGCAAGCAGACGGAAGAACAGCTCGCAAGGCTGGCGCGTTTGGTCCAAACCTTGCGCCCCCGCTACTGGCACGCCTCCTCCACCAATGCCATCCACTTCGGCCGCAAGGAAGCTTGGGGCAACATCGTCCGCCCCGGCTACGCTGTTTATGGCTACGTTTCCCGCGCGAAGGGCGAAGCTCCGCAGGAACTGTTCGATGTCTCTCCCGCGCTGGTTTGGAAGGCAAGCATTCTGCTCGAAAAGGAAGTGCCCGCCGGCGCTCCCGTTGGTTATGGCGCTTTGCACCGTACCAAGCGACCCACCCGCTTGGGCATTCTGGGCGTTGGTTATGCCGATGGTTACCCGCACCAGCTTTCCAACCGCGGCCAGGTCATCGCTGCAGGAAAGCTCGTGCCCGTATTGGGCGCTGTTTCCATGGATGTCACCACCATAGACTTAACGGATGTTCCTGCGCTGCACGCTGGCGATGCCGTCACGCTTTTGGGAAAAGATGGCGAAGCCGAAATCGACGCCCGCCAGCTTGCCCGCCAAGCGGGCACCATTGCCTACGCGCTGTTGTGCGGCATCTCTACGCGCGTTCCGCGTTACTATGCTTAAGATTTATCGCTATGGATGTACTTCAACTTCGCTATTTTCTTGCGGTGGCTCGCGCGGGCAGTTTTGTGAAGGCGGCAGAGGAAGAGCGCATTGCCCAACCCAGCCTCTCGCAGCAAATCAAAAAGCTCGAGGAATCCTTAGGCGTCAGCCTTTTCGACCGTTTGGGCCGCGGCCTCAAGCTTAGTCCTTATGGGGAATACCTGCTGCCCGAAGCAGAAGCAATCCTGGCGAAAGTAGAAGGCGCCCGCCGTGGCCTCGAAGCGCTGCGCTCCGTCGATGCCGGGCAAGTGAAGGTCGGCATTATCCCCACCTTGCTTCCTTATGCCATGGTCGAACCGCTGGCAGCTTTTCAAAAAAAGCACCCCGCTATCGAGCTTGTGCTGGTAGAGGACCAGACAGAAACGTTGATCCAACACCTGCGGCGTGCGGAGCTTGACGTCGCCTTGCTTGCCTTGCCCATCAAGCAAGAAGAGATTGTCTGTTCGGAACTGTTTCGCGAACCGCTGTTCGCCGCCGTGCCACCGGGGCACAAGCTGGCGCAGGAAACCCGCATCCAACTCAGCTCTCTCAGTCCAGAGCGCATGCTGCTGCTGCGCGAGGGCCATTGCTTGCGCGACGACGTGCTGACGGCGTGCAACAAATCCAAATCGCAGTTCCATCACTTCTTCGAATCCGATCACCTGGAAAGCATCTTGCGCATGGTGGGAGCAGGCTTCGGGGTAAGCCTGGTACCCGCAAAGGCAGCCGCTGGCCGCACGGACGCAACCTTTCTGCCCTTCGAACCAAAGGCGGTCAGGCGCATTGGCTACGCGCTGGTGCCTGCTCACACGGCCTTGCCCGCGCGCAGCACCTTTGTGAAGTTCCTGAAGCAGTGGAACTGGGATTAAGCAGAACTGGGACGAAACTGTCCTGATCCACTTGCCCCTCCTGGCTACGCGCTAGTTTTGCGGAGACCACCAAAGGAGGCCCCACTTGCTTAAACGAATTTCGATTTTTGCGTATGGCACCGTTGCCTACGTTTTTTTCCTCGCCACGTTCCTCTACGCCATCGGTTTTATTGGAAACCTTGGCGTTCCCAAATCCATTGATTCCCCAGCCGACAACACCCCACTCGGCTTGGCAGTATTGATCAACGCCGGCTTGCTTACCGTCTTCGCGCTGCAGCACAGCATCATGGCCCGTGCCTGGTTTAAAGAGAAGTGGACACGTATTGTTCCCATGGAAATGGAACGTTCCACCTTCGTTTTGGCCACCTGCGCCGCCCTGGGCTTGCTCTACTGGCAATGGCGCCCCTTGGGGGGCGAGATTTGGAACATTCAGGATCAAAACGCCCGCATGGCAATTCTGGGCCTCTATGGCTTCGGCTTTGCCTTGGTTCTGGTGAGCACTTGTCTGATTGATCACTTCGACTTGTTCGGCATGCGCCAGGTTTGGCTCGCATTGCAAGGCAAGCCGTACACCCACCATCGCTTTCAGATCAAAAGCCTTTACCGGTATGTCCGCCATCCGCTTTACCTGGGCTTTGTGATTGCCTTCTGGGCCGCCCCCACGATGACCGCCGCCCGTCTTTTCTTCGCTCTCATCACTACGGCCTATATTGTTACGGCAATTCAGTTTGAAGAGAGCGACTTGGTTCGACAACACGGAAACCCCTACGCCCGGTACCGCTCCATGGTGCCTATGCTGATTCCCCGCTTATTGGGTAAAACGGACAGTGGTGGTGTGCAGAAGTTGATACACGAGTCTCAATATGATTGATGCCTTGGAGGGGATTTGCATGGAGCGGGAGACGAGATTCGAACTCGCGACATCAACCTTGGCAAGGTTGCACTCTACCAGCTGAGTTACTCCCGCTCAGGGAGGGTTAGGCGCGGCAAACCGCGCCAACCCTCATTATGAACCACCAGACCCGGATGTGTCAATCGTTACGACGGTGGCAATCCTACCGGGCCAAAAATTTAGCCTTTCCTTGACCCACACATTGATTGTTGTTTCAAAAATACCGTGTAACAATTTGAAAACAAGAAATTTATAAATTTCCCGTTTCTTGTCCAAGACCCAATGACCCTATGCTAGACTCTGTAATCGCAGGCATGAATTGGAGTTAGGGTTGTCGTGATGCGGACGACAGTTCCCGCCTGGTAGATCCAACGGAAAGACATTCTTCCCTTGTTTTCCACAGACTGTGGAAAACCTGAGGGAAAACTGTTTTTTGTCGGCCCCTACCAACGCGGGATAGTAAGTTTCCGGCACTTTTGCCCAATTTCGCCTTGCCAAAAGCCAGCCGCTGTGCGTTCGCCCCACGCAGCGGACAAAGACGAAAACATGAATTCTTGGGACCACATCAAGCAAGCGCTCACCGCAACGTTAAGCGCACAGAGCATCGAGAACTGGTTTAACCGAACGGAGTGGGTTCGGGAAGAGGGCAACACCATCGTGGTATCGGTTCCCAACGAACAAACCAAGCAATGGTTGGAATCGGAATATACCACAAAGATTATTGATGCGATTCAGCACCTTGGTTTGCCATTTCGGGGGATTTCTTACGAAGTAAGCGTCGCAATTCCGAAATCGCCGGGCTTCGCGCAAATTCCTTCCCAACAAGCCGCAATGCCGATCGCCGTCAACAATCGAGCAGCAATTGGCCAGTCGCCGGCGCTCCACCTGCCTTTACCGGAAGTACAAATCCCTGACTACCAGTCAATCTTCTATTCTTCTACGGCGCGCCTGAACCCGAAACTCGATTTCGCGAGCTTCGTCGTCGGATCGTGTAATCAATTCGCGCATGCGGCAGCCCGCGCTGTAGCCGAAAAGCCTTCGGGAGCCTATAACCCTCTCTTTGTTTATGGCGGCGTGGGTATGGGGAAAACCCACCTCATGCATGCCATTGGCATTGAACTGCTCACCCGGCATCCCGGGATGAAGGTGGTTTACACCACGGCCGAGCGTTTTGTGAACCAACTCATCCAGTGCATCCGCCTGGAAAAGATGACCTGGTTCCACCAGCACTACCGCCAGGCAGATGTTCTGCTCGTGGACGACATTCAGGTGATTGGCGGCAAAGAGCGAACGCAAGAAGAGTTCTTCCACACTTTCAATGAATTGTTCGAGTCGCAGAAGCAAATCGTGCTGAGCTCCGATTCGCCTCCCAAGAGCGTTTCCGGGCTTGTGGAACGTCTGCGTTCCCGTTTCGAATGGGGCTTGATAGTTGACGTCCAGCCGCCCGACCTCGAAACCAAAATGGCCATCTTAGACAAGAAGGCACAACGCGATGGCGTTGCCTTGCCCGAAGACGTCCGCATCTTCCTGGCCACTCGCACACGCTCCAACATTCGAGAGCTCGAGGGTGCACTGGTAAAGCTCATCGCCTACTCCTCGGTCAGCGGCGTACCCATTACGCTCGAGATGACGAAGCAGATTCTGAAGCAGATGTCTTCCGGCATCGATAAGCGTCCCACGCTCGATGCCATCGTAAGAGCCACGGCCGAAGCTTTTCATCTAACGCCCAACGAGCTGCGCCAAAAATCGAACCAGCGGCGTTTTGCCGAGCCACGCCAAGTTGCCATGTTCCTCGCCAAAGAGCTAACCAATGCTTCTCTGCCTGAAATTGGCAAGGCCATCGGCAATAAGCACCACACCACCGTTCTGCACGCCATCGACAAAATTGCCCAGAAGCGGCAAGACGATCATGATTTGAACAAAATCATCCACAAGCTAATCGACTCATTACAATAGCCTTGTTTCGTTATCCACAGTTTTTATTTTTCTTCGCTCCCGCAAAACTCCTGGAAAACAGTGGCGAGCCAAGATTCTCAAGTTTGGTCAGGGAGCTTTTCAAGAGTCCGCAATAGCCAGAAGCGTTTTTGTTTTGTATAATTTAGAGAGATATCCACACTTCCACAGCACCTACTACTACGGTCTTAAGAATAGGTATCTAAATCTAGGTTGTTAATCGTACTCCACTAACCGAAAGCGGCCCTTCCATGGAATTCACCGTCAAGCAGTCCGATCTTGTTAAGGAACTAAATCTCTCGCAGGGTGTGGTGGAAAAGAAGACCACCATCCCGATCCTTTCGAATATCTTGATCGAGACAGGCGACGGGGCCATCCATCTCACCGCCACCGATCTTGAGCTGGGCATTCGCTGCTCTTGCCCGGCGCGCATCACCAAGGCTGGTTCTGGGACGCTTCCTGCCCGACGCTTGCTGGATTACATCCGCTTGCTGCCCGATCAGGATGTCACCTTTAAGTTCATGGACAACCAGTGGGCCAACATCACTTGCGGCCGCTCCAAGTCCCGCATTGCGGGCATGAGCCGCGAAAGCTACCCGCAGTTGCCAACCATGCCGGAGCCCATGGGCGAAATCCCCGCAGGTATTTTCTCCGGCATGATTGCCAAAACAATCTTCGCCATCTCCAATGAGGAAAGCCGCTTTACCCTCAATGGCGCTCAAATGCTGATTGCAAGCGACAAGCTGACCATGGTGGCCACCGATGGCCATCGCCTTTCGCTTGCCGAGTATCCGGTAGAGGGTTTGGGCGCCCAGGGAGCTTACAAGACCCTGTTGCCCAAGAAGGCCATGCAGGAGATCCTTAAGCTGTCAGCGGACGCCGAAGCGGGTTCGAGCTTTACCTTCAGTGGCGACGATAATCATCTCTTTTTCGCCATTGGCGACCGCCTGTTGATCAGCCGCAAACTCACCGGCAACTTCCCTGATTTCGAAAAGGTGCTGCCGAAGACGCAAACCCACCGTGTACAGCTTTCCAAAGAAGAAACGAAGTCCACTGTGCAGCGTGTCAGCCAGTTCTCGGAGGAACGCTCCCGCGCCATTCGCCTGCAGTTTGCCGAAGGTGAAATGAAAGTTTTCTCCTCGATGTCCGATACCGGCGAATCGGAAGAAACCATCCCCGTAGCCTACAACGGCCCTGCGGTAGACATTGGCTTCAACGCCCAGTACATCCTCGATTTCCTGGGCGCCAATGCCGAAAACGCCTGCTACTTCCTTTTCAACGACGCCCAAAGCGCTGGTGAACTCCGCCCCGCCACCACCGCGACAGAAGAAGAATCTTCTGCCATCAACTACACCTACCGCTATGTCGTGATGCCCATGCGCATTTGACCTTCACGGCTTAGCCCCAAACTGTCTGGCAACACTGGATTACACACTCAATGGCTGAACCCCAAGTTTACGACTCTACAAGTATTAAGATTCTCGAAGGCCTGGAAGCTGTACGCAAGCGACCAGCTATGTACATTGGCTCCACCGGCGAGCAAGGGCTGCACCATCTTGTTTACGAAGTGGTGGACAATTCCGTCGACGAAGCCCTGGCTGGTTACTGTACCGAAATCAGCGTTACTATTCACACCGACAACAGCATCACCATTGCCGATAACGGCCGCGGCATCCCGGTAGACATCCACGCTACCGAAGGAGTTAGTGCGGCAGAAGTTGTGCTCACCAAGTTGCACGCCGGCGGCAAGTTTGACTCAAACTCCTACAAAGTTTCCGGCGGCTTGCACGGCGTCGGCGTGAGCTGCGTAAACGCCTTATCAGAGTTTCTCCATCTCGAAATCTGGCGGGGTGGTCAAACCTGGGAACAGGATTATGAACGCGGCTTTCCGAAAGCGCCGCTGAAGGCAACGGGCAAGGCCGGCAAGAAGACCGGCACGAAAATTACCTTTCGTGCGGACCCCACCGTAATGGACGCGGTCGAATTCAACTTCGACACCATTTCCACGCGTTTGCGGGAACGCGCCTTCTTGAACAAGGGTCTTAAGCTTACCATTCAAGACGAGCGTACCGAGCCACCGCGGAGTCACGAATTTCTCTACGAAGGCGGCATTGCTGAATTCATTAAGCACTTGAACAAAGGCAAGTCGGTACTACACGAACAGCCCATCTACTTTGAAGGCGAACGAGACCTTCCCAATGGCCAGGGCAAGGTCTACATGGAAATTGGGCTGCAGTACAACGATGCCTATTCCGAAGCTCTCTTCAGCTTCGCTAATAACATCAATACGGTTGATGGCGGAACGCACCTTACGGGCTTCCGCACCGCCCTCACCCGCACCATCAACTACGCCGGCGAACAGGCCAAGCTCTTCAAGGATGTTAAGGAAAAGCTAAGCGGCGACGACGTGCGCGAAGGCCTAACCGCGGTGGTCAGCGTAAAGTTGCCGCAACCCCAATTTGAAGGGCAAACCAAAGGCAAGCTAAACTCGGACATCTCCGGACAAGTTACGCAAATCGTAAACGAGAAGCTCCAAGAGTATTTCGACAAGAACCCCGGCGTGATGAAGCGCATAGTGTCCAAAGCCATTGATGCGGCCCGAGCGCGGGAAGCGGCCCGAAAAGCCCGTGACCTTACACGGCGTAAAGGCGCGCTTGATGGCAGCGGCCTTCCCGGCAAACTCGCCGATTGCCAGGAAAAAGATCCGACTCGTTGCGAACTATTCCTGGTCGAAGGCGAATCCGCCGGCGGTACGGCCAAAGGCGGACGCGACCGTCGCTACCAGGCCATTCTTCCCCTGCGCGGCAAGATCCTGAATGTTGAAAAAGCCCGCTACGACAAGATGCTGGGCCACGAGGAAATCCGCGCGATGATCACCGCCATCGGCACGGGCATCGGCAAAGACGATTTCGACATTGCCCGCCTGCGCTACGGCAAGATCATCATCATGACAGACGCCGACGTCGACGGCAGCCACATCCGCACCCTTTTGTTGACGTTCTTCTTCCGCCATATGCAGCAATTGATCGACCGCGGGCACGTCTTCGTCGCACAACCACCGCTCTATCGCATCAAGAAGGGCAAGAGCGAAAAGTACATCAAAAACGATGTGGAATTCACGAAAGAAATTCTGCGCCGCGCCGCCGAGAATCTCAGCATCGAGATTGGCGCCAACAAGCTGGCGGGCGCAGAAATGCGCAATTTCCTGGCAAGCCTCGACGAACTCGACGGCGTCTCCCGCAAGGTGGAACGCCGCCTGCGCGACACGCGCGTCATCGAAGCGCTCCATTCCCCGGCTATTGAACTCGATAGCAAAGACCATTTCCTTACTCCCGACTCTCTCCAAAAGCTACAGGCCGTTCTGAAAGAACAGAAGCTGGAAGCACGGGTGAGCTTGGACGAAGAACATTCCACGCACATCCTCTCTTATCTGGACACCACCAACGTCGAGCGCCATCTTGGCGCGGATATCGTGCTCAGTACCGATTACCGCCGTATGCGCATCTTGGCCAAGCAAATTGCGCCGCTCAACACGCCGCCCTTCTTCCTCGTCCGGGAAAGCGGCAGCCGCGAGCAGGTCGAAACCTGGCGCGCGCTTTTTAACCGCGCAAAGGAAGAAGGCATGAAAGACGCCAACGTCCAGCGCTACAAGGGCCTTGGGGAAATGAACGCGGAACAGTTGTGGGAAACCACCATGAACGCGGAAACCCGCACCCTGTTGCGCGTAGATCTGCGGGACCTGGTCGAAACCGACGAAATCTTCTCCACCCTCATGGGCGAGGACGTGGAAAGCCGCCGTAAATTCATCGAGGACAATGCCCTCGATGTGCGCAACCTGGACGTCTAGGGTTTCGCGAGGATTAGGGTTTCGTTAGGAAACCCTCACCACAATCTTGCCAAAGTGTTTCCCGCTCTCCAGGTGCTCAAGTGCCTGTCGGATCTGGTCCATTGGATAGACGCTGTCAATGACCGGCCGGATCTGGTGTACAACCAGAGCTCGGTTCATCGCCTCGAACATAGCGCGGGATCCCACGTAAATGCCTTGCAGGTTGATGTGCTTGTGCAGGATCGGGGCAATGTTTAGGGCTGCGCTGCTGCCGCTAAGGATGCCAATCACGCTTACTTCGCCCCCCGCCTTAACGGCCGACAAAGACTGTTCCAAGCTGCCCGCGCCACCCACTTCCACGACGTGGTCCGCCCCGCCAAATTTTGCTATTTGCTTTCCCCAATCGCTGTGCTGCTGGTAGTCCACGACCAAATCTGCGCCTAACTGCTTCAATCTCTCCGCCTTGGCTGCGCTCGAGCTTGTTGCAATCACTCTCGCTCCCGCCGAGCGGGCAAGTTGCAGAGCAAAAATACTGACGCCTCCAGAACCTTGCACCAGGACCGTCTCGCCCTGCTTTACACCGCCGGTGGCGAACAATGCATTCCAGGCAGTAACGGCGGCGCAAGGCAAACACGCCGCTTCTTCCCAAATTAAGTGCTCTGGTACGGCCACCAATCCATCCTCGGGGAGTGCCACCACTTCCGCTAGCACCCCATCAATGGCACCGCCCAGCGCACTCTTACCATATTGCTCGCGATAAGGTCCATCCAGCCAGGTCTGCATGAAAATGCCAGCCACGCGGTCGCCAACCTTCCAGCGGGATACACCTTCACCAACGGCAATCACTTCGCCCACACCATCGCTCAAAGGCACTCTGGGCAGCGGCATCCGAGGGTTGTAGCGGCCTGTGGCAACCAAAAGATCGCGGTAATTCAGGCTGGTGGCACGGATGGCAACCAGGACAGAACCGTGGGTTGTTTTGGGAAATTCCCGCTCGTGGAGAGCAAGGGAGGAGAGACCAAAAGGGGCTTCGAGCAAAACTTGTCGCATTGTTTTTGGATGCGACCTTCCGCGCGGGAGTTGCGGAGGGATGGCGTCCCCACGGGGATTCGAACCCCGGTTATCGCCGTGAAAGGGCGGTGTCCTAGGCCTCTAGACGATGGGGAC
>JANRIK010000019.1:0-79151 GCA_033765085.1 Bryobacter sp. | reverse complement strand
CGGCGGCGGCAACCAAAGACAGCGTTTGGGCGATTACGGACAACAAGGGAACGCTTTCGCGCATTGACCCGGCGGAGAACAACGTGGTGGCCGAGATCCGCATTCCGACGGATTGCAACGAGTTGTTGTATGCGGCGGGCGCCCTGTGGGCTTCGTGCCCGGGGTCGAACCTGGTGCTGCGGATTGATGACCAGTTGAACGTAGTGAAAGAGCGCTTGAAGCCGGTGGACGAACCGGTGGCGTTGGCCTTTGGGGAGGGCTCTTTGTTTGTGCTGGGCAAGAAAGAAGGCAAGGTTGTGCAGTTGGACCCCAAGACGAACAAAGTGACGGCAACGGTGGAAACGAAGGTGCCGAATGCGACGGGTTCGCTGGTGGTGAACAGTGGCACGGTGTGGTTATCGCAGGCCGGATTCCCGCTGACCAAAGTGGATTGGAAAGAGGGCAAGGTGGTGCAACAGTTTTGGGGCGAGGGGAGCGGGCAATTGATTTTTGCCGCGGATGCGCTGTGGTTGGCGCCGGCAGGCAAAAAAGAATTACTGCGGATTGACCCAAAACGAGTGGCACTGACGCTGTCCGATTAAGCAGAAAAACTAAGTACCAACGTTTCGATATTTCGGCGAGTGGGTTTGGAGGGGAACCCGCTCGCTTTTTGTTTTTGGGATGGGGGGCGGAGGGCTGAGAAGTTCCGGCGGGAGTTCGGCGAATTCCTCGTCCGAGAGATCATCGTCTTCCTCCATGACGGGCTCCGCAGAGTTTGCGGTGGGGGATTGTACTTGGTTACGGCGAAGGTCTACGAAAGTGCAGAGTTGGGAGAGGGCATCTTTGGCGGCGCGCTCCAGGCTGCGAAGGCTGCGTTGGATGGCGAGGTGGCGCTTGAGGAGGTCGGGATTTTCGGGGTCGGCGAGCAGCGCGGAGAGGGCTTGGTCGGCGAGGGGACGAGCGGCCAGCAACTGGTATTGGTTGAAGGCATAGCGCTCGAGGAAGGTTTTTTCGTTGAGGGTGAGCGGGCGGACTTCGGCGTATTGGGCGACGAGATAGGCCTCGAAGGTGGGGAAGTTCAAGGGGGATGAGGGGTGCATGGCGGAGTCTCTTTTCGTTTCGGAGCGTGGCACAGGGGAGGGGCGAAAGCGGCGGGGAATAGGGAGGGTAGGATGGGAAGTGACTGAGGGGGAAGGAGTTAAGGGAGTGGAAAAAAGTCGGTTGGAGCTTGACTGGGAAGAACTGGGGGAAGAAGGGCGGATTCTCGACCTGGGCAGCGGGCCAGGGTCTTTTGGCGGGACACTGGCGAACAGGCGAGTAGTGCAAATGGATTTGGACCGGGGGCGCTTGACGGCGAGGGGCGGAGATCTAGTTTGTGCGGATGCGGCGCGCCAGCCGTTTCGAGACCAAAGCTTTGGGCTAGTGGTGGCGAACCATAGCCTGGAGCATATTGTTGAGTTGGAGGCGGCGCTGGAAGAATTGAGGCGAACCCTACGCGACGGCGGGGTGCTATTTGTGACGGTGCCGGACGCCACCACCTTGGCAGACAAACTCTATCGCTGGCTGGCCCGGGGGGGCGGGCATGTGAATGACTTCGTGGATCTGTCAGAGTTTGTGGGCAGGATTGAAACGGCTACCAATACCCATTGCGTTTATCAAGAAGTGCTTCATGCCGGGTTCACGTTCCTGAACCGGCGAGGCAATGCGAAGCTGCCGCGGAGGGCATGGTTGTTGGGCGGAGGTTTCGAATTGCCGCTGGCGCTGGCCACGTGGGTGTTGCGCTGGATGGACCACCGTTGGGGGACGCGGTACGCGGTATACGGGTGGTGTTGCGTGTTTCGGAAGAGACGAGGGGAGCGGAGGAAAGGGCAAGAGTTGGCGCCGCAGCAAGGTAGGGCCAAGACAAATGTGTGCGTACGATGCGGCATGGGGCACGAGGCGGAGCGGCTGAGCGAGCGGCTTGGGAATTGGCTGGGGATCCCGAGTTACCATTGCCCGAACTGCGGGGCAAGGAACTTTTTTACGAGGGATGGGGAGACTTGACGCAGGTAGGGGGTTCGTTAAACTGAGGACAGTTAAGGAACAGGGTTTGGCAGACATGAGTAATAAGGCGAAACTTCGACACATCAAAACCGGGCGAGGAAACAAGGCGAAGGCCGTGGGGACAAACATCGAATTATCTCATCGACCCAAAGATATTCTTGAAAAGCTAATGGAAGCATTGCAGAAACCGAAGAAGCTGGGTCCAGAAGTATTCCAGAGTTCCATTGGCAGGAAGGTGTACGTTTACGCGGTGGACCCCAAGCAACCCAGGAACATCATTAGGACGGATGCAGCGGGAAAGCAAACCGTGGGACGTATTTCCGGGGGGCGGTTCCGAGGCTTGAGGCCCTCTAAGTAGAGCAAATGTCCAGTGCCCCATTTGCAGAGATTCTAGATTTGCTAAGACCCCCGGTTGACGGGTCCCCTGTGGCGATTGTTTTGGCGGGGCATAACGGGTCTGGGAAATCAACCCTTTGGTACCAGCAGTTGGCGGATAGCCTGAAGATGCCGCTGGTGAATGCCGACAGAATCACTTTGTCGCTGCTTCCAGAAGCCGATTCAAATGGAAAACTGCGGGATTGGGTAATCGAACTACGGGATTCAAACGAAGCGTGGCAGAGGGTAGCGCAGGAGAGCGTCCGGGTATTCTTGCGACTGCTAATGGAGCGGCAAATGCCGTTCGCATTCGAGACGGTGTTTTCCCACCTGAAGCAGCAGAAGGATGGAACCTTTGAATCAAAGGTCGATCTGATTTTGGACTTACAGACGCACGGCTATTTCGTAATTTTGCTCTTCGTCGGATTGTCGAGCGCAGATCTCTCTATCTTTCGGGTCGCAACCCGTAAAGCAAAGGGTGGCCACAGTGTGCCCGAAAATAAGCTACGAGAGAGGTTTCCGCGGACCCAAAAAGCGGTTGGAATGGCATCGAAGATTGCGGACGTAACCTTGATGTTCGACAATAGCCGAAATCTTAGTGAAGCCTTTTCTTTGGCAAGGGTGCAGCGTAAAAGTGAAGTGATTTACGACTGTCGCAGGCCACTCGAAGCACATTATTAGTCGGAGCTTGCCGACGTTGCCGGTATTTGGTTGGCGCAAGTTGCTCCCCTGAACTCAGACTAGCCGAGCTTGGTGCGTTTGATGGGGAGTTCACGGATGCGTTTGCCGGTGGCGGCGAAGATGGCGGCGGTGATGGCGGGGGCGATGATGGGGGCGCCGGGTTCGCCCACGCCGGCATGGGGGGCCTTGGATTCGACGATGGTGACGTCGACTTTTTGGGGCGCTTCCTTCATGCGGGCGACGGGGTAGTTGTTGAAGTTGCCTTGGGTGATGCGGCCGGCGTCGGCAGTGATTTCGCCCATCATGGCAAGGGAGGTACCAAAGGCGGCGGCGCCTTCGAACTGGGCCTTGACGCGATCGCGCATGACGATCTGACCCACGTCGGCGACGGTCCAGACGTTGGGGATGGTGAGGTTGCCACGGGCGTCGATGGCGATTTCGACGGCGCTGGCGACGTAGGACACGAAGCTGCGGTGGGCGCAGATGCCGATGGCGCGGTTGGGGGTGTTCTTGAACTTGGCGTAGCCGGACTTGTCGGCAGCCATTTCGAGAACGCGGCGCAGGCGGCCCGTATCGAGGGGGAATTTCTCTACGGATTGGCCATTGTTCCAGGCCTTGGTGCCATCGGGCGTAAGGTCGACGTGGCGATCCGGGCCTAGGATTTTGAGGAAGTAATCGACATAGTTCGTGTTGTTCATGTGCGCGATTTCATCGACGAAGCTATGCACGGCGAAGGCATGGAAGAGATGCGTGACGGCGCGCATCCAGCCCTGGCGGACGTGGTGCTTGGCGGGGCAATTTTCGCTGCGCAGATTGGGCACATCAAAGAGGAGTTCATTGAGGGCCATGCCGGTTTCAAACTCAGCGCCGTATTGGGCGCCGGCGGCGAAGGTGCTGGCGATGGGCGGGAAGGCGGAGCGGAAGAGCCAGGATTCGATGTTGCCATTGGCGGCGAGGCCGGCCTTCATGTGCATGGCGGCGACGGAATGGTAGTAGTCGAATTTGATGTCGTCTTCGCGGGTCCAAACGACTTTGACAGGCTTGCCGGTGGCCTTGGAAAGCAGGGCAGCTTCGACGACGTAGTCGGGCTTGGACTTGCGTCCAAAGCCGCCGCCGAGGAGGGTGACATGGCAAATGACATCGGTCTTTTTGATGCCGAGGGCCGCGGCGACGGCGTCTTGCACGGCTTGGGGATTCTGGGTGGGGCACCAGCATTCGAGCTTGCCGTTGTTGAACTCGGCGAGGGCGACGGGGGGCTCCATGGGGGCGTGGGAAAGCATGGGGACGTAGTAGTCCGCTTCGTGCTTTTTGGGTGCGGCGGCGAAGGCTTGGTCGAAGTTGCCGCGGTTGCGCACCACTTTGCCGGGCTTGTGGGCGGAATCGAAAAGTTCGGATTTATAGGCGGCGGAGTTAAAGGAGGCGTGGGCGGGGTTGAGGTCCCAATCGATCTTCAGCTTCTTGCGGGCTTGGAGGACGGCCCAGGTGGAATTGCCGAGAACGGCAACGCCGCCGAGTTGCTGGAAGAGATGGGGTTGTTGGAAGCCGGGGAGGTTTACGGTTTGGACCACGCCGGGGACTTTCAGGGCTTCGGAATTGTCGACAGTCTTCAGCTTAGAATCGTAAACGGGCGGACGCTCGACCATGGCGTAGAGCATGCCGGGGCGCTTGGCGTCGATGCCGAAGGTGGCCGTGCCGCGCAGGATGCCGGCCTGATCGACCATGGGGACATCTTTCCCGATGTAGCGGTAGGTGGCGGGGTCGCGATATTTGAGTTCCGCTTTGGCGGGCACGGGTTGGGCGGCGGCGAGGCTGACGAGTTCGCCGAGGGTGGCAGATTTTTTCGTGCGGGCGTGGGTGACGGCGCCCATGGAGAGCTTAACTTCGGCGGCGGGAACATTCCACTTTTGGGCGGCGGCGCGTTCAAACATCAGGCGGGCGGTGGCGCCGGCGTCGTGCATGGCCTGGACGAAATCGCGGACCGAGCAGGAGCCATCGGTGTTTTGGGAGCCGTACTTTTCGTCGCCGAGAGCCTGCTCAACGCGGACGGTTTTCCAATCCACATCGAGCTCTTCGGCCAGCACCACGGGGAGGCTGGTCTTCGAGCCTGTGCCCATTTCGGAGCGGTGGGCCGTGATGACAACTTGGCCATTGGGCTCAAAGCCGAGGTAGACGCTGGGTTGCCAGGAGACGGGAGCGGCTTCGGCGGAAGGAGCCGTGGCCTGGGCGGCGAGCACGAAAG
Source organism: Bryobacter sp. (assembly GCA_033765085.1). Taxonomy (GTDB): domain Bacteria; phylum Acidobacteriota; class Terriglobia; order Bryobacterales; family Bryobacteraceae; genus Bryobacter. Next base: position 73,834 of record JANRIK010000019.1, on the reverse strand, counting down.
CACCGGCAGAAAAAACAGTGCCGAGGAAGGCGCGGCGGTCCGGCGCGAGGATGGCAACGGGTTCGCGCAGGGCGGGGTTGTTTTCGTAGGCTTCGCGCGTTAGGCGGGAAATTTCCGATTTGGTCTCGGGCGCGGGTGAAGAGATGCCGTATGCGATTTTCATGGTTATTTCACTCCTGCGGCAGTCTTGATGGCGGCGCGGATGCGGGGGTAGGTGCCGCAGCGGCAGATGTTGCCATTCATGGCGGTGTCGATGGCGTTGTCATCGGGCTTGGGGGTTTTCTTGAGGAGGGCCGCGGCTTGCATGATCTGGCCGGTTTGGCAATAGCCGCATTGGGCGACCTGGTGCTGGGCCCAAGCTTGTTGGAGGGGATGGGTGCCGTTGGGGCTGAGGCCTTCGATGGTGGTGATCTCTTTGCCGGCGGCGGCTTTGACGGGGGTGACGCAGCTGCGGATGGCCTCGCCGTTCTGGTGGACGGTGCAGGCGCCGCACAGGCCCATGCCGCAGCCGAACTTGGAACCGGTGAGGTCGAGTTCGTCGCGGAGATACCAAAGGAGAGGCATATCGCCGTCGCCTTCGAACTTACGGGATTGCCCGTTGACTTTGAGTTCGATCATAAGGTTATGGGAATTATACGCCGCGGGGGGGTAGGGGGCAAGCGGCGGGGAGGGGGCAGGGGAGCGCTAGACTGTTGGTGGAGATTTCGAGAGATGCAGGCATCTGGATTGATTGTTGCTAACCCGAAAGTGATGTTGGGGAAGCCGGTGATTGCCGGGACGCGCATCACGGTGGAGTTGATCCTACAGAAGTTTGCGGCGGGCTACACAGAAGAAGATATTTTGTTGGCTTATCCGCATTTGACGAAAGAGGGGGTCAGGGCTGCGCTTGCGTTTGCCGCGGAGGCGATGGAGGCATCGGCAATCTATCCGCTAGACCGTGTTGCCTTGTGAGGGTTGCCTTGTGAGGGTTCCCTTGTGAGGCTGGTGGCGGATGAAAGCGTGGAGGGCCCTACGATTGCCGCGCTTCGGAAAGTGGGGCATAAGGTATTGTCAATTGCCGAGACGTCTCCCGGGATAGAGGACAAAAAGGTGCTGGCCGCGGCACGACGTGAGAAGGCAGTGCTTCTTACGGCGGACAAAGATTTTGGCGAGTTAGTATTTCGCAATCGAGAAAAGAGCTTCGGGGTTTTGTTGCTTCGTCTCGAAGACGAAGGACTAACGGAGAAAGCTGAAATTGTTGTGCAAGCAATTGGGCAGTATGGGGAGTCGCTACGGGATTGTTTCTCAGTGCTTAGTGGCAATTCACTTCGCATGAGAAGACTTGGGCCTTCCTGATTTCCCGTCACCGTATTCTAGGCAAGAGCGAAGGCATGCGGACAAACACGAGCGCGGGGACGGGTATGGCAAGCGGCATGGCGGGGAAGTGGGAAGCGCTGGTGCTGTTGTGGTTTGCGTATTTCTTCTACCAGGCGGATAAGCAGATTTACGCGGTGGTGCTGGCGCCGTTGCGGGCGGAATTGGGGTTGAGCGGGCCGGAAGCGGGGCTGGTGAATACGATCTTTACGCTGGTGGCGGCGGTGATGGCGCCGGTGGCCGGGGCTCTGGGGGACCGTTGGCCGAAGGCGCGAATTTTGACGTGGGTGGTGGTGGTGTGGAGCGCGGGGACGATGCTGAGCGGGGCGGTGGGGACGCTGGCGATGATGATCCTGACGCGGAGCATTGTGACGGGGACGGCGGAGGCGTTTTACCCACCGGTGGCGCATGCCTACATTGCGGCATTGCACGACCGGACGCGGGCATTTGCGATTTCGATCCACCAAACGGCGCAATACGCGGGGCCGATAGGGAGCGGGATCCTGGCCGGGTGGTTGGCGGAGAAGGCCGGGTGGCGGACAAGCTTCTATGTGTTTGGGGCGGGGGGCATCCTGTTGGGGCTGTGGATGGCGTGGCGCATGAAGGCGGAGGTGGGGGAGAGGGCGGCGGGGAAGGTGTGGGAAGGGTTTCGGGACTGCGCGCGGATTGCGGGGGTGCGTTACCTGGGGCTGGCCTTCGCGGCGGAGTTGTTTGTGACGTTGGGCTACAGCACGTGGGCGCCCACGATTTTCCGGCAGCAATACGGGCTGGGGCTGGCGGAGGCGGGCTTTCAAACCTCGTTCTGGACCATGGCGTGCGCGATTGGCGGGGCGTTGGTGGGGGGTGCGGCCTCGGATCGTTGGAAGGCGCGGGGAGGGCGAAGGGTGGACGTGCAAGCGTTGGCGCTGGTGGTGGGGGCGCCGTTTTTCTACTGGTTGGGGTCGGCGGCGACGTTGGGTCCGGCGCTGGTGGCCTTGGGGGCGATTGGGTTCTGCCGTGGGGTGTACGAGGGGACGATCGCGGTGACGTTGTACGCCTATGTGCGGCCGGAGCACCGGGCCTCGGCGGCGGCGGTGGTGTTGGTGGTGGCGAACTTGCTGGCGGCGCCCTCGTCGGCGTTGTTGGGGTGGGCGGCGGATGTGGCGGACATCCAAATGGCGGTGCGGGGATTGGGGGTGTTTTTCTTGGCGGGGGCGTTGGTTCTGTGGAGTTCGAGAAGATTGCCGCTGGCGGGGGAACGATTAGACTAAAGGTTTGCGAAACAAACAGGAAAACCGGCAAAGAATCCGTTCGACGACCGTGCTGTGTGTGCGGCGGAACGGGGAATAGACTTCTTGAGGCAACTGTGAATGTATTGGATCACACTACAGTATGAGTAACGCGACTTAGCAGTATACGTTATCTCTTGCGCCGTTGCAAAGAGACAGGTACATATTGTGCTAATAAAAGAGCTAATAACTTGCGGATGGCCTTGGTTGTTCTATCTCGAACATTGCAACGCATCAATACAGGAAGTGTGCGCAACAATTGCATCCCAATGCTCCGGACGCAAAACTATTATTGAGATTACCTCTAATCACTTTCATTCCGATCAGTGGTCTGCACTCGGTGAGGCCTTTAGCCAGAGCGACCATGTATTTCTTTTCTCCAACTCTCACTTAAACTTTCTTTCACGCTTCGGAAATTTCTTGGGAGATAATTATCCTGGTTCTTTCGAGTGGAAAGATCATAGCGTAGACTCTTGGCGCAGCTTGCAGTCTAATTGGAGATCAAAGGCTATTATTGTCTCCAATTCGCTTGTTACAGCTAGAGGAGCGAATAAGCTGCGCAACTGCGAGCTGAGTAGGGAGGATATCGAACAGGCGGATTCGCAGTGCAACATTGAAGACATTCACTTTTTGCGCCTAGGAGTCGATCTGCCCGCCAACCTGCCAATTGTGGACTACCGAGATCTTTGCCTTCTCCATCACTGAGACAGCTCCTCGAACACTAGCGACAGCGCTGAGTCGATGAGTGAGAATCCCCAAATTTCCTGGACTAACCTGCAAGAGAAACTACGAGCATCGCCCTCATTTCAGGCAATAGATTCAATCCGAGGTCAACTAACTGACGAACAGTATTCCTTCGCGGCGGCGGCTATTCTGTTCCTAGACAAGCACGACACAGAAGATTTTGAAGCCGAAAACTATCCCGATATTTATGAGCTTGTTTGGGAACTTAAAGGGACAAGCTCAAAGCTCTTTCGGGGACAAAGAGATGCACGCTGGCCGCTGGATCCGACGCTACTGCGAAGATCGCCTCAGCAACCGCTAACATTTTCGGAGTTCTCCGATCGAATCCGAAAGACCGAAGAATTTGTTGACTACTTGCGAAAGCATTCGGAGGACTATTTCCACGGAGCCCCCTCCGATATGGATTTACTAGCCATCGCCCAGCATTACGGATTCTCGACACAACTTCTTGACTTCACGGAAAGTGTGGAGGTAGCTGCATTTTTCGCCACTTTGCAGCATGATCCCAAGAAAACCTCCAAAAGTAGTTTGGGCGTGATCTATTCGCTGCCCCAGGATTACGACTCCAGGTCAGATAATATTGAGGACATCAACATAGCTGAATCTCTCTCTTTAAAGCGGGGTCGACCAATTGTAGTATCCCCCCCTTTGCATGAAAAAGAACACCGCATCAAACGACAAAAAGCTAAGTTTATAGCCGGCCATCGCGGCATTGATTTATATTCTGCGGGACTAACTCCTCACGTTTTCCGGCAGATACCTGGAAGCATTTATGAAGATGCAGCGAAGAACATTTCAAAGGATTATTTATTGGAAGAGGATAGCGAACTTTACAAGGTTGCGCAATGTATACTGCGCAGCAGACCCGCGAAGTCACCAGCGAGCCAGCTTTTTGGCGATATTACCATTCGTGCAAGCGCCTTGATGACAACTTTAAGCCAATCTAGCGAACCACTTATTGATCGTGCACAAACTTTGTGGACAGACATCTTCGATCAGCTGAGAACGGAGTATGAGAATGATTTTGCAGGAAGGGCGAAAAGCATTCTGAGTGAATATTTCAAATTACTTCAACAGCGTGCTGAGTCCGGCTTCTCTATACCAATTGGTAAACCATATTTAACCCTTAGGCCGTTGAACGCGTCGATAGGAGACATAGAGTCTCATTTTGACCTACCCGACGGCACCATCCATGCGCTTTGCGGCAAACACTTAGTAACGGTTGACTCGGAAGCAGGATTTCAACTAAACAGAGAAATTGAAGCTTGGCCAACAAAAGCACGAGTTGGAGTAGCCTTTGGATTGCTTGTTAAGGGTATTGATCAATTACAAGCTGGATTTGAGCTTGAGTGCAATTCTACGCTTCGTGCCGGTCATTTCATCATGCGTTCCAATTTAAACCGAGAGTAAGAGTATTTGCGTAGGCATAAACAAAATCAGGATGACCACCAAGAGAGCGTAAAGTGCATCTACCATCGTCACAGGGTGCGTTAGGGAGCCCAGCCTACAAATGGCACATGGCTATCCCAGTCAGGCTCATGAGGTCTCAACGTGCATTTTGAGAAGCGACGGTTTGCTGACGAGTCTAAACCCCCTTGCCGTAAAGGCTAAACTAGGAATTTGAAGACAACAAGCAATGTTCGGCAAAGAATCCGTTCGACGACCGTGCTGTGTGTGCGGCGGAACGGGAAGGTGGTGATGGCGGCGGACGGGCAGGTGTCGATGGGCTCGGAGGTGCTGAAGACGGGGGCGAAGAAGCTGCGGCGGCTGTATAACGGCAAGATTGTGGCGGGCTTTGCGGGGTCGACGGCGGATGCCTTTAGCCTGTTCGGGCGCTTTGAGGCGAAGCTGGAGCAGCACAACGGGAACCTGCCGCGGGCGGCGGTGGAGCTGGCCAAAGACTGGCGGACGGACAAGATGCTGCGGCATTTGGAGGCGCTGTTGCTAGTGGCCGATGGGGAGCATATGTATCTGTTGGGGGGCAACGGGGATGTGATTGAGCCGGACGACCAAATCGCGGCCATCGGCAGCGGGGGATCGTTTGCCTTGGCGGCGGCGCGGGCGCTGGTGGGGTCGACGGAATTGAGCGCCAAGGAAATTGTGGAGCGGGCCATGAAGATCGCGGCGGACATTTGCGTGTATACGAATCACAATGTGGTGGTGGAGGAGTTGGGCTAGGCGATGATCTATTTACCGAACGCGGGAAACGAGAATGCGCCGTTGCTGGACGAGTTGACGCCGCGGGAGATTGTGGCGGAGCTGGACAAATATGTGATTGGGCAGGCGGAGGCCAAGAAGGCGGTGGCGATTGCGCTGCGCAACCGGGTGCGGCGGCAAAAGCTGGACGCGGAAATGGCCGAGGAAGTAATGCCGAAGAACATTCTGATGATTGGTTCGACGGGCGTGGGGAAGACGGAAATTGCCAGGCGGCTGGCGAAGCTGGCGAATTCGCCTTTTCTGAAGGTGGAGGCGAGCAAGTTTACCGAGGTTGGCTACGTGGGGCGCGATGTGGAAAGCATTGTGCGGGACCTGGTGGAAATTGCCATTGACATGGTGCGCGAAGAGCGGCTGGACGAAGTGGAGGAGCGGGCGGAGGCGAACGCGGAGAACCGCATTCTGGAGTTGCTGCTGCCGGAGCCACCGGAGCCGAGCGAGACGCTGGAGAAGAGCCGCGAGAAGCTGCGCGAGAAGTTGCGGGCCGGGAAACTGGACGAGCGCGAGGTGGAGATTGAGGTAAGGGAGAAGGGTCCGCAGGTGCATGTGGCGGCGGCGCCGGGCATGGAAGAGATGGAAAGCAACATCAAGGATTTGTTGCCGGGCTTGTTCGGGCCGCGGACGCGGAAGAAGAAGATGAAGGTGGCCGAGGCGTTGGATGCCTTGATTGAGGAAGAGGAAGAGCGCCTGATTGATATGGATCAGGTGACGAAAGAGGCGCTGGACCGCACGGAGCGCAGCGGCATGGTGTTTTTGGACGAGATTGACAAGATCGCGGGGCGCGAGGGCGGCGGGGGGCCGGACGTTTCGCGCGAGGGCGTGCAGCGGGATATTTTGCCGATTGTGGAAGGAACGACGGTGAATACTCGCTACGGGTTTGTGCGGACGGACCATATTTTGTTTATTGCGGCGGGCGCGTTCCATGTGTCGAAGCCCTCGGATCTGATTCCGGAACTGCAGGGGCGCTTTCCCATCCGGGTGGAATTGAAGAGCCTGACGAAGGATGATTTTGTGCGCATTCTGCGGGAGCCGAAGAACGCGTTGACCAAGCAATACACGGCGCTGTTGGAGACCGAGGGCATTAAGCTGAGCTTCAAGGACGATGCCGTGGAGGAAATTGCGAAGCTGGCTGAGCAGGTGAACCAAGCGACCGAGAATATCGGGGCGCGGCGGCTGCACACGATTCTCGAAAAGGTGCTGGAGGAAATCAGCTTTGAGGGGCCGGACCTGAAGAAGAAGAAAATTGCCATTGATGCGGCCTATGTGCAGCAGCAATTGGGCGAGATTGTGAAAGACCAGGATTTGAGCCGGTACATTCTGTGATGCGCGTTTGGGTAACGATGGCGACGGTGGGTGTTTTGGTGGGCGGCCTGGTGGGCTGTGGCTACGTGGGGGACCCGCTGCCGCCGGCCTTGAAGATTCCGCGTCCGGTGGAAGACCTGGCGGCCGAGCAGGTGGGCGAGTATTTGGAAGTGAAGTTCACGCTGCCGGTGGAGACGCTGGAGGGGATTGCGATTCGCGAAACGGGCAAGGTGGAACTGCTGTTGAGCGAACAATGGCCGGAGGGTGGCGAGACGATTGAAGTTGCCCAGGGCACAACGAATCCCAAGGTGGCGGTGGAGAGATGGGCGGGCAAGGAAGTGACACTGGGAGTGCGCGTGGCAAGCGTGAAGGGGCGCTTTTCGCCGTGGTCGAACCTGGTGAAGTTGAAGGTGGAAAGCCCGGTGGCGAAGGTGGCCGAGGTGAAGGCTGAGGCAAAGGCCGAGGGAGTGGAACTGCGCTGGGAAGGCAAGGCGGAGGCGGGGCTGGAATGGCGCGTGTTGCGCGTGGCCAATGTAAAGGGCGTGCTGGACAAGGAACCGGTCGAGTTGGCGAAGGTGAAAGAACCGTTGTACCTGGACCGCGGTGCAGAATTTGGCGGACGTTACCGGTATACGGTGGAAGGTTTGCGCGGGGCGGCGCGGAGCGGCATGAGCGAGGCGGTGGAAATTGAACCGGTAGACCGCTTTGCCCCGGCCGCGCCAGAAGGCTTGACAGCACTGAATGGCGCGACGGCAGTGGAATTGAGCTGGGAGCGGGGAACGGAGCCGGACCTTGCTTATTTCCGGGTGTATCGGGCGGCGTTGGGTAAGGATTGGGAAGTGTTGGCCGCCAAGCAAACGCAGGCGACTTATTCGGATAGCAAAGTGAAGAGCGGCGAGCGTTGGCGCTATGCTGTGAGCGCCGTGGACCAGAACGGCAACGAGAGCAAGAAATCGAACGAGGTGGAGGTAAATATACCGTGAGCACTATGGTGAGCAAGAACGGACCCGCGAAGTTTATTCGCTTTGCCATTTCCAAAGACGCCGAGCCGACCACGGCGCACGGACTGTGGGGAATGCTGGACGGGGAACACGTGATTGAGACACCCGGACCGTTTCGCAAGGACTTTGCCGAGGACCACACGCTGGCCAGCGTGAAGCTGCTGCCGCCGGTGGCGCCGTCAAAAATTGTGTGCGTGGGCCGTAACTATGTGGACCATGCCAAGGAATTAGGCAATGAAGTACCGACGGAGCCGTTGATCTTCTTGAAACCGCCCTCTTCAATTGTGGGCAACGGGGACGCAATTGTGTACCCGCAACAATCGGCGCTGGTGCATTTTGAAGGCGAAATTGGGCTGGTGATTGGCAAGCGCGCGCGGCATGTGAAGGCCGAGGAAGCGATGGATTACATCTTTGGCTATACGTGCGTGAACGATGTGACGGCGCGGGATTTTCAGAAGAAGGATGGCCAATGGACGCGCGGGAAGGGCTTTGATACGTTCTGCCCGGTGGGTCCGTGGGTGGTGGCGAAAGAAGAGCTGGCGCTGGACGAAATTGTGCTGCGGAGCCGGCGGAACGGAGAGTTGAAGCAAGAGGGAAAGCCCTCGGAGATGATTTTTAACGTGGGTGCTATACTCGCGTTTGTTACCAGCTTCCTGACCCTCGAACCCGGAGATTTGATTGCGACGGGTACGCCCGCGGGCGTGGGACCGCTTGAGCCGGGCGACACGGTGAGCGTGGAAATTGAGGGCTTGGGCACACTGACGAATCCGGTAGTGAAAGAACAATAAGGGACACGTATGAAAATTTTCCTGGACACCGCAAATTTAGAAGAACTGAAGAAGGGCACCGCGTGGGGCATTGTGGACGGCGTGACGACGAATCCTTCGTTGATCGCCAAGGAAGGCAAGCCGATTGAAGAGCAGATCGCGGCGATTTGCGACATTGTGGACGGCGACATTTCAGCGGAAGTGGTGGCTGTGGAAGCCAAGGCGATGGTGGAAGAAGGCCGGAAGCTGGCGAAGATTCACAAGAACGTGGTGGTGAAGCTGCCGTTGATTCGCGATGGCATTCAGGCGTGCAAGGAACTGGCCAAGGACGGCATCCGGACGAACGTGACGCTTTGCTTTACTCCGGTGCAGGCGATGCTGGCCGCCAAAGCCGGCGCTTACATCATTAGCCCGTTTGTGGGCCGCCTGGACGACTTGGGCGAGCAGGGCATGGAAATCATCGAGAGCATTCACACCATTTACGGCAACTACGGCTACACGACGCAGATTTTGGCCGCCAGCTTGCGCAGCCCGCTGCACATCCGCCAAGCGGCCGAAATTGGCGCCGATATCGGGACGATGCCCTTTAAGGTGCTGGACATGCTGTTCAACCACCCGCTGACGGACAAGGGCCTGGAGCAGTTTTTGAAAGACCACGCCAAGGCGTTTGCAAAGTAGATTGAACATCCTAGGTTGGTTCCGGCGCGCGACGCCGGAAGAAAAAGAACGGGCCCGCTGCGCGCTGCTTCGCCAAACGGGGCGGCGCGTGGAGGGCGAGATTATTGAAGCCGAAGGCTCCGTGGTGGTGTACGAGTACGAAATCCGGAGCGTGAGCTACCAAGCGACGCAGGATCTGCGTCTAACGGGAAGTGCGGTGCCCGCGGACACGATGAGTCTTTTGGGTCCGGCAACCGTGCAATATGATAGGAAAAACCCGGCGAACTCGATGGTGGTCTTCGACAGGCTCGCTTTCGATCGCCACGGGGACGAACAACGAAAGGAAAGCACGACAGAGATTATGAAGAACGCAATGATGGCGCTAGCGCTTGCCGCAGTAATGTTGACCGCCCCCGCAGTGGCGGCCAACAAGCCGAAGACCGTGGTGCACGTAATTAACGTGAAGTTTAAGGCCTCGGCCGCGAAGGCGGATATTGACAAGGCGATTGAGGGCATTTACTCGATCGTGGGTAAGAACAAGGGCGTGAAGAACGTATGGCTGCGGCCGATTAAGGTGCAGGGCGGCGCGGCGGGCTTTACGCACTGCCTAGTGATGGAATTCGAAAGCGAAGCGGCGCTGAAGGCCTACTCTGGTTCCGACGAGCAGAAGGAATGGTACAAGCTGTGGGAACCGGTGCGGGAATTGTCGAACACGCACGACGTGACGAACTAGTTCCGGGACGCTAAGAAAAAATTAAGGGCCCTGGCTTGCGCCGGGGCCTTTTGCTTGTGTGATTGCCTGCTCTTGCGATTGCCTCAAGGGAGACTGCTTCAAGGAATCTTGGGGGCGCCAGGAACAATTGATTGTCATGGTGGACAAGACCAAGCTGCACGCGATCGAGCCAACCGGTCCGACCGAGGACATTCTTGTCGAGCGCGACATCTTCGAAGAAAAAAACTACAGAAGTCGTCGCGAGGCCCAAAACCTCAATTTCAACGTCGTAACCAAGTGCGCTGAAACGGCCTGTGGCGGTGCGAAATGACATCGGAATGCCATCCTCAGGATTGAGGCCAAGGTCTACAGCAACTTCCCATCCAAAAAGGCAAAACGAAGCGCCGGTATCGATGCTGGCGGCAAGGCTTAACTGTAGAGCGCCAACTCGCAATGTGACCGGAACGGTGACACTGTCGGCAAGATCAGAATATTTATGGGCAACGGGAAAAGTGAGCTGATGCATTGCCTCTACCAACCGGCGAAGGGTGTGGACGGTTGGTGCGGAACGCGGGCGAAAAAGGGATTCGGAACGTCGGCGGCGAGGGCGGCGGATCGGACATCGGCAAGATGTTCGCCGTGGGCGAGCAGGAGGGAGCCGTCCAAGGCAACCCATTGGCCGGCGTAAGGAGTGGAGGCTTCCGCAAGCCAGCGCAATTCCGCTTCCCGATTCTTGCCGGCAAGGGGAAGTGTCGATGTATGAGGTTGGGGCGAAGCGGATGGGGAACGCGCAACGACGGTGATAGCCACCCGCTGGTTCTCCTCCAAGGAAAGGGGTTCAAGCGGGCGCAGGACGCCATGCTCAAAAATAGCCTCAATCTGCCGGGGCACACCACTAAACTAGCAATTTGCGGGGAGGAGCGTGGGAACGGGGCGAAAGCCATCCCTAGAGAGGAAGAGAAAAAGTGGGGACAATAGAGAAAGCGATGATCATTTCTCCTGATACGAAGCGTGAGAACCGGACGCCGCCGGGGCAGACGTTGACGACGAAGTGGCCGGTGCTGGATGCCTCCGGGACGCCGCCGATTGATATGAAGAAGTGGCGGCTGGATGTGTTTGGGCTGGTGGAGCAGGAGATCTCGCTGGATTGGGAGGCCCTGAATGCCCTGCCCCGCGTGGAGGTGTTTTCCGACTTTCATTGCGTGACGCGGTGGAGCCGGCTGAACAATACCTGGAGCGGCGTTTCGACCCGGACGCTACTGGAGATGGCGAGGCCGAAGGCGGAGGCGAAGTTTGTGCTGTTGCATGCTTACGACTACGGCTGGACGACGAACCTGCCCATTGCGGACTTTTTGAGCGAGGACGCGCTGGTGGCGACGCACCACGACGGCGTGCCGCTGGAGCCGGACCACGGGGCGCCGGCGCGGGTGGTGGTGCCGCGGCTCTATGCGTGGAAGAGCGCGAAGTGGGTGGGCGCGATTGAATTGCGGGCGGATGATACGCCGGGATTTTGGGAGCGCAACGGATACCACATGTACGGGGACCCTTGGAAGGAGCAGCGCTTTGGTTGGAACAGTTAAGCGCCTGGAGGGGGGCAAGCCGAAGTGGGGGCGGCGGGCACTGGTGGGCGGTGGAGTTTTGGGAGCGGCGGCAGTAGGAATTTACCGGCAGGCTCCGCTATTCTGGAAACAATATCCCACGGAAATGTTTCGGCCTATTGAAGACGCGCCGCACCGACCCGATCCCCGGCAATGGGCCGATACGGGCTTGGCAGCTGCATGGTTGGGGCATGCGACGTGCCTGGTGAAACTGGATGGGATGGTGATCCTGACGGACCCGGTGTTTTCGCCGCGCTGCGGCATTGACATGGCGGTGACGACACTGGGCCCAAAGCGGATGGTGAAGCCGGCGTTGGCGATTGAAGAATTGCCAAAGGTGGACCTGGTACTGTTGAGCCACGCGCACTTTGACCATTGGGACTTGCCGAGCCTGGGCAAGCTGGCGAGCAAGGGGACAGAAGTGATTTGCGCGCGGCAGACTTCGGACCTGTTGACGATTCCGCATTGGAAGCAGGTGCGGGAGTTGGGGTGGGGCGAGCGGGTGCGCGTGGGTCCGCTGGAGGTGCAGGGGGTAGAGGTGAAGCATTGGGGGGCACGGGTGCGGCGGGATACGCACCGGGGCTACAACGGTTATGTGGTGGAGGCGGCGGGGGGAAAATTCCTGTTCGGGGGCGACAGCGCGTTTACGGATAAGTTCAAGGCAGTGCGCGGGGGGCGGACCATTGACCTGGCAATTATGCCCATTGGAGCGTACCGTCCGTGGTTGCAGAATCATTGCACCCCGGAGCAGGCGATTCAAATGGCGGATTGGGCGGGGGCGGAGCGAATCCTGCCCGTGCACCATAAAACGTTTGTTTTGAGTGCGGAACCGGTGGCGGAACCGATTGAGCGCTTTGTGGCGGGGCTGGGCAACAACGAGACACGCGGGGTGGCGACGGACGTGGGCATGCAGTGGGCAGCGAGCTAAGCGCTTCGTTTTCTATGGGTTAGGATTGGTGCGTACAAATTGGAAGGGGTGGTTCCAATTTGCATGTAAATTGGAAGGGGTGGTTCCAGTTTGCAAAGGGTTGCAGCTACTAGGAGCCTTGCTCGCGATTCAAAAGGCCTTTAGCGACTACTTGATACTCGGCGAAACTCTCTTCAAAACCATGCTTAAAGTCGAGCCCTGTCAGTTGTAGGTAATTGGCGACTGCAGATGCGTAGATGCCGCCCGCGCCAAGAAGTGCTGTTGCAAGGTGTTTAGGCGAGGGACCTAGTTCTATCTCCTTGCTATCGTTCATGGCAAATTGAATCGCCCACATGTCGTTGTGAATGAGGGAAGAACCGAAGAAGTATATTACTTCGTTGAGGTGATTAATTTTGAGTTGCGTAGCGCGCTCAGCAAAACTCACCTTGCACCATCTCTCTTTTCTTGGAAAATTCTCTTCTACCTCCTTGTACCTTTGATCAACCTTAGCGATCTTGGCGGTGTGATCAGATGAAGTCAATTGATGACCGTGCCTCTCAACCCTCTCATTGAACTGATGGAGCTTTATCCACAAATAGTCATTGAAGTCTTGGATATGCTCCGGGTTGGTGGCAAGAAAGTGGGCGTTGACCGTGGTTTCGAACATGACCCGAGTCAGTCGCAGCGCGTCGATACCGTAGCCGTTCGCCACCAAGCACAGTAGGGATTGCGCCGTGGTGTGAACGCTCCGGACTATGTTTCGGAAGAAAAAGTGGTCATCAAAAATGGGTTCCCGAATAAGCTCTCTACCTCCTAAGCGCAACATCTCTTCGACGGAGCTGAGGAGCGGCACCAAGTCTGGCGCGTTCGTTGCGAGAAAGCTGGGAGTTGAATGGTTATGCAAGCAAAACCTCGGATTGCTTGCCGGCAAGGCTAGCTAATTCGAGTTTAGCCACTGCGGCCTTGACGAGCGCTAGAAGCTGTAGCGCAGGGCGACTTGGATCTGGCGCGAATCGATGCGGGTGGCGGTGATGACGCCGTAGGTGGGGGTGCGCAGTGTTGTGCCGGGTTGGGCGAAGTTGGCGCGGTTGGGCAGGTTGAAGAATTCGCCGCGAAGTTCAAGGGCGTGTTTGTCTTCGAAGAAGCGGAAGAACTTGTTGATGCTGGCGTCGATGCCGACGATGCCGGGGCCGGTGATGGTGTTGCGGCCGGCGGTGCCGTAACGGAAGACGGGCTGGGTGGCGCCGGGAGCGACACCGAGGCGGTCGACAAAAGCATTGGTGTTAAACCATTGCGAGACGCTGCGCTGGTCTTCGGGCAAGTTGGCGGATTCGCTGCTGATGGCGTCAGGCTTGCAATAGCCGCCACCGTTTTGGACGTTGCCAGGGCCGCAGAAGGCGGTGGCGGGGAAGCCGTCCTGGAAGGTGAAAATGCCGCCGAGCTGCCAGCCGCCGAAGATGAAATTCGCGGCCGAGTTCGTAATGCCGAAGCGGCGGCCTTTGCCGAAGGGGAGTTCGTAGAGGAAGCTGGCGGTGAAGCGCTGGCGGAAGTCGAAGGCGGAGAGGCCGCGTTCGGCGCGGAGGTTGTAGTTGTCAGAGGGGGTGAGGGGGTCGCCATCGGTGGTGCGGATGCCGGAGCCATTGTCGATGGACTTGCCGTAGGCATAGGAACCGAGCAGGGTGAAGCCGTTGGCGAAGCGCTGTTGGAGGCGGGCCTGGAGCGAATGGTAGCTGGAGTGGCTGGGAGCGTTCATGACCTGGAAGCCGCCAAGGTCCGGAAAGGGGCGGTTGGCGGTCTGATTACCGGGGCGGGGCTCAGGATTGTTATAGGACTGAAGGCGGCGCAGCTTGATGCCGGCCGAGCCCATGTAGGTGACCTCGAGCGACATGTCCTTGGTAAGCTCCCGCTGGATGGAGGTTTGCCATTGGGCCACGTAGCTGGTGCGTTCGCCGAATTGGTTGGCAAGCAGGAAGGTGGCGGCGGAGGGGTTGGTGAACAGGCGATTCCAGGTGAGGTTGGGGGAAGTGATGTTGGCCGGCTCGGATTGGCGGACGGTGAAGGGTTGGTTGCGAACAATGTCAAACACGGCGTTGGCGATGTCGCGGACGTAGTAGATGCCGCCGCCGGCGCGGAGGACGGTCTTGCTGTTCATCTGGTAAGCGATGCCGAGGCGAGGGCCCCAATCGTTGCGGTCGGGCATGAAGGCGCCGCGGCCGAAGCGGCCATCGCGGACGTAATTGAAGTTGGACGGGAAGGGGAATTGGGGATTGCCGGCCAGCGGGTCGCCGGTGCCAGCGCGGACGAAGTCCGGACGGCGCGAGTTGTCCCAGACGAAATCGACGTTCACGATGGCGTCGTGCTTGTCATAAAAAGGTGACTCGTACTCCCAGCGGATGCCCCAATTGACGGTGAGTTTACGAGTGAGCTTCCAGGTGTCCTGTAAGTAAAGGCCAATGTAGTTTTGGCGGAAGCTGGCGATGGGGGCGCCGACTTGGCCTTCGGTATTGCTCATGTGGCCGAGGAGCATGTCGGCCATGGGCTCGCCGGTGTACTGGCCATTCCAGGAGAAGCGGCCGCGGGGCACGACGGCGCCAATTTGGTTGTAGCGGAGGCGGCGGTATTCGCCACCGAATTTGAAGGTGTGTTTGCCGGCCGTCCAGGAGAAGTTATCGCTGACTTGGAAGGTGGTGTTCCAGTTCACGAAGGGGCAGTCGTTGCATTCGCCGACATTGGTGAAGCCGGAAATCTGGAAGACAGGAATGCCCCAGAAGAGGGGGTCCTGGCTGATGCCCTGCAGTCCAAGCTCGCCAACAACGTTTTGGGTGTTGGCGCGGGTTTGGATGTTGGCGGAATTGAAGTAGTTCATGCCGAACTTGAAGTCGTTGACCTTGTTGGGGCCGATGACCATGGTGTGGCCGAGGACGCCCTGCTGGCCAAGGATGTCGACATCGTTGCCTTGGTTGTTGATAGCGAAGGGAATGTATTGGGGCTCTTTGGTTTGCGAGAAACGGAAGAAGGCGTTTTGGTTGGAATTGATCGACCAATCGGTGCGGACGGTGAACTGGTCGCCATCGGTGCGGCGGCCTTCATCGTTGAGGTAGTTGCCGGTAAGGCCGAGGGCGCCACCACCGGGCTGGTTGGGCAGGGGGAAGAAGTCGTTCAAGACCTTCAAGGAAGTGGCGTTCAGGCGGTTGGCGGGGATGACGTTATTGGGAAAGGTAGTGCCGGGGGCGAGGGGATCGCGCAAAGCGCGAGTGAGAAAACCGAAGTTGCCAGTGCGGTAGTTGGCGGGGGGCAGGGTGCCGGTTTGGGTAAGCGAGCGTCGTTCCCGCAGGCCTTCGTAATTGAAGAGGAAGAAGAGCTTGTTGCGGCCATCGAAGAGGCCGGGGATGCGGACAGGACCGGAGAATGTGCCGCCGAACTGATTGCGTTTGAAGGGCGGATTTACGCGAGCGAAAAAGTTGCGGGCATCAAAGGCGGCGTTACGGACAAAGGAGAAAGCCGAGCCGTGGAAATCGTTGGTGCCGGACTTGGTAGAGACGTTCACCTGCGCGATGGCGCGTCCGTACTCGGCCTGGAAGAGGCCCGACTCGACCTTGAATTCCTGCAGGGCATCGAGCGAAGGCAGGAAGAGGTAGGTGTTGAAGTTGGGGTCGGTATTCTCCATGCCGTCGAGAGAGTAGTGGTTGAAATGAACGCGCTGGCCGGCGACGTTGAGGGCGAAGGCATTGCGGGCGCCGCCCATGCGCTGCTGGCCTTGGCTAGAGGAAGGACCATTGGTGGTAGCGCCGGGAATGAGCGAGGCCAGTTGGAGATAATTGCGGCCATTAAGGGGTAGCTCGACAATGCGCTTGTTTTCGATGACGGTGCCGACGGAGGTGGATTCGGTTTCGAGCACCGGGGCGCCGCCGGTGACCTCGATAATCTCGTTGACATTGCCCACGGTGAGCGCAAAGGTGAGCGAGGGGGATTGGCCGACCTGGAGCAGGACGCCATTGCGGGCCTGAGTTTGGAAACCTTGTTTTTCGACCTTTACGTTGTATGTGCCAGGGTTGAGGGCCGGGGCCGAGAAGATGCCGCCTTCGTTGGTTTGGAGGGTGCGAGTGAAGCCCGTGGCTGGGTTGGTGATGGTGATGGTGGCGGCGGCAATGGAGGCGCCGGTGGAATCTGTGACAGTGCCCGTGAGGTCGCCCGTGCCCGATTGGGCAAGCACAAGCAGGGTGCAAGCAAACAGCGAGAAGAGCAAGCGCATGGTGTGGGCAGGATTATCAATTTCGAATGTCGGAGTCAACGGGGGATGGCATAGAATATGGCCATGACAAACCGCAGAAATTTCCTGGGAGCGGGGGCCGCGAGCGCCTTGGCCTTGGCGCCGATGATGGATGCGCAAAGCGCGGGAAAGCCCACAAATGCTGGGAAAAGTACAGTGAAATTAGGGATTGCCAGTTACTCGTTCCGCGAGTTCAGCCGCAACAACGCGATCCGCATGACAAAGATGCTAGGAGTTGAATTTCTTAACATTAAAGAATTTCATCTTCTTTACAGAAGCACGCCGGAGGAGTTGGCGCGCGGGCGGAAGCAGTTTGAAAGCGCGGGGCTGAAGAATGTGGGCGGCGGGACGATTTCGTTCCACAAGGAAGACGACGCCGACATTCGCTTCTACTTTGACTACGCTAAGAATGCGGGCATGCCGCTGATTGTGGCGGCGCCGACGACGCGCGTACTGCCGATGCTCGAAAAGTTTGTGAAGGAATACGACATCAAGATCGCGGTGCACAACCACGGTCCGGAAGACAAGTATTTCCCCAGCATCCGGGACGCGCTGAAGCTGATGAAGGGCATGGACCCGCGCATGGGTGTTTGCTGCGACATTGGCCACGAATCTCGCTCGGGCAACGACATTCTGGAATCGATGGAGATTGCCGGGCCGCGTTTGCTGGACGTGCACATGAAGGACTTGAAGGACCCGATGGGCAAGAGCAGCCAGGTGCCGGTGGGCGACGGTGTGTTGCCGATTGTGGCGATCTTCAAGCTGTTGATGAAGATGAATTACCAGGGCTACGCAAACCTGGAGTACGAGATTGATGGCCACGACCCCTACCTGGGCATGGCCCGCAGTTTTGCGTATATGCGCGGCGTGCTGGCCGGGCTGAACGGCTAGGCAGCCTTAAGGCTTCAGCTTTTTCTTCACTTGCTGAGCAAAGGCGGCGGCGATGCGTTCGCGTGATTTCGCATCTGCCTTGATGGCGAAGGAATAGCTGGCGAGGACTTTGCCGGTATCGACTTCGACAAGTTCGAGGACGTGGTCTTCGTTGCGGCCCAGTTTGTTCTTGTACAAGATTTCGGCGTACGCGGAATGCTTCTGGGCCAACGTGGCCTTCAGCTCAGGGCGCTTTGCCTCCTCAACAAATTCAAAGGGCAGTTCAGCGTTTTGGAGGGCCTGTTCCACGAAGGGCTCAAGGCCTTCCATTTTGTCGACATAGACAGTTTTCCGCGACTGGGCGGAGAGGGAAAGAGCGAGCAAGCCGAAGGCGAGCACGCGTGCAATTGCTTTCATGAGAATATTTTAACGTGGTTGCGGGGCTTATGATACTAGGTGGAGTGGATCTACAATGCTGACCTACCTTTCGATCCAAGGCTTTAAATCGATTGAGCGACTTGAAGGTTTTGAGCCAGGCAGGATTAACGTCCTCATAGGAGCAAATGGAGCGGGGAAATCCAACCTACTGTCATTTTTTCGGATGCTGGGGTTTTCCCTTTCTAACGGGGACGGATTGCGGGGATACGTTGGGATGCAAGGCGGGGCAAGTAAACTGCTGTTTGGCGGAGTTGGAAGATCGCGGGTAATCGATGCAAGACTGAGATTCAAGGGAACGAAAGAAGACAGTTTCAATGAATACGCTTTCAGCCTCGCCCATGCAGCGGAAGACTCCTTCATTTTTACAAATGAAGAATTTCGTTACAGGAGCGATGGTGCGAACCATCCGGCACCTGGATTGGGCGCAGGCCATAACGAACCAAAGCTAGTTAATGCAGCACTAACAAACGCCACCGCAAAACACATTACACAGGCTTTACGTCGCATCATTTATCACCAATTCCACAACACTTCCAGTACGAGCCGAATGAGGGATAAGTGGCGCGAAGACGACAATCGCCACCTAAAGGAGGACGGAGGAAACCTAGCTCCATTCTTGCTTAGGATACGGGAGTTAGCACCGCAGTACTACAGGATTATTCGCGATAGCGTTAGGCGGCTGCTGCCGTTTTTCGATGACTTCGTATTGGAACCAGATTACGGGCACATCTTGCTTCGGTGGAAAGAGCGTGGGTCAGATGTTGTGTTTGGGGCGAGCCAAGCTTCTGATGGCATGTTGCGGTTATTTGCACTAGTGGCGCTGCTCCAGCAACCGCCTGAAGGACTGGCAAACGTTCTAATCTTAGATGAACCAGAGTTAGGATTGCATCCGGCAGGGATAGAATTATTGGGCGGACTTATCCGATCCGCCTCTGTCCAGACGCAGTTTTTCATTGCAACCCAATCACCCCATTTAGTTGATTGCTTTGAACCCGAGGATGTGATTGTGGTTGAGAGGAAAGACGGAGCCAGCACTTTTACTCGGCACAGTTCAGAAGAGCTAGAAGTCTGGCTGGAGGAGTACAGCATGGGGGATATTTGGCGTATGAACCTAGTGGGCGGGCGACCCTAGTTCGAGTATGGTGCAGGTGTATATCGTGGTGGAAGGAGAGACTGAACTGGAGTTTGTGAAGAGCCTCCTTAACCCTGAATTTTTCTCTTCACAGAACGCTTATGGGAATCCAGTCAGGTTGGGCTTAACGGGTGGGAGATGTGGTGGAGTTAGTTTTAAGCGGGTGCGTGAACATCTTCAAAGCTTGACCGCCCAACATAAACGGAAGGGTGTAGCGATAACCACAATGATCGATCTATACGGAAGAGATGGCGCATGGCCTCGCGAAGAGGAGGCTAACGCGAAAGTGGATCCTTATCATCGGGTACAAGTCTTGGAAGAGGGGATGACCCAGAGTATTCAAGCTACAAACTTCATTCCATACCTACAACTTCACGAGTTTGAGGCCTTGCTGCTTGCTGAACCAACGAAACTCTTAGACTATTACCCACACAGGGAATCAGATATCGAAAAGCTCGTTTCCTTGGTTCAACAAAAGGGTAACTGCGAATTAATCAACAGTACTCCAAACGGCGCGCCGTCGAAGCGTATTCAGGAAGTGATTCCGGAGTACAACAAAGTGGTGGGAGGAAACAGCACGGCATTAAATATTGGCCTCAAGACGTTGCGGGAGCGCTGTCGACACTTTCGCGAATGGTTGGAGAAGTTAGAGGCAGCCATCCGCGCGGAGGACGAGCGCCTTAGCCCTTAAATTTGGGCAGTTCGATGATGTCTTCGGGGGGGACGGGCTCGAGGGGGTGGCCGTCGCGTTTCCAGGCGGTGAGGCCGCCGGCGAGGACTTTCACTTTAAAGCCTTCTTTTTCGAGGAGACGGCCGACGCGGCGGCTGGTGGCGTCAGCGTGGCAGGTGCAATAGAGGTAGATGTCGCGGTCCTTGGGAAGGTTCGGCAGGGTGCTGGGCAGGAGGTTGGGCTCGACGCGGATAGAACCAGTGATGCGCTGGGCATTGGTGTCGTAATAACCATGGCTGCGGACGTCGGCGATGATGACGTCTTCGCCAAGCGCCATGCGGGAAGCGAGTTCGCGGGGGGAGGCCAATGGCACACCCATCGCTTGGGCGCGCCGGTTGAGATAAAGGCGAATGGCAGCGTAAGCCAGCACGACCGCAAGCAGCACCCAGGCGAGCAGGCGGCCGGCGTTTTCGTAGTGCATGATGACCCGCTCGATGATGGGGCTGAAGGCGTAACCGAGGGAGATGTAGAAGCTGGCGTAGAGGGCAGCGCCGAGGATGTCGAAGGTGATGAACTCGCGGAAGCTCATGTTCATGCTGCCGGCCAGGGGGGCGGGCAAGGTGTTGACGCCGGGGAAAAATTTCGCAAAGAGCAAGGCCTTGCGGCCGTGGCGCTGGAAGCGTTCGGCGTTGGTGTAGATGCAGCTTTCCGGGTTTGCTGACAGCCGGCAGAGCAGGCCCAAAAGCCACCAGCCGGTCTTGCGGCCAAGGTAGAAAAGGATGAGGTCACCGGTGAGCAAGGCGGCGAGCGCGGTGGGCCAGGTGATGAGCAGATCCATGCGACCGGAAGCACTAGCGGCTCCGGCCGCCATCAGGGCGGGAGCGGCGGGCAGCGGAACGCCCAGCGCTTCCAGGACTACGAAACCGTAAAGGAGGAGGAGGGCGCGGGGCATTGAGGGCCTAAAGCTTTAGTCTAGCTGTGGCCCAGAATGGGGTGGGGCTCGTAGGGGGCTTCGAGGCGTTGGATTTCTTCGGGGGACAAAGAGAACGAAAGCGCCGCGAGAGCGTCGGCGAGGTGTTGGGGCTTGGCGGCGCCGATGATGGGCGCCGTGACGGCGGGTTGGGCCAAGAGCCAGGCTAGCGCGACGGTAGCGCGGGCAACGCCGCGTTCGGCAGCGATGGCGGCGACGGTGTCGGCAATGACGAAATCGGATTCGCGGGTGTAGAGCTTGTGGGCGTAGTCGTCGGTTTGGGCGCGCAGGGTGTGGCGTTCGCCGCGCGTAATGCTGCCGGTGAGCAGGCCGCGGGCATTGGGGCTCCAGGGCAGAATGCCGATGCCGTGGTGGCGGCAATAGGGAAGCATTTCGCGCTCCTCCTCGCGGTAGGCGAGGTTGTAGTGGTTCTGCATGGTGACGAAGCGTGCCAGACCATGGCGCTCTGCGGCATGTTGGAGCTCCGCGAATTGCCAGGCGTACATGGAGGAAGCGCCGAGGTAGAGAGCTTTGCCGGCGCGGACCACGTCGTTGAGGCCTTCCATGATTTCTTCGATGGGGGTTTCTTTGTCGAAGCGGTGGATCTGGTAGAGGTCTACATAATCTGTGCCGAGGCGGCGCAGGCTTTCGTCGATGGAATGGCGGATGTGTTTGCGGGAAAGGCCGCGGGCGTTGACATCGTCACCCATGGGGTTGAAGACCTTCGTAGCCAGCACGACACGGTCCCGGGGGATGCCAAGTTCGCGGAGGGCCTGGCCGGTGATTTCTTCGCTGACGCCGAGGGAATACATGTCGGCGGTGTCAAAGAAGTTAATGCCGGCTTCCCAGGCTTGGCGGATAAGCGGCAGGCTTTCTTCCTGTTCGAGCACCCAGGCGCGCCATTGTTTGGAGCCATAGGTCATCATGCCCAGGCAAAGGCGGGAAACTTTGGTGCCGGTGGAACCGAGGCGGGAATAGAGCATGGCGCTAGTTTCCTTTCAGAATTTCGGCAATTTCGCGTTCGGGGATGGCGCCTTCGCGGATGATGCGCCAGTAGGGTTCGGTGATGTCGATGGTGGTGGCGCCTTCGCCCAGGCAAGTGCCGCCGTCGAGAACAAGGTCGAGCGCGCCATCCATAGTGCCAAAGACTTCAATGCCGCTACGGCAGGTGGGCGAGCCGCTGACGTTGGCGCTGGTGGCGATGAGCGGTTGGCCCATGGTTTCGATTAAGGCATTGGCGGCGGGGCTGCGGAGTTGGCGGACGGCAAGGCGGCCGGTGTTGCCGGTGACCTTGAGGGGAATTTTCGCCGAGGCGGGAATGATGATGGTGAGGGGTCCGGGCCAGAAACGGCGGGCGAGGATTTGGAAGCGCTTGGTTAACTCCGGGCAAAGGTCTTCCACCATGAGGGTGTTGTTGACCAGCACGGGAAGGCTGCGGCTGCTTTCGCGGCCCTTGGCGTGGAAGACGCGGCCGACGGCGGCAAGGTTGAAGGGGTCCGCGACGAGGAGGTAAAGCGAATCGGTGGGAAGGGCGACCAAGCCACCGCGGCGGATGGTTTCGGCGGCGCGCTGGATGGCGGCGGAGTCAGGTTGATCCTGGTTGATTTCGATGAGGTCGGTTGTCACTAGGCTCGGAGGGGAATGTTAGATTGTAGCGCGGAGTTTAGCCACAACGCCATCGACGGCGAAGTGGCGCTGGTAAGTGGCAAGGGCGCGGGCGCCCAGAGAGGAAGCGGCGGCAGGCGTAAAAAGCAGGTTACGGCAGGCGTTGGCGATGCCGGCCAAATCGCCGGTGGGAAGCAGGATGGCGGCCTCTTCGGCTTGCCAAAGACTTTCCGTGGCTTTGCCGGTGGTGGAGACGATGGGCTTGCCATGGACGAAGCCGGCCATGGCGCTGGAGCGGCGGGAGCTTAACCCGTCGGTATAAGGCTGCAGCAGGACATCGGCGGCTTGGAGGGCGGAACTGAGAGCCATGGGGGCAAGCGAGCCAAGGCCAACAATCGCTTCGGCGTGGGCGGGAAAGTGATGGCGCAGCGAGGCGGCAAAGCGGTCGCTGTCGCGGCCCAGCAGGAGGAGGTTGGGCGTGGGCGAGGCGGCAAAGAGAGGTTCGAGAATGGAGAGCAAATAGGCTTGGGTTTCGCGGCTATAGGTGCCAAAGTGGCCGAGGATGGGGGCCGGGCGCGAGAAGACAGCGAGCGGCTCGGGCGCGGGATTGCGCGGGATTCCGCTGGGGATGGGCAACCAGGCAAGCGGCACGGGACGGCCTAAGAGCCAAGGGCGGAGCAGCGGTTCCCACGAGGGGATGGACATCCAGACGCGCGTGGTGGCGCGGAGAGCTTGGGTGATGAGAAAACGGTGGACCAAGGCCACAACATCCTGCCGCCAGGAGCCTTCGCGGAACATGAGGAAGGGCTCGTGCACCATGAGGTCGATTTCGTCTCCTGCGCGGGCCCGTTCGCTCAACCAGGCGGAAAGGCGCCAATTCATGGCGCGCTTGTCGTAGCCGTGGGGAACCCATTGCACCAGGAGGCGGCGGGGAGCAGGCGTGGCGGCCCATTGCTGGCGGAGTTCCGCAAAACCAGCGGGCGTGAAGCCGGCGGCGAGCGGATGGGAGACGACGCCGGGCAGGATGGGTGCGGGTTCGGCGGCGCGGGGGTGCCAAACGTGAACCACCTCCCCTTGGCTGGCCAGTTCCTGGGCAATGGCGCGGGTGTAATCGCTGACGCCACCAATCTGGGGAGGGTACTCTGGAGTAATCAAGTGCCAGGCTTTTGGCATTCGCGAAATTGAGGATAACAGGCACAATGCATATACGTGAGATTTTTGCGCAGGATGCCACAACGATCTCGTTTGAATTTTTCCCGCCGAAGACGGCCGCCGACAGCAATGCGCTGTTTGAAACCATCACCAAGTTGGAGGAATTGCAGCCCTCCTTTGTCTCGGTAACTTACGGCGCGGGCGGCTCGACGCGGCAGTTGACGCATGATTTGGTGTTGCGGATCAAACAGACCACCAGCCTGGAGCCGATCCCGCATTTGACGTGCGTTTGCCACCAGCGGGAAGAGTTGGCCGAGATTCTGGCGCGCTATGCCGAGGCGGGTGTGGCGAATATTTTGGCCCTGGGCGGAGACCCGCCACGGGACAAAGGGAATTATGACCGGGGAATGGACGCGTTCCGCTACGCCGAAGGGTTGGTAGGCTTTATCCGCGAGCAGGGAAACTTTGGGGTGGGGGTGGCGGGCTTTCCCGAAGGCCATCCGGGCACGCCGAACCGGCTGGAGGAGATGGACTACCTGAAGCGCAAGGTGGAGGCGGGCGCAGATTATATTTGCACGCAGTTGTTCTTTGACAATCGCGACTTTTGGGACTTCCGGGAGCGCTGCGAGTTGGCGGGCATTCGTGTGCCGGTGATTGCGGGTATTATGCCCATTACGAGCTTGAGCGGCATGAAGCGGATGGCGCAGTTGGCGTTGGGCGCGCGTGTGCCGGCGCGGCTGCAGAAGGCGCTGGCCAGAGCGCAGGACGACGCCTCGGCGGTGCGCGAAGTGGGCATCCACTGGGCGACGGAACAATGCCGGGATCTGCTAGACCAGGGCGTAAAGGGCGTTCATTTCTACACGCTGAACCGCTCGGACGCCACGCGGCAAATCTACCAACAACTGGGCCTGCGGGATTCGCTCTTGGTGCGCAAGGGCTAGGCGACGGTCAAGAGGACTCAGCCGATTTGCCGAATTGCTTAGCCAAGAAATACCTAATCTTTTGTTCGATCAGTTTTCTGTCTTTACCTGGCTGCAACTTCAAAGCCCAAGATCGTCCAGGATGGATTATGTCCCAAGGAGACATCTTGCTTCGTTCACGGCCGCTACCAGGATCATGATTTCCGAAGCCTTCAACCACCTTATTCCAGAGTGGGCTGAATTCTTCTATCAACAAATTCTCTCCCAGAGGAATCCAAATATCGTCGACGGCTAGGTAGCGGCAAAAAAAATCCGAAAGCTTCAAATCCTGGGCTGCCTGGATCGTCTCAGAGTGTTGCTTGAGGCGATCAAAGAGAACCGTTCCGACTCCACGGTCAAGAGTTGTACCGCCCTTGCGCGCACCCTTGGGAATGGCTTTCCCAACGTAAATAGGTAAATCATCGCCGTTGTTCGCCCTGTTCTTTGTCGCAATTGCTGTGTACAAGGGATGATCCCCTTGATAGTAAATAGCGTACACTCCAGCCGCGATGAAGCGTTCTCTTGGCGGGAGCGGGGACCTCTCCCTTAAAACGAGGGCCTCGGCAACACTGCTCCCAAGATTCTTCTTGTCTAATGGATTGAAAACAGGTTCAGTCCGCATCAGTGCTTACGATCAGCATGAAATGCTGCAAGTTTTTCGCGAATAGCTTCAGCTACAACGCGCCCCAATTCTACAGGAACCGCATTGCCGAGTTGCCGCATATTCTCCGTCCATGAACTCGCGAAAAGGAAATCTGAGGGAAATGTTTGTATTCTTGCAGCCTCGCGGACAGTGAAGTAACGCACTTCGCCGTTGGGAAAAGCGATCATGTTTTCTCCACCTGGGACACCGTGATCTCCGGCTTTTAGCGTTTTGGCGGGTTCGTCAATTGGGGATCCCGTATGGCCAACGTAGGCTTTCGCACCCGGTTGGTAGACATGATTCGGTATGAGCTTTGCCGCTTCAGCCCTAGGATCTGGCAACCCCTGAAGTGCTTCCCTTACAGTGACCCAAGGTTTGGTGCCAAACAAATCATCGTGCCGCGCATCAAGGGGCAGCGTACGAGGCCGAAGCGGTCTATTTCGCGAGGATATTTTGTGGCGATCCCAATACTCACCTGAGATCCATTGGTCCGCGAGTAAGGCGTGTTGTGAATGGGTTTCCCTTGGGAAAGACCATTGAATCCCCAAATCGTCACGAAAGGCGACCAGGAAAACTCTTTCGCGCCTTTGAGGCACACCGTAATTTGCCGCATTCACAAGCTTGGGAAGCACGTTGTACCGCAAGCCCGAATAGCCTCGACCATCTGAGGCTACAAATCGCTCAAGGCGGGTTCTATGGTCAAACCACGTTTCGCCGGGCTTTCGTAATACATCAGGGAACCGAAGCATCCACTGGATGTAAGTGAAGTAATTGGCAAAGCTCTGTCTAGTCAATCCCTTAACGTTTTCAATCAAGATCGCGCGCGGTCTGAGCGCTAGCACCGCCCGTATAGTTTCCGGGAAGAGATTCCTTGGATCTTCAAATCCAAGATGCTTGCCCCCTATACTCCAGGGCTGGCAGGGAACTCCGGCTGCGAGGAGGTCGATATTGGAATCAAACTGCCGATAGTCAACACCTCTTACGTCCGCCTCCACAAGGTTCCAACTCCTCACCAGCTTCATCTTGTTGGCCTGGTTTGCACGGATGGTCTGGCAAGCGTCGTGATCAAGCTCAACAACAGCTTTGTGGCGAAATCCTGCTAGCGCCACTCCCATCGCGAGCCCTCCAGCTCCTGCGAACAATTCAATTGATGTCATGTTGTTCATCCAAAAACCTCTTTAGTTTATCGACCAACTTCGAAGGGTTATTAAGCTCACACTCCCACAGCGTCAGCACTTGCCATCCGAGCTTTCGAAGCTCTCTGAGGTTCTGGCGGTCACGTTTTCTGTTTTCAACAAATTTTTCCTCCCAGAAAGAAACGCGACTTTTTGGAATTCTGGTCAACGGGCAGGAGGTCCTGTGACGATGCCAAAAGCAGCCATGTACAAATATAATCTTTTGCCGGGATGGAAAAACCAAATCCGGTTTACCGGGAAGATATGCAACATGGAGCCGATACCGATAGCCAAGCGAGTGAACGGTTCGTCTTACGATCCATTCTGGCTTTGTGTCGCGGGGACGCACCAATGACATCTGCCGTGACCTCTGAACTTGGGAAAGATTATCCAGAATGCCTTTATTGTAAAAGCCTGACAAGCACTTTAGGCGACGGTCAACTCCAAAGGCGAGCCAGTTCGGAGGCCGAGGCGCTGGGCGGCGCTGGCCTGGGCGAGGGCGATTTCGTAAAAGCCGCTGGAACCGGGAAGCACGGCGAGTTCGCCGGGGGGGCAGTGGGCATAGGTGGAGGCGTAGATCTCGATGGTTTCCAGGCCCGCCGTGAGCGTAAAGGGGCGGTTTGGGAGCGAGGGGAATTGCTGTTGGGAAAAGTTGGTGATGAGGTTGCCGAAGTGGTCCTGGTGCAGGACCAGGCCCGTGAAGGTGCGGCGGCTGATGCGCACCGGCGCCAGCGCGGGGGAACACAGCGCGTCGTCAATGCGGGTGCCGAGCGTGGCGGGCGATGTGCCGTTGGCCAGATGCGCAGCCACGGGGGCGAAGATATCGCGGCCGTGGAAGGTATGGCTGGGGTTCGGCAGCCAATAGCGGGGCTTATCGAGCACGCGCGCTTCCGCCCCGGGCTGCTGGAGAACAAACGAGAAGATGCCGTTATCGGGTCCGATGAAATAGTGCCGGGCGGCGGCAATTAGCAAGGGGCGGCGCGCGGAGCCGACGCCGGGGTCGACGATGGCCACGTGGATGGAGCCGGGCGGGAAGTAGCGCCAGGATTGCTCGAGCAGAAAGGCGGCGGTGGGAATCTCGTAGGGCGGGACGGCGTGGCTAAGGTCAACCACGGGCGCTTGGGGGGCGAGGGTGGCGATGACGCCTTTGAGGACGCCGGCGAAGTGGTCCGCTGTGCCGAAATCGGTGAGGAGTGTGATCATAGTATTTTGCGGGCTTATTTTGACCACAATGCGACAACGCCGCTGCGGCCAGAGGTGCTGGACGCCATGGTGGAGGTGTACCGGGACACCTTTGGCAACGCCTCCAGCATTCACCATTATGGCCAGACGGCGCGGCAACGCTTGGAGGCGGCGCGGCGGCAGGTGGGCACGCTGATTGGCGCGAAGGCCGAGGAAATTGTTTTTACCAGCGGCGGCACAGAGAGCAACAATCTGGCGATTTTCGGGCTGGCGCCGGCGCGGCCCGGGCACTTTGTGACGAGCACGATTGAGCATCCGGCGGTGCTGCAGGTGGCCGATGAGTTGGAGCGGCAAGGGCACACGGTGACGCGCGTTCCCGCAAGGGCCAGCGGTAGGGAGGCCAGCGGTGGGGAGGCCAGCGGCGTGGTGGACCCAGCAGATATCGAGCGCGCCCTGCGGCCCGAAACCTTTGCCGTGTCCCTGATGGCGGTGAATAACGAGATTGGCACGGTGCAGCCCGTGGCGGAAGTGGGAAAGCTGGTGCGGGAGCGCGGCATTTTTTTCCATTGCGACGCGGTGCAAGCGCCGGGGCGCGTGGCGGTGGACGTAGAGGCCTGGAACGTGGACCTGCTGACCCTGAGCGCGCATAAGTTTTATGGCCCGAAGGGCGTGGGGGCGCTGTATGTGCGCAAAGGAGTGCCGTTGCGCAAGGTGAGCTTTGGCGGGCGGCACGAGCGTGACCGGCGGCCAGGAACGGAAAATGTGCCCGCGGCGGTGGGCATGGGCGAGGCAGCGGCGAGGGTGAAAAGGATGAGCCCGACGTTGCGCGACTGGCTGGAGGAGCAGGTGCTGGCGCGGATTCCCGAGGCCTATGTCAATGGCGACCGGGAACGGCGGGCGCCGAACGTGAGCAATTTGCGCTTCCCGGGCATTGAGGGCGAGGCGATTGTGATTGGCCTGGATTTAAAGGGCGTGGCGGTATCGAGCGGAGCGGCGTGTTCGTCGGGCGCGGTGGCGCCGTCGCATGTCCTTTTGGCGCTGGGGCTGAGCGCGAAGGACGCGCGGAGCTCGATTCGCGTGAGCTTGGGCGAAGGGAATACGCGGGAGGAAGTGGAGAGTTTGGTGGAGAGCCTGGAAAGTGTTGTGATGCGGTTAAGGAAGTTGTCGCCAGCGTATGCGAGATAAGTACAGCATCGAAGAAACAAAGCCAATTGCCGTGGCCATGTCGGGCGGCGTGGATAGCTCTGTCGTGGCGGCGCTGCTGCACCGCGAAGGCGCGCCGATTGTGGGTATGACGATGCAGCTTTGGAACCAGCAGCGGCTGCCGGAACTGGCCACGGAGGCCAAGAGCGGGCGCTGTTGTTCGTTAGATGATGTCTACGATGCGCGCTGGGTGGCCACCACGCTGGGCATTCCTTATTACGTGGTGAACTTCGAGGAGCGCTTCGAGCAACACGTGGTGAAGCCCTTTGTCCAGGAATACCTGGAGGGCAAAACGCCCATTCCCTGCACGCTGTGCAACAACATGATTAAGTTCGACCAATTCCTGGAAATGGCGGACGGCGTGGGCGCGGAAAAGATTGCGACGGGGCACTATGCGCAAATTCGCTATGACGAGGCGAGCGGGCGCTGGCAAATGTTGCGCAGCGCGGATGCGGGCAAGGACCAGACTTATTTCCTTTGGGGATTGACGCAAGAGCAAATGGCGCGGACGATGTTCCCGCTGGGCGGCATGGTGAAGAGCGAAGTCCGCAAGCTGGCCGAGGATTTGGGCCTGCCGGTGGCGGAGAAGCCGGATAGCCAGGAAATTTGCTTTGTCCCGAACGGCGACTATGCGGCCTTCATTGAAGCCTATTTCAACGAGCAGGGGCTGGATAGCGGCGCCACCAAGGGCGAAATTGTGACGCGCGCGGGCGAGCGGCTGGGCACGCACGCCGGGGTGCACCACTTTACGGTGGGCCAGCGGCGGGGCCTGAACGTGGCCGTGGGCGAGCCGTTGTATGTGATTGAGACGAACCCGGCGACGCGGCAAGTGGTGGTAGGGACAAACGTTGACCTGCAGCGCCAGAGCTTCCGGATGGACGGCGTGAATTGGATTTCGATTGCGCCTCCGCAGGAGCCCGTGCGCGGCGAAGTGAGAATTCGCAACCGGCACCAACCGGCGGCGGCGACCATTTATCCTGGCGCGACGGAACGCGAGGCCACGGTCGAGTTCGATGAGCCGCAGCGGGCGGTGACTCCCGGCCAAGCCGCAGTCGTTTACGCTGGCGAACTGGTGCTGGCGGGTGGCTGGATTGCCCGCGATTAAGCTGCTGTTTTGGTTGCTGCGGGTGTTGCCCGAGAGCGCGGCCATGGGGCTGGCGCGGGCGGTGTTTGGAGTGCTGGACAAGGCCGTGCCGAAGCTGCGGCGTACGGCGTTGCGGAACTTTGCCATTGCTGGTGTGCCCTATGACGAAAAAACCGTGGACGCCCTGTTCCGAGGATTGGCACGGATGCTGTTCTATTTCGCGCGCTTCCCGACGCGGACGCGCGAGAACATTGGCGAGTGGATTGAATACCAGGGCTTCGAGCATTTTGCGGAAGCCAAGCGGCGCGGCAAGGGGGTGCTGTTCGCCACCGGGCATATTGGCAATTGGGAGCTAAGCGCCTTTTCCCACGCTTTGATGGCCGAACCGATGCACGTGGTGGTGCGCCCGCTGGATAACCCGCAGTTGGACGCGCTGGTGAAGGGCTACCGCTCCTTAAGCGGCAACACCATTTTGGATAAAAAAGACTTTCTGCGGGGTATTCTGGCCGCCTTAGCCCGCAACGAGGCCGTGGGCATTCTGATTGACCAGAACACGCTGCCCGAGCACGGAGCGTTTGTGGAGTTTTTTGGGGTGAAAGCCTGCACGGGGACGACGTTCGCCAAGCTCGCCCACAAAACCGGCGCCGCCGTGATCCCGGGTTATGCCTATTGGGATGAGAAGCGGGCCAAATACATTCTGCAGTTTGACCCGATTCTCGAGATGACGGGCGAGGTGGTGGCCGATACGGCGCGCCTGGCGCGGCACTTTGAGGGGGTGATCCGGCAACGGCCGGATCAATGGCTATGGCTGCACCGCAGGTGGAAAAGCCGTCCGCCGGGAGAGGGAAATCTTTACTAGTACTTTCCCGCGACCCTTAGAGTACCCTTAGCGGTGTCGTAATGGATCTACCTTAGAGAAAATCGAGGGTAGCAATGCGTACCGAAGATGTCTTGCTCGTCCTAAGTTATACAAGGCGCTGGATTTATTACGGCTGGCTGACGCACGCCGTGAGTTGCGCGGTGATTGCGGCGGCCAAAGGAGTGCTCGGCGGCTAGCGGATTCGCCCAGTTTTGCCTAAAGCGGCTAAGGTTTTTTGCCGATGAGTGGCATGCATGGCGACAGTAGCCGAAGTGGATCTGTTGAAGCGGCAATTCCTGGCCGCGCTCAACCACGAGGTGCGCACTCCTTTGAGTGGCATTTTGGGGATGACCAACCTTTTGGAGCAGACGCAGTTGTCGCCGGAGCAGCAGGAATACGTGGCGCTGCAAAAGGCGTGCGTGGAAGAGCTGTACCAGGTATTGAGCGCGACCTTGGAGTTTACGGCGCTCGCGGCAGGGGAGACGCGCATTGAAGAGGCCGATTTCCTGTTGCAGGAATCGCTGGAGGCCGTGGCGGCGCAATGGTTATTGAAAGCACGGCAAAAGGGTTTGGGCTTTCGCTTGAGCATTGCCGACGATGTGCCGGAAGCAGTGAAGGGCGATGAAATCCGGCTGCGGCAGATCTTAAACCACCTGCTATCGAATGCCGTGAAGTTTACGAGCGACGGCGAAATCCAGGTGCGGGTTAGCGCAAGAGATACAAGCGGCATTGCGGGCAAGCCGGGGCGGATTTGGCTCGAAATTGCGGTTGAAGATACAGGCATTGGGATTGCCGAGGACCAGCGGCGGCGCATTTTTGAAAGCTTTGAACAACTGGACAATGGCTTGGCGCGGCGTTATTCCGGTTTGGGGCTGGGCTTGAGCCTGACGCAAGGCTTTACGCGGATGATGGGTGGCGAGCTTTACATTGAGAGCGAGGCGCAAAAGGGCAGCTGCTTTACGGTGGTGCTGCCGATGTTGAGCTCCGAGTTGGGCGCCAAGGAAAGCGTGGCGCCGAAGACGGCCACGATTCTGGTGGTGGACGACAACGACGCGGCGCGCAAAGTGGCGCAGGCATTTTTGCGGCGGGGTGGCTACCGCGCCGAGTTGGCGACGGATGGCGAAAAGGCGCTGGCGCTGGCGCGCTTGCAGAAATTCGACCTGGTGTTGATGGACCTGCAGATGCCCGGCATGGACGGCTTTATGACGACCGAGCGGCTGCGCGAAATTCCCGGCTACGAACAAACCCCGGTGATCGCTTTGACCGCGAACGCCGGGGAAGAGTACCGCAAGTTGTGCCGCGAGAAGGGGCTGGCGGGCTTCCTGCCGAAACCGGTGGAAAGCGAGCTCCTGCTGCGGCACGTGCGGCAGTATTTGTAGTTCGTTACTCGGGGCGCAAAAGATAGGCCGGGCGGCTGATCTGGTAGTTGCGAACGGCGACGGCGGTCTTCAGGCCCGCGAAGCCGAAATTGGCGTAGGTGAAGGGCTTGGCCAGGTTCGGGTTGGCCTTGATCATCAAGTGTTGGCCCAAGAGGAAGCCGCCGACCATACCCATTTTCAAGGCGAAGCCCTTGGCGCCAAAGGTGCCGTTGTTGCTTTGGAGCAGCGAGTTCGATTCGCGCTTGCCCCAGGAGGAATGTGCGTCGGCAAAAGAGGCCGCGACGACAGCCACGGTAGACCACATCAGGCGCTGCTTTACTTTCGATTGAATGCGGGCTTCTTCTTTCAGGTTGCGGGGATGCTCGATGACTTCGGCCAGGCTCACGTTGGCAGTGAGGACGGCAAAGATGGTCAGCGCCAGGATCTTGCTCATGTGGGGTATACCTCCAGGGGATTGATTTTGAGCCGCATCCACCCTCCCGGTGAATGCTTCTAAGCTCAACTTCATGGTCGGCGAGCAAGGCCGGCGGGCCCATGGGACTTCGTACGGCGGAGTACCAGCTTCGGAGGTCTTGCCCGACCGGAATATCACCGTTGTGCGCTATGCCTGACTGTTCTTTTGGGGGAGTCTCGGGGATGGAAATTGCTTACTCCCGGAATCAGAAGAGGCCTACTAGGGTGAGACCGGGCGGGCGTCGATAGAACAGCAGAGTATGTTGGAGCAAATCGAAATCCAGTTGGAGGAATTACGGCAGGCGGAGGAACTGGAGGCGCAGGTGCGGGCCATGGTGGCGGCGAAGCGTCAGCGGTTGGCCTCACTGTTGCGGGAATTTGCGGGAGTGCGGAAGCAGGAGCAGGAGGCGGTGCTTGCGGCTGCGCCAGCACCGAGCGCGCCCGAGCCTGTTTTGGAAGAAAAGCCTTTGTTGGAAGAGAAGCCCGTCTTGCAGGCGAAGAAAGACCGGCCTTACGGCGCACCGGGAGCGCCGCGCGATTTGTTGGCCGAAAGCGGCGCCAAGCCGGCCAGCCAAATGGCCAGCAAGGGCGCGACGGCGTTGTTGAAAGACAAGAATGCGGTGGCGAAGTCCCCCTCGGCGCAGCATGTGTTCCAGAGCTTGAACCGGTTGGTGGGGGGAACGAAAGACTCGACGCTGAAGCACTAATTGTCGAAAGCTAGGGCAACAACATCCAACGGATTTTGTGGGCTTCGCTGTCGGCGATATAGAGCCGGCGGCCGTCGATATAGACCCCGTGCGGGCGGTTCATGGCAATCCCAAGGGGGTTGGCCTCGGTACTGTCGCCGCGCTGACCATTTCCGGCAATACGAGTGAGAGCCTTCGTCTGCGGGTCAACGGCTTGTACCAGGTGGTTCTCCGTATCGGCGAGGTAAAGTTTGCCGCCCGGGCCAAGGGCAATGCCTTTGGGGCCCTTGATGCCCTGGTTCACCAGCAGGCGGTAGCGATTCCGGCGCGGGTCGGCTTCGTAGACGGCGTTGCCTTCGCGTAGGACGATGTAGAGTGTTCCGTTCTTGGCGACTTCAATGGCGCGAGGGCCGTAAAGCGGCGTGCCGTCGAGGGGGTCGCCGTCTTGAGGGTTCTTCTTTTCGCCGGTGCCCAGGTAGGTTTCGATCTGGCCCGTGCGCGGATCGTAGCGGCGAATGCGGTGGTTGCCAATGTCGCAGATCAATAAGCGGCCCTGGCGGTCGAAGACAATGCTGTGGGGCTGGCGCAGTTGGGCTTGGGTGGCGGGCCCGCCGTCGCCGGAAAAGCCCGGTTGGCCGGTGCCGGCAATCGTGGTGAGCAGGCGAGTGGTCTTGTCAATACGCTGCACGACATGGTTCTTCATGTCAACGAAATAGAGATTACCCTGGCGGTCGAAGCGGAGTTCGTAGGGCTCGTCAAGATCGGCTTGGGTGGCGGGTCCGCCCGCGCCGGAAAACCCTCTGCGCCCTGTGCCGGCAATGGTTTCGAGAGTGCGAGTGCGGAAGTTGTAG
Organism: Bryobacter sp.; assembly: GCA_033765085.1. Classification (GTDB taxonomy): domain Bacteria; phylum Acidobacteriota; class Terriglobia; order Bryobacterales; family Bryobacteraceae; genus Bryobacter. The sequence continues at coordinate 39,730 of JANRIK010000019.1, read as the reverse complement.
CGGCGAATGACATGGTTGCCGATGTCGCAAAAATAGAGCGCCTGGTCGGGGCCAATCACGAGCCCGTAGGGGTTGTTAACTTGCGTAGGCGAGAAGCCGGGCTGGCCGGTGCCAATCAGCGTGGAAATTTCCGCAGCAGAGAGAGCGAGTAGGAAGAGTGAGGACAAAGTCATCGGTGGCTAGTAGAATCTTGTCATGAAGCGGACGCTCTTGCTGGTGGGTATGGCGATGGCCTTTGGAGTATTGCGGTCGCAGGAGGTGCCTTTGGCGCCGCCGCCCGTGAAGCCTGCCCCGGGAGGATTTCTCGCGGCCCCCGCCGACGCGAAGACATTGTTCAACGGCAGCGACGTTACGGGCTGGGCGAAGGCCGACGCGAGCCCCACGGGCTGTAGAGCGGAGAAGGGCGAGATGGTTTGCCGCACCGGGGCCAAGGATGCGTATTCGCGGGAGCGGCACCGCGATGCCCAGATCCACGTAGAGTTTTTGGTGCCGCCGATGCCCGACCAAAAGGGCCAGCGTAAGGGCAATTCGGGCGTGTTTCTAATGGGCTGTTATGAATTGCAGATCCTGGACGGCATCGACAACCCCACCTATGCCGATGGCATGATTGGGGCGCTGTACAAATTTGCGCCGCCGCTGGTGAATGCGGCGCGGCCGGCTGGGGAATGGCAAAGCTACGACATCTTCTTCCGGGCGCCGCGTTGCAGTGCGGAGGGCCAAGTGGAAGAGGACGCCATGGCCACCGTGCTGCTAAACGGAGTCCTGGTGCAAAACGGCACGCGGATGAAACTGGAGCCGGGAAAATGCCGGGCGAGGGGCCAAAGCCTGTGTAGCGCGGGACCATTAATCCTGCAGGACCATTCCGGCTTTCCCAATCCGCCCAAGACTGAGATGCGCTTTCGTAATCTCTGGCTGCGCGGACTTTAGAAGATTTCCGACGCTTTCACTTCGCGGAACTGGCCCGGCACAAGGCCCGCAAGCGTTAGCTTGCCGGAGGCTACGCGGACGAGCCGTAGCGTTGGAAAGCCCACGGCGGCGGTCATACGGCGCACTTGCCGGTTGCGCCCTTCGGTGAGCGTGAGTTCCAGCCAAGAGGTAGGAATGTTCGCGCGGTAGCGGATAGGGACGGCGCGGGGCGGAAGATCGGCAATTGCTGCGGCGGGCAAGCGGCGGGCGATGGCCGGGCGGGTGGTGTAGTCCTGGATGCGCAGGCCGCGGCCCAGGGAAGCCAAAGCGGCATCGTCAATTTCGCCTTCCACTTGGGCCCAATAGGTGCGCGGGTGGGCAAAGCGGGGCGAGGTGAGTTTGTTTTGGAGTGCGCCGTCGCTGGTTAAGATGAGCAAGCCCTCGCTATCCCAATCCAGGCGTCCCGCGGGGTAGACATCGGGAATGGAGATGAATTCGGCCAAGGTGCGGTGCGGAGAGCCGGGTTCGGGCGTGAACTGGCTAAGGACGCCATAGGGCTTGAAGAAGGCCAGATGGATGGGTTTGCGCGGATGCACTGGCTTTGCGTTAGGCAAGGGCTTTGCATAAGATGATGCCATGCCGGGACTCACTCGACGCCACCTGCTGGCCAGCGCCGCCAGCCTGACCCTTGCCAATCCCTTGCGGGCGACCACGCCGAAGCAGAATCGCCCGGGAATCAAGTTCACCGAAATTTTTGGCCCCGATGAGAACGAGCGCTGGAAGATTGCCAAGCAGTTGGGATTGAACCACGCCATTGTGGGTGTGAGCGGGGTGCTGGCCAAGGTGCGCCGCGAGCAGTACGCCGAGGAATTGATCCGATTGCACAGCCGCTTCCGGGCGGCGGGGCTGCAGATTGCGGGCGTGGAATCGCACCCGGTAAACGCCGAAAAGATCAAGCTCGGGGTGGAAGGGCGCGATGAGGAAATTGAAAACTACAAGTGGGCCATCCGTGCGCTGAAGCGGGCCGGCATCCCGATGGTCTGCTACAACTTCATGGCGGGTTTGGGATGGTACCGGACGAACGTTGCGGTGGCCGAGCGCGGCGGGGCCTTGACCAGCGAATTTGACGCCAGCGTGGCGGCCCAGCAGGGCTTAACGCAATGGGGCGAAATCAGCGAAGAGAAGATGTGGGCCAACATGGAGTACTTCCAAAAGGCCGTAATTCCTGTGGCGGACAAAGAGGGTATCGAGATGGCGCTGCATCCCGACGACCCGCCCATTTCGCCTTTGCGGGGCATTGCGCGCATCCTGACCAGCGCGCGGAATTACGAGCGGGTAATGGAAATGGTGCCCTCGAAGATCAACGGCGTCACCTATTGCCAGGCGAATTTTCTGGCCATGGGCGAGGACATTTATGCACTGGCCAAGCGCTGGTGCGACCGCAAGAAAATTTTCTTCGTGCACTTCCGGGACATTGAAGGCAAGGGCGGCAAATTCCGCGAGACCTTCCACGACAACGGCCCGACGGATATGGCCAAGATGTTGAAGATTTACTCCGAGAGCGGCTTTGCGGGGCCCATGCGGCCAGACCACGCGCCGACCATGGCGGGCGAGGAGAACAATCGTCCCGGCTACGCCATGGACGGCAAGATTTTCGCTTTTGGATACATGAAAGGCATTCTGGATGCCTACGGGTATCCCTACGAGTAATTAGCCGATGAACTGGCGCAGGTAGTTGGCGCTGATCACCAGGCTGCGTTTGCGCGCTTCGAGCGTACCCTCGTAGGCGCGGTCTTCCACTTCAATGGCCAGCGGTCCGCTGTAGACTTCGGCCAAAGCGCCCAGGAAGTGCCCCCAATTGACGTCGCCCATGCCGGGAAGCTTGGGCGTGTGGTATTCGTTCGGGTGCGCCAGATAGCCGACCTGGTTCAGGCGTTCGCGGTCCAGGCGCGCGTCTTTGGCGTGCATGTGGTGCAGGCGGTCCTTGAATTCGCGCAGGATAGCGACGTAATCCATGCCTTGCCAGACAAAGTGGCTGGGGTCGAAGTTAAGGCCAAAGTTGGGGCTGGGAATGTCGGTGAACATGCGGCGCCAAATGGCAGGAGTGGTGGCGAGATTTTTGCCGCCGGGCCATTCGTCTTTGGTGAAGGACATGGGGCAATTTTCGATGCCGATTTTCACGCCGTGGTCGTCGGCGTACTGGATGAGGGGCTTCCAGGTAGCCAAAAAGCGGGGCCAATTGTCGTCGACGCTCTTGGTGTGGTCGCGGCCGATGAAGGTGTTCACCACGCCCACGCTCAGCATCTGCGCGGCACGGATAACGGCCTTTAGGTGCTCAACATAAACGGCGGCTTCGGCTTCGTCGGCGGTCAAGGGGTTGGGGTAGTAGCCCAAGCCACTGATGGAGACACCGTGCTCGAAGCATTGTTCTTTGATGTGCTCGGCTTGGGAGGCGTGGAAGTCCACCACGTCGATGTGCGTTACACCGGCGTAGCGGCGCTCGGCCTTGCCCTTGGGCCAGCACATCACTTCCACACAACGGAAGTGCTGCTGGGCGGCGAAGGCGAGTAATTCTTCAAATGTAAGGTCGGGAAGGATAGCGGAAACGAAGCCAAGTTGCAGCATGTTTTTTATCGTACAAGGATCGTACAAGCCTAGAGTTGGCCACGGCGGGCGGCCAGGGCCAAGCCACCCAAGAGCGCGGCGTGGGCGCCCAGCGCGGAAGGCAGCATTTCCACATTGGCGGCTGAAAACATGCGGACGCGACGAAGCATTTCCTGGCGCGCGGGCCCCAAAAGGCGGTCTCCCAATTGCGCCATGCCACCGGAGAATACGATGCCCTCCGGATGCAGCGCGGTAACCAAATTAGCCATGCCCAGGCCCAGGCGGCGGCCCGTTTCGGCAATGGCGCCTTCGAGAGCGGCGTCCTCGGCCGTGGCCATCAATTCCACGCTCAAAAGATTCAAATCGCCTTTCAGCAAAGAAGCCAAGTGGGGCGCCTGGCCAATGCGCATCAGCCGTAGCCCCTCGGCCGTAAGCGCGGAAGCGCTGGCCATGGCCTCCAGGCAACCACGGGCGCCGCAACCACAGATCGGTCCGTTGGGGTCGATGGATTGGTGGCCCAATTCGCCGGCGGCACCTGATGGCCCCAGGCGAAGGTGCCCATCCAGCACCACCGCGCCGCCAATGCCGGTGCCGAGTGTGACGAAGAGGAAGTCGCGAAACTGGCGGCCGTGGCCAAAATCCAATTCGCCCAAGCCGGCCAGACGCGCATCGTTCAAGAGAAAGACAGGACACCGGAGGCTCGCTTCGAGAGTCTCCGCCACGGGGACCTCGCGCCATTGGGTGGCGAGGTTGGGCAGGAACTCCGTGCGGCGGCGTTGCGCATCCAGGCGGCCAGGCAGGCCCATGCCCACCGCGGCAATTTGCGCGCCGGCGGGCAAAACAGCGGGCAGTTGATCCTCGACAAACCAGGCTATGCGCTGCAGCACGTGCTCCGGCCCCAGGTTGCCCTCGGTGGGGAAGGAAGCGGAATGGAGGAGTTCGCCCTGTGGGGTACCGAAGCCGAGGGCGACATTGGTGCCGCCAAGATCAATGGCCGCGAGAAGTTTCATGCGCTTGTCGCCGTCCCGCTTGTTGTCGCCCATGGGTGTTCGGGAGCAAACCAGTGCGGACAGGAGGTTTGGTAGCCGTGCTGGCGGCGAAAGGGATTGCGGGCCTGCTTTTTGGCTTGGAATTCGGGGCTGGCGGAATAAGGGTCCGCGGCGTATTTCGCGCGCGCCTGGGCTTCGGCTGCGAGGGCTTGGGCAAGCTCGGGCGGATCATTCGCGCCAACATAAGTGAAGCGTTCGGCCGGCCAATGGAGAGCGGCGCGATGTAGGTCTTCAAAGCGCTGGCGTTTGAACTCCCAACTGACAAAGGTGACGTGGGCGGGCGCCTGGCCGCAAAGTTCTTCAAAGCGGCAAAGCCCGAAGAGCAGATTCTCGAAACTATCGCGGGCGAAGTCTTCGCAATGGGCACGGGCAGCAGTTTCCGCATGCCCCCACCAGCCAAAGTGTTCCGCGGCCAGCCAGTAGCTCAGGGCCTCTGTGCGGGGTCCCGCGGCAAGACGGGTGGGTCCGCCGGAGAAAATCAGCAGGCTGTTGGGGTCCGCCGCAGCCAAGCGAACAGCACTTTCGATGTGGCCCAAATAGCGGGTGGGTTCGCCGCGTTGGAAATCAAGCAGAAACCAACCGGCGTCTTCGGTGAGGCGGGAGAAATCCCGGACGATGGCATGGCCGGCAACAAGGATCAGATTTCGGGGCATGGTAGGCGTTGCAAGAAAACCGGAACTACTACTTTACAAGTTGGGCCTTCCACAAGGCGTCGGCGCGATCGCGAATTTCTGCCGCCCAGGCCAACTGCGCCAGCCACCCGGCGGGGATTTCGGATTCCCCGTAAAAAGCGCCCGCAATTTGGCCGTAGATGGCGGCGTTGGTGTCCGCATCGCCCCCCAGGTTGGCCGCCGCCAAACAACCATCGCGAAAGTTTTCCGTTGCCGCAAAACAAGACAGCGCTACGTTCAAACTTTCCACGACATAGCCGGAGGGCACCATGGGCCGGGGCTCAAAACCTGCCAGCACAACCTGCTTCGGCAAGCCCGCCAAAGCACGGCGAAGATGACCAGCGAAAGTGCGGCAAGCCAACAGAGCCTGGGGCGCGGCGTGCGTGGTGCGGGAGGAAAGCTCGGCGTAGTGAAGGGCAGTGGCTTCGTCGGCGTGGGCATAGTAGAGGACAACGGGCGCCAGGCGCATGAGGGAGCCATTGCCGGCGGTGTACGGATCGGGGGAGCCAGCCAAGGCTTCGCCAGTTGCAAGAAAACGATCCAGGGCGGCGCGGACGGTAAGGCCGATGTCGAAGCATGTGCCGGTGACAGAGTTATGGCCCTCCTTCCACCAACGCACATAGCGCGTCATTTGGTCGTGCGCATCAAAACCGCCGCAGGCCAACAGGCTATCGGCCAGACAGAGAGCCATGGAGGTGTCGTCGGTCCACTGGCCGGGCGCTAAATGGAAGGGGCCGCCGCCCACGAGGTCCTGCAAAGGCGGAGGTTGGTGCGCGAACTCATTGGTAGTGCCCAGGGCATCGCCCACGGCCAAACCCAAGAGGGCGCCGCGAGCCCGGTCAAGAGGCGTCATCGTAATTGAAAAAGTAGCGCACATGCGATGGGAAAAAGAGAACGCGCCGGCCACGGGGTGGAGGCCGGCGCGTCGGAGTCCGTAGCTGTGGCAAAGGGGGGGAGCCACATCTGCTACGGAAGTTCAAGAGGGATGCGATTAGAAGCTGAAGCGGACGCTTAATTCAATACGGCGATTGAAGGAGTCGCCACCGCCGCCACCGGGGCCGCCGAAGCCGCGGGCTACGGTATTGGAGATACCGAAGAGCGGCGAGGTGAGCGTTCCGATGGGCTGGCCAAGATTGGTTTTGTTGAGGATGTTGGCCGCCTGAACGCCGATGGTCAAGTTGTACTTGCCGCCACCCGCCGCGCCGAACATGCCGCCCGGGCCGCCACGGCCACCACCACCACCGCCGCCGCGCGAACCACCGCCACCGCGGGGACCACCGCCGCCGGCCATCATGCCAGCGCGCATACCATCGGAGGGGCCACCCGGACCACCTGCGGTGCCTTGTTCTCCACCGAAGCTAAACGTCTTGCTGAGGCGTAGATTTAGGTTGAACTGGCTGGGGCCCTCGCCGAAATTGCGGGCGAGAATTTCCTGGCCCGGCTTCGGATTGGGGTCCAGCATCAGGCCGTTGTAGGAAACGAGTCCCGGAAGGCTGGCATCGGTGGTGATGCCGGGGCGATGAATGAATTGGTTGTCGCCGAAGTTGTCGCGGCCGGTGACGATATTGAAGGGCCGTCCGCTGGAGAAGATCATGAAGGGGCTGATGGTGATGCCGTACTTGGCGCGATAGAAACCGCCCATGATGCCGCGGTGGCGAACATCCTGCGCCGTACGGCCCCACTCGGTGCTCAAGTCGTAGGTATTGTGGGGGAAGGTCTGCGCGCCATCGGTATCGCCGTCCTGCTTGGCCAAGCTATAGAAACCGAAGAGCGTAATGCCTTGGGGCATGCGCAAGCTGGGGCTAATGATGAGCTGGTTTTGCCGGAAGCGGCCCGTGGATTCCCAGCTGTAGATGTTGCCTGCCGCAGCGCCGAAGGGGTAAACCGAGGAGGCGGGGTTTTGCGGATTGAAGGTGCCGGGCAAAGGGGTATTCAGGTTGCGGCTGCGGAGCTGGTTAAATCCGCTGGTGTGGTTGTAGCTGACCGAGAGCGTAATGGTATTGGAAATCTGACGTTCCAACCCAACTGAGCTTTGCACCAGATAGGGAATGTCGAGCGAACTATCGATGATGCGCGTAGTGCCGCTGCGCTGAAACTGAGAAAGTTGCGCGGGTGTGGGAAAGTTCGGATAGAAGACCGGGAAGCTGACGATGTACTGCTGCTGGACGACGCCATTCAAGCGGCGGGTCTGCAGGACGCTGGATTCGTCGAAGCGGTCGTAAAAAATACCGCCGCCAATGCGGAGGACCGTCTTGGGGCGGCCAGCAGGACCGGGCTTACCCAGGCCCCAGGCAAGGCCAAAGCGCGGCGCGAAGTTCAGCTTATTAGGCACGTTCGATTGCGTTTCAAAGCGGAGGCCCAGGCTTAAGGAGATGTTCGGCTTCAAGCGCCAGTCGTCCTGCACAAAGAGGCCCGCATCCACTTGATTGATACCCACCAGCGGGATACCGGAATTGAGGGTGAACTGTTGGGCGCCGCCACCGTTGGCAATAATCTGGCCGATGGGGAGGCCGGCTTGTTCGCCTTGCAGCGTAACGCGGTAGCGGTCCAATGAGGTGAAGATAAAGCTGCCGTTGTAGCCGCCCGTATCTTGGTTGTCGAGTTGCACGGCGCGCAGGCGGCCGCCAAACTTGATCAAGTGTCCCTTCCAGGTGGTGGAGACAAGGTTGGAGTACTCGTAGCGCTTATCGTCTGAGAAATTGTTGGACAACGTGGCGCCGCCACCCGAGAAAGCATCGAGCACCGTGATGGACGGCGTGGTGCTGTTGCCCAGTTGGGTATTTTTGCGGCCGAAGAATTGGAAGCGATTCTCCAGAACCGTGGTGCCAGTGGCAAGCCAGGTGTGGGTGGCTTGCACGGTGTGGTCGTAGCCTTCGACGTTTACCGCGCGCGAGTCGAGCGTGAGGTTGCCGATGTTGCCCGCGTCGCTGGTGTTGCGGCCATAGCTGTAGCGAGTGGTGAGGGTATGCTTTTCCGACAATGCGAAGTCAACACGCGGCGAAATATCCCAGCGGCGCGTGGGGTTGGCGTAATTGGCCTGAAAGGGGACCACGTTGAAGTTGTCGTCGAGGATGCGCGCGTTCACCACGTTGTTGTCGTCAATTAGGCGGGAATCCGCATCGAGGAAGAAGCTGGCGCGCTTGCCGAGCGGACCGCTCAAATTGCCGCCGAAAGCGTTTTGAGAATAATCGGGCTTCGTTGGCGCAAAGGCGCTGCGGGAATTCAGCACATTGTTGCTGGCGGAATAGAAGGCTTGGCCGCGGAACTTATCCGTACCGGGCTTGGTGAAGACTTCGATACGGCCAAACCCGATGCGGTCGTATTCACTCGAGAAGGGGTTCGAATTGACGCGGATTTCGCGGATGCTGGCCTTGGGCGGAAGCTTGCCGCCGGAGAAGCCGTCGATAAAGATTTGGCCACCGTTGGGGCCCGCCGCGGGCCCTGCCAGCGCTTGCAGTTCGGCGGAGAGATCATCGGGGTTATCGGAGAGTGCTTGCAGATCGTCGCCCTTCAACACCAGCTGGCCAACGTTGGAGGCGGGGTCCAGATCAAGCGAGATGGAATCCGTAACAGTGATTTGTTGCTTTTCGTTGGCGAGATTCAGTTGGGCGTTGACGGTAATTTGACGGCCGCCGGGAATATCGAAATTCTGCTGCTCAAACAAGTTGAAGCCCACCGAGCTAACGCGAATGGTGTACTTGCCCGACGGGACGTTGGCAATGGAAAACTTCCCTTCCGCGTCAGAGGTGGCGACCTTTACAAATTCGCCTGCGCTGAGCGTAATGTTCGCACCAGGGATAACGGCGCCGGAGGGGTCGGTAACAACGCCGCGCAGCAGCGAGTTGGCGCCAGCCTGGGCGAAGAGAGATTGGCAAAGTAAAGCAAACAGGAAAGCCGTGGACACAAGTCGGGCTAGGGGGTTCATAGTTCCTCCAAAGAAAGGGTCAAAAAATTGAATAATTGCTGGGGTCTAGGGGTTAGGGAGTGCCCATGCCGCCCATCATGCCACCACCACCGCCGTCCAGGTTCCAGCCGCCCAACATCATGGCGCGGCTTTGGTTCGAGGGAGTGGCGAGAATTGGTTCCACGCCGGCCAACACCGTCAGGCCAATGGCTTTGCCGGGGTCGGATGTTTTGCTGATGAAAATGATGAGGGGCTCGTCCTTCTTGAGCTCCGCCAGTTGAAAGGCGGGGAAACGGGCAAGCATTTGGCTGAGGTCGCCGTTGGCGGGGCGCATGCCGCCGGGACCGCCTGGGCCACGGCCCATCATGCCACCAGGCCCACCAGCACCAGGCCCACCAGCACCGGGTCCACCAGCAGCACCGGGACGCATCCCTTGCCGCATGGCCTGACCACCAGCTTGGCCACCAGCTTGGCCACCAGCTTGACCACCAGCTTGACCACCAGATTGACCGCCACCCTGGCCCCCACGTTGCCCCATACCCATACCAGTAGGCAACTGGCCATTCATGCTTGCGGCAAGGAAGCGCGCCGCCATTTCGGGCAAACGGCGCAAGGTAGAGTTGGGCGTCACCCGCACCAGCATTTTTTTCTTCGTATCGAGGTCGGTAATCTCCAGCACCCCCTCGGCGGCATCAATCTTGCTCACCGTGGCGGCAATGTTGCGGAAGGCCCCGGAAATCAATTGTTGGGCAATGTAGCCGTTGCCATCGGGAGTGGGTTCGCCTAGGGCGCGCACTTGATCGTTGACTTCAATCTCGGCAATTTCGCTATCCTTGGCCTCTGCATACTTAGTGCTGCCTTCGGCATAGCGCTTCATCACGGTGTCGCTCGTGGTGCTGACCACTACCGTCTTGCTCCCCGCCGGGCCATTCGTCTTCAGCGTCACCTGGCGTTGCTTGGGGTCGACGGCTGTAACAAGACCCAGAATTCCCTTCGTCGCCCAAGCCATTTGGTCAGCCTGCTGGCGCTTGGCGATGTCGGTCTTGCTCATCAAGACCAGCAAGTTCGCCTCAATCACATCACCATTCACCGGGCCGCGAGCCAGCACACGATCGCCAGCCGCAACGCTAGCCAGTTCGCCGGGCTTCGCATTCGCCAGGCTGGTTTCTCCAGGGGCCAATTGGGAGATGCGGGCGTTTTCCGCAACCTTAACCTTTTGCTCTTTTCCGCTGTCGTCTTTGACGGTAAGGGTTCGCGCGGCAACGTCAGCGGCGGTTACCGAACCAACCACGCGCGCCGGTGCCTGGGCCCAAAGGGCGCTCGGAGCAGCCACTACCAGCGAAAAGATGAAACTTGCTAAATGTTTGTGCGTCATTTTCATTTGCTACTGCGGTCTTAGATAACTCGACGATTGGATAGACGCAGAAGTTATTCGATTGATCCTCTACCCTTGTAAAGTTTTGTTAAGTGTTCGCCTGGTAAGATTGACGAAAAAGGCGCGAGCATTTGCAATTCTCGATTCGCGAATTTAGAATAAAGCTGTGCCCCTCAAGCCACAGGACATTGTTGTTGTTTTGAAAATCGTTGCCGCAGGCGGCGTACGCTTGCCCTATGCAAGCATGGCGATGGACCTTGGAATGAGTACTTCCGAGGTGCATGCCAGCGTGAAGCGGGCACAAGTTAGCGGACTTTTACACGGCCCGGCGATGGGAGAAAAACCAAATCTAGCGGCGTTGGAGGAATTTCTGCTCCACGGGCTGAAATACGTTTTCCCAGCCGAACGTGGAGAGTGGACTCGCGGGGTTCCGACATCCTATACCGCCCCTCCGCTCATGGATCTAGTGACTACGGCAGAGGAACCCATGATTGTCTGGCCAAGCGCCACCGGCGAAGTTAGGGGAGTTGCTTTTGCGCCGCTTCACCCTAATGCACCAGAAGCCGCCCAGAAGGACAAAGCCTTGCACGAATTGCTCGCCATAACAGATGCCCTGAGAGATGGTCGGATTCGGGAAAGAAAGATAGCGGAGAGCGAATTGCGAAGACTCCTGAAAGCATCCAATGCCCCGAAGCGCACCTGAACATCTGATTGCGACGGCTGAGTTACTCCGGCCAATGTTGGAGGATTTCGTCTTTATTGGGGGAGCCATTACTTTTCTCCTGGTAACGGATGTTGCCGCAGGACGGCCAAGAGTCACCCTGGACGTGGATGCGATCACGCAAGCCAGCACATACGCAGAGTACGTGGCGGTCTGCGAACAATTGCGGTTGATCGGGTTTTCTGAAGACAAACGAGAGGGATCTCCTCTCTGCCGATGGGTTCAGGCAGATCTCATACTCGATGTCATGCCGCTCAATGAAGAAGTACTCGGATTCTCCAATCGCTGGTACTCCGAAGCCTGGAAAACAGCGCGCAGCCGTCATTTAACGAATGATCTGGAAATTCGAGTCACAAGACCTTCGTACTTCCTCGCAATGAAGTTCGAGGCTTTCCGAGGGCGGGGCGGGAGCGATTTGCTCTCCAGCAGGGACGTCGAAGATATCGTGTATGTGGTCGATGGGCGCCCGGAATTATTGGATGAAATCAAGGAAGAAGACCGCGGCTTGCAAAGTTACTTGCGCGATGAGTTCGAACTCCTTTTGGAAGATCCGTACTTCTTGGATGCTTTGCCCGGCTATCTGCATCCTGATTCGGCGAGCCAGGCAAGATCCGGCATTATTCTGGATCGGCTCAAGAAGCTGGCACGCGGGCACCAATAGCAAATAGAGCGAGTTGGAAGGCGAGAAAGGCTGACGTGGCACGTCGTTTCGTTACGCTGTTCGCCCATCGCCTATACTGGGAGGGGTTGAGGATAAGCGTTCCGGTAACGAAGGGGATCGAGTCGCTGTTCGGCACTCGTGACGAAAACATCCGCTTGATGGAGCGAAGCCTCGGCATTCGCACTTTCCTCCGTCAGGACAATCTGGAATTGGATGGCGAAGAAAAAGCCGTCACCAAGGCCAAGCAGATCCTGGACGACTATATGTCGCTGGTGCGCGAAGGCCACAGCATTTCCAATACTGACCTCAACAACTTCCTGCGCGTAGTGACGGCGGGCGACGATACGAGCCTGCGCGACCTATTCCTGAAGGGCAAGCAGCGCAGCTACGGCAAAAAAATGCTGGCGCCGAAGACCATCAACCAGCGCCTTTATGTGGAAGCCATTGAATCTCACGATTTAACCTTCGGCATTGGCCCGGCGGGTACGGGGAAAACTTACCTGGCGGTTGCGCTGGCGGTGAGCGCCCTTTTGAGCAAACAGGTTTCCCGCATTATCTTGACGCGGCCGGCGGTAGAAGCCGGCGAGCGCCTGGGCTTTTTGCCCGGCACCTTGCAGGAAAAAGTGGACCCCTATTTGCGGCCGCTCTATGATGCGCTGTTCGAAATGCTCGATGGCGACAAAGTAGACAAGCTGCTCGAGAAAAACACCATCGAGGTGGCGCCCATTGCCTTTATGCGCGGACGCACGTTGAACGACGCCTACATTATTGTGGACGAAAGCCAGAATTGTACGCCCGACCAGATGAAGATGATCCTGACACGCCTAGGCTTCAATTCGAAGATGGTGATTACGGGCGACATCACGCAAATCGACTTACCTGCCGGGCGGCGCAGCGGATTGATTGAGGCGATGGAAGTGTTGAAGGACGTAGACGAAGTGGCCTTCGTCCTGTTCGACGACAAGGACGTGGTGCGGCACAACCTGGTGCAGAAGATTGTGCGCGCCTACGAAAGCTTCTCCGAGAAAACCGGCATCGGGCGGCAGATGTTGTTGAAGCTGGACGAACCAAACGCGGCCAGCGGCGCGGCGGCCAGCGTTTCGCCCAATAGCCCCGTGGAACTTTCCGACGCATAGCTATGGCTAGGCCCAATCCAGAAGATCCGCCGGTAGAGTTGATATTTTCGCGCCGCCTGGAAGCGGGCCTGCGGCGGCAGTTGCGCGAGTTTGCGCAAACCTTGAGCGACGATTGGGCGGAAGGGCGGCCTTTTTCTTGTTTGATTGGCGGGGACCGGCGTCTGCGGCAATTAAACCGGGATTTTCTGGGACACGACTACGCCACCGACGTTTTGAGCTTTCCCTTGCAGCTGGGCGAAGAAGAGTTGGGGGAGATTGCGATCTCCGTAGACCGGGCGCAGGAGCAGGCCGGAGAGCGCGGACACACGCTCGATATGGAATTGAAGATCCTGCTGCTGCATGGGTTTTTGCACCTCTTGGGCCACGATCACGAAAAGGACCAGGGCGGGATGCGCCGCCTCGAGGCGAAGCTGCGCCGGAAGTATGGGTTGAAGGAAAGCTTGATTGAGAGGGCGTCCAACAAAGGAGCGAAGCTGTGATGTGGTGGGTACTCTATCTAGTCGCCTTGGGCCTATTAGCTCTGTTCAGCTTTGTACAGTTGCTCTACCTGGAAAGCATGCGGCTGAGGAGCCGGGAATTCCCCTCTTTGGGCTTTTTCAAGGAAGCAGTGCAGGAGGCGATTGGGTTGGCTTCCGAAGACGCGGCACTGTCCTTTACGCTCTACAAGCACTCGCTGCTGGTGGCCTTGGGCGTATTGGGATTGCTGATCAACCAGGATGGCGACCGCGGCTGGATGGACGCGCTGCAAGGTGTGTTGCTGGCCGTGGGGTCCATGGCGATCTTCAGCTACCTGTTGCCCCAAATGCTTTACCGGCGCAGCGGCGGGCATTTCCTGTTGCCGTTGGCAAAGCCTTTGCGGTGGAGCGCTTATGCAATGCGGCCACTGGGCAGTATGCTGACCTTCCTGGAAACCCTGGCCGAGATCAGCCAACCGGCCGAGAACCTGGAAGAACCCGCCAGCCCGCAGGAGGAAATTGAAGCCTTAATTGCGGCGGGCGAGGAAGAGGGCTTGATTGAAGAGGGCGACAAAAAGCTGATCCAATCCGTGGTGGCCTTTGGCGATAAGCGGGTGCGGGAAGTAATGACTCCGAAGCCGAACATTGTGGCGATTGAGGGCAGCGCGACGACAGAAGATTTCCGGATGTTGGTGATACGCGAACAATTTTCGCGCGTGCCGGTCTACGATGGCAATCTGGACAACATCACCGGCTTTGTCCACGCCAAAGACTTATTCGCCGTGGAGTACAAAGACCGCGGCACCACGCAGGTTTCGAGTATGCAACGCCCGGTGCCCTTTGTGCCGGAAACCAAGCTGGTAACCGACTTGCTGCGCGAAATGCAGCGCACGAGTAACCACATGGCGATTGTCGTGGATGAGTACGGCAATACCGCGGGCCTTGCCACCATGGAAGACCTGGTGGAAGAAATTCTGGGCGAAATCCGCGACGAGCACGAACCGGGGCACGATTATATGGAGCGGGAGCCGGGGGTGTTTGTGCTGGCCGGAAGTTTTGACTTGGACCATTTGAAAGACCTGGTGGGCTTCCAGCCGCCGGAGGGGCTCGAAGCAACCACGGCGGGCGGCTTGGCGACGGAATGGTTTGGCCGGGTGCCCAAGGCAGGAGAGTCCATTGAGCAAGAGGGGGTTTTGCTGACGGTACTGGCCAGCGACGAACGCCGCGTGATTGAACTGGAAGTGAAGCGCTCGTCTGCGGAATCAGATCCCTCGTTGACGGAGCAAGAAGAAGGCCAGATTGAAGGAACAGAGTGAAGCACAAAGCGAAAAGCAGATTTGGCACGATTTCGATTGCCGGGCGCCCTAATGCGGGCAAGAGCACACTCCTGAATGCACTCTTGGGCACGAAGCTGGCCATCGTGAGCGGCAAGCCGCAGACCACGCGCCACAACATTATGGGCGTGTGGATGGGCAAAACAGCGGAGGGCGCGCCGGCTCAGGCAGTGATTTTTGATACCCCCGGCATCCACGCCAGCGATACGCTGCTGAACCGCCGCATGATGCAATCGGTGCGGGCGGCGCTGGAGAGCCGCGACCTTTTGCTCTACATGGCGGATGCCCACGCACTGGGCGAGGACGGGCAATTGCCTCCAGCGGAAAGCGAAGCTTTGGATACCTTGCGCCGGGCGCGGCAAAATGCCGCTACGCCCGCGTTTCTGGTGATGAACAAGATTGATCTCCTCGAAAACCGGGCGCTGTTGCTACCGCGGCTCGAAGCGTTTCGGCAGGCCATGGACTTTACGGAATTCTTCCCCATTTCGGCCAAGACCGGGGAAGGCGTGAAGGCGCTGGAGGCGGCCATGGTGGCGGCTTTGCCCGAAGGCGACGCAGTGTACGAGGAAGACTACTTAACCGATTTGCCCGAGCGCGCCATTGTCGCCGAGGTGATCCGCGAGCGGATTCTCGAAAACACCAACCAGGAAGTGCCGCACAGCGTGGCTGTGTTGATTGACAAATGGGAAGAGACCCCAAAGGTAGCCAAAGTCTTTGCCTCGTTGATTGTGGAGCGGGACGGGCAAAAGCCGATTCTCATTGGCGCGGGCGGGCAGATGCTGAAAAAGATCGGAACAGAGGCGCGCCTGGCGCTGGAAGATATTCTGGGCAAGCGCTTCCACTTGCAACTGTTTGTGAAGGTGCGGCCGAAGTGGCGCGAAGATGAACAGTTTCTGGATGAATTGAAGTGGCAAAATACAAGTGAAGTGAAAGAAATCAAATGACACGGAAACTTTTCGTTTTAAACTTTGCCGGCGCCTTGCTGTACGGCCAGAAGAAAATTACTGACGGGACGATTTACGATCAGGTGAAATTGCGCCTGGCGAACGATCCGGATGTAAAGGGCGGCGGGTTGGATGTCGAAGTAAAAGAGGGAGCGGTTACGGTGAAAGGCCGCGTGACGACAGAGAAGGCCAAGGCGAAAATTGAGAAATTGGTGCGCCGGGTCAAAGGTGTAAAGCAAGTTTCCAACCAAGTGAGTGTTGAACCTTCATGAAAATTGCCGTAATAGGGACCGGCTATGTCGGTCTGACGACGGGCGTGTGTCTGGCCTACATTGGCCACGAGGTGACGTGTTTGGATGTGGACCAGCGCAAAGTAGAAGCCTTGCGCGCGGGGCAAATTCCGATTTACGAACCGAACTTGGATGAATTGATGGAAGCGGGCAAGAGCCGCTTGCACTTCACCACCAAGTACGAAGAAGCCATCCCCCAGGCGGAGGTGATTTTTATCGCCGTGGGAACGCCTTCCCTGCCCGACGGGCAGCCGGACCTGCAATATCTGCGTTCGGCGGCGCAAGCCTTGGGCGAGCACGCGGGCGAAGGCTTTACGGTGGTGGTGAACAAGTCGACGGTGCCCATCGGCAGTGGCAATTGGGTGGGGGCGCTGATCCGCGAAAGCCAGAAATCGACCGGACGCAAGGGCGAGTTTGCCGTCGCCTCGAACCCCGAGTTTCTGCGCGAAGGCTCGGCGATTTACGATTCGTTGTTTCCAGACCGTATTGTGATTGGGGCCGACAATCCGAAGGCGCTGGAAGTGCTGTACACCATGTACCGGCCCGTGATTGACCAAAGCTTTTCGGCGCCCGCCTTTTGCCCGCGTCCGGAAAATGTGGGCGCGGTGCCGCTGGTTTCGACCGATTTGGCGAGCGCGGAATTGATCAAGTACGCAGCGAACGCGTTTCTCGCCACGAAGATTAGCTTCATTAACGAAATTGGCCTATTGGCAAGCCGTGTGGGTGCGGATGTGCGGCACGTGGCGCGCGGCATGGGCCTGGATTCGCGCATCGGCACGCGCTTCCTGAACGCGGGCCTCGGCTGGGGCGGTTCCTGCTTTGGTAAGGACACCGCGGCGCTGGTTTCCACGGCCAAGGATTACGGCCTAAATATGTCGATTGTGGAAGCTGCGCGGCAAGTGAATTGGAGCATGCGGGACCGCGCCATTGTGAAGTTGCAGGAAACACTGAAAATTTTGAAGGGCCGGACGATCGCCGTGCTGGGCTTGGCGTTTAAGCCCAATACGGATGATCTACGCGATGCCCCCGCCATTGACATCATCCGCACTCTGGTAGACCGGGGCGCCATGGTGCGCGCGCACGACCCCATCGCCAGCGAGCGCTTTCGCCGCGAACAACCGGAACTGGCGGGGCTGGTGGTGGATAGCGTGGAGCAAGCCGTGGAAGAAGCCGATGCGGTGATCCTAACCACCGAATGGCCGGACTATATTGAGTTGGATTGGGCGCAACTGGCCCAGCGGGCCGCGGGGCGGCACTTGGTGGATACGCGGCTGGTGCTGGATGTTGCAGCGCTGACGGCGGCCGGTTGGAACGTGGTGAGGTTGCCCTAAGCGGATGCTGAAGCTGCGAGCCGCAACCACGGAAGACGCGGGGTTGATTACGCAATTCATCCAAGAGTTGGCCGAGTACGAAAAGCTAGCCCACGAGTGCCAAGCCACGGAGGCAGCGATCCGGGAGCAGCTTTTTGGCGCGAATCCAGCGGCGCAGGTCGTGATTGCGGAATGGAACGGCGCGGCGGCGGGCTTTGCCTTGTACTTCCCTACCTTCAGTACGTTTCTCGCGCGGCCGGGCATTTACCTCGAAGACCTGTATGTACGGAGCGAGTTCCGGGGTAAGGGAATTGGCAAGGCTTTGCTGCGGCACTTGGCGCGCGTGGCCGTGGAGCAAGGCTACGGGCGGCTGGAGTGGTCGGTGCTGAAGTGGAATGCACCCAGCATTGCCTTCTACGAAAGCCTGGGGGCGTTGCCCAAAGAAGGCTGGACCGATTACCGCTTAAGCGGCGAACGGCTACTTCGCGCGGCGGAACTCGAGTAGGCTCGACAGGAAGTTGCCGAAAAAGCCGGAGCCAAGCCCCAGGGCCCATTGAAACTCTTCCAGGCCGTTAAAACGGTAGCCAAACCAGAAAAAGCAATAGACAAAGCCCACCAGGTAGCCCAAGGTGACCAAGGGGTGCAGAAAACGGAATTTGTTAAAAAAGGCCAGCAAAACGGCCACTATGCCCAACAAGCCCAGCGCCAGGAAGAAACTGGAAAGGCTGGAACCTTCGAGCGAGGGGATCGCGTCGACGCGCCAAGTGTGCTGGTCGGAGAGGAAGGCCACCACGCCCATGCCCGCCAAAAAAACTGAAGTCGCCAACGTGAAGAGGTAGCTATAAAGGCGGAGAAGGAAGTGAAGGATTTTCATGGGCAGTTGAAGGACGAAACCAACATCTTAGCCCATCTTGGCGCTTAGAGCAGGGAATCTTTGCGCAGCTTCTCGAGAGCCTTCACGATTTGGCCCACATCCTGGGCCCGCTTGCGGTCCATGACGAGCAAGGCGTCGGGCGTATCAACCACGACCAGGTCCTTTACGCCGAGCAGACTAACAAGTTTGCCAGGGGCGTCGACATAGTTGCCAGCGGCATCAAGGTACAGCGCTTCGCCGCGGCTGGCGTTGCCGTCCTTGTCGAGCTTCTGCAGTTCGTAGACCGCGTTCCAACTGCCCACGTCGCTCCAGCCGAAGTCCGGCGTGGGAATGCCGAGAATGCGCTTTTCTTTTTCGAGCACGGCATAGTCGATGGAGATGTCTTCGCACTGGGGAAAGACGCGCTCCAGTTCCGGGAAAAATTCGTTGCTCAGGAAGGGGGGTAGGCTACGGATCAGGCCGGCGGTTTTCGGCAGGTGCTGGTCCAGCGCTTCGAGCAGGCGCGAGGCTTGCCAGAAGAACATGCCGGCATTCCAGTAAAAATTGCCGGCCTTGAGGAATCGTTTGGCGGTGGGCAGGTCCGGCTTTTCGCGGAAGCGTTGGATGGCGATGGGTTCCAGACCAACTTCAGCGGCTTGCTTGGGGAATTCGATATAGCCGTAGCCGGTCTCGGGCCAGCGGGGCTTGATGCCCAGCACTACCATTTCGCCTTGGCTGGCGGCGCGGAAGGCCGGCCGCACGGCGCGCAAATAAACGGCGGGGCGGGCGATGAGGTGGTCCGCCGGAAAGATGCCGAGCACGGCCGTGGGGTCCAGCGAATGCAGCATGTGGCAGGCCAGACCAATGGCCGGGGCGGTGTTGCGTTGCGCGGGCTCAGCGATGATCTGGCGGCGGGGCACTTCGGGCAACTGGCGGGCAATTTCGTCGCGCAAGTGCTCGTTGGTCAGAATCCAAATGCGCTCGGGGGGAAGCAGGGGGCGAAGCCGGTCGATGGTCTGCTGGATTAAGCTGCGCTCGCCAAAGAAATTGAGAACCTGCTTGGCGCGGGCCTTGCGGCTGCGGGGCCAGAAACGAGTGCCGCGGCCGCCGGCGAGAATGAGTCCGTAGTAGTTGGTGCGGGACATGTTGGTGGTCATCGGAAAGGGTTCCGGCAAAGGTTATTGCAGCGGGTAGCCGCGGACGAGTTGGAAGGTGCGGCTCCAGCGGGTTTTGGCGAAAAAGTTCAGAGCCAGGTCTTTCATGTGTTCGGGGTTCAAGGGCGACCCCGCCAGCCTTTCAGTGGAGGATTCGTAAGACCAGTAAATGATAAGCGGCTTGCCGATGATGTTTTCGCGGGGAACGAAGCCCCAGTAACGGCTGTCGAGCGAAGAATCGCGATTGTCGCCCATGGCGAAGTAGGCATTGGGAGGGACAACCACCGCGCCATCCTTGACGTGGCGATTCAGCATTTCCTCGGCACCGGGGTAGACGCGCATTTGCGGCTCCGAGGGGAAGTTGTCGCGGTAGGAATCGAAGTAGTCCGTCTTGTGATACTTGTACGGTTCCTGCACGGCTTTGCCGTTTAGGAAGAGCTGCTTGTTTTCCAGGCGAATGGTGTCGCCCGGAACGCCGATGACGCGCTTGACGAAGGTTTGGCGGATGTCTTCCGGATAGCGGAACACGATAATGTCGCCGCGCTTAACGTCCGTATAAGGAAGCAGGTGCTGGCTGATGGGGCCCTTGGGGGCGTAGGCCAGTTTGTCTACCAGCAGGTGGTCCCCGATGAGCATGGTGTCTTCCATGGAACCGGTGGGAATGACAAAGGCCTGGACAAGGGTAGTGGTGGCGAAAAGCAGCAGGAGAATCGTCACTGTCCATTCGCCGATGGTGCCGCGCTGGGTATCGGCAAGAGCCAGGCGGGTACGGTTCAGTTCAACGAGCCAGTTCCATTTGCTGGGAGCGGCCGCGGGCGGGTTCGCCGGGCTAGGGGGAGTGGTGGTGCTGGAGGGTGTACTCACGCGATTCTTCCTTTAGTCATTATGGTCGATTGCTTCTTCCGCCGGGGCGGCAGCCGAGGTGGCAGTCGAGGTGGCAGGTTGGGGGGCGAAGCGGCGCAGGCGAAAGGCTTCGGCAATGCTGATGTAGATATTGATTAGCCCTAAGCCGCTGACAGCGCCCCGGAAATGGAAGTTCATCCACAGGGTGCTCCATTCGGGGCTGAAGCCTGCCAGGGAGTTCAGGCGCCAAGCCTCCAGCCAGGGAAAGACGATCAAAAAAAGGCCCACTTCAAAGCAGAGGACGACGAACAGAATGGCGCTGAGTTTGTGCATCCAGTGGTAGTTCATGGGCGGGCCTTAGGCGGAAAACAAGCCGGGTTCCAGGATGGAGCGTACGGGCGCGAAGGTGCGGCGATGAAAAGGAGTAGGGCCGAAGCGGCGGAGGGCGGCGAGGTGGTCAGGGGTCCCGTATCCTTTGTTGGCTTCCAAATGGAAAACGGGAAAAGTCTGGCTGAGTTCCCGGAGTTTTTCGTCGCGCGCTGTTTTGGCAAGCAAAGACGCGGCGGCGATGGATTTCGATTGGGCGTCGCCTTTCACGAGCCCCGTTTGCGGGAGGGGCGAATCGAGGCGCAGGTAATCGACAAGCAGGTAGTCAGGCGAGGGTGACAGCGCTTCCACCGCGCGGCGCATCGCAAGGCGGCTGGCCTCGAGAATGTTGATGCGCTCGATTTCCTCGACCGAGGCGTGCGCCACGGCGTAGGCCAGCGCCGCTTGTTTCACCTTGGCGGCTAATCGAGTGCGCTCGTCCTCCGGCACT
This sequence comes from Bryobacter sp., assembly GCA_033765085.1. Taxonomy (GTDB): domain Bacteria; phylum Acidobacteriota; class Terriglobia; order Bryobacterales; family Bryobacteraceae; genus Bryobacter. The sequence continues at coordinate 18,703 of JANRIK010000019.1, read as the reverse complement.
AATTTGCTGTCGCGAATGCCCGCAAGGTCAGCCTGCGGGCGAAGAATGACGGCGGCGGCATAGACGGGGCCGAAGATGCAACCGCGGCCGGCTTCATCGACGCCCGCAATCGACACGTATCCTAGGGCGCGCAAGCGGTTTTCGTGGCGCAAGGAACAAATGGGAGAACGGGGCACGCGCGGGTGGGAGCCGGCGACTAAACGCGCTCTTTCAAACGCGCCGCCTTGCCCTTCAAGCCGCGCAGATAGTACAGCTTGCTGCGGCGGACGCGGCCCGTGCGAACCAGATCGATATGGTCGATTACGGGGGCGTTGATGGGGAAGATGCGCTCCACGGCGGTGCCGAAGGTCATCTTGCGCACGACGATGTTTTCGCCCATGCCGGAGTTCTGGCGGGCAATGACCACGCCTTCAAAGGCCTGGGTGCGTTCTTTGTCGCCTTCCTTGATCCTGACATGGACACGAATCGTGTCGCCGATGCGGAAATCCGGGTGGTCGGTCCGCTTGTACTTGTTGTAAATCTTGGCAATCGCCGGATGGTTCATCGTAGTATCCTCATCACCGTCTCACGACGGAATCCAAATTCAATTATCGCTTGTCTCCGGCGTCGAGCAAATCGGGCCGGTTTTTCCTGGTCTTTTCGCGGGCGGCTTGCGCACGCCACGCGGCAATGGCGGCATGATTGCCGCCGAGCAAAACTTCTGGCACTTTCCATCCCCGGAATTCGGCTGGCCGGGTGTACTGCGGTCCTTCGAGCAGCGGCTGGGCCGGGTGGGCAAAACTTTCCTCTACGGCGGAGGCATTGTTGCCGAGCACACCGGGAACCAGGCGGGCCACCGCGTCAACAACGATAGCGGCGGGCAATTCGCCCCCGCTCAGCACATAGTCGCCAACGGAAACTTCACGGTCGGCCAGGTGCTCCGCAACGCGCTCATCCACGCCTTCGTAGCGGCCACAGACAAGCAGGATTTCAGGTGCGTTGCGCAACTCTTGCGCCATAACCTGGTTGAAGCGCTGGCCTTGGGCCGAGAGCAGCAAAGTTTGGGCGCCCAGGGGCTTGGCGGGCCAGATGCTTTCCACGGCTTCGAAAATGGGCTGCGCTTTAAGGAGCATGCCTTCGCCGCCGCCAAAGGGACGGTCGTCCACGCTCTGGTGGCGGTCGGTGGTCCAATCCCGCAAGTTGTGGATGCGGACTTGGATTAAGCCCAATTCCAGAGCCCGGGCCACCACGCCGTAGCGCAGGAAGCCAGTGAAGAAATCCGGAAAGATGGTCAGTATATGAAAGATCATGAGCTGCCTAATTCCAGTAGGCCCTCCGGCAAGCGAACCGTTGCCCGCTTGGCCGCAAAATCCACAGCAACAAAAAACTCTTTGGCATAGGGCAGCAAAATCGCGCCCGGTTCCAAGCGGAACCAGACCTGATCGCCCTCTTCGTACCAATCCGCAACCTGGGCCACGCGCTGGCCAGCCTCATCGAAGAACTCGACGCCGACCCAATCGCTGAGGAAGGTTTCCCCCTCGGCGAGAGGCCGCCGCTGGCTGAGCGGGATGCACAGATCGCCTCCCCGGAGATCCTCCGCCGCCGAGATCGAATCGACTCCCGCGAAGCGAAGGACGCACTTGCCGTCGTGCGACCAAGCCTCTTCCACCTCGAGCGGACGCTCCGGTGCCTGATCGTGAAACCAGACCAAGCCCGAGACTTCCCGGAAACGCTCCACGGAAGAGGTGAGCAAATCGACCACCACCTCCCCGCGGTTGCCGCGGGTGCGGAGCACGGTACCGAGAGTGATCCAGCCCGGGGGGACCACAGCCGCGGCGCGCCGCCTACTCCAGGATGGACAACTCAAAGCGGCGGTTCAGCTTCATGCTGGCCGCGCCGAGAATGGTCCGGATGCAGCGGGCGGTACGGCCCTGCTTGCCAATAATCTTGCCAATATCTTCCGGAGAGACACGCAACTCCAGAACGGTTACCCGCTCGCCTTCGACTTCCTTGACACTAACGGAGTCAGGCGCATCGACGAGCGCTTTCGCAATATCTTCCACGAGCTGTTTCATAGCCGCTCCTTCGCGGAATGGTAGAAAAATCTAATTCAAGAAAAGGGACAAACGGAGGCAGAGCCTAGACCGCGGGGGCGGCTTCGGTGGCTTCCGGGGCCGGATTCTTTCTCAGCAAACGGGCCACAACGTCGGTGGGCTGCGCGCCTTGCTTCATCCAATGGGCAATGCGTTCATGCTTCAGGTTCACGATTTGTGGCTGGGCAACGGGATTGTAGTTGCCCACAATTTCGACCGCGCGCCCGTTGCGGGGCTTGTCCTTTTCGATCACTACCAGGCGATAGGTGGGCCGCTTCTTCGAGCCGAAGCGAGCCAGGCGAATCATCAACATTTGGTTGTTCTCCTCTGCAAATTACCAGTTCTACGGGTCAACCGCGGCGAGTTAACGCCGCAAAAGATCTTCCATTCCCGGAATGCCGAGCTTCGACAGGCGCTTGGCCATGGAGCCGGCTTTTCCTCCCCCAAAGCCGCCGAGAGAATCCGTAAGGGTCTTCATCATCTTGCGGGCTTGGGTGTATTGCTTCAAAAGGTTGTTTACATCGCTGACCTGGGTGCCACTGCCGGCGGCGATGCGGCGGCGGCGCGAACCGTTGATCAGCATGTGGTTGTGGCGTTCCAGGGGCGTCATGGAATCGATGATGGCGACGATCTTCGTCAGCTCACCCTCATCCATTTTCGCGTCCTTCAGCTGTTTGGACATCTGGCCCATGCCAGGAATCATGCCCATCAAAGAATCGAGCGGACCCAGCTTGCGCAATTGCTTCAACTGGTCGCGAAAATCTTCAAGCGAGAACTCATTCTCAATGAGTTTGCGCTGCATCTTCTCGGCCTCTTTGGCGTCGATGGTCTGCTCGACTTTTTCAATCAGGCTGAGCACATCGCCCATGCCGAGAATGCGCTGCGCGACACGGTCTGGGTGGAACGCTTCAAAGGCATCGGGCTTTTCGCCCAAGCCAACAAACTTCAAGGGCTGGCCGGTGACCTGGCGAATGGAGAGCGCGGCGCCGCCGCGGGCATCGCCATCCATTTTCGTGAGGACCACGCCGGTAATGCCGAGGCGTTCGTGGAAGGCCGCGGCGGAGCGGACGGCGTCCTGCCCGGTCATGGCGTCGGCCACGAAAAGAATTTCTGTGGGATTGAGCTGCTCCTTCAGACCATCAAGCTCCACCATCAATTCTTCGTCGATGTGGAGGCGGCCGGCGGTATCGACCAGCAGGACGTCGCGGCCATTGCGAACAGCCTCCGCTTTGGCGCCGCGAACCAGCTCGGCGGGGCGATTTTCGCCCGTCTCGCCGGTGTGGATGGGAATGGAAAGTTGCTTGGCCAGCACGGCGAGTTGGTCCCTGGCGGCGGGACGGTAAATGTCGACGGAAACCAGCTGGGGCTTTTTGCCTTCTTTGCTGAGCAGCCGTGCCAGCTTGGCGGTGCTGGTGGTTTTGCCGGAACCCTGGAGGCCAACGACGAGAATGACGGTGGGAGGTTCGTTGGCGAAGCGAATTTTGGCTTGGTGGGTGCCGAGGATGCGGACCAGCTCGTCCTTTACGATTTTGATGACTTGCTGGGTGGGGGAAAGAGAAGTAAGCACTTCCTCGCCCATAGCCTTTTGCTTGACGTTTTCGATTAACTCTTTGACAACTTTGAAGTTAACGTCGGCTTCGAGCAAAGCGACACGGATCTCCTTCAAGGCCTCCTGCATGTTGGCCTCGGTGAGTTTGCCTTCTCCGCGCATGGATTTGAAGACGCGCTGGAGTTTGTCGCTTAAATTCTCGAACATGGAAATGGCGAGGGTAGTCTTGACTTTGGGGAGACGAAAGAAAGCCGAACGCCGGAGAGCGTTCGGCCCTTGGAACCCATTTGCAATAGTAGCAAATTCAAGAGCCTTTGCGGGTACTAGGCTCCTCAACTAAACCAGGCGAAGCAGCTCTGTTTGGATTGCGCCAGTGGTGCGAGCGGAGTCTGGCAAGGCCAGGACGTTGAATTCGCTGCGGATGCCGAAGTGGGGCAGGTAAATCCCCGGTTCGATGCTGAAGAGGGTGTGGGGCAAGATCAGGCGCTCGTCGTGCGTTTCAAGATCATCCATATTGGCGCCCGTGCCGTGAACATCTTCGCCAATGGAGTGGCCGGTGCGGTGAACGAAGGCCTGGCCGTAGCCGGCTTGTTCGATTACTTGGCGCGTGGCGTTGTCGACGGCGAAGCCGGCGAGCGGGGTGCGGGCGGTGCGGGATTGGTCAACGGCGGAGAAACCGGCGTCGCGAGCAGCGCAAACAATCGAAAATACATTCTCGATTTCAGTGGGAGGAGCGGCGCCAAGGAAAGCCGTCCAGGTGATGTCGTAATAGACCGAGCGCGGGGCCTTGCGCTTGGCCCACATGTCGATGAGCAAAAGATCGCCTGCGCGAATTTCGGAGGAGGAAGCAGCGGAAGGCTCGTAATGGGGGTCGCCCGCGTGGGCATTGACGGCCACGATAGGGCCGTGGTCTGTGGTGAGGCCTTCGCGGTCAAAGGCTTCGCGCAGCCAGACGTGAAGCTGGTATTCGGTAAGCGTGCGCCCGAGGGCGACAGCATTCCGGGCTTCATCGAACGCGGCAGCGCGGAGGGCGTCCATCTTTTGCGCGGCCCAGAAATGGCTCTCGATTTGGCCGGAGTCGAGGGTGGCGTCGAAGAGTTGGATGAGATCGGCGGAAGACACCACGTCGACGCCGAAGGAGCGGATGAGTTCCACGGTGCCCGCGTCCACCATGGAGACATACGGAATGGCGCAACCGGGAGAGTACTGCATGGCGACGGTTTTCAGGCCGCTGAGCAAACTGGCGAGCTCTGTTTGTTGGGAACGCCATCCGGCATAGACGTGCTTTTGGCCAGGGAGAGCATTGAGCATGCCAGCCTCGATACGGTGGACGAGGGCATGGGGCTCGCCTTGGCGGGGGATGAGGTAATACCAACGGCGGGTGACGTGACTGGCGGGCGTGAAGCCAAGGATGCGGTAGGCCAGAGGGTCGCGCTGGTGGTGGTCGAAGAAAAGCCAGGCGTCGAGGTTCTGGGCTTGGAGGGCGGATTGGATTTCGGCGAGGCGGTCAGGATGCATGGGGAGTCTCGGGTTCGGGAGAGTCTGCGGTCTTCGATTCAAACGTAACATCGAGGACGGTGTGGCCGGCGTGGTCGCGGGGGTCGATGACGCTGAAGGAGAGACAGTCGTCGCGCCAATCGAGGGGTGCGCCGTGTTCGTCCTGGAGCGCTAGAGTGATGGTGTAGTCGCCACGAGTGAAGGGGCAGGGAAAGCCTGCCCGCAACTGGAAGGCTTGGCCGACCGTAAAAGGCCCCAGCGGTTGCCGCTCGACGGTGGTGTTTGTGCCGGCAATTTCGATGCCTTGGCGATTGCGCAGCAAAAGGCCGAATTGCAGTTTGGGGATGTCTCGCCGGGCTACACAACGGGCAAAGATTTCGAGAGTTTCCCCATGTTCGAGGGTGGGGCGATTCAAGTGGAGGCTGGCGAACCAAGCGGGAGCGCGCGGGGGAAGGGCTTGGGACAGATGCGCGGAAGGGACATCGAGAGCTTCGGGTTGCGCGCGGCGAACATATTCATCGGCAACGTGTTTGGCTTCCCCCACCAAAGCCAATTCCCCGCCCCAAAGCAAAGCGGCGCGATGGCAAAGCCGCTTCACCAAGCCGAGATCGTGAGAAACGAAGAGGATCGTTGTGCCCGCTTGGCGCATTTCCTCCAAGCGGCGGATGCATTGATTCGCAAAGCGAACATCGCCCACGGCCAAGGCCTCGTCCACGATGAGAATGTCGGGGCTTTGGTGAATGGCGGCGGCAAAGGCCAAACGAACATACATGCCGGTGGAATACTCGCGGACCGGGCGATCGAAGAAATCGCCAATGCCGGCGAAGGCTTCGATCTGGGGGAGCGTGGCAGTGATTTCGGAGGGAGTAAGGCCAAAGAGTTCGGCGTTGAGGCGGACGTTCTCGCGGCCCGTGAATTCGGGATTGAAACCAGCGCCCAATTCCAAAAGGGCGGCAATGCGACCTTTGGTCAAAACGCGGCCTTCGGTGGGCTCGAGAATTCCGGAAAGGATTTCGAGCAAAGTGGACTTGCCCGAGCCATTGGGCCCGACCAAACCAAAACATTCGCCGGTGTGGACGTCGAGGTTGATATTGCGAAGGGCCCATTTGGCGGCAGGAGGGACCGCGGTCCGTTTCCATGCCGCCCAAGGCGAGCCCTGATAAACCTTTGAGACGTTTTGAATGGAGATCAAAACGCCATTATCCGCTACACCTGCAAAAAGACCGTAAGGTCCTTGCCCGGAGAGCCTACCGAGGCAGGCGGAACCGAAACGATATCGAAGGTGATGGATGCGCCCTCGGCGATGGGGGCGCGATTGAAGCCGCTGAAGGGCGAGGAGGTGAAGCTGCCGGAGGGAATGGAGAGGGTGCAATACTCAACCCCGTCCACACGAACCAGCACTTGCACCGCAGCGCCGGCGGGCGGCTCCGCGACTACCGCGTAGACATCGCCCACCACAAGTTCCCGATTGGTGACATAGCGGCCGGGAGCCGAAGCTTCAATCGAGAGATAGCCCGCCGTACTCAAAGCAATTTGCCCGCCCGAAAGAGTGCGCATGCCGTCGTCGACCAATTGGGTGAAAACTTCTTCGCGCAACAGGCTGGGCCCGAGCCGGTTGTAGATGGCCATATCGGCGGCGGCAAGCCGCACGTTGGGCAAGCGAGTGTTATAGCGGAAGCGCGCCCCGGCCGTGGATTTCAAAATCCCCGGCAAAAGGTTGATGGCTTCTTCGCGACGCTCAAGCAGAAAGACCGCATCGCTGGCCGCGTGAGCTTCCTCTGGGCTTAAGTGTACGGCGCGTTGCACCGTGTAGCTATCGGTCAGGCCGACGCGAGCCACAATCGCCATAATTTCCTGGCCTGCTTGGATGCGATCGCCTTCCACCAGCGGCTGCGCCAAGCCGGCCAAGGTGATTTCCGTGGCGCCAAGCGCGACGGATGCGGCGAAGCTGACGGCGGTGGGAGCCGTCAATTCATCCCAGAACCAAAGGCCCAAGCGCGCGGCATAGGCCGTGTTCAAGTTGTCGAAGCTGCTGAAGGAGAAGCCGCCCACGGAAAGCGTGCCCCCCTCCAAGAGACGGAAACCAAAGGCAGGCTCCGGCGGTACATCGCTATCCAGGCCGCCGCTGTTGTTGGAGCCTACACCGATTTGCCACAGCAAGCGCGGGGATTCCGCGGCATTCACTTCAGAGCCATCCGAGGCAACGGAGCGAAGGCTGATTTCGAAAGTTTCGGTGCTGAAAAGTGGCAGCGCAACGGTAATCTCTTCGCCCTCCGTCTCGCCCGCCGCGCTCCACTCGCCTTGCACGATGGCAAAGCGGCTGGTGGTGTCCGGTAGAGTTTGCCAAGGGCTTTCGAGGGTAAACAGCGAAGCCGTGTGCGAGACGATGCGCCGCTCCTGCCCTTTGCCCTTGCCTTCGCGAATCACCAGGAGTTTGCCGTTCCACTCGTTGGGCGTAAGCGCCAAGCTGCTTTGCCCGAGCGTAGCGGCAGAGAAGGAATCCGGTTGCTGGTCACCCAGCAACTGGCGGCGGAAGTAGGCGCGGAGCTTCGAATAATTGGCATCCGGCGCAATGGTGCTGCTCGCCGGCCAGCCACTATCGGTGAGCTCCGTTGCCACGGGAAGCCCGGAGGCGACCTGGCGAAGATCATAGGGACTACTGCCGCGGTAGACGTTTACGGTTTGGGCAAGCGAGGGGAAGCTTAGCCCTTGGAGCGTCACTTGGTGCGAAGTGCCGGCCGTCGTAAGGTAGACGGGAATCAAGGAAGACAACCCGGACTCTTTCGCGGCGCTATCCAAATACGTCAAGCCGTAGAAGTAATTCCCGCTCGCGAGGCTGCCACCCGTGGCGGAGGCCAAATAAGAGAAGCTGACGATGGGAACGCTGAGCGCATTGTCAGGCCGCGAAGGGCGCGCAAAGGGGATGCGCACCAGCGCCCGCTCCTGGCCTTGCTCATCAAAGCCCAGCGATTCCTCCGGAGTTCCGGGAACAACGGCACGGGGGGCGCGATTGCTCCATGCGTAAAGGCGAGCCCGGTCGTAGCGCACTTGGGGATCGTCGGAATACCAATGATCCTGGTGCAATTGCGCCGAGAGGCGGATGGATTGCAGGTCCGGGCGTATGCGAACTTCTGTTACGCGGAAGATGGAGCGGTCGAAGCCATGCTTGGCATAAGTGACCGCGATCAAGTCTCCGGGCCGTAAGTGAATGGCGCGCAAATTGGTGACGAAATCGATGTAGATGTTTCCGGCAATCGCTTTGTTCAGCCAGGTTTGCCCGGCGCGGATGGCCTGGGGAAGGTGCGGCAGACCCATGGCGGGCAACGTTTGCTGGAGCTCCTGGCGGCGGAGCGCTATGTCGTCCGTATCGGCCAGCGTGAAGCTATCCTGGCGGAATTCGTTCAAGGCATCTTGAATCTCCGCATTCACACGGTTCACGGAATCCTGCGTTGGGCGGGAAAGCACCTCAAACAGTGGCATGCCGTCCGCATGCAGCAGGATTCCATGTTTCGCATGAGTGCCATCGTCAAACTCGTAAGCAGGCCAACCACCGAGCAGCGCCACGTCGCTATTGCTGCCCGTAGGCTTTGAAGGTTGCTGCAGGGCGAGCGTCGTTTCGGGCTTCAAATAAAGCTTGCCCTCGGCGGACAAGCCAACCCGTAGCAAGTTCGCCACACGCATACCGCGGAGGATTTCCGCCAGGCTATAGCGGCGGCGCAGAACCAGGTTGGCCTCAAAGCGCTTGCCACTGCGCGTGCCACCGTGCGGGTCCGTAAGGGAGATCACTTCGTCACAATAAGCAGCCGTGGCGAGGAAGCTGGGTAGATCCAACTCCGCCAGCTTCCAACCGGAACGACGAAGAATGTCGCAGAGAATCCAGGCGGGATTCGCACTCCAGGTCTCCGCCACCAGGTGCCCTTCGGCATCCAGAACAGGCAGCCGGATTCCCTTCATCAGCACATCCACTTGCGGCGCGGATTTGCCGTTGCTGATTTCGTTGGGCACCACAACGGAGAGCATCGCCATACTGCCGTAGGGGTCGCCTTGCGGGTTCCCTGCCCCATCGGTGAAGTTCAAATTGAACCCGCCCGTGCGGCCTCCCTTGGTCACCACTTGATACCAACCGGAGCCGCTCATGTCGCGGCCGTCTTCCGCGCGCGGGATCTCGTAGCCATTCACCACAACCTTGGTGGCGTCCTCAATTTCGCCCAGCCCCAACAAGGCTTCAATGCGGGTTAAGTTGCCATCATTCCGGGAGAAGACGACCGGGGCGCGTAGCCAGCCGGTACCGTAGACCGCGGGCACTACGTCGTTGTAGCGCGTATCGAGCGACACCAATTCCGAAAGGCGCCCGCTGGATTCCCCGTGGCCGCGCACCTGGATGACAGGCGGCAGGTACTGAATGCCACTGAAGCGGCGCGTCATATGGTTGGCCGCATCTTGGTTGAACATGCCGCGCTCTTCGCAAGCGGTGCGCGTGAAGTCGCAACTGGTGAAAGGCTCAACGCCGTTTAGGTTGCCAAAGCCACCCGCAAGTCCAGCAGAGTATCCGCAACGGAAGAGGCTCGCATAGCGGCCCTCCTCGCCCGAGCTCAGCGCCGCTTCGCGTTCCGCGAGGTTGGCGGGGAAGGCCCAGGAACAACGCCGCTGGATGCGCAAGGGAGGGAAACTGGCGCGGATGGAATTCAAGCGGCTCTGCGCCGTAATGCGCGCGAGTTCTGCGTCCGCCTCGAGCACGTTGTCCACAATGCCCGTGAACACGGCGTGCGCGTCCGCAACTACACCATCCTCGAACACGCCGATGAGGAGCTTTAGGTAGGCGCCCGCGAGTTTGCCCTGGCGCCGCAGTTCCGACACCAGCCCGTCGGCGTTGGCCAGCAGCAGTTGGAGGGAACCGGGACCCTCAGCAATGCCGTCGGCGCTGAAGCGCCATTCCGGCGCGCCGTCTTCGATGATCCGCGGCGTAAAGGAGGCAGCGTTCCAGGTGCATTGCCGGTTGCTCCAGCGCTGCACCGTTTGGTCCGAAAGCGTCAGTTCACAAAGGATTGCGGTGGCCCCAATGGTGGGGTGGTCTTTCAGTTCGAGGAGTGTCATGCGAAACGCGAGCCTTCCACGTAAAGATTGATTTGGTGGACATTAGGCGCGGGAGAAATCCAACGGTAGTTTGCCTGCGCCAGAGTTGCTTGTTGGTAAATTCCGTTCCGCGCGCCCGTGGCGTGGAAGGCGGTGGGTTGCAGAGCAATTTCCAGTTGGGGCCGCGCCAGGATTACCTGAGTTTGCGGTGGAATCTCAATCGAGACATTGGTGGAAGCCACCGCGCCGGCCCGCTTGCGCACGAAAAGCCGCCGCGGTTCGTGCACCTTCAGTTCGCGCTTGTGGCTCTCGAGCGAATCAGTCATTCCAAGCTGCACACTTACGGGCGAATCCCACTTGGTCTCCACACTAAAGCAGCCAAAAAAGTTGTAGCCAAAGCCCACGGTTTGGCTCAACATGGCCCAATCGAAAGAGTTGTTGGTGATGACAAAGGCTTCGCCCAAGTCCGGGTCGGTAAAGGCCGTAATGTCCATGGCGCCGTTCTTCATCCAAGCCGGGTGCGTCAGGTCCAAACTCTGGAGGAGGAAGTTCCCTAAAGGATCAAAAAACAGAAAAGGCGAGCCGCTGCGCTCCACTTGGAAAAAGAAGGCCTCAAAGCGATCGCGCTCTTCGTTGCGCAGGTGGCGGTAGACCAATTCCCACTGGTGCACCAGCCGGAACTCCGCGGGCGAAACTTGCTTCGACCCATCGGGAAACTCCACTTGTGGTCCTTGGTAGCGGCTGCGCATCCGCACGGGATACTGCGCCAAGAAGCCCTCGTTGGTGGCGGGAAAAACGAACGGTTCACTGGGCATCTTCCACCTCAAATTCCACTTCGTAGCTTCCCGGTGCGTAGTGCAACAAATTCAGTCCGGCATTGCCTAAACGGCAATTGGCATGCACGGTACCGGTCCAAGGGTCGGTGAAAGAGAAGCTCTGGCCCGGCAACGTCATTTCAAAGAATTGGCGCAGGCGCGAGGTTTCTTCCTGGTTTAAGGACTCATACCGCAGCAGCCAACGAAAGCCACTGCCGGTGCGCAATTGTTGACCTTGGACGGCATCGCCCAGAAAGCGGAAGGTCCGGCTGCGAACCTTTCGCTGCTTCGCCGAATGAAGTTGCACCGTTACTTCGGTGTCGAGTTGTGGGAATTCCATGACCTAAAGCTCCGTAAGGCTGTCGTTGATGGGATGGTTGCTCAGCATGGCCTGCCGCACTGCGCTGGCCAGGTCGTCGCTGCGGTCGAGCAACGAGCGGGCGTCCAGGGCTTGTATCGAAATGCTGACGTTGGCCGGCGCAGGCTCCACGTTGCGCAAACGGCCTTGGGCATCGGTTGAAACTTCCCGGGCGGTGCCGTCTGCACTTGCTCCCGCAGCAAGTTGCGTGGTGGCTGGAGCAGGGGGAATGAAGGGCTGCAATACCGGTGCCTGCGGTTCATCACCGCCCCCAAACAGACTGAACAGGCCACGCCAAAGCGGGCCCAAGAAGATGCTGCTCAAAATCGATACCGGGCTGCGGGAAGAACTCAGCGGGCTCAATACCGAAAGTGGATTCGCCCCGGAGTTGTTGCTGGAATTAGCCACCGCCAGCGGATTGGCGGAACTCGTTGTGCTTACGGCTTTGGCCGCGCTGGCAATCGTGTCCGCGCTGGTGTTCAAATTCACGGCTAGGCCAGCGGCCTGCTTTTCCACTTCTTGAAACAGTCCCTGCAAAACATCGCCCAGCCGGGGACCTTGGGCTTGCGCGTCATCCTTCGTTTCGAGCATTTAGTTTCTTTCCTTTCCATTGCCAAATCGTCTGCAAGGCATCGCAATCCACTGCGGGCACGGATAGCCAGTCAAAATTGCTTTGTTGTTGTAAAGTTGCGGCCAGGTTGATCCAGTGCCAAAGCTCCCCCGTGAGCATGCTTTCCGGACACTGATAAAAGATCGCGTCTTCCTTGGCCCAGACGGGGTTTGGTCCAGCGGAAATTCCGATCAGTCCGCAGCGTCTTGCTTCCTGCAAGCCTCGCCGGCAGCACTCGCCGCAATCCCATCGTGTCCTTTGCGATAGGTATTGGGTTGCGGCTATGATTTTTTTCGTTTGTCCTCGCCGAGGAAGATTTCTTCCCCAGCCCGGCGCAATACTTCCAGCCCTAGGGCACTGGGCGCGTCCTCCAAGAGCCAACTTGGCCAATCCGCGACTTCTTCGACCGGGCCCACTACCTTGAGCACGGTCGCGGCCAGGATTTGTTTGCCTACGCTCAGCTCCAGTTCCGCAAGATCGTTGGCGCAAGACTGACCATTGTTCGCATTCGCCTGGGCCAGCTTTAGCCTCTGCAATTGTTCAAAGTTATTTGCCAGAAAGCGTAAACGCTGACCCAGCGAGATTCTCCGGAGGTGAACCTCCACCTCCGGAGCGGCATCCGGCCGAAACACACATTCCGTAAGAAATGCCACGGGTGTCCTCCTAACGCTGCGCCAAAAAGATCTCGTCGTTTTGGCCGCCCAGCGCCAGCGAACCCTGAAAGCGCCAAAGCAGGCGGGATTGACGATCGTCAAACTCCGGCATGCTTAACAGCACCGCGGGCAGGTAAATGCCCAACATGGCTCCCGGTTGGGTCCCCAACTGGAACATTACCGGAACGGGGACGTTGTTTACCGCTTGCGCGTAGAGCGATTGGCTGAAGGCATCGTTGCGCTCAAAAAGCGTGAAGTCCACCGTCACGCGCCGCTTGCCCAAGGTGTAGGCCTTCGTCGTGTAGCAGCCGAATTCATCGGTGCGCGGCTCAATGTTGTTGTCGATGGTGATGGTAGCTTCCGTCAACGTACAGACGTTTTGATGGTCCACGCCAACCACGGCTTGGCCGAGGTGGCCAGCGATCGGGCTCGCCAACAAGCTCCCCGTCCCCGCAGGCTCGGTTGGGAACGTGAATTCACCACTCACCACGCCATTCACGCTGTCGTACTGGTTGCGGGCGAAGCCATCCACGCTTAGGTCCAGGAAGTCGTTGTTCACTGCCACCGTCAAGCGGTTGGCCACAACTCCCGTCAAAAAGCGCTGCACGGCCTGGCTCGGGTTCCAATTGTCCAGCAAGCTCATGGTGTGGGTTGCGTCGCCAACGCCGAGATTCAAGCAGCCTTGCAGCGTGGCGCCCAAGGAGGGTTCAACCGTAAACGGCGCATTGAGGGTTACTTCCCGCAGGCCCGATACCGCCGTCACAAAACGCAGTTCCGTGCCAAAGAGTAAAGCCGCGCCGACGGTAAGCGTGCTGTCTTCCCCCAGCGTCAAAGTCGCGCCCGCCACCGCGGCAACGGTGTAATTCGCTCCCACGTTTGCTTGCGCGCTGAAGCCGCTTTCGAGCAACGGACTGATGGCCGTTTTGGTGGCGCCACCATCCCAGCCCACTCCGTATGCTCCCAGGCTCACTTCAATCAATTCCCTTTGTGGGCCGAGTACGGGAGTATCCGTCCGGAAGCCCGTTTTGTCCTGGCGGAACAATTGTTGCCGCCGGGTATTCACTCGTAAACTTGTGACCGGCGCCAGCACGGCCTCAGACATATCCCCCATCGCGGGATGATCGGTTTCGCTCTTCAGATAAATCCGGTTGGAATGAGTTGCTATGTACTCACTTGCCATTGCTGTTGCTCCTTAGTCCTGCCACAAATAAAGTTCAATTTCGAATGTCGAAATTTGCGTGTAGTTCAGTCCGCCCTTGGCCAGCGGTTTCAATTCCACGACGTACTCACCGGCATAGAAGGCGCCGGCGCTCCATAGGCCCTGGTTGCGATCCAGCAGGCTGATGGTGGCGTCAACGAAGTCCATCGTTTGTTCCGACACCCTCTCAGCCGTCTCGCCGCTCACTTGGATTTCCGCCAGCAAAGTGGCACGGGCCGCCTTGCGGGAAAATTTCTCTACGCCTTTGCCAGAGATTTTCTTCAAGGACAAGGCCACGCGCGGATGCCGCGATTCCGGCGTTCTTTCGCTGTACTTCGTGCCCCAACTGGCCCGTTCCAGGACGAACTTCGCTTCTTCCACAGGGCGGCCTTGCAATTCCGCGATTGACTCCAAACTAACCTTCAGCCCTGCTTCCCCGGCAAAAAGAATAGAGGCGGCGTCCAAGGCTTTGCTGCTTAGATTCGCCATCTTTAGATCCCCCGCCGGCGTTCATGAAACAGGTAGCGGTTGGGCTCCTGTTCCGCTGCGCTTAACGTGGGCCCCGCAAGCGCCAGTTGGGTCCCCAACAGAACATCACTGGCGCCAGCAATCGGAGCTTCTGTCAATGCTTGAAAAATGTCAGAATCTTCCGCCAGATAGAGCTGCCACGCATGGGCCCCCACAGGCAGGCTGGGAATCGTCAGAGTCGTGCTGCCGGCCACCGTTAGCGGAATTGCAAACTCATCGCTTGCGGTCCCTTCCACTCCGTTGGCGTCCTCGAATCGCACACGCCCGCGAACCAGGCGGTTGTCGTCCACCTCGCCCACCCAGCTGATCTGGGGAACCACTCCGCGGGGAACGGCCTGGTCAACAATTCCCAAGCCAATCACAAAGGTTTGGTCCCGCGCCTCTTCGCTGCGCGTTTCGTAATAGCGGCTGTTCTCTCGGTGCAAGGCGCTAGCTTGCAACGAGGCCATATCCGCGTAATAGAGGGCCAAAGTGAAACTGGCGTGCCAGCGGCGTAGAGGCTCTGAGACATAGATCTTCGGAAGAATCCGGCGGCACTCTGCTTCGCCTAACCCGGTATTCCGCAGAAGGAAGGCCAGGATCTCGGTTTGCACTTCTCGTTGGGCGAACTCACCCTTTTTCTCGATTGAGGCGCTCTCTTGCGCCGAAAGAATGGCAAGTTTGGAATCGTAGACGAACCATTCCGCAAGGTTGGATATTGGCTGTTCTGTCAGTAATGCCACGTGGGTTTCTCCTTTTCTGGCGAAGCCGTTTAGCCATAAAAAATGGCCGGGCAACCTTGCGGCTACCCGGCCCGACTTAGCTTCGCGCCAGCGCTTAGCTGTTGATCAGAACTCCGTAGTTGTTACGCAGAATGGCCACACCGTAAAGCATGTCCACCGTGAATTGCTGGGCCAGCGTATCTGGCTGGTAGCTCATCACCACGCGCATTCCAAAGTTGCCCAGTTCCGCGTATTCCGCAATCGCACCCGTTCCGGGCAGCGGCTGCGGCAAACGGCGGATGGCCAAGCCAATCGCGTCGCGGGCGAAAGCCAAGTTCCGCGTCGTCACCGGCACACCGGACTTCTTGATGAACTGCGAACGGAACACGAAGAAGTCCTTCAAGCGGCCGATATTGCCTTCGACCAAAGCCTTCAAGCCGGCATCACCAGCCTTGGAGTACTCGCTGAAGCGCGGGTTCAGGCGCAGAGCGGAGTAAGTGGCGGCGTCCACCACCAAGTGCTTGGGCATGCTGGCCGGCACTTTCGCGTTGAACAAAGTGGTTTCCGCTTGGTCGATCAACTCTTCGGTCACCGCCACGCCTTGGCTGCCCAAGGCGGTGTTGGTCGTAAAGGAAGTAGCCAATCCCAACAGGTCGCTTTCCACCTTCTCGGCCAGTGCAATCACCGCCGGCTCCATGTAGCGGCGCAACAATTCCGGCACCGCGATCGCCTTCGTGGCGTCGGGAATCTGGAAGGTTGCTTCCGCATGGGTGTTGAGCACGATTTGCGCGTTGCCCAGGTTCGGATTTTGGGTCACCACGGTCCCGCCTTCGGCCAGGTTGTTGGCCGTCAGCGTGGGAGGAACCGGAACGTTCACCGTATCACCAGCCTTCGCCAGCGAAGGTTCGAAATCCCGGTTCACCAGGTTGCCCATCACCAAATTGCCCATAAGCGCGGGCAAAGCATCAGCGGCCACCAACTTAACGATGGCGTTCGCAAGATTCGTCGAAGTAATTGCAGGCATCTGCTCTCCTTTTTCTTGTCCTTAGACCTGATCCAAAGAGTTGGCTAGGCGGGAGATTTCCTCCCGGTACCGCGCCATTTCTTCACTACTCATCCCGGGCCGGATGGAATCCAGGTCCAATCCCGGTACATTCTGTTGGGCCCGCGGACTGGGCCCCGCTCCACTGCCACTCAATTTCCGCGCCGGCAAGAGTTCCGGGTTTTCATCCAGAAAGCGAGGAATGTGCTCCTGATAGGGCACCATCCCGTTTGTTCCACGGATCAACAAGGTCCCGTCCTCGGCCTTCGCCACATCGTCTTTCAGCGCCCGGTAGGCCAAATCCAACTTGGTCACGCCGTGGCGCTGCAGTTCGCTCTTAATGGCTGTCTCGCGTTCCAAAGCCTCTGCGGTGCTCCGGCTGCGGCGGTTTTCCTCCACCAGCTCGTTAACTCGCCGCTCCAAGCTTTCCCGGCGGCGTCTTTCTTCTTCCAACTCCGCCTTGTATGCCGGTTCACTGCGCTTGTTCTGCGCCGAAAGAAATTCATTCAGCACAGACTCCATCAACGACTTCATGTCCTGGTCTCCCATTGGGTTCTTCACACTCATTTCTGCTCTCCTAAGGAATGGTCAATTTCGCGGGCAATCTGCTCCTTGGTGGCTTCGTTCACGTCGCCCAGGAACTTCATGGCCAGCTTTTTCAACACTTGTTGGCGAAACGTTTTCGACTCCAGCCCCAAGGCGAAGAGCTGCGAGACTTCCGTAATTTCCTGGGCAAAGTCCGCTGCCTCAAATTCGTCCAGCCCGCTCACGGTGATGCGCACTTGGTCTTGCCGCACCTCTGACAGGCTCGCCAGCAACCTCTTCAGGAAGTCCTTTACGCCGTCGCCATAGCTTCGCAACACTTCTTTCGTAATTTGGAAGTCCTGCTGTTTGCTCTGCCCACTGACGCGCATCCCGCCGCTCATCCAACTCCTCGCCTGGCCCAGCAGGTAGCAAGTCCGGTAAATCTCTTCCTGCAGGCGTTCCAGATTTTCCAGCGCAATCCGGTAAACATTGCCCGTTGGTTCCGCGAAACCGAACTTATCTTCCGGGTCCAGTTGGATGTAGTAGCTCTCGCTCAACGCTTGGTGGAAATCCCGCTTGCTGTAAATCACCGGGGTGGAGTAAAGCGCCATGCCCAAAGACCACGCCAGACTGTTCGCCTTGTTGAAGTGCTCCAACTGCAAGTGAGCCGCCTTATTGGTTAACCACAACCCTTCGCTCGGCGCCAATTGAAACACTGGCACGGTTTGAATTCCCGCCAACGCATGTGGACCCGTTTCGAGAATATGGAGATTGCCGTCCTTGTCGGTCCGAAGAATGGTGTAGTCCGTCTGGTCGTACACCAGGAACTTCTTCACCTTGCCGTCTTGGCCCGAATCCGCGTCCCTTTCCTCGCCAAGCTTGATGGTTAAGAAAGTCAACCGCCCAAACTCGTCGCGCTCCCAATTGATGACATCCAGCGGATGAATCTCCGTTAGATACGCCTGGTCCGCTCCTGCTTTTTCTTCTTCCCAACGCGATTGAAACTCCCCCGGCGCCTTTGGAAACTCCAACCCGCAATAAGCCCGCCCAAACACCAGCGACTCAATGAAGCGCTTCCGCAGAAAGTCCGTGATCGACGTATGGTTACGGTCGCAGTTCTCGAAGAACTTGTAGTAATAACCGGCCGTCCGGTTGGCCGCGCCTTCCACCGCAAGCACCGGTTCCCGGCGGAACAAGCTCGCGGCATACCAATCCACAATCGAGCCCAAGTAATTTTCGTAATAGGCCCGGCTGACGCGCTCCTGGTAGACATCCATTGGTTCCCGGTGTCTCCGGTAAAGATAGTGGGATGCCTTGCTTCTTAGTTGGGCCCCGCCCGTATATAGATCCTGATACAGCTCTAAACTGGGCTGCCAGGCTTTGTACTCCGCGTGTTCCTGAACCGCGGCGTGCAACTTTGCTGGATGCATCTTTTCCCTTTCGTTTCTCCTGGCTACTGTTGAGCCAACGCTTTCGTTCTGCTGCGGAGGCCCTTGCCTCGGTTTCAAACTAAGCTGCGCAAGGTGCGGATACTCCCCCTTCCCGTCGCACTTACGTTGAAAACAAACGAGAAATACTTTTGCGGCACTTATGATCGAAATCCGCTTCCCGGCGGACAATAGAGATAGAAATGCCTTTTACCCCAATCGAGCAGGCAATTGAAGATTTCCGCAATGGCAAAATGCTGGTCATCGTGGATGATGAAGACCGCGAGAATGAAGGTGATCTTGCCATCGCCGCCGACGCCACCACCCCGGAGGCGATCACCTTCATGGCCACACACGGCCGCGGGCTGATTTGCCTTGCCCTCGATGGACCTATCTGTGACCAACTCGACTTGCCCTTGATGAGCAAAGTAAACACTTCGAACTTTGGCACTGCGTTTACGGAATCCATCGACGCCAAATTCGGCACCACCACCGGCATCAGTTCCCACGACCGCGCCTTAACGGTTCAGGCCGCCATCCGCCCGGATGCGAAGCCCGACGACCTCGCCCGCCCCGGCCACATCTTTCCCCTCCGCGCGCAACAGGGCGGCGTACTCGTACGCGCTGGCCAAACCGAAGCTTCCGTAGACCTTGC
>JANRIK010000018.1:0-44061 GCA_033765085.1 Bryobacter sp. | reverse complement strand
GCCAGCACGGTGGAGCTGCTTTCGACGAGGGTGCGATAAATGTCCTCTTCCGGCGGGGCGGAGCTCGCGGTACGGTCTGCAAGAAGCACCAGTGTGGCGCCGCTAGTGGAGCCAAGCGGCGAGGCCCAGGCTTCCAATTGCAAGGGATCGCCGTGCTTCGAGGTGCATTGCAATTGCAGGCCCTTACGGCTGGCGAGATAGCCTTCCGGGAGGGTGAAAGGCGGTGGAAGGCGCAGGAGTTCGTTGGGAGAGTAACCAAGAATGCGGGCAGAAGCTTCGTTAGCGTAGCTGACGCGGCCTTGCTCGTCGAGCAACAGAGTGGCGATATTGGCCGAACCAAGCAGAGCTTCAGGATCGAGGAGAGTGGCGTGTTCTTCGGGAGCGCGCAGGGTGCAGATCCAGAGCGGCAAATCGAGATCCGGTAGGGGGCTGGCCGTGAGTTGGACTTCGATTTTTTCCTGGAGGGAGGTAAGCAAAGTGAGTTCGCGGGAGAACGCGTGTTGGTCAGCAAAACTGGGAGCAAGGCGCGCCAATTGCGTGCCAGGTTGGGCGAGAAAACCAGTGAAGAGGGCGCCATCCAGACCCAAGGCATCCTTCCCGACCAAGCGGCCAAAGGCGGGGTTGGCGTATTGGATGCGCAATTCCTGGGTAGAGTGGCGGGTGGTGAATTGCAGAATCACTACGGGGTCGGGCAGCGGCGCCAGGAAAGTGGAGAAGGCGGAAGAGGGGTGGGCAGCGAGGACAGCGGGAGGCTGGTCCTGGCGTTGGGCGTAGCCGCGGGTAAGCAAGCCAACCAGGCCCGCCAGGAAAAGCGCGAAAGCGCCACCGCCCCACTGGACGAAAAGGGGGATCCGGCTGACGGTGGCATTGGCGTCAACGGAAGGCCAAAGGCGCAGCTTCCAGCGAGAACCGAGGATTTCAATTTCTTGTTGGTGTTCCCAATCCGAGGGGTCGGTCTTGGCCTCGCCACGCGTGTAGAGCACTTCCTGGCCGCTATAGATTTGCACGGAATGGTTCTGGGCCAGGAGTTTTTCGAGCACCGTATCGAGTAGGATTTGGACATGGAAAACGCCGAGCACAGCCCCGACGCTTTCGCCATCCTGCACAACGGGAACATAGGCCGCGAAGGCCTTGCCGCGGTCGGCGACGTGGATGAGGTCGGTCAGCTCTAGGCGGCGGTGCAAGAAGACGCGGTTGAGCAAGGGATTGCGATTGGCCTGAACCAGGCTATGGAGGCTTTGGACGGAGGTGCTGTAAAGGGCGGGATGGGTCCAGGCGACGGGGTATTTGCGTTTTTCATCGTTGTCCAGCCAGGCAACGGCCAGCAGGCTGGGGTGGTTGGAGAGGACTTGTTGGACATCGAGATCCCAGCCCACGCGGTCGTTCACTTCGCGGAGGGCCCACTTGCCGGCGAGGCGGACGAGGGCCTGCGTTTCGAGCTCCAATTCTTTGCCGACGGCTCCGGGAACTTCGGCACTGCTCAAGATCAATTTGTCGCGCAGGCGGGCGGCTTCCGATTGGCGCAAGTCCTGGGCAAACCACTGCGTGGCCGCGAGCACAACGAGAAAAACGATGAGCGCGGGCAGGACGAGGCGGAATGGATTGCGAATGCGCATGAAGGACGAAATTGGCAACGAGGAATCTTCAGCCTTCATCTTAGGGGTTCCGGGTGGAAAGGAACATAGAAAGTTCGGGCTAATCCATTAGTACTTTTGCGAGAGGCGTTTGGGAAAAATGGGGGGTTTAGCTTCCGCTAAAGTTCTGTTACTCTCGTTATAGTGACGAAGTCTATCAATTTGTCTTTCTGCTCTGTTCCGACCGCTGCCGAGGCTGGCGGCTGCCTCCGCTAAGCGCATGAATCCGAACAACAGATCCCCTTTCCGCCGCCTTCCCAAGATTCGAGAAAACGTGAATGAAGCGATTCGTGTGCGCGAAGTGCGTGCCGTTTTCCCGGATGGAGTAGTTGAAGTACTGCCCACGCCAACCGCGATTCGCCGCGCGCAAGAACTGGGCCTTGATTTGATTCTGGTGTCGCCGACGGCGGAGCCTCCGGTGGCCAAGGCCATGGACTATGGCCAGTGGCAATACGAGCAGAAGAAAAAATCGCACGACGCGAAAAAGAAGCAGCACGTCATCCAAGTGAAGGAATTGAAGTTCCGTCCGAATACGGATGACCATGACTACGACTTCAAGAAGAAGAACGCGATTCGCTTTTTGAAGGAAGGCAACCGTGTGAAAGCGTTAGTGCAATTCCGCGGGCGCGAAATTGCGCACACCGAGCTGGGCACGCGATTGCTGGCGCGCTTTGCCGATGAGATCAAGGAATTTGGCATTGTGGAGGGCGGCATCAAAATGGAAGGCCGCAACACGCACGTCATCATCAGCCCGGTGAAGCAGGCCGTGCCCAAAAAAGAGAAGGAAAAAGACAAGGAGCGCCCCGCAGGCTCGCCGGAGTCCTCCGCGGAAATCTCTGAGCAATCGTAGTGTCTTTAGAGGTAACTGTTTAATAAAACAGGTACTTGCGCCACTGTTCGTCGCTGCGCGCAAGTAGGCGCATGAGGTGGCGGGAGGTGTGCAGGCTGAAGGGCTTGGGGGGCCGCAGCAATTTCATATTTGCTTCTTCGGGAGTGCGGTTGCCCTTGCGGTTGTTGCAGGGGTGGCAGCAAGCGACGAGATTTTCCCAACTGGTGCCGCCGCTGCGGCTGCGCGGCATGACGTGGTCGAGCGTCAACTCGGAGGCGGGCAGAACCTTTTGACAATACTGGCAAGTGTAGCGGTCACGCATGAGAATGTTCTTGCGGGAAAGGGCGCGGGTTTGGTGGGGGATGCGGCGGTAATCGTGCAGGCGAATAACGCTGGGCAAACGCAGGCGGTGGCGCGTGGAGGACATTTCCATGGGGGAATGCTCTTCGGCGCTGGCGACACCTTTTAGGATAAGCACCAGGGCGCGGCGCGCGGCACATACATTGATGGGTTCAAAGCTGGCATTGAGAACCAGGACCGGGCGGTGGAGACGGTCCTTGTGGTGGCGGCCAGAGTGCTGGGCTTCGATCATGGATGAAACTCCTCAAGCGAACTGGGATACGGCCAGCGCTGCCTCGGGTCCGCTGCGGGAACGGCGGTCGGTCCGGGCAAGGGCAAGCACGGCGACATACTGAGCACCCGCTTGCTTTAAGGCGCGGGCGCAGGCATTTACAGTGGTGCCCGTGGTGAAGACATCGTCCACGAGCAAAATCTTTTTGCCCGCCACGCGGGCGGGCCGGCGAACGGCGAAAGCATCTTTTAGGTTGCGGCGGCGCTGGCGGCCATTCAATTGCGCTTGGGGCGCGGTGTTTTTCACTTTGCGCAAGGGGCTGGCGTAAGCAAGGCCCAAGCGGCGGGCTAGCTTGCGGGCCAGGCGGGAAGCGGGATTGTAGGTGCGCAGGTAGTGCTTCCACCAGTGCATGGGCACGGGCACCACCAGGTCGAACTCCAAACCCGGGGGCAACCCTTGGGCAAGGAATTTCACCAACAGGGAATCGAGCCCCGGCATGTCGTGATACTTGAATTCGTGAATAAATTGCCGCATGCGGCCTTCGTAGGAAGCGGCGGCGTAGAGGGCATCAAAGGAATTCAGGTTGGCGCGGCAAAGACGGCATTTGCCTTCGTCGTTCAGGGCCGAAGGGGAGACAAAGGGAGCTTGGCACTGGACGCAATAAGCTTCAGCAAGTATGGGCGGAGGGGGGGCACTGCAGGTAGGACAAAAGGGCAGGGGGGAGGAACCAGCAACGCGGACACCACAAAGACGACATTCAGCGGGAGCCAAAAGCGCAAGGGCGTCCGCGACGGCTTGTGTCACAGCATGACTCGCCGCCGATAGAGGGCCTGTGGGAAGGAACCTTCGTTTTCCCGCCCGAGGCCTGAAAGCATCTATGAGATCGCGCGTAGAGACAAACGCGAAGATGCACCTCCTCGAAGCTATGATTGTAACGCAAGCATGATTTCTGGGGAAGATGATTCTCGGCGGCAAAACGAGGCGGCATCCGTGGACGAGCGGCAGCGGAGAAATCTGGAGACGTTGGGGCTGCTAGGTTCGCAGATTGCGCACGATTTCAACAACGTATTGATGCTGATTGAAGGCTATACGCACTTGCTGCTGGAGGAAGAGGGTATTAGCCCCGCGGTGCGGGAGAACGCCGAGGAGATTTTGGGGGCAGTGAACAAGGGTGCGGACTTGACGCAAAGACTGCTGCGCTTTGGGCGTAAACCCAGTGGCGGGCGGCAGGTGCTTCGGTGGCGGGCGGTTTACGAAAAGCTGCGGCCTTTGCTGGTGCGGCTCTTGGGCGATTCCATCCGGCTGGAATGGGCAGAAACGGGGGGCGATAGGGCCATTCTGGCCGAGCCGGACCAGGCGGAGCAAGTGTTACTGAATCTGGTGTTGAACTCGCGGGATGCCATGCCGCTGGGCGGGGTGATCCGCTTGCGCAGCCAGACAGGCGAGGGCTATGTGCAGTTGGAAGTGGCCGATACGGGCACAGGCATTGCCCCGGAAGCGCTGAACCGGGTGTTTGAACCATTTTTTACCACCAAGGCCGAAGGTAAGGGGACGGGGCTGGGCTTGGCCTTGGTGCGCGAGTGCGCGGAGCAGTGGGGTGGAAGCGTGGGGGTGGAAAGCGAATGGGGCCAGGGGACAACCATACGCTTTAGATTGCCTGTACACGGAGCGCCTAACGACCGGCCCGCGCGGATTTTGCTGGTGGAGGACGAGGCGGGGCTGCGCGGACTGATGCGGCGGGCACTTGTGCAGCAGGGATACGAAGTGGAAGAAGCTGGCGATTTCGCCGGGGCGCTGCGAGCGGCTGACGCTGCTAACGGCATTGCACTGCTGATTTGCGACGTGGAATTGGGGGGAACAAGCGGCCTGCAATTGGCCGAGCAACTGGCGGCGAAACTGCCTGACCTGCGTTGTCTGTTTATTTCGGGATACCCCCTGGAAGACACTCTTGCAGCCGGCGCGATGGCCCAATTCGAGGGGCGTCGCCGCCACTACTTGCAAAAGCCCTTCTCGCCGAATACCCTAGTACTAGAAGTACGAGCAGTATTAGATGGGCAGCAACTTTCCTAGGAATCGAGCTAAAGAGTTTTGCAAACAGTGGCGATGAGGGTAACAGAGGGCAACGCAGTGTCTACCCAATTGTTTGATCGAGAATCGGCTTTGGCCCGGGTGGGTGACGACCCGGAGCTATTGGCCGAGCTCGCAAAGCTTTTTTTGGCCGATTATCCCAACAATATCCAGGCGATGAAAGAAGCGCTGGCGGGTGGGGACCCAATGCGGTTGGAGCGCGCGGCACACTCTTTGAAGGGCGCGGTGGCGAACTTTGGCGCCATGGAAGTAGTGCAAGAGGCTTATGCGCTGGAGCGGATGGGGCGGCAAGGGGACCTTTCGCACGCCAACGACAGCCTGCAGAAGTTGTGCGAAGCCATGGAACAGTTGGACCACGAGCTGCGACCTTTCGCTTACTAGGCCAAGCACTGCTGCTCCGGCCTTCGCCTTCGCAAAATCTTCGCGATGACGCTTTTCGCATCCGGCAAGCATCTATTGCTTTGCTAGACTAAAAATTCCCAACACTTTATGGACGAAACTTCACTCCGGGAGATCGTGTGTGCGCACAGCCCCGACTCCGACGACGCCTACATGTTTTACGCGCTGGCGACCCGCAAGCTTCGCAGCCCGCTCGTCAATTTTGTCCACAAACTGTCGGACATTCAAGATTTGAATGCCAAGGCGATGGAGGGCGTTTACGACCTGACCGCCATTTCCTACCACGCTTATCCCTATGTGGCTGACAAGTACCAACTGATGGCCTCCGGCTCCAGCGTGGGCGACGGGTACGGGCCTATGATTGTATCGCTAAGCCCCATGTCCCCCGACGACTTGAAGGGCAAGCGCATTGCGGTGCCGGGCAAAATGACGACGGCCTATTTGACCATGCGCCTGTTCCAGCCGGATTTTGAGGCGGTGGTGGTGCCGTTTGACCAGATTCTGGACGCGGTGCAGCAGAAGCGTGCCGATGCGGGCCTGGTAATTCACGAGGCACAGTTGACCTACGGCCGGGGCGGCTTCCACAAGATTATTGACCTTGGGGTGTGGTGGAAGACGAAGTACGAAATGCCGCTGCCCTTGGGCGCCAACGCGATTTTGCGCAGCTTGCCGGCGGAGATCAAGAGCGAGTGCTGCAAGTTGATGCACGACAGCATTCGTTACGCGCTGGACAACCAGGAAGAAGCCTTGAATTACGCCATGCAATTTGCCCGCGATATGGAGCAACCCTTGGCCGAGAAATTCGTCGGTATGTATGTGAACCACTACACAGTGGATTGCGGCGAGATCATACCGAGGGCAGCGCAAAAGCTGCTGGATCTTGGCGTGGAGCAAGGGATTATTCCGCATCGGGTGGAGCTTGAATTCGTTCGTTAAACTGACAAGCGCGTTTTTGTTGGTGGGCCTGGCCAGTGCCGGGGCCCAACCCCCAGAGGCCTCTCTCAGGGACCCTGACCCCAAGCGCCGATTGGCGGCGGTAGAGAGCATTATTGACCAAGGGGGAAGCCGGAGTCTGGACCTATTGGCCATCAGCTGCCAGGATGGGTCCGGAGCGATCCAACAGCTCGCGGTGGCAGGCATTGTGAACTTTTACATTCCCGGCTACGTGAAGAGCGGCGTGCGGGGGAAGCTGGTAAAAATTGGGGACAAGATTGTGCGCAATTCCACGGAGTACGCCGTGGAGCCCTGGATTCGCATTCGCGAGCAGGACGGGCAGGCAATTCTGGGCGTGTTTCGGAACCCTAAGAGCGAGGAAGCAAAGCTGGAGGCGGTGAAGGCGCTGGGTAGTTTGCGTTACCAGGCGGCGCTGCCCGAGTTGTTGCCCTTGTTGAAATCGAAGCAGGACGCGTTGATGCTGGCGGCGCTGCGGGCCGTGGAATTGAGCGAGAATCCAGCCGCGGTGGAGGAAACGCGCTTTCTGTTGCGGGACCCGAACGAAGCCATCCACTTGAAGGCCATGACGATGCACGGGGTGCATCGCAACGCGGGGGCGCTGCCGGACTTGGCCGAGATGTTCGCCCGCAAGCGGTCGAAGCGGAGCGAGGCGACCGCGCTGGAGGCGATTGCTCTGATTGCCAGCCCGGAAAGCCGCGGACTGCTGGAACAGAATCTGGAAAACCGCGATGGAGCCTTGCGCGGTTATGCGGCGGAGGGACTGGGGCGGATGAAGGCCAAGGATTTAGAAGAGCGTTTGGCAGCGCTGTTTGCAGGCGAGGGCTCCATGCGGGCGCGGTTAGGGCAAGCCTTTGCGCTGGTGCAATTGGGGCGGCGGGAAAGCGGGGCGCTGGCGCCTTTTGATTATTTGTTCAATACGCTGAATTCGCTGGCCTGGCGGGGCATTGCGCGAGCTTACTGGATGGAGTTGGCGCGGGAAGATGAAGTGCGGGCGTGGCTGCGGGAAAAATTGAACGAAGCCACCAAGGCCGAGAAAGTGGAGTTGGCGGGGATTTTGGCGCGGACGGGCGGGGCCGAGGAAGTGGAGTTGCTGGAGAAGATGATGCGCGACCCAGACGGCGACATTGCCCAGGAAGCAATCAAGGCAACCAAGCTTTTGAAAAGCCGGTTGCCTTGAAGAGAATTGGGTGGTTGGGAAAAGGACGAAGCGAGCCTTACTTGGCTTTCTTCTGCTTTTGCTGACCGACGCGAACCTTGAACTGGCGAGCCTGAGCTTCGGCATAGGCTTTCCAATCGAAGCGCTTAGCGGCGTCCGAAAGGTAAGCGGCTACGTCGGCATCCTTGGGAAGCACAGCCATGATGGTGGCCGTTTGGGTGCCATCCGCACTTGAGATGCGGTAGCGCTTTACGTTGGGGATTGCCATAACCCTTTTATTGTAGCAATTCCCGAAGTGCGGGAGCCAGTTCCCGGAATTGAAAGGCGAAGCCTTGGGTTTCGAGCCACGCGGGGAGGACGCGCTGGCTGCCCAGCACAATTTGCGACATCTCGCCAAAGATCCATTCGAGAGCAAACTGCGGAACGGGCAGCAAGGCCGGGCGGTGGAGAACGCGGCCCAGGGTGCTGGTGAAAGTTGCGTTCGAGACGGGCGCGGGGGCAGTGAGATTTACCGCACTGCTTTCCTGGGTAGTGTCCAACAGGAAGCTAACGGCCCGGCACCAATCGCGAATGTGAATCCAACTCATCCATTGGGCGCCGGAGCCGAGGCGCCCGCCCACGCCCAAACGGAAGGGGGGCAGCATTTGCGCGAGGGCGCCGCCTTGGGGGCTCAAAACAATACCGGTGCGCAAGAGGTTTACCCGAAGCCCCAAGCCGCGAGCGAGGTTCGCCTGGGCTTCCCAATCGAGCGAGAGTTGCGGCAGGAAGCCTTGGCCGGGAGAGGAAGCCTCGGTTAGGGTCTCGTCGCCACGATCTCCATAAATGCCAATGGCGGAGGCGGAAAGGAGGATGCGAGGCCGTTCGGGCAGCGCCGAAAGAGCTTCGACGAGGAGGCGGGTGGAATCGATGCGGCTGGTGGCGAGGGCTTTTTTGACGGCGGGGGTCCAGCGTTGGGCAATGGGTTCGCCGGCGAGGTGAATGACCGCATCGGCGCCAGAGAGAGCAGCGAGAGGGGGAGGAGCCTTGAGCGTATCCCAAAGGAACAGTTCGACGCCAGAGGGGAGGCCAGCACGTGGCGAGCGGCTAAGGACGCGCAGTTGGTGGCCGGCGGCTAGCAGGTGTTGCATCAATTCCCGGCCGAGGAGACCGGTAGCGCCTGTGAGGGTAACGAGCATAGTAGCCGCTGCTTCCTTAGACTAGCGCGAGCAAGTCCTGTGAAGTGGCTTCGAGGTGGGCAATTTCCCGAAGATAGGACACGGAATCGGTTTTGCGGCGCATGCCTTCGTAGCCCATGTAGCGGATCTGGCCAAAGATGGGACGCTCGACCCAGGGGCGGTCGTGGAGGCCGAAACACCACAGAATACCGGTGTAGGTGTTGGGATTGCGGCCATCGAGGGCGTAGCGGTCGTGCAGGGCAATCATGGTTTCGAGAGCATCCTGGCAGGTGGGGGACCATTCGATGATCTTCTTGCCCCAATACATGCGGTAATAGCCGTGAATCTTGCCCCGCAGGAGGAGTTCTTTTTGGGCGGCGTTCCAGATGTCGTCGTGGGTGAGGGCTTGCTCGAATTGCTCGCGCTTGTATTGGGGGTCGCGGATATCGGCGGCGTGCTTGCGCAGGGTAGCGCGGGCCCAATCGGGCAGAGAGGAGAGGCACTCCACCTGGGCGCCGGCATAGCGCGCGAAGTTGAAGGCGAGCTCGCGGCGGACAATGAGTTCCTCAAGGAAGCTGGTGGCGTCCAGGCCTTGGGCGGCGGCGTAATCCCGGGCGGCGATGGCAACGTCGATGGGGCTAATCATGCCGAAGTGGAGGTAGGGGCTAAGGTTGCTGGTGGCGTGGGCGGAGGGCTGGTTGCGGTCCTCGTTGTAGCGGCGAAATTTGGAGCGCAAAAATTCGTCCAGGCGCTGGCGGGCAACCGGGGCCCCGCCGCGAAAGGCCGAGGAAACAGGAACGCGATGGTTGATTTCGCATTGGGCCACGAGGGCCGGAATTTGGGCAGGCTCGACCTGTGTGCGCCATTCGGGTAGAGGCAAAGCGAAGCGAACAGCGACGGCGGGCATCTGGCAGGGCACCAAGTATTTGGGCAGCGCTTTGTGGACTTTGGGCCGGATGGTGTAGGCCGCCCACTCGCGCTTTTCAAAGTGGTTCATGGGAACCACGGTGGAAGAGTCTACGGCAAGGCAGGGAATTTTCAGTTTGGCGGGGACGCTTTCGAGGTGTTCGCGGACGATGAAAACGGGGAAGTCGTCGGTGACGAGGGCGGCGGCGTCTTCGGCCAAGCGGTAGAGCGTATCGTTGGCATCGCTGCGGCGGACGCGTAAATAAAACACGTAGCCGATGCCGAGCTTCTCGAGTGCGGCGGCAGTGTGCGGCACGTTTTCGAGAACGAAGGTGTGGATGCGATCGTTGGCCTCGCGATAGGTACAGGTGAGACCTTCGTAGACGAGAACGGGAAGCCCCAATTGGTTGGCGAGGGTAATGGCGTGGGCTAAGGCATGGTTGCCTTCAACGCGACGATTGATCTGGCTCCAATAGAGAACGTACTTCGCCGTCTTGTTGATAGGAGCTTGGTTGAGGGAGCGGATACGGCCTTCGGCGGGAGTGGTCAAGACACATTCTAGATGATGCACTTTCGGCCAACGGTAGAATATTGGAGGGTATGGGCTTTGCCGCGCAGAACGGGACGATCAACAGGCTGAAGCTGCTGTGGGCCTATTTGCGGGGAAAGGCCAGCGTGGATGCGCTTCCGGTGGAATACATTGTGGAAACCACGGCAAAGTGCAACATTTATTGTCCAATGTGCCCACGCGAAACCCACAAACAGCCCAAGGAAGACATGGAGGACAGCGTCTTCGAAAAGCTGGTGCAGGAGAGCGCCGGCAGCGCCGAGCACATGATGTTGATTGGCCTGGGCGAGCCCCTGCTGGACAACAAGATTTACTCGCGGATCCAATATTGCGCGGAGCATGGCATAGCGACTTTGCTTTCCACCAACGGGACCCTGCTGGACGAGCGAGCGGCGGAAAAGCTGCTGGCCACCCCGCTCGAGCACATTACTTTGAGCTTTGATGGCGCGACGGCGGAGAGCTTTGAATTTTACCGAAAAGGCGCGAAATTCGACAAAGTGCGAGACAATTTCGTGCGCTTCGCGAAACAAAAAGCGGAACGAAAGTCAAAATTGCAGGTTGTGGTGCAGATGGTGCGCATGGAGCGCAACTGGAATGAAGTGGGTGCGTTTGAGAAATTCTGGAAGTCGATTCCGGGGGTGGACCAGACGCGGGTGAAGGCCGACGAAACCGACCTGTTGAATCCGCAGGCGGGGCATACAGCGGCAGAATGGAAGCACCCTTGTCATTACCTCTGGCGGGGACCGTTGTACGTAAAGCACAACGGCGATGTCTACCCGTGTTGTCAGAGCTATATGCTGGACGGGGCGCCGGTGGGGAAAATCGGCGAGCAAGCCTTGGGCGAGATCTTCAACTCCGCAGAAATGCAGCGGATGCGGAAACTGCACGTAGCGGGGCGCGCCGGCGAGATTGGGATTTGCGCGAAATGCCGGACGGCGATCCCGCACCCGGTTTTAGTGGCCGGGAGCCTGGTCTTTCACGGGAAGTGGGTACGGCGATTGCTGCCGGTGATTGAAAAGCTGGCTTACTGGGGGAAGTTGCCCGTGCAACTGTTGAAGCCGCAAAGGGAGATACCGGCTCCGACCGGCAATGAGGCGACGCAAGAACTGGTGCAGATCAGCGGTACGAAAAGGGACTAACGAACTTCGAGGGCGAATTCGCGGAGCTGGGTGTTTGCATCGGTACGTAATAGCCGCACCCAATAGCGGCCCACGGGCAGCGGCTGAACCAAGACTGCCGCTGTGCGATTTGCCAAAGGGTAAGCCGCTACTTTTTCGCCGTTGGCGGAGACGATCTGCAGTTCCAAGGGAAGTTGGGAATCGATTCCTTCAAGATTGGGCTTTAAGGCGAGCTTGCGGTTAGCCTCCGCGGAAATGCTTTCGAGCGAGCGGTAACTTTCGAGGGCTAAGGTCTGCGGCGAGCGCGTTAGCTGCTGCAATTGAGGAACGGCAACCACCAATGCGAGTCCGGCCGCAACTACCGCAATTGGCCAGGCGCGCAGGAAGCTTTTGCCGCTGGATTCCGGGGGATCCTGGGCGACTTGTTTGGCCGCGTCCTTGAAAGCATCCACATAGTTTTGCGATTTCGCGAGACGGTCTTGGCAGTAGCCGCAGTAGAGCAAATGCTCTTCTACGGTGGCTACTTCCTGCTCGTTTTCGAGCAAGCCCAAACAATAAAGCTCGATCACTTCATCGGTCAGATGGGATCCTTCAAGAACCAGTGGCACTGAGTCTTTTTCCTTTGGTCGACGCCTATTCATTATGTCGCAGTAAGTTGCTGTGAGCATAGTGGGGAGAAATTCGGGATTATCTCAAGAAAAATTTTCGAATACTATTTTTTGCCGTCTTTCTGCGACCTTCCTCGGCAAATCTGGCCTTTGCACGGGATTTCAACAGGCGGAACTGATTGTCGGTAAGGTCCATCTCCTGGCAGATGCGTTCGGGGGATTGTTCGAGCAAATAGAAGCGGGTGAGGATCTCGCGGTCTTTGCGGGACATGCCGCGGAGCACCTGTTCGAGGATGGCCGAAGCTTCGGCGCGGATGGCGGCTTCCTCGGGAGTGGGTTCGTCGTCGGCGATGGGTAAGGTGGCTTCGCAGATGATGGCTTCGCGGCGTTTGGCGGCGAAGGATTCAATATAAACAGCGATGCGGCGGCGGACAATAGTGCGGGCGAAGGCGAGGAGACGATCGGGTTCGCGGAGGTCGCCGCGCTGGATGGCTTGGACAACGGTGAGGAACGTATCGTGAACGCGGTCTTCCATATCCTGGCGGCCGAGTTGGCGAACGATGAGCAAGCGGATGCCGCGAGAGAGGAGTTCGTAGAGAGTTTCAAGAGCAGCGGGCTCGTTGGCTTGCACCCGTTGGACGAGATCGTGCCAATCGAACTCCGCCAGGGGGTCAGGCGGCGGACTGGGGTCCGGGACGGCGATGGGACGTAGTTGTAAAGTCTCTTCGCTTTGATGGTCTGTTTTGAGACGGGAATTGGGGGGGGTGGGCAGGGAGACGATCATCGTGGGAACTCAACTTCTTTGCATCAGGACATAAGCGGCCCAATAGCGTGCCTGGGAA
This sequence comes from Bryobacter sp., assembly GCA_033765085.1. Classification (GTDB taxonomy): domain Bacteria; phylum Acidobacteriota; class Terriglobia; order Bryobacterales; family Bryobacteraceae; genus Bryobacter. The sequence goes on along the minus strand of JANRIK010000018.1, from coordinate 31,234 downwards.
AGCTCATCGTTTCTTTCCAACATGGCAAGCTGCGCCTTGCGCAAGGCAAGGGCAACCGCGCGCGGACCGGTTGGGGATTTGGCCAAGTCTTCGTAGAAGACCTCGAACAAGGGATTGGGTCGATCTTCGGTAGGCCATAAAGTGCCGATCACACTTTCTGCACCACTGATGAGCCAGCCGCGAGTAAGCCCGGCAAGGCCTAAGCCGGCATAGCTTTTGCCGCCAAACGAAGAGCAGCCGCTAAGGACTACCAGCTTTGCCGGGCAACGAACCGCCGCAAGGTCTGCGGCGGTGAAGAGTTCGATTTCGCCACGGGGTTGCGAAGACGACAGGAGGAGAGAGGTTAACTCCTGTTGGGCAGGGTCGGTGGCGAAATGTAAAGAGAGATGAAGAATGGCGGGGGTTCCTTGTAAATGGGCCAACAAGTTTTTGCGGTTGGCCGCGGAACCAAGAAAGAGGCTGGTTTTCCAACCGGATTGGCCTAGGCGGTGGAGGGCTGCTTCCACTTCAGCGGCCGTACCCGGCAAGCGCTGGAGTTGGAGCCCTGACACTGGTGAGCCATTTGTCCGCGGAGCAGCGAGGGAGCGCGAATCTGCCTGGTTGTAAATGGGGTCGCCGAAACCTACGGCTACGGGGGTCCAACGCTCGAGCGGAGTACGGCGGGCGAAGTGAGCGGAGGGGAGAAAGCGCAGTGTTTTGCTTTGCAATAGGTGACCCGCTTCCGCCTGCGGAGGAGGAAGGGCAGCAATTGGCAACTGGGCGAGGCTGTCGTCTATCACCATGGTCCAAAAAGGAGTAGTACGGATCTTTTCCGAAAAGTCTCCAAAAAGAATCTGACTGAGCTGGCGGCCCGGCCCAGAACTTTGGTTTGGGTCAGCGGCGCGAAGTTCGGCGGTAAAGCTTTGGGTGAGCTTGGCCAGGGTGTCGCGTCCGGGTAGGCGGCGCATTTCGAGAGATTGGGAATTGACGGCCCAGGCCAGGGTGAAATCCTTGTGCAGAACAAAGTTGAACAGGGTTTCGTCGGGCGGCAATTGCTTCTGCCAGGAACGGAAGGTGGTGGTGGGATTGCTTGCACTGTGGGGGATGCTCAAGCCAGCCTCGGCCTCCATTTTGGTGAGGGCAAACTGAAGCTCATCGCGGAGCGGCGCGGAGGCCGCATCGCCACTCAAGACTTTGGATTGCAGGTCTTCGAAGCGGCGCAAGGTTTGCCAATACTTAGTGCCGAGGCGGCGAGCGATTTCATCGCGAGGGAAAAGCGCGGCGCGATGGCTGGCGTAGCGGCCCTCTTCGGCAACCCAGAAGGCTTCGGCGGCAAGTTCGGAGTTCCATTGGGCGGCGGGCAAATTTGCCACAGCGCGCAAGAACTCCTCTTGGATTTGCCCGCTCAGAAATTGCTCAAAGTGGAGGAAGGTGGAATCGCTGGGCAACACTTCACTGCGCCAGCGGCGCGGGTAAGCAAGGGCTTGGCGGAATTGCGCGAGTGCGTGTGGGGTGTCGCCGGAGTGGAGCGCAAGGAGCGCCTGTTCCCGGTGCAAACGGAAGCTTTGCATGGGGGTGGTCTGCGGGCTCATTAAACCCTGGGCCGCGTTGGCGGCCCGTTGCGCACCGGGCCAATCGTTGAGGCGGCGCTTCAAGGCGACGATTTGGAGCAGAGACCGAAGACGGCGGGAGTCTTTGTATAAGTAGCGCAGACGGTAGGCCTCTTCGGCATAGGCCAGCGAAAGGGATGTCTCTTCCCGCTCCAGGTGCGCATCGGAAAGCACGTCAAAGGCCCAGGCGCGGCGAAGTTCCGCGGTGGCGAGAGATTGAGAGGAAGAGGCGTTGGCGAGGGGTTGGTCGATTTCGGCGAGGATGCGGGCTTTAGCGGTGGCAAACTTGGGGCCGTTCCCGGTGCGGGAAAAAACTTGTGCCTGCAACAGGAACCAATCGAGACGGTACTGGGCCCCTATGCTTTGGCCATCGAGAGAGAAGTCCAGCAGGAAAGCCTCGGCCCGCTCATTTTCGCCCAATGAGGTGTAAAGGCTGCCGATATTGGTAGCAATAATCCCCTGCCAATGCAGATTTCTTTGCTGCCTTGCTTGCGCTAGGGCTTTTTCAAATAATGCCAGGGCTTCGCGGTATTGATAGAGCGAGTAATGGCAGCTGGCGATGCCATTGAGGGCAGCGAGCGCAACGTCGGATTGGCCGGCGCCTTGGGCGCTAGAGAGGAGAGCATGGTAAGTCTGAATCGCCTGCTCGAATTCCCGGCGTTGCACAGAATCGTGGGCTTGTTTCCGCAAAGCAGAAAGATCCTCTTTCCCTTTGCCCGATGCCGAAAGGGACAGAATTCCTGCGACAATTATCCAGACCTGAATCCAAAACATGGTTTGGGTAATCCTAGGAGTACCGTATGGTACCCCTAGGAGTTTAGCACTATCCGGCAATGTGGGGAAGCCGAAAGGCAATTGAGTGGCACTAAACGTTTTACAACTAAGAAAAACTACAGCATGGGGGGGATCACGATGATGGGTTCCATTGAGCACGCCCTTCCCGTTGATCTGTAACGGCGAAAACGCCAGCGACCCTAGGCTAGGAGGTGCAGGAGGGCAATTGGGGGGCTAAAGGAGAGCGAGGTTGGCTAAACGATTGAAGGGGAAAGGAAAAAAAAGCTGCGGCGAAGCGTGACCGCAAGGCAGGAAATACGAATGGCGGAGAGGGAGGGATTCGAACCCTCGGTAGCGCTTTAAGGCACTACGACGGTTTAGCAAACCGCTCCTTTCGACCACTCAGGCACCTCTCCGCGAGGTTGGAGCGCTTACCAATAATAATTTAGCATAGGGGACAAGATGTATATTCGAATTCCGAAGGGTTGGGAATTGCCGGCGGGCTCGATTACGCCAGAGAAGCACTACTGGGGCCGGCGAGAATTGCTGCTGGCGGCGGGCTTCAGCGGCGTGCTGGCGTCGGCGCCGCGCAATGAGAGATACAAGCTGGACCGTTCGCTAACGCCGGAGTGGGCGGCCAAGAGCTACAACAATTTCTACGAGTACACGATTGAGAAAAATCGCGTGAAGGACCTGGTGGGCGATTTTCAACCGCGGCCTTGGACGGTGGAAATCAAGGGGGAAGTAGCGAAGCCGCTGAAGTTTTCCATCGAGGACCTGGAGGCACAGATGCCGATCGAGGAGCGCACCTACCGGCACCGCTGCGTGGAGGCTTGGGCGATGGCCGTGCCGTGGATGGGCTTTCCGCTGGCGCACTTGCTGAAGATGGCAGAGCCCACTTCGAAGGCGCGCTGGGTGCGCTTTGAAGGCGTTAGCCGCCCGAAGGAGATGCCGGGTGTGCGTTATTCCGGCACCTACGATTGGCCTTACCATGAGGCGCTGCGTTTGGACGAAGCGATGAACGAATTGGCGTTCTTGGTGACGGGGCTTTATGGCAAGCCCTTGCCGAAGCAGAACGGGGCGCCACTGCGCTTGGTGACGCCGTGGAAGTACGGGTTCAAGAGCATAAAGCTGATTGCGAAGATTGAACTGGTAAAGGACCGCCCGGCGACTTTCTGGAACACCGCGGTGCCGGAGGAGTATGGTTTTTACTCCAACGTGAACCCGAAGCGGCCGCACCCGCGTTGGAGCCAAGCCGTGGAGCAGGTGTTGCCGAACATGGACCGGGTGGCAACGCTGCCCTATAACGGCTACGGCGAGTTTGTTGCGCACATGTACAAGGGGAACGAGATTTAGGGGGCAAGAATCGATTGGAGCTTGGGCCAATCGAGGTCATTCCACATTTCGAAGTGGCGATAGCAGCCTTGCAAGGGGGCTTCGTAAATGCGTTGGGGAAGGGCGGCACGGCGGACCATCTGGCCATCCTTCAGGGTGGCGCAACGGCCAAATTCATCGATTACCAGAATCTGCGGGGCGCTGCGGGGTAGGGATTGGTCGAAGTAGGCAAAGTTCTGCATGACGATGGGTTCGCAGGTGGGGGAGGCGCCGAGGGGAAGAATGTCGCCTTTGATGGCGTAGCGTCCGTTGCTATCTTTCGCTGCTTCGAAGCAGGCGGACTTGGCGGCATCGGCGGGACTCAGCGCGTCCAGGCGGGCCTTGGCGGCTTGGTAAGCTTCAACCGGATTCCAATACCAGGAGCCCTTGGCGTCGCGCAAGGGATTGGCGGCGGCGGCGTTTTCGCGATTGATGCGGATTTCTCTTTCCGTGGAGGCTTTGCGCGCGGCGTAGTTGGAGGGGCGCGTGGTTTTCAAGGAGCCGCTGGTTTTCTCGAAGTAGTCCCACATTTCTTTTTCGTAAGCCGGGGACTGCATTTGGTTATTCTTTTCCTTGTATCCAGCCAAGCGGCTTTCCGCAGACTTCGAATCCTGTTCAAATTGTGGGAGCGCAGCTTTGAGGGCACGGCCAAGAGGGACGGGAGCCCAGGGGTCCCGGCCGGGACGGGTGACCACAAGAATGCTGTCGGCGTAGACGGGGTAGTCTTGCCAGGTGCCGGTGAGCTTGGGGCGGAGGGTGAAGTCAATCTTAAGACCGACGGCGGGAACCTCTTCCTGGGCGATGACGACGCCGTAGCGAGGGTGCGGTAGTTGGTTAAACACGAAAGAGACCGACTCGGTTTCGCCCTTATTGCTGAGGCGCCATTGGCCATTGGGCTGCAGACTGTCCTCGTGGTAGAAGGGGAAAAGTCTCGATTCGTAAGCGGGCGGAACCTTGGCGGGAGGATAGGTGCGGGGGAATTCGTCGTAATTGGTGAGGCTCAAGCGGCGGGATTCGTTGGTCCAAAAGCCGACACCGGAAGAGCCCTCAGGCGTAGCCTTGAGCAAGGCGATGATCTGGTCGAGAGCACGGTTCATTTGCTGGCGTTCCGCGGCGGTTAGCGGTGGTTTGCTGGGAATCACCGTGGGAGTGGCCACTTGCTTCCAGAAGGTTTTGCGCTGGAAGGCGTGACGGATTTTTTGGTTACGGCTAAGTACGAGACCTTCGGGGTTGTCGGGCCCGAAAGTAGGGTTTTGAAAGCCAAGAAGGGTGACAAGCAAAAGCACCTGCATGGGAGAGAAGATAGCAAGGTGCTTGCTAGCCTGAAAAGATTCGCGCCTACTTACTTTTGGTTTTGACCGCGGCGATTTGGGGAAGCTCCTGGATGGCGGCGAGCATTTTGGCCCGGGACCAGGTGCCTGCAGTGGTGGGGGCGTTGGGGCGCTTTTTCTTTGGGAGTTTGGGCCTGCTGGCGCTGGTGGCGGCAAGGGGAGAGTGGCCACGGCCAGACGGGCGGATGTGGCTGCGGCTGGCGGCCATGGGCTTCTTTGGCATTTTTCTTTACAACATCAGCTTCTTTACGGGGCTGCGAACGGTGCCGAGCGGGAGGGCGAGCCTGATGGCTTCGCTGCAACCCTCGGTGGTGTTTCTGTTTTCGGCGTTGGTGTGGGGCGAGCGGGTGACGCTGCTGAAACTGCTGGGCTTGGGGTTGAGCCTGGTGGGGGCGGGCTTGGTGTTGACGCAAGGAGACCCGATGCGACTCTTCGCCACGGGCCTTGGCCCCGGGGACGGATGGATTTTGATGACAGTGGTGAGTTGGGTGGTTTATACGCTGATTGGTCGCGGGGTTTCGGCACGCATGCCCACGCTGCCAGCCACGGCATACGGCATTTGGCTGGGGACGGCAATGTTGCTGGTGTATGGCTTGGTTGAGCGGCCTGCGCTGGAGCGGGTAGGCAGCCCATCGTTTTGGGTGGTGAGTGCGTATCTAGGGCTGGCGGGGACGACGCTGGCGTTTTTGTTTTATCTGCAGGGCATTGCGAAGCTGGGGCCGGCGCGGGCTTCGATTTTTATCAACCTGGTGCCGGTGTTCAGCATTTTGTCGAGCGCGGTGTACTTGGGTGAAAGAGTGACGCTGGCAACGATTGCCGGGGGTGCGCTGGCGTTGACTGGCGTAGGCCTGCTGAATAAGCCCGCGCAAACACGGTAGGCGGGCGGCGGGTTAAGCTGGCATTTATGCGATTGCTTCTGCTGTTCGGACTGCTGGTTTCCTGCGTGTTAGGCCAAAACACCGCTCCCTCGGCCACTGCTATTCCTGGCCCGGTGCCCACCCAAGCCTTTAAAGAAGAGCCGCCCAAGGTGACGGCGCACGAAATTACCTTGAACGGCAAGAAACTGGCCTACAAGGCCGAGGCGGGCATGTTGCCAGTGAAGAATAACGCTGGCGAAGCGGAGGCCGGCATTTTCTACGTTGCGTACACAGTGGAGGGCACGCCGGCCAGCGAGCGGCCGCTTTGCTTCGCCTTCAATGGCGGGCCTGGAGCGGGGAGCCTTTGGCTGCATTTGGGGGCAATTGGGCCGCGGCGGATTCGGATGAACGACGATGGCTCCATGCCGCCCATGCCGTACCGGCTGGAGGACAACCAAGGAACTTGGCTGGACAAGTGCGACCTCGTGTTTATTGACCCTGTGGGCACAGGTTTCAGCCGCGCCACCAAGACGGAGACGGCGCGCAAGTACAACGGCTTCACGGGCGACATCAATGCGGTGGGTGAATTCATCCGGCTGTATCTCGCGCGGAAAGAGCGGCACCTGTCGCCTTTGTTTCTGGCGGGCGAAAGCTACGGAACAACGCGCGCGGCGGGCTTGGCAGGCGCTTTGACCAGCCGGGGCATTGGGTTGAGCGGCGTGATTCTGATCAGCTCGATTCTGAATTTTCAAACGGCGCGCTTCAACACGGGCAACGACCTGCCCTATCCGCTCTTTCTACCTACCTATGCGGCAACAGCCTGGTACCACAAGAAGGTGGACGCCTCCTATGCCAAAGACTTGCAGGAGCTGCTGAAAGTGGCGCGCAATTTTGCGGAGGGAGAGTATGCGATGGCCCTGATGAAAGGGGACAAGTTGACGCCCACGGAGCGGGACGCCGTTGCCACGAAGATGAGCAAGCTGATCGGGCTATCGAAGGCCTACATCCTACAGAGCGATCTGCGGATTAACATTATGCGCTTCATCAAGGAATTGCGCCGGGCCGAGAATGTGACGGTGGGACGCTTGGATTCGCGCTTAACCGGAACGGAGCCGGACCAAAACGGGGAATCGGCCGGGTTTGACCCGTCGATGGCCGCGATTATGCCGCCTTACACGCAGGCGATGAGTCAGTATGCCCGGGAAGAGTTGCAGTACCGGACAGATGCGCAGTATTTTTCCTTGGGCGGCGGCATCATGCCCTGGGATTATTCGAGTGCGCAGAACCAATACGCCGACACGAGCGCCAGCTTGCGCGCGGCGCTGGACCGCAACCCGCACATGAAGATTTTCGTAGCCAACGGTTACTACGACCTTGCCACGCCCTTCTTCGCCACCGAGTACACGTTTGCCCACATGGGCTTGCGGCCCAAGTACGAAAAGAACCTGACGATGGCCGAATACGAAGCGGGGCACATGATGTATATTCATGTGCCCTCGTTGTTGAAGTTGAAAAATGATGTGGCGAAGTTTATCGATTCGGCCCTGCCGGGCTCGGGACGCTAGCGGTCACCTCTAGAGGTTCAGCGGCGCCTTCACGCTGCGGGCGCCGGGCGCTGGATAACGCCGAGTTTCCGGGAAGGTAACTTTCAGGGTTTGTTCCTTGCGTTCGCGCACCGTGGTGAGCGTAATGGTTTCGCTCTTGGTGCGAGCGGCGCGCAACTGGCTGGTGATTTCCCGCGCGCTGCTTACTTCTTTATCTTCCACCTTGGTGATGACGTCGCCGGCCTTAATGCCATTCTTTTCCGCCACTGAGCCGGGGGTGACGCTGCGCACCAACACGCCTTGCTTCACACCGAAGAAACCGGCTAATTGTTCGCTTAACGATTCCGCCTCAATGCCCAGCGTGACGCTTTGCCAATTCAAGGCCGGGCGGGGCATGGATTCCACGGTGTAGGCGCGAATTTCGGGCATGAGAGTTTCGAGCCGCCGCATCTGTTGAGCCATGCGATTGGCGCCGCTATCGGGGCGGGCGGCAAGCGTGAAGGGAGCGCCATTGCGAATAACGCCGATCTTGACTTCGCGGCCGGCGGGCGTTTCCCGCACCATGCGGATGAATTGCTCCATGCCTTCCACACGCTGGCCGTTGTATTCCACGACCACATCGGAAGTCTTTAGTCCGGCTTTGGCCGCCGGGGAATCTTCTTCGACGTTCGTGATTTCCGCGCCGCGTTCTTCCTTGAGATTGAGTTCCTTTTTGCGCTCTTCGTTCACGTCGCGCACGCCGACGCCGAGGTAGCTGCCGTTGATGGCCATGAGGCGCATGGTTTCCGCCAAACGGTAGGGCTCTTTCGGAGGCTGGGGCGGAGCAGGAGGAGCAGGAGGAGCCGGGGGCGCGGGGGCTTGGGCAAGCTGGTCGACTTGCTCAACCCACAAGAAAGCAGAGGATTGCGCGTGCAGCTGACCCACGGTGAGGGCCCCGGCAATGGCGAGAAAAGGAAGCAGTTTCATATCTCTTTCGACGAACCGGGTGACCATTGGTACCGCCGACTTAGCCCAGTGGATTCTGGTCTAAAACGTCCCCGGCGAGGCACTCATGGCGCCCAAAGCGCGTAGGCAACGCGTGCGCACATAGTCGTTGTCCTCGTTGCGGATGACCTGTTGCAAGGTGCCCACCATGTCGTAGGCATGGCGGTCTACGAGGACATCAATGGCCAAGACGCGGACGTTCGGGCTCGAGTCTGTAAGCAGGACAGCGGAGAGGGCGCGGCGAACGTCGTCCTCTTGCGTGTAGGGGCGGAGGGCTTCGAGGGCACGCACCCGCACAGCGGGATTTTGATCCTTCAAAAGCGTTTGGAGGAAGACTTGGCGAACATCGTCGCGGTTGCAGCGGTTGCGCAGCAGGTCTACGCTTTCGAGGCGCAGGCCGGGGTCGTTGGCTTCGCGCGTGGCGGCCAGCAAAAGGGTTTGAATTTCGTCCTGTTGTAAGGAGCCGCTGACCGTGCGGACGCGCGGTTCGTCATAAACGATGCGCACGTTGCCATCGCCCAAACCTTGAATGGCGCGCACGCGGGCGATTTGCTCCGGGCCCGGAGATAGCGAGGAACGTTGTTCGTAGACCTGCCCACCAGCGAAGCCAATGGCCAAAAGGCCCAAGGCAGCGGCGGGGCGCAGTGCCCAAGCCGGAGGCGAGAAGCGCTCCCACACACTTTGCCAAAAGGGTACAGGCGCACGGGACGGGGCAGTGATTTCATGGAGCGCTTGCCGGCACCGACTAAGCAATTCGGCGGAGGGTTCAGCTTGTGCTTCGTCCACTCCGGCCAACATTTGGCGCAACTGCAGCAACTCCTGCTGGCAGGCCGGACAGGCGGCAAGGTGCTGCTCGAGAAGCTCTTCGGCTTCGCCTTCCAGCTCGCCGTAGCAGTAGAGGGTAAGGTCGGCGCGGATTTCTTCGCAGTTCATCATCCGCTCCTAAACGTATTCGCCCAGGGCGGAACGCATTTTTTGCGTGGCCCGGAACAGGCAATTTTTCGCAGCTTCTTCGGTAGTGCCCAAGGTTTCGCCAATGGCGCGCAGCCGCATGCCTTGGAAATGGCGCAGTTCAAACACCATGCGCTCCCGGGGGGTGAACGTGCCAAGAACGTCCTGGATTTTGTTCTTTAGTTCGCGGCTGAGGAGGCTGCGCTGGGGGTCCAAAGTGGGCCGCTCTTCGGCCACCAGGTCAAAACGGTCTTTGATGCCGTCTTCGGTGGCGATGGTGGAAGGCTCCTCTTTGCGGACCTTGCGCTTGCGCAAAGTGTCCAAGCAGAGGTTGGTGACGATGCGGTAAAGCCAGGTATGGAAGCTGCAATCGAAGCGAAAGTTTTTCAGGTTCTTGTGTACCCGCAAGAAGGCTTCCTGGTAAATGTCGTAAGCGTCTTCGTTGGAACGCAAGAGGCTGTAGGCCAGCTTCAGGACATTCTGGTCGTAAAGACGCACGAGGCTTTCAAAGGCCTCCTGGTCGCCAGCTTGGGCGGCACGGATCAACGCGGCTTCGTCCATTTTTCGCCGTTCATTCGCCAGACGAAGCGTTGCCGCCTGCTCCGCATGGGCATAAGTTGTAGAGCTCACCGCTCTAGTAGACGAACGAAGCCGTGTTTGGTCACGTTCCAAATTTATGATTTGCCGAAAGGTTTAAGAATCGCTGCCGGCGATTTCCAGCTCGATGCGCTTCGAGTTGGGGTCCATGCTGGCAATTTTGAACTGGCGGATTTGGCCTACGCGCAATTCGTTTTTCTCGCTGGCGCTGGTGGAGCCTTCCTTCCAGCGGGCGGTAAGCATGGCGCTGAGGGCGCTGACATCGGCCTTGCCGCCGGAAGTGCCGGAGCTGGCTGCGGCTTCCGCCCTCGGCAAGGGGCAATTGCCCGTGACGCCTTCAGCGAGTTGCACCTTTGCTTTGCCTTCTTTCAGATCGCTGACGCGCCCAGTGACGAGTTCGCCCACTTGGTGTTCGGCCATGAAATGGTCGGCGTTGGTGGGTTCGAGCTGCTTGATGCTGAGGCGGATGCGGCGGCGGTCGTTTTCGTATTCCGAAACGGCTGCTTTCACGACTTGGCCAACGCTCAGCACATCTTTGGGGTGTTCAATGCGCTTTTCGCGGGTAATGTCGGAGACGTGGATGAGCCCTTCAACGCCGGGGAGGATTTCCACAAAGGCGCCGAACTTCTGCAAATCCACAATGGGGCCTTCGAAGATCGCGCCGAGCGGGAATTTTTCGCGGGCGGCTTGCCAGGGGTCCACTACTAATTGCTTCAGGCCCAGGCCGATTTTCTTGTCGGCAAGCTTAAGATCAAGCACTTGCACTTCCACAACGTCGCCGGGATTGAGGACATCGGCAGGTTTGCGGACGCGGCGGTCCCAGCTGAGGTCGATGGTGCGGATCAATCCTTCTACCCCCGGGAAGAGTTCCACGAAAGCACCAAACTCGACCAAGCGGGTGACCTTGCCGGAAATGCGCGCACCGACGGAGAGCTTGTCGGCAACTTGGGACCAAGGCTCGGGCTGCAACTGCTTCATGCCGAGGCTGAGTTTGCGGGTTTCCGGATTGAGCTTGAGGATCTTTACTTCAATTTCCTGGCCTTCGGCCAAGAGGTCGGCCGGCTTGCTGATGCGAGTCCAGCTCATGTCGGAAACGTGCAGGAGCCCGTCCACTTCGCCGAGGTTGACGAAGGCGCCAAATTCAGTGAGGGTGCGTACGCGGCCGCGCACCACTTGCCCTTCCGCGAGCGAGGAGAAAGCCTCCTGCTTGCGCTTGGCGGCTAATGCTTCGAGCACTAAGCGACGGTCCACAACCAAGTCGTTGGCTTCTTTGTCGAGCTTGGTGATGCGGCAGTCAACGGTTTGGCCAACGAGCTTGGCCATTTCGGCAACATCGCGGGCGCCGCTGCGGCTGGCGGGCATGAAGGCGCGCTCGCCCCCCACTTCCACACGCAGACCACCCTTCACCACTTCTTTCACCACGCCGGCAACGGTTGCCTTGGCTTCGAAGGCGGCCTCAAGAGCCGACCAATCTTTGGGGGCTTCCACCTTGGTGGCGGAAAGGCGGTAGTAGCCGTCTTCGGTACGGCCGGCGACGGTTACCTCGACATCCTGGCCAAGCTGCAGCAAGACATCGCCATTTTTCTGGGGAACGTAATCCAAAGGCAGAAGACCCTCCACCTTGCGGCCAATGTCGACAAAGACGCCTTCGGGCGTAATGCGCAGCACCTGGCCTTTCAGAAGGCCCGCTTGCGAGCTTTCGGCGTCGTTTTCCTTCGCCTCCGTTTCAAAGGCGGCCAGGATTTCACCGAAGCCACTATCCACGGGTTGATCCGCATCTAAATTGGTTTCCGCTGGATCGATTGGATCTTCGGGGGCCAGCAGGAGGGGTTTTTCCACAGAACTCATGACGGAAATGGGAGAATTATTAGTTTCTCACATGATGCATCGACGCGCTTTTTTTGCTCAGACGGCCGCTGCCCTTTCGGTTTTACCATTACCGGAGGATTCGTTGTTCCGCACGGATCCGGAACGCTATTGGGAAAAAATTCGCCAAGAGCAGTTTGTCTTGCCTGAATGGCGGGCCTATTTGAATACCGGCAGCGTGGGTAGCGCGCCCAAGCCCGTCCTGAAGGCCACGGCGGAGGCCCTGGAAAAAGGGGCCAGCTATGCGGGCAACGGGTATCCGCGCTGGGGCTACGAGCCGCTGCCGGAGCTGCGGGGCGAACTCGCGGAATTCTTTGGGGCCACCAGAGAAGAAATCGCCATTACCCACAACGCGACGGAAAGCATGAACATGGCCGTGAACGGGTTGGACCTGGCGCCGGGCGCGGAGATTGTGATTACCGACCAGGAACATCCCTCCGGGCGGGGTCCGTGGTATTTGCGGGCAGCCCGGCAAAGGTTGAAGATTCGGGAAGTAAAGCTGCCTGTGCCGCCGGAGCGGCCGGAACAAATCTCGGCGGCGATTCTTGAGGCGCTCAGCCCGGATACACGAGTCCTGTGCTTTTCGGGCATCACAACGCACACTGGGCTGCGGTTGCCGGTGGAGGAAATTTGCCGGGAAGCGCGGCAGCGAGGCGTGGTGACGATTGTGGACGGCGCCCACATGCCGGGCCAGGTGCCGGTGAACCTGAAAGCGATGGGCTGCGATATTTTCGCGGCTAGCTTGCACAAGTGGCTGCTGACGCCGCCGGGCTGCGGCTTCCTTTATGTGCGCCAGGAGTTTCAAGACAAGCTTTGGCCCACCATTGTGGTGGAGGGCTGGGACAAGCACAAGGATGCGGTAAGGTACATGCTGCTGGGCTGCAACAACCTGGCGGAAATGGAAGGCGTGCGGGAGGCGCTGCGCTTTGTGAAAGCGATTGGCGTGGAGCGGGTGCAAGCACGGATTCACGAATTGGCGCGCGAAACCTACCGGCAGGCGGAGGCCATTCCTTACCTGGAGCTATTGAGCACGCGGGACCACTCGATGTACGGGGGCATGATTGCCTTCCAGCTGAAGGGCAAGGACTACGCGCCGCTTTGGGCCAAGCTGAACGAGCGCAAAATCTGGACCTTGCGGGGCGAGAAAATCCGCGTCTCTTGCCACATCCACACGCGCCGGCGGGACCTTAACCTGCTGTTTCAGACGATTCGGGAAGTGTACGGTTAACGCGCAGGCGATAGCCCACGCCGCGGACGGTTTGCAGGTGTTGGGGCGTGGCGGGGTCGGTTTCGAGATAACGCCGCAGGCGCACAATGAAGTTGTCGATGGCGCGCGTATCGGTGTCTTCGTGAACATGCCAGACGTTGGCCAGCAGGTCGGCGCGGCTGACGGTTTGCCCTTCGCGCTCGTAGAGATAGCGCAGGAGATTGGCCTCCATGAGGGTGAGGGGCTGGATGTGCTCGCCACGGCGAACTTCTAAAGCTTCAAAGTCCACTTCGCAGTCGTTGATCAGGAGCTTGGAGGTTGGTGTGGGTGCGCTGGGAGATTGTGCGGGCCCGGATTGCGAGGTCCACTGCTGGCGGCGGAGCAAAGACTTAATGCGCGCCAGAAGGACGCTCAGCTCGAAAGGCTTGGCCAGGTAATCGTCCGCCCCGGCGGCAATGCCGCGCACGACATCTTCCGGGCGGCTGCGGGCCGTGAGCATGAGGGTAGGCAAAAAGTGCCCGGCTTGGCGAAGGGTTTGGATAACGTCGAAACCGCTGACGCCGGGGAGCATAACGTCCAGCACGAGGAGCGCATAGCGCCCGCCTTCCGAGAAAGCGCGCAAGGCTTCTTCGCCGGTCTCGCACAGGGTAACGTCAAAGCCTTCGGCTTCGAGGTTGAAGCGCAGGCCTTCGGCCAGGTGCTGCTCGTCTTCCACCACCAGAACGCGCGTCATGCGGAAGCTCCGCTGGAGGCTCCACTGGAAGCTCCACTGGCAAGTTTGGCGGGCTGGAATTCGCTGGCAACTTCGAGCGTAAACGTGGAGCCCTGTCCCGCCCCTGCACTTTCGGCATAAACGCGGCCACCGTGGCGGCGCGCCACGTTGCGCACGATGAACAAGCCGAGGCCTGTCCCCTTTACCCGCGCGGCAACGGCATTGGGAATGCGGTAAAAGCGCGAGAAAATGCGCTTCAATTCGCCGTCCGGAATGCCCACGCCGTGATCGCGGACGCGGAGCGCCACGCGTTGCGGATCAAGCCGTTCAAGCTCGACGGCGATGCGAACTTCGGCGCCCGAGTATTTCACGGCGTTATCGAGCAGGTTGGTGACAGCGCTTTTGAGTTCGAGCGCATCGCCTTCCAGAACGGCACGGTCGCCAGTGGGGAGCTTTTTCTGGTACCGCAGGGCCTCCGGAGGAAGGTGGTGGCGGTCGAGCGCCGTTTCAATGCACTCTTCAACAACCCCCGCGAAGGCAACGCGCTGCCGGTCAACGGCGCGGCGGCTACCCACGCGGCTGGCCTCGAGCACCTGTTCGATGGTGCCGAGCAGGCGGTCTGTATCGGCGTGCATGATGCGGTAAAAGTGGGCACGCTTTTCGGGTGGCACTTCGCGCTGTTCCAGCGTTTCGAGGTAAAGCTTGATGCTGGCGACAGGCGTTTTGAGTTCATGCGTAACGGAATTGAGGAAGGCATCCTGCTGCTCGTTTTTCCGAATTTCCCGCACCAGGAAAATGGTGTTCAGAACCAAGCCAGCCAGCACGACAAGGAAGAAAATAACCCCGAGGCCAAACAGCACGCCGGTGCGCCAATTGAGCACGATCCAGCTGATGTTGAGCGCCAAAGTAAGCGCTACCAGCACCACGCCAAAAAGCGTGAAGAAGACCACTTGCCTGCGCCGGCCCGGAACCATGGAAATGCCGTCCAATTAACCATCTAACAACAAATGAAGGGCATTGCGCACTTGGCGAATGACGGAGGGCCAGTCTCCGGGCAGCGGTTGGCGGAAGAGCCGGGCGCTGGGGTACCAGGGCGAATCTTCGCGGTCGAGCATCCAGCGCCAATCCGGCGCGTAGGGAAGTAGAATCCAGACCGGTTTACCCAGGGCGCCCGCAAGGTGGGCCACCGAGGTATCCACGCTGATGACCAGATCGAGATTCAGAATCGCGGCGGCCGTATCGCCAAAGTGGCGGAACCAGCGGCCAAGATCGGTAAGCGTGGAGGGAATGCTCTCCGGCGGCACACCCTTTTGGAGGCTGGAGAAGTGGCAACCCGGCACGGTGAAAACTTCGGCCAGCAGCGCGGCAGGAAGCGAGCGATTGTGATCGTTCTTGTGCTTGGGATTCCCTTGCCACACAAAGCCGATCTGGAAACTAGCGGGAAGGTTGCGAAACAGCTCCCGCCATTCGCGCACCAACTGCGGGTCAACCGAAAGATAAGGTACCTCGGCCGGAATGTTTTCGAGGCGCGTGCCTACCAAGCCGGGAAGACTAGGAAAGGAAGCCTGCCAATCTCCAGGCGGAATGGCTTTGAGGTCTGAACCGCAAGTGGCCAAGCGGTTGATGCGGCCCAAGAGCGGCACGAGCGGAGCCTGGCAAAGCACGTCGACACGCATACCGGCGTGGGTTAACTGGTGCAAGTAGCGGGCGAATTGGAGGGTATCGCCAAGCCCTTGTTCCGAATGAACAAGGATGCGCTTGCCTTCGGTAAACGAGCCATCCCAGCGGGGCGCACTCCACTGGCGCAAGCCAATGTCGCGCTGTGCGAGGCGGTATTCGTAGCCCAGCCAACCGGTGCGGAAATCGCCTTCGAGCAGGCTGGCAAAGCCAAGGTTCCAGGGCGCCTCGCGGTGGCTGGCTTGCAGGGAGAGCGTTTGCGCGTAGTGTTGCTTGGCCTGCGCCACCTTGTTGAGTTTGAGGTAGCAGTTACCGAGATTGTTATGCGCCTCGGCGAAATCCGGATGCAGACTGAGCAGCCGCTCGTAGAGAATAATGGCTTCGAGCAAGCGCTCCTGTTGCTGGAGCAAGAGGGCAAAATTATAAAGCGCATCGCGGTAATTGGGGTCCGCCATCAGCGCATGGCGATAGGCTTTTTCCGCTTCCAGATGGCTGCCGCGGGCGTGTTCGAGCAAGGCGAGATTGTTCCAGGCCTTGGGAAAGAGGGGCAACTTTTCGGTGGCTTGCTGGTAGGCGGCCTGGGCTTGGTCGAGCCGGTTGGCCATGGTGCAGAGGACGCCGTAGTCGAACCAGGCTTCGGCATCGGCGGGTTCGAGATGGAGGTAGGCGTGATAATGTTCGGCGGCTTTCTCATTGTGGCCCTCCAAGTAGTAAAGCTGTGCGAGCGACTTATGAAGGGGCGCGGAGCTGGTGGCCCGGGTGAGGGCCTGTTCGAGGCTAGCCAAGGCGAGCGGTCGCTTGCCGGACTTCAGGAAGGCTTCCGCGAGCATCTGGCAGTAAATGGTTTCCGGGCCGGCGATTTGGATAGCGCGGCCAAGGAAAACAACGGCATCGGTGTAGGCGTTGCTGAGGAGGGCAATTTCGCCCAAAGCGGCGTAGCTGGCGGCGTCTTGCGGGTTTTCGGCGAGCTTGGCCAGGTGCTGTTGGCCTTGGGCCAGGAGATCGGAGGGCGGGGAAGCGGAAGTGGTGGTGATGGGTGTTGCGGTAGTGGCTGTTGCGGTAGTGGTCATCGGGGGCTCCGGTACTTGGGGTGGCAAGAGACAAAAAGAGCGCTGGCGGCCAGACCGGCAAGGCCGGCCGCCAACGCATACTTGTTGGTTCAAGCTCTCTTAAAGGTTGCTAAGAGAGACCGGAATTAACCCCGGAGAAGGCTGAGGATCTGCTGCGGAGCCGAGTTGGCCTGGGCCAGAGCGGCTACGCCGGCCTGCAGCTTGATCTGGGCCTTGGTCAGGTTGGCCGCTTCCTGGGCCAGATCCGCGTCACGAATCCGGCTCTCGCTGGCGGCCAGGTTGGTGAGCTGGCTTTGGGCGAGGTTCACGGCAAAGTTGAACTGGTTCTGACCGCGACCGACGACGGCTTGGCTGGAGCCAAGTTTCGCGACGGCTTCGGCCAGGGCGGTAACCGCGGCTTGCGCGTTTTCCTGGGTGGCGATGTCGGCAGTGGCGCCGCCGGTGGAGGCCGAGCTGGTCAGCACGGTGCCTTGTCCGGTGGTGATGCCTGCCGCGCCGCTGGCGTTAGAGCCCACGCTGACTTTGAAGTTCGACAGCGTGCTCAGGAAGCGAATCTTTTCCGTACCACCGTCGTTTTGCTTCACGGCCACAATGTCCTTCAACGTGTCGTTGTTGGATTGTTGGATGGACGTGTTGATGGCGTCGATGGCGTCGTCGATGGAAAGAGCATTGCGGGTCGTGGAATCGTTGCGGAGCACAACGGCCAGGTTTTGCTGGGCGCCCGAGCTATCGGTGGCGCTCAAGGTGATGGTTTGGTCATCGTTGGCGCGCGCGATGGTTGAGAAGTTGAGCAAGCTGGTTTCCTGTGCGCCGCCCGAGTTGAAGGTGCTGGCCGTGGCGCCCAAGGTAGAGGAAGCGCCCACCGTTGTGACCGCGCCGCCGGTAGCCGCGTTGCCGCCGTTGAAGCCCAGGCTGGCATCGGTCGTGAAGGCCTCGTAAACCCGGAATTCCGTTCCCGTTTGCGTACGGAGTTGCAACTGGCCGCCGTTGTCCGTCGCGTAGAGACCAATGGCCGCCGCGTTGGCGTTGGCGGCGAATGCTGCGTTGAAGTTGGTTACGGCAGTGCCAATTGCGGTGCCAGTGGCAGCGGTGATGTCGAAGGTGGTGCCGTCGGCCAGCGCGAAGCGTAGAGTTTCGTTGCCGCCCGTGGAGATGTCGAGGCCCGTGCCGGTGATGTCGTTCGAGTAGGCCGTGGTCTGACCAGCGGCGCGATAGAAGCGGCCAAAGCCAAGGGCGTTTTCCGTATCGCCCACGGTTTCCACGGAAATCTTTTCGCCGTTCGAACCCACGAGGCTCAGGTTCTGGCCTTCCGCGAAGTTGCTGGACACGGTGATGCCCGCAGCTTGCAGCGTGGAGTTGTTGACGATCTGGCTGCTGAGGTTGGCGATGACGTCGGTATAGTCCGTCGTGCCGCCCGTGATGTCGAGCGTCAATTCCACGGGGCTGGCCAAACCGCCGCCGTTGATGCGGACGATGATGTCGCTGGCGTTGGCGTTGGAAACTGCGCCGGAAGCGGCAGCTGCCGCCGTGGCCGTTTGCGTCAGGTCAACACCCGTGGTGCCGGCCGAGAAATTGCCGAGCAAGGCGTTCGCCGTACGGTCGCCTGCCTGGACCTGGAAGGCCGAGTTGGCGGAGGTGAAGGCGAGGCGCTGCTTGCCATCGGTGTCGGTGATAACGCTGGCGCTGACGCCGGCGTTCTTGAAGGCCGTGGCAAATTGGCTGGCGCCGTTGCCCGCGGATTCAATCGCATCATTCACCGCGGTGGCCAAAGTGGCCGAGTCGGTGACGCCGGAAAGATTCACGCTGACCGTAACGGCGTTGTCATCAGAGAAGCCGGAGCCGCGGAAAACGAATTCCGTAAAGCCGGCCTGTGCCTGTGAGCCTTGGTTGGTGGTGTCGGCCAGAATGTTCGCCACCGAGGTAGAGGAACCCGTGCCGATGTCGGTGCCCGAAATACCGGTGGCCTGTACGCCCTTCAAGCCCAGGCTCTTGGCATCGACCGTGGACTGCGAAAGGTCAACCGCCACGGAGCCGTTGCTGATGGCCGTGGTGCCGCCGGAGGTCTTGCCGCCGCCGATGAAGACCGAGAGGCTCTTGGCGAATTCGCCGCCGGAGTTCAAGCCGATGGCTTGGGCTTGGCGGTCGATTTCTTCAATTACGCTCGTGAATTCTTCATTCAGCACGGTACGCGAACCGGTGAACGTACCGGAGGCCGATTGGGTGGCCAGCGTACGAGCACGGTCGAGCAACTGCGAAATGTTGTTGATGCCGCCGTCGATGATTTGCAATTGGCTCAAACCGTCGTTGGCGTTGCGGATACCTTGGGTAAGCACGCTCTGATCGCTGCGCAGGCCATTCGCGATAGCGAGGCCGGCAGCGTCGTCACCCGAGTTCACAATGCGGAGACCCGAGGTTACGCGGCTAATGGTCTTGTTCTGGAAAGCGCTGGTTGAGTTGAGAAAACTTTGCGCCTGCAAGGACGCAACGTTGGTATTGATCGAAAAGCTCACTTTTTCACTCCTTTGTTCTTGCACCCGAAAATCCATTCCGGGTGGTAGGCCGAATCGGAGTTACCCGAACTGCTTACAAGTGGGCTTATCGGGGCAAGTGGGGGAGACTTGAGCGGGAAAATTAACCTAGCCGTAGGGCCTCTAGGCTTGTGCAGGGTAGAGGAATAAGGCGGAGGAATAGGGAAAGCTGGCTAGGGTTTAGCAAGATTAGGGCTTGCGCTCCCGCAACCGGCGCAGTGTGTCTTCGAGGCTGGTGGCGGGGAGACTCGCATCTGGACCCTGGGCCGACTCGAGATTAGCTTGGCGGGTAGAGACAATCTCTTTGCGCAGCACCGTCACTTCGCGCGGCGCGCGAATGCCGATCTTCACCTGGCTGCCTTCAATGTCGAGAATTTCAATTTCGACGCTATCCCCAATGAGGAAGGCTTCTCCTTGGCGGCGGCGGATGACCAGCATTAGTCCACCTCCCGCGAGGAAGATTCTTTGGGCGGAAAGAGCGGTTGGCGGGCCGAGTAGCGATTATCGTCCCGAATGGATTGCGTCCCCAAGCGGCGCGTGGGATGTATCACGACCGGCCCCAGGAGGTTCGCCGTTGGCGCATCGGGTTGGGCAAAGCAGAGAATCGCGTACCAACGGAGCGACTCTAAACCCTCTTCCGGCGCCAACTGAAGGGTTTTCCGGTCCTGGCGGTTCAACGAAGGGGCATATTCGGGGTCCACCAGGGCCGTGGGAGCGCAAATAAAACAAAGCTCGCCATTGGCGACGCTCTGCAAAAAGCTGAGCGGCTGGCTGGTTTCGCTGTCAATCAGCAAAAAGGCGGTTTCGCTTTCAAAGCCCGGCAGGCCAGCCGGAAAATGAATTACCTCAGCCTCGTCATAGCGGACTTGGCCGAAGCGCGCAGTGAGAATCTCACGCATCGAATGGCTTATCGACGCGGACGGGAGGAATCTTAGTCCTTTTTTGCAGCGCGGAATAGACGATCGCGCACGGCGTCCCATTCCGGGCCGGGCGGAGGCTGCTCGACCGCGATGGCATCCCAACCCTGCTGGTCCAATTCGTGGAGTTTGGCATACAAAGTTCGCGCAAACTCGGGGGCGCTCTGCCCTGCAAGTGCTAGAAACGCCACGTTTTTTTCCGCAACGAAGGAGAGAGAAGGGACCAGATAGAGGGGTGTACGCGGCTGATAGTGCTGCGGGTGGAGGCCAGGCGCGGCCGAAACACTCATTTCTTCCGCCCGGGAGAGAAGGGGGCCGACGATGGCCTCGAGTTCCGGCTGGCTGACCATACCCGGCCGGAGAAGGAGGGGCTGCGCTCCGGTGAGGGAAACTACCGTTGATTCGAGCCCTATGTCGGTAGGCCCGCCATCGAGGATGAAGAGCTCTTCGCCCAGGCTGCGGCGGACGTGTTCGGCAGCGGTGGGCGAAAGTTGGGTGAAGCGGTTGGCGCTGGGGGCGGCCAAGGGGATTTGCGCGGCTTCAAGCAAAGCTTGGGCAACGGGATGGGCGGGCCAACGCAGACCAACGGTGGGGGTGCCGGCGGTGACAAGGTCCGGAACCTGGGGATTTTTGGGCAGGACCAGGGTAAGGGGCCCGGGCCAGAAGCGTTGGGCCAGAGCTTCGGCGGCGGGCGGCCAGCTTGCCGCGAGCGACTTTGCTTGGGCCAGGGAGGCGACGTGGACAATAAGCGGCGAAGAATAAGGACGGCCCTTCACGGCGAAAATTTTGGCCACCGCGCGGGCATCGAGAGCATGGGCGCCCAAGCCATAGACCGTTTCGGTGGGAAAGGCCACCAATTCCCCGCCCCGCAACCGTTCGGCTGCGCGCGCGATGGATTCCGGATTGGCGGGGTGGATCATGCGAAGGATTGGTGGCGTTTCATTGATAACGCCTAATCGGCGGCGTCATCAGTGGCTTCGCCAGCCAGTTTACCGGTGCGGCGGAAGACGAGATAGCTGTGCATTAAGTCGTTCAAGTCCCCATCAAGGACGCGGTCAACGTCGCCGATGGCGAGGCGGCTGCGGAGGTCTTTCACCATACGGTACGGAGCCAGGACGTAGCTGCGGATCTGACTGCCGAAGTTGATATCCATTTTTGAGTCTTCGGTTTTTTTCTCTTCGACGCGGCGCTTTTCCATTTCGTGCTCAAACAGCTTGGCCCGCAGTTGCTTCAGGGCACTGGCGCGGTTTTTGTGTTGGGAGCGCTCGTTCTGGCATTGCACAATGAGGCCCGTGGGCAGGTGCGTCATGCGGACGGCGGATTCCGTGCGGTTCACGTGCTGGCCGCCGGCGCCAGAGGCGCGGAACACGTCCACTTTGATGTCTTCCGGCTTGATGTCGATGACGATATCGTCGTCGATCATCGGGTAAACGAAAACGCTGGCGAAGCTGGTGTGGCGGCGGGCGTTGGCATCGAAGGGAGAAATGCGCACCAGGCGATGGACGCCTATTTCGGAGCTCAACATGCCGTAGGCATTTTCGCCTTCGATTTCGATTGTTGCGCTTTTGATGCCCGCGCCGTCGCCCGGTTGGTCATCGGTGACGGTGGCGCGGTAGCCATTGCGTTCGGCCCAGCGCAAGTACATGCGCATCAGCATTTCGGCCCAATCCTGGGATTCGGTACCCCCGGCGCCGGGGTGGATGTTGAGAATGGCGCCGCGGTGATCGTGCTCGCCGGTTAGGAGCATGCTGGCCTCCAGGCGCTCGAGTTCGGCACGGAAGCGGCTGATCTCCGGGGTAACCATGGCGAGGACATCTTCGCCCTCACGGCCAAGTTCAATCAGGGCATAGATGTCGGCAGCGGCGGCGGCGAGTTTGGCGTCGGTTTCCAGGCCTTCTTCCAAGCGCTTGCGCTTTTGCAGGACTTCCTGGCTCTTCTGCTGGTCGGACCAGAAGTTGGGGTCCGCGATGAGATCTTCCAGTTTGGCAAGTTCGGCTTTTTTGCGGGGAGCGTCAAAGATAGCTCCGCACAGATTCTGCTTGCTGGCGGAGCTCGGTGTACTCCCGCTCGATATCGTCGAGGGTCATAACCTCCTATTGTCCCTGAAAGCAGGGACCGGAGGGAAGCTAGGGTGGCGTAAGGTGCAAGAATAAAGGTGTCTTATCCCAATATGTTTAGGAGGCAAGAAATGAAAAGACTATTGTTGTTGGCCTTGGTAGGGAGCCTGGCTTTTGCACAGAAGGAAGAAAGCGAGCGCTTGGAGGCGGCGGCGGATGTTTTCCAGGAAATTATGGGTGTTTCCGACAAGGCGATTCCCCAGGAGTTGCTGGACAAGAGCGAGTGCGCGATTGTGGTGCCCGGGCTGAAGAAAGCGGCCTTTGTATTTGGCGGTAAGTTTGGCCGCGGATATTTCGTGTGCCGGAAGGCTGGCGGAGGCTGGGGTTCGCCAGCGAGCATCCGCATGGAGGGCGGCAGCTTTGGTTTCCAAATTGGCGGCAGTGAGATGGATGTGGTGCTGCTGGTGATGAACAAGAAAGGGGCGGACCGCTTGTTGAGCAACCAATTCAAGCTGGGCGGCGAAGCCAGCGCAGCGGCGGGCCCAGTGGGGCGCACCTCCACAGCCAGTACGGATGCCTATATGACGGCGGAAATGTTGAGCTATTCCCGCAGCCGGGGGGTGTTTGCCGGTATTTCGCTGGAGGGTTCCACGGTGCGGCAAGACCTGGACGCCAACCGGCGGCTCTACGGCAAGACGTTGACCAACAAAGAAATCATTGAGACGAATCCGGCAGGTCCGGCCGCGGCCAAGAAGCTGGTGGGGGTACTGAATAAGTACTCCGCGCGCAAATCAAATTAGGCTGAAGAACATAAAGAAAGCCCCGGGGATTGCTCCTCGGGGCTTTTTTATTTAGGCGTGAGTGGTAAAGCGGACTAGAACTGGTTCCAGAGGTATTGGTTGTAGACCTCGTGGTGGAACTGAACTTCCGGAGCCTTCACAACCGTGCCGAGCAGGCGCGGGCAACGGTCAGCGGAGGCTTGCTTCAGTTCGGCGTAGCGGGCCTTCACGTCGGCGCCCAGAATGGTGGAGGTCCATTCGGCGGCGCGGAAATTTTGCAGCGCGTCGTAGATGTTGTCCGGCAGGTAGCGTTCGGCCTGGCGCAGGTTCTTCACCTTGGCGATTTCGCCGTCGAGGCCGGTCTTGAACACGGAGTAGAGAACCATGTAGGGGTTGGCGTCCGGACCGACCGAGCGCACTTCCACGCGGGAGCTCTTTTCGTTGCCGATGGGGATGCGGACCATGGAGCCGCGGTCCACGGCGGAGGCTTTGATCTGGTTCGGCGCTTCGAAGTGGGGGTCGAGGCGACGGTAAGCATTGACGCTGGCGTTGAGCATCAAGCAGATGTCGTTGCCGTGGCTGAGAATGCGGTCGACGAATTGCCAGGCAAATTTCGAGAGGTTCTCTTCGCCCTTGGGGTCCCACATCAGGTTCTTGCTGCCCTTGGAAACGGAAACGTTGGTGTGCATGCCGTTGCCGTTGACGCCCACAACGGGCTTGGGCAGGAAGCTGGCAGTGTAGCCCATCTTCGTGGCCACCTGGCGGCAGATCAGCTTGTAGATCTGGATCTGGTCTGCGGCGCTGACAACGTCGCCATAGCTGTAGTTGATTTCGAATTGCGAGGGGGCAACTTCCGGGTGGTCCTTTTCGTTTTGGAAGCCCATAGCGCGTTGTACTTCGGCAGTGGTGTCGATGAAGGTGCGAAGGGGGTCTCCGGGCAAGGAGTGGTAGTAGCCGCCGGTGTTGACGTAATCGAATTTACCGGTTTCGTGGAAGCGGCGTTCGGCGTCGGTGCCGGCGAAGAGGAAGCCTTCGATTTCGTTGGCGGCGTTCAGGGTGTAGCCGTTCTTATCGAATTGTTGGTTGGCGAATTGCTTCAGCACGCCGCGGATGTCGGCGGCGTAGGGGGAGCCGTCTTTATCAATGACTTCGCCAAAGACCAGGACCTTGCCGGAACCGAAGATATCGGCGGGAGCCCAGTAAAAGGCACCCCAATCCATACCCAGGCGGAGGTCGCTTTCGCGTTGCGCGGTAAAGCCGCGGATGGACGAGCCGTCGAAGGTGAGGTTGTCCCAGCTCTTGACGAGAAACTTCTTGTCGTAATCGAGCATGTGCAGACGGCCTTCGAGGTCGCTAAACAGGACCGTGACCGCCTTGATGCCCTTTTCGTCCGTGAGGTACTTCAGGCGCTCTTCTTGGATGGTTCCGGCCGGGACACGATTTTTCCGTTGTTCCTTGGCCGCCAGATTCAGCTCTTCCAGCTCTGGATAGGAGAGCGTCAAAAAATTACGCAATTCGCTCGACATCGAACTCCTCGATAGGTGTTGGGATTGAACCAGGGCCGGGGCTTCGGGTGGAACAATAAAGAGTTCCGGCGCAGGGTCCGATGCTAGATTATAGTCACGGACTGTGGTGTGACAGTCGTATTTTTCTGCCGTTTCGCGTATCTAAATTTTTTATGGCTGCTATGAACCCCGTGGGACGTGTGGAAAGTGTAAACGTTTCGCCGGGAGGTATTCCCAAACTTCCACTCAGGGAGGGCGAATTGTCCGAGCGCGGTTTGGCCGGGGACGATTGGGCGCACCCGAAGTACCACGGGGGCCCAAAGCAGGCGCTATTGCTGATTTCCCGGGAGCATTTGGACGAGCTATGCCAGTTGGGGTTTTCGCTGGCCCCGGGGGACTTGGGGGAAAACCTAACCATTTCGGGGCTTGATTGGGAGCTACTGGAAGCCGGTACGGAATTGCAGATTGGCGAGAACTGCCGGATTGTCCTTACGAAGCTGCGGGAGCCGTGCCGGACCTTGGATGTTTACAACGGGGCGAAGCAGGGCCGGATTCAGCCCTTGCTCAAAAAGAACGCCCGGGGGGGCTGGTACGCCCAGGTGCTGATGGGAGGGGTGGTGCGTCCCGGAGACACAATCAGGGTGAGTGAGCGCCTTGGTAAGTGATTTTTCTTTGGCTTCCTTGCGGCAGGTGCTGCGGCAGCACAGCCGTTTTCTCTTTGAAGCCGTGGAAAGCCAACCCGACTGGCTGGAAGCTTTGACGAGCGCGGAGGCCTTGGCTGCCCCGCGGACGCGCATTGACTATACCCGAGAGTTAGCCAGCGAGGATTTTTTGCCGGAGCGGGCGGCACAGTTTCGCCGGAAGAGTTTGCTGCGGATTTATCTGCGCGACGTGCTGGGCCTCTCCATGCTGAGCGAGGCGACGCGCGAGATTTCCGACCTGGCCGATGCCCTGCTGGATTGGACTTACGAGGGGGTGCGGCAGCGCGTGGAGGGCCGCTTGGGGCGAGCCGAGGAGCCAACGGGCGAGAAGTGCCCCTTTTCGATTGTGAGCCTGGGGAAGCTGGGCGGACAGGAGCTGAACTACTCTTCCGACATCGATCTGGTGTTTGTCTATGGTTCGCCCGGGGAGACGCGCGGCGGGCGCAGCGTTACCCACAAAGAATTTTTCGGGGCCGTGGCGCAGGAGCTGAGCCAGTTTTTGGCAACCTACACGGCGGCGGGCATTTGTTACCGCGTGGACCTTCGTTTGCGGCCGGACGGGGGCGGCGGCGAACTGACGCATTCCCTGGAAGCCATGCGCGACTATTACCAGCGGCGGGCGCGGGACTGGGAACTGCAAATGATGATTAAGGCGCGCGTGGCGGCGGGCGAGAGCGCTCCGGGGCAGCGGTTGATTGACTTTGTGGAGCCGCTGACTTATCAGACCAGCACCGATTTTTCAGCGATTGAAGCCGTAAGCGAAACCCGCTTGCGCTTGAACGAAAAACTGGCGGCGCGGCGCTTAAGGCCAGGCGTGGTGGACATTAAGCTGGCGCGGGGCGGCATACGGGACATCGAGTTTCTCGTGCAGTGCCTGCAACGATTGCACGGCGGCCGGGAACAATGGTTGCGGCACGGCGGCACGCTGCTGAGCTTGGGGAGGCTGCACGACAAGGGGCTGATTGCTCCGAGCGATTACTTCCAATTGATTGAGGCTTACGAATTCCTGCGGCACTTGGAGCACCGTTTGCAGATCCGCGACGACCGGCAAACGCACACGCTTCCCCAAGCGGGAGCGGAACTGGAAAGCTTGGCCGCGCGTATGCCATTGTTGGATCCGCCGCGGGCCAACCACACGGACGCGCTGCTGGCGGCGGTGAAGCGGCACTTTGAGGCCGTCAGCGCCATCTACGACAAGATAGTTCACCAGCGGCGCTTGGCGGCTCCGCCCGTGGCCCAAGCAGCTCCGGCCTTGGCGGCGGAAAAGGTTGAGCCCATGCCGGCCAGTGAGTCGGTGCCCTTGCGCTTGGAACGGAAGCTGCAACCACTAGCGCCGCGCTTGCTGGCGCAGTTGCAACAGGGCGCTTTGCGGCGGCACATGGATTTGCTGGAGCGCTGGATCGAGACGGCGGGCGATCGCTTGGCCGGGCTGGAGCGGGATGAAGTATTGACCAATTACGTGCTCGATATTGTTTCCCACAGCCCTTGGTTGGCGGAAGAAATCTTGCGGGAGCCGGAACGGCTGGAGGAGTTGGGCGAATTGCGCCAGCGGCCCACGGCAAGCCGCGCTTGGGCGGAGCAATTCTCGGTGGTGCCGAGCATGGCCGCGCTGCGTCGCTTGTACCGCAAGGAACTTTTCCTGCTGGGTTGTGAGAGCTTGTGCCTGGGTGCACCGGTGTTTGGCACGATGTCGCGCATGAGCCAATTGGCCGATTTGGCGCTGGCCGCGGCCTATCGTGTTGCCTTGGCGGATGTGGCCCGAACCGGTGCGCCCGATACGCCGAGGATGATGGTGGTGGCGCTGGGCCGCTTGGGTTCTGGCGAGTTTGACGTGGCCAGCGATGCGGATTTGGTTTTTATCCTGCCTGATGAAGACGCCGGCGACCTGGAGTTTTGGAAGCGTGTAGCCGAGCGCTTGATCGAAATGCTGAGCGCCCACACAGGTGACGGCAGTTTGTTCCGGGTGGACACGCGACTGCGGCCCTTCGGACGCGAAGGCGAACTGGTGCAGAGCGAACGCAGTTACCTGGAATATTTCTCCCAAAGAGCGCAGACCTGGGAAGGCATTGCCTACATGAAAGCGCGCGCCGTGGCGGGAGATACCGAGCGGGCAACAAAGTTTTTGAACGATCTGCAAAAGGTAGATTGGCGGCGCTACGGGCAAAGCCATCGTTCAAGGCAGCAACTTCGCGACATGCGCACGCGTCTAGAAAGAGAGCAAGGAAAAAGTCATGCTCTGAAGGCGGGCTTTGGCGGGTATTACGACATCGATTTCCTGCTGATGTATTTACGCTTGAAGAGCGCGGGGATTTTTTTCAAGGTGTTGAACACCCCGGAGCGGATTGACGTCATCGAACAGATTGGTCATTTGGAACGGGACGACGCGGAGTTTTTGCGAGAAGCGGCAACAATTTTCCGGGCAGTGGACCACGGGATTCGTTTGTTTAGCGGCCAACCCTCCGACACCTTACCCGAACCAGGACCCTCCTTCGAGGCGATCTCGGAGATGGTGGTGCGCTGGACCCCCGAGGCGTATTCCCAGCAGCCGCTACGCGAAGCGTTGCGTGTGGTGCAAGCCCGCACGAGAGAAACATTTGACCGGCTGTTTTCCTAGCCGAATTGCCAAAAAGGACCGATAGAGAAACCGTGAGAATAGAACTGAACAGGACGCTGTTGGTGTGTTTTGCGCTCCAGTTGGGCTTGGCTGCCGATCCAGCCGCCAACACCACCGAACTAAGCCGGGAAGCGAGCGTCGATCGAGCCTTTCGCCAGTTGTACAACTTCGATTTCGTGGCCAGCCGGGAAACGGCGCAATCCTATGTGCGGACGAAGGGGGAAGACCCCATGGGCTACGCGTCGCTCGCTGCGGCCTACCTGTTTAGTGAGATGAACCGCTTGGAAGTGTTCAACAAGGACATGCTGCGGGAAGAAAAGGTGTCGGGGGAGCAGGCCAAAAAGATTGGCGAAGAGGCGCGGCGGGAATTTTTGGAGGCGGTTGCCCGCACCAAGCAGACGGCGGAGGCGGCGCTGGCGAAGAACTCCAAGGATGCGAACGCTCTGCGTGCGCTGGTGATTGCCACGGGGGCCGAAAGAGACTTTGCGGCGCTGGTGGAAAAGCGCTTGAAGGACAGCTACTATGCCGCGAAAGCGAGCCAAGAATACGCCCTCCGCTTGCAGGCGGTGGACCCCGAAGATAGCGATGCGTGGTTTACGCGCGGCTTTAGCGAATATTTGGTGGGGAGCGTGCCGTTTGTGCTGCGCTGGCTGATGAAGATTGAGCAGGTGAAGGGCGACAAGGACAAGGGCGTTGCTTTTATGGAAATCTGCGCGAACAAAGGTAAGTACTTGAAGCCTTTTGCCCAGATGATGCTCGCCACCATTTACCAGAAAGAGAAGCGCTGGAAGGAACAGCGGGCCATGCTGGAGGCCTTCGCCGCAGACCATCCGGAGAACACC
The DNA here is from genome assembly GCA_033765085.1 of Bryobacter sp. Classification (GTDB taxonomy): domain Bacteria; phylum Acidobacteriota; class Terriglobia; order Bryobacterales; family Bryobacteraceae; genus Bryobacter. Next base: position 2,758 of record JANRIK010000018.1, on the reverse strand, counting down.
ACGGTGAAGCGGGAGTTGGCGAAGCTGGATCGAAGGTAGGCTGGACTGGCAGTAGAGTTTGGCGACTGCCGATTTTTAGCCAATCATATGATGGTGTTGTGAGCCGCTTGCTCCAATTCGCGTTGCTTTGGGCCCTGGGAACCGTGGGGGCGCGCACGCAGATTATCGAGTTTGAATCGAATGGTTTGAAATACCAAACCCTGACCAAGGGCGGTTTAACGGTGATGTTCGCGCCCATTCCCAGCAATTTGAAGGGGTACACGGTTTTTCAAGTAGCGGTGCAGAACGGTTCACCGAACGTTCATACTTTGGACCCGGAACAGTTTGTATTCTCCAGCGACGAGCTTTCCGCAACGGCTCTTCCGGCGCGGCAAGTAGTGCGTCGAATGTTAGACCGGGGCAACCGAGACGACGTGATCAAGCTGGTGGGGGCGTACGAAATTGGCCTGTACGGGCTTAGCCGGATTCAATCGACGAATGGTTATGAACAGAGACGGCAATCCGCAATTGCCGAGTTCGGGGGCGGCAAGTTGAAGGCGGCGGCGGCGGCTAGTGCCATTGCCTTTGTGCGCACGAAGTTGAATCCGGGCGATTCGACCGATGGCGCGATTTTTTTCTTTCCCGAAGGGCGCGAATTAACGCGCGGGAAGATGACGGTTCGTACGGGCGATTTGTATTTTGAGTTTGAACCGATGACCCTGCGCCGCCCGTAATCCTGCGCCGCCCGTAAGCGGCAACCTCGCTAAGCTAAGAATTGGTCGATTTACACTGCCACACAAACGAAAGCGACGGAACGGATAGTCCGGCGGAACTGATTGTAAAGGCGATTGCGGAAGGCGTCACCGTGCTGTCGATCACCGACCACGATACCTTTGCCGCCTACGAGGCGCTTGAGGGATGCGAACTGCCGCTGGAATTGATCCAAGGCGTCGAGATCAGCACGCGCGCCAAGGGCAAGAGCATCCACCTTTTGGCCTACTGGCCGGGCGCGGAAGCTCCACCGCCTTTTCTGCTTTGGTTGCGGGACATGCAGGAGATTCGGCGCGAGCGCAACCGGCGTTTGGCCGAGCGGTTGCGTAGCCTAGGCTTGCCCGTCACGCTGGAAGAAGCGGAGGCTTTGGGCCGCACCGTCACGGGACGCGTACACTTCGCGCAGTTGCTGCAGCAAAAGGGCATTGTGGCGACGATTCCCGAAGCGTTCGACCGCTTTATTGGGGAGAACGCGCCGGGCTATGTCGAAATGGAAGACCCCACCACTAGCGCGGCCGTTCGCGTGGTGCGTGAACACGGCGGCGTGCCGGTTCTGGCACACCCCATTCGTTTGGGAATGCGGGACGCGGAAAAGGAAGAGGCTTTTATCCGCGAACAGGTGGAGGCTGGTCTGCTGGGCTTGGAAGTAATCCACTCCGACCACGACGCGGCGGCGCGGGCCCGCTACGCCGCCTTGGCCGCGAAGTATTCGCTAATTACCACAGGCGGCAGCGATTATCATGGCCTAGTGAAGCCGCGCGTGGCCCTGGGCAGCGGCGTGGAGGGCAATGTGGCAGTGCCACGCGAGTGGTTTGAAAAATTGAAGCAGTTGGGGGCAAGAAATGGATCGCGCTAAGGCTTGGGAGACGGTTTGCGAGTTTGTGCAAAACGATGGATTGCGCCGCCACATGCTGGCTGTGGGCATCTGCATGGAGGCGTATGCGCCTAAGTACAATGGCGACCCGGACCGCTGGTGGATGGCCGGCGTGTTGCATGATTTCGATTGGGAAATTCACCCGCAGTTGCCCGACCACCCGGTGAAGGGCGAAGCGATTCTGGCCGCGCGGGGAGTGGACGAAGAGCTGCGGCGGGCCATTCTTTCGCATGCCGATTTTACGGGGGTTCCGAGAGTCTCGCCGCTCGAAAAAGCGCTGTTCGCCTGTGATGAATTAGCCGGATTTCTGACGGCTGTTGCCTATGTGAAGCCCTCCCGCAGTATCTTTGAAGTGGAGCCGAAGAGTGTCCTAAAGAAAATGAAGGACAAGGGCTTTGCGCGCGCCGTGAACCGGGACGACATCACCAAAGGTGCCGCGGAGCTTGGTGTGGATCTGGAGGCGCACATCGCGTTTTGCATTGAAGCGATGAAGGCGAAGGCAGAGGAACTGGGTGTGAAAGGAGACTATAGCGGATGACCATAAAGGAACTACTGCGCTACGAGTTGGAAGCCAGCCGGGAATACTTTGAGCGCTCGACGCGCGTGTTGAAGGAGGAGCATTCCGGCTACGCGCCGACTCCCGATCAATTCACCGTGGCCTCGCAAGTTGCGCACGCCGCCATCACCATCGACTGGTTTCTGGCCGGGGCCTTTGGCCAGGGTTTTGACATGAATTTTGAAGAGCACGATGCCATGGCGCGCGGCGTCAGCAGCTTGACCGTGGCGCGCAACATGCTGGCCAGCGCCTACGCAAAGGCCATCGCGGCAACGGTGCAACGCAGCGATGAAGAGTGGAACGAGATGTTCCCCGAAGGAAGCCTGCTGTCGGGCCCCAAGGTGGGCATCATTTACGGCATTGTGGAACACTCCGCCCATCACCGGGGTGCTTTGAGCGTCTACGCGCGGCTTTTGGGCTTGAAGCCCTTAATGCCATACATGGAACTGCCGGAGTAGCTGCCGGAGAGCCATTCCGCATTTGGAAGCCACATCTCGCCGGTGTGGGGCCTGGTCTTCAAAACCAGTGAGAGGCGTTTACTCGTCTCTGGTGGGTTCGACTCCCACTGGCTTCCGCCA
>JANRIK010000014.1:0-83199 GCA_033765085.1 Bryobacter sp. | reverse complement strand
CATGCTCTTGCTGTCCCTGCCGGTGTTGGCGCAGACGCGCGTGTGGTTGGATGCGGATACGGCGAACGAGATTGACGACCTCTATGCCATAACGCGGGTGCTGCAGGCTAAGGAGGTGGAGCTGGTGGCGCTGAGTTCGGCCCAGTGGAAGAGTTCGCCGGCGGCGGAGGGGAATACGCTGGAGCAAAGCCAGGCGTTGAACGAGGCGCTGTTGGGCGTGGCGGGGCGAGGCGAGTTGCCGCATCCGCGGGGATCGATGGTACCGTTGTATTGGTGGGGGCAGGACCGGGCGGCGTATTCGGGGGCGGCTTACCACTTGATGTTGGAGGCGCGGAAGGCGAGCCCGGAGAAGAAGTTGACAGTGGTGGCCTTGGGGGCCTTGACGAATGTGGCGACGGCGCTGTTGATGGACCCCGCGATTGCGCCGCGGATGCGGCTGTATTGGTTGGGGGCGCGGGTGAAGCAGGGGGTGTGGGACAAAAGCGAGTTCAATGCGTTGAACGATATTGCGGCGTTGAATATCGTGCTCGATGCAGAGCCATTGGAGTTGCTGGTGATGCCGGCGAATGTGGCGGAGGCGTTGACGTTTGATTATGAGCGGACGATGCGCGAACTGGGGCGGCAGGGGCGATGGGGCGAGCTATTGGCCGCGCGCTGGAAGCAGCATGCGCCGGGGGCGGGGCGATGGGTGATGTGGGACTTGGCGGCGGTGGATTGGCTATTGCATCCGGAGTGGGTGAAGAGCGAAGAGCAAAGCACGCCGCCAGAGAACCGGGCGCGGAAGGTGCGCGTGGCGACAGGGATAGAGGCGGCTAAGATGCGGGATGACTTTTGGGCGAGTTGGGGGCGGCCGTAGGCTCGGCTGGTTTGATGGCGAGTACCAAAGCGACGGAGAGCAGGGTGACGGTGGCGAAGAGGGCGAAGATGGTGAGCAAGGGAGTTTGGGCGTCGCGCAGGAGGCCAAAGCCCCAATCGGCAAGGCCGCCGCAACTGATGCTGACGAGGTTCATGAGTCCGTAGCCGGTGGCGCGCTGTTGGGGGGTGGTGATTTGGCAGAGGATGGGCATGTTGTTGGCGTCGAAGAAGCCCCAGCCGGCGCCGAAGAGAATGAGGAAGGCAATGGCGAAGGGCAGCAGGCCTGTTTGCGGCGAGTAGCCCACGCCCATCATCGCAATGGCCATGAAGGCGACGCCGAGGGCGGAGGTGTAGATGCGGCCGCGGGGCGTTTTCTGCATCCAACGGTCGGCGAGCCAACCGCCAAAGGCCGCGGCGGCAATGGCGGCAAGCATCCAATAAAGGGTGGCGGAGACGCCGGCTTTGCCTTGGCCAATGCCGAACTCGGCTTTGAGGATGGCGGGCATCCAATCCCGCACAATCCAGCCGGCCATGGCGGGGAGGGTGAAATAAGCGGCCAGCAGGAGGAAGGAAGGGTTGGCGAGTAGGGGAGCGAGTTGGAAGCTCTTGTCTGGGTTGTTGTCTTGGGAAGTCGCTGGGCGGGGGGCGTTTTTCAGCGCCAGGAACAAGGGCAGGGCATAGACGATGCCGAGCAGGCCGCAAAGGCTGAACAGGAAGCGCCAGCCGTAGGCGGGGTGATCAGCAACATAGCCGCTGAAGCCGCCGAGGATCACACCGGCGTAGATGCCCATTTGGTGCACACCCACGGCGCGGGACCGCGTGGAGCCGGGGTGGTAATCCGTGATGAGGGCGAGGGCGGCGGGGATGTAGAAGGCTTCGCTAATGCCCATGATGGCGCGGGTGAGCAGGAGTTGGTCGTAGGTGGTGGCTTGGCCGGTGGCCCAGGTGACGGCGGACCAGGCGAAGAGGCTGGCGGCGATGACATGGCGGCGGCTGAAGCGGTCGGCGAGGTAGCCGCCGAGGGTGCTAAGGAAGGCGTAGGTCCATTTGAAGGTGGCGAGGATTTTGCCCCAATTGGCTTCGTTGGCAATGTCGGGAAGGTCCGTCATGAGGGAGAACTTCATGGCGGCGAGCATCTGGCGGTCCAGGTAGTTCAGCAGGGCGACGGGGGCGAGGAGGGCAACGATGAGCCAGGGGTAGGGGATGCCCGAAAGAAGGCGCATCTGGCTAGTTTAAGGGCAACGAGAGGGAGACGGCCGGTCCCCCTCCCGTTGGCGCTATTGCTGGCTGAGTTTTTTCATCTCGGTTTCGAAGACGCGCCACGCGGGTTTGGCGCGGCCCTGCTTATCGAATAAACCATTGGTTTGCAGGAAGCTGTCGAAGATCTTGTAGCCCTTGATGCCATAGAAATTAGCGAGATCGCGGGTGAACTGATCAGAGAAATCCGCCAGCATGAAATAGGAACCGGCGGCGATGAGATCGCGGTTGGCGCGGACCTCGGCGAAGACATTGCGCAGGAAGGCCGCCTGTTTTTCCGGGCTACTGCCATTGAGAGCGTCGCTGGCGTAACCGATTTCCTGGAGGACAACCGAGCGGCCCGCCGCCGCCTTGCGCATTAAGCCGAAGTCGTTCTTCACAATGCTGGGGTCTTTCATGGTGAAGTCCCCGCGGATGGGGTAGTAGGTAATGGCCAGGAAGTCGAAGCGGTCGTTGAGGGGAGCCATGGAGGTGTTCAAGGATTCAATGCCGCCAAACATGATGGTGCTGCTGACCTGGATGCCCGGAACCAGTTGCTTGATCTTGCGGGCGACTTTGTCATAAAGGGCCGTGAATTCTTCAAGTTCCTTTGGATTGCGGCCGAAGTAGCCGTCGATTTCGTTGCCGAACATGAACCACTTAACGCGGTCCTTAAATTCGGGGGCAATGGCTTCGAGCAAGCTCATCAGGCGGCGTTCAATTTCGGGGTCGGACCAGCGGCGGCGTTCCAGGTCTTTGGGCATGGTGCGGGCGACGGTGTCGATGAGGCGAAGCGTGTAGGCAACCTGGAGGTTGTGCTTTTGGGCTTCGTAGACCTGGAAGCGGATGGGGTCCAATTTGTACTGACCGCGGGAGGGCTCGAGTTCGTTCCACTTGCCATTGCTGACGACGAAGTTGACGCCGGTGGCAAGCGATTGATTCCAGCGTTTCAAAATATTTTCCGGCACTTGCGGTTCGCTGGCGAAGGTATTGATGGTGATGCCAAAAAGAGCCGGACCGGCGGGGGTGTAGCGGGTGGCGGTGGGGCGGGTAGCTTCGCCACGGGCGCCGGAGCGGGGGGGAAGAGCCGTGGGGACGTGGGAGACAGGGCGCGTATCGTCCTCGATAGAGGCGCTGGGGGGAGGAGCATTGTCGTTTCTCGCGTTTTCCTGGTTGGAGGAACCGCGGCCTGCCGAGCCGGAAGAAATTGACGAAGCGTCTTCGTCGAGCACAAAAGCATTGCGGCCCTCACCGACCTGGACAAAACCGACACCTTCGGCAAAGGAGAAAATCAAGTCTTTGCCCTGGCGGATTTGGATGGCGTTGTCGTAAGTTTTCGATTTGGTTTGGACACGAAGGTCGCGCTGGGAGACGGTCATGCGGCCGGCCTTCATGTTCCAGGAGCGGCCTTTGGGGGCGGCAAAGTCGAAATAGACCTGATTGGCGGGGAGGTCCATCATCTGGCCGCCTTTGCCGTATTTGGTCATCAGGAATTGCTGGCCACGGGGAACCAGGGTCCAATCGCTTTCGCCGAAGGGGCTGGCGAAGCGGATGCGAAATCCATCGTCGTCCGGGGAAAGTACTTCAAGCGTGATGGGTTGGGGCGTGGCGGGGCTCCGCAGCACCCAGCGGTTGCCTTCGGCAAGGGGCAGGTAGCTGTCCTGAGCGGCCAGCGGGAATGAGGCCAGGCAAAACAACGAGCCGAGAATCGCCAATGCGCGAGGGGTGAAGTTTGAAGTGGCTTTCATAATTACTTGGACAGCATAGCACTTTGGTTCGTTTCAACCGGGGGTGGCTAAGGGAGGGTGCGAGCGCGGCTAAGCACGAATTTTTCCTGAAAACAGGCGAATTGCCTAGCTGGAAAAGCCACGGAGCGGCGCAAGGTGGAGAAGCGGAAGGCGGGAGGAGGAAAATCCAGGGGCTCAGCAAAAGAACTGAGGCGGCGCAATGAGGGATCCTCCTAAAGTTGCAAGGCCGACCGGAAGCGTAAATCTAAGCAAAGAAAAATTTCCATTCAAGACTCGCGCATGAGGGGCCGATATGCCCAGCATGCAAAATTATCGGTGGATGCTCCTGGGAGCATTAGGCTCAGTGTGTCTATTGAGCGGACAGACGCTGATTCCGAGCGCGCCCGGAAACCAATGGACCTTGAATTCCACCTTCACTCCGCAGCCCATCACATACAGCATTACGGCGGTGAAGACGTATGGAGTAAGGACGGTGATGGAGTTGCGCCAGCGTTATCCGTGGGCGGACTATACGCTCCTGCTGAGCCAGAGCAATAAAGGATTGGCGTTTGAGGGATACCAGTACAACGGGGTGACGATGTGGAATGCCGAACCGGCGCCGCTGTTCCGGACGGATGTGAGTGTAGGGCAGAGTTGGTCGACGCCGCTGGGGCCCATTACCTTGCGGAGCAAGAGCGCAACCATTACGGGGCAGGGCCGGACGTTCACCGGAGTTCACTTGTATGACGTGGGCTCGCCGGCGCAGACCTGGGGCTTTGCGCCGAACTTTGGGCTGGTTTATTTCGACGTGGTGGGATTGAAATTCACTTGGACCGGGGGTGTGGCGAACGCATCGGTGACGCCAACGTTGGACCGTTCGCCGCGGGTGTGTCCGGTGGCGGGGGTGGCTTCGGTGCCGGAGGACGCATCGCTATCGGATGCGCAACGCGAGGGCGCTTTGCAGTTGGGCATGAGCATTGGTTCGCGCAATCTGGTGGTGGCCGCGCCTTGGTACGAGTTGGAGCCGCAAGGGGGCACCTACAACCTGACGCGCATTGACAAGGAATTGAAATTGGCGGCGAAGCACAATCTGGAGGCCGTATTTACGTTGCGGGTGCCACAATCGGTGGCGCCGGCCTTGCCGAACTATCTGAGTGGCGCGCCTTTGAATAGCTCGCAGGTATTGGGGCGATTGGATGCATTGCTGACGCGGGTGGTGCCACTGCTGAACTCTTCGGTGAAGTGGGTGAACATTGGCTACGAGGTGGACACGTACTTCAATTTGAATCCGAATGCGGCGCCGGCTTTCCAGACATTCTTCCAGGCGGCGAGAGCAAAGATAAAGGCATTGCGCCCGGGAACTTCAGTCGGGATCGTATTCAATTTTGATGGCACGCGCTCGAAGGATCTGTACTACCGTGCGCTGGCGCCCCTGGCGGACCATGTGTCATTTACCTACTACGCGATTATGGGGGACTTTGTGCAGCGGGATGCGGCCTCGCCTTTGTTTGACATTCCGCTGATGGTTTCTTATGCGGGCGGAAAACCCTTGCTGCTATTGGAAATGGGCTATTCCAGCGCGTGGGCTGGCCAGCCGGCGCAAGCGCAATTCCTGGCCAACGCTTACAGCGCTCTGCGCAAAGCTGGCGGGTCGATTCCACTGTTCGCGGTTTGGTCTTACCGGGACCTGCCTGCCTCGAAACTCGCACTGGTGCAAATGATCTTTGGTTCTACGTCGGCGAACTTCAACAACTTCATGTTGAGCACCGGAATTGTCGACGCCAACAACGTAAGCAAAATTGCGTTTTTGACCGTGCAGGCGGAAAGCCCGGGCTTTAACGCGGCCGGTACGAACTGTACGGCAAACTAGCGGCCAAGGTGGAACAGCATACTCCGGAAAGCCTAGCTTGCTCCGGTTCGCCATTCGGGGCACACTGTAGGAATGCGAATTTTCCTATTGCTCCTGGTTTGCCTGGCGGCGGGCGGAAGTTTGAAGGCGGCGCCTTTCTCGGACCTGTACTTCTTCGGCGACAGCTTGAGTGACGCAGGGAACATCGGCCGGTTGACGGCAGGCGCTTACCCGCCCTCGCCTTACTTCAGCGGGCGGTTTAGCGACGGCCCGGTGTGGAGCGAACAATTTGCGCTGCTGAAGGGTTTTCCCCTGGCCGGGCAGCAGGCGGGTATGACCCTGGGGCCCAACTTCCTAAACTTGAAAGTGGAAGGCGCGGGGAACAACTACGCCATCGGCGGGGCGCGAACCGACACGACCGGGTCGGCAGATAGTGTTGGCATCCCAACCGGGCTCTTCACGCAGGTAGTCTTTTATCTTTCTCAATCCAATTTCCAAGCGGACCCCAACGCGCTGTACGTTCTGTTTGGCGGCTCGAACGATTTGCGGGATGCGGCGCAGTTGAGCCCGGAATTGCGGGATGCCGCCGCGCGACAGGCGGCCGTGAACCTATTCTTTAATGCCTTTGTGTTGGGCCAATACGGGGCCCGGCGCTTTGCCATCTTGAATGCACCGGATATTGGGTTAACCCCGGAAGCAAGGATTGTCCGCAACAACGCCGAAGCGGCGTCTGCGGCGACCCTGCAATACAATTTCGCGTTGGACTACATGCTGAATTTTCTGGCCTTTCCGAACCAGCAATTGTTCCGCTTCGATACCTATTCCGCCTTCAACAACCTTTACTACGACGCCATCAATGGCGGTTCGGTTTATGGGATTACAAACGCCACGACGCCGTGCTTCCCTGGCTTTGCGGGCTCGGCCGGCGCAGATTGCGCAACTTCCTTGTTTGCTGACGATCTGCACCCCACGGCGATTACGCATCTCTATTTGGCGCAGGCCGTAGACCAGGAAGTGCACAATCCGGAACCGGGCACCTTGGGTTTGGTCGGCTTTGCCCTGGTGAGCGTGCTGTGGTGGCAGCGGCGGCGCCGGGCCAACTAAGCAGCGGTTGGCGGTAAAGGACAAGCGCTAGGGGATAAACAGGCGGCGGATGCGGCGGTTGCCACGGTCGGAGAAGACCAAGTCGCCGGTGGGGGAAAAGGTGAGGGGGCCGGGGTTGTTCAGATTGGCGCGAGCGGCGGGTCCGTCATCGCCGCCAAAACCAGCGGGACCGCGGCCGGCGAGGGTAAAGACCAAACCTGTATAGGCGGTGCCGGAGGGCTGAACCAAACGAATGCGGTTGCCCTCCTCGGAGATGTAAATGGCGCCAGCAGAGTCTACGGCGACGGCGCTGGGGCGGTTCAAATCGGACTCGGTGGCTGGTACTCCATCGGGGCCTGCGCGACGCCGGCCAGTACCAGCGACGGGCAGAATGGCGCCGGAGGGGAGGACGCTCCAGACGCGGTGGTTCAATTTGTCGGCGACCAGTAGGTTGCCCTGCGCATCGAGGGCCAGCCCCGAGGGGCCTTGGAGATCGGTTTCGAGGGCGCGCAGACTGACGCGGGGATTGAGGGCTAAGCGATTCAGACGGCCGGTGCCGGCGTAGCGGCGGATGATGCCCGTGGGGGAAATAACGCGAATGGTGTTGGCCAAGAAATCCGAGACAAACAAGTTCCCTTGTTTGTCCAAGGCCAATCCGTAGGGGACGAGGAAAGCGGCATTGCGTGCGGGGCCTTCATCGCCCCGGGTGCCCAAGCGGCCGGAGCCGGCGTAAGTGGTGATGATGCCGTCCGGACTAATACGGCGGACGCGGGCGCCGCGCGACTCGGCGACGAAAAGCGTGCCATCCGGAGCAAGGGCCAGACCGGCCGGACCATCGAGGCCCGCACTGAGGGCGGGGCCGCCATCGCCATTGGACTGGGGATTGCCATTGCCAGCGTAAGTCTCGATGGTTCCATCGGAAAGAATGCGGCGAATGCGGTTGTTCTGGGTATCGGCGACGTAGAGATTGCCTTGGGCGTCATAAACAAGGCCGTCGGGAGAACCTAGAGAGGCGGCAAGGGCCGGGCCGCCATCGCCGGAAAAACGGCCGCCAAGCAGGGTGCTTAGAATACCGGAGGGCTCCAGGCGGCGAAGCTCGGCGCGGTCGGCGTCGAGGACGAAGAGACGGCTGGCGAAAGAAGCAAGAAGAAGGTGCGAGCCCAAGCCTCGTTCTGGCAGCGCACTTGGCGCCGCCTTGGGGGCGAGGATACGAATGCGGCCGGTTTCTGCAATATAGAGAGTGCCGTCCTGGCCGAGGGCCACGGAGACGGGGGTGTCGAGTTCGGCGGGCAAAGCGGCGTCCTCGTCTGCAGCTTCCTCCGCATCGCCGCTTGCGGCGGAAGGGGGCTCGCCGGTGCCGGCGGCAATGAAGAGAACGCCCTCAGCGGAAACGCCTTTAACCTGGTGGGCGGCTGTGTCGGCAATGTAGAGGATGCCTTCGGAAGAATAAGCCAAACCTTGCGGAGAAGCCAGCGGAGCTTCGCGTGCGGGTGCCCCGTCGCCGCCGGCGCCCTGAATGCCCGAGCCCGCGAAAGTATCAATGGTGCCATCCGGGCTGACTTTGCGAACGCGACGGTTGGAAGTATCGCTGATGAAAATAACGCCGCCCGTGCCCTCGGCCAGATGGGTAGGCATATTCAAGCGAGCTGCCGTGGCGGGGCCTTCGTCGCCGGTGAAGCCGGCCCGGCCCGTGCCGGCAAAAACGGAAAGCTCGCCGGTGGGGCTCAATTTGCGGACGCGGTGCGCGGTGGTTTCCGCAAAAAGCAGATCGCCGGCGGAGGTGACCAAGAGGCCCGCGGGAGCTTGAATGGCCACTGGGTTGGCGCGCGCATGGGGGCAGAAGCCTCCCCCGGCCAGGCCGAGTACGACGGTACAGTTGCCGTCGCCATCAATGCGCAAAATGCGGTTTAACCCCGCGTCGCTGAGATAGTAATTGCCCGCCCCATCGCGCGAGAAGCCGGCAGGCTCCAGGAGGAAAAGCGCGTTGGCATTGGCGGCGGAAGCGTTGCCGGCCAGGGTGCTGATGTGCAGCGAAGCAGGATCGAGAGGGGGTGCCGCCGGGGGAGGGGCGACGGTTTGGAGAGTGAAGCGCACGGTGCCGATGGTGCTGTTCAAGAGCGTGGCGTCCACTTCGACGGTGCCAGCTTCGCTGCCGGCCACCAAGGGAAGCAGGGCAATGCCATTCGCGTCGGTTAAGGCGGTTTCCGCGCCCAGTTCGGCCTTCCCGCTGGCTAGGCGGAAGGCAATGCGCAGACCGGACAAAGGAAGGCCCGAAGCGGAGACGGCGGCTACGGCCAAGGGCTGAGCAAAGGCGGCACCGGCGAAGCTGGTTTGTTGGTCGCCACCTACAATCTGCAAGGAGGAGGGAGAAAGCGGGAGCAGACGGCGAACGGTGCGATTGCTTGAGTCGGTGAACCAAATGGCCCCGTCGGGAGTGGCGCGCAGGCTACCGATCAGTCCAATGCCGGCACGGGTTGCCAAGCCGCCGTCGCCGGAAGGATCGGCCAATTCGTTACCCGCCAGCAGAGTTAGGCTGCCATTGGACTCCAGGCGGCGGATAATGCCGGCTTGGTTTTCGTTGACGACCTCGGCCAGCAGAATGCGGCCTTCGCCATCGAGGGCAAGGTGGGTAGGGTTGCGCAGTTGGCGTGCAACGGTAGAAATGATGCCGGCGGGGGAAACGCGGCGCAGGGCAAGGTTGCCGGAATCGGCGATGTATAGATTGCCCTCGGCGTCCAGGGCCAAGCCAACGGGGTTGTTCAGGCGCGCACGGGTGGCGGGGCCGCCATCGCCGCCTGCGCCGGGAGTGTCTGAGCCGGCAAAGACAGTGACTCTGCCTGCGGGGTCGAGCTTCTTCACGGTGGGCCGGCCCACTTCGGTGAAGTAGAGATTGCCGGCAGGGTCCGCGACAATTTCCAGCGGAACGCCAATGCGATTTTCCGCCAGAGGAGCATCGGCCGAGGCGAGGGTGGTGATGGTGCCGTCCGGACTTACCAGGCGGATGCGGCGGTTCAGGCTATCGGCCACCCAAACGCGGCCATCCGCAGCGACGGCAACCGCGGCGGGGGCGGTTAAAGCGGCTGCGCTGGCGGGTCCGTTGTCGCCGGAAAAGCCCGGGGTGCCATTGCCGGCCACGACGGAGAGCCGGTCCGCTTGAAAGCGATAAACCCTTTGGGCTTCGGCATCGGTGAACAGGAGCGAGGCTCCATCCCAAGCGAGACCTTGGGGTGAAAATAAGGTGGCCTCGCGCGGCGCAAGGGTTGTAATGTCCTCGGCTCCGGCGCCGGCCAAGCGGGTTTCCTGCCAGGGTTCTGCCTTGACGGCAATTTGCGAAACCACATCGTCGCCGCCGCGGGCTACGAGCAAAGCGCCTTCGGCATTGACGGTTAAGCCGCAAGGATTGGCGTTGAGAGAAAAGGGAATTGGTGTGGCTTGGCCGCCTTGGGGCTCTTCCGCCGAGGCAAGCGTGGTGATGGAGCCGCCGGGCTTCACCAAGCGGATGCGCGAGCCGAACTCGCCAATAAACAAGTTACCTTGCTGGTCGGCGGCAACCGCGCAGGGATTACCAAGAAAGGCCTGGTTGGCGGGGCCGCCATCGCCACCCTGGCCTCCGCCGGCGAAGGTGCGAATTGTGCCGTTGGCCAACACTTCGCGTACCCGCAGGTTGCCGGAATCAGCAATTAATAGAGTGCCGCCAGGGCTGATGGCTAGGCCGAGCGGAACGAAGAGACTGGCCGCAGTGGCAGGGCCGCCATCGCCGGAGAAGCCTCCCTCACCATTTCCAGCCACTGTAGTGATGATGCCGTCGGGGCTGACGCGGCGTACACGGGCCTGCAAGATTTCAGAGAAGTAAAAGTTGCCGGCCCCATCCACGGCAATGCCGCCGGGAATGCCAATGGAGGCCTGGAGGGCGGGGCCGCCGTCGCCCGAAAATCCGTTGCGGCCATTGCCGGCGATGGTGTTGATGCGGCCATCGGGAGTGATGGCGCGGATGCGCGAAGAGCCATCGGCAATCAGAATGACACCTTCGCGATTGACAGCGATGGCGTTGGGCTCCCAGAGTTCCGCGTCCCGCGCGAGACCATCATCTCCGCGTACACCGCGGAAGCCCGTACCCGCAATAGTGCTCAGCGTGCCGTCGGTTTCCAGACGGCGAATGCGGTGGTGCAAGCGGTCCGCAATCAGCAAGCGGCCGTCCCGGTCGAAAGCCACGCTGTTGGGTGTGCGGAGGCGCGCCTGGAGAGCGGGTTGCCCGTCGCCTACGTCGTTGCCGCGGCCAATAACCGTTTCCACGCGATAGTTCTGCACTTGGCCGAGGAGCGGGCCTAAGGTCAGGGAAGCGAGGAAAAGGAGGGATAAATTCACGGGCAACTTCTTAGCGGATGGTCAGGTTGGCCCAACGCGCCCAATCGAAGAGCGAGAGCTTTTCGCTATCCGTCTTGAGTTGAATAAGAATCGGCTTACCCCGGTAGGGAGTTAAGTCGACCAGGCGGCCCCGCCAGCCAGCGGTCTTTACAGACTCCGCGAAGACGACATCGCCGTTGATCTGCACCGAGAATTCCAGGCCAGTGTAATCGAGCGCCGCGCCGAAGTTGAGTTCCGGGTCGGTCAATCCATATTCGACGTCAAGGGCGGTGGCCTCCTCTGGGACGCGGATGGCGGTGGTGATGATGGTGTAGCCATTGCGGGGCGGGATGGCGACCAGGGTAAGCGGCTTGGTGGCTCCGAGGCTGGTAGCCTGTTCCAGGGCGCCGCTGCCTTCTACGCTCCCTTTTTCCGGCAGGCCACCGTAGTAGGCGCGCCACACTTCGTACGGGAAATCGAGCAAGCTTTCGCCCACGGCCGGTTGCACGGGTTCCTCATTGAAGACAACAAACTTGGCGGGCAGATCGACATGGGCCTGCACTCGCTGGGAGTCCGCGCTGTCCACCGTGATCTCGGGAGAATAGGCTTTGGGCGCAATGCCAGCGGGCGAATTCAGACGTATAGGAGCTTGGGAGAAAGCGAAGCTGGTGACGAGGGCGATATTGGCCCAACAGCCGATGTCGTTGCGGACGTTGAGTGTCTCGCGCGGGTGGGCCAGGAAGCGAAGGGTGATGGTGGTGCCGGCGTAGGCGGTGAGGTCCAGCGTGGCGGCTTCCCATTTTCCCGTAGAGACCGTTTGGCGCCATTGGGTAGCGCCATTGATTTGCACGCCAAAAAGCATGCCGTCGGAGGGGCCGGACAGGTCGGCCACGCCGGCTTCAAATTGCAATTCCACTTTGGGAAGTTTGGGAACAGTCAAGGTGTATTCGACAAACGTGGCCCCGTTCAAGTTGTTGCGGGTGGGGGGGACGGCAAGAATGGCGCTGTTGCGCAATTCGCCGCCCACAAAAGCGCGGCCAATGGAAACGACAGCGCCGTTGAGCAGGGGATACTCACGCGAATACAGTACGCCTTTGCGGGCCTTGGGCAAATCGGCGACATAGTCGAACCAGCGCTGAGGCGCGGCGTCCACTTCAAAATAGCCATAGCGGCGATCGGTGAAAGAACCAAGGCCGAGGCGATAATTCTCCGGCAGTTGCTCCAGATGAATCAGGGATTGCGGACGGAAAGGCTCCGGAGTAAGCCAGTATTCATAGGATGGGTCAAGGCCCAGCAGTTGCGTGTCGTTGTAGGCGGGCCAGCCGGGAATGAACTGATCGGTCGTGAGGGAGTTGGTGTTGCGGACACGCTCGTATGTTTTTTGCCCGTCCTCCAGTAGCCGGACCAGCTTGCCATCGGTTTCGACGCTGGCGGTGCTGTTGCCGTCGGCGCTGCGATAGCGGAACAGGGAGTTGGTCCAATCGGCATCCCAATCGGGACGGTATTGCTTTTCTTGCCACCGGCGCAATTGCTGCAGCAGGTCAAAGGTCCGCGTGCGGTCGGGGCCGAGACTTTCGGGGGCCAGCACCATAATGCCGGGAAGGACGCCTTGCGCCTCGTAGCGGCGGAGATAGGTTACGAAGTCCGGTTCATCGGCGGGGGGCTGGTCGAGAAAGCCATAGAACAGCACTTGGTCGCCCATGAGGAAATTGCCCAGGGGGTGGGGTTGATAATCCGAGGCCCAGCGCTGCGCCAGCCAATTGTAGGGTCCGATCACTTCATTCGTACTCTCGCCGCCCCAGACAATGTCCGGGTAAGCCGCCAGCAGGTCTTTGTGTAGCTGGACAATGCCTTCCATGGTATTCATGCCTTCCACCAAGCCGCTGCCGTCGTTAATGATGGCGCCACCTGCATCCAGGTGAATGGCATCGGGTTGGAGTTCCTCAATGGCGGGGCGCAAACTGTCCACAAAGAGCTTGCGATAGGCCGAGCTTGCTGGCGAGATGTAGGCGACCCGGCGAGGATGGCCGGCCGGGAACTCCTCCCAAAGCCAGCCAATGGGGCGCTGGTCGCTGGCTTGCCGCATCTGGAAGCGCGCGAAATCCGGGTATTCCGGATGCACTTCCGATAGGCCCAATAAGTTGGTGTGGATCATGACGCGGAAACCCAATTCGCGGGCGCGCTCGACAAATTTTTTGGCCGAGGAGGAGGGAGTGTAATCGGGGTAATTGATGTCGAAGGGTTGCTCTCGCCAATCCACAAAATAAACCAGAGTTTGGGAGGGGATGAGTTCCTTGGCCAGTTTGTCGAGAGCTTCAAGGTCGTTAATGAAGACAAGGGCAACGGCGCGAATCTCCTTAATCCACGCTTTTTTGTCCAGCGCCGGAACAAAGGGGTGGGTCTGGGCCATGCGAGCCTTGTAGCGTTCCGCGGGTTGGCGCCAGTTGCCGGCAAAGGCGGCGAATCGCCATTCTGTGGGGGGGCACTCGGTGGCGGTGCTGTAAGGGCCGGTGGAAAAGGTTTCAATAGCCACGTCCAGCGCGCCGGTTTGCGTGGTGGCATTCAGCCGTTTGAAGCGCGGGTTTGCATCGCCGCTGTATAGCAGCAGACTGCCGGCCTTGCTTTCATAAACCACCATCTGGTTTTCCCAGTGCACCGGATAGTCAAGGCTTAGCAGCCCAATCTCGTTCCGTTCATCGAAAAAGGTGCCGGTCTGTCCCGGAACAATCAGGCGTCCGGGACTGGTGGCCAAACCCGAAATGCCCCAAGTGGCGCTGATCAAGCCCGGCTGGTTGGATTGTGCCAATACGCGGAGCACAATTTCTTCATCGTTACCCAAGGCAACCGTGTAAACGAAGCGGGCCGTGGTGCTGGAAAATTCTAAAGTGGCCCGTGCCTGCTCTGTGCCAGCATTTTCGAGGGTCCAATTGCCGGGGCTGACAGGGTTTGGATTGGGCTGGGTTTCCGTTACGCCAAGAAGGCGCGTGCCGGCCCGAAGAATATATTCTTCCTTGGTTAGCCGGTTGAAGAGCGAGGTAATTATGCCCTGTTGGAATTTCATTTCCAACGAGGGGGTCTGGGCGATGAGGATGTCGTTTTCCAGGCGCAGAGTGGATTGCGCGGAAAGTGCGGCGGGAAGCAGCGCAAGAAAAGAAATGAGCAGCAGCCGTATCGCTGTTGCCCTTTTTCTGGACCGCATGCTGAAAATCAACCTCATGGCACCCGCTGGGGTATCCCTCTCTACTATCCCTGTGTGCACCGGCGTGCTCCCCCGCTATTATATGCAGAATCAATGAGTTGGGCAAACGGAAGCAGCCCTAGGACGAAGGTACTAAAGTAGGCGCACGCCAGCGGAAGGGAAGAAGTCTGGTTAGTCGATCGCGATTGTGACTCCGGATTGGCTTGGGCTATTGCCGACGCGAACTTGAATCGGCACGGCGGCGCCGCGGGTGGCGCGGGAAGGGATTCTCACATTGATTTGCGTTAATCCGGCAAAGCCCGGAGCGGCTCCGGCGAATAGAACCTCGGCAGCGCGACCGTCTACAGAGGCGGTGACGGGCAGCAACAAAGTGCGCGAGGCATCGCTGGCCAAAACCGCATCGGCGGGGTTGCCGGCCTCCAAGCCGCCGCCGGTGGCGTACAAAACCACCACCGAACCGCGGGCGACGGGGTTTTCGCGAGTGTTGAGCGAGCCATCTGCGTTCAAGGCGGATGCAGCGCCGGAGCCCGTGCCGGCCGCGGTGAAAATCCGGGGCATGGAGTTCACCACGGGAGCCGTCAAGGCGCGGACCGTGTTGCCATTCCGCACAACCTCGATGCGGACATCGTCTTGGGAGGCAATGGCGAAAGGCACGACGGCATTAATCTGGTTAGCGCTGACAAAGAGAAGCGGGGCGGGAATACCCGAGAAGAGAACACGCAGACCGTTGGCCTCTGTGGCGATGCGGCCATTCACCAGCCGCACCCCGCTGCTTTGTGCGGGCCCAATACCATTGGCAAACAGGGAGACGATCTGGCCCGGCGCGATGGGGCCGACCTGGAAGGATGCCCCATCGGTGACCGCCATTTCCGAGGAGCCCTGCACCAATAAGCGCGAAGGGCGCACGCCGTTGACATTACCCGTGGAAAGCGTCACTTTACGGCCATCAATGGTGCGGTTGATGTAGCCGATAAAATTCCGGTCACGGTCAACGGCAGAAGTGGCAAGGGGCGCTCCGGTGGTCCAATTGGCAGGAAGGTCGACACTCAGGTTGGTGGTGGAGCCGAGGGGATGGCGCACGGAAACCAGATCGGGGTCCCGTTCGAGGAAAATGGCATGCTGGCCGGGTCCGAGCGGCTGGCCGTTGAAGGTGCTTTGAAAGACGCCCGCCACGAAGCTTTGATCGCTGGTAAAGGCGAGAAAACCATTGGGGACGACCGTGGAAGCCGCGGTGGTGTAGGGTTCGCGGACAGACCAGTTGGCAACGGTTGTGAGGTTGCCGAAGCGGGAAGCCACCACGTCGTGGTTAATGCGGATAAATTCCTCGAGCGGACGCCCGGCCTGGCGCGCGGTTAGGGTGCGTTGCGTGGTGTAGGACAAATCCACCCATTGGGGGTTGGGGCTGCGGGTGGGGGTGCCCGGCCAAAGGTGGATCTGGTGGTAGCCGAAAATGGCGTTCCAGGTGAGGATCTCCAAAGTTTCGGTGTAGGAACTAATTTCGAGATTGTGCTGATAGAAAAAAACCTTGTCGTGAAACAGAAAGGTGGCCAGGGGGTAGGGTTCCCAATTGCCTGGGCCCAATAGCTCGTTAGCCGGGCTGCCCACGCCCCACTGCACATCGCGGGGACGGAATACGGAGCGCTGGCTGGAGAGCGCAGAGCCGAAAAAGCCCCAAAGATGATTGGCCAAACGGTCCCACCCGCCTTCGGTAGCAAAATGCATGTCGGAAGCCGAGCGGGTTAAGTTGATCCACTGGTCGTGGTATTCGAAGGGGGATTGGGCTTGCGGGTTGAGGTCCACAACCTCATTGCGAGCGCCTAATTGGTCGAGAAAGACCAGATCAATGCCGGCGGCTTCGCGCCATTCCTGCCAGGCTTGCTGGACCCGGGCGCGGGTTTGGGGCACGGAAGGGGAGACAACGTAGCCGTCGTTGCTGATGGTTCCGTTGCCATAGCTCTCCACTCGGGGAACGCCGGTGGGAGCCTGCACCATCAGTTCCGTTAGAGCTGATTCGGGCAGCGGGCCTAACGTGGGGGATGCACGGTCCCACCAGGAATAGTTGGTGTGCGGCATGAGGAACAAGCCTTTGGCTTTGGCGGCCTCTGAGAAGTTCAACAGGTCTTTGGTGGAGCCAAAGCTGGGGTTCGGCGGGAGATGGTCGGGGTAGCTTTTGTCGTGGCCGCCGGGTTGGAAGCCCACCAAATGCAGCAGGGAGGGTTGCTGGATGCGGTCCAGGTCGTTGGTCCACTGGTCGAGGCTGCGGTTGAAGACCTGAAAATCGGCCCGTACCATCGGGGCGCGCGCCAGTTCGGCGAAACGGCTGCCTAGTTTTTCAGCAACGCTTGGATAAAGATCAATACCATTGTCCGAGCGGTAACTGGCGAGAAGGGCCTCTACCGTGCCGCCCACTCCCAGGCGCACCACAGGGCTGGAGAAGTTTTCGAGGCTTTCAACGCGCGCGCTGAGAGTGTGAATGGTGGAATAGGTGCCCGCCCGTTGGCTTTCGTTGTCGAACAAGCCGATCAAAACGGGTTGTACGGGGCCGTCCGGATTGACGCCGCGCATTGACAGCAGGGTGCCATTCACTTCCACGGCCAGCAGGTCAGCGAAAAAGAGTTGGCCGGGGTAGGTTTGGGCAACATTCCGACGGGCGGCGAAAAATTCCGGCAGCAGGCGAACTCCCGGCAGCAGCAAAGGCAAATAAGCAGCGGAGATGGCGTTGCGATCCAGCAAGAGGTTGCCAGGCCAGCCGATGGTTTCCAGACGAGCGCTGGTGCGGTTCTGGATCTGCAGTTGCATGTCGAAGTAGGGTTGTTCGGAAAAGACCAGCGAAACGAGAGCGGTCGGCTGAGAGCCGTTCGGGGAGTTGTAGGTGAAACTAAGCACTTTAGTTTGCGAATTCCAGCGGTAGTCGAAGGTATTTTCCGCTTGCGGGGCAAAGCTGCAACCGCCGGTGAATTGGTTTTGGTTACCGCGAATCAGGTTTACGCTCCACAGGCATTCCGCTTCGGAGCCCAATGTCAAATTTTGCCCGCTTTCCCGCGCGGAGAGCGAGAGGATAGCGCCGTTCTGCTTGCTGAAGTGCACTAAATAGTGCTGGTTTTCAATCACTATGCGATTGGGGTCGGAATCGCTGAAGCTTAGCCCACCCTGGGCCCAGACAGCAGAAATGGAGGCTACCCACAGGCAGCACCCGAGCAAACGGAAAGGCAAGGCCATATCGGATGAGACGAAACGCGCGGACGCCGGTTTCTTTCGTGGGGAGGCTGGAGGGCCAGAAAAAAGTAAAGTTTTGTCAGGTGGCACGATTGGATTGGTGGTGCGGAAGTCGTTTGAATTGGAGATAAACGAAATTGTTTTCTTCGAGTGAAAGACGGTATTGGAGATGTGGTTTCGATTTCATTGCTGGCTAATGAGCATTCGTACGGCAAGGCTGGAGGGAGGCCCTACAGGTGCGGGTAGCAAGGAAATGAAAATTCAGCACGGATCTGTAACGGTTAGGGCTAGGGGTTCACTAAGACAGGACTAGGATTCACCTAAGTTTAACATTATCAAGCTGAAAGTCACGATAAGGGGAACGGCTGGAAGGGTCTGCAGTGTTGCGAAAATGAGACACCAGCAAAATTACTTAGGTTGATCTAAGTGCTTTTTCCGCCAAACGACTAGGGAATCTCGCCTAGCCTCTAAGGCCTAAGTAGCCTTGACTTGAGGTACCATGAATGACAACATTATTGCTGAAATACGCGCAAGGAAGGTTTGGAAAGTGAATTCTGTGGAGGACTGTCTGGAGGAGGAGGTCTACCCGGAGGAGGAAGCCTCTGACCTAGGCCCACGGTTGTGAGACCGTCCGATTCGGCAAAGTCGAACATCTTCCAGGTGATCTGCGTAGCGATTCCGAAGGTGTTAGGCGGAGCGAGTCAGATGTTGGTGAGTTTGCTGCTGGTTCGTGTGATGGGGCCGGCGGAGTTTGGGATGGTTTCTGTTGGGTTTGCCAGCTCGATCCTGCTGGATTCCGTGTTGGGAGCAGCGATCGACATGTCCGTGTTCCGACTGGCACCGTTGTACAGCAGTGAGAATCCACTGCGTGCTAGGCAGATCGAACAAGCGGGTATCCTTCTCAAGTTTGGTGGTGGCCTAATTTTGCTGGTGCCCTTGTTGGCACTGCTGTCGCCGCTGAGTTCTCTGCTCTTCCAGGATGCCGGGCAGGGAGCATTATTGCTTTGGACCTACGGAGCACTGGTGGGACTGTTGTTAATCCGTTCCCTGCAGGCTCATTTTCAAGTGTCCGGGCGCTATGTGTTGTACGGCGTTTCGGATTTGCTGCATACAGTTTGCCGTTTTGGAGGAATTGGCTTTTTGCTATTCAGCTCAAATGATGTTGCTCCATCCCAAGTGATGGCAATTTATTTCTTCGCCGCTCTCACGGTTACCGCAGGGGGACTGCTCTTTTGGGCGCGTCCGTTGCTGACGGTTCCTTTCAACTCGGGCGCTCTGCAGGAGTTGCTCGTACCCCTACGCTCATATGTGCCGGCAGTGGTGGCGGGAACGCTAGCCAGCCGCACGGATATGTTTTTCGTCACCACCTTTGCCGGCGTGAGTGCCGCGGGCATCTACGGCGCGGCGCAGATGTTTACGATCATTCCCCAACTGCTCGGCTCCTACGTGGGCGCGGTGTTTAGCCCCAAAATATTGCCCTGGTGGCAGGCGGGAAAGCTTCGCCGGGAATATCCCTGCTACCAGTTCCTGTTGTTTCTGCTGGCGATTGCTCTTTTTGGATTTGTCTGGATCCTGACCGGTCCTATGGGGGGACTTTTCCTACCGGAAGCCTATCAGCGTTCCAGTACTATCGTGTTGATTCTATTGCCTGCCGGGCTATCGGCAATGATGAACTTTCCGCTTACAATACCGCTAATGCTTTACACTCGTCCTAAAGTGTTGCTGCTGGTGGATATTCTCTCTATCCCCCTGCTGGCCCTCAGTTATGCGCTTGCCCTACCTGGGCGGGGCGCAGAGACGGCCGCCGCAATCTGCTCTTTTTGGGCGATTTTACGCTTATTTTTCTACCAAGGCTTTGCTCTCCAGATTCTGCGGAAGGATCCGGAGGGGGCCCAGTTCCGCCTGCACTCTCCCACCGCTGCGCAGGAGGTATCCCCGAAATAACCATGAGAAGAGCATCTCTTGCGAAATTCGTTTCATTTTTTGCCTGCTTAACCGCGTTGGGATTGGCCCAAGAAGTACCAGTACCTACTCCCGTGGAGGCACCAGCCGCGGACTACCGGATGAAGCCGGGCGATGTTGTGGACGTGCGCTTTTTTTACAATCCCGAAATCAACGAACAGAATGTTGTGATCCGGCCGGATGGCAAGATCTCGATGCAGCTTATCGGCGACGTTCAGTTTGCCGGAAGGACCGTGGAGGAAGTAAGCCAGACCATCGCAGCGGCATTCCAGAAGGAACTGAAGAATCCGAAAGTCAGCATACAAATCCGCGGGTATTCCACCCAGAAAGCCTACGTAGCGGGGGAAGTGCCGCGGCCGGGAACCATTTCGCTGAACTCCACGATGACCGTATTGGCTGCCATTTCCGAGGCTGGCGGCATTCTGCCGCGCGGGAACCGTCAAAAAGTTGTCTTGATCCGTAAGATGCCGGACGGCAAGCCGGGGCGCAAAGAAATTGTGCTGTTCGCTGGGAAGCAGCCTACGCCCGAATCGCAAATGGAACTGCAGCCTTTTGATGTGATTCTGGTCCCGGAAACGAAGATTGCACGCGTAGACCGTTGGGTAGATCAGTTTTTGCGCCAGACCATCCCCGTGAATCTCTCAGCCGGGTTCACGTATCTGTGGCAAAACAATCCAGGTGGAGGGGGTGCGGTGATCGCGCCGTTTTAAGCCATGCAATACGTAAACGAATCAGAAACACACTCCGTAAGCTGGGCCTATTTGCTGCATCTGTTGCGGCGCTATTACTTGCTTGTTTTGGCGACGTTTGTCTTGACGGTGTTGACTGGCTGGGGCGTACTGAACGTCTTTTTCAACGATCTGTATGAATCCAAGGCTGTGCTGCTGGTGAAGATTGGGCGCGAAACCTCGGAAATGCCGACGACGCTCGTGAACGGCAGCCTGCTGAGCCAGGGCGTCCGCATTCAGGACATTAATTCCGAAGTGCAAATGCTGAGCAGCGAATCGCTGGTTGCCGATGCCGTGGACAAGATCGGGCCGGACTCGTATAAGAGCCTGCTGCCCACGCCAACTTCGATCTTCGGCTACCCGAAGTATTACCTGAAAATGACGGCCCGTTATTTCAAAAGTTTGTACAAGGAGGCGCTGATTGGGTTGAACCTGAAGAAGCGCCTGGAGTGGCGGGAAGAAGTGATTACCGGTGTGATTGAGGCAGTAAAGGTGGAGCCGGTGAAGGAGTCGGACGTGCTGGTTTTGAAAGTACGTCTGCCGAGCGCGGAACTGGCTATGCGGACCGCGCAGGAAATCCTTGCCGGTTACCTGCGGCTGCGGGCGGAAGTGCGGCGCAATTCCGCCGCGCGCGACTACTACACCGACCGGGCTAAGCACTATCGCGGCCAGATGATGGGCATAGGCGAGGAACGGGCGAAGGTGCGCGAGAACTATAGCGTTAGTTCGCCGGGTGAACAGCGCAGCCTGCTGTTGAAGCAGCTGTCGGACCTGGAAGTGGAACGCGTGGATGTGGAAGCAAGTTTGCGCAAACTGTTGCAGGAACAACAGGAAATTAACCAAAAGCTAGCGTCGATGCCGGTGACGTTGACCAAGGAAGAGACCTACATGCGCAACCCCACGCTGCAATCGCTGAAAGAGCGGATTACCAATTTGCAGATGGAAAGAGCGAAGCTGCTGGGGCGTTACAACGCCGGTTCCGAACTGGTGAACCAGTTGGATGTGGAGATTCGCGAGTTGGAGAACTCGCTAAAGAAGGAATCCCAAACCGTACTGGCGGCAACCGTATCTGAGCAAAATCCCTTGCGGCAGGAGTTCCTGAAGGGCCTGGAGGAGCGGCGGGTAGAGATCGCCGGCCTAAATAGCCGCTTGCGCAAGCTGGAAGAACCCATTGGACAAATTCGCCAGAAGCTGGCGGACTTGAATGTCGCCATGGACGCCGTGGAGCGCGTAGAGCGGGATTACCGTGTGGCGGAGCAATCCTACCTGGCCTACTACAAGCGCATGAGCGATTCGCAAATGAGCGAAGAGATGGATAACAAAAACATCGCCAACGTGAGTGTTGTGAATCCGCCGTCGTTGCCGCTGGAGCCTATTTATCCGCGCAAGCTTTTCATTATGGGTATTTTGCTGCCCGTGGGCCTGTTATTGGGCATGGGCATATCCGCTTTGCTGGAATCGATGAACGACCGGATCCGCGACGAGCAAGATATGGCGCTGATTCCGGACCTGCCCTTGTTAGGCATAGTCGAGGCCGATTGGAAAGAAGGTTGGAAAGAGTTGGAATCCCCTGAGCGAAGGAGGATTACTTAGTGGGCGCAAGAGCACCAGAACTCGCCAACCACTTCAAACACCCCGAAAACAAAAAATCGCTCCTGAACAATACCTGGCTTAAAGAGAAGATCCTCTGGATTGTGTCGCTGCTTACTAGCATTCCGCTGGTAGGGGGGATTGTTGTCGCTTCGGCACAGATATCACCCTGGGTAGGATTGGGCGCGTTGGGGGGCGGAGCCATTGTGCTCGCCATGTTTGTATTCCCGACTGCTTCCTTGGTGGCGGTGGCCATATCTTTGCCTCTTGAACGTATCGGACGTATCACAGAGGATTTTAGTTCTTTTACAATTTCGCTCAGCCGCATTGTCGGTTTGATCGCCTTGGTGGCGCTGTTTCTGCAAACACTTATCGTTCGCCGGAAGTTGCGTTTTGGTCTCGCCTTCTGGATGTACGCGGGCTATACATTTTTTGCCGTGGTGGGCACGGCCTGGGCCTTGCAACAGCCGGACGCTATTCGCGATAGCCAGCGCATCATTGGAAACCTGCTCTTTTTCTTCCTGATTATCAACTTGGTAACGCGGTACGAGCTGGTGAGGCTGGGGGTGATGGCGTGGCTGCTATCCAGCACGGCTTCGAGTGTTTACGGGATTTACCAATATCACTTTGGGGCGGTGATTGGGGAGAACCAGATGGGATCCACACGCAGCCGATTTAGCGGCGTGGTGGAAGACGACGCAGAAACCGCCACACTGGGCACCAAGGTAAAACGGGCCTACGGAACCACCTCGCACCCGGGCCTGTTTGGCTTGAACTTAGCGATGACCCTGCCCTTTTTCGTTTGGGCTATGCGCGGGCAGCGGCCTTTGTTGAAAGCTGCTTGGCTGGCCGCGATGGCAATCTGCACTTACGGAATTTTGATCAGCAACACGCGATTCACTATGGTGATTTCCGCCTTGATGATCCTGATCACGCTGGTGCGGGGCTTATGGGATTTTAAGCCCGTGGTATTCGCGGCGCTGGGCTTGGCGGCGTTGGCCTCGATTCCGCTGATCCCCTCGGACATCTACATGCGCGCTTTCGACCCGAAGCTGTATTCGTCCGATAAATCCGCCGCCATCCGCATCCGTTTCAAGATGCTGGACAAGTCTTTGGATTTGGTGAGCGAACACTGGCTGCTGGGCATAGGCGTGGGGAACCAGGACATTATTCCCGCCATGATCACGGACGAGTTGGGCGGGCGCATTACGCCGGACGGAGTGAAGGCCTCGGCGCACAACGAGTTTGTGTGGACGTTGGTGGAGGTTGGCATCTTCGGCTGGCTGTTTCATTGGGGCTTTGTTGCTCTGATTATCGTTTCGAGTTTCCGTGCCAGCCGCCAACAGGAGAGAGCGATCGGGCGGGACGACCAATACTGGTTTCTCATTGCCGCGCAGACGGTGCTGCTCTGCGTGCCGTTGTACGGCGTGCAGAGTGAAGTGTTCCACTACGCGCTGAAGGGCTGGTGGTTTGCCGCCGGCATTGTTTGGGTGATTTGGACCGCGGTGAAACATTTGCCGCCGCGGCAGTTGGCCGTGGCGCCAGGAAAGGAATTGATGGCATGAGTAAGCTCGATGTTTCGGTCATTCTGGTGGGCCTCAACACCCGTCAATTCGTGAAGAACTGCATTGAATCGCTGCTGGCTTCCGATTGGGGGCAGTACAGCTACGAAATCGTGTACGTGGACAACGGCTCCAAGGACGACAGCGTTGCGATGGTGCGCCGGCATTTCCCCGACGTGGTGGTGATAGCCAACGAAACGAACCGCCACTTTTGCCCGGCGGGCAACCAGGCGGCCCGCGCGGCCAAAGGGCGCTACCTCTTCCATTTGAATAACGACACGGTAGTGGAGCCGGATGCGGTGCCGATGCTGGTGCGGTTTCTGGATACCCACCCCGAGGCGGCCGCCGTGGGATGCCGTTTGTTGAATCCGGATGGCTCCGACCAATGGTCTGCTCGTCGTTTTCCGGAGTGGTACAACGGCTTGCTCGGCCGGCGCTCGCTGTTGAGCAAATGGTTCCCGGAGTCGGGCATTGTGAAGAGTTATCTGTACAAGGACGAGATGAGCAGCGGCCAGCCTTTCCGGGTGGATTGGACGCCCACAGTGGCCATGCTGATCCGGGAAGAGGATTATTGGGCGGTGGGCGGGGTGCCGGAGGATTTGTATTACTGGCACGAGGCGGTTTTTTGTTTCCGCCTGAGCCAGCGGGGCAGGGAAACCTGGGTGGCGCCAGCGGCCCGCATTTGGCACTACGAAGGCCACGGCGGCGGGGTGCGCACCTATGCGGTAAGGCAGTGGCACATTCGGAACTTCAGTCATGGCGCTTACCGCCTGCACTGCGAGCGTTATGGCCTGAAGGCGTGGGATCCATCGAGCATTCTTACGGCGCTATCGCTGCGCGCCCGCGCCACCGTGCAACTGGCTTTACTGTGGCTGTCTGCCCGCGGAGGGAAAACAGCATGAGAGCGATTTCAGCCGCCGCGCGCGCGGCGCAAACCAAGCTTCGAGGAGGGAATTTCTGATGAGCAAACCCAAATACAAAGGGGCCATTTTGGCGGCGGGCCGGGGCACCCGCATGCAGCCCTTTAGCCATGTTTATCCGAAGCCGCTGCTGCCGGTCTGCAACAAACCCATGATCCAACACCAACTGGAGTACATGGCCTCGCTGGGCATTCACGAAGTGGTGGTGCTGATTGGGCACAAGGGCTACGAAATCGCCAAGGCCATTGGCGATGGCAGTGCCTTTGGCGTGTCGATCCGGTACGTGGAGCAGGACAAGATGCTGGGCATTGGCCATGCGGTGGGCTTGCTGGAGCGGGAGCTGGGCGACGACCCCTTTTTGCTGCTCTTGGGCGACATCTATTTTGTGCCGGACGAGTTTGAGCGTATCTTCTCCACTTACGAGCAGGACCCCGGTGGCGCAGTGCTGGCCACGCGGGAAGAACCCAACGTAAACGCCATCCGTATGAATTTCGCCATTCTCCAGAATGCCGATGGCCGCGTGACCCGAGTCATTGAGAAGCCGCGCCACACGCCCAACCGCTTGAAGGGCGTCGGTGTTTATTTGTTCAATCCCTCGATTTTCGACGCCATCCGCCGCACGCCGCGTACGGCGCTACGCGACGAATATGAGTTGACTGACGCCATCCAGGTGATGATTGACGACGGTCACCCGGTTCGGGTGGCGAACGTGATTGAGCAGGACATCAACCTGACCTCGCCGGTCGATTTGCTACGCGCCAATCTGGTGCACGCCTGGCGTTCGGAGCCGTCTCTGCGCGTGGCCCCGAATGCCAAGATCCACACCGGCGCCCGCATTTACAACAGCGTGGTGGGAGCGGGTGTGGAAGTGGCCGAGCCGATCGAAGTGACCCATTCGCTGCTGTTTCCCGAAACCCGTGTGGAATCGAAAGTATCGCTGGATCGCGCCATTGTCACGCCCCAAGGCGTAGTGGATTGCCGGCCCTTTGTGGATGTGAGCGAATTGAGCGGCGCACTTGCGGCGGGAGCTTCGGCCTAGGCCCAAGGCCATGACCCCAGCGCGACAAATTCCGGTGGCCGTGGGTGGTTGGAAACCCACGCTTTGCTTGTTGGTGATGGCGCCTATTAGTGGCGAACTCATCACCAGCTCGGCGCCGCCGTTTGTCTTTTTTATCCCGTGGGTATTTACGCTCTTCGCGCTGCTCTACGGGTGCGGGGCGATTTTGGTGAGGGAATTGGCCGTGCGCTGGGGCACTGGTTGGGCCGGCGTGCTGCTGATGGGCGCCGCTTACGGCATTCTCGAAGAAGCATTGGGCGCGAAGTCGTTCTTTGATCCGCAATGGCGGGCCATCGGGCCGCTGGGCGTACATGGACGATGGCTCGGCGTGAATTGGGTTTGGGCCGCGGGGCTGACTTTTTTCCATGCTGTTTTCTGCATTGCGCTTTCGATATTGACGGTTTCGCTACCCTTCCGGCATATGCGGCAGCAGCGTTGGCTGGGCAACAAGAGTTTGGTGCTGGTTGGCGTGGCGTATCTGCTAGTGTTAGTCTTATTTTTCCAGAAAGGGAACGAGAACCACTACAAGGCTCCCGCTCTCTATTACTGGATTTCCATCGCTGTAGCGGTGGCTCTGATTGCCGCCGCTCGCTGGGTGCCTCGCCGCCACTTCCCTGAACCATCTGAGACTTCCTTATCCCTGTCGGATAGCCCAGCCCACTATTTTGCCTGGTTGGGATTTCTGTCGGTTTTGTGTTTCGTTGTCATCCTGTACGCCGTGCCCGCTACAGGAGTTTCTGCCTGGGTCACAGGGTTCTGTGTAGTTGCCCTGGGGCTGGGGATGTACGCGCTCTTAAAGCGCTGGTCGGCAGGTGGCACTCGGGCGCTTCGTTTGCGCCAGGAGGTTGCGCTTGTTGCCGGAGCTTTTTGCGCGTGGGGTTTGCAGGGTCCGTTTCAGGAATGGAACCCTGCCCGCAGCGATTCCGGAGCGGGAATGAGTGCTGTGGGAATTGCCTGTTTTGTCTTCTCGTACTGGTTGTGGAGGCGGGTGGCACAAAACAATGGCGCGGAAATACAAGGAGGAACTTATGCCAGCTAGCGCACCAGCGCCCGATTATGCGGTGAATGCCGCAATTGACCTTGAACAACTTCCAGAGCAGAGCGCCCTTTCTTACTTTTTTCAGCGTGTGTTTGAAGTGACCGTTGCTTCTCTTGCTCTGATTCTTACTTCGCCATTAATTCTTCTGGTGGCCATCATTATCGCCCGCGGTACGCCGGGGCCGGTCCTGTTCCGGCAGCAACGGTTGGGCAAGGGTGCGGTGCCCTTTCGCTTTACGAAGTTCCGCACGCTGTACCACGACGCCCGCGAACGTTGGCCGGAATTGTATGCCTACAAATACTCCGAGGAAGAATTGGCCGATCTAACCTTTAAGGTTCGCAACGATCCGCGCGTCACGCCGCAGGGTTTGTGGCTGCGCAAGAGCACCCTCGATGAATTGCCCAACTTCTGGAACGTGTTGACTGGCGATATGGCGCTGGTGGGGCCGCGGCCGGAGATTCCGGAAATGTTGCCTTATTACCAGGGCGAGGGGATGTTGAAGTTTCAAGTGCGCCCCGGAGTGACGGGCCTGGCGCAAATTTCCGGACGGGGCCGCCTGAACTTTCAGGACACGGTGGCGTTGGACATTGAATACGTAAGAAACCGGAGCTTTTTGCTGGATTTGAAGATCATGGCGCTGACCGTGCTGAAGATCATCACCCGCGACGGAGCTTTTTAGGGATGAAGGCATTGGAGCTGAAACCACAAGGCGGAAAGCAAATGATTGAGGCAACGCAAGCCGACGCGGCCATCATGCAAGTGGCCGCGCGGTTAGACGCCTTGCTTGGCCGGGACAAGCGGGTGGTAGTGGTTACCGGGTACGAAGAAGCGGATGGGGCCTCCCTGTTGGCGGCCCAGCTCTCGGTGGCCTTGGCCCGCTTGTCGGAGGCCCCCGTGGTGGTGGTGGACGCCAACCGCGGCGCCGCTGCTTTGCACGAGTATTTTCAGCTCCCCAATGCCCAAGGCCTTAGCGATGTATTGGCCGGCGGCGACGAGTATGACGTCTTGCAGGAAACTCCGTTCGGGGTTGCGGTGCTGGCAGCCGGAGAGGGAAGCGGTCCCATTGCGGCACTCAGCGCGGGCCGGCTGTTGGAGAAATTGAAGGCGCGTTACCGCTACATACTCATTGCGGCGCCTCCGGTGTTGCAATCCTCCGACACGGTTTTGCTCTGTGGCTTAAGTGATGGCGCGGTGTTTTCTCTGCTGGCCGGGCAGCGGCACGTGAAGGAGATCAAGGAGATGCAAAAGGAACTGGCCCGGCTGGAAACGCCTTTGTTGGGGGCAGTGATGAGGGAGCGCAAACGATGACCGAATCCGCGACGCAATTCCCCAACCGGACAAACTCCGCCACGGCGGTGAAGCCGATTCGCGCGCTGCACCTCATCCATTCGGTGTGCCACGGTGGCATTGAAAGCGCCATGTTGAATTGGGTGACGGCTTTCCCGGCCTACACCTCCATTGTTCCTTTTGTGGCTTCGCTGCACGGGGACCGTGGTTTGGACGGCGCATTGCTGCGCGCGGCGGAGCGAGTCGGCGTTCCGGAAGTGCATAAAATCGGCTGGCACCGCGGGAAACCGTTTTTACGTGCGGCCAAAGAAATTGCGGCGCTGGTGGAAAAGTTGAACATCGATGTGGTCCATACGCACGCCTATTACGGCGATGTGCTGGGCGCCCTGTTGAAGCGCTACTCGAAGGTGAAAGTGGTGGCCACGGTGTATGTCTGGGAGAAGTACGAACTGCACCGCCAGATTATGCAGGCCATGGATTGGACGGCGCTGCACTTCGTTGACAAGGTGACGGCGCACTGCGAAGAAACGCGGCGTCGCACCGTGAAGCTAGGCTTCCGCGAAAAGGATATTCCGCTGCTGATCACCGGCTTCAATACCTCGGTGCCTGTGCCGGGGCCGGAAGCGCGGGCGGAGTTGCGGCGCGAAGCGGGCTTGGCCGAAGACGAAATTCTGCTGGTGAACGTCGCGCGCATCCATCCGGAAAAAGCACACGACCAACTCATTCAGAGCTTTGCCCAGATTCACCAGCGCCACCCGAAGACCAAGCTTTGGATTAGCGGCGTGGGCTATCCGCACCTGGAAAAGAGTCTGCACGAATTGCGGGATTCGTTGGGATTGAAGGAGGCTGTCCAGTTTGTGGGGCATAAGCCGGACCTTTACCCCATGCTGCACGCGGCGGACATCATGACGCACTCCTCCCATGCCGAAGGCGTGCCGATTGCGCTGCTTTACGGGATGGCGGCGGGCTTGCCGATTGTCGTCAGTGACGTGGGCGGTGTGTACGAGGTGATTCACCAGGGGAAGACCGGCATCCGCGTAAAGGAAAACGACATTGCCGGATTTGCCCAGGCCGTAAATGGCTTGATCGAAGACGGTGACCGGCGGCGCCACTTAGGCCGCGCCGCCCGTTCGTTCCTCGAAACCGAATACTCCATGGAAGTGGCTTGCCGCCGGGTAGAAGCCGTTTACCGGGAGGTGCTGGGGCAATGAAGTTTGCGCTGTTTCTGGGCAACGCCGGGAAGAACTCGGGCGGCATGGAAGTTTACGAAATGGAATTGGTGCGCGGGCTGATGAAGATCGACCAGCGTAACGATTACCACGTTTACTGCATGTTTCCCGGGGGGCCGGCCAAGATTGGCCCAGCGCCGCCCAACTTCACTTACCACGTGCTGCAGCCCCAAAGCCAGGTAATGAGCATTGCCATGACGCTGCCATTAGCCTTGCGCTGGCTGCGGCCCGACGCAGTTCATTCCACCTTTGTCCCGCCCCTGTTTGTGCCGCCGCGAATGGCCTACACGCTGCCTTGCTCGGCGGTGTTTGAGCATCCGCAAATGTACCCTTTCGCCATTCGCATGCGCCTGTTGGCCTTGTGCGGATTGGGCGTTCAGAAAGCGGGCGCCGTCGTGTGTGTGTCGCAGCACGTGCGGGAATACCTGATGGAAAACAAGGGCGTGCCGGCGGACCGATTGCCTGTAACTCCGCTGGGGGTGAACCGCGGTTTCCGTCCGCAAAGCAGCGCGGAGATCGACGCGGTTGTAAAGAACAAGTACGGCATCCACAGCCCTTACTATCTCTATTCCGGCCGCTGGGAGGCGCGCAAGAATGTCGTGCGCCTGGTGGAAGCCTTTGGGCAGTTCAAACGGGAAGACCGCACCGGCATGAAGCTGGTGATGACAGGCGAGCGCAATTGGCTGGGCGAGGTAGTAGACGCCAAGATCCGCGAACACGGTTTGGAGCAAGACGTGATCGATGTCGGCAAGTCGCCGCTCGGGGATCTTCCTCCGCTTTACGCCGGGGCGACGGCGCTGGTTTTCCCCTCTTTGTGGGAGAGCTTCGGGCTGCCGTTGGTGGAGGCCATGAAGTGCGGGACGCCGGTAATTTCCTCGAACCTTTCCTGCATTCCGGAAGTGGCGGGCGATGCCGCTGTCCTGGTGAACCCTTACGAGACGGAAGAGATCGCCGCCGCAATGCATCGCGTGAGTGTGGACGCCCCCTTGCGCAGCCGCATGCAAGCCGCCGGGTTAAAGCGCGCCGAGCGCTACGACTGGAACATTACCGCGGCCAAGACTTTGGAAGTATACGAACGACTAGCCTCGAGAAGTTAATAAGGAGAGAAAGCTTTGGAACCCATTGCAGTAGTAATTCTATGTGGCGGTAAGGGGACAAGATCTTATCCCTACACCGAGTACATGCCCAAGGTGATGATGCCGATTCAAGGCACCCCCATCCTGGTGCACCTGATGCGGATTTATGCCGCCCAAGGATTCACGCATTTTGTGTTGGCCGCTGGCCACCGCAAGGAAATGCTGTTTGACTATTTCGACGGACGCTTCCCGGATTGGAACATCCGCATCGTGGATACCGGAGACGATGCCGATACGGGCGACCGTATTCTCCGCTGCGGCACCTATGTGGGCGAGCGCTTTTTTGCCACCTACGGCGACGGGTTGGGCAACCTCGACCTGAACGAACTACTCTCGGCCCATAAGCGCAGCGGCGGCATTGCCACCATCACTACCGTGCCTCTGCGCTCGCAATATGGTTTGGTGGTTTTCAACGAACAGGACCAAGTGCAGCGCTTCGAGGAAAAACCGCTGATTCAGGACTACTGGATTAACGCCGGCTTTATGGCTTTCGAGAAGCAGGCGCTGTTGAACTGGCAGGGCCGCAATTTGGAATCCCACGTGTTGCCGGAATTCTGCCGCAAGGGGCAACTTTACGTCTACCGCCACACGGGCTTTTGGAAGTCTATGGACACCAGCAAAGACCAGCAGGAACTTGAGCGGTTGTGCTCTTCCGGTGAAATTCCCTGGATGGGCATTCACAAGCCGGGCTTGGAATAAGGCAACGGAACGCTTATGAACCCTGGCCCTTCGGCAGCATCGTTCTGGTCAAAAAAGCAAGTGTTCGTCACCGGCGCCACAGGCTTGGTGGGAGGCTGGTTAGTCTCTTCCCTGGTTGAGCATGGAGCATCAGTGACGGCGCTGGTGCGCGACGGGTCGCCGCGCAGCCATTTGCGCTTAGCGCATTTGGGCGACAGGATCCGCACAGTGGGCGGCAGTTTCTGCGATGCCCATTTGCTGGAACGAGTGCTGGGGGCCCAGCCTACCCACACCATCATTCACCTGGGCGCGCAAACGGTGGTGGGCGTCGCTAACTCCGACCCCGTAACCACCTTTGAGGTAAATGCGCGGGGCACTTGGAATCTTCTCGATGCGGCGCGCCGCCACGGGGTGCACCAAACCCTGATCGCCTCGACGCTGCTGGTGAGCGCTACGGACAGCCAGGCTGCACCCGGGCAAAGGAATGTGCTGGGAGAGGCTATGCTCCAGCATCCCTACGCGGTTTCCAAAGTGTGTATGGAGCGAATTGCTTCCGCGTTTGCCCATACCTATCTGATGCGTTTGGGAATACTGCGTTTCGGAAACATTTACGGCGGTGGCGACTTGCATTTCAGCCGCCTGATTCCCGGCGCCATCCGCTCGACTTTGCGTGGCGAGCACTTCCGTTTTCGCACTCCGGGTGCTAGCGAAAGGGACTTCCTTTATGTGGAGGATGCCGTTTCCGCTTACCTTCGCTTTGGCGAATTGCTCGCCACCTCCGATACTCTTTGCGCCCGGCCGGTTGCCTTTGGCCTGGGCAGTAGAGTTTCTTTGCTCAACTTAGTGCGCTTGATCTTGAAGCATGCAGATCGCGCCGACCTGGAACCGATTACCGGAACCTCTTCCACCCCCGAAATCAGTGAAGAGGCCACGGATATTCACGATGCGTGCAAGCTTTTGGGCTGGCGTCCCCAGCACACCCTTGACGAGGGAATGCAAAGGACCATCGCCTGGTTCCGCAATTATTTCGAGATTGGACAAAACGGCTATCCACTCCGGAACGCTCCAGTGCAGCCGCTTGACCGCAATTAGTTTTGGAGAACATACATGTCAGAAACGAACTCATTTTGGAAAGACCGATCGGTTCTAGTGACCGGGGGCACGGGGCTGCTCGGCAGTTGGCTGGCTCCCACGCTCGCCAAGCGCGGCGCCAACGTTGTTTTGTTGGTACGTGATGGCGCGCCCCGCAGCCTGCTGGTGCGCGACGGTTGGTTGAATCAATTGGCCAGCGTGCACGGCTCGCTCACCGATGAAGGATTGCTGCGGCGCACCATGGCGGAATACTCCGTGCAAACGGTTTTCCACCTTGGCGCGCAAACCCTGGTGGGCGTGGCGAAGGCCGACCCCGTGAGCACGCTGGAAACAAATACCAAAGGTACTTGGATGCTGCTAGAGGCCGCCCGCCAAACCGGTGTGCAACAGGTGCTGGTAGCTTCCAGCGATAAGGCCTACGGCGAATCTGCCAACCTGCCCTATCGCGAAGACCATCCGCTCATCGGCCAGTTCCCCTACGAGGTGTCCAAGAGCTGCGCCGATTTGATTTCGCAAATGTACGCTCGCGCCTACAAGCTGCAAGTGGGCATTGTCCGCTGCGGCAATTTGTTTGGCGGGGGCGATTTGAATTACAGCCGCCTGATCCCGGGGGCAATCCGCGCCACGTTGCACGGAGAAAACTTCAAGATCCGCAGCGATGGCAAATTCATCCGGGATTTCCTCTACGTCGAGGACGCTGTGGAAGCTTATTTGTGCCTGGCGGAGCACTTGGCGGCTAACCCTGCCATGGCTGGCGAGGCATTTAACTTTGGCCTCGGTCTGAAACTTACCATGCTGGACCTGGTGGACAAAATCCTGGCCATCATGGGCCGTCCGGACCTGCAGCCAATTGTCGAAAACATCGCCAACAACGAAATTCGTGAGCAGTACATGGACTCGACCAAAGCCCATGAACGCTTGGGTTGGTCGCCGCTTTACGGTATGGACGAGGGGCTCCGTAGAACCGTCGCCTGGTACCGCAACCATTTGCAGAATACGGAGTCCTCGAACTAACGAGGGCTTGTTTTTAGAAGGAAAAGTGAGGGAAATTCGTATGTCAGTTAGTGTTTATCTCGCGGATCTCCGCTACAACTATTCCGGGGTTGTAGCCAACGATTGTATGCCGCTTGGCGTTGCCACCATGAAGGCGGTGATGGACCAAGTGGACCCCAACAGCGAACAGATCAAATCGCGCTTGTTTGTCTATCCCGACCGCTTGCTCGAAGCCATGAAGGCTGCCCCGCCCGACATTCTCATGTTGAGCAACTATGTGTGGAACGAAGCGCTTAGCCACTTCCTGTTCCGTATGGCCAAGAAGTTAAACCCCCGGGTGCTTACCGTCATGGGCGGCCCCAACATCTCCCTGGAGCCCGAGCGCCAGATTGAGTATGTTGAGAAGCGCCCCTGGCTGGACGTGTACGCCTTGGGAGAAGGCGACTTCCTGGCCTGCCAGATTGCCCAGCAATTTAACGAGGCTGATCAAGACCTGCGCCGCTTTGGCACCAAGGAAGTGCCTTCCTCGGTTTACCGTGATGGCGATGGCCAAGTGGTCCGCAGCACGGCCAAGCCCCGCCACTTCAACATCGACGAAATTCCTTCCGCCTGGTTGACGGGCATTCAGGACGAATTCTTCGACGGCAAACTCGCGCCCATGATCGAGACCAACCGTGGCTGCCCCTTCACCTGTACCTTCTGTGTTCAGGGCACCAGCTTCTACACCAAGGTCCACAACTTTTCGGTGGAGCGCGTGAAGGAAGAAATCCACTACATCGCCAAGAAGATCAAGCAGTATTCGCCGAAGATGGGCACGCTGCGCATTGCCGATTCCAACTACGGCATGTTCGAGCGCGACATCGAGATCTCTGCCTACATCGGCGAGATGCAACGTCAATACGCCTGGCCCACCTTCATTGACGCCACGACCGGGAAGAACCGCGCGGACCGCATCATCAAGAGCGTGGAACAGGTGAGCGGCGCGCTGGTGTTGTACCAAGCCGTGCAATCGCTCGACGAAGACGTGCTGCGCAAAGTGAAGCGGCAGACCATCAAGCTGGACGCTTACAAGCAATTGGAAGTGCACATGCGCGGCCGTGGCTTGAAAGCTGTTTCGGACTTGATTCTGGGCTTGCCCGGCGAATCGCTGCAAAGCCACGTGCGCGGTTTGCACACGCTGCTCGACAGCAACATCAACCAGATGCACAACTTCCAGGCCATGATGCTGAAGGGCTCGGAAATGGAGACCATCGCTTCGCGGGAAGCCTTCCAGTTCGGCACGAAGTTCCGCATTCTGCCCAAGAACTCGGGCATCTACGAGAACGAGAAAGTCTTCGATACCGAAGAGATCATCGTCTCGACCGATACGCTGCCCTTTGAAGACTACCTGACCTGCCGCAAGCTCCACATGGTGTCGAGCGTTTTTTGGAACGATGGCTGGTTTGAGCACGTCGTCCGCTTTGTGCGCGATTGGGGTATTAAGAATTCGGAATGGTGGGGCCAGATGTTGCCTGCCATGGAAGAAGGGTCGCCGGCGATTCGCGCCTTCCTGGAAAGCTTTGTTTCGGAAACCCGCAACGAGCTTTTCAACTCACGCGAAGAGTGTATTGCTTACTATCAGGACGACGAAAACTTCCGCCGTCTGCAGGCTGGCGAAATCGGCGACAACCTGATGTACCGTTACCGCGCCATTGCTTCATTCCACCTTTGGGATGAAGTGTGCGCGCTGGCCATGAACGCCACCAAGAAGCTGCTGGTTGAGCGCGGGATTGCCGCGCAGATTCCGGACTTCGATAGCTTCTGGACGGACTTCACGACGTTCATCCACCACCAACACGCTTCCGGGAAAGATGTAGAAACCATTTTGTCCAACGACGCGGCGATGCTCGGCTACGACATCCCAACCTGGTTGGCCAACGCGGACTACAAGAACCCCGGTGCATACCGCCTGCCGGAGCCGGAGCTGTTCGAATTCAACTACACCGAAGAAGGCGCCCGCGAGATGGAAGCCGCGCTCAGCACCTGGTCCACCCAAGTGAAAGGCCTTTCCAAGCTTGTCACCCGTATCAAACTCGATTGGCAAGTGCGGGATTGCGTCCGCGCGGGAGTTGAGGAGAGCAGCCTGGCTGCCCAGGCTTAAGGAGGCCTAACCCTGCCACGTATTTCAATCACAAGCTCCGGAGCCGCCATCACCGGCTCCGGAGGCTTCATTGGCAACCATCTAACCAAATTTCTTGCGGCACAATCATCTATTCGCCACTTCCCCGTCGGAGTGGAAAATCTCGTCCCGCTCGCTGGCGAAATTCCTCCTCACGGTCTCCCGGTCCTGATCCACATGGCTGCGGCAGGCACCGTGATTACCAAGCTGGAGGCGATCCCCAAGATGTTCGAAGTTACGCTAGGCGGCATGCTGAACAGCATTCAAGCATTTCGTCCTGAGCGTGTTATCTATACCTCGTCCTGCTCGGTCTATGGCAATTCCCCTCGCCCCGGCGGGCAGCCGACTTGGGACGACGTTCACCCCATCAGCTCTTACGGGCTCTCCAAAGCTGCCGCCGAGCGGACGCTCCACCAATGGGCCATGGAAACGGGCAAAACCGGGATTGTTCTTCGTTTGGGCAACGTCATTGGCTGGGGCTGCGCCGGGCTGATCAATTACCTGGTTCGCCACGCCTTCCGGCATCCCGACGGCAAAGTGCCCGCCACGATGCGCGGTGAGGGAAAGGTTTACCGGGATTATGTCCCGGTGAAGCATGTGGTTCGTGTGTTGGCCCATGCGCCAAGCGTGGAGCTTGCCCCGGGACAATCGCATGTCTTCAATGTAGGTACTGGTCGCACTATGAGTAACGGCGAGGTTGCCGTTGTTGTGCGGGAATGGCTGGCCACTCAAGGCTATGAGTTGAATGTGGTGTTCACGCCGGAACCCGCCTTTGGCGAATCCTGGTACGCCGGCCTGAACACGCAAAAGACGGAAGAACACTTTTCCCTCGCCCCTCCAAGTCTGGAAGAAGTGCATGATGCGGTCCGCGATGGCGCGGCTGCCTATCTGGAAACTTTGCGGCAAGGCGAGAAACAGCCTTAGGTCTTTCGCGGTCTATGGCATAGGGTAAAATTTTTGTTCGCTTTACCTTCTCAGTTCTTGCGGGGATAGTCCCCAGGGGCTAAAATCATCTCTGTAGTTGAATTCGGAGGGTTTGTGAAAATACGATCTGTCCTCGCCGCCCTTGCCTTTGCGGCCATCCACGTAGCCTCGGCCCACGCGGCCGTCATCTATACTCCCCTTTTGGGCAACACCACAGCTTCGGTCTTGACGAACAATGTGGATTTTACTTTGCTGGATGTACGCGGAGCCGCAGGCGGCTCGCTCAGCAACTCCACGACGGTCTTCCTGCTCGACAGCACCAATGGCACCGATCCTGACTATCAGACCCTGGCCTTTGGCAACCTTGTCTTGGCCGCCATCGCAGACGGTCCGGACATCGCCAACCTCACGTTTGACGCCGGCAGCTTGCAGCTTTCCAACAACACGCTGACGGTGAATGTTTCCGGTTCGCTGTTGCAAGACACCAATGGCTCTTTGGGGCCGATTCTTGGCGGACCGTTCCTGGCCACCTTTGCCCTTACCTCTTTAGAAGAGTTTGATCAAAACGGCACTTTTCTCGCGAAGTATGAGCTTACGGACATTTCCACCATCCCCACGGGTGGAGACATTCCTGAGCCGACGACGATGGCGCTGATGGGCTTGGCTTTGCCAGCCTTGGTGCTTTACGGTCGTCGTCGCCGCCAATAAGCTTCCTTCCATCAACAGCTTTCCTGAGCAGGGCCTGCTAAATGGCCCTGCTTTTGTTTTTGGACCCACTCGCTGATCCGACTGAGCGTTGTCCCAAAGCGTAAACGGACCCACCAAGTGGATCCGTTGCTGCTCGTTTTGGAGGAGTGTCCAGACCAAAGGCGCAAGGATTGCGTTGTCCTCCGGGATCCGTTGTCCGCCGCACTCCATGAGCAGCACGAGCTTCAGACAGTCTTGGCCGGATTGATCTTTTGAGCGGTCTTTCCATACCACCGGTCGGCGATCCGGTCGAGTTCTCTCATGACGCCATCCAACTCCAGCACTCGCTCGGTGATCGCGTAGGTGACCGCCGACGGCACCGTGGGCTCATAGTGGCGACTCAGCCAGCCTTCCTTCTCAAGTGCTCGCAGTCGCTCCGTTAGCGTCTTGGTCGAGATCGATCCGAGCCTCCGCTTCAATTCGCCGAACCTCATTGGACCTTCGACGTGCAATCTGTGAAGCAGGAGCATTGTCCAGGGGCTTGCCAGGATCTTCAAGAGCGTTGCCAAGGGCTCGTGGTTGTTGTCCGGATCTGTCTGCGTGGTTTTACCCATTGCTTTACCTTACAACACTAGCTTTACGTAGGGTGTCTACTTTACTAAAGAAAGTATTGTCACTATACTCCGTTGTGAGGATGATGCGAACGCCAATGAACGAACAACAGAAACACAATCAGAGGATCGAATTTGCGGGCAAACGGGTGCTGGTCACCGGTGGGACCAGGGGCATCGGGGCGGCGGTGGTGGAACGCCTCAGCGCCGGCGGAGCGAAGGTGCTGACGACTGCTCGCTCTGTCCCGCCCGGCGAAAACAATCAAATAACCATCCAGGCGGATATAAGCACTGCGGAGGGTGCGGACCAAGTGATCCGAACTATCCTGGAGCGGTTCGGAGGACTCGACATCCTGGTCAACCCTGTTGGGGGATCCACCGCCCCATCCGGCGGAGTGCTTGCGCTCACCGACGATCACTGGCAGCACACACTCCAACTGAACCTGCTTTCGGCGGTGCGGCTGGATCGAGGGTTTCTACCGTCCATGCTCCGGCAAGGCTCCGGAGTTATCATCCATGTGTCGTCGATCCAACGTAGTCTTCCTCTGTTCGA
Source organism: Bryobacter sp. (assembly GCA_033765085.1). Classification (GTDB taxonomy): domain Bacteria; phylum Acidobacteriota; class Terriglobia; order Bryobacterales; family Bryobacteraceae; genus Bryobacter. Next base: position 45,484 of record JANRIK010000014.1, on the reverse strand, counting down.
GGCGACCTTAGCGTATGCGGCTGCCAAAGCTGCACTTAGCACCTATAGCAAAGGCCTTTCGAAAGAGGTAGGCCCGCGCGGAGTCCGCGTCAATTCTGTCGCTCCGGGATATACGGAAACCGAGGCCGCCGTGGCGCTTGTCGAGCGGTTGGCGTCGGAAGAGGGCACGGACACGGCCACTGCGCGCGCAGCTTTAATGAACTCGCTGGGCGGAATTCCGCTCGGCCGGCCCGCGCGTCCCGCTGAGGTTGCGGAACTCATTGCCTTCCTTGCATCGGACCGCGCGTCGGCGGTTTATGGAAGCGAGTATGTCATCGACGGCGGAACCACGCCGACGGTTTAGGCGGAAGATGGTGCCAGATAGCTGCCCTCCAGGTGGGGCACGATGCAGCGGTTGTCCGGTTTACCGGAGAGCCACAGCGACATATACTTCCGGGGTGCTCCAACACCATTCACAGGAATCGCTGAAGCCGTTCTTAGATTGGAGCGGTGTGGAAATCGGAAGTGTATTGAGGATTTGCAGCTGTTCTGGGCGACCAGCCAAGCATAGAGTGGCTCCCCACACTGGACGCATTTCGAACCATTGCGGTATAAGAAGTCCATTGCTCGAACTGCGCTAAGAAGTTTTCCGCAAGAAGATCGGCCACAAATTTTGCACCCGTCCAGACTGGGCACCCAATGCCATACTGTGGAACAGTCGTTCCGGACTGACGGGCGCGAGAGAGCATGTCGCCGTATTCATCGCCGGTCAACACGACCGTCACCGAAATCCGTTCTGGGGCTAGGGAAGGAGGCCGCACCGGTTCGCGCGGCCTTGACTCCATCTCACGGCCGCGGACGATCCACGGGGACATGCCGCAGCACTTGCGAACGTAGGCCGGCAAGCTCAGTCCAGCAGCGGATGATTTCGCGGCCAGTCCGAGATACTCGGCGCCGTTGAGCGGAACGGAGATTGCCTTGCGATTAGACGCCATTACAAACACCATCGTAGTTGGTTGCGGCCGATATGAGCAGCAGCGTAACCTCGTGGTCAGCGATGATCGCCACGAACCACAACGGAAGCCGGCGCGATGTGCTCCTCCTGCTCGACTCTCCCAACTACGTCGAGGCCTTGAACACCGCCCTTGCCGGCACCGGAACGGTGATCTCAGCCTGCGACGTCCACCGGCCAATCGGATCCGCCGCCGACAGGGAATACGAGCTTCCAGAATTCAGCCGCGAGTACTTGCATGGCCGATTCGACTACCGGCAGATCGCAGACCCTGCTTGGTGGATCGTCAAGCGGAACGCGCGTGTCCGGACGCCCAATTTCGACCTGATCAGTACAGCGACGATCTGCGGGATGCCCGGAGTCGTGCTGGTTGAAGCAAAGGCGCACCATGGTGAACTGGAAACGTGCGGCAAGTCCTTCAAAAGCAGTTCGAACCTGCAGAACCATCAGAAGATTGGAGCATCAATCGAACTCGCCAATCGCGCGCTGAACGCGATCGCTCCGGGCTTCAAGCTCAGCCGTGATGCGTTCTACCAGGTGTCGAACCGGATGGCATGGGGTTGGCGACTCGCCTCGCTCGGAGTTCCCGTCACAGTTCTGTATCTCGGGTTCGTCCAGGATCCATACTGGCCCAAGGATCAGTTCGAGTCGAACGAGCACTGGATGCAGGCGGCTCGCAGCTACGTCGGCAATGTCGTGCCCGTCGATGTGCTCGACCGGAGGCTCCAGTGTTCCGAACGCGGTTCGCTGCTGATCAGAGCCGCAGCCCTCCCAGTGACGCCGCAGTGAGACCTCACGCGGCAATGTAGCAGTAAGGGCGATCGGAAATCTTGTCCTTGGGCTTCACTACAGGCCAGCGACACGATTTCAAAACGGCGAGTACGACCGCGCGCGTGCGCGTGGGCAATCAAGATTCCAGCAATGTGAAGGGAAATGGTGGGCTCGAGAAGACTCGAACTTCAGAACTCCTGCGTGTGAAGCAGACTGATTTTCGCAAGTTGTTGATTACAGGACGAATATTTACGCAAGAAAAGTACGATTGCGCAACTAAAGTACGTCCTTGGGTGGGCTGTTTTGGCTTTCGCGATTACTGAGCATGGCGGTCTGCAACCACGGTGACCTGAATATCACGTGCGGCACGAAGCACCTGCATTGCGAGCAGTTGCTTCGCGGCGAGGAAACGCAACTTCGGCCGCTGCGGCTTGGAAAGAAAGATCTGCGTAATTCCGTTCGTGCGGGCGAAGGCGACCAAAGCATCTGCGGCATTCTCCGCGTCGAGAATCCGAGTGTCAATGTGCAGTTTGCGGGCGAAGTCGAGGTGGCGATCTAGCGCCTCGCGCTGTTCGACAGCAAGCGACGGAAGACCGGGACCCGGCAGGACCGTGACCGCGAAGCAGTCGGCGCGCAAGTAATCCGCGACTCGACGTCCGCGCCGGATCAGTCCAACGGCGGAGGGGGAATCGGTGATGTGAATGAGAATGCGCTCCTTTTCCTTCGGAGAGGCTGGCTGGCGCAGATCCACCTCATGGGCGGTCTGCCGCAGAGCCATTTCTCGCAGGGCCGCCAGCGTTGGCTCCTTAAAGAAATTCTCTTTGGCGCGTTGAGCTTTTTCCGGGGCATAGACAACGCCACGATCCAAACGGTTCAGCAGCGCGCCGGGCGTGAGATCGACGAAAACGATATCGTTAGCCCGTTTCAGAACCCAGTCTGGTACCGTCTCACGAACCTGAATACCGGAGACTTCTCGAACTTGGTCGTTGAGGCTTTCCAGGTGCTGGATGTTCATAGTGGTGATGACGTCAATGCCAGCCTCGAGCAGCACCAGCACGTCTTCCCAACGTTTAGCACGGGGGGTTCCAGGAACATTGGTATGAGGGAATTCATCAACCAGGCAGATCTCCGGGCGCCGGTCCAGGATCGCCTCTGTGTCCATCTCCTCGAATGGCCTATCGCGATAGCTGATGATCTTGCGGGGTACTGTTTCCAATCCTTCGGTTTTGGCAATCGTGTCCCGGCGACCGTGCGGTTCAAAATAGCCGACTACCACGTCGCGGCCTTCCGCTCGCAACGCCTGCCCCTCTTCGAGCATGCGGAAAGTCTTCCCGACGCCTGCGGCATAACCCAGGATCACTTTCAGCTTGCCTTCGGCCTCACCCATACGATCAGGTTATCGTTTCCGCTTCCGCCGTTCCTGCTTCGCCCTGGGGAAACACGCGAACATCCATGTTACCCGACTCCAAAATTAGCCGTTCCACGGGATTCGGCCGGAATCGCTGCCAGAATCCAGCGCGCTGGCTATGGCCGACGAAAATTTGCGTGATTGCCGCGCGACGCGCGAATTCAAGAATCGCATCCACCACATCATCCCCGCGCAGCATCTCGATTTTCGCCTCCACCGAACGGGCGGCGGCCAGGTTCTGCTCCAGCATCGCGCGGTCAGATTCCGACAGACCTGGCTGCTCGACGTAGACCACGAACAGATCCCCGTGGAAACGATCCGCCTGACGACGGCCGCGGCTAATCATCAAATCGGCATTGGAACGTGGGGTAATGCATACCAGGATGCGCTCGTGGGCGCCATAGGTCTGCTCGATGCCGTGGTGCCTGAGATATTCGACCAGTTGCGCGTCCACCACTTCCGCCGCCAGCACAAGAGCGATTTCTCTCAGCTCCGAGAGTTGTGGGTCCAGCGCAGGCGCGTCTACCACTTCGATGTCATCTGCTCTGAGCAGAAAGCTCTCCGGCACGGAATCGTTCACTCGCTTGCCACGAATGGCTTCGACGCGCTCTTGCTCTTCGGCAATGTATTGGAGATTGATGGTAGTGATCACCGAGATGCCAGAGGCCAGTAGCTCCTCCACATCCTGCCACCGATACTCGTTCCGGCCGCCGGACGAGTTCCGATAGGCCAAGCCGTCAATTAGACATACTGAGGGTCGCCGGCGGCAAATCTCGTCCAGGTCCAGGGCTCCGCTGGCTAGCGGCTGGATCAACTCCAGGCCGTGAAGCAATTCAACGATTGTTTCGTCTTGGGACGCCTGAACCGCGCCAACAATAACATCCTGCCCTCTCAGTTTCCGGCGACGCCCTTCATCCAGCATCCGGAAGGACTTGCCCACCCCCGAGGCGTACCCGAGAAAGACCTTGAGCCGGCCACGTTTGGCAAAGCGTTCTTCCGCTTCAACACGGCGCAGCAATTCCTCCGGGCTGAGACGGCGACGATCCGAGTCGGGCATCACGGCTTACCAGCTACCGCTTTTGCCGCCAAACCACCAGAGCAGCCCCAAAGTGAAGGTGTCCTGGTGCTTGGATAGCGACCTCGGATCGCTGCGCAAGAAGAAAGGTGCGTTCGAAAAATCGCGCCGATACTCAAGCCGGGTTTCAAAGCCATCAGCCGGACGATAGCCGAAAGTGGAGGTGAGGTCGTTCAAGCTCTGCTGGACCCCACTGAAGAGACCGGCATGGTCATTGAGGCGTGTGTAACGCTGGCCAAAATACGCCTTCGGGGTGAACTGGTAGCGGAAGTACGCCGCACCTCCTGTTATGCGCTGGGGCGCGTCATTCGATTCCACCCGATTGATGACGTAATCGAACTCGCCGCCAAGCGTGAGTTTTTCTGTGGCGTTCCAAAAAGCGTAGGTATCCACAACGTGGAAGCGGCCGCGCGGGGCACGCAAGGAGAGTCCGGCATCCCGCTGTTCCTGACCGTTGTAGTAATTCAGGGTCCAAGTGAGATTTTTCGTGGGCTTGATCACGGCCTGACCCAACTGAGACTTGAAGCCGTTGAAGTCCTCGGTCTGGTTGGCCCCATTCACCAGCCAATACGCCACGCTTAGCTTGTCGTTGACCGCATAGGTACTGCGAAAACCCATGTGGTAAAAGGGCAGGAAGTTGAAGAAGTAACTCCGTGAGTAATTGATCTGGTCCTTCGTGTAGTTGCCCTCCGGGCCTAATGCGCTGGCCCATTTGCCGAAATCCACGGTTAAGCCTCGACCCACCGGGACAACATAGGTGCCGTACGCTTGGAAGACATACCGATAGACCTGCGGGCGGTTTTCGTTTGCCGTAGCCCCTTGCAGAGTTTCTGTAGCCTGGCCCGCCATCAGGTCAAGCCGGTAGCCCCAGCGTTTCCCAGCCGCCAGGTCTACGGCTCTCTCCGCCATCATCCCAGTCTGGTTGATGCCGAAGCTGTTCGCGGTTACGTCGTAGGCGCGCAAAAGGTTCACCCGTCCCAGTGGCCGATTTGTGTTCCAGGCGTAGTAGCCATCGAAGAAGAAGTTAACGGTGGTGTCAGGCAACTCAATAGACGGTTTCTCCACTGGGGCAGCTGCGACGGCCGGTTGCGCGGTCGCCACCACAGTCGACGCGGCAGGCACCAAAACGCGTTTTTCCAGGGCAGAGAGACGCTCTTCCAGGGCCGCGATTTTATCGAGCAGCATCTTTTCACGCTCGGTCAAGTTCATTGGGGCTTGGGCCACCGCCAGGATGGGAAGCAGTAAGGCCAAGGATAACAACTTCATTTGTGATTCCTCTCGTCAAGCGCCAAATTCAGCAACAGCACGTTTACCCGCGGTTCCCCGAGAAAGCCAAGATCGCGATCCTCCGTGAACTGGCCGATCAGTTCCAGCACGGTTGATTCCGGAAGCCCTCGGGCTGTGGCTACTCTTGCCGCCTGTAAACGGGCTGAGGCTGGACTGATGTGTGGGTCGAGCCCACTGGCGCTCGCTGTCAGCAGGTCCGCGGGTACAGTGCCCTTCCAATTTGCCTTTCCCGCCGCCACCCGGTCGATGAGTTTCTGGCTGGTCGGGCCCAGATTGGAGCCGCCCGAAGACGCGGCGTCGTAGCCATCAGTGCCTGCTGCGGAGGGACGCGGATGAAAATACTGCGGCGAGCGGAAGCCCTGACCGATCAACGCAGATCCGATTACTATGCCATTGCGTTCCAACAGGCTGCCGTTCGCTTGGCGCGGGAACAGCAGTTGACAGATTGCTGTGACCAGTCCGGGGTACAACAGGCCGGTAAGCACAGTCAGCAGCAATGTCATTCGGAATCCAGGTAGCATTTGTTTCCACATAGCAGTCTCTCCTTAGGCCAAGCCCAATGCGTGGACGAGGCGATCAATCATCCAAATGCCGGGGAAGGGCACAACCAGGCCTCCCAGACCATAGACCAGCATGTTGCGGCGCAACAGCGATCCCGCCGTTTCGGGACGGTACTTCACGCCGCGCAACGCCAAGGGCACGAGCACAATGATGATCAGCGCGTTGAAGATCACGGCGGCGAGCACGGCGCTTTTCGGATTGCGCAGCCCCATGACGTTAAGGGCACCGAGGGCGGGATAGGTCGCCATGAACATCGCCGGAATGATGGCGAAGTACTTCGCCACGTCGTTGGCGATGGAAAATGTGGTCAGCGCGCCGCGGGTGATGAGTAGTTGCTTGCCAATGGCCACTACTTCAATGAGCTTCGTCGGGTTGGAATCGAGGTCGACCATGTTGCCCGCCTCTTTTGCGGCCATGGTGCCGGTATTCATCGCGAGGCCAACGTCGGCTTGCGCCAGCGCAGGGGCGTCGTTGGTGCCGTCGCCGGTCATGGCCACCAGCCGTCCTTCGGCCTGTTCCTTCTTGATGTAGTTCAGCTTGTCGGCCGGGGAGGCCTGGGCCAGGAAGTTATCTACTCCGGCTTCGGCGGCGATGGCGGCGGCCGTAAGCGGATTGTCGCCCGTGATCATGACGGTGCTGATGCCCATGCGGCGAAGCTGCGCCAGCCTGTCCTTTATGCCGCCCTTTACGACATCCTTTAAGTGGATCACGCCGAGCGCGCGGCCACCGTTGGCCACAGCAAGGGGTGTGCCGCCTTGCCGCGAGATCCGTTCGGCGATCTCGCGCAGTTCGACCGGCACTGCGCCGCCTTGCTCTTTGACGAACTGCGCGATCGAATCGGTGGCGCCTTTGCGTAAATGGTCGCTGTTTATGTCCACGCCGCTCATTCTCGTGTAGGCCGAGAACGGTATAAAGTGCGCCTCGTGGTGAGCCAATTCGCGGCCGCGCAGGCCGTACTTCTCTTTCGCCAGCACCACCACCGAGCGTCCTTCCGGCGTTTCATCGGCCAGGCTGGAAAGTTGTGCGGCTTCGGCCAGTTCCGTCTCCGTAACACCCATGACGGGCAGAAACTCGACGGCTTGCCGGTTGCCAATCGTGATCGTGCCGGTTTTGTCAAGCAGCAACGTATTTACGTCGCCCGCCGCTTCGACGGCTTTCCCGCTCATGGCGAGCACGTTGTGTTGCATCACGCGATCCATGCCCGCGATACCGATGGCCGACAGCAGCCCTCCGATCGTCGTCGGAATCAGGCAGACCAACAATGAAACCAGAACCGCGACACTCGGGACCGCACCCGTACCCGAGGCTTCAACGGCGTATTGGGAGAAAGGCTGCAAAGTGACGACCGCGAGCAGAAAGATCAGCGTGAGTCCAGCGATCAGAATATTCAGCGCGATCTCGTTTGGCGTCTTCTGCCGCTCGGCGCCTTCCACAAGGGCAATCATGCGATCAAGAAACGTCTCGCCGGGGTTGGATGTAATCTTGATCTTGATCTGATCGGACAGCACGCGCGTACCGCCTGTGACGGCCGAGCGATCACCGCCGGACTCGCGGATCACCGGTGCGCTTTCGCCGGTGATGACCGATTCGTCCACCGTGGCAATGCCCTCGATTACCTCGCCATCTCCCGGAATGATGTCGCCCGCTTCGCACACCACTTCGTCGCCTGCGCGCAGTTGCGAAGCGGCGACGCGCTCCGTTGCGCCGTTGGCGAGCAAGCGCTTGGCCACGGAGTCCGACTTAGTCTTTCGCAGCGTGTCGGCCTGCGCCTTGCCGCGAGCTTCCGCCATCGCTTCCGCGAAGTTGGCAAAAAAGACGGTGAACCACAGCCAAAGTGCGATTTGCAGGTTGAACCCGGTCTCCGGTGCTCCAGTGGCAAAGTCGCGTACCAAAAGGAGGGTTGTGATGAAGGCTCCCACCTCGACCACGAAGATCACCGGATTCTTCAGCAGCTTGGCTGGGTTGAGTTTCGCGAATGAGTCACCGATCGCGCGGCGGAGGATTTCAGAATCGAAGAACGGCCTTGCGTGGGCCAGTTTCTTGGGCAGAAGTTCGATAGCGTCGGTGTTCATGTTAGAAAAGCCTCCCCTGGAGCATCAGGAAATGTTCAACGATTGGGCTAAGCGAGAGTGCCGGGAAGAACGTAAGGGCACCCACAATCACGACAGTGCCAACGAGTAAAGTGACGAACAGCGGCCCGTGCGTGGGTAGGGTGCCGGAAGTGACGGCTAGCTTCTTTTTTGCCGCGAGGCTGCCTGCGGCGGCGAGCATGGGAATGATGATCAGGAAACGGCCGATCAGCATCGCCAGGCCGATGGTGACGTTGTACCAGGGAGTGTTCGCATTCAGACCGGCGAACGCGCTCCCGTTATTGCCAGCGCCGCTTGAGTAGGCGTACAGGATTTCCGCGAAACCATGGGGCCCTTGATTATTCAAGCTACTCGTACCAACCAAGGCAGCCAAGCCGGTAAAAACAAGAATGGCCGCGGAGGTGGCGATCAGCGCAAGCATGGCCATTTTTACTTCCTTGCCTTCGATCTTTTTGCCGAGATACTCAGGCGTGCGACCCACCATCAGACCGGCAATAAACACCGCGAGAATGGCGAATAGCAGCATGCCGTAGAGTCCCGCGCCGGTCCCCCCAAAGATAACTTCACCGGATTGCATGTTGAACAACGGCACCAGGCCGCCTAGCGGCGTGAAGCTGTCGTGCATGCCGATGACGGCTCCGCAACTGGCTGCGGTGGTGATGGTCGCGAACAGCGAGGTCGCAGCGATACCGAAGCGGACCTCCTTGCCCTCCATGTTGCCGCCCGGCTGGGAGTCCGTGGCAGCAGTTTCGATACCGAGCTTCGCCAGGATCGGATTGCCCGCTTGTTCCGATGCGTAAACCACGAAGACGCCCGCGAGAAAGAGCACGCTCATGGCGGCGAAGAGTGCCCAACCTTGCCGTTGGTCGCCGACCATCCGGCCAAACGTATAGGTAAGGCCAGCGGGAATCAGGAAGATCATGAGCATCTGCACGAGATTCGTCAGCGGTGTTGGGTTCTCGAAGGGATGCGAGGAATTGGCATTGAAGAAGCCACCACCGTTGGTACCCAACATTTTGATTGCTTCTTGCGAAGCCACGGGACCCTGCGCGATCACCTGCGTCGCGCCCTCCAATGTCGTGGCTTGCGTGTACGATGCAAAGTTCTGAATCACGCCTTGCGAGCAGAGGAATAATGCGCCAATCAACGACAAGGGCAGGAAAAGATACAGGACAGCGCGAGTCAAGTCGACCCAAAAGTTGCCAATCGTGTTGGCTTGTTGCCGTGCGAAACCACGCGTCAGAGCGACGGCTACCGCCACGCCCGCCGCGGCTGAGGCAAAGTTCTGGACCGAGAGGGCGGCCATTTGTACGAGGTAGCTCATCATGGCTTCCCCGCCGTATGCCTGCCAGTTGGTATTGGTCGTAAAGCTAATAGCCGTATTGAAGGCGAGATCGGGAGTCATGGCAGCTCCGAAGCCGGCAGGGTTGAGTGGCAGAAAGCCTTCAAGGCGCTGGAGCAAATAAACGAAGAGAAAGCTGAAGAAGCTAAATGCAAGCAGGCTACCCGCGTATTGGGTCCAGTGCTGCTCGATATCCTCGCGCACGCCAACGGCCCGGTAGCAGAGCCTTTCCACGGGGCGCAGGACCGGGTGCAGAACACTTCGCTCGCCCGCAAAGAGCCGCGCCATGTAAATGCCCATGGGTCGCGCTAACAGGCCGATGAGCGCGAAGTAGGACAGGATTTGTAACATGCCATTGCTAGTCATAACGCCTCACCTAGAACCTCTCCGGCTTCAAAAGCGCATAGAGCAGGTAGAAAAAGAGCAGCAGTGCGCAAATAGCGCCAATCGAGTAATCCATAAAGTGAACCTTGGGGCCTTGGAGCTAAAGCTTTTCGCAGGCCTTGGCTAGCGCCCAGCACAGGGCGAAGAAGGCCAGCGATGTGGCGATGTAGAGGAGATCAGGCATTGGCCAATGTCCTCCAGCCGGAGCGAGCAACGCGTGACCACTGCTTGGTGTTTGCGCCGCTTATATCTGCGAAGTCTTCGTCAGATTCCCTATTTGCTTTGCGTTTTTGAAGAGTTGCGCCCATTCGTCCGCCTCCATGAACGAGAGTAGGCCTTAAGCCATAAGGAAGTCATAAAGAAGGGCTAAAGACTTCGTCAAGATCGCCAGGATCAGGATGCAGGCGGTTCGAAACGGTATCCGACCCAAGGCTCCGTAAGCAGATAGCGTGGATGAGCCGGGTCTGGCTCGATCTTCTTGCGGAGCTGATTGACGAAGACGCGAAGGTACTCCACCTGGTCTCCATAGTCGGGGCCCCAGACGGCTTGAAGGAGCTTGGTGTGGGGAATCGGCGTGCGTGGGTTCGCGATCAAATAATGAAGAAGGTCGAACTCCTTGGGGGTCAACCGGGTTTCTTTGCCAGCCCGATGAACCCGGCGAGCCCGCAAGTCTACCTCTTCGCCATCCAGCCGGATCACCTCGGCGTCACTGCCTTGTGGCACAGGCAAGCGGCGCAGGGCCGCACGGATGCGGGCTGACAGTTCCGGAACTCCGAACGGTTTGGTGATGTAGTCATCGGCCCCGGCGTCGAGCGCGGTCACCTTGTCGTGCTCGGTGTTTTTCACCGTTAGCATGATGATGGCCACATCGGCTCCGGCGCGGATCTCACGGCACGCAGCTAGACCGCCCATGCCAGGCATGTTCATATCCAGCAGAACAACGTCAAAGCGCTGATCCCGGATAGCCAGCAACGCGTCCTCGCCCGTCCGGGCATCAAATACCTCATAGCCCTGCGCCGCCAGAGTGGTGCGCAGCACACGCCGGATTTGCGGTTCGTCATCGACCACCAAAATGCGCCCATTACTCATTTTGGTCCCCTCGCTCGAAGCGGCACACGGAAACAGAAGGCGGCACCCTGTGACGTGGCGGATTCCACCCACAGATCGCCCCCATGCATTCGAGTAATTTCGCGCGCAATGTGCAGCCCCAAACCGGTGCCCGGCACTTGATCCCGCGTGCTGGCCCGCCGGAAGAATTTTTCGAAGATGCGTTGACGGTCACGTTCCGGTACGCCGGGCCCCTCGTCTTCCACGCGAAGCTGAACTTCCTCGCCGGTTTCTACCGCCTTGCAGGCGATCACCGAATCCGGCTCAGAGTACTTGAGCGCGTTGTCCAGTACCTGCCGCAGAGCAAGCGTCATCAACTCCCTATCCACCAGCAGATTGGCTTCTGTGGTTGTACTGACACGAAACCGCTCAGCGCCTCGCCCTTCGAAAGTATCAACCGTACCCATGAGCAACATTTCCGCAGAGACGGGTTCGCGTTGTAAACGCACTTTGCCGGCGTCGATCTCGGCCATCTTTACCGCCTCGGTCACCAACTGGCTCAAGCGGTCCGTCTCTTCTTCAATGATCGCGGCCAACTCCTGATGATCGCCAGTGCGAGCCGGGTCGAGCGTTCGCAGACCCGTTGCCGCCGCCTTGATCGAGGTTAGCGGCGTTTTGAACTCATGGGCGATCGCGTCCAGCAGTGTCGACTTGAACTCTTCGCTCTGCCGCGCTGCTTCGGCCCGGTTTGCGGCCTCCTCGGTACGCACGCGTTCGAGCGCGATCGCCACCAAATTCAACATCGATTGCACCGCACCGTCCGACACGGCTATGCCCATTGCCCCAAGGGCGCCAATGGGTTTGCCGCCCAGAGAGATGGGCCACACGTCGAGATCCTCAGCGGTATAGCGCTGATGATTCCCCAGGCGAACGACTTCGTCAAGGCGAGATTCCCAACCAGTGGTTGCCTGCTCGCCGCTCTGGAAATACTGCCCCGACTTTGAGTCGAGGATGATGACAGCGCGCGAGGAAAAGATCTGGGCGATGTTTTGGGCCGCTTGGGTGCCAATGGGCCGGGAGGATTCCGTGAGCAGAATGGCCCGGCTTAGGGCATAAAGTTGTTCGGTTTCCAACTGCCGCCGTTTCGCTTCGATTGTTTGCTTACGGGCCCGGTCGGACAAATGGCTGGCCACCAGTGCGGTCAGTAGGAAGGTGAACAGGGCCACCCAGTTCTCAGGATCGGCAATCGTGAATCGCCCAACCGGAGGAAGGAAAAAGAAGTTAAAGCACAGCATCGCGGCGACAGAGACGAGTGCTGAAACGCGAAAGCCGGCGGTGGTTGCTGTCGCCAACACGACAGTGAGCAGCAGGAATCCGACCGTCGAGGCGTTGACCGCCAATACCTGCGTGAACAGCGCGGTAACGCCTGCTACGCCTCCTACTCCGAAGAGTGCACCGCGAAGATAGGAGGGCTTCCAGGGCAGGTCGCTCATAAATGAAACACCTCTCCCATGGAATCACATCACGAGGCACGGCGCCGATTTAGCCACCCCCTTTGTTGCGTTTGACCTCCTGTCTTCGACCTCCTGCGCGATTCAGTCGAAAACGGCTTCATTGTTCAACACAATCAACAGATTGCGCTGGGTGGGCTGTTTTCGCTGGCCACCTCTGGTTGGCTTTACTCACGCGTAAAGCCGAGCGTGCGGTGTCAGGTTTTAAACGACCTTGTGATCGCTGGTCAAATCACAATCTTTCGGAGCTTGTGTGAAGCCTGCGTCGACCTTCTCCGGGTACTCGTTTTTTGGCTACATCGAGATCGCTTACATTTGGGTCAAAAGGATCCTGCGTTGGGATGGTGAAGGTGCCGCCGCACTTGAATTCAACCGCCAAAGGAATCGGTTCGTCGATTCCGGTTCCTGGTACTTTGCAAGGTCTAGTTCATTCGGGAGATTCGGAGGAGAGGACATCGGGATATGAACCGGATTTTGTTCTTACGCCAAGCAGATGGCGGTCGAGCATCGCAGCAGATTCTCAGCGCTCGCATCGACTTGGTTTTCCAGCCTCGACAGAGATCAAAATCCCAGGACTGGTTCATTAGGGCCGAGGTCGGTGGCGCAAGTGAACTGAAGACCATCATTTTTTCGGCTGATGCAGTCAGGCACCATTTCTACCCAGGAACCGCTCGCGATGGCTAGGAGGTGGATCATCTCGTGCATGATGTGGTACTCGACTCACTGTTTTGGATTTTTAGCAAGTTCCGTATTGAGTTGTATGCTGCCATGTCGATGGTTGCCTCATCACGCTGCACCCGGAAGAAGCGCGCGTCATAACCCGACTCTACGGGCAATTCGCAACTGGCAGCTACAGCTTCTAGACACCTTTACATTGTCTTCGAGCACCTGCCTCAGCGCCCAAAGTTGATGTTCATCGTTATGAGCATCAGTGAGAATCTCATTCAATAGCGCATCAAGTTCGCTACTTCATTTCCTGCTCATCGCATACTCCGATTTCGCTATTTGATCAAGGCGATATCCCGGAACGGGAATAGCATAATTGGCTCCGGCTTCACCACAGGGGCAAATTGTCGCTTTTATTAATTCTATTGTGGGGCGTGACTTTTCAAAGCTGTGGAAACATCTAAGTAGGCCTTTGTAAAGGAGATTGACTAGCTGGATCGTTCATTATTGTTTTCAAATTCGTGACAGGTGTTTCCATTTATTACAGCCAAGCAATTTTGTGCGCACTGTAATTTCTTCATGATGATTCGCTAATACTGTGGAGAAGGATTGTTCTCAATTCAGAACAAAAAAAGTTGTTGCAAACCTGAATTTCGAGTATAAATGGAGTTCAGCTATGACACGAACATGGGTACGGATTGTGGTGGGGACAATCATCGGCATCGTGGCGATGGGAATTGGTTTTGCGCAGCCCTCGAAGGAATACATTCGAGTTAATGGGAGAGTCGTTGCAATCGAATCTGGATCAACTGAGGATTTCTCAATAAGCCCGGCTGGTCTAACTGTTGCTCTAGCGCAAGGGCAGAGCCAAACGGTGATGGTGACAGTAACGCCAACAGGAGGATTTACCGGCGCGGTGACCCTCAGCGTGAATTCCGGATTACCTACTGGCGTAACGGCTAGCTTCTCACCAAGTAGCCTAACTTTGGGCAGTGGGTCGGTAACATCGGTGTTGACCCTGACGGCGGCAACAACTGCAGCAACAGGATCATCTACCCTAACGCTAACAGGCACCTCGGGAACCTTATCGCGAAACGCAAGTGTTACGCTTGCGATTTCTCTTCCGGCCGACTTTTCACTTTCAAATATTGGGAATGTGACCATGACCGCCGGAAGCGGCGCTGGCAACCAGACCATGAATGTGAGTGTAGCGGCGTTACCTTTAAACGGATTCAATAGCACAGTGGCGCTTAGTACAAACAATGCAAGTATGCCTTCAGGTGTGAGCCTGGCTTTAGGAGCGGCAAGCGTGGGTCCGGCGGGATGGGGTACGACATTGACTATCTCCACGACTCCAACCGCGAATTTGGGCACAGTAAGCATTACTGTGACTGGCACGAACGGGTTGTTGACACGGGCGGTCACATTTCAATTGACAGTGGTTGCACAGCCTACTTGACCTTCCCCCCAGTTCCGCACACGCCATCATACGACAACTAACCCATCCGCACTGAGTTCAGCGGGGAGTGGGGCGTGGGGAGAGGGGGCGGCGCTTAAGCCCCCTTTCCCCGCTTCCTCAAGACAGAAACCATCGCTCGCACAAGCGAGAGCAAACTCGGCTGGGGTCCGGTAGTTCAGCGCCGAATGCGGGCGCACGCGGTTGTAGTGTTCGCGCCAGGCTTCCATCTGGCGTCGGGCATCGAACAAGTTCTTGAACCAGCTCACGTTCAAGCACTCCTCGCGCAGCCGGCCATTGAAGCTCTCTATGTAGGCGTTCTCGATCGGCTTGCCCGGGCGGATATGCACGAGCTCCACTCCTTTCCCGGCCGCCCAGGCCAGGTACGCGCGCGAAGTAAACTCCGGGCCGTTGTCACTGCGAATCCGCTGGGGTTTGCCGCGTTCGGCGATGATCGCCTCAAGCACGCGCACCACGCGTTGGCTGCCGATCGAGGTATCGGCCGCCAAGGCCAAGCACTCGCGGGTGAACACATCGACCACGGTCAGCACCCGCACCTGCCGGCCGCAGGCCATTCCGTCACTGACAAAGTCCATCGCCCACTCCTGATTGGCCGCCAGCGCCCCCTCAAGCGGCACGCCCGCCCGCGCCAAACGCTTGCGTTTCTTGCGCCGCAGCGACAAGCCCAGCTCGCGATAGACGCGCTCCACCACCTTGTGATTGCGCTTGGCCGCGCCCGTTTCCTGGGCCTCGCGCTCGACCAACACGCAAAGCCGTGGCGAACCAAAGCGAGGATATTGCTGCGCCAGTGCTGTCAACTGCGCCCGCAACGCATCGTCGCGTCCCACCGTCCGGCACTGGTAGCGATGACTGGATTGCGATACCAACATCAGCCTGCAAGCCTGGCGCTCGCTCAGCGGCGTCTGCGCGCGGACCTCAGCCACATCCGCGCGCGCCTGCCTGAGTTGCGCCTTCGGGCCTACAAGCTGTAGCCGTTTTTTCGGATCACGTGCTGCAGCGCGTCCTTGTCGAGCGACAAGTTTGCCACCAGCTTCTTCAGCCGCGCATTCTCCTCCCGCAGCGCCTTCAACTCCTGCGCCTCAGCTACTTCCAGCCCCCCGTACTTCTGCTTCCACGCGTAGATCGTGTGCGTCGATACGCCCACCTCGCGTGCCACCTCCGCCGCCTTCCGGCCCGCTTCCACCTGCTTGACGGCGCCGATCATCTGCGCCTCCGTGTGCTTCGATACGCTCATCCCGTTCTCCTTCTCTTCGTCCGATTTTAGACTTTAAAGTGTGCGGAGATAGGGGGGAAGGTCAGTACCACAAACCATATGTCTGTACCGGATAGCCAACTTCCGAAAACAACATAGAAAACCGGCATGAAAGTTGTCCTTCCTCGGTCGTGAGTACATGGCCACTTTTCTTAGGGGACCGCATGTCCCTATTAAAAGCCATAGCTGGGCCCGCATGCTTTCTTCATGGAGAACCGCCCAGAGAATGCAGCAGACTCTTGGCAAGCGCCTGCCACTGCTTTCTCGGCGAAACTTACGCCGCAGCAATGGGAATCCTGTAAGCATTTACTCCTGGAAATCCATGCCCTTGTTGCCGGGTGGAAACGGCAAGAAGCAGAAAGTGTATGTTTAAGACATGAAAAATCCCCCGAAAACTCGTCCTGAAGACTTTCGCGAAGCGGTGTTGTACATGCGGGTCTCTTCCAAGGAGCAGGAGGAAGAGGGTTTCAGTATTTCGGCGCAGCGGAGGCTTCTCCTAGAGTTTGCCGGTCGTCATGAGCTTGGCGTTGTGCGTGAGTTTGAGGAAGTGGAAAGCGCCAAACAAGCCGGCCGGCCGCAGTTTGAAGCCATGTTGCAGTTCTTAAAGCCGCGGGCCGCCGATACGATTGTCTTGGTCGAGAAGACTGACCGTCTCACGCGAAATCATTACGACGCCGGTTCGCTGGAGAGACTCGGAATTGCCTTTCTATGTGTCAAGGAGTGCCGATTCATCGGTCCGTATTCTCGCAGTTCGGACAAATTGATTCACTCTGTGCAATTGGCAATGGCCAAACACCAAACGGACAACTTGTCGGAAGAGACGAGCAAGGGCATGCTGGAAAAAGCCAAGCAAGGCTACTATCCAAGTTGTGCCCCGGTCGGGTATCGCAATGTCGAGGGAGCCAACGGCAAGCGCACAATAGCGCCATCGGAGCCGGAAGCCTCTCTGGTTCGGTGGTTGTTTGAGCAGTTTGGACAAGGGCTTTTGAGCGTGAAGGCGCTCACGGCGCAAGCCAAGGCTCAGGGCTTAAGACTCCGAGGGAAGAATCTATCCAGCAGCGTGGCGCACCAAATCTTGAGGCGCCGCATGTATTCTGGCAGCTTCGATTGGAACGGCGAAGTGTACGCAGGAAATTATGAACCAATCGTGAGCGCTGATCTGTGGAACCGCGTGCAAGACGTTCTAAACGGCAGACGAATTTCGAAATCACGTAAGGTGAAGCGAGATTTTCTCTTTCGCGGCTTCCTTCGTTGCGGCCGTTGTGGTTGTTTGTTCACGGGCGAATTAAAGAAAGGCCGATACGTCTACTACCACTGCACGGGCAACCGCGGCAAGTGCGGCAACACGTACACGCGCGAAGAGGCTCTCGAGGCCGCGTTGATTTCAACGCTTGGCGATCTCGTCGTTCCTGCGCCGGTACTTGCCTGGCTTGACGCTGAAATCGCCTCACGCGAAGAAATGGCCGCAAGCGCAACAAAGGCGCGCGCCGTGCAACTGCGACGGGAGCTTGGCCGCGCCGAGTCGCGATGGAAGACGCTCTACGAGGATCGGCTGGAAGGCCGCATCACGCCGGAAGACTTTGATGCCTACGCCAGCGACGCGAGGGAACGCTGTTCCCGCCTGAAGGCCGATCTTGAGATGCTTGAAAGCACCCGCCCCAATTTGATGGAAGGGTTGAAGGCTGTAGAAATTATCAGTGAAGCTTGCCGCCTGTTCCCTAAACAAGGTATTGCCGAGCAGCGCAAGCTCCTAACCCTATTGCTTGACAACGCATCATTCAACCAGGGCGAGTTCGAATGCTGGCTCAAAACGCCGTTTCAGGAACTGCGTCGTTCGAACTCCGCAACCCAACGCAATTTCAATGATTTAGTGGGAAAAGAGGGCCTAGTGGAAAATTGGCTCCCCGGGTAGGATTCGAACCTACAACCCTTCGGTTAACAGCAGAGGGGACTGACGTTTCAAGGTTGTTCCCTGTTTCGCTTTCTTGCTCATTTTAATACACTTGCGGGACATCCCAGAACCATTTGCGATTCCGACGTGTGCAGGAATTGTAGGGATTTTGAGGGAGTGTCCCTACAAAAGTCCCTACAGTCTTGCACCCAAGTCTATGGACATGGGACGGAAGTCATTTGGGCAGGACCTAGCGTACTTCTATCGTTGAGCAAGGATCTACTGAATCGGATGTCGAGTGGCCCGCCTCAAATTGTCTCACCGAATCTGCCGAATGCTGTATTGGAGGTTCCTGAGCTTCTTCTCCGCCATGTCCAGGAGGGGAAGTCGATTGAACGGATGTCGGTGAATGGCAGTGTGTGGATCGTTCGCCAGCCGGACAGTGGGCAAAGAACGCGGCCAACCCTATATGCTCCAATCGGCCCCATCTTTCAGCCGAAGCGAATAGCTGAGTCCTCAGACTGGTTCATCGAAGCCGGAGTCCAAGGCGAAAACAAGCTGAAAAGGATCATCCTCTCTGCGGCTGATGTAAGAAGGCACTTCTACCCTGGATTGGGGAGCGATGGCCGTGACTCACTGTACGAGATTCTCTCTGTTGACGAGACCTGCAACCTCGGCAGGCTCCGCTTGGCGTGGAGAGTGAAGACGGTCGCGGCGCGGCTTGCCGGGGCAGTCGACATCAAGGTGAAAGCGGAGCGAGCCTTTAACTTGCTTGCCAACCCAGAGGTTCGCTCAGCCTACGATGCCTCGCTTCACGATGATGAGGCCCCACTACCGTTTCCTTTCGGTGCTGCGGGCGATTGCGTGGTCGCGGGACAATTGTCGAAGGATGGGGAGACTTTCTTCGCCGATTCGATCTTGGCATTCAAGCCGAATGTACAGCCCAAAAGGAGCGAAGTGCTCCTGCGGCAATGCGAGTTCCTTCCCGACCGGATCATATTCAAGGATTACAAGCGTAAGGTCGAGCTTTGGTTAGATGCAGGTTTGCTCGGGGGATTGGCTTGGGACTCGACCTGGAACCATTGGAAGCAGTGGCTGCGCTCGCGGATCGCAGTCGCTTCAGACTTTGTGGAGGCACCCAAAGTTGACTTCGAGGACGGCGACCGGGATGTGACCTCTTGGTGGATTGCGCTACCGTCCCGAATCAGCGTAATGACGCCGGCGTCGCTCTCGGAGGACATCGAACGCGCGCGGGCATTTCACGATTTACTGGGACGCCATGCTGAAATTCTGACCAAGGTTCGCGAACAAGCCGCGCGCGAACCCGTGGAAGCCGGAACCGTTCAATTCTGGTTTGACGAACTGGGTGCTGCTCCGGCGTTGAGACCTGAGTTCGCCACCTGGCAACCCGACTACGACGTGTTCTACTTTGACCAATTGCGGCAGCGGTCTCGGACGTGGTTTCTGTTCCGCGAGGAATACCTGTTCGTCTTGCCCGGCGCAGTTGTTTCAGAGATTCCCATGCCCGGGCATGCCAGCTACACCTTCGCCGAACCTCCAGACCTGGATCGCTTCCTGCGTCGATACAGCGGAGTGGCGCGGACCGATATTCGCATGAACAAAGACGGCGTAGCGACAGAACTTGGCTTTGTGGGGCGAGTACTACGTGGCACAAAAAAGAAGCGATGGCTGGCCGATGTGCTCAAGCATTCGACGACAGGAAAGGAAAGCGGATATGGAAGAAGTATCGATGAATGAGGAATTGAAGGAAATCATCTTGCGGGAACATCTAGCAGGCATCTGGGTGGTCTTGGCGGAGGAACTTCCTCAGAGTTTCGAACCCGATTGGGGGGAGCTGGCGGGACATCCCATAACCGAATTGATTTAGGCGGCCGAAAGCTGCTTCGTCCCGCGTTGACGGATGCGTCGCCAGATCGAGGGGCTGACCGGGATCGGCACGACTCGCGGGGTGGCCACGCTGATAAACGCACCGTGGTGCTCGAGGTGGCCATAGCGGAACAGCCGGGTCAGAAGGGCGAGGGCATGATTCGCCAGAACCGAGTTCACAAACGGCTCTTGACGTTCCAGTGCTTCGATTGCGCTGCAACTGGGGAGGTCATCCTCGTCCATGGTGGTATCGATGATTTCGGGAAATAGTTCTGCTGAGGTTCGAAGGCGTTCGGTACTGCGACGATTTCGTCCGTTGAGAGGCTGCCCCAAAACGAACTGCCCTCCATCTGCGCCGTTGCCCAGGTCCAGCCAGTATGCGATGCGGCTTCGCGAGCCTTGCACCTTCCGGTGAATCAGTGACCGGGCAGCGCGGGTGTCCACACAGCCGATAACGATGTCGAAGGCGCTGACGTCGAAACGCTCATTCAAATGCTCGGCAGCAGCCGTCCAGTTCAGACCCCAAAACAGATTCAATCGGCTAACGGCGACAATCGACTTGTTCAAGCCAATTTCCGAAATGCAGAACGGTTGACGAACGGTATTCGTCGGCGAAATCGTGTCGCCGTCCATCACCGTCACAGCAAGGCCGCCGGGATGGCCGGAGACCAGCATTGATTGATGGAGATAGGGCAGTCCCGCGGCGATGACGCTGCCGGTTCCTCCGCAACCGATAACGACCACTCGAACAGGCCGCCGTAGCAGGTCGGCTGGCAATTGGTGCATGGCTCCTCCTCAACTGCAGCGGCGAATCAAATCAGACAATGTCTCGTTGGCCGGCGCCAGGCAGCTTGAAGGAAAGGATCGTCTTCCGCCTCGGACCTGCTCCCACACATCGAAGTATCCTTTTGCGCCTTGGACCAAGCGCCTCGCTCCGGTTTGGTGGGTGAATTCACTCTCAAAGAATGCCTTCTCCCACTCTGCGAGCGCCGCAGTGCCAGCTATATCCGGAGTCCGCATACTGCCCAAGCAAACCCGGCCCGTGCTCCCATCCACATTCCAAAAGGGAGCGATCATCAGCGGCGTGTCGGCGTCTGGACGCCGGTTCATCGAAAGCGCCCGCACCGCCAGTTCCTGACCCGAAACACACCAAAGCAGCGCCGGCTGTGAGAACTGACCACCGCTAACTCCCGCAGGCACCTCATCGTTTTTGCGGAAGTACATCCGCCGACTTGTTCGACGAGACCACCAAACAACGAACTCCGAGCTCCAGACGAGGGTGTTTTCGGGCAGAATTTCGAGCCCCTGCTGAACCTTGAATCCTTGGCACAAATGCCTGACGAATTCAGCCGAAAGGGCCTGGGCCGCTCCCAGTTGAGGAGCTTCACCACTCCCCAACATCCCTTCATGCCAAACCCCGAAGGCACGGCTACGGCTCTCGTAGAGGAGCAAAGCGCCCTTAAGGGCTAAGGTCTCGGCACCGCCGCAATGAACAAATGCTTTCATGATTCTCCTAAAAAGATCAACCGTAGTCCGAGGTTCGCGGCAACAAGCGGTTCAGAAAGGCCTTCGGCGAAAAACCGTCATTCGCTCGATGCACCCCTTCAGGGCTTCGAAGCGTTGGAGCATGGCGATCGGACCAAGGGAAACTCGGTAGACATATTCGTGAGGCACACGATTAGGAATTTCTCCCCTTAGCCCATCCTTAATCCTGAAAAGGAGTTAGGGCATCTTGGCCATCGTGGCAAACACCAGCTTCATTTCGCGAAAATTATTTGACTTCGGCTTTCTGCTGCTGTCAGGTGATCCAGAGAGACGAGAACAGGTAAACTAGAGGTTTTTCATGAGCTTACCGAAGGCGCGATGGAGGGTGCTTGCAGAATCGCGTTTCCCACACGAACGGGAGGCGTTGGAGTACCTGCGCGACAACCTTCCTGACCTCGATCCGATCTGGGGCACGTCCAATCTGGAGTTCATCGCGGATGATGGCAGCGTCAACGAAGTAGATGCGCTGATCATCACCAAAGTCGGCCTATTCCTGGTCGAAATCAAAGGACGGGGCGGGAAAATCACGGGAGATCGCCATACGTGGTTTTGGGAAAAAGACGGGCGCACCATCACGATTGACAGCCCACTGATTCTGGCGAACAGCAAGGCCAAGAAGCTGGGAGATTTGATCGGCCGACAGAAGGCATTCAAGGGCATGACGCGCCCGTTCATCGACGCCCTGGTGTTCTGTTCAGACCCGGCGATCAGCATTCAGCTTCCGGAGTCCGAACGCATGCGCATCTGTGCGCGTTTGCCGCGCGACAAGGCGCCGGGGATCATACCCGCACTGCTTCGAAAAGAAGGGGCGGGCTTGCATCCCGCCGCCGGCACTGCAATCGAACGCCCCATGGCGAAGGCCATCATGCAGGCGTTGGAGCAAGCCGGAATCCGGAATGCACAGCGCGAACGGAGAGTTGGCGACTACGTGCTTGGCGCTTTGATTGAGGAAAATCCACTCCTCAACTATCAGGACTTCGCAGCGCAACACCCGGTGACGAAGGCAGAGCGGCGCGTCCGCGTCTACACCGTCACCGGCGCCAACGCGCACGATCGGGAAGTGATTCGACAGGCGGCATTGAGAGAATCGCTGATCCTCGACGGTCTGGACCACCCTGGAGTCGTCAAGGCGCTGGAGTTCAAGGACTACGAACTTGGTCCCGCGATCATCTTTCGGCGGGAGCCGGATGAAGTCCGCCTCGATCACTACCTTGCACAGCACGGCAATCAGCTCACGCTGGACCAACGACTGGACTTCGTCCGCCAGCTCACCGATGCGCTCAAGTATGCCCACGGTCGTCGTATCATCCACCGCGCCCTTACCCCGCGAAGTGTCCTGGTTGCGGGATCATCCAGCGGCAAGCTGAATCTGAAGATCATCAACTGGCAATTGGGGCGGCCCGCAGCGTCAACTACTCCAACCCCAACCGTCCGAAGCGCGACACTGCACCCCAGTCAGATCGCGGAAGGAAGCCATCTGGTCTACGTCGCGCCAGAAGCGCTGATGGACCCACGCGGCAGAGGCGAAACGATGGACGTCTTTTCGCTGGGCGCAATCGCCTTCCACATCTTTTCCGGTCAGTCCCCAGCAGTCAGTCTGCCGGAACGTGACCAGCTGTTGAGTGATCACCAAGGGTACCTGCTTTCCAGTGTTTTAGATGGCGTTGCACCAGAACTGCAGGAACTGGTCCAAGAAGCGACCTGTCCACATGTTCAACTGCGGACGGAAACTGTCGCCGATTTCCTGAAGGGCCTGGATCGGTACGAAGAGAAGCTCACCAGTCCTGATGAAGAACCCGGCATCAGTCCGCTTGAAGCCAAACCCGGCGACACGTTGGACGGCGGACTCAAGGTGAAGCAGCGTCTGGGTGGCGGGTCTGCTGCTGTTGCCTTGCTGGTCGAGAAGGGCGACAAGGAATTGGTTCTCAAGATTGCCCGTCGGGTGGAAGATAACGCGCGTGTCTCAGCGGAGCACACGATTCTCACGCGACCGGAACTGCGGCATCAGCGAATCGTCGCCGCGGAAGCGGCGCCCCTATCCATCAACGGCCTGGCCGGCTTCCTGATGGAGCGCGCCGGCACGGAAACTTTGGCCCAGCGGTTGCAGCGTGAAGGGCGTCTTTCGCTGGATCTGCTGCAGCGCTTTGGCGAAGATTTGCTGGAGACAGTTCAGCACTTAGAGGCTATAGGTGTCGCCCACCGCGACCTGAAGCCTGACAACGTTGGCGTCTCTGAATACGGGAAGAACAAGGAACTCCGGCTCAAGATTTTTGACTTCTCCCTCTCCAGTACGCCGGCCGACCACATACGTGCTGGAACACCTCCCTACCTGGAACCCTTCCTTCCCCTTAAAGAACGCGGCCAGAAATGGGACACCGCCGCGGAGCGCTTTGCGGTGGCGATGATGCTTCATGAGATGGCGACGGGCACACTTCCATACTGGGGTGACCGGCATTCGGCGCCGCATCTGGTAAAGGCGGAAGCAACCATCGAAGGCGACTTGATCGACGCACCCGTCCGTGAAGCGTTGACCATGTTCTTCCAGCGGGCGTTGAAACGGAACCCCAAGGAGAGGTTTGACAATTCCGCGGATATGCATGCGGCATGGCACTCCGCGTTCGCCAGCGCAGCGGCCACCGACAGTACGCTTCCTGATCCCACAGCATTGACGGCCGCCATCACGGCCGCAACACTGGACACCTTCATCCAACAACTGCCCATCAGCACCCGGGCGAAGAATGCTCTGGATCGCATCGAGGCGTACACTGTCGCGACCCTGCTCCAGCAGGCGCCGCGGAACCTCTTCCACCTGAAAGGTGTCGGCAACAAGACCCGCGAAGAGATCCTCGATTTGGTTCGCCAACTGCGATCCAAATTTCCTGAGAGCGCCCTTCCGGAACGTTCAGCAGAACCTGAAGAGGAGTCGGCCCCCGACGGCGCCAGCTACTCCGTCGACGCCATCGTTCCACTGCTTGTCCCGACCAACCGCTACAGCAAAGACCAGCCCCATCGGGAGCGGATGCTTGCCTTGCTCGAATTGGTGGATGGCCTGACCGGTGGACCGACATTCCCCAGCCAGACCGATATTGCCAAGCATGCCGGCAAGACCCGGGCACTGATCGGTCAGGATCTGATGAAGGCGCGGCAGCGGTGGCGCAAAACCCCGCCGCTCACGGAAGTCCGCAGGGAGATGACAGAGTTCTTGGATGCCCAAGGCGGTATTGCCACCATTGGCGAACTCACGCAGTTCGTCTTGTCCGCGCGTGGCTCCGAAGCGGAAGATCCGTACTTGCGGCTTCGCCGCGCCGGAGCCGTTGTTCGGGCGGCACTCGAAGCGGAGCGGGCAGCGGATGAACCCCGCTGGTTGGAAAGCCGCGCCCACGACTTGTTCCTGGTAGCTCTTACCGGCGACGGCAAAGCGGCAGACTTGTTGTTCCAATTCGCATGGCAGTTGGGAGAAGCCGCAAAGAAGATCGCGGACGCTGATCCCCTCCCATCACCGGCCCGCGCACTGGAGTTGCTGCGGCTGGTACGCCCGTGTCCAACAGAACTATCGGACAACCGCTTACTGAAATTGGCATCGTCAGCGGCGGCTGTCTCACTTTCGCCCCGTCTAGAGCTGTACCCGGCCGGCATGAGCGCTCTTCGAGCACTCAAGTTGGCTCAAACCGGGTTGGCCGGCTTGGATCGGCTCAGCGTCGAGGATGTGCAACGGCGCGTTCGCGATCGATACCCCGACGCCGAAGCGCTCCCAGGTCGACCGGAATTGGATGAATTGCTCCGCGAATCCGGCTTGGCGCTTACTTGGAACACTGCGGAACAGGTCTATCGAGCACCGCGGATGGAGATTGTGGACCCATCATCCACAATCCACCGCGCCGTGACCCAATACTCTTCGTCCAGGCCCTTGCCGCCAGCGATCGACCTGCCCAAGGAAGTTCAGGACGCACGGGATCTGGAACGTCGGCTCCAGGCGTCCCTGGAGAATCCGTCCTATCTGGTCCTCTTCACCGCTCCGCGGTATTTGCAGAGGGCCGCGGACGAACTGCAGCGACGGTTCGCGTTGGAAGTGGTGAACCTGGAGGCGGAATTGATTCAAGCGATGCAGGCCCAGGCAACCGCCCTGGGTGCGCAGTGGCCCGTGGTGCGAAACGCCGACGCGCAAGGCAAAGAAAGTCAGGACTGGCTGCGGTTGAAGTTGTTGGTGGAGCGGAGCCTTCCCGTGATCGAAACAAAGTTGCGCAACCGGGCACGCCCGGTTCTGTTGCTCTACCCCGGCCTGCTGGCAAGGTATGAGCAAATGTCTGTGCTGGCCCGCTTGGCGGATACAACCGCTCTGCACAGCCTGTGGGTGCTGGTGGCTAGCGATATGAACCATACACTGGATGGCGCAAGCGTCCCTGCCCGCGGCGGTAACCAGGTGGCAGAGTTGACGAAGGCTTGGGTGGAGAATCGCCATCGGTCTTTGGACGGAGGCCCTGCTGCATGATCAATGAAATTGCACTCCGGGAAGGCCTGAAGAAGCTCCTGAAGCAGACGGAAGAGGACATTCTTCAGCGACTTTCCGATGAGCCGGAGTTGGAACGGAAGCTAAAGAAAGAACATTCCGCCGCGGTTGCGGCCGGGCGTTCCGCCGCAAGTGCATTTCTATCCTTTCGCGATGAATGCAAGACGCAGGCAGCAGTTCACTGGCTACTGGGCTGCGTGTTTGTGCGCTTCCTGGAAGATAATCTCCTGATCGACGAAGCCTGGATTGCCGGCCCTGGGGAGCGACTCCAGCAGGCGTTGGACAGGCGGCAGCTCTTCTATCGGGATAATCCAAGGGCGAACGACACGGACTATCTGATACGCGTGTTCGAGACGGTGGCGGTACTGCCCGACATGGCCGGTCTGTTCGATCGGGAACACAATCCCATCTGGCGTTTGGGACCTACGGGTCCGCAAGCAATGAACATCCTGAAGTTCTTCCAGCAGCGCGACGAAGACACGGGCGAAATCCAGCATGACTTCACCGATCCGGATTGGGGAACGCGCTTTCTGGGCGACCTATACCAGAACCTCAGCGACTTTGCCCGAAAGCGGTACGCACTCTGCCAGACGCCAGAATTCGTCATTCAGTTCATTTTGGATCGAACGTTGACACCGGCCGTGGATGCCTTCGGTCTACCGGAGACGCGGATCATTGACCCGACGTGTGGCAGCGGGCACTTCCTCTTGGCCGCGTTCGACCGGCTTTATCAGCGCTGGGAGCAAAGGGCGCCAGATGAGAACCCGCGCCAGCGCGTCCAGCACGCGCTTGATGCCGTTCACGGCGTCGATATCAACCCCTTCGCTGTCAGCATTGCGCGTTTCCGCCTCTTGGTGGTAGCTCTCAAGAACTCTGGTATTCGAAAGCTCAAGGACGCACCGGATTTTCGGTTTCAGTTGGCTGCGGGAGACTCACTTCTTCATGGTCCGCAGATGGGTGAGGAAGGCGGAATCCAAAGGCACCTTGAGAATGATCCGACGGATCATTACTTCGAAACAGAAGATGCGCCTGCTCTCCGAAGGATTCTTGGTCAGGAGTACCACGCCGTCGTCGGCAACCCGCCCTACATCAACGTAGCCGACGCCGCGCTTCGGGAGAAATATCGTAGGAGATACGGTTCCTGCCGCGGGAAGTACCAGTTGGGTGTGCCATTCACGGAGCGATTCTTCAATCTTGCGAAGCGGGCGGAAGATCCCAGAACGGAACCTGTAGGTTTCGTAGGTCTGATCACCTCTAACGCTTTCATGAAGCGATCCTTCGGCATCGATCTTGTTGAGAAGTACATTCCGAAATGGGATCTGACCCATGTGATCGATACTTCGGGTGTCTACCTCCCTGGACACGGAACTCCGACCGCAATAATGTTCGGTCGTCGCAGGCGACCGGAACACGGGGCTGATACCATTCGCGCCGTTCGGGGAATTCGCGGCGAAACTGGAGTTCCTGGCGATCCAGCTCAAGCACCCGTCTGGCTGTCGATTACTGCACAGGTTGACGTTGCCAACAGTGAGAGTCGGTTCGTAAGCACTTCCGACGTGCAAAGAAGAGCCTTTCACACCCACCCGTGGGCAATAGGTGGCGGTGGAGCAGCAGAGCTGAAGGAACAGGTAGATGAAGCTGGTCTTTACAGATTGGGTTCTATTGCAGACGTTGGGGTGCAGACTCTAACTCTGGCAGACGACGTATTCATCCGTCCGAATGGTGTTTATGCCAGAAATGGCTGTGCATCGGTTGCATCGAGTGTAAGCGGTGAAGCCGTACGCGATTGGTTTCAGGATTCAGAAGTCCAAGTCTACATACCAGAGAAACAAGATCCGATAGTGCTTTGGTGTTGGCGACAAGCCCTCAAGATGAGACTGTCCTTTGGGCGGACACAAATTGAAAGAGGATTGCGATGGTGGGACTACGGAATGACGGTGGCTGGTAGGCTAAATCCGCCCAAGTTGATCTTTGGCGAAATTGCTACCCATAATCACTTCATCCTCGATTCTATTGGTCTTGTTTGCGACCAAACGGCTCCGGTCGTGAGGTTGACACTTGCCAATGACCATGAGGCTCTTGCGCCTATTCATGGCCTTTTGAACAGTTCTACCGCATGCTTCTGGCTCAAACAGGTCTGCTTCCCCAAGGGCGGAGATCACGTCGGCACTGAAGGCGCACGGATCACCAAGGTTCAGTGGGAAGAGCGCTACGCGTTCGACAGCACCAAACTGAAGCAGTTTCCTCTTCCCGAAGGTCGCCCGTTGACGCTCACGGAGCAGATTCAGCAAGCCGTGGAGCAGCGGACGTCGCTACTACCCAATCGTCTTTGCGGATTCGGCACCCCGACACTTGCCTCTCTCGATCAGGCGCGGGAGAAATGCCAGTCGTTGCTCCGCAGGATGATTGCTCTCCAAGAAGAATTAGATTGGCAGGTTTACCACCTGTACGGACTGCTGTCCGATGATCTGTCGCTTCCACCGGATCAGGTTCCACCCATTGAACTGGGGCAACGACCTTTCGAAATTGTGATGGCGCGGCAAATGGAAGCCGGTGAATTGGAGACGACCTGGTTTGAACGCCACGGCTCCACTCCGATCACTCAGGTTCTCTTGGACTGGCCGGAGAATTACCGGAAGGCCGTCGAGAAGCGGATTCAGATCATCGAATCCAACCGCGACATTGCGTTGATTGAACAGCCGGAGTACAAGCGCCGGTGGAATCTCCCCAGTTGGGATGAGTTGCAGCAAAAGGCGCTGGAGAATTGGTTGCTCGACCGGATGGAGACGGAAACCCTTTGGCAGGAGCCGGAACTGTTGACCTGCGCACGTTTGGCCGATCGCCTTCGTCGCGATCCTGATTTCGTTCAGGTGGCGGAGATCTACAGCACCCACACAGACCTGACTGAACTTGTGACCAAGCTGGCACTAAAGCAGGCTGTTCCGTTTCTACCAGTGCTTCGCTACAAGGCATCGGGCCTGGAGAAGCGCAAGGAGTGGGAGAAGGTCTGGGACTTGCAACGAAAAGAGGACGCTGGCCAGAAAGTGGAAATCCCGGTGCCGCCGAAGTACAAAGCGGCAGACTTTCTGGAAGCGACATTCTGGAATCTTCGCGGTAGCTTGGATGTTCCCAAGGAACGCTTTATCGCGTATCAGCACTTGCAGCGTGACGCCGATGCGACACCCGTGCTGGCGTGGGCCGGATGGGATCACCTGAAGCAAGCGACGGCGTTGGCGGCCTACTACCAGCATGTGAAGGAGGAAGAAGGCTGGGGCGCGGATCGGCTGAAGCCCGTGCTGGCCGGCCTGCTGGAGCTGATTCCGTGGCTGAAGCAGTGGCATAACGAAGAGGACCCGTCCACCGGTGAACGTATGGGTGACACGTTTGAAGCCTTTATCGAGGCGGAGTGTCAGGAGTTCGGGTTCACGGTGGAAAACGTAAGGGCATGGGCGCCGCCACAGGGCGCACCGCGCCGGGGACGACGGAGGACGTAATCTGATATGGCGGATCTTAAGATGGCACCGGCCACACCTACTATCGATGAACTGCTGAAACTGCCGGAGCGGGTGAATCCTTCGGATTTCGTCATCAAGCTTAGCGAAGGCATCGAGGACTCCACCGGAATCGTTGATTCCTATGTGGTGCCGCCTCAGTTGGTTGGTTGTTTCGATCAGGCTCTTAACTTCGTGAAGGGAGCGGTGGAGTCCCGGCAAAGCCGCGCCGCGTACTTGCACGGCAGCTTCGGCGCCGGCAAGAGCCACTTCATGGCGATGCTCTACTTGCTGCTCCGTGGCGATACCCCTGCCCGCAGCAAGCCAGAACTGGCGGAAGTCGTGCTGAAGCATTCGACCTGGACGAACGGACGCAAGTTCTTATTGGTGCCGTTTCACATGATCGGCGCGGAAAGCACGGAAGAGCGCATATTGGGCGGATACGTGAAGCATCTTGCGAAGCTTCATCCGGACAAGCCTCCGGCCGGCCTGTACAAATCGGACAGCCTGATTGAGAACGCACGGACGCTGCGAGTCCAGATGGGCGATACGACCTTTTTTGAGACACTCAACAAGAGCGGAGCCGGGGCTGGCGGATGGGGTGCGCTGGGTGCCGGTTGGGATGCCGCGCGGTTCGAGAAAGCTTGCGACGCCAGCCCGCTCGATGCCGAACGCATTCAGTTGGTTGGTGACCTTGCGGCGACCGTGCTGACTTCGGCGCAGCAGACCGCCGGATTCGTGAATCTGGATGAGGGCTTGTCGATCATGAGCCGTCACGCCCAGTTGTTGGGCTACGATGCCGTCATCCTCTTCCTGGACGAATTGATTCTCTGGCTGGCGTCCCGGGCCGGGAGCGTAGACTTCGTGACCCGGGAAGCTCCCAAGCTGGTGAAGCTGGTCGAGTCGGGTGTAGCCGGTCGGCCGGTGCCCATCATTAGCTTCGTTGCGCGGCAACGTGATCTTCGCACCGTGTTGGGCCAACAGGCCATCGGCAGTGAGGTGAAGAACTTCGAAGATGCGCTGAACTACTTCGAAGCCCGCTTTGATCAGATCAAGCTGGAGGACCGCAACCTTCCGTACATTGCGCAGAAGCGCATTCTGGTCCCCAAGACGCCGGCCGCGAAGGAGCTGATGGACCAGGCGTTTGAAAAGGTGAAGAACCTGAAAGAGTCCATCAAAGAGATCCTGCTCACGCAGGACGGTGACCTGGAGCAGTTTCGGCAGGTTTACCCCTTCAGCTTGGCCTTGGTAAAGACGCTGGTTGGCGTGTCTGCTGCATTGCAGCGGGAACGCACTTCACTGAAAATCATGGTCCAGTTGCTGGTTAGCCAGCGGCACAGCCTTAGGTTGGGTGAAATCGTCCCGGTAGGTGACCTCTTCGGAGCAATGCTGCAGGGGGTGGATGCGTTCTCCAATGAAATGAAGATTCAGTTCGAGAACGCGCGTAAGCTCTGGGAACAGAAGTTGCGCCCGCTGGTGGAAGAAACGTCCGGGCTGAAGTACGAAGATGCGCAGTCTTTGGCTCCGACGGACCCGAAGCTTCGCCGGCTGAAGGAGAACGAACGCATCGTTGGCACGTTGGTGTTGGGCGCCCTAACGCCGGAGTTGGAGACCTTGAAGGCGCTCACCCCGCGGAGACTGGCGTCGCTGAACCACGGGAGTATCCAGACAACCATCCCGGGACAGGAAGCGAATCAAATCTGGAAGCGTCTTCAGGAGTGGGCATCGCGCGTTGGTGAGATCAAGATCAACGGTGACGGAGTGGACGCCGTGGTGAGTGTTCAACTCAGCGGCGTGGATACCACGGGCATCATTGCCAATGCCAGCCATGAGGACAATCACGGCAACCGGGTTCGCGCATTGATGAAACTGTTGAGCGAAGAGCTTGGGGTGGAGTTGGAGAACGCCGTCTACTTCGAACACAAATTCAAGTGGCGGGCCACGGATCGCTTCGCCGAAGTTCGTTTCTCCAATGTTTGGGAAGCAGATGACACTGTCTTGAAGCCAAGTGGCGATGTGTGGCAGGTGGTCATCGACTTCCCGTTCGATCGCGATAACCATACCCCCAAGGACGACCTTGATCGACTGACACAATTCCGCAGCCGCAATGCGAGTAAAGGCATCAAAACCCTGGTCTGGTTGCCATCCTTTTTCAGTTTCGACGTCCGAAAGGAATTGGGCCGGCTGGTGGTCCTCGACTTCCTGCTGGCGAACGACCAGCGGCTGAAGGACCATAGCGGGCACTTGTCCGCCCTCGATCGCGCGGAAGCGCGGATGCTACTGGAGAACCAGCGCAGCCAACTTCGAGAGAAGATGAAGCGGGCAATTCGGCAGGCCTACGGCGTCGATCCCACGGATTCGGGGTTCCTGGACCCGGCACATGAACTGGAATTGAATCAGCAGTTCCAGTCGTTGGACGGGTCCTTGCAACTCAGACCACCAAAGGCCAGCGCGTTAAAGGATGCCCTCCAGGGAATGCTGTCCCAGGCGTTGGAGCATGAGTTTCCGGGGCATCCCGATTTCCGTGAGGAAGCAAAGCTCACAGAACGTGTTCTGAAGTCTGCCTTTGAAAAGATTCGAGCAGCGCTGGCATCGTCGGAACTGCGTATCCTTATCGACAAGGACACCCGAAAGGAATTGCGCCCCGTGCTGGAGCCGTTGGAGCTTGCGCACGTGGGTGACCAGTGGCTGTTGGTAGAGCGTCACTGGATGGATCACTTCGACCGTTTTGAAGCGCAACATCAAGGGACGGTGACTGTACGGGACCTCCGGCGCTGGATCGACCAACCCAAAGCGAGAGGATTGCCTGTTGCTCTCCAGAACCTGATCATTCAGACCTATGTCTTGCAGTCCAATCGGCTGCTTGTGTTGCAAGGCTTGAACCTGGAGCCACCGCAATCGCAGATTCGTGATGAGACGGTGGTGGAGAAGCAGGAACTTCCCACGCAGGAAGTGTGGGCGATTGCGGTGGAGCGGGCCGGCAAGGTCTTCGGGGTCACCGCTTCGCCGCTAGCTAGCGCCCAGAACATGGCGCGTCTGTCCCAGGATGTAAAGAAGGTCGCGGCCGACTACCGTAGCGCGTCGGAATCCTACCTGAAGAAGTTGAGAGTTGTCTTGAAGCAGGCGGGGCTGAGCGACCCGAAGCCCGATCGGCTCACCACGGCTGAAAGCGTGGATGCATCGATCGGGGCTATCGATGCGGCCCAGAAGCCGATTCAGGTTGTCCGTGCGCTTCAAACCATGCCGACAGCCACATCCCTGGCCGCAATGCTGGTCGGGATCAAGCGCGCCCCGGACATGTTGAATGCGCTGAATGCCCTCAACTATCCGCTGTTCGATGGCTTGCGGCAGATAACAGATGAACCGCGCGCTACTGCGGCACGTGGGTTGTTGGACAAGCTGGCCGAAGTCCTGAAGAGCGATGACCACGTATGGGAGTTGGGCAAGGCGTTGCGCGATCTTGAAAAGCGGGCGACGGAGCTGGTGGTTGCTGTTCCGCCGCCACCACCGCCTCCTCCCCAGCCTCAGCCTTCGGTTGATCCACCACTGGACATTCCGCCTGTTGCACCGAAGCCGGGCGTTCGGCGCATCGAGGTTTCCCGCGGGGCTAAGACCGTGAAGGGTGCCGCGGCATGGGAGCAACTGCGGAAGGAGATCGAAGCAGGACTCGACGATACGGCTGAAGTCACGGTGTCATGGTCAGTCGTGAAGGAGCGACCTGAGTGACGGAAGCCTTGCTTCAATCCCTCATCGCTAGCAATTGGCGCGCGGCCAAAGACAAGGGGCAGCGCGTCGATGCGATTGGGGTTCGGAGTGAGAGTCGTTGGCAAGGGCCGGATCGAATCGTGGTGGACGACGTTCCGATGCCGGTCTTCCAATGCGATTCCGTTCTTCACGCAAGGGAGGTACTGTCCCAACAGCAAGCCGCTCCGGTCGTGCTGGTAACGGCTTTGCCCCTTACAGCTTTGGGCACGGACGTCGAAGCCAGATTACTGCGACACAAGTTGCTGGAAGTAGAGCCATGGGACTTGCTCCGAAGCAGGTTCAATGCGCGGAGTTTAGATGCCAGCCTCACCGGAAAGACAGCGCTAGCCAAGGCCGCGGTTGAGGCGCTTGGAGCGACCAATCCTGACCCATCTCCGTCTGGTGTTCTAACCGCGGAAGCCGCTTGGAAAGTGGTCCTCGACCGTCGATTGGGCTTGACGCAGGCGCGGCCCGATGTTCGTGCACTGCTGGAATGGGCACGAAGGCCTGACAACGTATCGCGTTGGAGGGTGCTGCCGGAAGATCTGAAGACACTGCTGAGCGATTGGCTTCAATCGTACTTGTCCGATTGGGTCCCTCCCTTTTGGGGATGTCTCGACTCTGGATATGGCGGGATGGGGCTGGCCCTTGGGTTTGCGATTTCAGTGTTGCGCTATCAGCCCAGAGAGTCGGCAGAACGGGTCGCCTTGGCCCAGGCGTTGGGGCGGCTGGAGCGATTCTTTGGTGGAGTGCCACTTAGCCCCAAGGCACAACAGATTTGGGCTGATGCCGCGGTACAGTGGGCAAGTGCCACCGCCATGGCGGGCCGCTTCGAAGATGTCTCCCCGGTCTTGACCGAAGCGGAAGAGATTCTCCAAAGGATAGGCGCGTCAGATCACGCCCATCTCAGCGAATGGCTAGGCGCCGGTTTCCGGGCACACCTGATCCTTTTGGCAGATTCCATCGGTCGCGACCTGCAAGTCGCGGAGTCAGAACTGTCCATTCTGGAGAACCACGCATTGCCGCGATGGTCAGCCGCAGAACGCGTTTGGCTCGAGAGGGCAAGGATGGCGGTTCGACTATCCAGATGGCTGCAAACTGCTGAGCCGACGGAATCGGACTGGGCCGGCATCGTGAGGCTGTACCAGGAAAATGGATCGTGGGTCGATGTTGCACGGCAAGCCTTGATGGCCGGCGATGAACCTGAATTGGTTCAAAAAGCATGGACCGCGTTGGTAGCGCGCGCTACGGAGCGAAGAGAGCGGGAGAATGCCGCCTTCGCGAAGTCTCTGGCAGATGTTACCCGGCGAAACGCTACCGCCGATGTAGCAATACCTGTCGAACAGGTGTTGGAGAGAATCGTTGCACCCTGGGCGAAAGATCGAGTGCTTTTCATTCTCATGGACGGGATGAGCTTTGCTGTATGGCGGCAACTACAGCCCGAAGTAGAGAGCCGGAACTGGGTGCCGACTAGCTGGAGAGATGGGCACCCGCTGCCACCAGGCGTGACGGTACTGCCGTGTGTCACCACGATCTCCCGGTGCAGTCTTTTGTCTGGTCGATTGTGTGAGGGCGGACAGGACGCAGAGAAGCGCGGTTTCGCAGAGAATCCAAGTTTGCTGGATGTCTCGAGGAGCGGAGCCCCGCCAGTCCTTTTTCATAAGGATGAAGTAGGCGCCGGGGCGAACAACATCGCCGACACGTTGCGGAAAGAAATTCGGAACTTGAATCGCAGAGTGGTCGGGGTAGTGCTCAATGTCATCGACGATTCCCTCACGGGTCCTGAACAGCGCGTGTTTCGCTGGGGCCTGGATCAGATTCCGATTCTACGCACACTTTTGGACGAAGCAAATGACTCTGGACGTACGGTAGTGATCACTGCGGACCACGGGCATACGCTCGACCGCGGCGCCGTAATGCGGCGGCAGTCAAAATCAGACCGCTATCGAACTCCCGACGGGCCGCTGGCTGATGATGAACTCCTGGTTGAAGGGGCGCGTGTTGTTGCACCAACCGCCAGCTTCGTTGGATTGTTTGGTGAAGCCGTTCGGTACTCCGCTACTCGAAAGTTGGGCTATCACGGTGGACTGGCGCCCCAAGAGTGCCTGGTTCCTCTGATTGTGCTTTCGCCACTGGACCGACAGTCGGAGGGCTGGTACCAATCCGCCGATCCCCAACCTAGCTGGTGGCATCCTGCGGGTATGCAAGTCGCATCGGTGGCGCCGAAGAAACCGGCGAAGGCGAAAGCCAAGCAACTAGGACCTCTGCTCGAAGGGATAGGGGCAATTGAATCCGATTGGATTCAGAGCTTGACGGCATCCGACGTGTTGAAGAGCCAAATGCAAATCGCTGGTGGCCGGTTAGAACTGGAGAAGTTGGAAGCTGCCGTGAGAGTGTTGGCGTCCCGGAATGGGGTCCTTTTGAAGACGGCGTTCGCCAGTCAATTAAATATGCCCGTGTTTCGGGTCGATGGATTCTTGGCGAACCTACAGCGCGTGCTGAACGTTGATGGCTATCAGGTCCTATCCGTCGATGCTTCACAAACGGTTCGGCTGGATATTGCACTTTTGAAGACACAGTTTTCAATACCTTGGGGTAACTAGATGGCCGTCAGCCCACAACGCCGAAGAGACACTATCGACGCCATTCGGGCGGGTACCGTACCCCGCAAGGGGCTGGATCTGCTTGCTGTTGGTATGGACCGCTTCGAGTCCGTTATTGATGATGAATTGAATGCGGTTCGACAAGGAGCTGGTCTTCTGAAGGCGGTCCGCGGGGAGTACGGTAGCGGCAAGACATTCTTTGCGCGTTGGCTACAGGAAAGAGCTAAGAGAGCCGGCTTCGCGGTGGCGGAAGTTCAGATCAGTGAGACGGAGACCCCGCTCCACCGGCTGGAGACTGTGTACCGTCGGCTAATGGAGCGATTGTCGACTTCCGATCAGGACCAGGGGGCGTTCCGAAGTATCGTTGATGCCTGGTTCTATGCATTGGAAGAGGACCTCTTAAATGCGGGTGAAGCAAGCCCAGAACAACTGCTGAAGAAGACAGATGAGTTGATGGAGAAGCGGCTGGCGTCCATCACCCAATTGGCGCCGGCATTCTCTGCCGCATTGCGGGGATACCGCAACGCCGTTACCGATGGGGATGTTGCTACTGCGGACGCGCTGTTGGCATGGGTTTCTGGACAGCCCAATGTCGCCGCCTCAGCGAAGCGATCCGCCGGGATCAAAGGTGAAGTTGATCACTTCGGAGCGCTTTGCTTTCTCCAGGGTCTGATGATTCTTCTCCGCGATGGTGGATACGCCGGCCTAGTAGTTGTACTGGATGAAGTGGAAACGCTGCAGCGGGTGCGGGGCGACGTTCGAGAGAAGGCGCTCAACGCCCTGCGCCAGCTAATTGATGAACTGAATGGTGGTCGGTTCCCTGGCCTGTACTTGCTGATCACGGGCACGCCAGCCTTCTTCGACGGACCCCAAGGAATTCAGAAACTGCCGCCGCTTGCTCAACGTCTCCATGTGGATTTCGAACAGGACTCCCGATTCGATAATCCGCGCGCTGTACAGGTAAGGCTCAGGAACTTCGACCTTCAGTCCCTGGTCGAGGTCGGCCGGAAGGTCCGCGACCTCTTCGCAGACGGCAATCCCGCAGCGGATCGAATTCACACTTTGGCTTCCGATCAGTACTTGGAAGTGCTGGCAAAATCCATGTCCGGTCGATTGGGCGGAAAGGTCGGGTTGGCGCCACGACTGTTCTTGAAGAAGTTGGTGTCTGACGTTCTGGACAAAATTGAGCTGTTCCCCGACTTTGACCCCAATCGCCACTACAGCTTGACGATCGCTGATGCAGAGCTGACCGATCAAGAACGCGCCGTAACGGTCGACGATATCGAGTTGCAATTGTGAGCGGATTCGACGCACTTCATCCGTCCATCCAACACCACGTCGTCAATTCACTTGGCTGGCGTGACTTACGCCCACTTCAGGAACAGGCTGTCGACCCGATTCTAGCTGGGGTGAACTGCCTCTTGCTGGCTCCCACTGCGGGCGGCAAAACAGAGGCCGCGATCCTTCCCGTTTTATCCGCGATGCTCACCAACAACTGGAAGGGACTGACTGTACTTTACATCTGTCCGCTCAGGGCACTGTTGAACAACCTGGAGGAGCGGCTGTCGTATTATGCCAACCTGGTGGGCCGGCGATGTGGTCTATGGCATGGTGATGTTGCACAGGCGCTGAAGTCCCGCATGCTGGCGGACCCGCCGGATATCTTGCTGACGACTCCTGAGAGTCTGGAAGCCATCCTGATTTCGCGGCGAACGGACAAGGCGTTCTTCTTTGGCAACCTGCAAGCGGTCGTCGTGGATGAAATCCACGCATTTGCCGGTGACGATCGTGGATGGCATCTCTTGTGCTTGTTGGAGCGGATCGGTAAGCTGGCCAAACGGGACTTTCTCAGGGTTGGCCTTTCGGCAACCGTCGGCAATCCGGATCGTTTGCTGTCTTGGCTGTGTTCTGGGTCGGACCGTGGATCGCGGGTTGTTGCACCGCCCGCCGTCGGGCCTTCGGAAGCCGAAGTCACGGTTGATTTCGTTGGCGACCTGCACAATGCCGTCCATGTACTGAAGGTGCTTCACCGCGGTGAAAAGCGATTGGTTTTCTGTGACAGTCGCGCGCGATGCGAAGAGCTTGCCAACCTATTGAGAGCTGCACACTTGAACGTTTTCGTGTCGCACAGTTCGTTGAGTGCGGAGCAGAGACGTGAGGCTGAAGCAGCATTCCGCGATGCCCGGGACTGCATAATCGTCGCCACAAGCACCCTGGAACTTGGGATTGACGTTGGCGACCTGGATCGCGTCGTTCAAATCGATAGCCCGACCACCGTTGGCTCCTTCCTACAGCGTCTGGGAAGAACAGGCAGGCGGCCCGGCGCGAAGCGTAACTGTCTGTTCCTTACCACCAGCGATGAGAGTCTACTGCAAGCCACCGCAATCGTGGAACTGTGGAGGGACGGATTCGTTGAACCCCTAGAACCACCGCCGATTCCGTACAACGTGATCGCACAACAGATAATGGCAATCTGCCTGGAGCAGAAAGGCATATCCATGCCAGTGTTGTTCCAGTCTCTTGAGCGAACGCTCAAAGAAATGTCGATCTCTCCGGATACTGTACGTGGCATCGTCTCTCACATGCTTCAAACAGGAATTCTGGTTGAAGACTCCGGGATCTTCGGAATCGGATCTAAAGGTGAGCAGCTATATGGCGCGCGAAACTTCATCGGCCTGATGTCAGTTTTTGACACGCCGCCACTGGTCAATGTGTTCTGGGGACCACGCGACCTTGGGTCCGTTCATCCCATCTCACTTCGACAGCGGAACGATGAGCCGGTCGTTCTGTCTTTGGGGGGACGTTCGTGGCGGGTGTCGCACTTCGATGCGGGCCACAACACTGTCAGTGTCGTGCCAGTTGACGACCGCGGCCGTTCACGTTGGCTAGGCACTGCGGCGCCGCTGTCGTTTAAGCTTTGCCAAAAAGTAAAGTCGCTGCTACTTGGTTCGAGCAGCCCCGCCCATTTGTCGAAGCGGGCTGCGCATCGAATCAGCGAAATTGCCGATGACACAGCGGTAGACCGGAATGGAGTAGTTCCGGATGCACTTGGTAATGAGCGACTGGCGCTTTGGACGTTCGCGGGGCTGAGAGGTAACCACGGCCTCAGCAAAATTTCACAAACGGCGCCGACGTCCTACGACAATTTCTCCATCCGGTTTAGCGGCTCTGTAGCAACGGGAGGATTGTGGAGTGAAACGGTCGTTCGCGCGGAGGAACCGGCAAAGCAGGGAGTCTGGCCGTCGTCAAAGGTGAAGTTCTCCGAATGCCTGGACGCGTCCTTGATGAGCGTGTTGCAGCAAACCCGGGAAATTGACGATGAAGCGGTAGCATTCATTAGGAATCTGCCTATCGTTGCTCGACGCGGCAAACCCGGCCGTGCAACTGAGGAATTGCCGTGACCCGATTCGAACTTCTCACGCTACATGAAAACCTGCTCTGGGCTTGGGAAAAGGTCCGCGCTTACTACCAATCCTTCGACGGCTGGTTTGATGAACTCGAAGTCGCCGAATTTGAACTGTCACTGACGTCAGAACTGAAAGGGATCGCACGTGATTTTGCCCGGCAGCGGTACCGAATCAGACCGCTGAGGCCCCTTCCGCAACCGAAGCGCAAAGACCACGAAGGAGTCCCACAGACCCGCCAATCCTTCTGGGTATCCGTCCGTGATCAAGTTGCTTGGACTGCCTACTTGAACGTGATCGGCCCGGAACTTGATGCCGCGATGCCAACGTGGAGCTATGGGAATAGACTGTACAGGTCTTTCTGGTCGGACGACACCGAAGAGCGCCCAAAACTGCGGATTGGCAGGTATCGAAACGCCTCCGGCCAGATGTATAGGCCATTTCGTCAAAGCTGGCCTGTTTACCGACGGCACGTCTACCTGACGGTTCGCAAGATGGCCGTGGCCACGAACCGGGAGCTGACGGATCTTGAACCCGTCGAGGCGCAGATCCTTGAATCTGAAGTCGAAGACCTTTCCGATGATCAGAAGCTCCCATACTTGGTCGATGGCTACTGGAACGAACTGGTCAAGAACCCTTACTGGGCAAGTCTCGACCTGGAGAAGTTCTATCCAAAGGTGAACCTGAACAGGATCTCTTCGACGATTCGAAATGCATTCGCAGGGGAACCTGCATTGGTCGGACGCCTTCTCGATGACCTTTTGACGTTTCCCGTCGACTTGACGGGATTCACTGACAAAGAACTGTCTTCCATCGATCTTGCGTCGGGTCAGTCCAGATTTCCAAATCTACCAACAGGCCTGATGGCGGCTGGGTTCTTGTCTAATGTCGCCTTGCTTGATGTCGATCGGGCGGTGGCCACCAGGGTGAAGCAGCGACAAGTTGCGCATTTCAGATACGTGGATGACCACTTGATATTGGCTCGATCCGTTGACGACCTTGCTGGTTGGATCGCTGACTATCGGCAGTTGCTGTCGGATTTCGACATTGGGACCTCTTTCAATCCTGACAAGTTCGAACCCAAGGAACTGGGTCAGTTCATTAAAGCCATGGATCAAGTGGAGGATACCAGTGAACTCCGAAAAGCAGCCGATGTGAAATGCAGGCTCGATGCACGCTTTCCGACCCCGCTCATGACGCAAACTCTTGCGAAAGTATCGGACGTTGCCCGGTGCGACGCGCAGTTACTCGACGACCAGGAGCTGGAGGTATTGGTCGGGGATCTCCAACACCTATTGCTTGCGGAGTTCCCAGCTACCGAATTGCGACCTGACACCAGAGTCACGTTTGCGGCCGCACGTTTGTCGAGGATTTCCGCGGAGCGATACCGTTCGGTCGAGAGTTTGGTGGCTCTTCGCAGGCAAAGTGTTGCTTTGGAGCAAAAGTTCAATCAGCTTCCCAAAGACGACGAAAAGAAAGCCGAAGCGGAACGTCAACTCACCGCTATGAAGAGGATGCTCAGTGGTGGCATCCGCAGATATCTGCGGGTCGAAAAGCAGGATCGAGCACGCACCTTGGAGCTGCTCCTTAAGTCTCTGCATGAATATCCAGAGAAGGTCCGCTTGTGGCGGCACGTCCTGAACTTCTGTCGCCGGTCAGGTATCTGCGATCTCGACAGAGTCTTTCTGCACCTGGATGAATTGGGTGAAGTGAATCAGCTTGCGGCCGAATACGTCAGGGCAAGCATCTTTCAGATCCTTACGCAGGATCTGATTGTCTGCGCCAAGATAATCGTCGACCCCAACGCGCTCTTCCCTCACAAGTATGCGGCGCGCACCTTTCTTCGATCGACGGTCGGGGCGCTTGCGCGTCTTGATGGACACCGTCCGAACCGATTCTACGGAAGGCGTTCGTGGACGTTGCTTTTGGCTGGAGCTGGACTAGCGGTAGCAATCCTCGAGAAAGAATTCCGTCAGGTGACTCCAGCCAGATGGTTTACTAGATTGCGATCGGCAGCTTCAGAGGTCGGCATACTGGACTGGGCGACAGTTGGGCTTGTGAATGAGGGTCAGACAGATTATCCGCTGGCGTCGTTGGTATGGTGGGCTGAGCAGAAGACACAGTCGGGTCTTGCCAGTGAACCAGGCGTGGCATGGCAACTGGCAGGCGCTAGGCTCTCATCTGTCCATGGGACATCCTGGACGGTATGGAAGCTATACCCGGAAGCATGGGCTGACGCCTTGCCGCCGACGGTTGTCGCCGACCGGCGCGCGCAACGGTTCTTGAATAAAGTTGGATTGTCTTTAGTGGTTCACACTTCACCGGCCCGCGTGCTGAACCTTGCTGACTGGACAGACTGGACGAATAAGCACGGGGCGAAGAACCCCTTCGATCCGCGGATCGGAGAGTGGACGTGCCTGGAGATTGCGGCTCAGTCGGCACGGCTTGTCCTTGAGAAAAACATTCGACCAGCCCAGATCGTTCCCAGAAACTTTGTCGTCCCAGCGAAGTGGACCCAAACAGACTACCAGTCTGTGCTCACTTGGGAAAATTGGCGGGGTACGGCAATAGCAGGCGACGGCTTGCGATTGCTCAATAGGGGCCGAAGCAGTGATTCTAGACGTGAATCGTCGCACCAATCTGATCCACTTGTGATTCAGCTAGATCAAATCGCAGCTGTGGCGTTGTTGCTCTTGGGACTGTTAAGTCGTGATTTTCGGTGGCCAGCGGCGTGGAACCCCTACGGACAAAGAGCGATGAAGGCGACAGCAGCTAGGTCGCTGATCATGAAGACCCCTTGCTCCTCCTGGACGGCCGCGATCCTTGAAGCCTGCTTGATGCCCAAGCAGCGTGAATCCCAACTATTCAGCTTATTCCCAGTCCAACTTGGGACTGATGACACCCGGAACGACCCACCAACCATTGCGACACTAGAGCATCTTCTAGCCACAATCGGGCATGCTCAGGGGATTCTGAGGCGCTACCAAATCAGTGTGCAAGATCATGAACCGCGCCAGATGGTGCCTGTCAGTTTGGGGCAACTTTCTAATCGATTCTGGACGACTCCGGAGGCGGAAGAATGAATCCTGCCAGCGCACAAAGCTCGACTACCTTCAGGGAATTTCTCAATGTCGGCCTGATTCAGACGACAGTTGACGCGGCATCGGCATGGCCTAAGTCAGTGGGACCACCAATGCATGCTTTGGAGCAGGCCCGCGCCTGGGAAGAGATCCGATGGTGCCTGCGATGCTTTCGCAACTCCCATCCCAAACCACACATTATTTTGATTCCCGAATTGGCTGTACCGCGCGGCAGAATTGACGATCTTCAACGTGCCGCCATGTCTACTGGGACCGTTGTCATCGCAGGGGTCGACTATAACCTGGACCACCAAAAGCAGACAGTCCGAAACGAAGCTATCGTAATCATCCCCGACCGCTGGCACAAGTCTGAACGCAGTTGGAAGGCAACGTCCATGGTTGTCGGCAAAACATATCCGGCTCGAACGGAAGAGGCAGCGCTACAGAAGGCAGGTGGGTGGAGGTTCGAGAAGGAGCCGCACATGTGGGTATTCGAGGCAGGCGAAGCGGGCCGATTTGGTATCGCGATCTGCTACGACTTCCTGGATCTTCAGCGTGCGTTGATGTACCGCCAACAGATCCAGCATCTGTTCGTCGTTTCGTATAACCGCGACGTCGAATCGTTCCTGCACATGTCGGAGAGCCTTGCCCGCACCATCTACTGCAACGTAGTTGTGTGCAACACCGGATTCCACGGCGGGTCGTTGGTCGTCACGCCATACTACGATCCATGGCTCCGGACGGTATACAGGCACAACGGCAATCAGATGCTCGCTCATCAGGTGGTCCAACTGCCCGTCGCCTCCTTGATCGAGGCACAGAATGACAACGCACCAAAGGAAACGTTCAAGAGCTTGCCGCCCGGTTGGGACCCCGGTCGCATGGAACTCGTCAAAAGGCCCTTCCATCTGAAGTGAGCGACAGCAGCCAAGAGACGCCGTCGATGATGGCGCTTTGTCGAATCAAACGGTCTGGTTGCCGGACATCGAGATCTTTGAGCTAACGGCTAATTCGAGTAGCCGATATAGGATAGCGAGGCTGGCGAAACACCTAAAGATGCTGCTCGGAAATGTCCCATCGAATGAGACGACTAAGCTGGGTTCCGGGGTGACTTCAAGCATCCCTTGCGATTCTTCGTCGAAGGAACCTTCAATGGCGTCGTGCTCCTCGAAGACCGCGACCAAAGCCGGGACGGGCTCGCCGCAGTCGCTCAAAAGATCACGTGTTTCGTCATCATTGACTGGGGGGGCGACTGAGTTGGACACGCGAGCTAGTTCGATCGCCTGTTCCATGAGGTATCCCGCGCGGTCGTCCTTGAGGGTGTTCATGACTTGGGCGA
This sequence comes from Bryobacter sp., assembly GCA_033765085.1. GTDB lineage: Bacteria > Acidobacteriota > Terriglobia > Bryobacterales > Bryobacteraceae > Bryobacter. The sequence goes on along the minus strand of JANRIK010000014.1, from coordinate 2,131 downwards.
GTCCGCGCTCACTGAGCGGCTTGCGGCGAACGCATTCGGGGATCGAGGCTTCGATGTTGGGCAGTTCGATCCGGTCGGATTCGGGGTCATCCTCGTACCATTCGCGTAGCCGCTCCAAGCGATCGAGGGCGTCCCGGTAGTCGTACACGCGGATCCAGCGATTCAGGCTGCCGAGGAACAGGTTTAGGAACGTTGCGGGGAGCCTTGGATGAGCAGCTTGCAGGAGCCGCAAGGTTGGGCCGAGTACGACGTAGCCAGCGGATTCGGGCTCGATCGTCAAAAACATTCGTGAGATGTCGCCGGACGCCGCTGGTTGGCCGTAGCAGTACCGGTCCAAGCTGGTGGAGAGGACCACGTCGAGGAAGAAGTGCTCCTGAATCTTCGCCCGGCCGTGGTCGTCGAGCCAACGGTTGAGGGATCGCTGAATGAAGGTAGTGGCGCATCCGCCGGAAGCTGCCCCTTCGTCGGGGTAGCCGATGCCGGCTTCCAGGAAGTTGAGGGCGAGCTTTGCGGCGGCGCGCTCACCCTCAACCAACCGAAACTCCGTGGGTACCGGGCGGCCATCGGGAAGAGTGAGGCGCGGGATGGTCCACCCGGCGCCTTTTGGCATCAGAGCGGCTGGATCCAGCCGGGTGGTGGAGAAAATCGGGCTCGTCCGCATCCGCGGAGCGAAGCCTGGAATGCTTCGCGGATGATCTTTGATGCGAGTTGCCAATCGGGACATTCCATGTACCTCTCCAACAGCGATTGCTGCTCGGTTGGCCGGCCCTCCGCGAGTTGTTTTAATTCGCGGATGACCTCAGCCTTGAGCTTGCGACTTTGGCGGCGCATAGGTCACCCTTTGCTTCCGATCGCGCGCTCAAAGGAATAGCGCATCTTGTCGCCAACGGCTTCTGGCCCATTGACGACGGCGGTGGCCAGTTCGGGATACTGAGCCGAATAAAGCGCCTTGACTTCATCGACGCTCATGTTCGGGTTGGGATCCGGCAGGCGAATGCCGTTGAAGGTGAAGATCCGGGTCATTTTGGCAATGGTGAGGGGCATGATGGTTTAATCTCCTTCCTCGGCTGACGTGTCGAACAGGTTGAGTGGTTGCGGCTCGGGCTTCTTGCCGCCGTTACCGACGGTCTTGTGCTTCCTGCTTGCCTCATCGCGGGCGGCCCGCTCGGCTGCGGCCAATTCCTTCTGAATTGCAGAAAGATTGGAATGCAGCCGGATTTGGGCGGCAACGAAGTTGGCGACCTGTGGCACGAGTTCAGCATCGAGTTCGGCTGCGTTGCCGCAGACCGAAAGCGGCGTGGTCAGTGCCTGGTTTTCACCTTCCTTGAGTAGCCGTGGGCAGATGTTGACTTGCAACTGGTCGCCTTCTTCGAGTTTGGAGACGGTGATGAGAATCGCGCGTTGCGCCAACAGGGGCACGAGTTGCGAGAACAGTCCTGTGGTCGGGTTGTGGTCTGTCATGGGATGCCTCAGAAGGGCAGGTCATCGTCATCGGTTTCTTGCTGCTGGACCGGCTTACCGGGACGGGCAGGCGCGGTCAACTCTTCTTTGCGGGCAGAGCCAAGGAAGGTCACCTTCTCGGCGATGACCTGCATGATGTGGTGCTGGGTTCCTTCCTTGTCTTCGTACTCGCGCGTTTGCACGCGCCCGACGACGGCGACGGTGCGGCCGCGCTCGATGTAGGCGGCGCAGTTTTCCGAAAGGCCATTGAAGGCCACCACCGGGAACCACGTCACTCGCTCGCGCTTTTCGCCGTTGCTCTTCCATTGCTCGTTAACGGCGACCGAGAACCGGCAGTAAGGTTGGTTGTTCTGGCCGTAGCTGAGTTCCGGGGCGGCGCCGACATTGCCGACAATCGTGATCTGATTGAGTCCGCTCATTGTTTTGTTGCTCCTGAAATGAAAATGGCCGGGCGAGCCCGGCTTGGTTTTTTTGTAATACGCGGGCGTTAGATTGGCCAGCGCAGAATCAAGATTAAAGACGGATTCGCTATGCCAACGTTGTGTAAGCTAAGGGCATGAGGAGTTTGGACGAGCGAAGATTTCCAGCGCTTCAAAAAGACGATTCGGGTCTTTTGGAGGAGATCAGGAACCTTCTCACCGCGCAGGTGAACGCCAATCCATACGGCGAC
>JANRIK010000040.1:0-2146 GCA_033765085.1 Bryobacter sp. | reverse complement strand
CGAAGGTCGCCATTGGCTTCGAACAGAGCTTCCGCCTTTTCGTACAAAGGCCGTGACTTTGCCCAGTTGTCCAACCAGTAGAGCCGCTCCGCTTCAGCGAGCAGGGCGTTCGGATCATCCGGCTGTGCGACGAGTATTGGCGGCCACACAGCAAAAACCAGGATCCCGAGACAACGGAAAGCTGAGGCAGCCTTGCGCCTTGGATTCAGAACGGCCATAAATCTAGTTCCTCCGAGAAAACTGTCTGTTCAGGTCAAAGACTGGCGGCGATCTTGGCCCCCTCCTCCAACTGCAAATCTCGTCCCTCCCGCGCGGCTTCGGGAGAGAATGGCACTTCGACGTCCGGCTCAATGCCGGTGCCTTCGAAGCACTTTCCTTCCCATGTGATGTAGTTGCTTACCGGGATGGTGAGCCGGTAGTCCTGCTGGATCGGGAAGGAGCTCCAACCATAGAGCCGCCCGGCAGTGCGGGTGCCCACGATCCGTGCCAATCCGTGGTCCTTCGCAAAACCTACGACGATCTCGGCGCCGCTTACAGTGTGCTCGTTCGCCAGCAGTACGACATGGCCCTGGAACTTGGGCGGCCTTAAGCCCTCGGTAACGACGACGATGGACTTGTCCGCAAATTTGAATCGAAGAGCGAGCCCGATGAGGGCGAGCTTGCTGGTCGGAATGCGACGGAACTGTGCCAGTTCCTCCCGGCGATATCCACGTTCTGCACGCGGCCGGGTCAGACTGTAGCCGACGGGCTTTTTGTCCGGCGTCAAGTAGCTCATCAGGCGCAAATTCGCGGAACCACCCCCGGGATTTCCGCGCAGATCCACCACGAGTGAGCGGCATTCAGAGAGTGTTTGAACGGCGGCGTCGATGTCTCGGGCCATGTCTACCCCGACCAATCCTGGGAAGCGAGTGATCTTCAAATAGCCGACGTCGTTTTCGAGCAAGGCCGTGCGAACGGAATTGCGGCGCGCCTCGTCTGGCGGGAGCGCTTGCGGCACGATGCGTTCCTCGTTACCGTTGCGGCGCCGAATTAGGATCGAGGCTGGCGCGCCGGCGGGGAATCGCACTGGCTCAGGTGGCGCTACGGGCGTATCGTTGACGGCGAGCAGGGTGTCACCGGACTTGATCTGTGCGGCAAAAGTTGGCCCGTCCTCCTGGACATTTTCAAACACCCATGCGCCGTGATGTGGATAAAGCGTGGCCCGAAGCACGTGGTGTACGGGAACCTTTGCACGAGTGCGATGAAAGAATCCAACCGGCTGGACTGCGAGTTGTTCGAGCAAGCTTTGGACACGGGATTCGAAATCAACCGGGTTGGTGGCTTGCAAGATGCCTTCTCTGGCCAGTTGGACAAGAGTTTGCCAATTGCGGCCATTGAACTTGGGGTCGAAAAACCTCGCCTGGACCGTGGCAGCAATCGCTTCGAGTAGTTGTTCTCGAACCGCCCGTGAGAATTCGAGAGCGTCAGTCGTCAATGGTTCTTCGGGATTCATGGGGCCTCCTTGGGGACCAAAGCAATCGGATACTCTCTCGAGGAAGATCCAGCCCGCCGGATCGCTAGGCTGTAGTTGCCTGGAGCCACAGAGGACAGATCAATTTCGACGGCAAGTACTTCAACGTAATTCTGCAGCGTCGCATTCCCGCTTGATGACACCACGGATTCTCCGGACTTGCGCAGCAGCGCCACGTCGTAGCGGCCGTCCTCGCTCCCGACGGGCAGGTGGACGGAAAGGGTAACTCTGGCGCATGGCAAAGAGCCCACTTGCGGTCGCTCCCCCGCTGCCGGAGAATCGCTCCGCGCCAAGCCTAACTTCGTGAGGTCCAGGACGGCGGCCACTGCGGGAGCTGGCCGCTCGGGCAGCTTGGTGATGATCGGCGCTGGAGGATCGGGCGGAGCCAAATGTGGACGCATCGGCTGTAACAGTACAACCGCAATCACCACGCCAGCGGCCAGGGCAAAAGCGGTGTACAGGGCTCGGACGCGCGTCTTATGCTGAGCCCGAAACTCCGAGTAGCTCTTGAAGCACCGCGGACAAACACCGATGTGGTCCACGAGGGAATCAGCGTCCGCCAAGCGAATTCGGCGTCTTGCCAGATTCCTCAAATCTGTGCAGGACGGGCATTGAGTTGTGTCGGGTTGCGAGAGG
>JANRIK010000026.1:0-99250 GCA_033765085.1 Bryobacter sp. | reverse complement strand
CAGGCCGCTGGTGTCCCAGAGGGCGCGCGTGGAGCCCAGGTGGTCCGCGGCCACATAGCAGATGGTGCAGGGCGAAGCGGCGATCGTGCCCGTGGCGTATTCGGCGGCTAGCTGGCCCATGGCGTCATAAACATAATACGTGGTGGCGGTGGGGGTGGTCTTGCGGATGCGCCGACACTGTTATGGACCTCCGGTGGCCACGATAATGGGCCGGAGTCTTCCAGCAACGCCGCATGCCAAGCTTTGCTTTAGGCAAAACTTAAAATCCCATGTTACTCTTCTGGACCGTAGAATGCCCGTCCGCTCCTGTACCAGATCCCTGACTTTGTAGTGTCAAGCACTTTATCCTTGATGTCGAAATCAGCGCCGTTAAAATCGGGGGACCATTCTTCTTCGATGCCTAGCAATTCTCCGCCAAGATCCTCTTTCACATGCTGGCGGACCATAGCCTCCAGTTCCGACCGGTCGACGGCAGTCACGCCTAGTGTCTGGAAGTAGCCAATAATTGGAGGATCCCCAGCATCTGAAACAAGTTTATCCCCGGGACGGGCCTCAATGCTGATCAATAACCTGAGCAATTCAAGCGCCTCCTCCACAAGGTTGTCCATCTAGCTGGTAGCAGGGCCCCGAAATCTTGGGCTTTGGGGCCTCCGGAGTACGCGGCTTCTTAGTCGGTTCAGGTTTGACTGACGTTGTGGAAGGATCTGGTTGTGCAGGCTCAAAAGGCGAAGGGCCGAAGACATCTTTGAAGATGTCAACTGCAGTTTGAATATCTGATAGTGGATTGAACAGGTCGACCGCTTCACCAAACAGGTTGTCTCCAAAAATGTCTTTGCCAAGATTCGCTCCGGGAATTACGGCACCGCTGCTATAGAAGGAATGCCCACCGTTGTGATCAGAAGTATGGAAGTGTGGTCCGTCTTCGCCGGCTCCCTTGCCATGTGCTCCATGTTCCTTCGCACCCTTGCCCGCCGCGTTCTTGGCACTCTTGCGTCCGGGGGCGATAACGTTTGCACCCTCCTTGCGCAGCAACCTACGCGCCTCATCGCGAGTAAGTCTAACTTCGGTTGTTTTCCGGTACATCACCTCCCGGCCTTCTCGTATGATAGGTTTCAAGACAACCTTATAGAAGATTCCCAGCTTCCCTCGCCCATTTGTATCAATATGGCTGAGTGGGTTATTGCCAACATAAGAATAAAGGTTCCAGCTTTGGGGATCCTCAGACTGCTGGTCCGCGAATGGCACGTCCGCACTCATAAACCGCCCCTGCCCACTCGCCATATACCTCGCTTTGAAGTAATCCAGCCCCGTCTCCTCGTCCCGCAGTTGGCCGGTAAACCGCTGCACCACGCTGCTGGGGCCGTTGTAACAAGTCGTCACGCCCGCAGCGCATTGCATGCCCGTGCGGCCGTTGCGGTCGGCAGCGATGGCTTCGCCGAAGGGGTGGTAGTCGTAGCGGGCTTTCAGGCCGCTGGTGTCCCAGAGGGCGCGCGTGGAGCCGAGGTGGTCCGCGGCCACATAGCAGGTGGTGCAGGGCGAAGCGGCGATCGTGCCCGTGGCGTATTCGGCGGCTAGCTGGCCCATGGCGTCATAAACATAATACGTGGTGGAGGTGGGGGGAGTTGACTACTTGCGTATAAGTCTTTTCTTTCTGCGTTCTATCGGACCACTCAAGGTAGTCCTCGGAATTCCTTGTTGGTTAAGGCTAGGTCCGATTGGCCTGGGGGTGCAGATTTAGAGTAACGGTCTTTTGCTCCTTTTTCCCCGCGCGGCTTGCGGTAGGCCTTTAGGGCTGGCAGCGGGAGGATGGGAGGTCTGATGATCGGGCGGGGCGGAAGGTGAGGTGTTGTACTTGGGGAGGGTTGGTGGGGGCGAGGGTGAAGTCGACGAGGAGGGGGCCGCCTTCGGCGCATTCGAGGCGGAATTCGCCGCGGAGCCAGTTTTCGGGCACGAGTGAAGTGGCGCGGCAATTTTTGTGGGTTTGGCGGAGGGTGTTGAGGCGGGAGAGGCGGAGGTCGAGGGGCTCGTCCTGGAAGAGGTTGTCAGCGGCGATGGCTTCGAGGGTGGCGGGTTTGGGGTCCTGCCAGAGGGAAACGAGTTCGGCCTGGACGGCGAGAAGGGTGGGTTTGGTTTCGAGGGGACGGGGACGGATGGCGCCTTCTTTTTCGAGCAGGAGGAGGGAGTCGCGGATGGTACCGGCGAGGCCAGCGTAGGTGAGGTTGGCCATGGCGAACATGCCGACGCCGTATTCGGGGAGCCACATCATGTAGCTGCCGAAGCCGGGCAAGCCGCCGCCGTGGCCGACGACGTGGCCGAACTGGCAATCTTGCGAAACGCCGAGGCCAAAGCCATAGCCGCTGACGCGGGCGCCGGGCTGTTTGCCGCCGAGCTGCGCAGAAAGTCCGCCGAGGCGTTGGAGCTGTTGCATTTCGCGGACGCTGGAGCGCTTGACGGGGCCGCTCTCGGCGTCGTTGCGCGGCGGGAAGGCGGAGAGGTGGAAGGCGACGTACTTGGCAAGGTCTTCGGCTGTGGTGTGGAGGCCGCCCATGGCGCCGAAGGCCCCGTGAGGGAGAGAGGCGATGTCAAAGTATTGGCCGTCGCGGAGGCCGTAGCCCTGGGCGCGGCGGGCGGGGGGGACTTCGCTGGCCTCGAGGGTGCTGGCGTTCATGCCGAGGGGGGCGAGGATGTGGCGTTCGAGGTATTGGCGGTAATCCATGCCCGAGGCGCTGGTGACAATGCGGCCGAGGAGGGCGAAGCCGTAGTTGGAATACTCGTAGGCGGTGCCGGGGGCGGTGGAGAAGGGGAAGCCTTGTTGGAGCCAGCGGTCGAGGGTGGTGTCGGGGATGTCGAGTTGGCGGTCGCCCCAGGGGTTGTCTTCGGGGAAGCCGGCGGAGTGGGTGAGGAGGTGGCGGACGGTGAGGGAGGGGGAATCCTGGGTGGGGAGGGCGAGGCCTTGGGCGGCGGGGATGAATTTGCGGACGGGGTCTTCGAGGCTGAGCTTGCCTTCGTCGCGCAGTTTGAGGATGGCGAGGACGGTGAAGCTTTTGGTCATGGAGGCGATGCGGAAGACGGTTTTCGCGTCGACGGGGGTGGGAGTGGTGCGGTTGGACTGGCCGAAGGATTTGACGTGGACGAGCTTGCCGCCGCTGACGACGCCGTAGACGAGGCCGGGGTATTTGGCTTCCTGGAAGCGGCGCTCGAAGAGGGTATCGAGGCGGGAGAAATCGAAGGATTGCGCGGCGAGGAGCGCGGGCAAGAGGAGGGCGGCGGAGAGGGCGAGAAGGAGGCGCAGCATGATTACTCCAAACGATAGCGCGCCAGGCGGAGCTGTGCGCGGGGGCGAGTGGGGCTGGCTTCGTACCAGAGGGTGAGGAGTTCGCCGGAGGGAAGTTCAACGGTGGAAGGGTAGCCGAGGTCGCCGGCGCCATCGTTGCTGAGGATGATAGGGGCGGACCAGGTTGCGCCACCGTTATCGCTGGTGCGGACGTGGTTGCCGCGGGGATCGCGACGGTAGCCGTAGCTCATGAGGAGGCGGCCATCACGCTGGCGGCCACTGCGGAGGCGGAGGAGGTGGCTGGGGAGGCCCCAGACGCCGATGGGGTGGGGCGTGGTCCAGGCTTTGCCGCCGTCGTGGGATTCAGTTTGGAGGGTTTCGCGGTCGTTGGCGGGATTGTGGTTGCGGATGTGGACGATGAGGTGGCCGGGGCTGGCCTCGACGCCGTGGAGCTCGTGGTATTCGGCGGGGTTGTCGCCGGGGCGGGTGGGCAGGGGGGCGAGGAGGCGCCAATGGAGGCCGTCGTCGGGGGATTCATAGATGGCGATGCCGCCGGAGCCGTAGAGATCTTTGCCGGGATAGAGCAGGCGGCCGGAGGCGGTGGTGATGGGGCCGTGGGGGCTATTGACGGGGACGCGGTAGGGGGCGGACCAGGTAAGGCCGCCATCGGTGCTGCGCAACATCCAGCAGCCGAGGAGGGATTGCTTTTGGGCTTGGGTGGTGGCGCGTTCGGCGTCCTGCCAGGAAGACGGGGCGGTGGAGAGTTTGGTTTGGTAGACGATGGAGGTGAAGGTGGTTACGAGGAGGGCGCCGGTGGGAGTTTCGACGAGGCCGGCGTCGCGATCGTCGATGGGGGTATCGAAGAGGACTTGGGGGGCGGACCAGGTTTGGCCATTGTCGAGGGAGCGGATGAGTTCGACGCGGCCGAAGGGGCAGACGTGGGCCTGGCGGCCGCCGGAGTAAGCGATGAGGAGTTCGCCGGAGCGGCGGCGGCAGAGGGTGGGCCAGCCGCGGAAGTCGGCGGCGGAGTTGGGAATTTCGGTGAGGGTGGGGGATGGGGGTTGAGGGGAAGGCGATTGGGCGAAGAGGAGAGCGGGCGAGGCGAGAAGCGTACGGCGGGCGAGGGGCATGGCCGTAATTGTATGCCGGGCGATTAGGCGAGTTCGAGGAGGGACAATTCGGGCGCGCAATTGAAGCGGAGGTGCAGGGGGGAGCCCATGCCGCGGGAGATGAAGAGCTGGCGGCCTTGCCAGGCATAGAGGCCCGAAATGTAGCGGCGGTCCCGCACGGGAGCCCAGAGGACGGGGGCGAAGGGGATGCGGCCCTGGCCGCCGTGGGTGTGGCCGCTGAGCATGAGGTGCCAGGGATGTTGGGTGAGGTAGTCTTTGGTGTCGGGGTTGTGGCTGAGGACGATGGTGGGGGTGGTGGGGGTGGTGGGATCGAGAGTGGGAGGGAAGGCGCGGGCGGGGGAGAAATCGTTGGCCCAAAGGTCGCCGAGGCCGACGAGAGTGAGGCCGCGGAGCTGGATGGATTGGTTATCGAGATGGCGAACGCGGGTTTGGGCGATGACGGTGCGGACTTCGTCGGTGTTGGGGCTGCCGCCACGATTGGCCAGCCAGCGGCCGCCGTCGTGGTTGCCAAGGGTGGCGAAGGTGGGCGCGGTGTCGGCGCAGCGGCGGAGGAGGTCGCGCAGGCCGGCGTGGTCCATGGCGCGGGTGGTGCTGACGAAGTCGCCGGTGAGGGCGATGAGGTCCGGCTGGGTGGCGAGGGCGAGGCGAAGGCCGGCGGCGAGTTCGGAGGCTTTCAGGCCGTCGCCGACGTGCCAATCGGAAAGATGGAGGAGGCGGGTGGGGCGGATGTTGGGCAGGTGAATTTGGGTGCGGGTGAGGGAAAAGCGATGGGGTTCGACGGCGTACATCCAGAAGCTGGTGCCAAGGCCGGTGGCCAGGGCGGGCAGGCCAGAGCCAAGTGCGGGGAGGAATTGGCGGCGGCGCATATCTACAGTGTACTCTACCAAGCAAAGTACTTTTTCTGAGAGTTGCAGGGGAATTTACGGGCAAGCGGCGTTGCTTATATATTGGTGGCTTCATGCGCTGCTCATTTCGCTTCCTCTTTGTGCTTGCTTTGCCATTGTTAGCCCAAGATGCTTATCGGGAATGGAACCATTGGGGCGGGTCGCCGGACAACATTCACTACTCGGCGAACCGAACGTTGACGCCGAAAAACGTCGGGCAATTGAAGCTGGCGTGGACCTATGATTCGGGGGATGCGTTTCAGGGTTCGGATATCCAAGCGAACCCAATTGTGGTGAAGGGGGTGATGTACACGACGACGCCTTCGCTGAAGGTGGTGGCGGTGGATGTGAAGACGGGGAAGCAGTTGTGGGTTTATGACGGGCTGGGCGGGCAGCGGCCCACGCACAAGAACCGGGGGTTGAATTATTGGACAGATGGGCGCGAGGAGCGCATTCTGCTGTGCTTGGGCTACTATTTGCAAGCCATTGATGCGAAGACGGGGAAGCTGGACGCGCAGTTTGGGAGCGAGGGCAAGGTGGATTTGCGGGAGGCGTTCGACCGGCCGAAGGAACTGGTGAATTTGAGCGTGCCGACGCCAGGGGCGATTTATAAGGATCTGCTGATACTGGGTAGTTCGGTGCCGGAAAATTTGCCTTCGACGCCGGGGGACATTCGCGCCTACAACGTGCGCACGGGCAAGCTGGCTTGGAAATTCCATACGGTGCCGCGGCCCGGAGAGCCGGGGCATGAAACCTGGCCGGCGGAAGCGTGGAAGCACACCGGCGGAGCGAACAGTTGGGCGGGGCTGGTAGTGGACCAAGGGCGGGGATTGGCGATTATTTCGACGGGCTCGGCGGCTTTTGATTTTTATGGTGCGGACCGGCACGGGGACAACCTGTACGCGAATTCGATTCTGGCTTTGGACGCGAATACGGGGACGAAGAAGTGGCATTTTCAGGCGATCCGGCACGATGTGTGGGATTTGGATTTTCCTTCGGCGCCGCTGCTGGTGAAGGTGAAGCGCGAGGGAAAGATGGTGGACGCGGTGGCGCAGTGTGGCAAGGATGGCTTTGTGTGGCTGTTGGACCGCGAGACGGGCAAGAGCCTATTCCCGTTGCAGGAAGTGCCGATTCCGGCCTCGACGGTGGAAGGCGAGAAGCTGGCCAAGACGCAAGTGGTGCCGACCAAGCCGGCGCCGTTTTCGCGGCAGGAGTTTAAGGGGCCAGACATGGTGACCAACCGGACGCCCGAGGCGCGGCGCTTGGCGCTGGAGCGCTTGAAGAACTTGGATTACGGGCCGCGGTTTACGCCGCCGAGTTTGCGGGGCACGATTGTGTTCCCGGGTTTTTCGGGCGGGGCGGAATGGGGCGGGCAAGCGTTTGACCCGGAGACGCGGCTGCTGTATGTGAATGCGAATGAGATGCCGTGGATCTTGCGTTTGGTGCCGCCGCGGACGACGGCGCGAATGGCGCAGGCGAGCCGCCTTTACCAGAGCCGTTGCGCGGCGTGCCACCGGGACGATATGAAAGGTGCGCCGCCGGAGTATCCGGCTGTGGACAACCTGGCGGGGAAGTTTGACGAAGCGCAGTTGAACAACCTGATTGCGAAGGGATCCGGGCGCATGCCGGGCTTTGCGAATTTGGGCGAGGAAGCCATTACGGCGCTGTCGCGGTATTTGCTGAAGAAGGAAGACAAGGAAGTGGAAATTGCGCGAGGACCAAAGCCGCCGGTGCAATTGAAGTACACGATGGATGGGTACAACAAGTTCCTGGACCACGAGGGGTACCCGGCCATAACGCCGCCTTGGGGAACGCTGAGCGCGATTAATCTGGACACGGGCGAGTATGCGTGGAAGGTGCCGTTTGGCGAGTATCCGGAGCTGGTGGCGCAGGGCTTGAAGAATACCGGGGCTGAGAACCACGGCGGGGGTGTGGTGACGGCGGGCGGGCTGTTTTTGATTGGGGCATCGGCGCACGACCGGAAGCTGCGAGCCTATGACAAGAAGACGGGGAAGCTGTTGTGGGAAACGGTGTTGCCCTTTGGCAACAACGCGACGATTGCGATGACGGAACTGGAGGGCAAGCCTTATGTGCTGGTGCCAATGGGCGGGGGGCGCGGGAAGCCGAGTGGATCGCAATGGGCCGCGTTTACTCTGCTATAGGCTCTGCTATAAGTTCTGCCATAAGGTGTAAAAAAGAAGGATGCCGCTTTCCCGCCGATTGTTCGCCTTGGCCCCGCCCGCGCTGTTGTTTGCGGATCTGCGAGACCCTGTAGATGCGTTGATGGCCTGGCGCGAGGCGATGTTGAAGCCGGACTTGGATTTGTTGGAGCAGGTGCTGCACGAGGAGTTGCAGTTCAGCCACTCGAACGGCAAGCTGGAAACGAAGCAGGACATCCTGAACGCTTTGTCGGCGAAGCAAGTGCGCTACTTGTCAATTGAGGTTGGCAAGCAGACGCTGGTGACGAACCAGGATATGGCGCTGTTGCGGGGCGATATGACGATTGTGAACGCGCGCGGGGAAGCGGCGCCGGCGACGTGGCGCATCAATGTGCTGCACGTGTTTGTGCGCGAGAAGCGTGTTTGGCGGATGATTGCGCGGCAGGCGACGCGATTGGGCTAAACAGGACCCATGGCAAGCTTAAGGCGCAAGATTCACGAGATTCTGGAACCCGGAGAGCAAGCCAGCACTTGGGAGCGGTGGGTAGACGCGCTGGTGATTGTGCTCATTTTGGTGAGCGTGGCGGTGGTGGTGTTGGAATCGATGCCGGAGATGGTGGCATGGGACGCGGCGTTGAAAGTAGCCGAGGCGGGGATTGTTTACTTTTTTACGCTGGAGTATTTGCTGCGCTTGTGGACGGCGCCGGAGGCGAGGCGCTACGGAGCGGGTTGGCGGGGGCGATTGCGCTATGCGTGCAGCACAATGGCGCTGATTGACCTAGCGGCGATTGTGCCGTTTTATTTGGATCCGCTGGCGGCGGGCAACGCGGTGGTGTTTCGATTGCTGCGTATTTTCCGCTTGATCCGGGTGTTGAAGTTGGGGCGGTATCACGATAGTTTTTCGATGCTGATCCGCGTGGTGCACTTGCGGCGGGCGGAGTTGGTGGCTTCCTTGGTGCTGGTACTTTGTTTGGTGGTGATTGCTTCGACGATGATTTACGCGGTGGAGCACGATGCGCAGCCGAAGGCGTTTGCGAGCATACCAGCGTCGTTGTGGTGGGGGATTGTGACGATGACGACAGTGGGCTACGGGGATGTGTATCCGGTGACGGCGGCGGGGCGGGTGATTGCGGGGATTTCGGTGTTGTTGAGTGTGGGGTTGTTTGCGTTGCCGGCTGGGTTGCTGGCGAGCGGGTTTTCCGAAGAGTTGGACCGCCGGCGCGCGCGCAAGCAGGAGGGCGCGAAGGAGCGCTGCTGCCCGCACTGCGGCAAACCGATTGAGGAGGAAGAGCTTTAAGCGTAGAGGCGATCTAAGCGTAAACGCTGAGCCGCGCTTGCTCGACGGTTTGGGAGGAAGAGTAAGCGAAGGAAAACTCGGCGATGGAGCTATTGCGGGCTTTGGGAGCGGCGGGGGAAGCTAAGCCTTTATTGCTATCGCTATTGATTTTGTCGCCCTTCACGAAGCTGGCCAATTGGCGGAGGAGCTTACCGATGTCGCGGAGTTCTTTTTTGCTCAAGTTGCCTTCGACGTCGATATCGACGGAGAGCGATTGTTGCTCGGAGCGTTGCCGATAAGTGGAACTGCCTTTGGTGGCAAAGGCGCCCTCGCTGCGCTGGGCGGCAGCGAAGCTGATATTGACGATGTCGCCATCTTGCGTGCGCAATTGCAAGGAGCCTTCGCTTTTGGTGGTGCGGACTTCGGCGGCAGCGCTCAAGCCAGGGCCAGGATTGAGGCCAGAAGTTACGGGACGCGGCGTGAAGCGCGAAGTCTCCCGCACGGGGCTGGGAAAGCTAACGGCGCTGATGGGGGCGAGGCTGCTCATGACGATATCTCCTATCTGAAGTTCATATCGGGCGGCGTAGCTTTAGTTTGAATTTTTCTGCCAAAGTTCGCTGCGCAGCAAGCCGGCCCAGGCTATTTGTTGGGCGCGCAGAGTAAGGCCCGAGCGTTCGAGGGCGGCGTGATAGCGAGGGATGCGTTGCGTGGTTAGGCCGCAAGTGAGGCGGAAGAAGGCGTACATGAGGCGGACGAGAGGGGCTTTCCACCAAGCGCCCGCGCCGGTTGTGGAGAACTCGCTGAGCACCCAAAGACCGCCAGGGCGTAGGCTTTGCGCGGCGCCTTCGATGAGGCGCTCGGCATCGGTTTGAGAAAAGCAATCGAGGAAGAAGTGGGTGACGAGGCAATCGTAGTGGGCGGAGGGGAGGGGGAAGGAAAGGGCGTTGGCGTGGTGGAAGGCAACATTTGCGGGCAAGGGAGGGAGTTGGTTTTTGGCTTGGGCGAGCATCTGATGGCTGGCATCGATGACTTCCACCTGCGCTTGGGGATTTGCGTGTAGCAATTGGGCAAGGAAGCGGCCATCGCCTTCGCCCAAGAGCAGGAGGCGGGTGGCTTGGGCACATTGCGGGAGGTAAGCGAAGCGGCGTTGTTCGAGGGCGCGGCCAAAGCTAAGCCATTCGAGCCAGCGGTAGGCGCGGGCGAGGGGGTCGAAGTTCACGAGAAGAACCAAGCGAGGAGCGGGGGAAGCAGGAGGGCAAGATCGGCGGCCATGCGGAGGAAGGGGCGGGAGAAGCGGGCTTGCATCAATGCAAGCAGGCAAGATGCGGCGGCGGCAGAGGACAGGGCAAGGGCGAGAGCCATGCCCAAAGGCAGGCGGAGTAGGAATGCGCTGCCGGAGAGAAGAGCGAGGGCGCTGGCGGGAAGCGATTGCGCAAGGGCGAGGGACCAGGGGTGGACATGGGCGGCGCCGCGTTCCCAGACCTCAATGGCCGTGCAATTCCAAACGCAGAGTCCGGCGAGGAGGATCCACGCGGCGAGTTGGGCGGGCGTGGGTCCGGCAATGAAGGCAGGCAAGCAAACACCGCTGGCGAAGACAAGGCCGGCGCTCCATTCCTTGGGCCAAGCGAAGCTGGGGCGGATTTGGGCCAAAGCTAAATGCGCGAGGGAGAGAGCCAGCAAGAGTAGGCCGAGGGTAATCTCCTGCCAGCTTAATTGGGTGAGGACCAGGGCGAGTTCGAGCGCGAAGCCAAGCAGCAGAAGGATGCCGAGGAGCTGGCGGTGTTGGTGGGCAAAGCCGTGGCGGGCGGTGGCGGGATAGCTTGGACTGCGCGCATCGAGCCAGCGGTCGGAGGTGTAGATGAGCCAGACGGCGAGGGCAAGCGCGGCGAGTTGGCCGAGGCTTCGGCCGGGCGAGAGAAGGAGTTGCCAAGCGAGGGCGACTGCCACGGCGTCTAAGCTCAAGAGGTTGGGCCAAAGCCACCAAGGGTTGTCCGCAGAGGCTACGCTGGAAGTATCCTCGCGGACGGCTGATGATGAATACAACAAGTTCTATTGTCGAACTAATTCTGTTTTTGTTGATTGCGGCTTCGGGTACGGCGCTGGTGTGCAGCCGCTTGAAGATTCCTTATACGATTGCGCTGGTTTTCGCGGGCTTTGGCATTGATATCTTCCGGCCGCAGATCCAGGAGGTTTTGCGGACAGTGGGTTTCGCGGCGGGTTCGAACTTTGAGATTCTGACGCCGGAGATTATCTTCACGCTCTTTCTGCCGGGTTTGTTGTTTGAATCGAGCCTGCACATTGATGTGGACCAACTGAAGCAGGACTTGGGGCGCATTTCCGTGTTGGCGGTGATTGGAGTAGTGGTGGCGGCGGCGGCCACGGGCTACGCTGTGCATTGGACGATTGGGTTGCCGCTGGCTTCGGCGCTGGTGTTTGGCGTGTTGATTTCGGCGACGGACCCGATCTCGGTGGTGGCGCTGTTTCGCGAGTTGGGCGTGGCGAACCGTTTGACGCTGCTGGTGGAAGGGGAGAGTTTGTTCAACGACGGCACGGCAGTGGTGTTGTTCAAGATTCTGGTGGCGGCGGCGTTGACGGGCGTGGTGGACCCGGTGGCGGGCTTTGGGCAATTTTTGCTGGTGGTGTTTGGCGGCCTGGCGTTGGGGCTGGCGGTTGGCTATGCGGGCAGCAAGTTGATTTCGCGAGTGGACGATGCGCGGATTGAAATCACGCTGACGACGCTGATTGCCTATGGCTCGTACCTGGCGGCGGAGCACATGCATGTTTCGGGCGTGATTGCGACGGTTTCGGCGGGATTGGTGGTGGGGACCTTGGGCGTGACGAGCGGCATGAGCGCGCGGACACGTGTGGCGCTGTTTGGCTTTTGGGAGTACCTGGCATTTGTGATCAATTCGCTGGTGTTTCTGTTGATTGGGGTATCGGTGCACATTTCGGATTTGTTGGCCTCTTGGATGCCGATTGCGATTGCGACGGCGGCGGTGATCCTGGGGCGGCTGGTGACCGTCTACACGTTGACGCCGTTGACGGACCGCTTTGCCGTACCGGTGCCGAAAGCTTGGAACCACGTTTTGTTTTGGGGAGGCCTGCACGGTAGCGTTTCGATTGCGCTGGCGCTAGGCTTGCCCACGGAGTTGCCCGGGCGCGCGGAGATTTTAAATCTGACCTTTGGCGTGGTGGCGTTTTCGATCATTGTGCAGGGATTGACGATGCAGCCCTTGGTGAACTACCTGGGCCTGCAGCCGAAGACGAAGCCGGATTACGAACGGCTGAAGGCGGAGAAAATTCGCTTGGCCGCGGCGCGCAACGAACTGGAGAAGTTGCGGGAAGAGCACGTGATTTCGATGCCCATCTTCACGGAGCTGGATGAGACCCTGGCGAAGCAGAGCGAGGCCGTGACGGCGCAAGTGTTGGAGCAGCAAGCGCAGGATAGCGGGCTGGGCAACGATGAGCGGCGCATAGCGCAACTGCGGATGGCGCTGGCGGAGAAGAGCAAGCTGGAGAAGGCGATTGGCGAGGGTCTGGTGAGTGAGCCGGCGGCGGAGGCTCTGCTGGACGATGCCGACGAGCGGATCTCGCGGCTATCGCACTAAGTTCGTGCGAGACTAGCGCAGGATTTCGAGAGTCAGCAGGCGGCCGAGGGTGACGGCGGGGGCAGCGGGTTGCTTGGCGGCGGTGGACTTTTTGGGGGTAGGAATGGTTTTTTGAACAGGCTTGGCGGATTCAGCGCCGCCACCTTCCTCCGCGGTGCGGCGCCGGAGTTGGCCTTGGGGGTTGGGGTTTAGCTCGAAGTTGGGGTCGATTTCGATTTTCTTGGCGGCGGGTTCGGCGGCATTGGTCTCGGCCCGGAAATAGCCAGCGCGGACTTCAGCGGGTTTTGCTTGCACGCCACAGCGGAAGCGCCAACTTTCGGCCCCTTTGCCCATGAGGACAATTTTGCCGGGGTCTTCGACGTCGAAGAGTTCGGTCTTCCCTTCACCCAGGATGGCGAAGCGGGCGCGCTTGTTGCTGAGGCATTCAATGCGCACGAGTTGGCCACGGAAATAGGCATTGGCTTGCGCACCATCCCACCAATCGGCAATTTCTGTGCCTTCGGGAAGGGGGTCCATTTTGCCGCGAGCTTTGGCTTCGGCGATGCGGATGCGCGCGAGGGAGGCTTGGCGAACGCGCTCGATGTCGCGGAGGCGTTCTTCTTCGGCGAGGCGGCGGGCTTCGGCCTCGGCCTCCAAGCGGCGGTCCATGCTGGCGAGGCGCATTTTGCCCATTTTTTCGCGCTCGGCGGGGTCGAAGGTGGCGCGTTCGGCGGCGGCCCAGGCTTTGGCGGCGTCGCTGTGCTGGGCGGCGCGCGTGGCGATTTCGGCAAATTTGGCTTGGAAAGCGGCGTCGCGGAGGGCGGCGGGGCTGGCGGCTTTGAGGGCGCGGTAGGCCTTTTGGGAATCGTTTTCCTTGCTGGCGAAGGCGAGGGCAGCGGCGGGGTAAAGGGGCTTGCGCTGGATCGCCGTGAAGAGTTGGCGCTGGTGTTCGAGGCGGTCTTCCTGGTTGACGGCGGCGAGGTAGTGGATGTGGGGATTGAGCGAGCCGGCGGCGAGGGCGGCTTGAGCCTCGGCGGCGCTGTTGCTGGTGATGGCGAGGCATTCGAGGACGGGTAGCTTCAGGTCCGGTAGATCTTTGGCTGGAAGGCAGCCGGCGCGGTCGAGTTTGGCGATGGCGAGTTCGAGAGAGCCTTCGGTGTCGGGGGCGGTGCGGGCGCGGTAATCGCGTTCGGGCAGGATGGGCTTGGCGGCGAAGGTGACAGGCGCGAAGGCGGGGCGAGCGGCAGCGGCTATTTGACGGAGGGCGGCTTCGTCGAGTTCAAAAGCATTGCGGAGGGCGGAGGCCTGGTCGGCGCCGCGCATGAGGTTGCCGAGGAAGACGCGCAGACGGCCGCGGAAGCTTTCGTCGGTGATGAGGAAGTTGAGCAGCACCCAGTCTTCGGTTTGTTCCGCGGCGGGGGGCAGGGCGCCGAGGGTGACGCGGGAGCCGCTGGATTGGAGGCCGGCAAGAACGCTGAGCAAAGCAGCTTCAAGCTTCGGATCCAGCGGGCCGCTGTTGGGGTGGAGCAGGGCGCGGGCGATTTGCTTTTTCTGTTCACGGGAGAGCTGACCGGTGCCGCTGACCAACTGCCAGTATTGGGTGGTGAGGCGGAGATCGGTGGGGGATTCGCCTTTGGCGACAACGATGCGGATGGGCCAGAGGGGCACAGGATCTGTGACGCCGGTGAGGGCTTCGATTTGGTAGCGGAGTTGTTCGAGGTCTCCGAGGAGGAGCTTGGCGGGGCGGACGTCCTGGTTGGTGAAAATTTCGAAGGGGCCGGCCTGGGTTTTGTGCCAGCCGGCTGCGCTGAGTAGGCTGGTGGTGCCGAGCAGGCTGTGGAGGCCTAGCAGGAGGCACGCGAATTTGGTTACCCTATTGAGCATGAATATGCGCCGTTCTCTTCTTATCTTGACGGTTTTCTTCGCGGTTGGTTGCCTGCCGGGGGCGGAAAAGCCGGATCTTTCGGGGACCTGGAGTGTGGATCTCGAAAAAAGTAACTTTGGCATGATGCCGCCGCCGACGAAGCTGGAACGGCGGGTGAGCCACCAGGAGCCGGCTTTCGCTGTTTCCACCGTGCAGGTGGGTTCGCGCGGAGAGCGGACCACGGACGTGAAGTGTACAACGGACAACAAGGAATGCGACATCCAGGTGATGGGCAATCCGGCGAAGATGACGGCGAAGTGGGACGGAGGGGCGCTGGTGGTGACGACGAAGGCGTCGATCCAGGGCACGGATATTCTGCAGGTGGAGAAGTGGAGCCTGTCGGAAGACGGCAAGACGCTGACGACGGAATCGAGCTTGACGCTGCCGCAGGGCGAGAACAAGTCCAAGCTGGTTTTTAAGAAAACGAACTAGCCGGAGCCCCGGCAAGCGGGGGCGCAACAATTTCCTCAACTCTTTTTTGGCGCAATTCGTCCAGCAGCTGGGCGACGGAGGGGCTGTGTGCCTCCGCGGAGGGGAAGAGGTAAACGAGGGCGATGTTTTCCCGGAAGGCTTGGGTGATGAGCCGGTGGGTGGGGGGGAGAACGCGGCGGGGATTGGTGAGGCTGGCGAGGCTGGGCTGTTCCAATTGGTGAAACAGGTGCAGGGCTTGGGGGTAAGGAAGGCGGGGGCCTTCGACGAGGATGTGGTTGCTGCCGCGGACCCAGAGTTGGAGCAGGGGCTGGTCAAGAATGGGGGAGTTGACGGGTTCCGGCATTTGTAACTAAACTTGTTACATTCTCGCATGGCGGCGAATACGCGATTTGCGGTGGCCATACACACCTTGGGGCTTCTGGCCCAGGGACGGAAGACGACGTTGACTTCCGAGGGTATTGCGGCAAGTGTGGGGACGAATCCAGTGGTGGTGCGGCGCTTGATGGCGCAATTGACGGAGGCGGGGCTGGTGGAAGTGCGCAAGGGGCCGCACGGGGGAGCGCAATTGGCCAGGCCGCCCGAACAGATCACGTTGGGGCAGATTTACCGTGCCGTGGCGGAGCAGCCGATCCTGCCGGTGCATGCGCCGCAACCGCTGGGGCACTGTTGTGTGGCGAAGGCCGTGGAGCCGGTTTTGCGCTACATCTTTGGCGATGCGGAAACAGCGATGGTGAAAAAGCTGGACCGGCGGCGGTTGAGCGAAGTGATTAGCGAAGTGGTGAAGCAGGGCCAGACGGGAAGCGAAGGAGACGCGTTGTGAAAGAAGCAGCGAAGAAGAAGGTGAACTATTCGAAGGCGATCCGGGAGGCGCGGGCGCTGATTTACCAACATCGCTGGCGGCTTTTGCTGGGGTTGGCTTTGATGCTGCTGAGCCGGGGGGTGAGCCTGGTGTTGCCGGCATCGACCAAGTATGTGATTGACGAGGTGATCGCCAAGGGGCGCAGCGAAATTTTATGGCAAATTGCCGTGGCGGCGCTGGCGGCAACGATTCTGCAGGCGGTGACTTCCTTTGCGGTGAGCCAAGTGCTGGGTGTGGCGGCGCAGCGGGCGATTGCGGAAATGCGCAAGCGGGTGCAGGCGCACATTACGCGTTTGCCGGCGAGCTACTTTGATTCTGTGAAGACGGGGCAATTGATTTCCCGCATTATGCAAGACGCCGAAGGCGTGAGGAATTTGGTGGGTACGGGCTTGGCGCAATTGACGGGCGGATTGGTGACGGCGGTGCTGTGCCTGTTTGTGCTGCTGTATTTGAACTGGCAGATGACGCTGCTGACGATTGCGGTACTGGGCGTGTTTGGCGTGGTGATGGGGCAGGCGTTTAAGCGGTTGCGGCCTTTGTTCCGGGCGCGCGGCGAGATCCAGGCGCAGGTGACAGGAAGGCTGACGGAATCCTTGGGTGGCATCCGGGTGGTGAAAGCGTATACGGCGGAGCGGCGCGAGGACCTGGTGTTTGCCAAGGGGATTCACCGCCTGTTCCGCAATATTGCGCAATCGCTGACGGGGGTTAGCTTCACGATGGCGTTTTCGAACACGATAGTGGGCGCCATTGGGATGATCATTATTCTGTTCGGCGGCGGGTCGGTGGTGCGGGGGGAGATGACGCTGGGGGATTTGTTTATGTACTCGGCCTTTACGGGCATGATGGCGATGCCGATTGTGGAATTGGCCAGCATTGGCACGCAGATTACCGAAGCGCTGGCAGGCTTGGACCGCATTCGCGAGATACTGGACCAGCCGACGGAAGATGTGGCGGACGAAGGGCGCGAGGCGGTGCGGAGCATGCGCGGCGAGTTTGAATTCCGCGACGTGGGCTTCAGCTATACGCCGGGAACGCCGGTGTTGAAGCACATTTCGTTTCACGCGCCGGCGGGGTCGACGACGGCGCTGGTGGGCTCCAGCGGTTCGGGCAAGAGTACGTTGCTGAGCCTGATAATGCAGTTTAACCAGCCGGAGAGCGGGGAGATTCTGGTGGACGGGAGGCCGCTGGGGACGCTGCGGATGCGCGATTACCGCTCGCGGTTAGGAGTGGTGTTTCAGGACAATTTTCTTTTCGACGGCACGATTGCGGAAAACATTTCCTTCGCGCAACCGGGGGCAACAAGGGCCGAGATTGAGGAAGCTTGCCGCGCGGCCAACTGCGAGGAGTTTATTCTTCGTTTCGAGAAGGGCTACGACACGGTGGTGGGCGAGAGAGGTGTAAAGCTATCGGGCGGGCAGCGCCAGCGCGTGGCGATTGCGCGAGCGATTCTGGCCAATCCGGCGATTCTGATTCTGGACGAGGCGACTTCGAGCCTGGACAGCGAGAGCGAGGCTTTGATCCAGGAAGGGTTGCGGCGTTTGCGCGCGGGGAGGACGACGTTTGTGATTGCGCACCGGCTGTCGACGATCCGGAGCGCGGGACAGATCCTGGTGTTGGAGGCGGGCGAGATTGTGGAGCGGGGGACGCATGCCGAACTGATGGCCCTGGGAGGGCGCTACCGCGAATTGCACGACCGGCAGCACAAGTTTGAAGAAAATCTCTTTGTCAACCCGGGTGAAGAGTTGAACCACCAATTGACGGCGTAGGGCAAGAAAGCAAGGAAAGGAAACCAACTATGGAACAAGCGAACGAACAGAATTTCAAGAACCACGCGCGGCTGCATCCGCCGTTTCACTTTGTGCTGAGCCCCATTCTGCTGATGCACTTGGTGTATTCCGGCTATTTGGCGGTGACCAATCCGGGGTGGCCGAGCCTGGAAGGGTTTTTGTTGGCGGTGGGGTTGTTTTTGACGGCATGGTTTGTGCGGACCTATGCGTTGAAGGTGCAGGACCGGGTGATCCGGTTGGAGGAGCGATTGCGTTACCGGGAAGTGCTGCCGGCAGACTTATTGGCGGAATCGGCGAAGCTAACAGTGGGGCAGATGGTGGCGTTGCGCTTTGCCTCGGACGCAGAGTTGCCGGGGTTGATGCGGAAGGTATTGCAGGGAGAGTTGGTGAAGTCCAAGGACATCAAGATGGCCATTCAACAATGGCGCGGGGATTTTTACCGGGTGTAGTGCGCCTGTGCTTGTGTAGCGCGCCCGGAGAGCCGGGAATTTGCATAGAGTAAAAAGGCGTGCGGCGAGACGGGCCGGGCCAATTTCGCTGGATGACAGTTTCGCTGGATGACAAGTGCTGCTTTATGAAAAATCGTTACTGGGTGCTGGCCCTGCTGGTTCTGCTGTCGATCATTACCTACATTGACCGGGTTTGTATTGCGGTAGCTGGTCCGAGGATGCAGGCAGACCTGGGGTTATCGGGGAGCCAATGGGGCTGGGTGGTGGGCGCGTTCACGTTGAGCTACGCGATTTTCGAGATCCCGACGGGTGCCATGGGGGACAAAATTGGGTCGCGGCGGACGCTGGCGAGGATTGTGTTGTGGTGGAGCGCGTTCACGTCGCTGACGGGTACGGTGTCGAATTTTTTTGTGCTGTGCGGGGTGAGGTTTCTGTTTGGCGCGGGGGAAGCGGGCGCTTATCCGAACGCTTCGGCGACGATTTCGCGCTGGTTTCCGAATGCGCAGCGGGCGCGGGCGACGGGCGTGGTTTGGGCCGCCAGCCGGCTGGGGGGATTTTTGAGTCCTTTCCTGGTGATTCCCATTCAGCAGGCCTACGGATGGCGAATGTCCTTTTATGTCTTTGGCGTGGTGGGGCTGGTGTGGGTGGCGGTGTGGTTCTGGTGGTTTCGGGATTCGCCGCGGGAAAAGCCAGGGACCAGTGAAGAGGAAATTGCCGAAATTGAGCGAGAAGGAATGCCCGCCCGGGGAGGGCACGGGTTGCCTTGGGCGCAGGTGATCAAGAACCAGAATTACTTGACGATCCTGGCGATGTACCACACGTATTGTTGGGGCAGTTACTTTTACCTTTCCTGGCTGCACACTTACCTGGTGAAGGGGCGGGGGATGACAGAAAACGAGATGCGAACGTTTTCTTCGCTGCCTTTTTTGGTGGGGATTGCGGGCAACCTGTTTGGCGGATTTTTAAGCGATGCGCTTAGCCAGCGGTTTGGGCTAAGGATTGGCCGGCGGACGGTAGGGGCGGCGGGGCTTTTCCTGAGCGCGGGCTGTATGCTGTGGTCGTCGGTGACGCCGGACCGCTTCGCAACGGCGGGCTTGCTGGCCTTAGGCTACGGGGCGATGGACTGTATGCTGCCGGTATCGTGGGCCGTGTGCATGGACGTGGGGAAGCGCTATGCGGGCGCGGTGACGGGGTCGATGAATATGGCGGGGCAACTGGGATCGTTCCTTTCGAGCCTGGTGTTTGGCTACTTGGTGGAGCGGACGGGGAGCTACGACCTGCCGCTGCAAATCTTTTCGGTATTCCTGTTGGTGAGCGCCTATTTGTTCACGCGGATTGATCCAACAGAAGCACTTCCGGAGGGCTCTGGCGGGCCGGTGGACGGGATTTTGCCAGTAGGCGTTGGAGCCTCGCTGCCGTCAGCGAGTGGCGGATGACGGCGGCAAGTTCGCTGGAAGCATCTTCGAGGCGGGAACTCCGGGAGCCGTCAACGTTGATGTTCACCCAGTTGCCGTCGGCGAGGTTGACGCGAATTTGCCAGCCCTCGCTGCGGGGTGAATCCGCAAGTTGGTCGTGCCAGATGCGCAAGCCGAATTTAGCCTGCACTTCATGGCAGCCCAATTGGAAGGCGGCGCTGCGAATGAGGCGCCAAAGCTCGTCGTAGTTTTGGGCGGCTTGGAGGTCTTTGCGCAGATGGTCGAGTTCGATACGCTGGCGGATCCAACGTTGGATGCCACCGCCCCACAGGGCGCGGTTGAGCACTTTGAACTCCGTGTAGGGAAGGGCGAGCAGTTCGCTCCAGAAGAGTACACCAAAGCAGCCAAGCAGCAAGATGCGTTCGGGGGCGCCGAGGAAAAAGACGCCGGTGGCGAGGATGACCGCGAGGGCAGAGAAGATGCCGAGGTGCAGCAACAGTTGTAAAGAGGAGAGGCCTTGGCGCTTCAATTGGTGGTGAAGGTGTTGGCTATCGGCAGCGAAAATGGAACGGCCGCGTAAGGTCCGGCGGGTCATACTGACAGCCACTTCGAGAAGCGGCAAGGCCAGCAGCAGCAAGGCGGCCAGCAGACCGGAGCCATCTTCGTAACGGCGGGAAAGCGCCGCGCCGCCGCAGCCAATGAGAAAGCCGATGGTTAAGCTGCCACAATCGCCCATGAACACATCGGCGGGGGGCCAATTGCGGCGTAGGAAGGGGAGGATGGCGCCCGCTAAGGGAGCAAACAGAAGGGCGAGCGCATAATAGTCGAGCACGAGGGCGACCGTGATGAGGCCCAGCGAAGCCAGCAGGCCTAAGGAGCCCGCAAGCCCGTCGGTACCGTCGATGAGGTTGAAGGCATTGGCGCTCAGCACAAGCCAGCCAACCGTGAGCAGGAAATTCAGCCAGGCCATTTCCCCAGGCAAAGGGAGAATCGCAATGCCAGCCCAGTAGGCCAGGCTGGCGGCAATCATCTGGCCGAGCAGTTTGTATTTGGGACGCAGGTCAAGCCAATCATCGAGGAGCCCAGTTAAGAGCATGACGGTGGTGGCGGGAATTAGGCGCACGAGGAAGCCGGAATACTTGCCGAGGACCACGTTCCCACCGGCGGGAAGAAGTTGAAAGAGGGCCAGCGATATGGCGAAGGCCGCGAAGATGGCGACGCCGCCGGAGCGGGGAATAGGCTTGGCGTGGAACTTGCGGTCGGCGTCCGGGAGATCAAACTTGCCCAAGCGCCGGTATAGCCAATGGAAAAAAGCGTTTGTGCCGAGGCCGCTGACGCAGGCGACCGCAAACAAAGCGAGTAAAGATTTCACAGGGGCCTCCTGCTCATCCACGGAGTAGATTTCGCAAGCTGCAAAGCGCAAACCAAGTAGAGCCACCAAACGGTGTTAACCCGCGGGCTCTTGAAAATAAAGAGATCAAAAGCGAAGGAGCCGACCGAGACCAGCAGGGAGAAGGCAAAGACCCGCCAGGCGAAATCGGTTGAGGAGTTGGCGAGTTGCCGCAGGAGAAATGCCAAAGAAAGGAGCCAGACCAAGCCTGGGAGACCGAACTCGGCCAGCAATTCCAGGACGGTTGAATGCGAATGGTACAGGCTGATACCAAAGGGGGTGGAAACGAGATTGTCTCCAACCGCGATGCGGTCGCCTTTATAGACATCCCGCAAGTACCAGTTCCAAATGGTTCCGTAACCAGCACCGAGCGCGGACTCCAGAGCACCTTGGGAGGAGAGGATGGTCCAGACCGTTTCGTGGGTGCTTCTTCGGTAGCTGTCTTCGAACGATTGGAGGCGCTGTGTGTCGGCCTGGCCATAGATGACAAACGCCGAGAAGCTGAGAGAGACCACAAAGAGACTGAGAGCGAGAAGCTTTTTCTTCAACTGGCGGGTGCGGAAAGCAAGTAGTAGCACGAGTGCGGCGACTAGAATCAGCGCGGCACGACTGCCGAGGCCAAGCAGAGCGGCCAGCAGGCTACCGGGCAGAAGCAACGACCAGAGATTTTTCCGTTGCTTCGAGACAACCGAGGCCAAGCTCCAACCGAGGGCCGGCAGAAGGAGAAAGTAACCGGTGCTGGGGCCAAATAAGGGTCCGCGTACGCGTTGGATGCCGAAGTCGGTGCCGAGTGCGCGGCCTTCCTCGCTGCGGAGCCCCAAGTTGAAGACACTTTCGGCGGTGTAGATAGCACAAGTAATGGCTAGAAAGAGAGTGAGGCGATTGGCGAATTGCTTTGTTTCGGCGGGGTTGTAACCGGAAAGCAGGCCGCAAGCCTGGAGCGGTGCGCAGGCGGCGAGGCAAAGCGTCAGCAGCATTGCACTTTGATCCTGCTGTTCGAGGCTGCCGGAAAGCGTGCGCAGAGCGCCGTAACCAAAAAGCGCGAGGGTGGCCAGGACAAAGCCATTGGGCAAGGTCTGGCGGCCGCTGCGGAGAAAATTGGCGAGCCAGAGGAAGCCATAAAGGAAGCCGCTGGCGAGCAGGAGCAAATCGGAAAGGCCAACGGGGACGCCAAAGAGATTTTGCGGGGGGCTGAGGGTGGCTGGCAAATAAGCCCCCAAGGAGAGGACGACCCAAAAGGGCAATTCCTGGAGGACGACCCGGGAATTTGGAATGGTGTGGGCGCCCCAAGCCTGATTCGCGCCGAAGGTGGCTGTCATGAGTTCACCTCCGCAAAGGAGCTTTTGCCTTGGCCCTTGCTCGACAAGAGTTCATCGTAAAGTTGCACGATGTCGGCGACTAGGCGCTGGCCTTGGAAGCGGGATAGCGCAAAGTCCCGAGCCGTGCGGCCCATGCGTTGGCCGAGGAGTCGATCCCGGGAAATCCGGAGGAGGCAATCGAGAAGAGCCGATTCCTCGGCGCGGACGATTACGCCATTTTCGTACCACCAGGTATCTTTATCCAGGCGGGGCAGGCCGGCTCCGAGGTCGACGGTTCCGCCAGCAGGAGTCGAAACAAATGGGCGCCCGGCGGCCATGCCTTGGATGAGGCTAAGGGGAGTGCCTTCCCGCAGGGAGGTCATCAGCAAAAAATGTGAGCGCTCCAGCAGCGGAGTGACATCCTGATGCCAAGGCAAGAACTCGACATTTTGCAGTTGGAATTGCTTGGCCATGGATTGGAGTTCGTCCTTTAAAGGCCCCTCGCCCGCCAGCAGGAACTGTAGGTTGAGATCGCGCGCCTGCGCCAGTTTGGCGACGCGCAGAAGCAAAGGCAAATTCTTGATGGGCACGAAACGGCCTAACCAGAGGACGGTGAGCCGCGGACGCGTCCAATCCGGGTCTGGAAGGGCCTGGAAGGGACTTAAATCTGTACCCAGAGAGACGACGTGAAATTTTTCAGCTTTGGCAACGCCAAAGCGGGTGCTGAGCTCTTCGGCTTGCTGCTGGCTTACAGTGACCAAGGCGCGCGAGCCCATACCCAAAGCGCGCTCGGTCCAGCGTAGGAGGACGTTGACGGACCGGGAGAAATAGCCTTCGAGAACGTGGCCGTGAAAGGTGTGTACGATGCAAGGGCAGCCGGCGAGCAATGCGGCCAAACGGCCGAGGAGGCCGGCTTTGGCCGTATGCGTATGGACGATGTCGGGTCGGTAGTGGAGCATGAGGCGCCAGAGCTTGAACAAGGCGATGAGGTCATCCCAGAGAGCCGGGGCGCGGCCAAGCTGCGGGATGCGGACGATTTTCGCAGCGCTGGAAAGCAGGTGCTCCACATCCTGTTCTCCTTGCTGGCAACTGCCAAAAACCAGGAGGGACTCGTAACCACGATCCTGAATCTGTTCGTGCAGCAAGGTGACGTGCAGGGGCGGCCCGCCACCGGCCAGGCGGGTGATGATGCGCATTACCAAGGGACGGGACCTCATGAGACGGTTGTCTCCTCGGCGAGAGCTTGGGCAAGAAAAGCAGGATCGAGCTTGGAAACTACGGCACGGAGTTTGCCATTGGCCCCGCGCTCCAAGGATTGCTTGGCATGGAAACGCAGGAGAAGAGAGCCACCCAAACGGTCTTCGAGGTTGGCGCGGAAGCGGGCAAGTTCTTCGTGAGTGAAGTCGGTTGTGGGGACGTAATAGATGTCGAGGCTGGTGGGTGTGTGCTGGACGAACTGACACTCGAGGATGCCGTTGATGCCCTTGAGCGCGGGGTCCATTCTGCCGACGAGGCCGCGCTCGGGACTATAGAGATAATCGTCGCGGCGGCCTTCGATGCCGGCAATGATAGGCATGTTGCGGCCACAGGGGCACTTCGATTCGTCGCTGAAGGCGGCGCGGTCCCCAACTTCGTAGCGAAGCAACGGCATGGCCTGGTTCAGAAATCCGGTAAGCACGACGTCACCCATCTCGTTCGGGCGGCAGGGCTCCCCATTGGGGCGGAGGATTTCTGTGAGGCCAAAAAGAGGGTGGGCGTGCATGCGGCCATAACGGCACTCGAACCAAAAGGACTGCATCTCGGTCTGGCCATACTGGTCGTAAATGCGGCAGCCGAAGGCGGAACCAACCAAGAGGCGCTGCTCGTCCGTAACCGTTTCTGCGCTGGTGAGCACGGCGCGAAGAGGGAGCTTAAGGTGCGGGTTGCGGAGAGCTGCTTGTGCCAACAGTGCGATGGCCGAAGGGTAGCCAGATAGATAAGCCGGCTGGAAAGCTTCGAGGGCTTCCAAGTAAAGTGGCAGGTTTTGGCGGCTGAGATGGACCGTGGAAAGAAGGAGGCAGTTGTTGGCATGGTCGCGCCGCCAGAATTGTTGTTTTTCGCCGGGGGGGGCGATGAGTTTGCCGGTGAATTGAGCCCGGCGGAGGAACCGATTGACGCCGGCCTGGAGTCGATACTGTTCGACGAAGGCGTATTGGCGCGAGACCGAGGCGGGGGAATAGAAGAGCGTCATTGGTGTGCCAGTGGTGCCGGAGGTGCTCCAGGGAATGGAGTTTTTGGGCTTCTGCCCATCTGGCCAGAAGGACTCCGGGCTAGTGCGAACGAGAGATTTCGGCGTCAAGGCAAGAGACGCAAAGGTATGCGAGTGGCCAGGGCGTAGAGATGCGGCGATAGCATCAAGGCCCTTGCCTTGGTAGGCAGGGATCCGGGCGTGGGCATAGCGAAGCATCTCCCGGAGCCGGGCGGTTTGGAACAATTCGAGTTGGAGGGGCGAGGCAAACTCCGTATTCAGGAGGAACTTCAGCTCTTGGCGGAAGGCCTGGCCATAACGCTGGCGGCGGTAGACCCAGCCCTGTGCTGAAACGGCAAGGTGTTGGACGCTGACGGGCAACTTTTTGTAGAGGTCATCAAGCAGCTTCATAAGCAAGGGCCTCAGAATTTTGGTTATCGCGATGGGGAACGGTGAGCGCTTCCCGCCAAGCGGTCGGCGGTTGGAGCGCAACGCAGGGAGAGGGGAGAAGCAAGTCCCGCAAGGCATGCGTTGCCAAAGGGGACTCCTGGTCCAATAAATGAGCCAGAACCGGGATGGATTGCCAAGAAAAACCGGAGAGAGCGGCGGCCGTTACATCGACTAAACCTGGGTCCAAACCGAAGATGAGACTGTTCATCTGCTTCGGTTGTGGGCGCAAGGGGCCGTCGCCCTCTCCTGCCACGATGGCATCCAACAGGGTGAGAATGGGGCGTGGAGAGGATCGTTTCGCCCCATCGGAACCCAACCAGCGGGCTATAAAGACCATGTCATGAACGGTGCGCCAGAGCGTGTCGTTGCCGGGCCAGGCTCCGCCGAAGACCAGACTTTTGGCGCCATTGTTTTGCCAGCGGAGAAGCTTTTCGCGCAAGGTGCGAAGGACAAAGGCCGGAAGGCGCGCCTCCAACAGGGGACGCAGTTGAGTAAGGGATTCCCCGAGCCAGGAATCCGGATGTTCGTCGCCACCTTTGGCGGGAGGGCCGACTCGGAAATGCGGCAAGTAGGCTTTGTCGCAGTTGATGCCGATGAAGTTTTTAAGCGCGCCCGTGACGCCGGTCTTAACGTGGGTTTTCCATTTGGGAAGGTTGATGACAACATCGGACTGGAGCAGGGAATTCGCGATACGGTATTCGTGCTTGCCTGGTGCATGGTGCTGGGAGGTGAAGGAAAAGTCGTAATTCGAGACACCCATTTTCCCGGTGGCAATTTCCTCCAGCCGGCTGTGCGATTGAAGATCGACGACGGTATCGCCTGCGGGATCGCCGGGCAATTGTTTGGTCTGTTGGACCACGCCGGTGGCCTCGTCGGTGAGGGCGGCAATGCGCCGAAGGTCGGCGATGCGCACTGGTAACCCTAGGGTTCTCCAGTGGGTGGCCAGCGCATGGATGCCCGCTTGGTGGAGCAGCAGGTCGAAATCGGCACTTTGCAAAGGAGCGTCTGCCAAAAGGACCTCGCCAGCAAAACCACCATTGGGAAGCTGCAGCGCTCGGCAGGCCCATTCGACCGTTGGCCGGATGAGCGAGGTATGGGTAGTGAGCGCTTCCTGGATGGCCCAGTTTTCCGCCGCATGGCGAACCCAGTTGGGCTTGATGAGAACTTTCATGCCTGGCTGGATCCAGGGGGAAAAGGGATTTTCCGGGTTGAGGCCAGCGCGCAAGAGGAAGTTGGCGAGGTCTGGATGGGCCGGGATAAGGCCATCGGAATCCTTGCCAGGGTAAAGCCTGAGGCTGGTTTCGGAGTACGGGTGTAAAAGCTTATGCGGCATGAATGACAGAAACCTCCTGGGGGAGGGCACGGTTGGGTTGGTACGTTGCCTCGCGAAGAAACTCGTAGAAAGCTTTCCTTCGAGGCGCCAAGGCAGACTGGGCATACTCCCGCGCTTTGCCCTGGTTGCGCTGGCCAAGGGAAGGCCACTCCTGGCGCAATTTCGCCAAGGTGAGGAGTTTGTGCGAGAGATCGGACTGGTTGCCGGGTTGAACGAGCCAAGCGGGATCGAGCAGATCAGGAATTCCCCCAACGGCGGAACCAATGGAAGGTAAGCCAGCGGCCATGGCTTCGAGGAGGGCGCGGGGGATGCCTTCGGCGCGGGAAGGCAGCGCAAAAATATCGGCGGCAAGGAAGCGCTCACGGACGGCAGCGGCGCCGGGAAGCATGCCTGTGAAATGGACAAAGCTCGAAAGTCCGAGACGCGCGGCAAGATTGGCAAGGAACTCTTGCATGACGCCGCCACCGACGAACTCGATTGATACGGGAATACCGGCCGCGTGGCAATGTGCCGCTGCGTGAAGCAGCAGGTCTTGCCCTTTTACAAGGTGGTCCAGCGCGCCGGCGGTGACCACTTTGACGAGTGGCGACGGGCCAGCGGGCGGGGAGGGGCGGGACTCGCGGGCAAGAAATGCGTCCGGCCCGAGTTCCACATCGCTAATGGTGTCTGACCAGGCACCGGGTTGGCAGGGATTGGCCCGCTGCGCGGACTGGCCGCTGACGTAATTGATGGCGCTGGCCGTGCCGCAGAGTTTGCGAGTTTCGCGGCAAAAATAGGGCTTGAAGAGGACGGCGCTGGAATGGCGGCTGAGGCCGTGGGTGAAGAAGGAGTCCGGGTCTGTGAGTAATTCGACTCCGAAGGGGCGTCCCTGGCGCCGCAGCCCCCGCGCGATGGCAAAGGCGACATGGGAGGGGATGCGGAAAAGAAATGCGCCATCGAGCGAGGTGGACTCGCGGACGACGCGCTGTACCGCGAAGTGCTTGCGGGCATATTCCCAGGGCCCCACGTAATAGGGGACAGGGAGGAACTCAAGCCGGGGACCTGTAAGCTCGTTGGCGCGCTCAGGGATTGAGGCAACGGGCGTTGCCCGGGCGATGACCCGCACGTGATCAAAAACCTCGAGGCAACCGCGGAAGAACTGGTAGCTGGGCGGAGAGTAGGTCCAGACGCGTTGCGATGGGCACAGGAAGAAGCGCTGGTCGACCACAACGTTAAGCGTGGGCATAATACAGGGCCTCCAGTTGCTGAATGTTTTTTGATAATGCCAGGCCGGAGCTTTCCAATTGGATGGCCCTGGCTTGTAAACTGGGCGCCGTTGCCGTGCGCATGCTCATCGCTGTATTCACCCACTGCTGAATAGGCAATTCGAGTGCCAATCTTTGGACCAGGGCGGGGATGATAGTGATTTCCGGGGGAAGATGGGTAGCGCACAAAACGGGTACTCCCGCGGCTTGTGCCTCGATTGCCGCAATGCCGAGACCTTCGTGGTGGCTGGGAAAGACGAAGAGATCGGTTTCGGCCAGGATTTCCGGAATATCTTGGCGTTGGCCGAGGAAATGGATGCGAGGGGCCAGGCCGAGAGCAACTGCCTGTTGTTCCAAGGAAGCGCGGAGAGGGCCGTCGCCAACCAAAAAGAGTTGGGCCTCCGGCGACCGGGCGGCAATGCCCGCGAACACGCGGAAGAGGAATGCGTGATTCTTTTCGGGAGCGAGGCGGCCGACGTGTACCAGGTTGAAACGTCCGGCGGGCGCGGCGGGACGGGGCTGCAAGTAACGGTTCCAATCGAGGCCGCAGGGTAAGGCTTGGCCGGGGTGGCGCGGGCCGAAGAGATCGTGGGCCGCAGCTTGGCTGACGGCGAGCTTGTGGTTTGCCACGGTGGAAAGCACAAGGCGGGAGACGTGCTGGTAGGCGTGGCGCAAGGGGGAGGCCGGAACGAAATTGGAATTGGCGTGGCTATGGGCAATCCGAAGAGGGACTGCGGCGCAAGCGGCGAGGCTAAGGACAAAGGCGCTGGCGTGGTGCGTGTGGCAATGGACGGCCTGAAATGGCCCCTCTTGCCGGAGGAGCTGCAGGAAGCGGGCAGCGAAAAGCGGCAAGTTGCGGGGTGAAGGGCAGTGGTGGAGCCGCGCGCCGAGATGTTGAAAGGCGGGTGCGAGAGAGCCAGGGTAAGTAGATTCGAGAGCGAAGTGAAACTCCGGTCGAGTTGCCGCCGGCCAGGTTTCAATGAGGCGCAGCAACCAGCATTCGATGCCGCCAGGTTCCAACTGGCGCAGGACATGCAGCACTTTAGGCATAGGAGCCTCCGGCAAGACGATCTGCCTCCGTGGCGCGGATGGCGAAGGAGGCAAGGACGAGCATGGAGGCTCCGCTGATGGCCAGCACGAGAAGGGCCGCGGGTAGCCCGCCGCGCGGAATCAGGAAGTAAGAACTGGCCGCAACAATGACATTCAGCGCCAGACTGATAAAGATTTGCGTGCGGTAGAGGCGCTTGGCCGTGAGGGCACAGCCGACTACCGCAGCGGGCCAAACGAATACGGGGGCGGCGAAAACGAGCAGCAGCGAGGAAGTTTCCAAGGGAAGCGGAAGGACAGCGGCAAGGGAACTGAACCAGACGCGGCCGGCGAAAGCAACACCCAGGAGAAGGAGACCGAACAGACCCGGGAAGAGAATGAAGCGCCAGAGCCGCCAGCCCTCGCTTTCTGCCAAGCGCGGCAGCAAGGATTGGCCGTAGCCGCTCGCCAACAAATTGCCGGCCTGAACGACGACGGTAAGCGTGGCAAAAAGGCCCAAGGTTTTTCGGTCGCAGAAGTGCTCGAGGGCCAGCCGCGGAAAACTCGCTTGGGCGGCTTGCAGGAAGAGGACAATTCCGAGCAGCGAGCCGCGCCAGAGGAGAGGCTTGAGGGGAAGATTGGCGGGATCCGCCTGGGTAGCGCGGAATTCACAGGCCAGGAGAGTGATGCCGCTGAGTAGAAACCATATACCGAAGCCCATTTCCGCCGAGGGGGCAAGGAGCAGCGCGCCGAGCAAAGCGAGGGTACGGAGGGTAGAGCTCAAAAGGGCGCGTTGCGCTTGGCCATGGCGCTGCCAATCGGACTGATACATTTCCGCCCAATGGTCCAGAGCCCGGCTCGCGGCCATAGTGCCGACGAGGAGCCCGCCGAAGAGGGATAGGCCAAGGACGGCGAGGAGCGTGGGTGCGAGGAGCAGCGTGCGCAGCCGGAGCCCGAGGCGCAGAGGGATTTCCGCAGCGGAGTGGGTCAACATGAGCGGCTTCAATTGGAAGCTGAGCAGTTGAAAGATGGGCAAGGTGAGGGCCTGGGCCCAGGAGAAATAGCCGGCGCCATCGAGACCAAAGCGTTGGGCGATGATGAGCAGCGAGCCGTAGGGGCCCGCTGCCTGAATCAACTCGCGGAGCATAATGGCGCCGCTTTGGCTGAGGCCTAATACTGGCGAGGGATAGCGATTGAGAGGAACAACACCGGAGGCCATAGCAGGACCTGTTTGCTCCTTAGCTTTTTTCCCGTTCGGCGTAGTATTTGCCGTAGTAGCCGTAATAGTTGTAGGACTCGCTCATGGATTGGTTGACCTGGTTCAGCACCACGCCCAGGACGTTGGCGCGCAGGCGGTTGAGCAATTCCACAACATTGGCGACCTGTTTGCGGCTGGTGTTGCCGGCGCGCGTGACAACGATCACGCCGTCGACGCTCGTGGCCATCTCGAGCGGTTCGGCAAAGCCGAGCAGAGGCGGCGCATCGAGCACGACAAATTCGTAAAGCCCGAGAAGCTCTTCGATAATTTTGTCCATGCGGCCGCGCAGCCAATCGTCGGGGCGGCGGCTGGGCGGGCCGGCGGTGAGGATGTCGAGTTTCTCGTGTATTCCAGAGGCCTGGATTAACTCTTCAATGCCCGCCTTGCCTTGCAGGAAGCCGCCGAGGCCGGCATTGTTTTCGAGCTCGAAACGGCGGTGGACACTGGGGCGGCGCATATCGCCGTCGATGAGCAAGGTTTTGGCGCCCGACATGGCGTGGGCCAGTGCGAAGTGGGCAGCGACCGTGGACTTGCCTTCGCTGGGTTGGGCGCTGGTAATTAAGAGGCTGCGCAGGTTGCGGTCGAAATTCGTCAGGAGGATGGAGTTGCGCAGGGTGCGGATAGACTCTTCGTAGCCGCCCATAGCTTCTTTGCCACGGCTTGACTTGATGAGCGCATTCGCACCTTCGGGCACTGTGGCGAGACCAATGCGATGCTTCCAGTTCTTGACTTCCGGAAGCGTACCGAGCACTTCGGTGCGAAGGGCGACGCGGACTTGTTCGGGATCGCGAATCGTATTGTCGAGGGCGTCGAGAATCAAGATGCCTCCGAGCGTGAGCACCAAGGAAGCAAAGAAAGCCAAGGCCGCATTGAGCAGTAGATTGGGCGACACGGGCTCTAACGGCACACGGGCAGGATCGGCGATGCGGATGGAGCTGTTTTGGAAGCTGGAGTTGATGCCGGCCTCTTTGATCTTGCGCACGAGTTCTTCGTAAAGCTTTTTGTCGGCCTCTGCTTCCCGGCGCAGGCTCTGGTATTCGAAGCTGCGAGAGTTTAGGCGATCGAGCTCGGCTTTGGCTTCCTGGACTTGTTTGGCCAGCATCGCTTCGCGATTGGCGCTTTCGTCAAACTCGACGCGCACCCGCTGGCCGATGTTGGTATTCAGACTGCGGAACTGACGTTCCAATTCCTGTACTTGGGCGATGGCGCGGCGGTGTTCCGGGTGGTTGGCGCCAAAGTGGACCTGGATTTCTGAGAGCTTCTGGCGGGCCTCGCTCAGCCGCTCTTCGAGCCGGGCCATGGCTTGCCCCTGGGTAGAAACGTGCGCCGCCGCCGTGGACCCGCCCTCTACGCTTTTCCAGGCTGCTTCGCGCTTCACGCGCTCGGCCTGCGCGGAAGTGTATTCCTGATTCAGCTGCAACAGGCGTGCGGAGATGATGTTCGTTTTTTCCTCGGGATTGATAACGTTCAATTCCCGCTCGAACTGAGATAAGGCGGAGGAGGACTGTTCCATCTTGGACTTCAATTCGTCCAACTGCTTTTCCATGAAGCGGGAAACACCGACGCTTGCCTGGTAACGAATTTTGTAAGTGTGGTCGAGATACGAGGCGGCAATGGCGTTGACAGAATTCGCAGCCAGTTGCGGGTCGGTCGAGCGGTAGCTGACCAGCAGCAGATAAGTATTTGGGGGACGGCTAACTTTAAGGCCGCCCAACGTGACGGGAGCGTCCTTCTGCTGTTGCTCGTTGTAGGGCTTCCAAAGGCGCCAACGCGAAGGTTTGCGCAAGGGCAACTGGTAGCGCTCTACCACGGGGCGCAAAACCGAATCGCTCTGCAGCAACTTGATTTGCGTGGCGAGGAACTGGTCGCTGTCGTTGGTTAAGGAACGGGTAGACTCCTGGCCAATGACGCCTGTGGGGGTTTGCCGGTCGATATCGATCGTGGCGGTGGCCTCGTAGATGGGCGTCATTTGGCTGGAGATGGCGATGGAAGCCAAGGTGGCCGTCAGCACAATGAAGGCGATATGCCAGCGGTGGCTTTTCAGGAGCCACCAATAGTGGGAGAGGGGAACGGTGTTCGCGGATTCGCTGGTGAAGTTTTCCTGGCCAAAGGGGTTCGTCCGGTACAATTCCGGGGCCGGGAAGGGCGAAGGGCGGTAGGCGGCGTCCAAGTTGCGGTCTACGGCTTTGGCCAAGGGGAGCAGGGAACTGGGCTGTGGGGGGAGAGTGTTATTCATCCGAACCACCCTGACTGGCGAGCATGTCTTCTTCAAGAAGCTCGGCGTCAACAATGCGCACCGAGGAGAGGACCGTTTCAATACGCTGTTCCAAACGGTTCCAACGGTGGGAAAGCTCCAACAGCGGGACGCCGTTGTTGGGGAGGACCTCCGCCAGCACGGCGGAGCGGGCAAAGTCGGAAACACTGCGCGCCCCGGAGCGCGCGCAGCCTTCCTTTAGCTTCTGGAATTCGTCTTCGCTAACGCGAAAATTGACTAAACGAGTACGGGGATTTAGAACGGGCAAGCGGAAAACTCCTCGCAAGTATGAGGGCGTCTTCGCTCGTGCCGGAGTGGTTTGCAGCGGCAGAAGGAAGAGCGCCGTTGCATGGAGTTGATCGACGGTAAACGATTGCTATATAGTCGGCCAGTGCAGAATTTGGGGGTATGCCCCCTGTCGGTTCGCGCCTAGGCCTTGCGCGCGACCCAACCTTCGACGTTAGTTTGGCGGCTGCGGCCGACGCCGAGTTCCCCTTGTTTCACGCGTTTGGTGATGACGCTGCCGGCGGCGATGTAGCAGCCGGGTTCGAGTTCGAGAGGGGCAACGAGGGTGGAATTGCTGCCCACGAAGGAGCCGTCGCCGATGTGGGTGCGGTGTTTGAGTTTGCCGTCGTAGTTGCAGGTAATAGTACCGGCGCCGATGTTAACGCCAGTGCCGATGTCGGCGTCGCCCAGGTAGGCAAGGTGCATGGCCTTGGAGCGGCGGCCCAGGCGGGTTTTCTTGAGCTCCACAAAGTTACCGATGTGGGCGCCGGCTTCGATGTGGTTTTCCTGGCGAAGGCGGCTGAAGGGGCCGATGGAGACTTCGTCTTCGAGGGTGGAGGTGCCGACAATGCAATACTCCCCGACGCTCACCTGATTGCCCAGAACGGCATCGCGAAGGATGCTGCCGGCGCCGATGCGGCAGTTTTCGCCAATGTGGGTGTTGCCGCGAATTTGG
Source organism: Bryobacter sp. (assembly GCA_033765085.1). Taxonomy (GTDB): domain Bacteria; phylum Acidobacteriota; class Terriglobia; order Bryobacterales; family Bryobacteraceae; genus Bryobacter. Next base: position 66,633 of record JANRIK010000026.1, on the reverse strand, counting down.
GCGAAGGGCTCGACAATGGTATCGATGCCGATGGTGACGGCCATATCGATGGCGACGGTTTCGGGCTGCAGAATGGTGACGCCGTCGAGCATGAGCTGCTTGGCTTTGCGCTCGCGCAGGATGCGGTCGGCGGTGGCGAGTTCCACGCGGTTGTTGATGCCTAGGATTTCGGAGGCGTCTTCAAGCACCAGGGCGCGGGTTTGGAGGCCGTGGTGGGCGAAGACTTCCACGAGGTCGGTCAAATAGATTTCGCCCGAAGCCGGGTTGGGGGTAATTTCGCCAATGTATTGCCAGAGGAGTTTGGCATCGACGCAATAAATGCCGGAATTGATTTCGCGAATTTCGGCCTGGACGGAGTTGGCAGCTTTTTGTTCGACGATGGCCGCTACTTCGCCTTCGGGGCCGCGGATGATGCGGCCGTAGCCGGTGGGGTCGGGCAATTCGACGGTGATAAGCGTGGCGGCGGTGCCGGCGGGGGCGGCGCGGTGGGTTTCCACCAAGCGGTTGAGCGTGGCTTTGCGCAGGAGGGGGCAATCGCCATAAAGCAAGAGAAGCAAGCCTTCGGCCGGCGCAATGCCTTTGCAGATCGCCACGGCATGGCCGGTGCCGTTTTGCTGTTTCTGTTCGGCAAAGCGGCAGCCGAGGGGCCGCAGACGCTCTTCGACGGCGTCGGCTTGGTGGCCGACGACCACGGTGACGCGTTCGCCGGGAACCAGTTCGGAGGCGGCGCGCAGGACATGCTCGACGAGGGCCATGCCGCCCGCTTCGTGCAGCACTTTGGCTTTGCGGCTTTTCATGCGCGTGCCTAAGCCGGCGGCAAGAATGATGGCGCTAACATCCTGGGTCATTTGTGAGTCTCCCTTATTGTTGCCGGCGTGCTTCGGCGGCCAGTTCCATAGCCACCCGGGCAATGGCTTCCGGGTCGTGGCGTACTTTTTCTCCCACCGCCAGCAAAGGGCGGGCGTGAACCTGCAGCCCCAGCTGGGCGAGTTGTGGAAGATCGATTTCTACCTGTTGCACGAGTTGTGCGGCGTAGCGGCGGATTTGGGTGGAAGCCAGCGGCGTGGTGTTATAAACCACGGCGTCGAGCAAACCTTGGGGCTTGCGGGGGCGGCCGGCATGGCGCAGCAGGGCGTCCACGTGGTCGAAGGCGGAATAGTGCATGGTTTCCCAAGGTTGCCACATGAGGTTGACGAAGTAGGCTTTGCGGGCGGGGCTTTTGCGGATGGCGCTGGTGACGCCGGGAACCAGGACGTTGGGGACGATGCTGGTATAGAGCGAGCCGGGGCCGAAGGTGATGAGGTCAGCTTCAGCGATTGCCTCCAAGGTTGCCTTGAGCGGCTTTACGCGCTTGGGCACCAATTCGAGCGAGGCAATGCGCTGGCGGACGCGGCTGATTTTCGTTTCGCCCTCCACCCAAGAGCCATCCTGCAAGCGGGCGCGGAGGCCAACGTTGGCCGAAGTGGAGGGGAAGATTTTGCCGTAAACGGCGAGCACTTCGCTGGAGACTTGCACGGCATTGGCGAAGTCCCCGGTGACGTGCGTGAGGGCTGTTAAAAAGAGGTTGCCGAAGCTATGGCCCTTTAAGCCGCGGCCGGCGTCGAAGCGGTACTGGAAGAGGCGCGACAGCAGACTCTCGTCTTCGCTGAGGGCCACCATGCAATTGCGAATGTCGCCGGGGGGGAGAATGTCGAAGTCGCGGCGCAGGCGGCCGCTGGAGCCGCCGTCGTCGGTGACGGTAACGATAGCGGTGATGTCGACCAGGCGCTGGCGGGCGTAGCTTTTCAAGCCATGGAGAAGGGTGGAAAGCCCCGTGCCGCCGCCTATGGCGACGATGCGGAGGGGGCTGGCGGCTTCGCGGGCGGCGGGCGACCTTTGCATTCCCAACGACCTAGTGGGCTGGGGCGCCGATCAACAATTCCTTAATCGAGGGGTGCTGCAGAAGTTCCTGAAAGTCCGGATCGTTGAGCGCGGCATTGCGGTTGCGGCTCTGCAATTCGATGGCGCGGCTGAGGTGGCGAACGGCGCCGTCCCAATCTTGCCCCATGCCAAAGGCCAGGGCGAGGGCGTAGTGGACATGGTCGCCTTCGTTCTCGCTTTTGCTGAGCGAAAGAGCTTTTTGGAGATGTTCTTGCGCGGCAGACCATTTGCCTTGGTTGTAGAGCGAAACGCCGTAGTTGTAATAGTCTTCCGCGGTATCCAATTGCACAGCGGTGCTGGCCAGGCGCTTTTCGCACATAAGCGCATGCTGCTTGGCGGTGAAGTGCAATTCTTTTACGGGGCCCAGAAGGGCTTTGTCAAACAGCTCTTTGGCCTTCAGGAAATCCCGCTGGTGGAACGCGTGCATGGCGTTTTCAAACAAGGATTGCTGCGTGGGTTTGTCGATGGCTTCCGGAGCCGCAGCGGAATTCTGTCTGCTGGCGGATTTGGTGTTGCTCTTCTGCATAGGTCGTGGAAAGGGGGTTGGATCCGGACGCGGCGTTGCTTCCCGCAAACGCACCCAATAGCGGTTATTGTAGCGCCCTTCCGGAAAGCTCGTTGTAGACGGAAACCCGGCTCACGGCGGCAAAGCCCAAGCGGCGATAAAGCGGGGCAGCGGCACGGCTGGCCTCTAGCACCATATAGCGTTGGGGGCCGCGCTCCAGGGCGGCACAAAGGGCATGGCGAACGATGGCTTCGCCGAAACCGCGGCCTTGTTCTTCGGGCAAAACGGCCACGCCGTAAAGGCCGATGCTATTCGGCAGGCTGACCGTCGTGGCAGCGGCAACGGCGCGGCCTTGGGCATAGCCGACCCAACCTTCCACTGCGGGCTGCCAGTAGCTGTCTGGCTCGTAGGCATCGCGATAAAGGGGCAAGGCGGTGTCGAAGGCGCGGCTCATGACAAAGCTAAAGTCGAAGCGCTGGCCGACGGAGAGGACGCGGCGAAACTCCAGGGTGGCGAGGGCGCGGCGAGGCGGGGCTAAGGTTTGGGCTACCATCGCAAGGCTGCGCAGGTGGGGAGCAAGATCATAAGAGCGCAGCAGCGCGCCGATGCGGGCGAGAAGGGTGGGTTGGGCGAGATGCTCCACCAGCCAAAAGCTCCAGCGCGCGTTGTGGGCGCGGAAGAAGGCATCAGCTTCAAGGAGTTGTCTTTTGCATTCGCTTTCCCAGGCCAAAGGTTCGGTCAATTGGACCGTGTTGAAGACGGGGCCAGGCTTGCCGCTATAGACCACTTGCAGGCTGCCGATGCGTTGTACGTTTTGCGGCAAGGGGAGCGCCGCGTAACAGGCCATGGCGGCCAGCAGGTTCTCGTGGATTTGTTTTTGCTCCCAGGTTGGCGGCATAGAAGAGGAGACCTAGAGGAGGCTGAGGGGATCGACGTCGATGATCATGCCGGTGGCCGGCCATTCCTCTTGTTCAGCGTGGGCGCGGAGGCGGGCCAAAGCCTCGGCGAGTTTCTTGCGCTGCGGGCTCTTTAAGAGCATGAGGTAGCGGAATTCTTTTTTCACCTTGGCCACGGGAGCCTCCGCGGGGCCGAGGACGCGCAGTTCGGCGCCTTCGTTGCTCAATAATTCCGCCGCCACGCCGCTCATGCGCAGAGCCTCCTCTTGTTTTTCCGAGCGGAAAAGAACATTGGCCAAGCTGGCGAAAGGCGGGTAGCGCATCATGCGGCGGAAGGTCAGTTCTTTGGCGTAGAAGGCGTCGTAATCCTGATCGACGCTGAAGCGCACGGCGTAGTGTTCGGGGTTGATGGTTTGGAGGATGACGCGGCCCGGCAAGCCGCCGCGGCCCGCGCGGCCGGAGGCTTGGGTGAGCAATTGGAAGGTGCGCTCGGCTGCGCGAAAATCCGGCATGCTGAGGCCAAGGTCGGCGTTCACAATGCCCACGAGGGTGACGTTGGGAATGTCGTGGCCCTTGGCGATCATTTGGGTGCCGACGAGAATGTCATACTGCCCATCGCGAAAGCCGCCGAGAATGGCTTCGTAGTCGTTCTTGGAGTGGATGGTGTCGCGGTCCATGCGGGCGATGCGGGCGGTGGGAAAGGCTTCGGCCAGTTCTTCTTCAATGCGTTCGGAACCGGCGCCGAAAAATTGTACTTTGTCGCTGCCGCATTCTTTGCAGGTTTCCGGAACGCGTTCGGAATAGCCGCAGTAATGGCAGAGCAGGCGGCGGTCGCGCTTGTGGTAAGTCAAGGTGACCGAGCAATTCACGCAGCCCACGCGGTAGCCGCAAGAGCGGCAGAGGCAAAAGCTGGAAAAGCCGCGGCGGTTCATCAGCAACATGGCCTGTTCCTTGGCGGCCAGCTTTTCGCGCACGGCGTCCACCATGCGGCGGGAAAAGAGGGCGTGCGTGCCGGTAGCAAGGAATTCCTGGTTCATGTCCACGGTTTCTACGACCGGCATGGGGCGCTGGGCAATGCGCTCGGTGAGCCGCAAGTGCGAATACTTGCGCATTTCCACGTTGTAGCGGGATTCCAGCGAAGGGGTGGCGCTGCCGAGCACGACGACGGCGCCGATTTGCTGGGCCCGGACGACGGCGACGTCGCGGCCATGGTACCGCGGGGTTTCTTCCTGTTTGTAACTGCCATCGTGCTCTTCGTCTACCAGCAGCAGGCCAAGGTCCGGCATGGGAGCAAAGACGGCGCTGCGGGTGCCCACCACCACTTTGGCCTCGCCGCGGCGGATGCGCCGCCAGTATTCGGCGCGCTCGGCTTCGCTAAAGGCGGAGTGCAAGATGGCCACTTGGTTGCCAAAGCGCAAGGCGAACTGGCCGGCCACTTGGGGCGTTAAGGCAATTTCGGGCACCAGCAACAGAGCGCTGCGGCCGAGGGCCAGGGCCGCCTCAATAGCGTTTAGGTAGACCTCGGTCTTGCCGCTGCCGGTGACGCCCTGCAACAAAAAGGCCTCAAATTGTTTTTTCTCCAAGGCCGTGCGAATGGCGGCAAAGGCAGCCTGCTGCTGCGGATTCAGCACGGGACGGCCGCGGTCTTCCGGTTGCCGGATGGCGCCGACTTTGGGCGTGATTTTCAAGAGTCCGCGGCGGGCGAGGGCGCGGGCGGAAGTACCAGCGTTCTTAACTTTTTCTTCGAGCTCGTCGAGCGCATGGACGCCTGGGTGCAGGTGGAGATAGGCCAAGAGCTCGCGCTCCCACTTGGTGAGCTTTTCCTCGCCCGGAGTTTGTTCCGAGCTCCCCACCAGGAGCTTGTTGGAAGGTGCGCGCAGGGGGTCCCGTTCGCCAGCTTCTTCGGTGCTCTCGAGCCATCCGCGCTTGCGGAATTCTTCGGTCAGCTTGCGCGCCTCGGGCACCTTGCGCTGCAGAACGCTGAGGGCGACGGGGCCGGGCTCGAGTAGCTTCAAGATCTGCGCGCCGGGCTCAGTTTCTTCACCGAGGTCCAGGGCGCTTTGTTGGAGCTGGCGCAGGCCTTCGGCAGTAAGGCGAAAGACTTTGCTGCGCTTTACCTCGCCACCCAGCGGGGCCATGACGCGGAAGACCTCGCCCACGGGGGCAAAGTAATAACGAGCAATCCAGATGCCCAATTCAAGCAGCTTCTGGTCAAAGACGGGTTCGGGATCCAGGACCTTTTCGATGGGCTTTACTTTGTAGGCGGGAGCTTCCTGGTGGACGCGTAGGACCGTGCCTGCCAGCTTGCGTGTGCCAAAGCTGACCAGCACGCGCATGCCCGGCGCAAGCTCCTGGTGTGGGGCCAGGTAAGTGAAGGCTTTGTCCAGAGGTACCGGTAAGCTGACATCGCAATAGTTGGGCATCAGAGCATCGGGAAGGTGGATTTGAGCGTGGGGTAGAGCGTGCGGAAAACCTCGTAGCCGCGAGCGTAAACTTGCGTGGATTGCATTTGCGGGTCGAGCGAATCGGCTTCGACCACGGCCGCCGCACAGGCCTCCTCCACGGTGGCGTAATGGCCCGTGGCGACCATGCCCAACAAAGCGGCGCCAAGCGCGGAGCCTTCCTGCGAGGCGAGCGTGGTGACGCGGCACGCAAACACATCGGCCAGCATTTGCCGCCAAAAAGGACTGCGCGCCCCACCGCCGGAGGCGCGGACGGAGTTTACCTCCGCGCCCAATTCGAGAATGACGTCCAGGCAATCCCGCTGCGAATAGCTGACGCCTTCCACCAGGCTGCGCACGAGGTGGCCACGGCAATGGCGCGCGGTGAAGCCCAGCCAAGCGCCGCGAGCGAGGGGGTCGAGGTGAGGAGTGCGTTCGCCCATCAGGTAGGGCAGCCAATAAAGGCCTTCGGAACCGGCGGGCACTTGTACGGCTTCCTGCATGAGTTCGTCGTAGTTGCGCTCGGGGGCCAGGGTCTTGCGAAACCATTGGAGGCTAAGGCCAGCGCCTTGGGTAACGCCCATGACGTGCCACTTGCCGGGCACGGCGTGGCAGAAGGTGTGGACACGGCCGGCGGGATCGTAGGCAGGCGCTTCTGTATGCGCAAAAACCACGCCGGAGGTGCCGAGGGTGCAACTGGCAATGCCCGCGCGGACAATGCCATTGCCAACGCCACTGGCGGCCTGGTCGCCCGCACCGGCGGCAAGCGGAGTGCCCTCGCGTAGGCCCGTCAAAGCAGCCGCCTCGGCACTGACCTTGCCCGCCACGGCGGAGCTTTCATAGACCGGGGGAAAGAAGGCGCGATCGAGCCCCAGGCCATCAATTACGTCCCAAGACCAAGTGCGCTCGGCAACGGCAAAGGCGCCGGTGCCGGAAGCATCGCTGACGTCGTGCGCGCGCTCGCCACTGAGTTTGAAGCGGACATAATCCTTGGGCACGAGCACGGTGGCAAGTTGGGCGAAGCTTGCGGGGTCGTGCTGGCGCACCCAGAGAAGTTTGGGCAAGGTGAAGCCGGTGAGGGCCGGGTTGGCGGTCCAGCGGACCACGTTTTCGCGCCCGAGCTTGGTGTGGATTTCATCCACTTGGGGCTGGCTGCGCTGGTCGCACCAGATTAGGCTGGGGCGGATGACTTTACCGCCTTGGTCGAGCATGACCAAGCCATGCATTTGCCCGGAAAAGCCCACGCCTTGAACAGCGCTGCCATCGACGCCGGCTTCGGCCAGAACACCGCGGATGGCTTGTTGGGCGGCGCGCCACCAATCGTCGGGGTCCTGCTCGGCCCACAGGGGTTGGGCCATGGTCATTTCGGCGTGGGCGGCGCTGCAGCCGGCCTTGACGTTGCCTTTTTCATCCACCAGGAGGGCGCGCGTGGCCCCGGTACCGATATCCAATCCAAGCCAATACATGCGAGAGGTTCCTTTTGAAGTTACCGCTAAAACTGGTGCGCCAAGGCTAATCCATGCGCGAGCGCTGCGCCTGGAAGGGAAGGTAGGCCGCGCCGTAAAGCCCCGCGAGGTTGCCAAGCTTTGCCCGCTCAATGCGCGTGTTGGTATGGCGGAAGGTGAAGCTGCGACGCTTTACCTGTTCAAACATGGCGGGGGCGAAATAATCCCAGGCGGGCAGCGGGCCGCCACTGAGCAAGTAGAGCGGGAAGTTGAAGATGTTTACGAGGTTGGCGAGGGCAATGCCGAGGGCTTCGCCCATTGAGGTGAAGATCTGCCGGGCTTTGGCGTCGCCCGCAACGGCGAGGTCGTAGATTTCCTTCGGCGTGGGGTCGGGCTCGTGGGTGACGCGCATCAATTGGGCGGTGCAGGAGATGGCCGTGGCGCTGGCGTGCTTTTCGAGACAACCGACGTTGCCGCAACCACAAGGGTTGCCATTGGGCACCACTGTCAAATGCCCCAATTCGCCGGCCATGCCAACAAAGCCATGCATCACGCGGCCGCGGTAAATGATGCCGCCACCAATGCCAGTGCCGAGGGTTAACAGCACGAGGTCGTCGACGTCGGCGCCAGCGCCCATCCACTTCTCGCCCAGCGCGGCGGCGTTGGCATCGTTTTCCAAAATGACGGGCGTGCCCAGGCGGCGTTCAATTTCGTCGCGCAACGCGAAGTTTTCAAGAAAGGCGAGGTTGTTTGAGCCAACGATGACGCCCTTCTCGATCAAAATGAAGCCCGGTACGCCAATGCCCACGCCGGCCAGGCGTTGGCCTTGGTGCCGGTCGCGGAGTTCTTCAATGGCGCTGACGATTTCGCCAATTACGTGCTCGCGGCCTTTTTCGGGGCTGGTGGCCGCGGAAATCTGTTCGAGTATTTCTCCCTGGGAGTCCACGGCGGCGGCGCGCAAATTGGTTCCCCCAAGGTCGATGCCAATCGAGTAATCTGTCACTGTTTCCTGCTCTTCAGTCCAATCTAGCAGGACCACTTTCACATGAACTCATACGAGCGGCGCAAACGCATTCTGGAACAAGCCTGGCTGGGGGATGCGGTGTTGACCCTCTACGTGCGGCAGCAGATTCTGGCGCGCGAAGGGCGCATAGACCAGGACCAAGCCATGCACAGCACTTCGAACCGCTTTCTGGCGCGCTTTGGCGAGCCGAGCGAAGTAGAGGCGATCCTGGGGCGCTTGTACCAAGAAAAAGGGCTCCAAGCTGCCTTCGCGTATATCGAAGAACAGTTGGAGCCCAGCTTTCCGAAATCGAGCTAACGAAGTGCGGAAGAGGAATTAGTAACGGCGGCGATCGCCGTAACCACCACCACCCCCGCTGCCGCGGCGTTCGCCGTAGCCACCACCGCCACCACCGCTGGGACGGGCGTCGCGCGGGCGCGCTTCGTTTACCTGCAGGGCACGGCCACCGAGGTCGCGACCGTTCATGCCTGCAATGGCACGTTCGGCCTCGTCGGCGTTCGTCATTTCCACAAAGCCAAAGCCACGGCTCCGGCCTGTTTCTTTATCTTTGACAATCGTTGCGCGTTCCACGGTCCCGAAGGCCGAAAAAGCGCTTTCCAGCTCGTCTTCCATCGTACGGAACGATAGATTTCCTACATAAATGTTCGTCACTGTACCTTCTCCAATCAAATGTGCCCCTCACCGCTTACGCTGCGCTGGCACTCCCAGAGTCACCAAGATCGCAAGCCCTCCAACTCCCAACAGAGGAAAAGAAACAGGCCAACAACTCGACACTCATCCCCTATCTTAGCCATATTTTTTTGTGGGCAAATAGGGAAGCTGCTGTAACATTGTTGCAGTGCGCCGCCCTTGTGTGCTGCTTGTACTCACGGAATTCCCTCCGAGTTTTGGTGGAATGCAAACGCACGCCGTGGCTTTTTCGCAAGCCCTGGAGGCGCAAGGCTACGCGGTAAGGGTGTTGACCTATCGCGCGGCGGCCAGCGAGGCCGAAGCCTGCCGGGCCAGTGATGCGCAGTTTCGCTTTCCCGTGGCGCGCATTCTTTCGCGCTTGGCCTACTGGGCAAACGTAAAGAAGATTGCGGCCTACGCCAAGGAGCACGGGGCGCAAGCCATCTACTCCTCGACGGTCTATTTTGCGCAAGCCGCAGCCTTGGCCCAAGTGCCGATGTTTTGCCGCTCGGCGGGGAACGACGTGTTGCGTCCGTGGATCGCTTGGCCCTTTCGCTGGGCTGCGCCCTTTTTGGACCAACCTTTGTTTGAGGCGAAGCTCTACCCGTGGTTGCGGCGGCGCGAATTGCCGGAGTATTTTGACCGCTACTTGGAGCGGACGCGGCAGCGGGTGATGCGTGAATCGGCATGTGCGATGGGTCACTTGGCGGCGAACTCGGAGTTCACCGCGCAAGCGCTCAAGAAAATTGGTGTGGCACCGGAGCGCATTGCCATAGAGCCAGGCGGCGTGGACCCTGCGCTGTTTTGCCCCGGACCAAGTTGCCGCACGGCGTGGGGAATTCCCCCGCAGAGCTTTCTTTTGCTAACGGCTTGCCGCTTGGTGGCGAAGAAGGGCCTGCCGCTGCTGCTGGAAGCTGTGGCGCAACTGGCGCCCAAGCTGCCGGCCCTGCATCTGGCGGTGGCGGGAGACGGGCCCGACCGTGCGCGGCTGGCAGCTATGGCGGAGGCTTTGGGGCTCAAAGAGCGCGTGCATTTTCTGGGGCGCTTGCCGGGGAAGGAATTGGCGCAAGCCTACCGGGCGGCGGATGTTTTCGTCCTGCCCAGCAGAAGCATTGCGCGCGGCGGCCAACAAGTGGACGCGGAAACGATGGGCCGCGTGCTGTGCGAGGCGGGCGCTTGCGGGCTGCCCGTGGTGGCGGCCGCGACGGGCGGCATACCGAGTGTGGTGCGGGACGGGGACAACGGACTGCTGTTTGAAGAGAACCAAATTGCGGAGCTTGTGGCGGCGATTTTGCGCCTGGCGCGCGACCCCGATTTGCGCCTAAGGCTTGGCCAGGCGGGACGGAAACGGGCGCAGGAGGAGTTCGCTTGGGAACACTTAACCGCCGCCGCCACAATGCGCTTGGAACAGATGCTTTCCCTTGAAAATTCGAGTATCATCGCAGAACAACCGGAGCCCACGGGCAATGCGGGAGTGCTGGCCGCTCCCACTTCTTAACCGGAAAACGAAAGGACGACAATGGCAGCAAAGTACGAGGTGAAGGCCACCAAGGCCGGATTCAACTTCAACCTCAAGGCCCCGAACGGGAAATACATCCTCACCAGTGAGACCTATACGGACAAGCGCGCGGCGCTGAAGGGCGTGGAATCGGTGCGCAAGAATTGCGCCGATACCGCAGCCTACGATTTGCGCCGCTCCAAGCGCAACGAGCCGTACTTTGTGCTGCTGGCGAAGAACAAGGAAGTGATCGGCAAGAGCGAGTTTTATAAGACGCTCAAGGGGTGCCGGAACGGGATGGCTTCCTGCCAGAAGTTTGGTCCGGAAGCGCGGGTGGAAGAGCTGGAATAAGCACGCTGAGCTGCCGCAAGCGCCGTCCTGCTTCGTGGCCTTCGCCGTGCACGCAGAAAGTATCCGCCCGATCTTGCCAGGTGCGAACCTGCCTACGCACCTCGTCCGCTTCGTTCAAGATCGCGTTGGCTTCACTGCGGGGCACCAATAGGCCATTGGCGCCGTAGCGGCGATCGGCAAAGGCTTCGCGCAGTATGGCGAAGCCTTGACGGCGAAACACGTTCAACATTTGCGAGCCGGCCAAGCCCACCAAAAACACATCGCGAGCCACCAGCAGCACGCCCTTCGCAATCGCTTCGGCAATCTCACCGGCCTCGTCGGTGGGCGCGCTTGCTTCGTTATAGAGCGCGCCATGGGGCTTTACGTGATACAGCTCCAGGCCCGCCTCGCGCGCCGCAGTTTGGGCAAAGGCTACCTGGCGCGCCACGAGATCCTCGATGTCGGCCGCGCGGAAGGTGGTGCCAAAGAGTGGGCGGCGGCCAAAATGTTCGCGGTCCGGGTAGCCGGGGTGCGCGCCGGCGCGGCGAGAATACTGGGCCACCTGAAAAAAGGTGGCGCGGGTAAGGTCGGCGTCTCCCGCGTGCTCGCCGCAACAGACATTGGCGAGGTCTGCATATTGGAGCCATTCGGCTTGCCACCCGGCGCGAAAGGCTTCCCAGCTTTCGCCGCAATCGCAATTGATGGACGGGCGGCGACTTATACCAGCGTCGGTCATGCCAAGGTGCGCCCGCGCGTGCGCGTGCGGATACGCATCAGGTACATATCCGCGCAGATGTAGAGCGTGCTGCCATCGTCGCCCCAAGCGCAGTTGGCGGATTGCTGGCCGGTGTTGATTCGGCCCAAGAGCTTGCCCGCCGGGGAGTAGACCAGCACGCCGCCGGGCCCAGTGGCGAAGACGTTGCCCAGCTCGTCGAGCTTAAAGCCATCCGGCAAGCCGGGGGCGGAGCCAACCATGGGGGTGACATCGGCAAAGACTGTACCTGCGCCAATGCCGCCATCGGGCAGGACGGGATAAGCCATCCAGAGGGCGCGCGCGGGGTCCGAATTGCCGACGTAAAGAATGCTCTCGTCGGGGGAAAAAGCTAGGCCATTGGGGCGCGAAAGTTCCTGGGTGAGCAGATGGACGGTGCCGTCAACGGCTCGCCGGAAGACGCCGCAGTAATCCATTTCACGGAGCGGGTCGGCAAATTGGAGGGGTAGGCCGTAGGCGGGGTCGGTGAAGTAGAGGTCGCCGTTGGAGCGGAAGCAGCAATCGTTGGGGCTGTTGAAGCGCTTGCCTTGGTAGCGGTCGGCGAGGGTGAGTTTGCCGCCGCCGTGGGTGAGGACGCTCATGCGGCGGTCGCCGTGCTCGCAGCAGACGAGCTGGCCGGAGGCGTCGAGCGTTAAGCCATTGGAGCCGGGCTCTTTGCCATAGTCCGTACGGCCGGTGTAGCCGGAGGGCTTGAGATAAAGCTCTACGCCCACGCCCTCTTTCCAACGAAAGATGGAATTGCGCGGGATGTCGCTGAACAGCAGCGCGCCTTCCTGGCGCAGCCAGACGGGGCCTTCCGTCCATTCAAAGCCCGCGGCGATCACCTCGAGTTGGGCTTCCGGAGCGACCAGAGAAGCGAAGCTATCGTCAAAGCTCTCCAGGTAGCCCGTGGTGGGGTATGAGGAGGTGTTAATCGTCAGGGCTTCAAGTGTTCCAGGCAGCATCGCCTGCTATGATAGCTGACTGAGAACAATCCACTCGTTGCTCGCCTCTCCAGCGCCCAATCGCCTGTCCCAGGGCTTCTAAGCTGATTGGCTTGCTCAAATAGTCGTTCATTCCCGCGGCGAAACATAGTTCTCGGTCCGCTGCTGTGGTTGATGCCGTAAGGGCGAGAATTGGCACCCGGCGTAGAGCACCACCGAGGGAGCGAATTTGCCGCGCCGCCTGGAACCCATCCATTTCCGGCATCTGGCAATCCATGAGCACGACGTCATAGGGCAGCTGGCTTACCATCTGGACGGCCTCAAAGCCATTGGAAGCTACATCCACCCGGCAGGCCATTTTTTCGAGCATGCGCGCGCCAACGCGCTGGTTCACGGGATTGTCTTCGACCAGAAGAATCCGCGCGCCTTCAAATTGCGGTAGGGCATCCTTGCCTACGGGCTTATCCGTGTGGGGCGAGGAGTCGCTCTGCCCGAGAAGAAAGGATTGCAGTTGGCGGGCCTTGAACGGGCGCGGAAGGGTTTTCGTATCAATTGTGAGCGTGAGTTGGCCCTCGGCGGGAACGGAGTGTGCCTCCACTTCGGCCAGCAGGCGTTCCAATGACCGGACAAAGCTGTCGCTGCCGCTGAGCTCCACCTTGGGCATAGCCAGCGGTGCCGCCGGTTTCTGCGGGCCGCCCGCGTATGGTAGTTCAATCCAGAAACAGCTGCCCTTACCCAGCTCGCTTGCCACGTCGGCCGAGCCGCCCATTAACTCCGCCAGTTCGCGCACAATGGCCAGGCCCAAACCCGTGCCGCCGAACTTGCGCGTCGTAGAGGAATCGGCCTGGGAGAAGCGCTCAAACAAGCGGGGCAATGCATCGGGTGCAATGCCCATGCCAGTGTCTTCGACCGCAATGCGCAGGCGCTGCTCCCCACCTTGGCTGACGCGCAAGAAGACGTAGCCGTCTTTGGTGAACTTGATGGCGTTGCTGAGCAAGTTCAGCACGATCTGCCGCAGGCGTCCGGGGTCGCCCATCATTTCGGCCTCGAGAGCCGGGTCAAACCAGTAGAGCAGTTCGATGCCTTTCTCCAAGGCCTTGGCGCTCATAAGGTCTACGGTGTCTTCGAGGGTTTGGTCCAGATTGAAGCGGATGTGCTCAAGGTCGATCTTGCCGGCTTCAATTTTCGAGAAGTCGAGCACGTCGTTGATGATTTCGAGCAGTGCTTCGCCGGAACGCATGACGGTTTCGGTCATGTCACGCTGCTCGCCCGCAAGGCCGGTGTCGAGCAAGAGGCGGGTCATGCCCAAGATACCGTTCATGGGGGTGCGGATCTCGTGGCTCATCATGGCCAGGAACTGGCTCTTGGCCTCGTTGGCGGCCTCGGCACTTGCCTTTTGCTCAGCCAGTTCCGCCAGGAGATTTTCGCGTTGGCGCGAGGATTGCTCCAGGTCTTTCAAGTACTGCAAGGAAGCTCTTTCGGCTTCGCGCTGTTCGGTTACTTCGCGGATTAAGATCAAACTGTCGCCCAGCCTAAGGGGGGTGATGCGGGCTTCGAAGAAATGTTCTTTGGCGCCGAGAGGCAGCGCAAATTCTACAACCTTCAACTGCGCGTCCACCATGGCCTCGGCCATGGCTTCGCGCATGGCGTGCGCCACTTGCGGCGGGAGCAGCGCGTCCATTCGCCTGCCCAAGGCGTTCAGGAGCGGGAACTCGGGGTTGGGGTCCTCCCCCTGGTGCAGGTCGAGAATGAGGCCCTGATCATTCACTTGCAGGAGGAAATCGGGAATCGCGCCAAGCAAGGCGCTCAGGCGCGCATTGGTGTGAATCAAACGTTCCTGCTGTTGGCGGCGCTCGGTGATGTCCTGAAAGCTACCCACCAAACGAACACATCGTCCCTGGTGAAACTCGGGCTGGCCAGCGACACGGGTATAAATGACGCGACCATCGGCCCGGCGCAAGGGCAGTTCCACGTCCCAAGGTTCGCCGGTATCGATCGCGCGCTGGACTAGTTCCTGGATGATGGGGCGCGCTTCCGGCTCGTAATAAGCAAATGCCTCCTCAAGCGTTGGTTGGTGGTCCGGCGGCCGGCCGTGAATAGCCGCAATCTCCGGGGTCCACATGGGCGTCATGGTTTCGAGGTCCACCTCCCAGCCGCCAAACTTGGCCACGGCGCCGGCGGCGCGCAAAATGCGCGAAGCGTCGCGGAGCCGGATTTCGGATTGCTTGCGCTCCGTAACGTCCAACTCCATGGCCATGAAGTTCTGGAAACGGCCCTGATCATCGTAGATGGGGCGCACCTCAATATCCAGGTAGCATTCGCGGCCGCGCTTGTCGTAGTTGAGGATTTCCACCTGAAATCCTTCGCCCGACTCAATGCCGCGGCGCATAACCTCCACCGTGGCGGGGTCCGTCGCCGGGCCTTGCAGGAAACTACCCGGTTTGCGGCCTTTTACCTCCGCCAGGGTGTAGCCAGTGAGCCGCGTAAAGCCTTCGTTTACCCATTCGATATGCCCCGCGCGGTTTGTGAGGATGACACTATTTTTGGTTCGCTGGGCAATGAGCGCAAGTCTGCGGTTTTCTTCCTCCATCCGGCGCCAGTGGGTGGCATCCTGCGCCTCCACGAAAGTTAGGCCGGCGGCCTCCACCCGGGAGTTTTGCCAGCGCACCCACCGCCATTCGCCGTTGGCTGCCAGCACCCGGCTTTCCATCAGGGCGCCCTCGTTGGCCGCCGCGCACCACTTCTCCCACGCCGAAGGCTGGTCCGCCTCGTGCAGGAGACTGGGAAAACTTTGGCCTTCAATTTCTTTCGGCGACTTGCCCAAAAAGCGGGCAAAGGCATCGTTAACCCGCAAGATCAAGCCCGAAGGATCGACCGCGATGTGCAATCCACTGTTGGCAAAGAAAAAACGTCCAAGTACGGCATCCAGGGCTTCTATTCCCTTGCCGGCCTCAGAGAGGTTTGTACGAGGATTTTTAGCGGCACGGTGCACAATCGTCTCTTGTGCCTTATCGGTTCGTCCGGCGCGCGTTTCAGGATTTAATCTACGGAACCGGGATTAGCGGCCGGCGTAGTTCTTTTCGTAATACTCCCGGTAGGTGCCGCTGCGGACGCGCTCCACCCAGGCGCGGTTTTCGCGATACCAGGCGATGGTGGAAGCCAGGCCCTGCTCGAAATCCATTTCCGCGTGCCAACCGGTTTCGGCCTCGAGTTTGGCGGTGGTGATGGCGTAGCGGCGGTCGTGGCCTGGGCGGTCTTTCACGGTAGTCATCAGGCTGGTCGGTTTGCCGGTTTGTGCAAGGATTTTTTCGACGACCTCGCGGTTGGGCAAGGCCCGGGAGCCGCCCACGTTGTAGATCTCGCCGAGGCGGCCTTTTTCCAGTACGGCGAGGATGGCGCGGCAATGGTCGTCCACATACAGCCAATCGCGTACCTGCATGCCATCGCCATAAATTGGCAGCGGCTTGTCTTCGAGCGCGTTGGAGATCATCAGCGGGATCAGCTTTTCTGGGAACTGGTAGGGGCCGTAATTATTGCTGGCGCGGGTAACCACGACGGGCAGTTTGAAGGTGGTCCAGTAGCTAAGGGCCAGAAGATCGCTGGAGGCCTTGGAGGCCGAATAGGGGCTGGAGGCCTTTAAGGGGTATTCTTCGTCGGCATCGTGCGGCTCCTCGATGCTGCCGTAGACCTCGTCGGTGGAAACGTGCACAAAACGCTGAACGCCGCTGTGCTTGGCCGCTTCCAGGAGGGTGAAGGTGCCGAAGACGTTGGTGCGGATGAAGGCATCGGGCTCCAGAATGCTGCGGTCTACATGGCTTTCCGCGGCGAAATGAACCACGGCATCCGGCTTTTCTGCGGCAAAGATTTCCAGCATACCGGGCCGGTCGCAGATGTCGGCCTTCACAAAACGATGCCGGGCGTTGCCTTCGAGCGGGGTCAGGTTTTCCAAATTCCCGGCGTAGGTCAACTTATCGACATTGACGATTTCCAGGTCGGGGCGCGTGCTGGCCACCAGGCGCACGAAGGCCGAACCAATGAAGCCGGCCCCTCCTGTTACCAAAAGCTTCATTTGTGTTGGGTTTCCCAGTCGTAGTTGATATTTGGATGGTTATACGGGATCCGCCCCTCGTCGGCGGGATTGTAGATCTTGCTGGTGACGTAAACCAGCAAACCCGGGTCCGGGCTCACAACTTTATAGCCGTGGCCGACGCCCGGCGGAATCTTGATGCGCAGGGGTTTTAGGCTTCCGCAGTAAATGGTGTTGCGCAGGCGGAAGGTGGGCGAGGCAGGGCGAAGGTCAACCAATCCCACTTGGAAAACACCCATTACCGGCACCCAATAATCGGTTTGGAAATGATGAAAGTGAAAAGCCTTGATGGTGCCCGCGTAACTGAGCGCGGCCGACACCTGCGTTTCTTCGGGGGCGAAGTCTGCCACCAGCCCTTGCTGGAAGCGAGCGATTTCGAGAAAGTAGCCGCGGTCGTCGGGCCACAGCGGAAAGCTTTCCAGCACTACACCGTCGATCAGGCCCGCGTCACCCGGTCCGCGCACAATGGCGCCCACGCCTTTCTCATTGGCTTCTGTCCAATCCTGCGGCAGCGTCATGAGGCTGGTGTTGCTCATTTGTGGCCCCGGCTTTGGGCAACCAGGTTGGCGGCGCGGAGCAGGGAATCGAAGGTGCCAGCGTCGGTCCACCAGCCATCGAGGATGCTCCAGGTCATCGATCCTTCGTGAATGTAGAAATTATTCACGTCGGTAATTTCGAGCTCATTGCGGTCGCTCGGCTCCAGCTTATTGATCTTTTCGAAGACCGTGGCGTCGTACATGTAGATGCCGGTAACCGCCAGATTGGATTTCGGGCGCGCGGGCTTTTCTTCGATGCCCACAATTTTCTCGCCGCGCACTTCGGCCACGCCAAAGCGCTCGGCATCGTGCACTTCTTTGAGCAGAACCTTGGCGCCTTTTTCCTGGCGGCGGAAATCGTCCGCGGCGGCTTTGATGTCTTTTTCAATGACGTTGTCGCCAAGGATGACGCAGAGCTTATCGCCTTCGGCAAAGTGCTCGGCCAGGCTGAGCGCGTCGGCAATGCCACCTTCACCGTCCTGGTAGGCGTAGTTCAGCCGTCGCAGTCCAAAGTCCTTTCCGTTGCCCAAAAGGCGCATAAAGTCGCCGGAGTTCCGTCCGCCAGTGACTACGAGGATTTCGTCAATCCCTGCATCCACCATGGCTTGGATCGGATAATAAATCATCGGGCGGTCATAAATCGGCATCAAGTGCTTATTCGTGACTTTAGTAAGGGGAAAAAGGCGGCTGCCCGTGCCACCAGCGAGAACGACACCTTTCATGCAGTCCTCATTATAGAAAATGCGAATCCTACTCCTCTTTGCGATTGTGTTAAGCGTACTGGGCCAAAGCCCTGCACCGGTAACCGTACTTTGGTCCCCGGGGGATCCCGCGATTGGTCCTTACCCCGCCGGTGAGCGGCCCGCCAAGCTCTTCCCCGCTTGTCGCGCGTTGACGCCAGACTGCCTGGAGCGGACACGCCTTGAGGCGCTGGACGGCTTCGCGACAGAGCCCTGGTTGAAAGTCCGCTTCTCCGGGCCCGTGCGATTGTCGTCCTTACGCGACCACATCTACCTTGTTTACGGCGACGTCCTACACCGCGATGGCTTTGCCACCTACTCAGCGGGGAATCGCGAAGCGATCAACCAATTGCACTGGGACCCACGCACTTTCACGCTCTATGCCAAGCCGGACCACGCGCTGGAGCACGGGCGCGAATACTTCCTGGTGGTGGGACGTGGCGTGGTGGACGAGGCGGGGCAACCCATCCAGGCCGACCCTCGCTTCCGCGAAGCTCTGCCTACACCATTAGGGACTGACGTTTTGGTTTTTACCCGCTTTCGCACCATGAATGTCGTGCGTACTCTCGTCGAGGCGGACTTGGGACCGAGTGGCACGTTGCGCCTGGAAGGCCCTGGCCTTGTCCGCTTGAGCGAATACCAAAGCCTGGAACTGCTGATGCAGCGCAGTGCGGACCCCAATGCGCCGCTGGTCCGTGAGCCTTTCCCCGTTGATCTGGAAACCATTCGGTCGCTCGGCTTTGACCGGTTGGCTTTTTTCTCATTCACCAATTCGCAAGGGGAAGCGGTGCATGGCCACCTATGGCTTCCGACGGGAAACGCGATATTCTCTCCGGGCACTACAGTTCTGATTGGCCACGGGCTGGGCGACCATCGCTTTGCCGGGCCGACATTCTTTGCCAATGCGTTTCTCGACGGGGCGGCGAGCGTAAGCATAAACGCAGTGGGACATGGCTACGGTCCGCAGTCGCGCCTGGTGTTAACGCGGGCTAACGGCACAATCTTAGAAGTGCCTTTCCCAGGCCGTGGCCGCGATGCCGACGGCACCGGCGCCATTGAGCCGTTTGATGGCTGTGTTCTTTTCACGCCCGGCAACCCGGCTTTCATTCGCGACTGTCTGCGGCAGACGGCGCTCGACTATCGCACCCTTATCCGCGAATTGGAGCAGGGTTTGGATTTTGACGGCGATGGCGCGGTGGATTATCAGCCCGCCCGCTTCCAATACTTGGGCCAATCGCTGGGCGCCATGTACGGCAGTTTGCTGGTTGCCACCGAGCCGCGCATTGAAGCAGCAGTGCTAAACGTAGGCGGCGGATCAACCATCGAGATTGCCCGGCATAGCGATTCTTTGCGGGCCCTGCTGGCGCTGTATTTAAGCCTCTCGCACCCGGAGGTGTTGACAGGCTTTCTGCAATTGCCCGACCCCTTAACGCCCCGCTACGCGGAAATTGCCATTCTCGAAGACGCGCGCGCCGCTCATTACTTGGAATTGCTGGATCGTTTCCAGATGCTGGAATCCGATGCCGCCCCGGCAAGCTTCGGGCCCTTCTTCAAACAGGCGACATTATTTGGCCACCCAGTGAAACCGGTCCTTTTCCAATTCGCGATCGGGGACCAAACGGCGCCCAACCCGGCGAATTACCAATTGATCCGGGCGGCCTTCGAGTACGGCAACGTCAGCGCCTACCGGCACGACCGGGCGCGGCGCGAGCGTCCGGATTTGCCCGCGAACCCGCACACCTATCTTGCGGCCTTCGTGGAGTTGCGCGAGGAGACGCTCTTGATCGGCGAGGCCGCATTGCTCGAAGCCGCGCAGTTTCTGGCCAATCCGCAAGGCGGAGTACCGGACGTAAACCCACTGGTGCGGCGCTTGTTTAAGGAAAATTTGTTTGAGGTGCCGGCGTTTCTGCCGTAGCGCTACATGCCAGGAGCGGTTTTGCGGGCGCGGATTTTTTCTTCCCGCTCGCGTTCAATGCGCTCGTATTCGGGTAGCTGTTCCGGGCGCAGGAGTTTCTTGATCTTCGTCACCTGCCCGGCATGGATCAGGTCCATTTCCGGCTTGTAGCGCTCCCGCAGCAAGCGATATTCAACGCGGGTTTCGTCAAGGATTTCGTTCAGATCGCGAATCTGCTCGTCGCTCATCTTCAGGCGTACGCGCATGGAGTCGACAAACTGCTTGCGCCAATCCTCATTGCTGCGCTGGGGCGAGGGGTTCGCACTGACAACCGGAGAGGCGCTCAAGCGGCCCAGAAAATAGCCAGAGGCAATGCCGCTGGCGAAGACCAAGCTCAAGTACAGTCCGATTTTGCCAGGGGAGAGCTTCACTACTTTTCCACTTCTTCGAGGGCGGCGTTTACGTAAGCGAGTTTGCCATACCGGGCTGAATAGCCGGTGGCCAGGAAGTAGTCTTCGTTGATTTCTTCGGTCAGCTTTTCAATGTAAGCGCGTTGGGGCACCGGGGCGGGCTTGGAATAAAACATGGCGCCGCTCACCAGGGCGACAACTGCCGCTGTAGCGGCAAAAGCATTGGCCCAACGGAAAATCCACGCTTCCTTCTTGCGCCGCTCTTCAATGCGCTGCCAAAGGCCGGGCATGAAGTTCGGCTGCGCATCGGTTTCGGGACAGGCTTTCCGGTAGGAGCCCCAAAGCGCCGTCAATTCTGGCGATCCGCCGTCTTCCTGCATGTTTTCCTGCATCTTTTCCCGCATGGTGCGATTCTCTCGATCTATTCCCTCAAGCTGGCTTTCCGCCAATCATATATCCCTATTACGCTGGGATTTCTCAAATGCTTTCATCACGCGTTGCCGGGCCCGGAAAAGGCGTACTTTCAAGGCGCTTTCATTGGCGCCGTAGATTTCTTCCAACTCCTTGATCGACAAGCCCTCAACCTCTTTCAACAATAACAAGATACGGTCGTCTTCACTGACGCCCGAAAGCAACCAATGAACGAAGTCGCGGATGGTGGCCCGCGCTTCTTCCGTCTTGCCCGCCCGCTCTCCGGCACTGGCGTCCGCCATAACTACCTGCGCCTCGCTCAAGTCCGCCATTCGGCTTTCCTTCCGGCGTTTGCTCTTGCGCATGTAGTCGTAGGCGGCGTTCACCGTCAAACGATACAACCAGCGGTCAAACATCTCGGGGCTCGACAACTGCCCCAACGAATAGTACAAACGCAGAAACACATCCTGCGCCACGTCCTCTACGTCCTCCGGACGCCCGATCAAGCGCCCGACAATGCCCATCACCCGCTTGCGGCAGGCTTGGACCAACTCATTAAAGGCCGCATCGTCGCCCGATTGCGCCCTTTCGACCAGTTGGGGATCGACGTTCATTGTTCTAGGCGTAAAACGGTTCAGCGCCGTTACAGCCCACCCTCATATCGCAAGCCAAGCCGGAATAAGCGGGGGGCGCCGGTTTGGGGGAAGGGCGTAAAGCCGGTTAATATCAAGCGATTCGCTGCATTTTCCATGCCAAATGTCGCAATCAGCCCCTTCCATAGCTTTTGTCGCCCACTCAAAACCAGCCAGGAGTAGCCGGGGAGCGGCAGGGTGTTCCGGTCGTCCTCAAATTGTAAGCTACTGGCGCGAATTCCGAAGGTTAGCAGCGTCCCTCCTTTGCTCCAGGTGGCTTGGGCGCTGCCTTGGTGGCGGGGAATCTGGGGAAGGCGCTCGCGGGTGGAAAAGCGGGAATCGGCCATAAGATAGGAAAATTCTGTACGAATAGGTCCGAAATTTTTCTCAAATTCTGCTTCAAGGCCGCGCACGGTAGCCGCTGCGGTGTTCTGCCGTTGGCGAATGATTTGCGCTGGAGTATTGACGAGCGTGACATTGGCAATCAGGTCGCTGATCTCGTTCCAATACCCGCCGACGCGGACCGTGTAGGTTTCCCCGCGAAAATCGAGACCCGCCTCTGAGGCCCAGAGTTTCTCTGTGCGCAGGTCGGCATTGGCTTGGGTAATCGCATTACCCGCGCGGAACTCGCGGTAGAGTTCGTTCAGCGTAGGGGCTCGGAAGGCGCGGTAGGCAGAAGCGCGGGCGCGCCAGCGGCCTTTGGCCCAGGCAAGGCCCGCGTTGGGAGCATAGAAGTTCCCCGCGCTTCCAGCAAATTGGCCCCGCGAACCGGCGAAGATTTGCCAATCCTTAACGGTGAAAGTGCCCTGGCCGAAAATCGCGCCCTGGTTTTGGGTGCCGCCGCCGAGGCGCTGTTCCGTGGGCAGGCCATTGGTGAAGGGTGTTTCGCGGCTGACGCCGTCTACGCTCTGGGCATCGGCGCCCACCGTCCACTTCACGCGCGAGGTGCGTTTTTGCAAGAACCCCCCGCCGCCCCAAGCCGTGCTGGGAACGCTCTGTAGGGTGGTAAGGCGTTCGAAATTCCTGCTTGCCGCGACAAACGAAAAAGATTGGTGGTATTGCTGGCGCGTGTGGTAGCCAATCAGGCCCAGTTGCAGATTGCCCACCTCGCGGGCGTAATTGCCGCTTAAGGTGCCCAGCGACGTGGAGTTTCGCTGGATGACGGTGCCGTTGGCCCGCTCTTCGGCCAGGATGTCGAGCTTTGTACTGAAGCGCTCGCGGGCGGTGCCGTAATCGAGCTTCACCGCGCCCGCCACAAAGCGGACCCCCGCCGGGCGATCCACGGTGCCGGCGCGTTCCTCGGGCACAATCAAATATCCATCCGTATCGAAGGCGCGAAAAAAGCTTGACGCGCCCCACTTGCCTTTGGCGTGCGAAAGGCCCGCGCTCGGTTGCCACGTACCCCGGTTGCCGCCTTCCAGGCCCAAGGTGTAGCGCCAGGGCGCTGCGGGCCGCGTGAACAAAGCCAGACTGCCGGACATCGTGCGGTCGCCAAAGAGGCTGGTGGCGGCGCCGCGGGAAACTTCTACCCGGTCAATTTCCTCCGCCGGGACGCGCGTCCAATAAATCCAGCCCCCAAAGGGATCGTTCAGCGGCACGCCATCCCACAGCACCAGCGAACGGCTGGCCCCGGTAGAGCCCACACCGCGCAAGCTGACGCCCTGCGTGGTGGGGTTGGCCACTTGGCTGGAATTGCGCCGGAAGAGGGTGAAGCCGGGCACCATCCGCAAACGGTCGTCTAAATTTACGCCAGGGGTTTGCTGGAGCTCTGCGGAGTCCAGCGTGGTGATGTTGGCGGGCGTCTCCTGCTCGATCCGCTCAAAGACGGTGACAGAGGTCTTAACGGCCTCCGGTTTCGGCGGAGTCGCCTGGGCCCACAGGAGGGGGCAAAAACCCAGGGCGATAACTAATGACAAACAGCGAAGAATCATTGGGCAAGGTGCAGCCCGGGTCGGCATCCAATTCCGCCAGGAGCTTAAGAACAGTATATGTATCCGCCGCCGTGTTGACGGGAATTTCCGCGGGCCCCGCGAAAACAAATTCGCGCTTTTTGTAGTGGAGATTCCAAACCAGGTATGCCGCCAATTGCACGGCCTCTTCCCAATGGGGCGAGCCGCCGTCCAGCCAGAGTCGCCATCCTGTCGCAGCCGTGCGCACTTGCGCGCTTACGAGCGGCCCTTCGCCTGCCGCCTGCCGCGCCGTCGCTGCCCAGGCGATGTGGCGGAAGGGGTCGCCCTCCTGATACTGGCGCAGATGGCTGAACTCGCTTTCCTCTGCCGCGTGGCCGGCGCTCTCCGCCACCAGCGCCCGTTCGAGAATTTCCCGATGGCCGGGCTTTTCCTCGAGGGAAGGGTAGATAACTCCCGGAACTTCCACGCGCAAATGCGCCCGCCGTACACTAAACCCGAAAGGGAAGCGGGTTTCCAAAATCACCTCGAGCGGAGCGGGCTTGCCGCGCCTTAGCCACGTGAGGACAAACTCATGGCGGTACTGCGCGCCCGGGCCGAGCACGGGGATTTGCACCGGCCTGGCTCCCTCCGGCCGAACTTCGAGCGCGTAGCTGCCGAGAAAAGACTTGGTGTTGCGCAAGAGCAGCACCCCCGGGACGGCTTCTCCGGCCACAGGATGGGGCGCCAGCGAGATCTCTGCCGCTAAACCGGCCAGCACCAGCCGGTTCAGAAAGCTGGAAACCATGACGGCGGCCAACAACAGGCTGAAGAGCAGGAAAAAAGCATTTTGATTGGTGGTGAAGGCGAGCATGCCACTGGCCAGCAACATGGCCAGAATCATGGCGCCGAGCAGCGTGACACGGTGGCGTATGCCCCGCGCCAAGCGCTCCCGTAGCCGAACTAACAGCGTCATCTGCTGTTTCCAGCTTACTGTTGTCTCCTCGCCCGGCTTCAGGCGATTCCGCTACTTCAGAATCTCCGCCAAGCCCTCTGAGGCGGATTGCAATTCTTCCGCCTGTTGGGAAAGTTCATCGCTTTCCTTGCGCCCTTCCGCTGCCGAGCCGGAAACTTCCATCGCCAGATGGCTGATGCGGCTCATGGCATCGCCAATGCCGTCGATGCCCTTAAACTGCTCCCGGGTGGCGGCCGAGACCTGCGCTAGGCTTTCGGCCAGTTGGTTCACCTCGCGGCTGATGTTGCGCGTAACGCTGCTCACGCGTTCGGCTGCCTTACCGGCATGGTCGGCCCTTTCGACTGACTCTTCAATAATGCCCTCGATCTCCTTGGCGGCATCCGCGCTGCGCTTGGCCAAATTGCGGACCTCGCCAGCCACCACGCTGAAGCCTTGCCCCGCCTCGCCTGCCCGGGCTGCTTCCACCGCCGCGTTCAAGGCCAGGATGTTGGTTTGGAACGCAATCTCATCCATCAGGCGGATAATCTTGGCAATGCGCCCCGTGGATTCGCGTATCGAAGCCATGGCCGTGTTCATTTCGACCAGTGTTTGCTCGCCCGCGCGAGACTCCTGGTCACACGCTGCAATTGCGGCGGAGGCCCGTTCCGTGGATTCCAAATTGCCCCGCGAGACACCACGGATTTCCTCAAGCGCTGCCGAGGTTTCCTCAAACGAAGCCGTCTGTTGGGCACTTACCTTTTCGAGCGCGCTGCTTTGGTTGGCAATGCGGCGAACGGCGGCAGCCAATTTCTGGCGTTCCTCCGCCAAGCGGCCAAGCGCAACATCGAGCATGGCTTTGATCTTTCGCCAAGCCAGCATCACACCCACCAACACCAAAACCTTCGCGCCGATAATCCAGGCGGCGATTTCGAGCATTTGGGCGCGCTTGCGGCTTTCCATGGCGGCGGTGGATCCGCGCAGCACAAAGGCACCGTGCATTTCCCCGCTCCGCCAGCCTTCCATGCGGAAACCAAGTAAATCCTTGCCGTCGCCGCTGGGGCTGCGGCTGGGTTGGCCATGGCAAATCATGCAGTCTTCCGACAGGATGACCGCCCGCGCCATCACCACTTCCCCTTTGGCCTCGTCCACCGCGAAGTAATCCTTCCCCCGGTTCTCGGCCAGCCATCCCAGGACGCGCCGCTCGTCGTCGCTCGGCTGGTTCTCCGGATTGCGAGGGTTCTCCGCGGGGACGCGGAAGATGTAGCCATCCTTCTGGGCCAATTGCCGAATCGATTGCCAGGCGGCCACCACCGGCACAGTCAAGTAAAGCGTGCTGTCGCGATAGCTCTGGTGCCGCTTGGCGGCCTCGGCCAATTGCTGCTCAGAGAAAGCGTCCATCCGGCGCAATTTCGCAGTAGATTCTCGCGCGTTGTCCGCGGAATCGAGCATGGTGGTCATTTGCGATTGCAATTGCCGCAGCCCCTCGCTATTCACAATGCGGCTCACACCGTAAAGGCAAACCGCAATGGTGAAAGCCGCTGCCCCCACAAAAAGGAGGAGGATGGTCTTCTTTAGCGTGAACTTGGTATGCATCGGTTCATTTCCCTACTGGGGCATATCGGCACGAAGCGCTGAACTTTAAGAAAGAAAATTAAATTGGCGCTGAAAGGCCTTTGGCGGCTATCAAAGCCCCTCGCCGTCTATGATGGTCCGATGAGCGATTCCTTACGCCGGAGCCTTGGCCTTGCCGGCTTGATCTTCACCGGCATTGTGATGATTCAACCCACGGCCCCCATGCCGCTTTTCGGCATTGTCCACCAAACGGCCCGCGGGCACGTAACCAGCGCCATTTTGGTGGCCATGCTGGGCATGTTGCTGACGGCCATCAGCTACGGCCGCATGGCGGCGGCATATCCGGTGGCGGGTTCGGCCTCCAGTTATGTCACGCGCGAAGTGCACCCCCTGGCGGGCTTTCTGGCCGGCTGGAGCATGATGATGGATTATGTCTTGAACCCTGTCATTTGCACCATCTGGTGCGCGGGGGCGATGCGCAATTTTTTTCCTGATACCCCGCCCGAGCTTTGGCGCATGCTCTTCGCCGTTCTGTTCACGTTTCTGAACCTGCGCGCCATTCAAACCACCGCCCGCATCAACATCGCCCTGACGCTTGGCATGGGTTGCGTGATTCTGGCCGTGGTGGTGGCCGCACTGCGTTATGCGCTGGGCCAAGTGGAGCCCATCAACTGGCTGGCGCCGCTTTATGATCCAAAACATTTTTCCGTCGATACGTTTTCTGCGGGCACCAGCCTGGCCGTGCTGACGTACATCGGTTTTGACGGCATTTCCACGCTGGGCGAAGAGGTTAAGGACGCCAGCCGCAACATCCTGCGCGGCATTGTGGGCGTGTGTCTCATCATCGGCGCCTTGAGCGCTATTGAGAGCTACGCGGCGCAAATTGTTTGGCCCTACGGCGAAACGCTGCCGGATGTGGATACGGCTTACGTGCACATTGCCGGCCGCGCGGGCGGCGCTTGGTTGTTTTCGCTGGTGAACTTAACGCTCATTGTGGCCACGGTGGGCAGTGGTTCCGGCGGCGTGCTGGCCGGTGCGCGCTTGTTATACGGCATGGGCCGGGATGGCAATTTGCCCAAGCGGCTGTTCACGTACCTCAGCCCCAGCACCAGCATTCCGGCGGCCAATGTGGTCCTGATTGGTGCGCTGGCGCTGACGGGCGGCTATTTGTTGACTTACCAGCAGGGCGCGGAGCTATTGAACTTTGGCGCTTTCATCGGCTTTATGGGCGTGAACCTGAGCGCGCTGTTGCATTATGGCTACCGCAAGCGCGGGGCGTGGTGGGAATGGCTGGCGCCGCTCGGGGGTTTTGCCATTTGCGCCTTCCTGTGGTGGAACCTATCGTTCTACGCGAAGGCAGCGGGTACGGCTTGGTTGGTGGTGGGCCTACTCTGGAATGGGTTCCGCCGCTGGCGCGGGCAAGCCCAGCTTGCTGCTCCAGGCGAATAAGCTATCCCAGGTTTCGGCGGCCAGGGGAATGCCCTCGCGACGCCGCTTGGCCTCGTTGCGCAATTCCGGTTCGCCTGCCACCAGCACCTCTTCGTAGCCTTGGGCCGGAGCCGTCTCTTTCAACTTGCGCGTCAACTTCAAGGCGCGCTCTTCAAACTCGCCCGGCGCCAGAAAGCACTTGGGGTCCAGGGCCAGGAAGAATTGGCTAATGTCCACGGGCTTGCCGCGGAAGCGGATGCCGCCCAATTCGTCGCTCATCGCCCCGCCGCTCAACACCCCGCACAGCATTTCCACCATCACCGCCAGACCCGAACCCTTGTAGCCGCCCAAGGGTTGCAACAGGCCCCGGTAGGCTTCCGCAGTATTGGTGGTGGGTACGCCGTCACGGTCCAAGGCCCAACCGGCCGGAATTTCCGGACGCCCCGCTGAATGGGCATTGAAGATCTTGTTGGCCGCTACCGTCGTGGTGGCCATGTCGAGAAGAAAGGGCGAGGGGCCGGGCACGCCGCAGCAAATCGGGTTGGTCCCCAGCTTGCCTTGCTTGCCTTGCCAGGGCGCTACGGTGGAGGAAGCATTGCACAAAACAATGCCGATATAGCCCGCGTTGGTGAGCCTTTGCACCCAATAGGCGGCGGCTCCGAAATGGTTGGAGTGCCGCGTGGAAACAACGCCCACACCGTGGTCCATCGCGAGCTCAATGGCTTGCTCGGTGGCCAGACGCGCCACCAATTGGCCAACGGCATTTTGCCCATCAATCAGCGCCGTGGCGCCGGAGCGGTGCACCACCTCCGGCGTGGCGTGCGGGTCCATATCGCCACATTCCAGTTGCTCGAGGTAATAGCGCAGCAGCGCAACGCCGTGGGAATCCACGCCCCGCAGGTTCGAGGCCACCAGCGCGGAGGCCGTAAAGGCGGCGTCCGAGGCATCCAGGCCCAGGCGCTCCAACAGGGCGGCGCACCAGCGTTGCAGGTCGGTCGCCGTAACGCGCATGGCCCCAGCGGCGGCCATTTACTTCAACTCCGGATGTAGTAGCTTCTGGTTTTCGGGTTTGGCGGCGTCTACTTGGAAAATCACCACGGCGGGCAAATCCATGCGCCGAGCCGGGGTCTTGCCGTTCAGCTTGTCCACCAAGGTCCGCACGGCTTCGTAGCCGATCTTGAAGGGGTCCTGCACAACAATGGCGCTGACGGCACCTTTTTCGAGATCTTCCACCAGGGAATCGGATGCGTCGAAGGCAACGACTTTCACTTTGCCCGCCAAGCCACGGCTCTTCACGGCCAGCGACGCGCCCACGCTGGAGGGCTCAGTGGAGCCGAAAATGCCATTAATTTCCGTGTTGGCCGTCAGCATGTTTTCCGCCGCCGCGCGGCTCTTGGCGCGGTCGCTCATGCCAAACTGTTCGGCAACTACGGTGATGCCGGGGAACTCTGCCGCCAGCGCTTCGCGAAAGCCACGCTCGCGGTCCATGGTGGAAACGCTGCCAGGCATGTGCATCACGATGGCCACCTTGCCTTTGCCACCCAAGAGCTTGCCCATGGCGCGCGCGGCCTGTTTGCCGCCTTCGTAGTTGTCGGTGGCCACGAAGCTCGTATAGTCTTCGCTATCCAGGCCGCTATCAAAAACGGTTACCGGGATGCCCTGCGCCATGGCCCGGTCCACGCTGGCCACCAGCGCTTTGCGCTCCGCCGCCGCTACGGCCAGGCCATCTACTTTGCGGTTGATCATCGAATCGACAATCTGGATCTGCCGGGCGTAGTCGGTTTCGCTGGCCGCACCGTTCCATTCCACCTTCACGCCCAGATCCTGGCCCGCGGTGCGGGCGCCCTTTTCCACGGCCACCCAAAAGATGTGCGAGGTAGCCTTGGGCACCACGCCAATCACGCGCTGTTTGTTCTGTTCGCAACCTGACAAGGCCAAAAGGCACACCGACAGGCCGCACGATACCAACCGGTCAAACTGCTTAGGATGCACACCAGCCCCCGTCAATCAAGATATCCGTGCCGGTGATGAAGCCCGCGTCTTCGCTGCAAAGAAATGCCGCCAGCGCACCAATTTCTTTCGGTTGGCCCCAACGGCCCACGGGAATCTTCGAGAGGAACATGGCGTTCTTTTCCGCGTCGTTCAAGATGGGCAGGTTCATTTCCGTCAGGAAGGGTCCGGGCGAAATGCCCACCACCGTAATGCCTTCCGGCGCAAGCTCCATGGCCAAGCTCTTCGTTAAGCCCAGCAGCGCGGCCTTGGTGGAAGAGTAAGCCGTGCGCTCCGGCAAACTGACGTGCGCCATGATCGAAGTCATGTTGAAGATGCGCCCGTAGCCTTGACCCTTCATGTGCGGCACAAAGGCGCGGCACATTAGGAAGACGCTGGTCAGGTTTGTATCCACCACGCGCTTCCATTCCTCCAAGGTGAACTCGTGGATCTTTTTGCGCAAGTTCATGCCGGCATTATTTACCAGGATGTGCACCTTGCCGAAGCGCGCAATGACGGCGGCTTCCATGGTGGCCACGCTGCCTTCGTCCGTCAGGTCCGCCACGAAACTTTCCGCTGTACCGCCCGCGGCGCGAATCTCCGCGGCCACTTCCGCCAATGCTCCCGCGTCCCGCGCCACCAGCGCTATGGCCGCTCCTTTTTCTGCCAGGGCCAGGGCCATAGCCTTTCCCAAGCCGCGGCTGGCGCCGCTGATCACCGCAACCTTGTTTTCGAGTGGTTTCATAGGCAAAGCGCTTATTGTATCCTTCTGGAACGGATGCCACACGCGCTCGGCTGGCTAATACTCATCGCCGCCTCGCTCAGTCCGGCGGAAAAACACGCTTTCCGCCTGTGGTTCACCTTTTTGGCCGAAGCGCAAATCTATAACGAGCCCGCAGTGCGGCCGGCGGAAATCCGCGATTGTTCGGCACTGGTGCGATATGCCTACCGCGAGGCCCTGGCGCGCCATGATGCGGATTGGCGCCGCCGCAACCCCCTGCCCGCGCCGCCCGCCCTGCCTCCCAATCCTTACTTGCCGCCCCCGCACTTTCGCACGCCCCAAGGCCGCGCCCACTTCGCCGACGCCTCCACCCTGCTCTCGCACAATGCCCGCCCCGTGGGGCAAAGTTTTTCCCGCGCCCAACCTGGTGACTTGCTCTTTTTCCAGCAAATTGACGACGCCAACAATTGGCACGTTATGGTCTACCTGGGCCCCAGCCATTTCGAAAGCGCGCCCGGGCCCTGGGTGATTTATCACACGGGTCCCGTCGGCCGCCACCCTGGTGAATTGCGCCGCCTTACCCTGCAGCAACTCTTGGAACACCCGCAACCCCGCTGGCGCCCCGTGCCCGGCAACGCCGCGTTTCGCGGCATTTACCGTCTTCGTCTTTTGGAGGAATAAATGAAGGTGCGTTTTGGTCCGCTCTTGTTCGCTCTCATCCTCCTTGGGTTTCCGGCGATTAGCCAGGAGCCCGAGGGCATTTGGTTTGCGCTCAATTCCAACGCCAGCGTTGAGCCGGGCGAGGAGCCGATTGTGGGGCTTTCCGCGCAGAATTTGCGGCAGTTGGAATTCCGCCTCTATCGCATCAATGATGCGGGCAGTTTCCTAAGCCAGTTGCACGACCCCCACAGCTTCGGTAACCGCGTGGCTGACTTGCCGCGCGAACGTACGCCGCTCGAACGCTTTTACCGCTGGAAGCGCCGCGTACGCAACGACATCGTGCAGTACACGCGTCGGCAGTTCACGGCGGATACCCGCGCGGCTTGGCGCGAGCGCAGCGTAAAACCGGAGAGTACCGATACGCCCAAGAAGGGCGAAAAGGGAACCACCTATGCCCCCGTCGCCATCCTGAACGAAAATCAATTGTTGAAGACCTGGACCGAGACCATTTCGACGCGCGAACGCTGGTCCGAGCAAAACGTAAAAGTGCCCGTGCGCGAGGCGGGCTTTTATCTGGTAGAAGCCACCGATGGCAAGCTGCGCGCCTATACGATTGTGTCCATCTCGCCCATCGCCATCTTGAGCAAAACGCAGCCCGGCACGGTTTGGACGCGCGTGGTGGAGCGCCAAAGCGGAGCGCCGCTGGCGGGAGCGGACGTGGAGTTCCGCAGCGGCGAGGATGTTTTGGCCAAAACAAAAACAGATGAAAATGGTTTGGCGAAGTACACGGGCGAGGCGCGGTCCGGCCTCCTCGCTCTGGCTACGCGCCAGCAGAATGGCAAGGCGGAAATCGCCCTCGACGCCATCAACCAATGGGCCTTTGGCCGTGAAGAGGGGCGCCGCCTGACAGCCTATCTCTACACGGAGCGCCCTGTGTATCGTCCTGGCCACAAGGTATTCTTTAAGGCCGTTCTCCGGCAACAACTGGACCAGGGCTATGCCTTGCCCAAGGTCTCGGAGGCCGATGTTGAGATTACCGACTCCGACGGCAAGTCCATCTACAAAAAGACGCTCCGGGTTTCTTCCTTTGGTTCGGTGGAGGGTTCGCTGGAACTGCCCATGACGGCGAGCCTCGGCTACTACGGCATCTCCTTGCGGGCTGGCGAGGGCCACGGTTACGGCGGCTTCAATGTGGAGGAGTACAAGAAGCCGGAGTACGCCGTGAAGATCACGCCCACCGCGCCGCGCGTGTTGCAGGGCGAAGCCGTGAGCGCCACCATCGAGGCCCGCTATTATTTTGGCGAGCCGGTGCGGGATGCCAAGGTGAAGTACACCATCCGCCGCCAGCGTTATTACCCCTCCTGGTACGAATCCGACAGCGAAGGCTACGAGACGACGGAAGAAGACAACTCCGGAGGCGAATACTTCCGCGGCGAACAAGGTGAAGAAGTAGAGGGCCGCTTGGACAGCGAAGGCCGCTTAACCATCAAGCTGCCCACGCCGGTTGAAAGCGACGATTACACCTGCCGCATTGAGGCGCGCGTCATGGACGAAGGCAACCGCGAAGTGACAGGCTACGGCATGGCCATCGCCACGCGCGGCAACTATTACGTCAGTGTGCGCAGCGACCGCTACATCGGTTCGCCGGGCCAAGCCATGGACTTCACGGTGACGGCCAAAGACTACGATGGCCAGCCGCAAGCCGTGGCCTTCCGTGCGCTGCTGGAGCGCTATGAGTACAACCAAGAATCTGCCAGTCGCTACAAGACCGTTGGCGCCTCCGTCAGCGGAACAACGGGCGCCGATGGCACGGGCAAGGTATCGGTAATGCTGCCCACGGCCGGCTCTTATCGCTTAACCGTGCTTTCGCGGTCGCCCCAAGGCCGGGACCTGCGCGCCAGCGATTGGGTGTGGACGGGCGGCGGCTTCGGCGGCAGTTATGACGACGAAGAATCTCTGAAGATCATCTCGGACAAGAAAAAATACGCTCCCGGCGAAACGGCCAAGCTCCTGCTGCTGGCGCCGCCGGGCGTGAACGCCTGGCTCACCACGGAATACCGCGGCATTGTTGATAGCCGCATTGCGAAGTCCGATGCCCAAGGCCAATTAACGGCCGAAATTCCCATTCGCGCGGAGTACGCGCCGAACATTACTGTAACGGCCGCCTTCCTGAAGCAGGGCAAGCTCTACCAGGGGCGCGTCACTTTGCGGGTGCCGCCGACCGAGAAGGAACTGGCGCTCACCGTTACGCCCGCCAAGGCCGAGTTCAAACCCGGCGAGCCTGCCCGCTACGACGTCGTGGCCAAGGACCACCGAGGCCAACCAGTGCGCGCGGAAATTAGCCTAGGTGTGGTGGACGAAGCGCTCTACGCCGTCCAGCGCGAAACGCTCCAGACGCCGCTCAGCTTTTTCTACGGCAACATCTATTCCGATGTTTCCTCCTCCAGCTCGCTGCGCTATTACTTCCGCAACGAGGCCGGCACGCGCGCCATGCGCCTGGCGCAGATACGCCCCTCGCTGGGCCAGTTGAAGCCGGAGCGCGTAGGCGATCCGCGTGTGCGCAAAGCCTTCCCGGATACAGCCTTCTGGGTAGCCAATTTGTTGACGGACGCAAGCGGCCGCGGCCAAGTGGAGTTTGCCTTCCCGGATGCCTTAACGCAATGGCGCACCACTGCGCGGGCCTTTACGGAGGACACCAAGGTCGGCTTTGCTTTGAACCGCGTGACCGTGCGGAAGAATCTGTTGCTGCGGCCTGTGGCCCCTCGCTTCCTGATGGAAGGGGACGAAGTAAGCCTGGGCGTGGTGGTGCAAAACTACTTGGCCAGCGCGAAGCCGACGAAAGTAACGCTGTCGGCCACGGGCGTGGACCTGCTGGATGGCGCGGAGCGCAGCATCACGGTGGATTCCAAGGGTACGCGCAAGGTGGAGTTTCGCGTGCGCGTGAAGCCCGGTGCGGGCGATAAAGCCACTTTAGAGAACCGCGAAGCTGTGATTACGGCCAAGGCCCTGACCGACGAAGAGAGCGACGCCGTGGAGATTACGCTGCCCATCAAGCCCTACGGCACCTTGCTGAGCAGTGGGCAAAGCGGAGCGTTGACGGAAGGCAAGAAGGCAAGCTTTTCCCTGGCCGCCCCGGGCACCAACCGCAGCCTGGAACTGAGCGTGGCGCCCTCCCTGGCGGGCAGTCTGCTGGGTTCGCTCGAATACCTCAGCACCTTTCCCTATGGCTGTACGGAGCAAACCATGTCGAGCTTCCTGCCGAACATCACGGTCACCAAGGTGTTGATTGAGCTGGGCGTGCGCTCGAACCTGCGGCGCGAAGACTTGCAGAAGAAAGTCGATGCCGGGCTCGAGCGCCTTTATGATTACCAGCACGCCGACGGGGCCTGGGGCTGGTGGAAAAATGATGAGTCCCACCCCTTCATGACGGCCCACGTGCTGGCGGGCTTGAAGGAGGCGCGCGCCGCTGGCTATTTCGTGAACCAGAATTCGCTGGAGCGCGCCCAGCAGTGGTTACAGGGCGAATTCCGCCGCCAGGAAAAAGCCCTGCCGGACTTGCGCGCTTATATTGCCTATGCTCTGGGCACCCAAGATGCAGCGAACGCGCTTTATGCCGATCGCAACCGCATGACCGCCTACGGCAAAGCCTTCCTCGGCTTGGCCTTGGATCAACGGAAGGACGCCCGCGCGAAGACCATCGCCGAAGAGCTTGCGGCCAGTGCGCAGCAAAACGAGGGCGAAGCCTGGTGGCCTTCCTCGCGCGACGAACTGCTGGATTTCGATACGGACTCGACGCCCGAAACCACCAGCTTTGCGCTCAAGCTTTTGTCCCGCCAATTGCCGACTTCGCCGCTTCTCCCCAAGGCCGCCACTTGGCTGGTGCTGCATCGTGACCAGGGCCAGTGGTGGAACTCCACCAAGCAAACGGCTATGGTGATTTACGGCCTGCTGGACTATCTGAAAGTGTCGAAAGAGCTTGCGCCCTCCTTCCGTGTGCGGGTGCGGGTGGGGGGCAGGGAAGTGTTGACCAAAGAATACGCTTCGGCGGACCTTGTGGCCTTAACGCCCACCACTCTGCGCCTACCGGCCGCGGAGAGCAACAACGTGGAAGTGGAAATGTCGGGCGCGGGGCGGCTGTATTGGAACGCGCAAACCCAATACTTCACCAGCGCCGAGCAGCGCGTGGCCGGCGGCAGCGCCATGAGCGTGGCCCGTGAATACTACCGGCTGGTGCCGCGCGAACAGGGTGGCAATACGCGCTACGCGCTGGAGCCCTTGAATGGCCCCGTGGCGCCGGGAGACGCGATTGCGGTGCTGGTGCGCACCAATGCTCCGAACCGCAAGTACCTGCTGATTGAAGATCCCATCCCCGCCGGTTTTGAGCACGCCCGCGAAGGCGACTATAACCTGGTGGACCGCCCGATCTGGTGGGCCTTCAATTGGGCGCGTACGGAATACCGCGACGATCGTGCCGCCTTCTTCCGTACCTATTACTTTGGCGACGAGGACAAACTTTATTTCTACGTGCTGAAGGCGGTGAACCCTGGAAAGTTCCGCGTGCCGCCGCCGCGCTTACAACCCATGTACGAGCCCAAGCAAGTGGCCACTGGCCGCGCGAATACCTTGGAGGTGCAGTAGCCATGTTGACCAAGATCGTGGTCCAAATTGTGGGCCAATGCCTGGTGGCCGGGGCCGCGTTTTACTGGCTCGGGTTGGGAGTCGGCTCCACGACACAAGTTGCCATAAATGTTTTGGGCGGCGTATTGCTGCTGCTCGCCTGGGCGGCTCTTGATGCTTATGGTCTGGGCCGTTGGCGGAATGTTTTGTGGGCCCTGCCCGCCGTCTTGGTGCTGGGGCTGCTGCTCTGGAAATGGAGCGCCGCGCCGCTGGTCGCTCTGGCCTGGTTGGCCGTCCTCTTGCCTTCGGCGGCACAGGGGCGTTGGATGCTCTTCGCCAAGCCGCGCTATTTGGCCATGGGCTTTGCCATTCTGGTGCTCAGCAGTTTGCCGGCGATTGCGTTGCTCGGTTGGACCCCGCGCGTCAGCGGCATGGCGCCGGAATTGGCCAGCTTTGGCTTGCGTATGATCTTCGCCGCCATCTTCTTGTTTGGCGGCTGGGCCATTCTATTGGACTTTGTCCGCCGGCAAACCACCGCGCCAATAGCGGAGCAGGGCTTGCCGCCCCTCGCGCCCGCCGAGCCGCTGCACTCTTAGGGCCGCTTCACTTTTTTCTCCATTCCAATACTCCACCAGTCCCTCGCGGAACCAGGCCGGGTGCCGTTGCCGCGTATTTTGCTCGAGCAGCGCGTGCAGAAGTTCGTGGCGCAAGGTGGAGGCTGTTGCGCCGCTGAGGAGGAACACGGTTTTGCCGCGAGTGGCCCCTTGCACTTTGGCTGTGATGCCGGTGGCGTTTTGGAAGGCCGCACGATCGGGGTAAAAGCGCAGGGAGGCGTTCCCGGCCATTGCCAAGTCCCGCTCCCATTGCTGCCAAACAGTAAGGGCCTCGCCCAAGCGCCGCCCGTCTTTGGCTTCTTCGGTGGTGAAGAGGCGAAGCTTGCCCTGCTCCAAAAGTTTCCAACGGAAACCGCGGGCCGTAATGCCTACGGCGGTGCCGGGATAATACTCGGCCAGGATCTCGCGGTAAGTTTTCCCCGCAGCCGCCATACGCTCCGCGCTCGTTTGCGGCAAGCCCCAGCCGTGCCCGCGGCCTTTTCCAGAAAAAACAATTTTACCTTCTTTTGTTTCCACCGAAAAAAGCCGCGAGGGCAGTTTCTCCCAGCCCAGCAAGCGCCCCACGGCGCTGCGAAAGGCCATGCCCTCCGCCGGGTGGCCAAACACGCTCAATGCTTTTACGCGTCCCGAGGGCAAGCGTTCCCGCACTTCCAATTGCGGGCGTATGCGCGTAAGGTGCAAGGCCGCCGCTAAATCCAACGCCCGCACCCGCCATTGCCAGCTTGCTTGCCCTTCGTCGCGCCACCAAGGGTCGCGACGGGATTTGAGATACGGCTCCTCGCCCGTCTCCAGCCAACCGCCGGAATCCGCGTGATAGTACGCTGCCGCGGCTTTGCCCTGCCACCAAATCAATTCGCCAGCCGTAGCTTCCACGGCGCGCGCGCTGGCGGCGGAAGGGTGTTCGACAAAGCGGGCGTCCTGGCAATGCGTGGTGTCGCAGAAGTCAAAGCCTTCGTGGCTATGGCGTCCGCGAAAGCGCGCGGCATAGGTGCGTGCCGCCACGGCCATGGCCTCCCGCGAGGCCTTGTGCCGAAAGCCCCCGGCTTCCCCCTCCATCACGGCTTGCACATAGGTTTCGAGGGGCAATTCCACGTCTATCCCTTCCGCCTTTACGTTCACTTTCCCCGGCGCCCGCAGGCGGCTATTGCCGAGGCGAATTTCCGTGCCCTCTGGATAATCGCCCGGCTTCAGGTTCAAGCCCTTGGTGTCCCGCCGCCAAAACAAACGCACCCGCACGGTGCCCGCTTCGCTGGGGCGCTGGGTTTGGGCTAGGAGATCACCAAAGATCTTCGCCGCGAAGGGCGCGGCATCGCCTCCACCGGTGATGCCCCCCGCACCACTCCCCAGATGAATCAGCAGCAGGTACTTGGGCCGCTCCAACGGTGCGTAGCCCGCAAAAAGCGCCGTCCCCAGCATGGTGCCCGTCTTGCCCGCCACGGCAATTCCAGACGGTAATCCCGGTGGCGCCGCCAGACGCGCCGTGCCATATTCCACGGCTTGCCGCAGCCCACGGAACAAGGGCTCGAGCCGCGCTTCCCGCCGCCGCGAGACTAATCGCTTCCACGCCGGCAACAGTTCCGAAAGGCGCCATTGCCGCCGCGTCGAGTCCAACCCGAGGCGCGCAAAGCCGCGGGCGAGGTCCAGGCGCGGCTCCATCTTCGCGAAGTATTCGTTGCAGGAATAGGCCAACGCTTCTACGGCATTCAGCGCGCCCTCCCGGCAAGCCACGCGCTCGTCTTCGCGGTAAACACCCTGCTCCAGCATGGTGGCGAAAACGAAGGCCTTGCGCCAACTGGCCAAGGGGACTTCCTGGCTTCTGGCCTGTGCCGCGTTCCAAGCCGCCGCCAACTCATCGCGCTCCAAGTCCCACAAAAGGGCGGAACCCGTTCGCCCCGTGAAGTACGAAGACAGGTCTCGCTCCGCCGCCCCCAGGCAACTGCTAAGCGCGAGGCTGGCCCAGAAAAGCCGCACGGTACTCCTCGGGCAAACGCACAGGCTTCAGTTCGCGGTTCACAAACAAGTGCCGGGTTTCCCCCTTCGCCAGCAGCGTATCATCCCCCGCCCGCCGCATCTCGTATTCCAGGCGCATCATGCGGCTCTGCAATTCCGCCACTCGCGCCGTCACCCGCACCAGGTCGTCGTAGCGCGCCGCCGCCTTGTACTCCACATTTACCCCCACCACGGCCACCAGAAAACCCGCCCGCTCCATCTCGGCATAAATCAGCCCGACGCTCCGCAAGGCTTCCACTCGCCCTACCTCCATCCACACCACGTAATTGGCGTGATAAACCACCCCCATTTGATCCGTTTCGGCATAGCGAACGCGAATCTCCGTTGTATGTTCCAGCATCGAGGATAAGCATACCGTGACATACTAATGACTAACGGGAACCCCCAGAAAACCTATGAAAAACAAGTATCTTGCCCTGGCAATCCTCCTGCCGACCCTCTGTTTTGCTCAGAATTTGGCTGATATTGAAAAGCGTGTAACGGAATTTAAGCTGGCCAATGGACTAACTGTTTTGGTGTACGAACGCCACCAAGCCCCCGTCGTCAGTTTCTTCAGCCACATCAACGCGGGTTCCGCGGACGACCCCAAAGGGCAAGCCGGTTTGGCCCACATGTTTGAGCACATGGCCTTTAAAGGCACCACCACCATCGGCACTGTAAACTATGCCGCGGAAAAGCTGGCCATTGAGACGGTGGAAAAGGCCTACGACGCCTTAACCGAGGAGCGCAAGAAAGGCTTGCTCGCGGACGCTGAGAAAATCAAAACTCTCGATGCCGCCTTGAAGCAAGCCATCGAAAAGGCCAATGGCTTTGTCGACAAAGAACGCTTCACCAAGGTTCTCGAAGAAAACGGCGCCGTTGGTTTGAACGCGTTCACCAGCTTGGACGAAACGGCCTACATCATGAGCCTTCCCGCCAATAAGCTGGAGCTCTGGTTCGCCCTGGAATCGGACCGCTTTTTGAATCCGGTTTTCCGGGAGTTTTATA
This sequence comes from Bryobacter sp., assembly GCA_033765085.1. Classification (GTDB taxonomy): domain Bacteria; phylum Acidobacteriota; class Terriglobia; order Bryobacterales; family Bryobacteraceae; genus Bryobacter. Next base: position 28,061 of record JANRIK010000026.1, on the reverse strand, counting down.
ACGAACGCGGCGTCATTCGCGAAGAGTATCGTATGCGCGTGGAGTCTGACCCCACGGGCCGCTTGCTGTACGAAATGCTCACTGTAGCTTTTTCCACCAGCCCCTACCGTACGCACCCCGCCGGTGTGCCTTCCGACATTGAAAGCTACCGCTTGGGCGACGCGCAGGCCTTCCGCAAAGAATACTATGTGCCTTCCAACGTGACCCTTTCGATTGCGGGCGACGTGAACCCGGCGGAAGTGAAGCGCCTGGCCGAAAAGTACTTTGGCAAGTGGCCCGCCGCGCCGAAGCCCATGGGCCAACAGACGAAGGAAAACCCGCAGTTCGGGGAAAAGCGCCTGGTGGTGGAAACGCAGGCCCAACCGCTGTTCATTGCCGGCTACAAGCGCCCCAGTGTCCTTTCGAAGGACGATGTGGTGCTGGACGTGCTATCGGCCCTGCTGGGCACCGGCCGCACCAGCCTCTTCTACCGCGAACTGGTACAGGAAAAGAAGATGGCGCTGGCGGCGCAGTGCATTGCCAGCTTCCCGGGCTCGAAGCGGGACAACCTGTTTGTTGTCCTTGGCGTCCCCAACCAAGGCAAGACCACCGAAGAGTTGGAAAAAGAAACTTACGCCATTCTGGACCGCATGAAGACCACCAAGGTTTCCGAAGCGGACCTTGCGCGGGTGAAAACCCAACTGCGTGCCCAATTGATTCGCGGCCTTGATTCCAACACCGGCATGGCCCAGCAACTGGCCACCTTCAAGGCATTGTTCGGGGATTGGCGCAAGCTCTTCACTCAGATTGAAGATTTGCAGAAGGTGACGGCTGACGATGTGATGGCCGCCGCGAAAAAGTACTTTGATCCCAAGAGCCGCACGGTCGGCACGCTGGTCGTGGCCAAGCCGGCCAAAAGTGAATAGGAGCCTCGAACCATGAAAAACATAATCCTCCTTGCTGTCATCGCTGCTGCCCTTTCCGGCCCAGCGCTTCGGGCCCAAACCAAAGCCGCCCCCCAGCCTGTCTACAAGACACTGAAGTATCCGCCGCTCAAGCCCGTCGAACTGCCGAAGATTGAAGAGTTCACGCTGCCCAACGGCTTGAAAGTGAAACTGCTCGAAAACCGGGAATTGCCGCTCGTAAGCGGCTCCATGGCCTTCCGCACGGGCAACCTCCTGGAGCCCAAAGACAAAGTGGGCCTTGCCGGATTAACGGGCCAGGTGATGCGCTCCGGCGGCACGAAGACCTTGAACTCCGATGCGCTGAACACGAAGCTCGAATCCATGGCCGCCAGCGTCGAATCCTCGATTGGCGAAGAGCGCGGCACGGTGGGCTTTTCTTGCTTGCAGGAAAATACCGCCGAAGTGATGGCGCTGTTCAAGCAGGTAATCACCCAGCCCGCCTTCGCGCAGGACAAAGTGGACCTGGCCTTGACGCAAGCCCGCTCCGGCATTGCGCGCCGCAACGACAACGCGAACGCCATTTCGAACCGCGAGTTTACCAACCTCATCTATGGCCGCGAAACGCCCTACGGCGCGACGATGGAATACGCGACCCTCGGCAACATCAAGCGGGAAGACATGGTGGCCTGGCACGAGCGCTATTTCTTCCCCGCCAACGCTATGCTCGCGGTGCAAGGCGATTTCTCCGCCGCCGACATGCGTGCCCTGATCGAAAAGACCTTTGCCGATTGGACGACCCAACGCCCCGCCGTGCCAGCATACCCCGCTGTCACGAAGCAGGACGCGAAGGGAGTCTACGTCGCCGACAAGCCAGATAGCGAACAAACCTTTTTCTCTATTGGCCACCTGGGTGGCAAGCTGAACGACAAAGACTATGCGGCGCTTGATGTGATGGCCGACATTCTCGGCGGTGGTTTTTCGAGCCGCCTTTTCCAAAAGGTCCGCTCGGACATGAGCCTTGCCTACAGCGTGGGCGCGCAATGGGCCGCAGACTATTCGCACGAAGGCACCTTCCGCATCTTCGGCTCCACCAAGTCCGCCAGCACGGCAGAAGCCATCAACGCCAGCCTGAAAGAAGTGAAGCGCATGCAGGAAGAATTAGTCGGCCCGGCCGAACTTGCCGCCGCCAAGCAGCGTGTGGAAAACAGCTTTGTCTTCTACTTTGATTCCCCCACCAAGGCCTTGAACCGCCTGATGACCTACGAGTTCTACGGCTACCCGCGGGACTTCATTACGCAGTACAAAGATGCCGTCGCCAAGGTAACCGCTGAAGATATCCAGCGCGTGGCCAAGCAATACATCAAGCCCGAAGAGTTTACCGTGGTGGCAGTTGGCAAGACAGAAGAATTTGCCAGAACGTTGGAGCCCCTCGGCGCCGTGAAGAAAATTGATCTCACCATTCCGGAGCCCAAGGCGGCCACCGCGAAAGCCGACGCGGCTTCGCTGGCCAAGGGCAAAGAGACGTTGGCGAAAATTGCGGAAGCCGCGGGTGGCGAAGCGAAGTTTCTGGGTATTAAGGATTGGAGCCAGACGCTGGATAGCGAACTCCCTATGGGCGGCAACAAAATGAAGGTGAAGCAAACGAACCAATGGTTGGCCCCCTCGCAATACCGTCAAACGAACGAACTGCCCTTCGGCAATGTGCTTGTTTATTACGACGGCGCACAGGGCTTTATGAAGAGTCCGCAGGGTGAACAAGCCCTGCCCCCGCCCTTCATCGCCCAAATCAAGACGCAGCTTGCGCGGGAATACATTAGCCTGATGCGCAGCTCGGAGGTTTCCGGCCGCCAGGTGAATTTTGTCGAAAACGGGAAGCTGCAGATTCAGGATGCCAACGGCCCCGTCGTTACGCTCACCTACGATCCCGCCACAATGTTGCCCGCCAAGGTCAGCTTGACGGTAAGCGGCACGGAAGCGGAAGTGGCCTTTTCCGATTTCAAGGAAGTGGACGGCCTGAAGCTGCCGGGCAAGCAATTGATTAAGCAAGGCCCGCAGGAAGTGACGCAAGTGATTACGGAATGGAAACTCAATTCCGGCTTGACCGTCGAACAATTAAGCGCGAAACAATAAGCTCGACACAATCATGCTACGCCGCACCTTCCTCCTTGCCGCCCCCGCGATTCTCCGGGCCCAAACCCTGGGGGATCGCGGCCGCAAATTGATGGAAGCGGCGCAACTGGCCCTTGGGGGCACTGCTTTCCTCGGCATGCGCGACCGCACGGAGGAAGGCCGCGCCTACAGCTACTACCGCGAAAGGCTCAGCGGGCTTTCCCTTGCCCGCTTTGAAACTTTCTATGACGCCGATGCGGGCCAAATCGTGAAGGTGCGGGAGCGCCAAGCCTTCGGCAAAAAGTTTGACTACGCCATCTTGTTCGAAGGCAACGGCAAGGCTTGGGACATCACCTTCCGAGGCGCCCGCGCCATCCCGGAGGAAACCGTAGAGCGCTGGCAGGATTCTACCCTGCGCAATGTCTTCTACATTCTGCGTTGCCGCATGGACGAGCCGGGCATGATCTTCGAGCGCCGCAGTTTGGAAGTGGTGGACAACCAACCCGTGGAGATTGTTGACATTACCGACAGCGACAACCGCACGGTGAGCGTTTACCTCCACCAATCCACGAAGCTTCCGGTTCGCCAGGTTTACCGCCGGCAAACCCCGGAACGTTACTGGAATGAAGAGATCACCACCTGGTCGAAGTACCGCGAGACCCAGGGAGTGCAATGGCCTTGGGCCATCACCCGCAGCCGCAACGGCGAGCGCAATTTAGAGCTCTACTCCAACGACGTGGTGATCAACAAGGGCCTAAGCAAGACAGACTTCCAGTTGGGCGCCAAGGTAAACCTCATCGAGAAGAAGAAGTAAGCTCTAGCGCTACTGCACTGCGATCGCTACAGCGCTGCGGAACTGCGGGGCGTCTTCATCAGTTGTCAACCACGCCTCAACGATGTACTTGCCCGGCGCTGGCCTGGCCAATTCCAATTTCTGAGCGTACAAACCGCTGATGACGATTGAGCGTTCCTTGGGCTCAAAGGCCTGCCCATCGCTCCACTTCTGAACGATCTCTCCGGCTGCATTGCGCAAGACCACTTCCCAGAGTTGGGAGGTGGGGAAACTCAGTTCCTGCGCTTGGCTACCCTGCGAGCTCCAGCGCAACACCACATCCAGCGCATCGCTCCGTTCAAACACCGACACCGCAAAGCTCGCCTGGGGCGCCCCGTGGAATTCCGCGCGGCCCACCCGAGCGTAAACCAAATCAAAGCTGCGCGGGCCGGCAATGGATTGGTGCACCCGCCGCAGCATCCCTACGTTTTCGGCGAACACCTCTTCCAACACTCCTTCGTCGGCACAGCCATAACTCCGGTACTTGAGAGTGGCAACCGCAGAAAACCTACCCGCCGGTCCCACATAAGCCTCTCGCGAATCCTCCCGCTGGCCGTCCTGTTCGCAAAAGCGAAACGGAGCGTTCCACCAGATTCCCGGCAGTTGCGCAAAGGAACTGAGATTCTCTTCCCGCTCTGCCTCCTGGTTGTACCAAACCAAAGATCCATCCTCAGTGCTGCGCACCAATAGCGGTTGCTTCGCATAGCCGCGCACGGAATAGTAAATCTGATTGCCGATGGCAAAAGGCTCGGCTACCCGGATGCTAAACTCCGTCCCGGTTGCTGCTTCCCGGTAGATCCAAAGGTTGCCCGCCGCCAGCGGCAGATACTCTGCTGCCAAGCCGGAGCTGGCACAAAGACTCAAGACGACAATTAAGAACTTCATGCCAACCCACGCGTCCCCGCGCGGAGGTTGGGATCACGGCCGCGCGTTATTTCTCTACGCTGATTTCCCGGAACAAAATCTTCGACTTTGCATCGTGGTTCTGCAGGCCCACATAGCCCACGGCGGGCCGCGGTCCGCGCACCGGTTCGTACCAGCGTTGGCGCGGCGGTACGGCTTGGCCTTCGCGGAAGCGGTTCACTACCTTGCCGTTTAAGCTGACGATTGTTTCCAAGCCCTTCAGCTCAATCTCCATCACATTCCATTCCCCTGCGGGCTTCTGCTGCCACTCGCCCTCAGCCTTCGACAGCGAATAGATGGCGCCCGTGCGATGCCATTCGTCGCCGCCCGCATCGATCTGCACCTCGTAGCCATTGTGCACCCCGTACCAGGGGTCGCTGGGTTTTTCGGGCATGCGAATCACCACGCCGGAATTGTTGCGGCCTTCGGTGGTTTGGAACACCACGCGCAGCTTTGCATCCCCCAGCGCTTCCTTTTCGTAATAGAGCAAACCCATACCACCGTAGGTGACCAACTGCCCGTTTTCTACCTTGAACTCTCCCGGGCCGGTCATCTTCCAGCCTTCCAGGTCTTTTCCGTTAAACAATTGCTTCCGCTCCGCACCCAAGGCGGCTGACGACAGGGCGGCTAATGACAATACGAGCATTCCGATCACAGTACGCATGATTTCTACTCTATCGCTTCCCTCGACCGGCGTAGCCCCGCTACGACGGCTGCCCAGCCGTCCCAGGAATCAGCCTCCAGGCGGAAGGCGATATCGATGCGGTCGCCCGCTGCCAGGCTCGCCCAATCTTCGGCCATTCCCCAGGCCTTCAAGGTCAACATGCGCCCGTTCTGCCGCACGCTCAGCTTCAAGTGTTTGCCCTTCAAGACAACCGGGGGCGCGGCGATTTCCGCATCCCGCATGGCCAAGAGCGGTGCCGGATTGCGATAGCCAAATGGCTCAAATCGCTGCAGCGCCTCGTACAGCGCGGCATTCACGTCCCCCGCCTCCACCAGCGAATCAATTTCCAGGCGCGGCCGCCGCATCTCGGGCGTCAACCTCTCGGCCGCCACTTGCGCGAAACGCTGCGAAAATTCTTCCACTCGTTCCCGCCGTAGGGTGACACCGGCCGCCTGTTCGTGCCCGCCAAACTGCTCAAAAAGATCGCGCATGCTCTCCAACGCCTCCAGCAGATGGTAACCACCCAGCGAACGGCCCGACCCCTTCACCAACTGGCCGCCAGTTTTTTCATCCTCCGCCAGCACCACCACCGGCTTGCGCTCCCGCTCAGCAATGCGACCGGCGACAATCCCGGCTACGCCCAAATGCCACGTTGCATCAAACAACACCAGGCCCATTCGCGCGTCCCCGGCCACTTGCGCGAGAATTCCCTCAATCATTGCCCGCTCGGTATCCTGCCTCTCCCGGTTACGCTCGTCCAGCGTTTGCGCAATGCGCTCGGCTTCGGCGGGCTTGGCCGAAAGGAACAACTCAATCACCTCCCGCGCGCTGGCCATGCGGCCGGCTGCGTTGATGCGCGGCCCGATCTGAAAGCCCACCTGACGTGCCGTGGGCGCCACGCCGGGCTTAATGCCCGCCACCGTCATCAGCGCCCGCAATCCTGGATTTTTCGTCGCCGCCAGCCCCGCAAGCCCCTGCTTCACAATGGCCCGGTTTTCTGCCACCAGTGGCACAATGTCGGCCACCGTGGCCAGCGCGGCCATTTTGAGCAGGCTGTTGCGCATACGCTCTTGCTTTTCACCAGGCCAGCCCGAGGCCGTCACCAGGGCGCTCGCCAATTGAAAGGCTACCCCCGCGCCGCACAGGTTGCGATTCGGATACTCGCATCCCGGTTGGTTGGGATTCAACACCGCCACCGCGGGCGGAATCGCTTCCTCTGGCAAATGATGGTCCGTGACAATCGTATCCATGCCCAAGCGGCTGGCCAGAGCGACAACTTCTCCGGCGCGTATCCCAGTGTCTGCGCTGATGATCAGCCGGACACCGTCCCGCGCGGCTTGCTCGATGCGCTCGGACTTCATCCCGTAGCCATCCAGAATCCGATGCGGCACAAAGTAATCGCACTCGGCACCCAAAAGGTCGAGCGTAGATTTCAGGATGACAATGGAGCTGGTTCCGTCCACGTCATAGTCGCCGTAGAGCAGGATCTTCTCTCGGTTGCTGATCGCGGCCTGAATGCGGGCAACGGCCGCTGCCATTCCCAACAGCAGGTGCGGATCGTGCAATTGATCGAGTCCCGCCTCCAGATAAGCGAGAGATTGTTCGCGGGAACGAAAGCCCCGACGCCAAAGAATTTCACCAATCCGCCGTGGCACCCCGAGGCTAGCCGCCAAGCGGGCGCCCGCCGCGTCTTCAGCGGAAGGAAATACCCAAAGCGCTTCCACTAGTTCCGCGAGTAGTACCCGCCGAGTGGCGGATCTTCCTCGTCATCCTCGTCCTCGTCCAGCCCAGAGTACTCTTCGGCAGCGTCCTGTACTTCTTCCAAAAGGTCAATGTAATCCAGGAACCAGGGCGCGTAGACCTCATACCAATGGATGAGGCCGTCCTGCAAGTAGCCCGCCGCCACCCGGCACAGGAAGCTCTTGTAGCCTCGCAGATCGGCCAAGCGGCGCCGGAATTGGCGGCTTTCTGCCTCTTCGAGCGCTGCGATTTCGAGGTAGTCTTCCACTCTTTCGAGTTCCCGCTCGGTGAACTCATGCTCGAAGAAATAGATCACCTTGACGGCGGAAAACTTTGCGGCGGTGAAAAACTCCCGGTAGTCCGGATGCAAAGCTACATCCCACCACAGGCTGCGTTCTACCGGAATGCTGTTCGGCTCGCAGTGAAACAGGCCAAAGCCCTCGGCCGTGGCGGCGGCAATCAGCTCGTCACGAAGTGTCTGCGGATTCGGCTGCAAAGGACGCGGAGGTTGTTTTTTGGGAGGCATATTGCGTGAACGCTCCAGCCAGCAGTGCCGTCAAAAGAACAAAGCCAGGCCTCTGCCAAGGGTAGTCGACTGCTGCGTGGATCGCTCCAAAGAGAATACCCCAAACCGCCGGCGATCGCCCGTATTTGCGTAAATACCAAAACAAGAGAAACAGCGGCAAAAGCATTCCTGGAAGCCCAGCCTCTACTCCCCATTCCAGCCAATCGGAGTGCGCGGCGTTAACAAATTGCCCGTTGTCAAACTTGGCAAAGGCGGGATAGGCTTCGGCAAAGGCGTCGGGGCCCCACCCGGTCCAGGGTTTGGTGCGAATCATCTCCAGGGTGCTGGCCCAAATCTCCAAACGGTGATCGCCCTCCAAGGGGTTTTTCAGCCGCTCGCTGTCGTTGAACAACACAAACAGGCTCCCCAAGGCGATCAGCCCGGCCAAAGCCAGCGCCGTTACTTTCGCTTTCCCCCACTGCCAGGCAAGCCAAAGCAGCTCCAACCCCAACAGCGCGGCGCCCATGCGCGATCCACCGGCAAAGCTCGCGGCCAACAAAAGCGCCGCCGCCAAAAGTGCTTCCCGGCTTCCTTCGCGCCGCGCCCGCCAAGCGAGAAAGGGCAACACAATTTCTGTAAAGACCGCATAGTGGTTTCGGTTGCCAATTGGCAGAATTCCCCAGCCGCGGTCCAAAAGCATACCGGCTAGGCCCAAAATCCCAACGGACCAGCAGATCTTCGTCAAGGCGTCTCTTCCCAAACGCAGGTGCATCGCCGCCCAAGCAGCCAAGGTCCAGTCAAAGGCCCGGGCCCCAAAGGCCGCTCCTGCGGCCAGGGCAAAAAGCAAGGCCGCCCAGTGCCGTTGTTGGTCGTGTTCGCTTGTCTCCCGCCGTTCCCTCCACAATGCGAACGCCACCACCAAAAAGGCGATTGCGCGAAGACCATGCCAAATCCAGGCAGCGCGCCACTCGGTTTCGGCCGCCAAAGCCAGAAGCGCCAAACTGGCAAGCACCAGGGACGCCAGCCGTTTCGATTTATTCACTCCCTATTCCCCAGCGCACTTCGCGCAACTCAATCTTCGCTGCTCCGCCAGCGCTTACTTCCAAGGCAAGCCGTACCCAGGACGCCTCCAATTCCTCTCTTTTCCAACGGAAACGGCCACGATCGCCGTCGGCCAAGATTTCCAGCTCCCCTCGCTCCCCTTGCGGCATACGGACATACTGGCTAAGCACTTCTTTTGGGGCATCCCGCGGCTCTGTGTCAATGGTCAGCAGACCGGGCCGCCAATTCACTTTCAGCCCCTCGCCTTGGCCCAGGCGCCAGTCGAAGGCCAAAGAAGTTGGCTCGGCGCGAAAATCCGCATTGCGGATTCCCCACGGCCCCGCGGGGTAAAGTCGCTCGGCCGCCCGCCACTCTCTGGCCAGGATTAGCCGCTCCGCCAATTCGCGGCGTAAATCCACCAGCCGTTGCGAGGGCCGCGGATCATTGAAATCCGTCAATTCACCTTGATACTCCAAGGCCCTCAAGTAGTCCTTTTGCCCAATGAGGAAGCGCAAAAAATCGATGCGCTGGTCTGCCCGCGCCCCGCGCAATGCTTCTTCGGCCCGACGCGAGGGTCGCAATAGTAAGAATAGATCGTCCGCATCCCGGGGGCAGTACAACAACGCTTCTCGCGCGCGCCGCAGCATTTTGTCTTCTTGCCCAAACCGCTGCGCCTGCGCCACGGCAGCCAAGAACACCGGATACTGTTTGGCGCTGGCTACGGCCCGGTCCAGGTAGGCCTCTGCCTCGGCGCGTTTCCCCGCGAACTCCTCCAACAGGGCCAATCGCTGCAGCGCCGCCGGCTTCGCCCGGCCCTCCGCTACTGCGATTTCGAGGTATTCCCTTTCGCGCTCCGGCACGAGTTCTGCCAGCGACAAGGCGAGGGCGCGGCGATCGAGCCCCAACTTTTCCGAAAGCCACATCGCCTTCTCGAGGCGCACGCGGGCCGTGGGGTCGGCCGCCAGCCAGCCCGTGTAAGCAAGGGTTGCGGAATAGAGTGCGACCAAGAAAGCCAGAACAATCTGCCCGGTTTTCAGCGCTTTGCCCAGCGGCAAAGGCGCGTCCTGGTCAGGACGGGAATTCAACATTCCAATCAAAGCTTCGGAGCCGGCGGCGAAAAACTTCAGGCGAAAGTAAAAAAATAAATTTCTCTAAAACTCTCGCCCCACGAACCGATAAGCGCCACAGGGATGATGAACGTGTCGAACCTCAAACAACAATCGAAACAGATTCTGCTGACCGCGGCCGTGGCGTTGTTCCCGGCTCTCGGCTTGGCCAACAACTTGTCTTACTCTTCTGCCTCCAAGCCCGCCGTGGCCTGGAGTTCCGGTTCCATGCGCGTGAATGGCACCGAATTTGTGGGCAGCGCCAATGTTCTGCCTGGACAATCGGTGGAAATGCAACGCGCCTCCGGTCAGCTGTACCTGGCGGATGGTTCGCGTCTGCGCCTGGGCGCCTCCACTCGGTTCGAAATTGGAGCCAATGCGCTGTCGCTTTCCTCGGGAGCGGCTCGTGTGGACGCTGTCGCGCCGGGCCAGGAAGTGCTGCCGATCCGCGCCGGCGAGCTCGAGATCCGTGCTCGTGCTGGCGTCGTGAACCGTACCAGCGATTCCAACGTAGTAGTTTCGGCGTCCACTTCTCCGATGGAAGTGCGCAACCAAGCCGGCACGCTGATTGCCATGGTGCGCCCTGGTCAAAGCCTGGCCTTTGCCTTCGGCAAAGCCACGGCGGGCCCGAAGCAGGTGCAGATCCAAGGCGTCGTTGAAAAAGTGGATGGCAAGTACTTTATTACGGACAAAGTGACGCAAACCCGTCTGGAACTGCAAGGGAAAGAAGTGGCAAAGCTGGTAGGCAAAACTGTGAAGGTGCAAGGTCAAATGACCGCCGCTACAGCCAGCCAAACAGCTACCCTCTCTGTGCAAAGCATCTCCGTTGTTACGGGTTCCGCGCTCAGCTCTACGGCCATCATTACCGGAGTGGTCGTAACTTCTGGCGCCGTCGCCGGCACCTCGCTCGCGCTCGTAAGCGGGGATGACGATCAGCCGATTAGCAACTAAGCGCATCCGCTAGAACTACTTTCCCCCACTCTCTGGGAATAAATCGCCGCTTGCTGGAGGTCGAATCCCTTCTACCTCCAGCAATTGGCGTTTCCACTCGAGCCCTCCCCCGAAACCCGTTAAACTCCCGTCGCTTCCGATCACCCGGTGGCAGGGAATCAGGATTGGTAATGGGTTGCGCCCGTTGGCGAGGCCAACTGCCCGCACAGCTTTCCCGTTTCCGATTCTTTCCGCTAACTCTTTGTAGGTAATGGTCTGGCCAAAAGGAATCTGCCTAAGCGCCGCCCAAACCGTTTGCTGAAACGCTGTGCCCCTCGGCTTGAGCGGTAAGTCAAAACTCTGCCGCCATCCGCCGAAGTATTCCGCCAACTGCCTTTCAGCATCCAGGAGCAGCGCGTCGTTTGGCTTCCGTACCTCCTCATGGTGGCCAGCCACCCAAAAACGAACCCCCACCAGCCAGACGCCATCGCTTTCCAAGCTTAGGCGTCCAAACGGAGATTCATAGATTCGAATGCAATTCATTTCAGCGGCCCTGTCGGGATTGCTGCGCCTGTCCACAACATCATTACGGCATAACTTCGCCAGGGCCGCCAGAATTGGCTTCGTTTTTCCGCTTCCCGCCGGGCGGTGGCGGAACCTGGATTCGCAATCCCCAGCGCTTTTTGTACGCCCAGATCTGCCGCTGGGAAGGCGTCACGATCTGCCCCGGTTCGCATTTCCCAATAGGCTTTTGTCCAAGGGCCAATGCCAGGCAAATCGAGTATATCCCCCGGTTTTCCTTGGGCGTACCATTTGGCGAAGCTCAGCAAGCACTCTGCTCGTTTGGCGGTTAGCCCAATCTCCCTTAATTCCGCGGCGCTACACGCAGCGATTGTGCTCGCTTGCGGAAAGGCGGTGCGAATCTCCGGCCACGGGGTCTGAATGGCCTCACCCCAGCGTTCGGCCAATCTCCCGGCTAAGGTGTGCGCGGCGGCGACACTTATCTGTTGCCCTAGGATTGCCCTTACTCCCATCTCAAATTCGTCCCAAGCTCCCGGCACCCTTATCCCTGGCGTTTGCGGAAAGTATTCGGCCAAGGCCTCTACCGGGGCCTCTAGGTCAAAGACGATTGTGGCCAGTTTTTCCGCCGCGGTCACTTGGCCGCCAGCCGAAAGGGAAACATAGCTTTGGCCTTCGTCGACGCAGCACTCCACAAGCACCAACTGCTGCTCGAAGCGCAAGGTCCGGCGGAGCCGCTTGGCCTCCACGTCGATGCTTTCCACGCCCCTTATGGCGCGCGGAGCCAGGAATCCGAGCAGGCGTTGCCAGTCCACAGGGGGCTTGTATTTCAATTTCATTGCCGTTATCATCCGTCGTACTGAGCTTCGCGGACCCCCCTCCCCGGCCCGCCCTCATTAACAGCTATAATAGGGGTATGAGCGCGAACCGCTCTCATTCCTGTCTCCGGCCCTCCCGCAACCCGCGAAGGACCCGTCGGCACCCGGGCTTGCAGTAAAGCCCCCGTACCCAACCAAGGAGTGTTTTTCCAAAACATGCTTTCAAAGTTTCCCGGCCGCTGGGCCGCTCTCGGATTGATTGCTGGTCCGCTGGCTTTCAGTCTTCCGGCCCCTACCGCGGATATGTCGAAGCTTCGGCGCGATCCTCGTGAGATTCGCCTGGAGCGCTTTTTCGCTGAAAAGGATGCCCCCGCACAGGCTCTTGCCAAGGAGTTTATCCTGGCGGCTGACCGCTACGGGCTGGATTGGCGCCTGCTGCCCAGCATCGCGTTTGTCGAATCCACAGGTGGAAAAGCCTATAAGAACAACAATATGTTTGGCTGGCAAAACGGCGACCACCGCTTCCGCAGCATCCATTCCTCGATTTACCACATCGCCGAAAGATTAGCGAATTCTCATTATTACAAGGGCAAAAACCTCGATCGCGTCCTCTATACCTACAACCCCATTGAAGGGTATCGGGAACGCGTGAAAGCGGTGATGCAACAATTAGGCCCCTCCCGGCCCACGAAACCAGTTCGATTGGCCACCACCGCCGTCGGCATCTAGTCGATCTGGCGTAAAACCATCTTCACCACGCCCTGGATCACCAAGTCGGCTTTCGGCACTAGTTCCGGGTAAGCGGCGTTTTCTGCCTTTAAGTACCAACGGCCCCGCTGGTGCACCAGACGCTTCAACGTGGTTTCGCCGTCAATGAGCGCCACGACGATCTGCCCGGCTTTCGGCTGCGGGGCGGCTTCCACCAGGACGATGTCGCCTTCGAGAATCGCGGCGTCCTTCATGGAGTCTCCGCGAACCCGCAAGGCGTACATGCCCCGTTTGGGCCGCAAGCCCAAGTTTTCCATATCCACATAAGGGAGATCGCCACCGCCTCCCCCGCCTTCGCCTACGCCCTCCGTTGGATGGGGTAAACCGGCGGCGATACTGCCTAAAAGGGGAACCTGCGCCACGAGGTCGATGGAGCGCGAGCCCCGCTGCGCCCGGCGAATAACGCCCTTGGCCTCCAACGCCTTCAAATGCCCCGCCACGCCGTTCGGGCTGCGGATCCCAAATTCGCGCTGGATTTCTGGAATTGAGGGGGAACAGCCCTCCCGGCGCCGGAAGTCTTCGATGAAAGTGAGAATGGATTCTTGTTTGGCAGTTAACTGCATAGTGTAAGTACTTACAGTATAGCGGTCCCGGGCGAGTATGAGAAGCTAGGGGATACGCCATGCGTTTCGTTCTCTACTGTCTACTTGCTATGACGCTTTCTCCCTCCCTTACCGAAGCGGCCGATCCCATGCCCGGCACTTTCTACCACCACGTGTATTTCTGGCTGAAGAAGCCGAACGATGCCGCCCAGCGCCAGGAATTTTTGGCGGCGCTGAAAACCATGCAAAAAATTCCGGGCATCCAGCATTCCTTCATCGGGACGCCCGCCGCCGATCCGCGCGATGTGGTGGACAACTCCTACACGTTCTATTGGTTGGTGACCTTCAAAGACAAAGCTGCCTGGAAAGCTTACGATACGCACCCCATCCACGACGAATTCCGCAAGAAGGCGGGACTCTGGCAGAAAGTGCTCGTCATGGATACCCAGAAGTTACCCTAGCGGGGTGGGGCCGCGGGCCGAGGCATCGCTTCGTTGAAGGGCGGCGGCAAGAAGTCAAAATCCGTCACCATTTTTTCCTGCAGGGCTTGCTTTAATGCCTCTTCCGCAGCGGCGTGTTCCGGACGCCCCGCCACGTTGTTGAGTTCGTCGGGGTCGTTGCGCAAATCGTACAACTCTACTACGGGGCGCGGCCTCGTGAAATAAGCTTTTTCGAGTTCGGGGGCAAGTTTGCCGGCCTGGTGCGCCGCCACCATGGATTGCCAGCCTTCGTCGCGCGCGCTGTCCACGGGCGAATATTCCTGGTAAGGAGTGTAGTTCCAGATCAACTTATGGGTCGCCGAGCGAGCCGAACGGGATAAGTCAAAGGTACTTGCCTTGGTTTCAGGAGTGTAGTTGGAATTACCATGCGGCAACCTGGCCGCAAAGACATGCTGCCGGGGGCGGTAGCTCGCGTCGCCTTGGAGTAACTTCAAAAAGCTTTCCCCGCTCATAGCCTTTAAGGGACTAAGTCCGGCGGCTTCCAGGAAAGTTGGGGTAACATCTTCTCCGGAAAGTAAGTTCTGGCTCGAGCTTCCTGCGCGGATCTTTCCGGGCCAACGCACCAGAGCCGGAACATGCAGGCCGGGATCATACAGCGAACCTTTGCCGTGCGGAAAGGCTCTACCGTTATCGCCTGCGAACAAGACAAGCGTATTTTCGCGGAGGCCCCGGGCCTCCAGCTTTTCCATCAGCTTGCCAAAGTCGCTATCCATGCGGGCGATTTCGTCGTAGTGGCGGGCAAGGTCGCCCCGCATGCCGGGCGAGTCCAGCAGGTGCTTCGGCATGCGAAGCTTGCTGGGATCGTGCGGCGTGGGGATGGCGTTGCGGTCCCAAACGTGGTGCGGGTCAGAGAAGTTGAACCAATAGAACCAGGGCTTGCCTTGGGCTTGGTTAAGAAACTTCTCAAACACGGGGACAAACTGGTCCCGTTGCGCGCCAACGTGCAAAAAATCCACCCGCTTTGACCAGCTCTTCAAGTTATGCCGGGCATAGATTTCCTGGGTAAGTTCCGTGGGATTGATTTGCCCGTCCAAGTGAAAGTATCTTCCCGCTACTCCGGTGTAGTAACCGCGCGGCCGGAGGAGTTCGGGCAAGGCCGGTATGTCGGCGGGCAAAGGCGAAGCAAAGCGGCCCATACGGTTGGCTACGGGGCTTCGTCCGGTTAAGTAGGCGGAGCGCGAAGGGACACATTGCGGCGCGGCGGTGAACATCCGCTGCAGCTTCATTCCCTGGCTGGCGAAGCGGTCCAGGTTGGGCGTACGGATGTCGGGGTTTCCCATGCACCCGAGGTCCGGCATGGAATGGTCGTCGCTCAGCACCAGCATGAGGTTCGGCAGCGGGGCTTGGGCTCCTCGGAGGATTGCTGGCGCGGCCACCGCCGCCAAGGCGCGACGGCGGGAAATTGCGTTTGGCATGAGGGGATTATATGAGGCGATGATAGAGACATGCAAACCCCTGGGCTGTTTGCCGCCCCGAACCCGCTTCGCGCTCGCTTGGTGCGCAAGCTCTCTCGTTTGGCCGCCGACCAAATCTATATCGGCACCAGTTCGTGGAAGTACGAAGGTTGGTTGGGCTCCATTTATACGCCGGAGCGATATCTCACGCGCGGTAAGGTTTCACAGAAGAAATTTGAAGAGCAGTGCATTGCTGAGTACGGCGAGGTGTTCCCGATCGTTTGTGGAGACTTTGCTTTCTACCAATTTCCGCGGCCTGAGTTTTGGGCCAAGCTTTTCACCACGGCGCCGCCGCAGCTTAATTGGGCCTTTAAGGTGCCGGAAGAAATTACGGTGAAACTTTGGCCGGGGCATGCCCGCTACGGCGCGCGTGCCGCCCTCGAGAACGAAAATTTCTTGAACGCGCAACTCTTCCAGCGCCTTTTTCTGGATGCCTTGGCCCCCTACCAGGACCGCGTAAAGGTGCTGATTTTTGAGTTTGGCACCCTGTCGAAGAAAGTAATGCCCGGGGTGGATGCCTTTGTTGAGCAACTAAATGCCTTCTTCAGTGAATTGCCGCCCACGTGGCGCTATTCGGTGGAAGTTCGCAACGCGGAGTTTCTCGAGGCTGATTACTTTGCCTGCCTTCGCGCTTATAACATCGCGCACGTATTCAATGCTTGGACGCGCATGCCGGAACTGAGTTATCAATTAGCGCTCGAAGACGCTTACACCGCCGACTTCCTGGTGTCCCGTGCTCTACTCAAGTATGGCCGAACCTATGAGCAAGCGGTGAAAAGCTTCGAGCCCTACGAGCGGGTGCAGGAAGAGAACCCCGGTGCGCGCGAGGCCTTGCGAAAAATTCTCGCTCGCGCGCAGCGCATCAAGCAACCCGCTTTCGTTTTTGTCAATAACCGGTTGGAGGGGAACGCGCCGGGTACCATTGACGCGGTGACGGAGGAGAAGGTTTGTTTCGATGATCCTGTTTAAGCCACGGCTGCGGCGGCGCGCTGGCGCGAGTTCCAGGCGCGTACGTTACGCAACTTGGGCGCATCGTGTCCGCAAGGGCACTTCTCCGCAACGACCTCGCCCGTCCAGCCGGTTTCGAGCCGCCGCGTAATCCAGCGCCGTGCTACCAGGCTGGTAACCAACAGTTGCCCGTCCCGCCACTCAAAGTCCGCCGAGTTGGTGTTCAAGTGCAAGCCTTGGTGCGTTACACATTCCCAGGCCAATAGCTCCCCTTCGAGGCCCAGCCATTGTTCAAAAACAGGCAGCCCAAAGGTTCGCCATAGCATTTCGCGTTCGTCCCGTCCCAACCAACCTTGCTCGACGGAGTTCAACACCACGATGGCGTCCGCTAGGCGCGGCAAGGCCATCAGCGAACATTCCACACAGGCCACTACTTGGCGCAGGATGGTTGGCGTGGCCGCCAGCATTTCCGCGCGCGAAAGGTGTAGGCGTTGCCATTGTTCCGCTTGCAATACCGTTACGCCCTTGCGCGGCGAAAGCGGCGCACCGACGATGGTGATGGCTCTGCTTTCCATCGGCGCGCGGAAGCCAGGGCGCAGGGCTGCTGTTTTTGGCAACTCAAACTGTGTCCGCTTGGCGTACCAATCAGCGATGGGCGTGCTGCGCTGGCTGCCTCCGCCAGCGTAATAAGGCACTCGCTCCAAGCGGCTGGCCAAGGGCTCGCGCCGTTCCAATAAATTTTCTTCCCGCACCCGTCCCGCCGGACCAGCCAGCGCCACCACCCAGGCGGGCGGACGGCGCAGGGAAATCACTACTTTCATGCGTATGGTTCTAGTGGGAGCCGCGGCGATTTTTTCTCAATCGAAATATGCCTTCGCTACGCTAAAAAGATGCAGAGGTACCTATGGACCGCACGTTAGCCATTCTGTTGGCCGGCGGAGCGGGAGAGCGGCTTTCCCCCTTAACGCGCCACACCGCAAAGCCCGCCGTTCCCTTCGGCGGCATTTATCGCATTATTGATTTCACCCTCTCCAACATTGTTAATTCCGGCCTGCGCCGAGTCTTTGTCTTAACGCAGTACAAAAGCCTGGAACTTACCCGTCACATCCGCGACGGTTGGAGCATCTTTCCCGGCAGCATGGGCGAGTTCATCGAAATTCTTCCGCCTATGAAGCGCATGCACGATGATTGGTATCTCGGTACAGCCGACGCGGTTTACCAGAACATCGAATCCATCGAGGCGGAGAACCCCACCCATGTGTTGATTCTTTCCGGCGACCACATCTACAAGATGGACTACACGGAAATGAACTCCTGGCACGCGCAACATAACGCGGACGTCACCATCGCCACCATTCAAATCGCTCCCGAAGAGGCGGCCCGCTTCGGGGTGGCGGAAATTGACGCCGATTACCGCATCCATGGTTTTGAGGAAAAGCCGAAGCACGGCAATCCCAAGCGCTCTCCCTTTGACCCCACCATGGTTTCCGCCTCCATGGGCATTTACCTGTTTCGTACCGACGTGCTGTTGAAAGCCTTGCGCGAAAATTCCAGCACCCTTGGCACGGCCCACGATTTCGGCAAGGACATTCTCCCGAAGCTAATTCATGAACTCAAAGTGGTGGCCTACGACTTTCACGACCTGAACGCCAAGCGCGTGCGCTACTGGCGCGACGTTGGCACGCTGGATGCCTACTACGAAGCCAACATGGATCTGATTGCCGTGGTACCCGAATTTAACCTTTACGACACGGCCTGGCCCATTCGCACGAATCCGCCCATGTATCCGCCGGCGAAGTTTGTCTTCGCGCAAGAGGGCAACCGCATGGGGGTGGGCATAGATTCCATCGTCTCGCCGGGGGTGATTATTTCCGGAGGGCGCGTGCAGCGCAGCGTTTTAAGCCCCGGCGTGCGGGTGAACAGCTACACCAATATCGAGGACTCCATTTTGCTGCCGGGGGTAGAGGTGGGCCGTTATAGCCAATTGCGCAAGTGCATTGTGAATGCCGGGGTGCATTTGCCGGAGGGTTCGCGTGTGGGGTTTGACCCGCAAGCCGATGCGGCCCGCGGCTTTGTAAGAACCGAAGGTGGGGTTACGGTGGTGGCGTGATAGTCGTCGCGTAAGTTTTTTGTCAACGGAAGCATTCTCTGCTGCGTTATATGTGCAGATGGATCTTTCGCTCGAACTCAACTTGCCCCTCGCCGCGGCAGCGCCGTTCGAGGATTACATTGCGCGGTATCAGCAACTGGTTTACCGAACCGCTTGGCGCATGCTGGGCGCAATCGGGGATGCCGAAGACGCTTGCCAGGAAGTTTTTCTGAAGTTGCACAGCCGGCTGGGAGACTTTGAAAAAGCTCCCAACCCCAGCGCGTGGCTTTACCGAGTTACGGTGAACCATTGCCTGGACGTGTTGCGCAAGCGTAGGCCGCAGGCGGAAGGGGGGAATTTCGAGGTGCTGGCGGCCGGGGACAACCCTGAACAAGAGGCGGCTTTGGAGCAGCAAAAGCAACGCTTGGCGCGCCTGCTTTTGCGCTTGCCCGTGGGCGAGCGCTCTGCTTTGGTGCTGCGGGATTTAGAGGGCCTTAGCACGCGTGAGGTGGCGGCCATATTGGAAGTTAGCGAAGAGACCGTGCGCACCGCGATTCATCGGGCAAAGGAGAAGCTGCGGCAATGGATGAGCTAGACCTGCTGCTACGGGATATGGCCAACGAAGCCCCACCGGCGGAATCGCTCGCCAAGGTTGGGCCGCGGGTGCGGGGTACGCTCCGGCGGCGCGTGGTTACACGGTATTGTTTGGCGGCGGCCGCCATGCTCGCCACGGTGCTGCTCGCTTGGCCAAGCGCCGAACCTGTGCCTCTGCCCAAAGTGCCGGATTTCTCAATACCGGCTCCTGACTTTGCTCTCTCTCCGCGGATTATTCCTTCTCCTTCCCAAAGCCGCATGCGGCCCTCGCGTCCGCGACGCATGCCGCGCTTAGTGAATGGCGACAAACTAGAGCTAGCCTCAACCGACCCGAACGTGGTTATTTATTGGAGCTTATGAAACTACTTACTTTTTTCTTGCTGGCTGCGAGTATGTTCGCGCAGGAACCTGTCACACGGGTGTTTGAGTTCATCCTGGACGACGGAGAGAAAATGCAGAAACTATCTGCCCTGTTTGCGCACAAGTTGGCGCGCATTCAGGTGGAACCAGCGCTGGGCTTGGTCGTAATGACGGGTTCCGAAGCGCAAGTTACTGAAGTGGAGGCTTTGCTAAAAAAGTACTATAAGCCGAAGGCTTTGGAGGCAGGCATTAGTGGTCCGCCAAACCGAAACATCGAATTGGTTACGCAAATCCTTTACGCGCGTTCCGAAGGGAGCGACAGTACCTACCCAGCGACTCTCCAGCCCATCGTTCAGCAATTGAAGCAGCTAACTCTGTTGAATTCGTTCAACGTGGTGGAGACGCAAGTTGTCCAGTTGCGCAATGGAACAAACTTTGAACTCAGGGGAACTATGCAGTTGCCGGGCATTCCTGAGAGTGCTGCGACATCCTATGGATACAGCGGGGCCATGCGGATTTCCGGGACGAAGATTCAAGGCGACAAAATTCGTTTTAGTGGCCGAGTTCCCTATCGCGTAGGCGAGGGTCAGTATCAGTTCATGGAGGTAGCCCTTGTTACTTCCTTTGACCTCAAGCCTGGTCAATCTACCGTCATCGGCAAGACAAACGCCTCCACGAAGGATGGCTCGATCATTCTCATCCTGACGGCCCGGCTGGTAGACTAAGCCATTTTGCCTCCGGTTTGCGCGTGTCTTGCATGAGTATGCAAATCCAAATCATCGAATTCGAACTTGCAAGTATCACGCCGATGGAATATGAACAGCACTGCGAAAAGCTGGCCGCAGGTGTCTTCTCCAATCTCCCCGGGCTCTTAGCTAAGTATTGGCTTTCCGATCCGCAGAACAACCGCTTTGGCGGCGTCTATTTTTGGCGGGATGAAGCTGCTTTGGCGGATTACCAAGATTCGCCGATCTATCAGGGATTGATGACCAATCCCGCGTTCCGGAATGTCCAGTCGAAAGTGTATTCTTTGCTGGACATGCCTACGCGTTATACCGCGCGCACACTTCCCTTAGCTTCTTAAACAAGGCCGGCGTGGAAGTAAGGGCGTCGGCCTTTTCTTCGTATTCGAGCGCTAAGTAGCCGCGGTAATGGTTCTTAACAAGCATCTTCGCCACGCGGTCCCAATCGGACGGGGCGGGGCCGTTTTCGTCCTTCACCATCGCCTTCACCTGTACATTCACGGCGTGCGGCGCAATCATTTCAATCTGCTCGTAGATGCGCGTTTTGAAGTTTGCCGTGTCAAGGTTAATGCCCACAAAGGGACTATTCACCTGCTTGACGATCTTCACAATATTTTCGGCCTTGTCCGTAATGCCGCCGTGGTTCTCTAGTCCCAGAATCACGCCCGCGCGGCTGGCGTAGTCGGCGGCGGGCTCCAGAATTTCAGCCACCCAATTGGCCGCCTGCTCTTCGGTGGCGCCCTGGGGAACATTGCCGCCAAACACGCGAATGTGCCCCGCGCCCAGCTTTGCTGCCACATCCACCCACTTCTTGATGTCGGCAATGGCCTTCTCGCGGCCTTCGCCGGGAGGCTGCGTCAGGATGGTGCGGATGGAGATGGAGTACAGCTCAATGCCGGCCTCAAAGGCGGCGCGCTTCAGCGGAATGAGGAAGCTATTCTCGGTGTGCGGAAACCAGTAAACCGTGAGGTCCAGCCCGTCCAGATCGTTTTCGGCGGCAAGGCGCACCAGGTCGGTGTACTTCAGGGTTCCGGCCTGCAATTCCTTGCGGAAAGAATAGGCGCACAAGGCGGGGCGGAGGCGAGCCTTTAGGGGCGCGGCAATGGCAGGGGCGGCAGTCGTGATGGCAGTGGTGGCCGCAGCGGCGGTGGCAAGGAAGAGTCGGCGGTTCATGACCCTTCCAGCATATACAGGATCGGGCGCGCTAAACTAAATGTTCCCTCCGCCGTGATTCAAGTAAATTCTGTTTCCATGCGCTACGGCGCCAAAATTCTGTTTGAAGATGTGTCGACGCAGTTTCTGCCCGGCCGCCGCTATGGCCTGACGGGTCCGAACGGCGCGGGCAAGTCGACCTTTCTCAAAATCCTGACCGGGGAAGTGGAGCCTACCAAAGGCACGATCACCCGCCCGGACCGCATCGGCATTTTGCGCCAGGACCAATTTGCCTTCGATAGCTACCGCGTGATCGACACCGTCATCATGGGCAACGAACCCCTGTGGAAGGCCCTGACGGAGCGCGATGCGCTGTACGAAAAGGACCCCGCCGAGCTGACCGACGACGACGGCATGCGCCTGGGCGAGCTGGAAGGCATTGTGGGCGACGAAGGCGGCTACGAGGCCGAATCCGACGCCGCCATTCTGCTTGATGGCTTGGGCATCGGCACCGAGCTGCACGAGCGCAAGATGGGCGAGTTGCAAGGCGGCCAGAAAGTGCGCGTGCTTTTGGCGCAGGCGCTGTTCGGCCGGCCCACGGCTCTCTTCCTGGACGAACCGACGAACCACTTGGACTTGGACAGCGTGCACTGGCTGGAAGACTACCTCGAGAAGTTTGAAGGCGTGCTCATCACCATCTCGCACGACCGCCACTTTCTGAACAACGTCTCGACGCACACGGCCGACATCGACTACAACACGATCATCACCTATACGGGCGGCTACGACGATATGCTGCTGGCCAAGACGCAAATCCGCTCGCGCGTCGAAGCCGACAACGCCGAGCGCGCGAAGAAAATTGCGCAGTTGAACGAGTTCATTGCCCGCTTTGCCGCCGGTACGCGCAGCGCCCAAACCACTTCGCGCAAAAAAGAAGTGCAACGTCTGCAACAAGGGCAGTTGGCCAAGAGCAACATCCAGCGCCCCTTCATCCGCTTTCCCATTGAGCGCCCCAGCGGCCGCACGCCGCTCGAATTTAAGGGGCTTGCGAAGAGCTACGGCGACCTGAAGGTGATTGAGAATTTTGAAGCCATCGTCCAGCGTGGCGAAAAGATTGCCATCATGGGCCGCAACGGGGCGGGGAAGACGACATTGCTAAAGTCCCTCATGAAGAATGCGCCTATTCTGGCCGCGCACGGCGAAGACCAGTTTGAAGTGGACGGCGGCAACGTGATTTGGGGGCACGAGGCGAGCGTAGGCTATTTTGCGCAGGACCACTCGGAAACCATTGAGCACGGCATGACGTGCATGGAATGGCTGCACCAATGGGATCCGCAGGCCGGCTACGACGAATTGCGCGGTCTGTTGGGCCAGATGCTCTTCCAAGGGGAAGATGCCGCGAAACCCACCAAGGCGCTGAGCGGCGGAGAGGCCGCGCGCTTGATCTTCTGCCGGCTGATGCTGCAGAAACCGAACATCCTGGTGCTCGACGAACCCACGAACCACCTTGACCTGGAAAGCATTAACGCGCTCAATGCAGCCATCCAGAAGTACGAGGGCACAGTTTTGTTCGTCACCCACGACGAAGACCTCCTGGACGAATCTGCCACCCGCATTTGGCACGTGGCCCACGGCCGCGTGGAAGACTTCAAGGGCCCCTACGCCGAATACACCGAAACGCTGAAAGCCGCCAAGCGCTAAGCTGGAGCCAATGACCTAAACTGCCCCCATGACCCTTGCGCAATTTCGCCGCTGTGCGCTCTCCTTTCCGGGGGCCGAAGAAGGCTC
The DNA here is from genome assembly GCA_033765085.1 of Bryobacter sp. Lineage (GTDB taxonomy): Bacteria > Acidobacteriota > Terriglobia > Bryobacterales > Bryobacteraceae > Bryobacter. The sequence goes on along the minus strand of JANRIK010000026.1, from coordinate 5,072 downwards.
GCACATGGGAGTGGCGGATTTCCGGGTGGGTGGGCGCGTTTTTGCCACCTTGGCGCACGGCGAACAGGGCCTTGGCAACCTCATGCTCGACCCCGAAGAACAGGCTGGTTTGTGCGAAGAATTGCCGGAGGTGTTTCGGCCCGTCGCGGGTGGTTGGGGCCGCATGGGCATTACGCACATTGTGCTGAAGGCGGCGAACAAAGCCATTCTTGAAGCTGCACTGGGTTTGGCTTACCGCCGGCGCGTCACCAAAAACGACAAGGCCGCGAAGCGCAAGAAGCCGGCTGCGAAGCCAGCCTCAAAGCGCGGCCGTAACCTCGATCTCGATCAGGGCCCCACCCCATAGTTCACTCACGCCCACGCCCGTTTTCGCGGGTTTGTGCTCGCGAAAGTATTCGGCGTAAACCGCATTGGCTTCGCCCAAACGGCCATAGTCGGCGAGATACAAATTGCAGCGCGCCACCTTAGGAAGCGAACTGCCGCAATGCTCCAGGATGGTCTTCACGTTTTCGAGGGCCTGCCGCGTCTGGCTGGCCATATCCGGCCCGGCCAAGCGGCCCGTTGCCGGATCAATGCCGAGTTGGCCGGAGACGAAGATGAGGCCGTCGAGGATCGTGGCCTGCGAATAGGTATTGTTGGCCGGGGGAAGGCCGGGTATAACTTGCGGAACGGGATTGGGCATCGTCCCTCCAGCATGGCAGCTTTCACGGCCCGGAGGAGCCGACTACGTGCCCTTCTTCTGCCCCTTCGCTGCCGCTACGGCCAACTCATCGCAGCGGTTATTTTCCGGATGGTCGGCGTGCCCTTTGGTCCACACCCATTTCACTTGGTGCCGCCCTACTTGCTCATCCAGTGCCTGCCACAAGTCCTGGTTCTTCACGGGCTTCTTCGCGGCGGTCTTCCAATTGTTCCGCTTCCAGCCGGGCAACCACTCCGTCATGCCCTTCAGGACGTACTCGGAATCCGTGGTCAGCGTGACGGCGCAAGGCTCCTTCAAGAGCCGCAGCCCTTCGATGGCTGCCAGCAATTCCATGCGGTTGTTCGTGGTCTCTGCTTCGCTGCCGAAAATCTCTTTGCGGTGTTCGTTAAACTTCAAGATCGCTGCCCAACCGCCGGGTCCAGGGTTGCCGCTGCAGGCCCCGTCGGTAAACAACTCCACTTGCTTCATGCCGCCATTCTTCAAGCCGCCACTCATCAAGCAGCCACTGCCCCCAATTCGTGTTCAAAGAAGCGCTCCACGGCGTCCAGCACATCGCGGGGGTTCTGTTTTGTATAAATCTCGGCCCGCAAGCGCGACCCGTTGCGCACCCCGTGCGTAAAGTAGCCCGTAAACTGCTTCATCTTGCCAATGGCTTCGGGCCAATCTGTGGCCTCCAGCATCTCGAAGTAGGTCCGCATAATGGCGTAGCGGTCTTCCTGGGAAGGCTGCCAGTAGGCGCCCGTTGCCGCGTATTCCGCAATCTGGCGGAAGATCCAGGGGTTATAGCTGGCCGCGCGGCCAATCATTACCGCATCGCAGCGTGTATGGCGGAACATACGCACCGCGTCCTCGGGCGTGACGATATCGCCGTTGCCGATGACGGGAATTTTGACGCGCGTCTTCAGGTCGGCAATGTAATCCCAATTCGCGCGCCCCGCGTAGCCCTGTTCGCGCGTGCGCCCGTGCAGTGCGATGGCGGCCAAGCCATTGTCTTCGGCCAGTTGGCCCATGGTGCGGTAAACCAATTCGCGCTCGTTCCAACCGGTGCGGAACTTCATGGTTAAGGGAATGCGGATGGCGCTGCGCACCGCTTTCAACAAGCGGTCCACCAGCGGCATATCGCGCAGGCAGCCCGAGCCGCCGTTGCAATTCACCACCTTCTTCACCGGGCAGCCGAAGTTGATGTCGATGAAGTCGAAACCCAAGTCTTCGCAATGCCGTGCCGCATCGGCCAGCACCTGCGGGTCCGCGCCGAATAATTGCGCGGAGATGGGGTGCTCTTCGGGTTCGAAAACAAGATAGCGCTTTTCTGTTTTGGAGGGTTTGCGCCGCCGCAAGCTCGCCACCACGCCGTGCGAACTGGTGAACTCCGTCATTATCAGGCCGCATCCGCCCTGGTTGCGGATCAAACGGCGGAATACGGTGTCCGTCACGCCCGCCATGGGCGCCAGTACGGTGGCCGGGGCCATGACCGTGCCGCCGATCCGGAATTCGCTAGCCAAAGACAACATCTCTCTCCATTATGCCGTCCCAGGCAGGGCAACTTGGCGATTGGCAGCGAAACTGCAACAACGCAGAGTGCATCATACTTACTGTCGGAGGAACAACGCATGAATCCCAAGCTTTTATTGGCCTTTGCCGCTGGCGCCGTGGTTGCTGGAGCGGTGGCGATGTTGGTGGTTTCCAACCAACCCTCGCCTGCTCCCGCGCCAAATGCACCAACCGAGGTGGCGCAAACGCTGCCCGCTCCCGTTGCGGAATCGCCGGTGTTGCGGGAGGAGCCCTTGTTGCGCGAGGAACCCGTTGCCGCGCCGGAACCTGAGCCCGCGTTGAAGCCCAATGTGCGGCCGCGTCCGAAGCCAGTTTCCGTGAAGCCCGTGCCGGCGCCCCAACCGGCCGCCAAGCCAGAAGTGAAACCTGCGCCCCAACCGGTCGCCGAACCAAAGCAGCCGGAGCCGGTAACGCTGCCGCCCTTCTCTTCCTCTCCCACCCCTGCACCGCCGCCCGCCGCCGAAGAGGTCCGGTCATCGCCTGTCTTCAAGCCGGAGCCTGCAAAAGCGGTGGCGCGGGTTCCCGAAACCGTCACCCTGCCGGAGGGCACCTCCATTGTCGTGCGCCTGAACAGCACGCTAAGCTCCGACAAGAATCTCGCGGGCGACACCTTTACCGGGACGCTGGACCAGCCCATTGTTGTGGGCGACATGGTGATTGCCGAACGCGGCGCACGCGTGGACGGCAAAGTGATGGATGCGCAAAAAGCGGGCCGTGTGAAGGGGGTTTCGCAGCTTTCCCTGGCGCTGACGCGTCTGCGCACCAGCGACGGCCAGAACATCGCCATCAACACCGACCCCTTCCTGCGCGAGGGTGAAAAATCGACGAAGAGCGACGCCGCCAAGATCGGCATCGGCGCGGCCATTGGCGCCGCGATTGGGGCCATTGCGGGCGGTGGCAAAGGGGCCGGCGTTGGCGCCGCTACCGGCGCCGGTGCGGGTACGGGCGCGGTCCTGATCGGCCGCGGGAAGCCCGTGCAACTGGATGTGGAAACGAAAATCCCCTTCCGCCTGGCGCAATCCGTGAAGATCACGGAAAAAATTAGCGAAAAGATCAACTAAAATAAAGGAGTTGCCCTTCTCGCCGGCGTAGCTCAATTGGCAGAGCACCTGATTTGTAATCTAACGCTCAAGGGCTTGCTGGATCTCTTTAGGTGATTGAAAATAAAGGGTAGACTGGGTAGACCGAAGCCGCAAAACTGACATTCAAAACGGTTTTTGAAACGGTTCGAGAAAATTTTCTTTCCTGCTATCCTTTTTGTAGAGCACGGGCCACTCTAGCTCAGTTGGTAGAGCATCGGTTTTGTAAACCGCAGGTCGCCGGTTCGAATCCGGCGAGTGGCTCCAAACCCCTCCTTCCCAAAGCATCCAACATGCCAGACTTCGCCACGCCTGAAGAGATGCAGACGGCTATCAATTCGTCCGGCTACCTGCTGGAAGGGCGCGTCGCGCGAATCTTGGCTGACAAAGGCTTCTTCGTCGAACCCAATTGCTTCATCCTCGACCCATCTGACCCAAAGAAGAATGTCGAAATCGACGTGTGCGCGAACTTAGGTCAGTTCGTGAATGAAGAGAACCGCGATACTGTGACGGCGGCTCTGCTGGTGGAGTGCAAGAACAATTCGCAACCTTTCGCCTTCTTCATTCAACAGCAACAGCTACCCGAGTTGAACGCGGGGCGGGTCCAGTATGGCGGGTATCCAAAGTTCAGCAAGGAACCAGATTCCGAACTTCGCCCGGACCTTCGTGAGTTGCTTGCCTTCAAGGAATGGCACCACTACTGCAAAGCGCCAGAGGTTGCGACTCAGTTTTGCAGCTTTACGTTAACTGGCGAGAAGGCCAACAACTGCACCGCGCCGAAGAAAGCGCGCAATTGTAAGGCTGAGGCAATGGAGCACTATTCCAAGTCCTTCGCCAAACTGGCAGCGGTCGCGGCGGCGGACGCCCAGCAGCCATTCGGCTTGAAGCTCAAAAACATCCAAGTACAGGTTAACTATCCCGTCGTTGTGCTCCAAGGCCCGATCTATCGAGTAGTTGACGAGCATGGATCAGCAAAGGTGGAAGAGGTTCAGCGCCTACAGTTGCAACATTCGGCCAACTTGGAGGGCCGGGTTGTACCAGTTCAAATTGACGTAGTGCGCGAATCTGAGTTGCCCTCATTGTTGACCGAAATCGAAGGCGAGATGGGCGAGCTGCGAAAACGAATCGAAGCGATGTACGAACGGCTACTTGCCAGTGCAATCGATCAAAAGCAGGCTGCTCTAGTCAAGGGTGGGGCCTTTCATTTCTCCACGTGAGCCGGGCGCGAACCACTAAACCTAAGACACTAGACTTTTATCAATCCTCAGCCCCTTCAGCAAGCAGGAGACTACAAGTGGTCGAGCCGAAAGACTTGGAAAAAGTCGGCCTGGGTGGTGCAAACTCTTTGAACGCCTTAAACGGCTTAAATTCTTTGAACGATTTGAATGGTTCAAAGTCTGTGGATTTCATCCGCTCCTTTATTGCGCAAGCCGCATCCCCCTCGTGGTCCCTCACAATGCCTTGCACTAGCCAACCGAGGTGCTTGCCGTTGAATCCATAAACACTAAAGCCACCATTTCGTTTGTCAGAATCGAGATATGCTACGGGCTTGCCATTCCACAGATAGATGGTCATTCCTTCGTCAATTGCAATGTAGGCTATGAACCGCCCCGGCTTTCCCGGAGGCTCCAACACATGAGAAGGTGGAGCCATGACGAAAGAGAAGACGAGAGCCTATTCACCTGAAGTGAGGGAACGGGCGGTGAGGATGGTGATGGAACACGCTGGGGAGTATCCATCCC
>JANRIK010000008.1:0-104384 GCA_033765085.1 Bryobacter sp. | reverse complement strand
GCCGCCAATGCCTTTCTCGCGTCCCTAAACGACGAGCAGCGCGCCCAGGCCACTTTCCGTTTTGAAGACGAAGAGCGCTTCTTTTTCCATTTCATTCCCGCCGAGGACGTTGCCAAGCGCTACGGCCGCCCGCGCAAGGGTGTTGGCTTTATGACGTTGAACGCCCCCCAACGCCACCTGGCCCATGCTCTAATTAGCTCTGGCCTGAGCCAGCAGGGCGCCATCAAGGTTTCGAGCATCATGAGCCTGGACGACATCCTGCGGATACAAGAAGGCGACACCACCGGCCGACGCAACTCCGACAAGTACTTCATTTCAATTTTTGGTACGCCTTCGGAATCCGGCACCTGGGGTTACCGCATTGAAGGCCACCACATTAGCCTCCATTTCACGGTGGTGAAAGGCAAAGTGCACTTTAGCCCCAGCTTCTTTGGCACCAACCCAGCGGAAGTGCGCGAAGGACCCCGCAAAGGGCTGCGAGTGTTGGCACGCGAAGAAGACCTGGCGCGCGATTTCTTCGCCAGCCTTAGCCCGGAGCAACAGAAGACGGCCATCGTTGATGCGAAAGCCTATAATGACATTCTCACTTCCGCCGACCGGGTTGCCGCCCTCAAAGGCCAACCCAACGGTCTGGCAACGGCCAAGCTTTCGCCCAAGCAAATGGATCTGCTGAAAGCACTGGTGGAAGAGTATGCCGACAACTTCCCGGCAGAACTAGCCGCGGAACGGAAGGCCCGCTACGCCAAAGCGGCGAAAAACCTTTACTTTGCCTGGGCGGGCGTGCTGGAACGTGGCGGTCCGCACTACTACCGCATCGCCGGCCCAGACTTCCTCATTGAATACGACAACACGCAAAACGGCGCCAACCACATCCACTCTGTTTGGCGCGATTACGCCGGCGACTGGGGCCAGGACGTCCTCAAGGCGCACTACCAGTATGGTCACGCAACCGTGGCTGCCGAGTAAGCGCGCTTGGCCACCTCGTTGAGGTCGCCCAATTCTTGCAAGAACATTCCTTGGCTTAGTTCGGCGGGCTTCGTGGCGAAGCGGTTCGCCATTTCGACTACCTTTGGGTTGAACTCGAGCCAGGGGCAATTGGGAATCATGCGGGCGGCGCGGAAAGCGGCGTTGAGTTGCGGTGGCATCGCGATGGAAACGTGCGGCACAATTACCGCTCCGTGGGCGGCGGCCATTTCGGCCAGCACCAGCGTTTCGGTTAAGCCACTGCGGCCCAGGTCGGGCTGCCAAACGCTGACAATGCCGCGTTCGAGGAAGGGCCGGGCTTCCCAACGAGTCCGGTAGCTTTCGCCAATGGCCAGCCGTACGCCACTGGCTTCCACCAGGCGGACATGCCCCTCCACATCCTCCGGCACCAGTGGACACTCAAGCCACGCCGCTTCGCGCGCCGCCAAGTCTTTGGCGCAATCCAACTCCCTTCCTGCGGGCAAATGCCACAAGGCATCCACGGCCACCTGCGCGCCGGGCAGGGCCGTGCGGATGGCATCGTGCGTTTTGAGCAGCAGGTCCCAATCGCTTTCAAAGTACAACTTGAAGAGGCCGAAACCCTGCTCAAACCACGCGCGGGCAAACTCCACGCGTTCCTCTACGCTCGCCCCCGGCACACCGCTGACATAGGCCGGAACTCTCTCGCGCACCCGCGTTTCGGGCACATCGGGCACAAAGGTCCAAAGGGCAAGGTCCACGCCGGCCATTGCGTCCAGCATGAAGCCGCCCGTTTGGCCGCGTACGCGCATGGTGGCGTACATGCGCTCCCAAAGTTCCGCAATGCGAGCGGGAGTAGGGGCAAAAGCTTCCCCCACCAGCACGGGCGCCAATAGGCTGCGGACAATTTCGGCGGGAACCCCGGGCGCCAGCGGAGCCTGGGCTTCGCCCCAGCCAATGCGGCCATCGCTAAGCTCAACTTCCACCAGGCAGGTCTCAAAACGCCGGCTGTAGAGGGCGGGGTAATGCTCGCTCCAGGCGTAGACCGCTTCTCCGGCGAGTGCGTGCGGGCTGCCCGCGCTTCCCACGGCGGACCCGTCCCGCTCCAGGGCCACCGGGTGGGCCTTGACGCGCCGGATCGTTACGTCAGTTGCTGCCTGTTTTGCTTCCATAATCTTCTCCGAATGACAAATTATTTCAGATATTTGGTAAGCTGACCGCATGCCGCTTGCTCCGGTGAAGAGAAAACGCGCCACCGACGAGGTTTACGATTCGCTTCGCGCGGCCATCTTGAACCGCGCATTTTCCCCCGGAGAACGTCTCCTCGGCGATTCACTGGCCAAGCAATTGGGCGTAAGCCTTACGCCCGTACGCCATGCCCTGAACCAGCTGGCCGTCGAAGGACTGATTGAGATCCATCCGCGCTCGGGCACCTACGTTGCCTCCATGACGCCCGAAACCGTGACGGAAACTTTCGAGATTCGCGTAGTCCTCGAAAAGCTGGCGGCACGCCGCGCCGTCACCCGCGTGACGGACGAAGACCTTGCCGAGTTTGACCATTTGCTGGCCCTGATGGCCAAGCCCGTGCGCCAGGAAGCCGACCTGCAGGCGCACGAAACCCACAACCTGACCTTTCACCGCAAACTGATCGAGACGGCCGCCAGCCAAAGTCTGTTGAACATTTACGAGAGCTTGCACGCGCACATCCAAATTGCCCGTATTCACGCGCAAGAGGGCCGGCAGATCGCCCAATTGAAGCCGCGTTTGGAGCAGGAAGCCCGCGAGCATCAGGCCATTGTAGAGGCTTTGCGCGCCCGCTCCGCTCCGCGCTTGGAAGCTGCCGTGGAAAACCACATTCTGCGCGCCGAGCAAAGCTTACGCGCAGCCCTCAGCGCGCCCCGCATTGGTAACGCCAAGCCCACCATCGCCAAATCCGCCCTTCACCAACGCGCGAAAAATCAATAGCCCCAACGGGTGCAGCACACCCATGGCGACAAAGATCCACGCATAGCCGACCGTGCCCACCACCTGCCCCGTCAGTTCCGTAAACAGCATTCCGCCCAGCCCGTTGCCGAAGGCGAAGATGCCGCTCATGCGGCCCACTACGGCCGCGGGATAGATATCGTTCGTCACCGTGGCAAGGTTGGTTTTCCAGGCCATGTGGGCGAAGGTGACTAGGCAGATGATTCCCACGGCAACCACGCTTGAAGGGGTGAAGCCCACCAGCGCACTGAGGGGCATAACAAGCGACGCCGGCACCATCACGGCCCGCCGCGCTGCCACTACATCCCAGCCGCGGCTTACCAGTTTGCCGCTTAACCAGCCGCCGCCCATCGCCCCCAAATCAGCCGTCAAATAGGGCATCCAAGCCACGAGAGCCATTTGCTGGACCGTAAATCCACGCTGCTCTACCAGATACTTCGGCAGCCAAAAGAGGTAGAACCACCAGACGGGGTCGCTGAGCAAACGGGCGCCGAACAGGCCCCAGGTTTGCTTCACGCGCAGATATTGCTTCCAATTGCGGCCGTCGGTCAGTCCGCTGGCCTGCCGCTCGAGCAAAGGCCGGTAGACGCGCAACCAGGGAATGAGCCACAAAAGCCCCAGGACCCCACAAATGACAAAGGCCCCGCGCCAACTGAAGCGCAGATAGAGCCACGTCACCGCCACCGGCGCCAACATTGCGCCAATACTCGCCCCGGCATTTAGCAAGCCATTCACAAAAGCGCGGTGCTGTTTTTCGTAGCACTCGCTGATGGCCCGGAAGGCGGCCATGAAATTGCCCGGCTCGCCCAGCCCCAGCAGGAAACGAAACGCACCAAGGCTCCAGACATTGGACGCAAAGGCATGGAGCATGTTCGATACGCTCCACCAGGCCATGAAGACACCCAGGCTCTTGCGCGTGCCCCAACGGTCCACCAGAAAGCCGCTGCCGAGATACATGGCCGTGTAGGCCAAGAGAAACGCATTTAGGACGCGCGAATACTCCAACTGCGAGAGACCGAGCTCTTTGGTGATCACCGGAGCCAGCACGCTCAGGCACTGCCGGTCCAGGTAGTTCACCACCACGGACAGGAAGAGCAGCGTGGCAATGGTCCAGCGGATATGCACTTAGAGCCTCGCTCGCAATGCGGCTAACTCCGCCACGCCTTCTTCGTCCAATTCGGCCGTGGGGTGGCGCACGGTAGCCGCTTTGATTACGCCCGCCGCCACCAAATTCCGCTTCATGGCGCCTACACCCAAACCCGGCTGCAGTTCAAAACGCAACAAGGGCAGAATGCGGGTGAATTCGCTCCAGGCCGCCTCCCGCTCGCCCGCCTCGAGCGCGTTCCAAATCTTGACCAGCGGGCCGATGCAATCGCTGCCGGGCATAGTGCCCTGCGCCCCGCGTTGGTACTCTTCGATCCAAAACTGCGCGTTCAGGCCGCCGAAGACGGTTAACTGGCCGCCCGCTGCCGCGAGCGTTTTCGTCACCTTCGGAGCCGTAGGCGGGGCTTCCACCTTCGCCATCGTGACAAATTCAATTTCTTTGGCCATGCGTCCCAACAGGGCCGGCGGCATGGCCACCTGCGTCAGCAAAGGCGCGTCCTGCACCATGATGGGCGTGCGCGCGCCGTCGGAAATGGCGCTGAAGTAATAAAGCAGGCCGTCGCCATCGGTTTTCAAAAAGTAAGGCGGCAACACCATCAAAGCCGCCGCGCCAAGGCCGGCCATTTGCTTGGAGAGTTCAACCGCCGCGTAAGTGCCCGTGGCGCCGCTGGAAGCAATTAGGGGTACTCGCCCATCCACGTGCCGGGCAATGGCGCGCATCAATTCCACCCGTTCGGCCGCCTCTAGCGCATAGCCTTCGCTGGCGTTGCCGAACAGCCCCAATCCGTGCGCTCCATGTTCCAGCAAATGATCCACGAGGTGCAATTGGCTGGCCAGGTCCAGGCGGCCCTCTTCATCAAAAGGGGTGAGCAGAATGGGGAAAACCCCGCGCATTCTGAAATCTGAAATCATAAATCACCTCAGACTATCATGATGTACCGGAAAGGGGCAGCCCAGCATCCTATCCTGTAGAAAGGAAGACCCGGTAACCCGTTTGCCCCTCTCGCGCCGCACATTTTCCCTCGCCTTCCCCCTTGGGCAACTCTGGGCGCAAAGCCCGTCCCGGCTTTCCCCCATCCGCCGCTTCATTGACAACAGCACGGACGTAGAGGTGCTGTGCCTTTCCGATCCTGAGCAAGCGGCTTCCCTTCCCAATGCCTACCACCGCGCGGCTGCCCGCCGCCAAGGATTTGTAGTTTATTCCCTAGCGGGGCCGCAAGGCACGCAGATTGTCCGCATCGACCTAAAAGGCGGTTTGCTGAAGCCACTTACCAACAGCCCGTCGGTGCATCCGCGCGCCTTCGCCCTTTCGCCCGATGACCGGACGCTCTACTTTGCGAGCGAAGAACGCCTTTACACAACGGCCACCGGCGGCCTCGGGCGGCCTCGCGAGCTGTATCGCGCAACAACGCCGGAGACTTGGGAACGGGGCTTTTCGCTGGCCGACAACGGCGCAAGCTTAGTTTTCTTTGAAGGGCCAAAGCTCCAGAGCCTAAATCTGAAGCTCGCGGGCAAGGCCGCGGTGCGCACGCTGGCCGAAAGCGATCCCGCAAGTGTCCATCCGCAGATCGGGAAGAGCGGCAGCGTTTTCTGGCAGGATGCTACGGGAGGGCTTCACCTCTTGCAACCAACAGCCGCCCCGCGTCCCCAAGCGCTTACTTTACCCGGCACCCTGGCTTCCGCCTATTGGAACCCCGATGGCCAAAGCATTATTTTTCTGCGCACCAACCAGGGCCGCGGCATTGCCAATTCCTTGCACGAGTACTCATTAGCCACGGGCAAAGAAACTTTGGTGGGCAAGACCAGCCAATTCGCGAGCTTCCACCGCAACGGAGATTCGAGCGTTTTCCTGGGTGCCTCGGCATCGAAGGCGCAACCATACGTCCTGCTCATGCTGCGCGTGACGCGCCGCGAGCTGGCCCTTTGCGAGCACAAAGCAACGGACCCGGCGCAAGTGTCGCCCCAGTTTTCCGCCGACAGCAAACGGATTTTTTTCCAAAGCGACCGCCTGGGCAAGAGCGCCATCTTTACCGTGAACGTCGAAAAGCTGGTGGAAGAAACGGCGGAAGAAGAGAAGAAGAGCTGAGCGGCGGAAAAGGGTTAGTGGTCCAAATAAACTCAGCGGTCCAAATAAACAATCGGCTTGGGGTCCGGCAGCGCGGTGGTTTGCGGAGCCGTTGATCGCCAACTGAAATCGCGGCGGGCAAAATCCTGCAATTGGCTCTGGCGGCGAGCTTCTTTGCGTTCTTCCTTCATGCGGTACATCCGCTTGTCGGCCTCGGCCAGCAACGCTTCGGCGTCGCGCCCATCCTCTGGCGCATGCACGGCGCCGATGCTGATGCCAATCACGCGTTCGCCGATGGTATGGTGCGCGGCTTCTTCCACCATGTGGGAAATGCGTTCAATGCGCGACACCATGTCCTCGCGCTTCAAGCCCGGCAAGACCATTACAAATTCATCGCCGCCCATGCGCGCCACGTAATCGTATTCCCGGCAGTTTGCTTTCAAGGTTTGCGCCACGGCCTTCAATAGGCGATTGCCTTCCAAGTGCCCAAAGCGGTCGTTCACCGCCTTAAAACCATCGAGGTCCGTCACAAACAGCGTCAGGCTTTGGCGGTTGCGGGCGCAGCGCGCCAGCTCACTATCCAAATGCACGAACAAGCTGCGGGCATTGGGAAGTTCTGTGAGGAAGTCCGTGGTGGCCGAGCTTTCCGCCACACTCAAGCGCAGCAGATGGTCCACCGTCATGCCTACCTTGCTGGCAATGGCCAACAGAACTCGTAAATTATCGCGCGAGAAGGCATCCTTCTCGCCGTGGTAAAGCGCGAGCACACCCACAACCCCTTCTTTGCCTTCAAGCGGCACCGCGAGGGCGCTGCGCAGGGTGCTGAACACAGTCGGGTCGTTCAAATAGCCCGGCTCCACACTCGGGTTCCCGTTGACAATGGGTTTGAGATTTTCCGCCACCCAGCCGCTCAAGCCTTGGCCCATGGGGATTTCCAGCGAGCGGAAGAGCTTGTCGTTGTCGCCGCTCACATAGGCTGCGCGCAGCACGTCGCCGTACTTCATATAGACGGCAAGCGCATCGTAGGCCACCAGCTTTTTGATGCGCAGGGCGAGAACGCTGAGCATTTCGTCCAAGCTCAAGGTCTTGCCCACATCCTGCGTAATTTCAAACAATTGCTGCACTTCTTCACGGGCCGAGGCAATGGAATGGATGAAGTCGCCGGGGTCGCCCGTTAAAACCGGTTTTACGATCTTCTTGGTTTGTTCGAAGCCCGCCGCCGGGGCCAGACCTGCTTCAATGCGTACTTCCTTCGACAGCCGCCGGGCGGGGACGGCGCGGCGAATGGCTTCCTTCGCCATATCCTCAAGTTCGCGATAGCGCTTCTTCAAGGCATCCACCACGCGGGGGTCGAAGCTCTTGCCACTCTCGCGCTCGACCACGGCCATGGCCTCGTCAAGCGGTAGGGCTTTGCGGTACTGGCGATCGCTGGCCAAGGCGTCCAGGCAATCCACTGCGCTCAAAATGCGCGCCCCTAAGGGGATCTGCTCTTCTTTCTTCCCGAACGGATAGCCGCTGCCGTCCCATTTTTCGTGGTGCGCCACCACAATCGGCGCCACCTCATAGGGGAATTGCACGTGCTCCAGGATCTCCGCACCCACAATCGGATGGATCTTCATCTTTTCGAACTCTTCGGGCGTCAAGCGGCCGGGCTTCGAGATGATGTGCTCCGGCACTGCCAGCTTGCCGATGTCGTGCAGGATTGCCGCGGCGCGGAGGGCTTCCAGTTCCTCCTCGCTCATTCCCAAATCCCGCCCTAGTTCTAGGGCGTAAACCTGGACACGCTGCAGGTGCTCGTGCGTGGTTTCGTCCTTGCTTTCAATGGCTAGCGCTAGGGCTTCAATCGTACGCAAGTGAAGGGCGGCCATTTGCTCGGCATGGTGCATTTCCTTGTCAATGCGGGCCAAATGCATGGAATAGACTTTGTAAACCAAGTAGAGGAAGAAAAGGGCCAGCATGGAGTAGCCCCACTCCAAGTAACGGCTGGCAAAAGTGAAGAGCCCTGCCGCGCAGGTGCCCACAACATAAAAATTCAAGCTCCAAACGTAGCGCTCCCGCCAGACCTGCCGCAGGCTCTTATGCTCCGTCAAACTCATCACCGCCGCCACCGGGAAGGTATTGAAGATATAGAACGAGCTCGACGCCGCGACAATGCGCAGCGGCATGTCTACAAAATCGTTATCGAGGGCTGGGTGGCCAAAGACGTAATAGGCAATCCAGGTGGCCGTTGCCACATTGGCGGCATTGAAATAGGTTAAGAAGCCGCGCACCGGGCGTTTCAAAACCTGCCAGCTTTGGAGTACGGTGGTGACGGTGCCAATGACGAGCGTTTCCGGGAGACTAAGCTCCAGGATTCCAATCAGCACAAAGAGAATGTTGACGGGCATTACCCCGCCGGCCGGGTTCGCAGCCCCCACGCGCAAGCCCGCCGCGAGCGCCGCCACCAGCAAAAAGCAGGCAAATCGCACTAAGTCTGCCGATTCCCACTCCAGTAGGTACGTAGCAAGCACTACGGTTCCGATCAGGCTGACCAGCAGGACGTAGAAGCGAGCAGGGAGACTCAGTAGATTCATGGATAGGGATCCGGGACGTAGATCGCTGTCATCCATCGATCGGCTTGGCGGCTATAGACCTTTAGTTTTTTTCCAAAAATCCATAAATTGAAGGAAAGAAGAGCCTTTTTTCCACAGCAGACAAAAGGTCGCGGCTCAGTGCTAGGGTCTTTCCTTAGCTGGCCTCAGGTGTTTGCCGAGTCGGAGTTTTCCCCAAATATCCGTAAGATCAGGTAGCGATGTTTTGCGGCCTATGAGTCCTTTGCCCAACGTGGAAAAATTGCAGTTCCTCGGCGTGGAAGCCATTCTAGCGTCGTCGACGATGCGCGAGCTTTTTGCCCAGGTACGCCGCACGGCCACTTCTGGGGCTACGGTTCTGCTTTGGGGCGAATCCGGCACCGGCAAAGAAATCGTCGCCCGCGCGTTGCACCACTATTCATCGCGCAAGGAGCAGGCTTTTGTCGATCTGTCCTGCGCGGCATTGCCGAACGAATTGGTGGAGAGCGAACTTTTTGGCCACGAGCGTGGCGCCTTTTCGGGCGCCTACTCCGCCAAGCCGGGATTGTTGGAAGCCGCACACGAAGGCTCTTTATTCTTGGACGAAATTGGCGAGCTCGACTTGCGATTGCAAGCCAAGTTGTTGCGCTTTTTGGACACCGGGCAGTTTTATCGCCTCGGCTCCGTGAAGCAGACGAAAGTGAACGTGCGGATTATCGCCGCCACGAATCACGACTTAACCGAGGCCGTGGCCGAAGGCCGTTTTCGGGCGGATCTCTACCATCGTTTGATGTTGGTTCCCTTGCGGATCCCCACCTTGCGGGAACGCGCGGAAGAAATTACGGCGCTGGCCAATTACTTCCTGGCGCAGCAAAACCCGGAACTACGCTTTGCCGCCGACGCGCTGACAGCGCTTTATTCCTACAGCTGGCCAGGCAATGTGCGGGAACTGCGCAACACGGTTTTGCGCTCCGCCTTGCTTTCCAAAGGGCCGCTGCTGCACGCCGACGATTTGCTCTTTTTGCCCCGGCCCCAATCGACGCGCCCGGAAGAGGGTTTGCGCGGATTGGAACCGGTGCTGATTACGCGCGCCTTGCAGGATGCGGGTGGCGTTCGCCAACGCGCAGCGGATTCCTTGGGCATGAGCCGCTCGACCCTTTCACGCAAGATGCGCAGTTACGGTTTGCTGGCGGCCATGGCTGCCCCCGCGCCGAGGGCTAGGAGATACGCATGAGCGTTGCCAAGCCCAGCAGATTCTTCGTGGAAAAATCCGGAGTGCAGAGAGGCGAAACCCTGCCCGCCCACGAGCGGCGCCAAGCGGTGCGCTACCGTGCGGCTGGTTCCGTAACGCTACGCCAACCCGAAGAAGCGCCCCAAAGCTTCGAGGGTAGACTGCTGGATATTTCCGCTTCCGGCTTCCGCGTGGTACATGACAACAACCAACTGCGTTCCGGCCAGGAATGCGAATTTGCCTTACCCGGTTCGTCGGGACGCGCCCGGGTGGTGTGGAATCGCATCACGCCCACGCATGTGGAATCCGGTTTTTTGATTTTGTCCTGCGACGCTGCGTAAGAGTGACGCTGGCTAAGATTACTGCAGCTTGCCCCGCGCAACCACGGCCCACTCTTTTTCCACTCTACCGCCCCGGTACCCATGAACTCTTTCCGCAAGGTTCATGGCCACACAGACGTGGTTCATCAGCACCAGCAGCTTCTCGCCCACCCGGAACTTTCGCTCGCACGCTGTGGTGTCCACAAAGCCGTGCTCTTCGTTCATCTTGTAAAAATGGGCTCCCGGCGCGCCGGCGATGGCGCCAAAGCTAACGCCACACTCGTCCTCGTAGCGGTCACTCGAAAAGGTCTTGGAGCCCGCGTCGATAATTATGGTGCCCTCGCGTGCGGTAGAAACCACCGTCACCAACATATGGGCTGCGCAATCTTCCGGCGCACAAGAACCGCATTGGACGCTGTTGCGGTCGTTGAATACGTAAGTGCCGGGGCGCATTTCGTTCATGCCGGCAATCTCGTGGGAGTGGTTCCAGGTGGGCGTAGAGCCGCCGCTGACCACCCGCGGTTCAAGCCCCGCACGGCGCAGGCTTTCCACTGTACCGCCTACTAATTCGCTAAGCGCCGCAATGGCTTTGCGCCCCGCTTCGCCGCCTTGCTTGATGTGGCCCGGGTAAAAGGCAAGTCCGCCCCAGGTAATGCCTGGCAGCGCCTCCACGGCCCGCACCAAGCTCTCAACGTCCTCAGGCCGCACGCCGACACGCCCTAAGCCCACGTCCATTTCCACCAGGACGCGCACCCGCAAACCGGCGCGACTGATGGCCTCCGCGGCCTCCAACGAATCGAGCGCAATGGTTAAGTCCAGTTGCTCGGCGATCGGCCGCAATCGCTCCAACTTGGGTGCGCCCACCACCGGGTAGGCCACCAGCAAATCCTTGGGCCCCGCGGCAAGCATCACTTCAGCTTCCGTGGATTTCGCCACCGTCAAGCCGACGGCCCCCAGGTCCAACTGCCGCTGCCCGATCCATGGCGCTTTGTGCGTTTTCGTGTGCGGCCGCAGGCGCAGGCCATGGGCGCGAGCATACTGCGCCATACGCTCGAGGTTGGCTTCCAGGCGGTCCAAATCAACTACGAGCGCCGGCGTATCCAGATCTTCGACCCGCACTTACTTTTTCTTTTCCCGGAACTCAATATCAATGCGCCCTCCGAGGCCCCGATAGAGCAACATGATGTTCTTCGGTTTGTGCTTGCCGTCTACGGGAAAATAGAGCAAGCCTTTCACGGGTTCGGTTTCGAGCTTGGTTTGGGGCAGTTCTTTTGCCTCGAGTACCTTTTGTAATGGGTTTTCCTTACCCGGACTGCCCTCTTTGACTTCCGCCGAGGCCGCGTCCACATTCGCCGTCGTGCTGCCGATTTGGGCGCCCTGCCCCGGGAGCATTACCGGAGGGCCACCAATGCCGCCCCATGCCGGACCATTGTTTTGGCCCATGATGCCGGACGTGGGCCCAGGTACGGACTTAATCACCAGCGCCGTGTTACCCGTTAATTGCGCCGGGGCGAAGGGGCGGGTCTTCTGGCCGTCGTCCGTCATCAAGAGCTCGAAGTGGTCGCGGTCCAGGCCAATCGGCTCGGTGCCGCGCGGCTTTAGAGTTACTTCCACAACATAGATGAAGCCCTGCAGATCGTCGCCCAGCAATTGCTTCACCAGTTCCTTGCCCGGGTACACCGTGGCCAGAATTTCCATTTTGTCGTTGGCCCCGCGGGCGGAAGCCGGTTTCGGATCGGCTGCCCAAACCGCCGTTGCGGCCAGCAGCACCAGCAGATACATCTTCATTGCGCTCTCCTTAACCACATCTTCATTGTCTCGGAAACTTTGGCCGCCGCGTCGCGTTGCACAAAATGCCCCGCCCGCGGAATGGTTACCAACGTTAAGTCTTCCACCCACTCCCAAGTTCCGTTGAGCGCACCGGCCAGCAGGGCTTTGTCTTCGAGGCCATGCACCAACAGGACGGGAACCTTCAACACGCTCACCTCGCCCTGCGGCTGCGCATAGGGTGGCCGTGGATAGTTCACCTGATAGTAGGCCATCATGCCGCGCAAGCTGGAGCGGCGGAAGGCTTCGACGTAAAGCGCGCGCGCCTCCGGCTCTTTCACCCACGCGGCCAGGCCCTCGGCGCTTAGGCGAAGGTGGGAATCAGGCTCCTGGAATTGGCGCGCGTAGGCGCTGTTTTTTTGCTGCTCGGGGTTGTTGGCTAATTCGCGCCCGAGTCCGCGCGGGTGCGGCAAGTTGAGAATGATCAATCGGTCAAGCAGCGCGGGCACGGCAAAGGCTACTTGCCAGCAGATGGCACCGCCCCAATCGTGGCCCACCAAAACCACTTTCGGCTGGCCGGTGGCTTGGATCATGCGCACCACGTCGCCCACCAACTTGGGCATGGCGTAATCTTCGGGCTTCTCCGGTTGTCCACTCAGATTATAGCCGCGCAGGTCCATCGCGTAAACTCGGTAGCCAGCTTCTCCGAGCGCCTTCATCTGGTCGCGCCAGGTGTACCAGAAGTCCGGAAAGCCGTGCACCATGACGACGGCGGGGCCGGTTTTGGGTCCGTATGCTGCGAAGTGAATTTTTACACCACCGGAATCAATTTCGCCGTGTTCTACCTGTTGGGAAAAATTCTGCGCCGAGAGAAGCAGCGGCAGGAGAGACAAAAGAAAATAGCGGCGCACTGGCCGCTATTTTATCCTTTATCTTCGAGTTCCTGGTCTAGGAGGCTGAGCAGGTTCGAGAGCCGCTCTTTTTGGGGAGTTTTCGCCTTGGTTTTCTCGGCTTGGCTCTCCACCTGCGCCTCGAGTTCGTTCACACGCGCTTCGAGCCGCAGAAGGTGGTCTGCTAAGTGAAGCGAGGCCAGCACGGCAACCTTGGTGGTGTCAGCCACGCCCCGGACGGCAATCATGCGCATCAGGCTATCTACTTTGGCCGCCACAGCCTCCACCGTTTCCCGGCTTTCTTCCGTGGCCACGGAAAGTTGTTGCCCGTAGATTGTCACCGGAACCGTATGCGCCATGCCTTCGAGCTTAACGCTATTCGCCGGAAACTTCCATTTGTTCCAGCAACTTTGAGATCCTGCTGGCGGCTTGTTTGCTCTTTGACTTTTGCGCGCTGAGTTCGGCTTCCAGCCGCTCCACATCTTTGCGCAACTGCTGGTTTTCCTTCTTCATGACGGCGACGGCTTCAAGCGCCTTCACCACACGCTCTTCCAGTTGGGCCAGCAGTTCGCTTTCCTGCTCGGGGAATAGTTCTTCGCTCATTCCCGAATTCTACTAGGCGGCAACGGGCTTTTTGGGCAGAGCGGCCTTGGCTTTTTCCACCAGCGCGGCAAAACCCGTCGCGTCGGCAGCGGCGATATCGGCCAGCACCTTACGGTTCAGGTCGATGCCAGCCTTCTTTAGGCCATCCATGAAACGCGAATAGCTGATGCCGTTGGCCTTGGCGGCGGCATTGATGCGCACAATCCACATGTTGCGGAAATCACGCTTCTTGCGGCGGCGGCCTACATAGGCGTAGGCGAGGGCCTTTTCGACGGCTTCCTGCGCCGCACGGTTCAGTTTCGACTTATTAAGGAAGTAGCCTTCGGCCAGCTTCAGTGTTTTGTGGCGGTAATCTCTTCTGCCAGTACCGCGTTTTACTCTAGGCACGTTTGTTCTCCTTTATTACTTTGTTCGTCTGGTTCTGGGCTGGCGGGCACGTGCAGGAGCCCGTTCGCACCAAATACTAAAAATCGAGGATTTTTCAATCCCCGGGCCGCTTATGCGTAGGGCAGCATTTCGGCAACGGCGTCGTGGTTGGCCGTCGACACGCTTGCATCCTGGCCTAAGCGCCGCTTGTTGGCATTGGACTTGGAGGCAAACATGTGCCGGCCCATGGCCATCCGGCGGGCAAATTTGCCCGAACCGGTCTTTTTGAAGCGCTTCGCCGCGCCCTTGTGGGTTTTCAGTTTCGGCATTTTCGTTTCCTTTGGGGGAACCTTTGGGGATTCAATGATGGACGTGGAAAAGGCCGCACGCGTGACGTGCGGCCCCGCATTCACCATCTAGCAATATAACACGAGTTTTGGTCTGCTTCTCTGGACAATTCTTCGGCCCAGGTCCTGCGCCATCGCGATACATTAAAAGGGAGATACCTCTCCGCAATGATTACCACCAAATCCGAAAAACCCGTTGACGTCTACGCACAGGAGACGTCGGAATGGCTCGAGGCCCTCGACCAGGTCATTGATGAAGCGGGGGCGCAACGCGCCAGCGAACTGCTGGAGCAGTTGCTTGCCCGCGCCGCGCAGATGGGCGTTACTGCATCGCTGCGATTGAACACTCCCTACATCAACAGCATCCCGGCTTGGGACGAGGTGCCCTATCCCGGCGATCTGGAAATCGAACGCCGCCTGAAGGCCTTGGTGCGCTGGAATGCCATGGCGATGGTCGCCCGCGCCAACAAGTACGACCCGAATATCGGCGGCCATATTTCGACCTTTGCTTCGCTGGCCACGATTTCAGAAGTGGGCTTTAATCATTTCTTCCGCGGCTCTATCACGGCGGCCGACGGCTCCCGCCAGCCGGGCGATTTCGTTTATTACCAAGGTCACGCCTCCCCTGGCGTCTATGCCCGCGCCTTCCTCGAAGGCCGCCTTCAAGAGGAGCACCTCAAAAACTTCCGCCACGAACTGCGCGACCATCCGGGCCTGTCGAGCTATCCTCACCCCTGGCTGATGCCAGACTTCTGGCAATTCCCTACCGTTTCGATGGGCCTAGGCCCCATCAACAGCATCTACCATGCCCGTTTTCTGCGCTACTTAGAAAACCGCGGCCTGATTCCCGTAACCGATCGCAAGGTAATCATGATCGGCGGCGATGGCGAAACGGACGAGCCGGAAAGCTTGGGTGCACTAACGCTGGCTTCGCGCGAAAAGCTCGACAACCTTATTTTCCTGATTAATTGCAACCTGCAACGGCTGGATGGACCGGTACGCGGCAACGGCAGCATCATTCAGGAACTGGAAGGCGCCTTCCGCGGCGCGGGATGGAACGTCATCAAGTGCATTTGGGGCTCCAATTGGGACACCCTCTTTGCCAAGGACAAAACCGGCAAGCTCATTCAGCTAATGAATGAGTGCGTGGATGGCGAATACCAAAGCTTCAAGGTGCGTGGCGCCGCGTACATTCGCAAGGAATTCTTCGGCCGCTATCCCGAAACGCTCGCCCTCATTGAAGGCTGGAGCGACGAAGAAATTATGGCGCTGAAGCGCGGTGGCCACGACCCCGTAAAGGTGTACAACGCCATGAAGGCCGCCTACGAACACAAGGGCGGGCCCACGGTGCTGCTCATGAAGACCATTAAGGGTTATGGGCTGGGCGAAGCCGGCGAAGGGCGCAACGTTGCTCACAACCAGAAGAAGCTGACGGAGAACGAACTGGAATACGTTCGCCGCCGCTTCAACATTCCGATTTCCGCGGAAGCCGCCATGACGGCAACGTTCTACAAGCCAGAAGCCGACTCGTCGGAAATGAAGTACCTGCACGAGCGCCGCGCTGCCTTGGGGGGCTATGTGCCTTCCCGCAACGAGGGTAACTGGACTCTGGAAGCTCCGCCCATGGAATCCTTTAGCGAATCCATGGATGGCTCCGGTGGGCGTCCGGCTTCCACCACCGCGGCCTTTGTTGCCATTCTGAAGAGCTTGCTCAAAGAAAAGTCGGTGGCCAAGTACGTCGTGCCGATTGTGCCGGACGAAGCACGCACCTTCGGTATGGAGTCCTTGTTCCGGCAAGTGGGTATCTACGCGAGCCAGGGCCAGTTGTATAAGCCCGTCGATAGCGACATGTTCCTTTACTACAAGGAATCCAAAGACGGGCAGATCCTGGAAGAAGGCATTACCGAAGCGGGATCCATGGCGAGCTTCACCGCCGCCGGCACAGCCTACGCCAACCTGAACACGCCGATGATTCCCTTCTACATCTACTATTCGATGTTTGGTTATCAGCGCGTGGGCGATCAGGTTTGGGCCTTTGCGGATTCGCGCGGCAAGGGCTTCATGATGGGCGGCACCGCTGGCCGGACGACGCTATTGGGCGAAGGCTTGCAGCACCAGGACGGACATACGCACGTGTTATTCAGCGTGGTTCCCACCTGCCAGTGCTACGACCCCGCCTACGCCTACGAGCTTGCTGTGATCATTCGCGATGGTATCCGCCGCATGTACACCAACCGCGAACACATTTTCTACTACATCACGGTTTATAACGAAAACTATCCGCAACCGCCCGCGCCAACGAACGTGGAAAACCTGGAAGAAGGCATTTTGCGGGGCATCTACCTGCACACGCGCTCCGCGCTGGGCGCCTCGCAAGTGCAGTTGTGGGGCAGCGGCCCGATGTTGAACGAAGCGCTGCGCGCCCAGCAGATCCTGGCCGAGAAGTATCAGATCCCTGCCGACGTGTACAGCGTGACCAGCTACATCAACCTGCGCCGGGACTTGATTGATACGAACCGCTGGAACCGTCTGCACCCGGACCAAGAGCGCCGCAAGAGTTTGGTGGAGCGGGTGATGGAAGGCACCGAAGGGCCCATCATCTCTTCCAGCGAATACATGAAGACCCTCGGCGACCAGCTTTCCGGCGCGCTTTATGGCCGCCTGACGGCGCTTGGCACCGACGGATTTGGCCGCTCGGAAAATCGCGAACACCTCCGCCGCTTCTTCGAAATCGACGCGGAATCAATTGCCGCCGCGGCCCTCAGCCGCTTGGCGCGCGAAGGGAAATACGATGCGCAGGCCGCCGCGCAGGCGATCCGCGAACTGGGTCTGGACCCGGAAAAACCGAACCCCGCTACGCTGTAGCGGAAGGAGCAACATTTGGGCGCTGCCGCCACGAACCGCCTGAGCCTGGAAGAGTATCTGGTGCGGGAGGAGCAAGCCTTCTTCCGCAGCGAGTACTTCAATGGCGAAGTGTTTGCCATGGCGGGAGGCACTCCGCTGCATGCAAGGTTGTGTGCGCGGATGATTACGCTCCTCAATAATGCTTTGGCCGGCACAACCTGTGAAGCGTACACGAGTGATCTTCGTTATTACATTGCTGCTGCGAACACCATTGCTTACCCGGACCTAAGCGTTGTTTGTGGGCCGCCGCAGTTTCACGGAAAGTCTAAAAGTGAAATTACGAATCCGGTTCTGCTAGCCGAAGTCATTTCAGCTTCTTCCGATGGATGGGACCAATTGGGAAAGTTCGCGCTTTATAAGCAATTGCCTACCCTGCGCGAATACTTGATTGTTTACCAGCACGCCCACTTGGTGGAGCATCACGCGCGGCAAGAAGGCGGCGCGTGGGTGACGACGGTGGCGGAAGGCTTGGAGGCGGAGGTTACTCTATTGCTCCACCCCGGTGCAAAACTTTCGCTCGCCGCGCTCTATGCGGACCTCACCCTCGACCTCGATGCTATTGGCCGCGCGCACGGCAAAGGCATGGAAGGCCGCGAAGCCGCTGAGCCGGCCTGAATACTTTCCGTCAGCGAGGCCGCGGGCGCATGCAAACAATCACCCGCTCGTCGCCCGCCACCACAGGCCTTGGATTAATTTCTTCAAGACTAGCTCCGCCCCAACACAAAGAGTACTCGGCCAACTCGTATAAGTCTGTTTCTACCAAGCCTTCTTTATTGGTATTGGCGGTTATGTAACTAGTATCCGAACCTCGTTCTCCGCACTGTCTCCAGGAAAACTGCTGCCCAGCCAATGGTTGCCCTGCCTCGTCTTGGAATTGAAACACCACCCGCTTTATTCTGCGCTCGTACAATAGGAGTTCCATGTCGTCCAAGTCTGCCCTCGCAACCGTTACTTGCTTAACTTCGCTGGCGTGGGGCAGGATCCGGATTTCCGGGTGCCGCAGTGAATTGGCCTCCACACGCAATAGATACTCTCCAGGCGGAACGGGACGAAGTGAGAATTGAGAATTCCAATAGAATGAAGTACTAGCCTCAACTTTGTCCGGCGATCTACGGTTCGCGGGAAGCAATTTGACTTTAACATTTGAAATTAAAGGATGCGGAAGCCCAAGCACTCTTCCGCTTAGCGTACTAAGTATTTCCTCTACCTCTACACCCCAATAAGAGTCCGGACAGGAAAGCGCTTCAACACGCCAAGGATTTGGCTCCCGGCGAACCCGGTACTCCTGACTCCCGAAAGCCAACTTGTAGGAACCTGGGGGCAAATCCCGAAACTCAAACACGCCGTCTTTCTTTGTTCTTACTTTCCTTTCGAAGTTATCCTCCCTGATTGCTCTAACTTCGATATTCGCCAAATCTTTCTCTTTGAACCTCAATGCCCCCCGGACGGTTGCGCCTTCGCGCCCTCTCCTCTTTGCTTCGCGGAGATAAGACAGCAGATTTTTGAAGAATTTGGGATCGATAACCATGCAACTCGACGGTGCTTCGGATACGACCACGCCATAGTCCCGACGCTTCAGCCAAAACAATCCTTCAGAGGCGCCGTAGGGAAAGCCAGAAGCAATAGCCACGATTTCTTTCTCGTCCCTTAAGCCATAAAGAGGCTCGTCAATTTGCAGGGTGAACTTCCGTAAAGGGCCCCACTCCTCCGAGGCAACCTTCGGGCCTTCATAGGGCTCTTCCTTTACAATCTTGCCAACAAAGAAAATAGAACCTTGGTTAAGTACTTTGCAAGGAGTGGAAAGCCACCCGCAAGGGGAGGCCTGCGCTCCCATGGCAACCGCGAAGACCAATAGGATATAGCCAATCGCACGAAGCATCATTTGCGCACCTCTCTATTGCTGCACTCGGGGCACCCGAGAATCCTTTCTTATGATATTCCCTCCCCACCCCCAGGCAACGGTCCCACGTCCGCTCGTTGTACCCTACGAGGGATGCTTCTTCGCTCGCTGTTGCTCTTCTCTGTCTCCCTGTTCTCCGCGGACACCGCCCTTGACCGCTACGTGCGAACGCCCGACCCTGCTTACCAATGGGCCTTCGATAGCTCCCAGCGCATCTCCGGCACCACCATCAGCCTTTTGAACCTAACCAGCCAAACCTGGCGCACGGCGGCAGAAGTAGACAAGCCCGAGTGGAAACATTGGGTGCAAGTCTACAAGCCCGACGCCCTTAAGACTTCGTCAACGGCGCTGCTCTTCATCAGCGGCGGCAACAACTCGGGAGCCAAACCGCGCGTCGAAGGTCTGCTTTTGAATGTCGCTAAAGAAGCCGGTTTGCCGGTGATTGAGCTCCGTACCATCCCCAGCGAGCCCTTGCGTTTTGCTGGCGAAACAAAGTCCCGCAGCGAAGATGGCATCATTGCCTACACTTGGCGTAAATTCCTTGACGGCGGCGACGACAATTGGCCGCTCCGTCTTCCCATGACCAAGGCCAGCGTACGCGCCATGGACACCGCGACCGAGTTTTTGGCCAGCGAAAAGGGCGGCGGCATGAAGATCAATAGCTGGATTGTTGCCGGCGCCTCCAAACGCGGTTGGACAACCTGGACCACCGCCGCAGTCGACAAGCGCGTCATCGGCATTGCCCCCATGGTCATCGACCTGCTCAACATCGTTCCCAGCTTCATGCACCACTTCCGCGCCTATGGCTTCTGGGCCCCCGCCATTCAGGACTACATCGACGAGCGGATCCCGGCCGACTTTGAATCCAAGCGCTACAAAGAGCTGATGCGCATGGTGGAGCCCTTTGAATACCGCGACCGCCTGACCATGCCGAAACTCATCCTCAATTCCGCCGGCGACGATTTCTTCCTGCCCGATAGCTCGCAGTTTTACTACCCGAAGCTGAAGGGCGAAAAGCACCTTCGCTATGTGCCAAACACGCGCCACAACCTGGATAGCCCCGACGTGCCACAGTCGCTGGCGGCCTTTGCGGAATCCCTAATCACCAACCGTCCCCGCCCCAACTTTACCTGGAAGGTAAGCAATCAGGATGGCGCAATTTCCCTGGCCGCCCCCCAGGCGCCGAAAGAAGTGAAGCTCTGGCAAATCACCAACCCCAAAACCCGCGATTTCCGCTTAACCACCACGGGCAAGAACTGGCAGTCCACTCCCGTAACGCTCGTCAATGGCAAATACACGGCCCGTGTTCCCAAACCGGCCAATGGCTGGACGGCGTTTTTCCTGGAGCTTACTTACGATTCCGGTGGTAAGTTACCCCACAAGTTCACCACGGAGGTCAGCGTCGTCCCTCGCGTTTATCCCTATCCCAAGCCAAAGCCCGGCGACGGCCTACCTACCACCAAAGCGGCCCGTTAAGATCAAAGTATGCAGCCCGTACTTGCAGCCCGCCGTTATTCCGTCGAAGAGTACGCAGACCTTCTTGTGGCCTCCGAAACCAAGCTCGAATACTGGAATGGCGACATCCTCGCCATGGCGGGAAATTCACCGGCCCATGTCAGCATCAACCAGCGACTCTCGGGACAGTGCTACGTACAGCTTCAAATTCCAGCAGCGCGTTGTCGCGTGTTTACGAGCGATCTCGCCGTTGGCCTTCCCAAGTCCAACTCTTACTTCCTCCCCGACCTCAGCCTTACCTGCGAAGAACCGCGCTTTGAAAAAATCAAAAGCGTGGAGGCCTTCCTCAACCCCCAACTCATCGTTGAAATCCTGAACCCCTCCACACGTAACTTCGACGAACACGAAAAGCTGGTTGCCTACTCCAGCTTGAAGACCCTGCGCCACTATGTCCTCATCGATTCGGAAAGCGTCTGGGTGCGGGTTTATTCGCGCGAATCCAGCGACCAACTCTGGCAGCTCCGCTTCTCCGATTCCCGCGACGGCGTCATTGAAATCGACCCACCGGGCCTAAAGCTCAGCCTATCGGACCTCTACGCCGACCTGGAATTCCCGGCGCCCGAACCGCAGGTAGACTTCTCCTAAAGATCGAACCGCTCGCGCAAAGATTGCGGCAAAAAGGGGCAAACTTCCTTGGTAGCGCCGAAGATACTGTACCGGTTACTGCTAATCGAGGAATAGGCAGCGTCGCGCCAGCGCCGGGGGACCGTGCAGAGCACCAGCGCCAGCAATCGCCAAATACCACCGCAATCGGACAGTGCCACCACTACTGCGTCACTCTTTTCCAGATACTTGCCCTCTTGGGTTTCTACCAGGACGCTCTGCGCATCGGGGTTCTCCAATGGCTTGAATCGGATTTTGGCAGGACCTTCCGAAAGCAAAAACCGGACAAACCCATGGCACAGTGCGCAGTTGCCATCGTAGTGGACACGAGCCACCTGGGCCGTTCCCCGCAACCATGCGGGATCGAAAGTGAAGGCGTGTAGAAAAAGCATGCCGAGGGTCAAGTCCGCAAAGTCAATCACCAGCAGCAAGCCCAAATGGGTGGCAACCATTGCAATCCAAAGCCAAGGTCGCAGCTTACGAAATCCTGCCAGTGGAGCAAAGAGTAACTCCAACGCAAGCACACCGTAGCTGGCCACTTGCAAAAACATCTTTGGCATAGCCAAAACAAAGTCGCGGACCCAGCCGGGCCGGGCTAGCGGATTTTGCAGCGTGGCAGCAAGCGCATCTCCACTTAGCCAAGAGGAACTACTCAACTTCATCAGGCCACTGTAGCTATAACCAAAGGCCATAAGGATCCACGCGAGCGCAAAGAGCGGCGCGGGGAAATGCCAACCACCGCCAGGATCGACACGGTCCCGCGCCCGCCAACTGCCGTAGGCCGCAATGGGCAGGCAGGCGTGGGCTAGCAACATCCAACCGATATAAGGAATGCTCGGATTCCGCATCAAAGGGTTTCTTACCAACAGCGCAGCCCATAAGTACCAAACCAATAAAGCTGACCAACGGTCCTGCCACCCGATCGCGAAACAAAGGCTTGCCGCAATGGCCACCCCCAATGCGGCTTGCACCATCCAGGTCTCATCGAACCACACAAAAATTGAGGGAAAGGCCCGCACCAATGGACTTAGCTCCGCGCGCGGCAACATACCCGAACGGCTGAAGACTTCCTTGGCCCAAGGGATGAGTTCCGCAAAGTGCCAGGCCAAGTACAAGCCCAGAGCAATTCGCACGATACTATATTGGCCGCCCGTCCAGCCATTCATTAGTTGGAACAATCTGGCTCCAGGTACAAGACTTTCGTGGGAATTGTCTGAGTAAGAACACGCAAACGGTATTGTCTCCCTTCGGGCAAATGCATCTCCCGCACCAACTTCGGGTCCGCGGGGCACATTCCGAAGCGCAAGACCGAGTAAACCATAGGCGCAAGCAATGGATTCTTTACAAGTTCCACTCCACCTGCCACAACAGCACCGTAGACATTGCGGCGGTTGTAGGGCCCCTCTAACCGCTGGTAAATCTCTGGGGTAAGCTGCGTGGAAATCCAAGTCCCACCTTGCAAAGATTCGCTATAGAAATGGCTGGAGAATGGCTCGTAGTCGCCCAAGGAAGAAAATACCTTGGGGGCGGGGCTTGCAGCAGTGGCAAAAAACAGGCCCACTCCCGGCGGAAAACCCGCCAGATCACACAACATTTGCCCGCTGCCCAGCACTAGCAGGGCCCAATATTGCCAAGGCTTCACGAATTCACATCCCGTCCTATCAACATCGGAGCCAGCTCATGCTCCTTTTCTCCAAAGCCGCAACGTGAATCCCAAACTCTGGGGTTTCGGAAGGTACCAAACATCATGTCCCAGAGAGGTAAGTCGCTGAAATTGTAAGTATGCAATCCTTCCTGGTGGTGGACACAATGACTTTCAGGCCGTTGGAAAATAAAGCCCAGCCAATAGGGCGTGCGGACATTCCAGTGATAGACCAGCTCTGCCAGCCCGGTTAAAAGTACCGATTGCGCGGCGGCCTCAGGCCCCAAGCCAACAATGCCGTAGGTAATAGCGCTCGATAAGATGCTGTTGATGAATATCTCTAAAGGATGCTTATAAAAGCTGGTAATCACCTCAATCCGCTGTGGACTGTGGTGAACTTGGTGCAGCCAGCGCCACAAAATCGGAACTTCATGCCTCCAGCGGTGCCACCAGTAGTAGACAAAAGTGATCACAATATAGCCAACAAAGGCGCCTCCGGTGGTGCCTAATGAATCGAGCGACCAAGGACGGTGTGCGATCAACCACGGATCCCAGTAGCGGCCGGCGAGAAAAACAACGCCGGCTTGAGCCGCGTTTAACAGAATCGCCCTCATCCACCAACCGGTTACTTGGGGCCACCGGCGCCCGGGGCGGACCAGTTCAACCAGCATCATTGAGAGTGCGGAACCCAGCACAATTGCAACAACCACAAAGTCTCCTTCCTCCAAGGCGCCCAACGCGATAGGATCGAACCAGCAAAATATGATGAAGCGCCGTACCTTCCTTTCTACCGCGGGAGCGAGCCTTGCCGCAGCCGAGCCGCCCAGTAAGCCCAATATCCTTTTCGTGCTCTGGGACGATTTAGGCTACCCCACACTCGGCACTTATGGCAACAAATTGGTGCCTACCCCAAATCTCGACAAGCTCGCGCGCGAAGGCGTCCGATTCTCCAGCGCCTACGTTACTCCGCAATGTACTCCCACCCGCGCAACGCTTCTCACCGGGCAATATACCGCGCGCAATAAGATGTGGCATGTCATTCCCTACTACCACTACCCCTACGGCCGCGTCCGCGAAGAACCCTTCAAAGAGAACCTGCTTCGCACCGATTTCACACTGGCCAAGGGGCTGCAGTCCGCGGGTTACCGAACGGGCATCTTTGGGAAGTGGCACCTAACGGCCAACGAGGACGGCCACTACACGAACCTGAAGCCCGAGGCGAGCCGCTACTATGGCTTCGACGTCACCAGCACTCCGCCCAAGATCCCGGATGAGCAAAACAAAGGCGATAAGGCGGTGCTCCGGCTTACCGAGGAGTGCATCCAGTTCATGACCGAGACGAAGTCGCAGCCCTTCTTCGCCTACCTGCCCCAGCACTCCATCCACGGCAAAGTCGTGGCGCCCCTGGACCTCGTCGACCAATACCGCAAGCAAGGCGCTCCGGAAACCGGCCTGAACAATTCAACCTACCTCGCGGCGCTTCACCACATGGATCATTCCATTGGCTTGCTCCGCACCGCGCTGGAAAAGTCCGGGCAATGGAACAACACGGCCGTGGTTTTCCTAAGCGACAACGGTGGCGTTGCCCGCAACCATAAACCCAGCCCCCGGCCCGGTGCGGACGGGAAATTGCGCCCCGAAATTAATATCGAGGAATTCCCCAGCACCCCGTTGCGCGCCTGGAAGGGCTCGGCTTACGAAGGCGGCATTCGCGTCCCCATGCTCGCCCGCTTCCCGGGTATGCAGAGTAGCACCGGCACAACGGGCCGCACCATCGATACGCCCGTCCACGCCGTCGATATTCTTCCCACCTTCTTTTCTTTGGCTGGCGCCAAAACTCCCGCGGGCTACGTTACGGATGGCGTGAATCTTCGCGGCTTAATCGAACGCAATCGCCCGCTCCCCGAGCGCGATCTCTTCTTTTACCATCCCTTTTACGACCAGATCTGGTTACACACACCAACCGCCGTGGTGCGCAGCGGCCGCTACAAGCTCATTGAATATTTCGGCGATTGGGTGGATGACGAAACCCGGGAATACCATCCGGAGCCCAAGCTGGAACTCTTTGACCTTGCCGCCGACATTGGCGAAAGAAACAACCTTGCGCAGGCACAACCACAACGCGTGGCTGCCCTGCGCAAGAAATTGCATCGATGGATCGCTGATTGCGGCGCCAAAATTCCCCAAGCGAATTCCAACTACGACCCTACCCGCGCCCTTGATTCCGCGCGGGGAAAGCCAGCGGAATAGTTTCGCCTACGGAAGGCCGCCCCTAGCTAAGGGCCTGGTCCAGATCCCACTTCAGGTCTTCGAAGTCTTCGAGCCCAATGCTTAGCCGCACCATCTCCGGTTGCACACCGGCAGCGTTCTGCTGTTCGGCGCTCAGCTGTTGGTGCGTCGTCGAAGCAGGGTGGATCACCAGGCTCCGCGCGTCCCCCACGTTGGCCAAGTGGGAGAAGATCTTCAGCGAGTCAACAAACTTCTTCCCCGCCTCAAAACCGCCCTTCAATCCGAAGCTGAACACCGCACCCGCGCCCTTCGGCATGTACTTCTTCGCCATCGCATGATAAGGGTCACCCGGCAAGCCCGGGTACTTCACCCAAGCCACCGCTTCGTGCGCCGCCAGGTATTCCGCCACGGCTTGTGCGTTAGCCACGTGGCGGTCCATGCGCAGGCTCAGCGTCTCAATGCCCTGCAGGAACAGGAACGAGTTAAAGGGGCTCAGCGCCGTACCCATGTCCCGCAAGCCTTCCACCCGGGCCTTGATGATGTAAGCAATCGGCCCCAGCGCTTCGGCGAAGCTCATGCCGTGATAGGCGCGCGAAGGCTCGTACATCAGCGGACAGTTGCTCTTGGCCCAATCCATCTTGCCCGCGTCCACGATGATGCCGCCAATGGAGGTGCCGTGCCCACCCATGAACTTGGTCAAGCTGTGCAACACAATATCCGCGCCGTGGTCGATCGGCCGGCACAGGTAGGGCGTAGCGAACGTGTTATCAATCACCAAAGGAATGCCCGCCGCGTGGGCGATTTCCGCCATCGCCGCAATGTCCATCACGTTGCCGCGCGGGTTCGATACCGTTTCGCCGTAAACCATTCTCGTATTCGGGCGAATGGCTTTGCGAAAGTTCTCCGGGTCGTTGGGGTCCACGAAGGTCGTTTCAATCCCCATCTTGCGGAAGCTCACATCAAATTGCGTGTAGGTTCCCCCGTACAGCGTGCTCGCGGCCACCACGTGGTCCCCCGCCTGGCAGATGTTCGTCACGGCGATGAATTGCGCGGCCTGGCCGGAGCTCATAGCCAATGCAGCAACCCCGTTCTCTAGGCTCGCCACCCGCTTTTCCAGCACGTCCGTCGTCGGATTCATAATCCGCGTATAGATGTTGCCGAACTTCTGCAAACCAAACAGCTCTGCGGCGTCCTGCGAATCTTCAAACGCAAACGAGGTGGTTTGATAAATCGGGACGGCGCGGGACTTCGTCGCAGGGTCGGGGTCGTAGCCCGTGTGCAAACAACGGGTGTTGAAGCCGAGGGGCTTTTCAATCTGTGCAGTCTTCATGTTCGTTAGCTTACTCAAACAACGCGCGGAATGGGCCTAAGGTTGGCTCAAGATCCACTCATAAGCTTTTCCGGCGCGCTTCACCACACGGTCCACATCCGTGCGCAACAACAAGCGCTCGTCCGCCATCCGCTCCGCCTCCGCGCGCACACGCTTCTGGTAGTCTTCGCGCGTCGGGTAAAGCCCCATCACCTTCGCCTTGGCGAAGGGCACGGTTGCTCCCGTCATATCCAGCAAGCGACGCGGCGGTGCGCCGGGTTCCGCGCGGTAGTTCCATCCCCGATACACCGCCAAAGGCAGCGCCACTTCGGGCATCTTCACTCCGCCCACCTCGTTCCCATCGGCATCCGTTCCTGGCACAAGCAATGGAAAGGCCGCGCTAATCGTGGGCGGCTCGCTCGAATAGTCGGCGTGGAAAGCCCGCTGTACATCGGCCGGACGCCGGCTGGCGGGCATCATCTCGAAAGGCACCAGTTCCCCTTTGTCCAAACGCGGATAGCGGCTAGCGGGCGGCGCGGTGCCGTCCTTGATCCATCCATCCAAGGCCACCAACAACGCCCGGTACAGCGGCCGGTAATCGTTCATGTTCGTGTAGTCCACCGTGGCTTGTTTCGATGGCGGCAAACTGCGGGCCGGGCCGTGCTGGCTCCCCGCCACAAAGTAAATCCGCGTATCCGGTGCAACCGCGGCATCCGCCTTCCCATCCGGTGTAATGTGGATCAGCGCCGCGCTGCGTCCCCAGTATTCGTAGCTGCCGTTCGTATAAAAAATCTTCGGGGCCTTCTTCCCCGCGCGTAAAATGCCATCGCTCTTGCCCGTCACCGGGTCCGTCGTGGGAAGGTCAGTAAAGGGAAAGATATCCGAAGGGTAGAAGAAGTTAAAGGTCGGGTGGCCATCGCGGCTCGGTTGCGCCCCGCGCACATTAAAACTGCCCCGGCCCCCACCCGCCACATTGGCCCAAATGCCATCAAAGACGGGCCGCCCCTTTTCGTCTTCGTTGAAGCCATCATAAAGAAATTGCCGCAGCAAGCGGCCGCTCTGGCTGGTGCCGAAGGCAATCGATCGCTTCAACCAGCGCGCTTGGTCGCCCAGCAACGTCGCGCCCATCCGCTCGTAGCGCAGAAAAGCAATGAAGTCCCGAATCGCCGCCAGCCCCACTCCCGCCACGGCCAGGTTTTTCGCCGGGTACACCGCTTCGTAAATCTGCCAAGGCGCAAAACCGGACTCCATCTCAATAGCAGTCTTCTCGGCATTCAATTGCCAACCCGACGCAATTGCCTGCCGCTTACCGTCGCGGCTATCGCGCACCGTCAGCTTCACCGGCCCCGCCGCGGGATAAGGCTGCATATTCCGGTCCCCCAGGCTCATCGTCTTCGTGCGGGCCGTGGGAACAAATTCGCTGCGTATGAGTGTCTCCACACCCTCCGCCACGGGCGGGTACACGCGCAACAGCTTGGCGTCCTTGGGCACATCAAACTGCCAACCCACCCAAACCAGCGTGTAGCCTTGCTCCATCAACCAGCCGTCGCCCCCGTCATTCCCCGCAAATTGAAACGTACCCAGCAAGCCTTTGCCACCCCGGTTGGAAACTTCAAACACCAGGCCGCCATTGCCCAAGGCCGGATCGCGCGGCTTCAACACATAAATATCCGCCGAGAACTCCACCTTGCCCTCCGCATTGGGCTTCGCCTTATCCAGGTCGCGGATGATCTGGTTCGCCGGCAGTTTGGGGTCCACGGCAAAAAAGGCCCGCGCCGCCACAAATTCGTACGCGCCCGCCTTGCCGAAAGCCCTTCCGCCTTCCACATCCCCCCGGTCCACCAGATGCACTTTGGTGACGGCGCCTGTCAAGCATCCAGGAAGCACCAGCGAGCACACCAAAATTCCGAAAATCCAAACTTTTGTCATCTTGCCAATTCTATCCATGCGCCGCATGCTGGCTATCATAAGACTCTCGGTGCCATGAGCCAATCCATTGCCGAATTGCACACTCGCCTAACCCGCGAACTCGGCGCCCGCGTCCGCCCGGGAAGCTTCACCTATGTACTGGCCATGGTCATCGCGGGAGTCTGGGACAACCTGCCCAGCCTGCATCCCTTCACCTATTGGTTTGCCACCGTGGCCATCACCTTAACCGCGGCTTGGCGGGCTTATGCCGCTCGCCAAGCCGAACAGGCCACGCACGCCACTTGGGAAGCCCTTCGCTGGCGCTTGCGGGCAGCCTCCCTAGCGCTGCTCCTTAGCTGGGAATACATTCTTATTAGCGCGCTCCTCGCCTATCCCTTGGAGCCTGTCTGCTTAGTCGCGGCCTTTGCCATGGCCGGCTGGACCAGCATCGGAGCCAATGTCTTCGCGCCCGACCTCCCCTTCAGCGCCGTTTGGCTCAACCTGCACATCATCCCCGTCGTGCTTTGGAGCTTTGTGGTCCACGAGCAGTACGGCTGGGGCTTAACCGCGGCCATGCTTGTTTTCTGGCTCTTTGTGCACCTGCTGAACCAGCGCAGCAACCAGCACCTGCGTGGCATGGTGGAAGCCCAAATTGCCCTCGAAGAACAGGCCGACGAACTCCGCCGGGCCAAAGACGCCGCCGAAACCGCCGAACGGGCCCGTAGCGAATTCCTCGCCAACATGAGCCACGAAATCCGCACCCCACTGAACGGCGTACTCGGTATGGCCACTCTGCTGGAGCACTCGTCCCTCGACGAAGAGCAAAGGGAACTCGTGGCCGCCATGCGCTCCAGCGGCGACTTGCTCACCGCCCTCATCACCGACATCCTGGACCTCTCGAAACTTCGTGCAGGCAAGATGACCGTGCAAATTAAGCCCGTTGCCGTCAAGCCCCTGCTCGATCATCTCTGCCG
Organism: Bryobacter sp.; assembly: GCA_033765085.1. Lineage (GTDB taxonomy): Bacteria > Acidobacteriota > Terriglobia > Bryobacterales > Bryobacteraceae > Bryobacter. The sequence goes on along the minus strand of JANRIK010000008.1, from coordinate 75,233 downwards.
CAGCTTCGCCATGGAAGCCTCGCGTAAAGGCTTGGCCTTCGCCTACACGATCGATCCCCCGGATGCTGTCGTCTTGGCAGACTCTGTGCGCTTGGCGCAAATTCTGAATAACCTGTTGGGCAACGCCATCAAATTTACCGACCGTGGCTCTGTGCAATTGCGAGCCGCCGCAACGCGCCAGGGCCGCTTCAATTTTGTGGTCGAAGATACTGGCATCGGCATTCCGCCGGAAGACCAATCGAGAATCTTTGAAGAGTTTGTCCAAACCGAACGCGGCGCCGCAAGGCGCTTTGGGGGCTCTGGCTTGGGCTTGGCAATCTCGGCTAAGCTGGCCAATTGCATGTTGGGCCACATCACCGTGGCAAGTGAACCGGGCAAAGGCGCTTGCTTCACGCTGAATTTGCCTGTCCCTAACGTGCCTGGCCCCGCCGCTACTTCAAAAAGCCACTCGTAACCGCAACCTCCGCGCTCAGCGCATCGTTCTCCGCATCGTCCAAAGCCAGCAGAGCACGCAGCGATGGGCTCAGTCGGGCTTGTGTCTCGGGGCGCAACAAACGCTTCTGGTACTGCTGTTGCGGCTTATCGGCGCGGCAATAGAAACTGTGCATCGCGCGCCGGGGCTTGTCCGTTCGATTCGCCGTGCCACCGTGCCAGGTGTGAGAATTCACCACCACCGCACTGCCCGCGGGAGCCGTCAACAGCACCTGCTCCGGATGCGCGGCAAAGGGATCATCCAGCACTTCCTGCGGCCGCTTGCCCCAACGGTGCGAGCCTGGCACCACGCGCGTCGCCCCGTTCTCCGGCGTAAAGTCATCCAACAGGAAAATCGTATTCGCCACCCAGTTGCCCTGCTCATCGGGCAAGCCGTTCATGTCCACGTGCAAAGGCTGGTCGGCCTCCGTGTGCGGATTGGTCGAGCGTACGTTCAAGCTCGAAAGCTTAAAGCGGGGGCCCAAAATGTGCTGCGTGGCGGCGAGCACCAAGGGAATCTGAATAGCGCGCTCAAACACCTCGCCCTTGTCCACGCAATTGGCCAAACGCCGCGCGCCTTCTTCTTTTTTGAACTCCGCACCAGCTTGCGCCCCCTCTTCGGCGAAAAGACTCTCAATGCGCTCCACCAAGGCTTTCACCTCCGCCTCATTCAGCAAGGCAGGCAGCAGAACGTAGCCATCGCGGTCCAGGGCTTCTAATTGGGATTTGCTCAGCATAACTTCGTGTTCAGATAAAGTTTATGGCACAAGTGGACGCCCGGGCGTGGCGGCGGGTTTTGGTGCGCACCACCAACTGGCTGGGCGACGCCATTATGGGTTTACCGGCCCTGGCGGCCTTGGGCCGCGCCCTGCCCCAAGCCGAGCTCACCTTGTTGGGTCCCGCTTGGGTGGCCGACCTCTATGCGGGCGAGCCCTTCGCCCACGCCTTCCTGGTTTACCCCAAAACATTGCGCGAAAAAATGATTTGCGCCGGCGAAGTGCGCCGCCGCCGCTTTGACGCCGCCATCCTGCTGCAGAACTCCTTTCAAGCGGCCCTCTTCGCCGCGGCTTGCCGCATTCCGCACCGCATCGGGTTTGCCCGCGACGGCCGCTCCTGGTTGCTAACCCAAGCCCTGCCCGCCCCCGCGCTCAAAGGCCAGCACGAACGGTATTACTACCTCGAACTGCTGCGGCGGGCCGGCTTGCTGCAAAGTTATCCAGCCGTTGACGAAATTCTCCTCAGCCGCGCGGACCAGGCCCGCCGCCGCGGGCTCCAAAAATTCGCCGAAACAGGATTAGGACAAAATGTTTTGGGCCTAAGTCCCGGCGCCGCCTTCGGCACCGCCAAACGCTGGTACCCGGAGCGCTATGCCGAAACCGCCGGCACCTTGGCGCACGAGCACCATCTCACCATTGCCCTGTTTGGCAGCGCGAGCGAAAAGCCCTTAACCGATGCCATTGAGCACCGCTTGCGCGAGCAAGGGCTTATGGTGAAAAACTTCGCGGGGCAAACGACACTGGCGCAATTCATCGAACTCGCCGCCGCTTGCCGCCTCATGCTCACCAACGATTCCGGCGCCATGCACGTTGCCTACGCCACCGGAACCCCCTCCGTCACCATCTTTGGCCCCACCGATCACATCGGTACCGGCCCCGTGGGACCGCACGCCCGTCTCGTACGCCACCCCGTGGAATGCTCCCCTTGTAAGCTCCGCGAGTGCCCCATCGACCATCGTTGTATGCAGGGCGTTACGCCCGCGATGGTGACCGCAGAGGCAGACAAGATTCTGACATCTCGCCAAGGCTAGCCCGTGCGATACTCACGCCAATATGGAGACCTTGCCCATATTTCTCACCCTTGCCGCCGTCCATTACGTTGCCATCGTGAGCCCGGGGCCCAACTTCTTTGTCGTCAGCCAAACTGCCGCACAACAAGGCCGCAGAGCTGGCCTTGGCGCCGCCGCCGGAGTTTGCGCCGCTGTGTTGGTATGGTGCGCAGCCGCACTGCTGGGCCTTGAGTTGGTCATGCGCCAGGCAGCTTGGCTGCTTCGCGCACTGCAATTTTGCGGGGGCCTCTATCTCGCCTATCTCGGCATAAAGCTGCTTCGCCACGCCGGCACGCCCCAACGCCCTAGCGACGCCAACAATTCCACCTTTTGGAAGGGCTTCCGTACCAGTTTTGCGAACCCCAAAGTAATGCTCTTCTTCGGCAGCGTCCTGTCGGCTGTCTTTTCACCGGGCTTACCGGTCTGGGTGAAATGGGCGGCCTTCGGCCTCATCGCCTTTAACGAAATCTCCTGGTACCTCGCGGTGGTCTTCGTCTTTTCCACGCAACAAATGCAGCGGGCCTATGAGAAAGCCGCCGTCTGGATCGACCGCACTTTCGGCCTCGCGCTGGGCGCCTTCGGCTTTCGCCTCTGCTGGACCGCCAACGACTAGCGCTTGTAGCCGATCTTTCGCAACAGTCCATGGCGCCATGCAACGCCATCCGGTCCTTCCACACCCAAAGGACTCCCGCCGTCCACCACCCCCAACACGCCCCTGCCCTGCCCGGTTTCGACAACGATCACTTCCACCGGGTTCGCCGTAGCGCAGTAAATGCCCACCACTTCCGGCACTTCCTTGATGCGCGGCAATACCTGGATCGGAAAACCCTGGCGCAGAAAAATGAAAAAGCTATGCCCCGCGCCCACCGCCTGCGCGTTCTCCACCGCCGCTGCTTTCATGGCTTCGTCGTTGCCCTCCACGCGAATCAGGCGTTCCCCGCTCGCCTCGCAGAAGGCGATGCCAAACTCGAGGTGCGGATTCGTACCCACCATCACCTCGTACAAATCCTCCACCGTCTTGATGAAGTGGCTTTGGCCAAAAATCAGGTTGGCCCCTTCCGGAATGTTCAATCGCACGGCGCTAAGCTGCATTTCTTCTTTATACGCCGGATGCGGCTATCCTGTAGGCTGATGTCAAACTTGCCGGGCTTGGGCTTTCTGCGCAACCTCATTGTGCGCCGCAGCTTGCTTTATCAAATGGTGCGCCGGGACTTTGAACGGCGCTTCGTTGGGTCCGTAGGCGGCTGGCTTTGGGGCTTGATCCAACCACTCGTCCTCCTCCTTAGCTGGACCTTTGTCTTCCATGTATGCTTGCGCATGCAAGTGCCGCCGGGCCAAGGCACCACCAACTACACCGTGTTTCTGTTTTGCGGCTATCTGCCCTGGATGCTTTTCCAGGAAACGATCCTGCGCTCCTCCACCAGCCTGCTGGAAAATACCAACCTCATCACCAAAACGGTCTTCCCCAGCGAACTCATCCCCGTCAGCGTCTTTCTCAGCGGCCTGGTGAACCACGCGCTAACCTTCGGCGTCGCGCTCTTGGCGCTGGTGTTCTGGGATGGCGGCATCAGCGAATTCGCCTGGTTCTTGCCGCTCTATTTGTTCTTCCTTGGCTTGTTCGCCGTGGGCGTGGGCTGGATGGTGGCGGCCTTCCAGGTCTACCTGCGCGATACCGCGCAATTCGTTTCCATCCTCTTAACCTTCTGGTTTTGGTTGACGCCCATCTTCATCGACGTCGCTCAAGTGCCAGAACAATTCCGTCGCTTTATGTTGTGGAATCCCTTAACGCACGTGGTGAACGCTTATCGCCAGCACATGTTGACGCACCGCATGCCCGATTGGGGCGATTTCGCCATTTTGGCCGGATGGTCGCTGGCAGCCTTCTTCCTAGGCGGCATCATTTTCAAACAACTCAAGAAAGGTTTTGCCGACGTTCTATGAGAATCGCTTTCTACAGTGCGCATGGCTTTGACCGCTTGTCCTTTGACGAATACAACGCCAAAGCCGGCCACGAGATTGTCTACCTCGAAGCACGCCTCAACGAGGCTACCGTGCCCTTAGCCGCCGGCTGCGGGGCCGTTTGTGTCTTTGTGAACGACACGGTGAATGCCGCCGTTATTGCGCAACTCGCCGCCCTGGGCGTGAAGCTGATTGCGGCGCGCAGCGCGGGCTTCAACCACATCGACCTTGAGGCGGCCAAGCGCCAAGGGCTGCCGGTTGTCCGTGTCCCGGCTTACTCTCCTTACGCGGTGGCGGAACATACTGTCGCACTCATCCAAACCTTAAATCGCCACACCCACCGCGCCTTCAACCGCGTGCGGGAAGGCAATTTCGCGCTCGACGGACTACTGGGTTTTGACCTCTTCGGCAAAACCGTAGGCGTGGTTGGTACCGGCAAAATCGGCGCCGTCTTCGCCAAGATCATGCTGGGTTTTGAATGCGACGTGCTGGCCTATGACCCCATGCGCAACCAGGATTTAGAAGCCCGCGGCGTGCAATACGCAGACCTGCCTGTATTGCTCAAAAAGAGCGATATCGTCAGCCTCCACTGCCCGCTCATGCCCGCCACCCACCATTTGATCAACGCCCAAACGCTCGCCCAAATGAAGCCCGGCGCCATGTTGATCAACACCTCGCGCGGCGGGCTCGTGGATACCCGCGCGGTCATTGATGCCCTCAAGACAGGCCACCTCGGCCAGTTGGGGTTGGATGTTTACGAGGAGGAAGCCGACCTGTTCTTCGAAGACCTTTCCGGCCAAGTCATTCGCGACGACGTCTTCGCGCGCCTTTTGACCTTCCCCAACGTGCTCATCACCGGCCACCAGGCCTTCTTCACCCGCGAAGCACTCCGGGCCATCGCCATGACCACGCTCGACAACGCCACCGAAATTGAGCAAAAGGGCGAATCGAAAAACCAGGTCCGCGGCCGCTAGAGCGGTGAGACGAACCTGTCTTGCGCCACCCCGCGGCGTTGGCGGTACTTCCGCAGCAGTTCATAAAGCAGAATGGCCCCCGCGCTTGCCACGTTCAGCGAGTGCTTTAGCCCCAGCATCGGCAGGCGTACGTAGGTGTCGCATTGGCCCAGCAGCTCTGCGTTGACACCGTCAACTTCGTGGCCGAACAACAACAACACCGGCCACCTTGGCTGCCAATCGAAAAGATCAACAGCCGTCACCGCCGTCTCCGCCGCCGCAATCTCGTAGCCTTGCGCCCGCAGCTCGCGCACCGTGGCAAGCGGCTCGCGGCAATCCACCCACGGCACGGTCTCCTCGGCCCCAAGCGCGGTTTTCGTAATTGCGTTTTTCGGCGGACGCGCCGTAATTCCACTCAGGTAAATGCGCTCCACCGCAGCGCCGTCCGCCGTTCGAAAGAACGAACCCACATTGTACATGCTGCGGACGTTGTCCAGCAGCAGACTTACAGGCAGGGGTGCAATGTGATCGTAAGGCTCGGCCAAGCGCGTGGCGCGAAAAGGGACGCGCTCCATGATGGCGGCTTAATTTAAGGCCTGCTTGAGTTTGGAAGCGAAAGGAGAGTCGCTTGGTCCCGCCGCAGGCACCTCCACAGAACCTTCTTCAAGGTACACATCCTTCTTCAGCACGGGCCGCTCAATGGCGGCAAGATAACCCGTCCATTCGCTGCCCACACTGCGGTCTTTCTTCACCGCCTGCCGCAACAGCTCCACTTTGGAATCGAGGTTGTCCAGGTGGTGCAGCACCATCGCTTCCAGAAACATTGGCTGCTTGGGGCTGCCGTATTCCAATTCGCCGTGGTGGCTCACAATCATGTGCTCCAGCAACGTCCGCAGCTTCGGCGGAAACGCCGGCAGCACGCGCAGCTTTTCGTCCAGGATCCGCAGCGCGATAATGATGTGGCCCAGCAATTGGCCTTCTGTGGAGTAGCCAAAGCTGCGCTGGTAGGTCAGCTCGTAGATTTTGCCAAGGTCATGCAGGATAACGCCCGCCAGCAGCAAGTCCAAGTCCAGGTCGTGGTAGTGCGAGGAAGCCAGTCGGCTGAGTTGGCATAGGCTCAGCACATGCTCCAGGAGCCCCCCAATCCAGGCATGGTGAATGCTCTTGGCCGCCGGCGCAATCCGCAAGCGCCGGGCAATTTCCGGGTCTGCCAGCAATTGCGTGAAGAGGGCCTTCAGGTGCGGGTTGCCCAAGCTACGCACAATCGCTTCCAGCTCCGCCCACATCTCGTCCAAATTGCGGGCCGAGGCCGGGAAGAAGTCCGAAAGATCCACCTCCGCTTCCGCAACCCGCACCAGCCGGTGAATCGTCAACTGCGGCTTGTTCTGAAACAACTGTAAGCGGCCGCGCACCTTGAGAAAATCGTCCTTGTCAAAGGTGTCCACCACCTCTTCCACGTTGTCCCACATCTTGGCGTCGAGTTCGCCAGAGCGGTCCGCCAAGGTTAACGACAGGAAGGGCTCGCCAGTCTTCTTTTGCCGGATGTCTTTGGCCTGCACCAAATAAATACCGGTCGAATCGGAGTTGACTTGCAACTCAGAGATATAGGGGCTTTTCATGGACGCGTTATGCAATCGGGCGGGAACCCGAGAACAAACTACTATTGTCCCCCAACTTTTTCCGATTTGCTGGATGCGCTGGTTTTGGTGCCCGGAATGGGAATCCAAAGCAGGCGCTTCATGCGGCGCTTGCTGGCCACTTCTTCCTTAGATACCGTTTCCGGCTTCAATTGCGCCGGGTCGGTCCAAGCCGTGTTCTTGCCCGGAGCGGCGCCGGTATCGATGAACTCATCCTTGATTTCCAAAAACGCTTCCGTGCGCAGCTTCGTCAGGTATTCGCGCATTGCCGGCTGGAACCGCGGCATATAAAGCTTCTCCATGATCTCGTTCTCCACGGCTTCCAGCGGCGCTTGGCCCGCCTGGTGCACATCCTCTACCCGGAGAATCAGCAAACCGTTTGGCAGCTTGATCGGGTCCGTCACCGTGTTTCGCTTCATCGCAAACACAGTATCTTCAATTTGCTTGGAAAGCTGGCCGCGCTTGAACCAACCTAGGTCGCCTTCCTGGGGAGCGGTAGCGCTATCGGAAAACTCACGCACCAGGTTGGAAAACTTTTCGTTCTTGCGGGCGCGGGCAACGGCGTCCGCGGCCTTCTTCTCAATGGCCGCCACTTCTTCCGGCGTTTTCTTTTCGGTGGAAAGAAGAATCTCGCGCAGGTAAACTTCTTCTTCGCGCACAAAGTCCGCCTTGTGCTCTTCGTAGTATTTAGCGATGTCCTCTTTCTTGATGTTCACGCGGCTGCCCACTTCCTGGCGCACCACGCGCTGTGTGACCATATTGTTGCGCATGTCCAACTTCCAGTCTTCGAAAGTCTGGCCGGTTTGTTGTTGGACCATCTTCGCCAAATCTTCCTGGTTAGGCATTTTCAAACGAATCATCAGGTCGTTGATGTACTTGGAGATTTCGCCATCAACGTTGATGTTGGCTTCCTTGCCCTTTTGCACCAGCAGCAGGCTGTCGATCTTGTCGCGCAACAAGTGGGGCTCTTGCTCGGCAAGGGCTTTTTTGAGTTGTTCTTCATTCGCGCCACGGGCTTTTAGGTCAGCCAACAGACTTTGACGCGCACGGGCGAGATCCATACTGGTGACAATGTCGCCGTTCACTTTGGCAACAATCTGTTCCACCACTTTCACTTCTGCGGCAAAACCGGCACACAGGCCAAAGCTCAGGGACAGGGGAAGAAAAAACGCAAACCGCTTCATAAGGGACAACTTCATTGTAAGCACAGGAATTTCCCTAACTTCAAATGCAAATCAACCGCCAAAAGCCGGCGGCTTCTCGAACAGCAGTTGGGAAACGCCGATATAGCGCTCGCGGAAGGAGCCTTCGCAATAAGCGAGATAGTAGTCCCACATCCGGCAGAAGCGCTCGTCAAAACCCAAAGAATGCACGCGGTCCAGTTGGCCATGGAAGCTTTCGCGCCAGTGGGCCAGCGTCCGCGCATAGTCTAGGCCAAACTCCTTTTGCCCTGTCAGCAGCATCGTAGAAGCGCGAGCCACGCTCTTCTGGATTTCCAAAAGGCTCGAAAGCTCACCGCCCGGAAAGATGTACTTTTGGATCCAATCCGTGGTCGCCTGGTAGCCGGGAAAGGCGCGCTCGTTCATCGTAATGGTTTGCAGAAGGAATCGGCCACCGGGCAACAACAGACGCTCCACGGCGGCAAAGTACTCGTCGTAATGCGCAAGACCCACGGCCTCAAACATTTCGATGCTCACCACCTTGGAGTATTTCCCGCTCAGCAGCCGGTAATCGTCCAGGCGAACCGTGATTTGCGAAGAAAGCCCGGCGGCGGCAATGCGCGCCGTGGCAAGCTCGTACTGCGCTTGGCTAATGGTCGTGGTGGTCACGCGGCAACCATAATGTTGGGCAGCGTGCATGGCCAGCGAGCCCCACCCGGAACCGATCTCCAGCAGATGGTCCGCCGCATTCAGGCGCAATTCCCGGCAGGCCCGATCAATCTTGTTGCGCTGTGCTTGCTCCAGGGTTTCCTCTGCCTTCTGCCAAAGCGCGGCGGAATAGCTAAGCGTGGGGTCGAGCCACAGTTGGAAGAATTCGTTCGAAAGGTCATAGTGCTGGCGAATGTTTTCCCGGCTGCCGGACAGGGAATTGTCCCGGCCCAGGTGCCGCCAGCGGTTGGCCCACAAAGCAACTTGGCTGAGCCAGGAGTTCGTTTGCGTAAGGGTGCTCAGGTTCCGCACAGCCAGCCGAATCACGCTCAGCAAGTCCGGGCTGGACCAGGCGCCATCCATGAACGCCTCGCCCATGCCGATTTCTCCCCCCAGCACCGCCGAGCGGAAAAACGAGTCGTCATGCACAATCACCTCGGCGTGCAGTTCATCCTCCGCCGCTTGGCCAAATTCCGAGCGGAGGCCATTCTCTACGAGCGTCAATTGGCCGCCCTGCAAGCGGGAAAGAAGATTACCAAAAAGTTTGCGCTCCCAAGAGGTGGAGAGATTAACTTGGCTAAGGGCGGCTGCGTTCACGGACGGGATTGGCTCCTGAGGGATACTTCTTTGGGATGCGGCACATAGGGCACTCGCTTGAAAAAGAGCTGTAGGGCTTGCCAATGAATGGCGGCGATGACCTGAAGCGTCATCAGAGGATAACGAAAAAAGGCGCGGTGCAGTTCGGCTGCTGTCCAGGGGCGCCACTGGAGCCGCAAAGTGGCATCAAAGAAGCGCTCCCCTTGGGCGAGGGTATCGATATGCAACGTAAGCTCCGTCCCGTTATGTTCTCTCCCTGCCGCCGCAAAGCCAAAGCGGTATTGGTTGTCCAAGCCATTGAAGGGCGAGACATACAGTTGCTTTTGGGCACGAAAAAATCCGCGTTCATCGCGCGCCTCCGGCAGTAGCCAATAAAGATGCCGCTCGCCAAACGTGCTGTGCACCTCCGCCGCAAAGGGAGAGAGAGCACCCGTGGCGTCTTTGGCCAAAAACAAAGAAATGGGGTTGAATCCGTAGCCGAGATAACGCAGATGCGTCACGAGGTAATGCGGGGCGGCCGGCAGACTCACGCCATCCTGCCTTGCCGCCGCGGCCAGGCGCTCGCGCAACGTTCCCGGAAAGGGCCACAGGTAATCCCGCGCAAACAGGCTCAGCGCATTGAAGCGCTCCAGGCTGAAGAGCGGCGAAACGCGGGCAAGCTCCGGCAGCGCATCCATGTCCAGCGCAACCATAAAGAGCGGAAACGTAAACTCGTGTTGGGCCGGCGTGAAGCGGCGATGGCGAATGGTGCCCTCCAGCACGCCGCTCGCAAACTCGACGCCGCGCGAAGGGCTTAGTGGATTTCGCACGGCACCCCCAATTGGCGAGCCACCCGCAGTGCGCTCCAATACCCATCTTCGTGAAATCCATAGCGCCAGTAGGCCCCGCAAAAATGCACCCCGCGCGCGCCGCTAATTTCCTCCCAGCGCCCCTGCGCGCGAATCGCCGCCAGCGTGTAAAGCGGATGCTGGTACTCCATTTCACGCAGGATCCGCGCCGGGTCGATCCGGGACTTCGCGTTCAGGCTCACCAGATAACGCTCGCGCGTGGGAAGACGCTGCAGGCGGTTCATGTCATAGGTGAGTGTGGCGGGCGATTGCGGATCACTTGACAGTAGGTAATTCCAACTGGCCCGGGCCGCCTCGCGGCGGGGTAACAAGCGCTCGTCTGTGTGCAAGATGGCCTGGTTCGTCGAGGTTTGGAACGCCGCGAGGATCTCGCGTTCCTGCGCCGAGGCATCGCTCAACAGGGCCAGTGCCTGCGGCCCGTGGCAAGCGATCACGACGCGGTCAAAAATAATCTCAGGTTGGCCCATGGGCTGCAGAGCGACGCGGCCATCGTCTAGTCGGCGTAGACCAGTGATGGCGGCATTGGTGTATACGCGGCCACCCAACGGTTGGATGAGCTTCTCGATATAAACGCTCGAGCCTCCGCGCAGTACTTTCCATGTGGGGTGGCCCTGCAGCGTCAACAGCCCGTGGTTGTCAAAAAAGCGAATCAGCGTCAGGGCAGGAAACTTTAGCACTCTTCGCGGCGCGGTGGACCAAATGGCCGCGACGGTGGGATAGAGGTACTTATTGAGAAACGTTTCTCCATAGCCGCGCTGCTCCAAAAACGGGCCCAGCATCATACTGTCGGCCTTGCCCGCATCGGCCAGCGCCAGGGCTTCGCGGTTGAAGCGGACAATATCAGCCAGCAGTTTCCAATGCCGTGGATTCAGTACGTTGCGCCGTTGGGCGAAGAAACCGGAAAGACCATTACTGGAGTATTCGAAGCCGTAGCCGCTTGTGGTGACACCCCAGCTCATATCGCTCTCCAGGCGCTCCAGCCCAAGCTCGGAAAACAGCCGGATCAGATTCGGATACGTGCGGTCGTTGTGGACAATAAAGCCCGAATCAATGGGAAGCACGCCCGCGGACGTAGCAATGCTATGCGTGTGCGTGTGTCCGCCCAGCCGCTCCGCCTTTTCAAACAAGCTCACCTCGTGGCGAGAACTCAAATGGTAAGCCGCCCCAAGCCCAGAAATTCCACTCCCAATGACAGCAATCTTCATCCAACACCCGTGAGCGCGATGCGGACAAAATTGATTGTACTTTTTGGCATGATTTGGTTGGCGATGGTGGTGGTGACGGTGCGGGCGAGTATGGCCATGCCAATTTGGGAGGCTTTTAACAATTTCGCAGATCACCCTTGGGCAGTGGCTACTTTGTGGGATGCTTACTTTGGTTTTTTGACGTTTTATGTTTGGGTAGCCTACAAAGAACCCAACTGGGCCGCGAAGCTCGCCTGGCTCGTCCTGATTTTGACCCTCGGCAACATTGCCATGAGCGGCTACGTCCTTCGCGAACTGTGGCACATGAAAGAAGGCGAGAGCTGGGAAACGCTGCTCACCTGCCGGGGCATGAGAAACTGAACCAGAAGTTCCTTGAGCCCGCATGACTCCCTTTCCCGTTGAGCAGCTGCTATCCTCCGGCAGCTTGGCCGTCTTGTTTTGCACCGTACTGATGGCCTTGGTTTGGCTGCTTCACCTGCCGCTGAAAAACGCGGCCGTAGTCGATGTGGCCTGGCCCTTGGGCATTCTCGGCGCGGCAATGATCTATCTTGGCCAAGGCACTGCGGCGCTTGAAAAGCGCGTGCTGCTGGGGGCGATGGTAACGCTCTGGGCCTTGCGCCTTTCGCTCTATTTGCTGGTGGCGCGGGTTTGGGGCAAGCCGGAAGAAGGCCGTTACGTCAAGCTCCGCGAAGAATTCGGCACAAATGCCGCCACGCGCTTTTTCGTTTTTTACCAGTTGCAGGCGGCCAGTTGCGTGGTGCTGGCCCTGCCAATGTTCTTTGCGGCCCACGCTCCCCGAGAAGGCCTCAGCACCTGGGAAAAATCCGTGGCGGGCCTGTTCCTTCTTTCGATGTGCGGCGAGTGGATGGCGGACCGCCAATTGAGCCAATTCAAAGACAATGCCGCCAACCACGGCAAGGTTTGCCGCGAAGGGCTTTGGGCCTGGAGCCGCCATCCCAACTACTTCTTCGAATGGATGATCTGGATGAGCTTCGCCCTCTATGGCTTTCCCTACCCTTGGGCGATTTTGGGTCTGGTGGCGCCGGCGCTCATCTACTACTTTGTGAATTTCGTTACCGGCATTCCGCCCACGGAAGCCCAAGCCCTGCGCAGTAAAGGAGAGGCTTACCGGGCTTACCAGCAGGAGGTGAGCGCCTTTTTCCCGCTTCCCCCCAAAGCACAGGCGGCCAAAGAAGAATGAGCGCCTTTTACGAAGATTGGATCGACCGGGGCTGGCTGCCCGACGCCGCCATTCGCCTCGGCATCCGGCAATTGCTGGCCAAGCGCCTCCTCGAAGCCGAGGCCGTGGACAAGCGGGCCTGGATTGCAGGGCTTCGCCATGCCCCCGTGGCGCTGGCAACGCGGGAAGCCAACGCGCAGCACTACGAAGTGCCCACGGAATTCTTTTTGCACTGCCTCGGGCCTCGCCGCAAGTACTCCTGCGCGCTCTACCCCACGGGCAACGAGACCCTGGCCGAAGCCGAAGAGCAGATGTTGGCCCTGACTTGCGAGCGGGCCCAACTCGCCGACGGCGAAACCATTTTGGAGTTGGGCTGCGGTTGGGGTTCGCTCAGCCTTTGGATGGCAGAGAAGTATCCGCGCTCCCGGATCGTCGCCGTCTCCAACTCCCGTACCCAAAAGGAATTCATCGACGGCGAAGCGAAACGGCGAGGCCTCGGCAACCTCGAAGTGCGCACCGCAAACATGGTGGACTTTGAAACCTCCGAACGCTTCCAACGCGTGGTGAGCGTGGAAATGTTTGAGCACATGCGCAACTATGCCGAGCTCTTGCGCCGCATCGCCGCTTGGCTCGAGCCCGGCGGCACCTTGTTCGTCCATGTCTTTACGCACCGTAGCTACACTTATCCCTTTGTGGCCGAGGACGCCGGCGATTGGATGGCCCGGCATTTCTTCGCCGGTGGGCAAATGCCCAGCGAGGATTTGCTCCTCCACTTTCAAGACGATTTGCGGCTGCGAGACTTCTGGCAAGTGAACGGCGTGCACTACCAAAAAACTTGCGAACACTGGCTCCACAATCTGGACCGGGACCCCGCCAAAGCGGCCGCATGGTTGGGCGGTAGACATTGGGTGCGGCGTTGGAGAGTATTTTTTATGGCCTGTGCGGAGTTGTTTGGATACCGCGCGGGCAAGGAGTGGGGCGTATGCCATTATCTTTTCGCGAAATGACGGGACAATTGACGAGACGCAGTTTGCTGGCGGGTGGCGCGGGGCTGGCCGCCTGCAACAAAAAGCCCAAAGGCAACCCCTACGCCGGCCGCTGGGAAGGTAAATTGACCAACGACCTGTCGAGCGTCATGCTCCAGGCGGACTTCCTCGAGCGGGCGCCCAATGAACTCGAACTGCGCTTCACCGCCCGCGATTTCTTCTTCGCCGCCCAACCCATTCAAACCTGGAGCATCGAAGGCAACGCCTTCTCTTTAACCCTCCCCTTTGTCGAAGGCGAGCGCGCCTTCAAGGGCTTCTTCAGCGGACCCACCTTTGATGTCGTCAGCGAGGCCAGTGGCGAAAAGCTGCATGTCCGGCAACTCGGACGCGTCCCTGCCCTGCCCTACAAAGAAGCTGGCCCCGAAAGCTTAACGCCCAGCATCCGTGCCGTCCGCGCGAAGGCAAAGCTGCTGGGCCCCCGCGCCACCCTCCGGCGCTTCCACGCAGACCTGCTCGCCCGCTTAGGCATTGCTTCCCAAACCGAAGACACCGCCGGCGCGGGATGGCTCTTTGTCGAAGATCAGGAAATTCCCAAGCCGAAAGCCGATTTGCCCTTCGCCATCTTCGTTTCCCCGGCCTACGAGCAAATCCGAGCCATCGCCGCATACTCCTGCCCGTTGTTTGTCCTGTTGGGCGAAAGCGACGAACGCTTCGTGAAGCTTCCGCGCGGCACGCGCCAAGTGGCTTACGACCTCCGCGAGGCCTTAACCAAGCAGGGCCGCACCATGGACACCTTCCAAATCAGCGTCGCCCCCAAGGCCGACCAATTGCTTCGCGTGAAGGGTTTTGGCAAAGAATACCCTCGCCTGGTGCCGAACTACCTGGACTACTTCAAGCGCTTCTTTGGCCGCTTTGGCGTGGAGGGCTAAGGGAGCGGGTAAGCCGAGAGAAAGGCGATGGGGAAAAAATCCCGAGCTTGATTCTCAATGGGAGCGCAGCGAGATTGCCCAGCCGCAGAGGACACGCAAGCAAGATAGTCATTCGTGTCTTTCCCGAAAGTAAAAGATGGCTGCTTTGCAACATTGCATGGTAAGGTAAATTGGCCTACGGAACGTATGGGTGCTCTCTCGTCGGGCAAGTGAAGAAGGTCCCAGCGATCATCGCGGCAAGTGAGATAGAAGCTACTGGGATCGTTGAATCGATTGCGCCCGCTGAATCTGGGCTGAACACTTAGAGGGAAGATCTTCTGATATGTGGGCACGAGTTGCACACTGCCACTCCTAAGCAAGAGCAAGCCCCACTTATCCCCTTTCCGGTATGGTAAGAAGCGATTTTCCGTTTGAGGACTAATGAGAATCTCTTCGATTCCTGATTGTACCAGAGTAGTTTCAATATACCTTTTCCTGCGCCATGTTCCCCAAAGCGATTCATCATCTCTTAATTCCAGAAAGTATATGTTATGGTCCTGGCGAGCAAGCCAAGCGCATGTGGAAAAGCGGCCCTCTAGCCTTCTGGATTCGAAGGTATGTTGCGCAATTTGGTCGTACACGACTTCTGTTTGCCAGTCGCCACGCAAGTTGGTTAATCCGAAAAATCCCGAATGGGCCTGCGCAAAGATGAAACTTCTGCAAGATTTGAATTCCATGTAACGGTATGGTGAATCATGGATCATGCCTCCGCGATGATTCATCCAGAAGTAACCTTGAGGTCCCTTAACGGGCAAGGGAAATAAGAGGCTATGACCAAAATGGCCTTCCATGGTTGTTAAAAACTTTCTCGGTGAGCCATCTTCGAGGTCCGCAAGAATGTCCACTCTACCGTCAGACCGATACTGGAACGAAGGATACCGAGTAGGAAGAATCTGGCGGTCACCGTAGTAAATTGCCCAATACAATGGGGCAGCTACAAAGATGGACGGTAGCAGAATCACTGCTCTGCGCTTGCTTCTAGCTCTGACCTCAGGACTGCGGCTTACAAGAGCCCGAACTATTATTGGCAGCAAGAAGCATAGGTAGATGACCCAGCCACTAAGCATGGCGTAGTATGTGAATTCCCAGGAATACTTAGGAAGACCCCGATCAGAAGCAGACTTCCATACTAGAGCTGCGAGTAAAGCGAACCCGGCAAGCTTAAAGTAGAACAATACGTGCCAAATGCTTTCCTTCAATGCGCGCAATAACCGCATGAGAAAGAGTATAGCCGCTGCTAGATAGCGAGCGATTGTGCGATCCGCTAGACTTTCCGTATGCCCCAGAGCCACCAAACGATCGACCAGCGGAGCCGGGCGCTGCACTTGGCGGTAGCGCGGGAGTTAGAAGCTCACCCGGAAAAATGGGAGATTGTCTGGCAGAATTTGGCGAGAGATGAGCAGAGTGGCCAGGCGCACGCCAGCTATGCGCAACGCTGGCGGCAGCTGTTGGAATTGCCTTGGGAGGAATTGAAGGCGAAGTTGGGCGAGGCGACCGAGGAAATGGATGCGCTGCGCCAATGTTCGCCCTTTTCCGGGGTATTGCCTAACGAAGAACGCTGGCGGATCTTCGAGGAGTACCGATGACACGCCAGGCGCTGGAGCACATTATCCGGGCATCCGCAACAATTGCGGACGACCGGGATATCGTCGTGATTGGCAGCCAAGCCGTACTGGGGAACCTGGAGCATGCACCTGAGCTATGTCTCATTTCCCGGGAAGCGGATGTGTACCCAAGGAACTTTCCAGAGCGAAGCGATGTTATCGACGGAGCAATTGGAGACGGATCGCCTTTTGAGAAAAGCTTCGGATACTTCGCGCACGGAGTAGGTCCCGAGACGGCAATTTTGCCCGCCGGCTGGGAGGAACGCTTGGTTCGACTGGAAAACGAAAATACGCTACCGGGCCGGGGCTGGTGCTTAGAACTTCATGACTTGGCCTTGGCGAAGTACGCAGCCGGTAGGGATAAGGATTTGGATTTTAATCGAGCTTTGGCGAGCGGAGGTTGGTTGGAGCGCGAAATCCTTGATTCCCGCTTAGAGCAAATGCCCATAGCAGAAGCATTGCGCAAATTAATGGCAGCGCGAATTCGGCGCAGCTTTGCTGCTTAAGGCGCTGGCGCCAGTTGGCCGAGCAGAACCGGGCGTTGGGCGCCGGTGGACGCGGGCAGGTTGGCGGGGATGCCGTAGTGGTGGGCCGCGGCAAGCAAGGCAAAGGCGAGGGCTTCCTTGTGGTCTGTGGGGATGCCCAGCGATTCGGTGGTGAGCAGCGGAATCGGGCCCAGCAGTTCTTGCAGGAAGCGCATGAGCAGCGGATTGTGGATGCCTCCTCCGGAGGCAATCACCTCGTCCACGGGATTGCGGGGAACAATGTGGTGTTGGATTCCGATGACGACCGTCGCGGCCGTGAAAAGCGTGGCGGTGGCCAGCAGGTCTTCGGTGGAAAGGTTGGACTTGCGCAGCTTGGCCAGGAAGGCTTCGCCAAATTGTTCGCGGCCGCAGGACTTAGGCGGCGGCGCAAGGTAGTAAGGGTCGCGCAGGAGTTGGTTTAGGAGCTTTTGGTTGGGCGTGCCCCGGGAGGCGCGGCGGGCGTTTTTGTCGAAGGGCGGAGCGAGTTGGTCCAGCACCATGTTGCCGGGGCCGGAATCGAAGGCAAGCACTTGGCCGGCGCTGGCGTTGGCGGGCAGCAGGTGCAAATTGGCGATGCCGCCGAGGTTGAGGGCTACGCGATGCCGCTTGGGATGGGTGAGCAGCAGCCAATCAAAGAAAGGGACGAGCGGAGCGCCCTGGCCGCCGGCGGCAATATCGGCAGCGCGAAAATTCGCCACGACATTGGTGCCCAGGCGGGCGGCAAGGATGGAGGGTTCGCCCAGTTGGAGCGTCGCGGTTGCGCCTTCGTGATAAACGGTCTGGCCGTGGCAACCGACGAGGTGGAGCGAATCGAGCGGAAGGTTTGCCACCAGGCAGGTGGCCTCCACGGCTTGGGCATAAAGCTCCGGCAGTTCGTAATGGAGGCGGGCGACGTCCCGGGTGTGGCAATCGGTGTTGGAGACGGCCAGTAGGCGGGAGCGTAGCTTTTTGGAATAGGGCGAAGTGGAGGTGGCCAGGAGTTCGATCTTGGGCTTCTTGCCCTTGGGCCAGGTGATGTCGGCAATGGCGACGTCGATGCCATCCAGAGAAGTGCCGGACATGATGCCAGCGACGCGGAGAGGTTGGGGCATATCAGTTGAGTTCCTTTTGCAGGTCGGCGAGAATTTGCAGGGCCTCGATGGGGCGCAGTTCGTCGAGCTTGAGTTGGCGGATGCGTTCGGCAAGGTTGCCGTTGACGGGTTCGAAGAGAGAAATTTGCAGAGGACCGTGGGCGCCGTCGGGGCTGGATTGGTGCGCGATGCGGTCTTCGGAGCGCTCGTGGAGGGCAAGGATCTGTTTGGCGCGTTCAATCACCACAGCGGGCAGCGCGGCCAGGCGAGCCACCTCAATACCGAAACTCCGCTCGGCGGCGCCGGGCAACACCTTGCGCAAGAAAATGATCTGCTCGCCGGACTCTTTCACCGCGACATGGAGATTGCGGACACCCGGTAGCGTTTCTTCGAGCGCCGTCAGCTCGTGATAGTGCGTGGCGAAGAGTGTTTTTGCGCCAATGCGTTGGTGAATGAATTCCACCACGGCCCAGGCCAGGGCGAGGCCATCGTAAGTGGAGGTGCCGCGGCCAATTTCATCGAGGATGATGAGGGAGCGGGCGGTGGCCGTGTTGAGAATCAGCGCGGTCTCCGTCATTTCCACCATGAAGGTGGAGCGGCCGCGCGCCACATGGTCGGCGGCGCCAATGCGCGTGAAAACGCGGTCCACCAGGGGAAGAGTGGCGGATTCGGCAGGCACAAAGCTCCCAGTTTGGGCCAGGATGGAAAACAGCGCGGCTTGGCGAAGATAAGTGGATTTGCCGCCCATATTGGGGCCGGTGATGATTGCTAAGTACTTCTCATGATCAAGATAGAGGTCGTTGGGCACGAAACGCGCGGCCTCCTCTTCCACCAGCCGCTCCACCACAGGGTGGCGGCCGTTGACGATCTTATACTCTCCCGGCGCGCCATCGGCGGAGGAAGAAAAGCCGGGCCGCGTGTAACGGCGGCGCACCGCTACTTCGGCCAGCGCGAGCAGAACATCAAGCGTGGCAATGGCTTGGGCGGTGGAACGGATTTGCGGGGCGCGGGCGGCGGCGGCTTGGCGGAGTGCTTCAAAGAGCTCGCGCTCCAGGGCAAGGATGCGCTCCTCCGCTTCGAGGATCTTCGTCTCCAGGTCCTTCAGCTCCGGGGTGATGAAGCGCTCGGCATTCACCAGCGTTTGCTTGCGATCGTAATCGGCGGGGACCAGATGGAGGTTGGCCTTGGAGATTTCAATGTAATAGCCAAAGACGTTATTGAAGCGAACTTTCAGGCTGGCAATGCCGGTGCGGTCGCGCTCGCGGATTTCAATCTGCGCAAGGTATTGCTTCGAATTGCGCTGGATGTCGCGGAGTTGGTCAAGCTCCGGATGAACGCCATCCTGGATGACACCGCCATCGGCGAGGTTCGCGGGGGGCTCGGCAGAAAGTGTGTGCAGGATGCGGTGGGTGAGTTCGGCTTCGGGGTCGAGCTGCGAATGAAGGCCGCCAAGCAAAGTTGCTTGGGTAAGGGCAAGGTGTTGTTGCAGCTTGGGCACCTGGGCCAGTGAACGGGCCAGGGCGTGGAGTTCGCGCGGGCCGGCCGTAGCCATAGTGACTTTCGAAAGCAGCCGCTCCATGTCGCCAAGGGAAGCCAGCGTATCGCGAAGCTGAGTGCGCGGAATGGTGAGTGTGTAGAGTTCGGCGACGGCATTGTGGCGGGCGCCAATGGCGGCGGGGTCCAGCAAAGGCCGGAGCAACCATTGGCGCAACAGCCGGGCGCCCATAGAAGTGGAACTTTCGTCCAGCACGCTGATGAGCGTGGATTGGCGCGTGCCCCCGAGGTCCGAAGAGAAGATCGGTTCCAGCAGTTCGAGGTTGCGAATGGTTACCGCGTCGAGCACCATGGCATCATTGCGTTCGAAAAAAACAGGAAGCTCCAGGTGCGCCAGCGAAGCCTTCTGCGTTTCGCGTAAATAATGCAACAAGGCTCCGCAGGCCCCGGCGAGGGCGCTTTGCGAATGCGGAAAAAGGCCATCGAAGCTTTGGATACGGAAGTGCTCGCGCAAGAGGCGGGCAGCGTAATCGAAATCGAAAACCCAGCTCTCGAGCACGGTGTGGAGCGCGGGCAGGGCGGGCTGCTTTTCCGCCAGCAGCAGTTCGCGGATGTTGAGCGATTCGATTTGCGCGGCGAGTTCCTCCTTGCCCACGCTGGGCGGAAGCAGCGTGGCGCGGAAGGTGCCCGTCGAGAGGTCCAGAAAAGCCAGCGCGTTCTGGTGGAGTGCGCCAAGAAAGTTGTGTTGGTGGCCGGTGAGGAGGTTATTGCTGGTGGCGGTGCCGGGCGTGACAATGCGGGTGATCTCGCGGTTCACCAACTTCTTGCCCGGGCCGGGAGCCTCCATCTGTTCGCAAATGGCCACGCGGTAGCCCTTTTGGATGAGCCGCGCGATGTAGCCTTCGCTGGAGTGGTACGGCACGCCGCACATGGGAATGGGCTGGCCTTTTTCCTTGTTGCGGGCGGTGAGGGTAATTTCCAGTTCGCGCGCGGCCAGCACCGCGTCCTCGAAGAAGAGCTCGTAGAAATCCCCCAGCCGGAAGAAGAGCAACGCTTGGGGAACCTGTTGTTTGATGGACTGGTATTGCCGCATCAGCGGCGTAGAGGGCGCCTCAAGCATACAGGCCGCGGAGCTTGATGGTGAAGTGCACGCGGTCCAGGGCCAGCATATAGGCGGCGGTACGGTTGTCGACGTTGTGCTTGGCGGCGAAATTCACCACATCGCGGAAGCTGGCGGTCATGATTTCTTCCAGCCGCTCGTTCACCAATTGCTCGTTCCAGAAGTAGCCCTGGCGGTCCTGCACCCATTCGAAGTAGCTGACCGAAACGCCGCCGGCGTTGGCCAGAATGTCGGGAATAACGAAGACGCCCTTTTCGCGCAGGACGGGGTCGGCCGGGGCCGTGGTGGGTCCGTTGGCGCCTTCGCAAATGATCTTGGCTTGAATCTTGTGGGCGTTGGCGCTGGTGATGACGTTTTCCTTCGCGGCGGGAACAAGGACATCGACGGGCAAATAGAGGGCCTCTGTCTTATCGATATCCTGCGCGCCGGGAAAATGCTGAATGGAACCCGTGCGGTTGCGGTGTTCGGTGAGCGCGTCAATATCCAGGCCGTTTTCGTTATACACCGCGCCATCCCACTCGATAACGCAAACAACCTTCATGCGGGCCTTGGCCATCAATCGCGCGGACTGGCCGCCGACGTTGCCAAAACCTTGCACGGCGACCGTGGCGTTATAGGGGTAAATCTTCAGCCGCTTCAGCGCCTCCAGCGTGACAATGGTGCAGCCGCGGCCCGTGGCCTCCGTGCGGCCAAAGGAACCACCCAGCTGGATAGGCTTGCCGGTGACAATCGCCGTAACGGTATGGCGCTTGTGCATGGAATAGGTGTCCATCATCCAGGCCATAGTTTGCTGGTTGGTGCCGAGGTCGGGGGCGGGAACGTCCACCTCCGGGCCTAGAATTTCCAGGAGCTCTGAGGTATAGCGACGGGTGATGCGCTCCAGTTCGCGCTCGCTCAGAATAGAGGGGTCGCACCGAACGCCACCCTTGCCGCCTCCGTAGGGAATGTTCACCACAGCGCACTTCCAGGTCATCCAGGAAGCGAGGGCGCGGACTTCATCGATGTGGACATCCGGGGCGTAACGAATGCCGCCCTTGGCGGGGCCGCGGGCGATGGAATGTTGCACGCGGTGCCCGGTGAAGACTTCAATGCGGCCATCATCGAGTTGGACGGGAAAATTAACGGTAACCTCGCGGGCGGGCGTGCGCAGCAGCTTGCGCATGCCGGGCTCAATCTGGAGCAATTCGGCGGCAATTTCAAAGCGCGCCTCAGCGGCGGCGAGGGGGTTGAGTTCGTCGGGGGGCTGCGGTTGCAGGTCAGACATTGTGCGATTCTCAGATTTAAGTATGACAGTAAGGTTAGCGAGACTGACAAGGCGGGCCGCACTGTTGGTGGCGGTTGGGCTGCGGGCGCAGGAACAGGCGCAGGAAGAGGAATTGCGCGTGGGGGGAGTGCGGTTTCGTGTGGTGAAGCATGGCGAGGGGAGCCGCCGCTACCTGCACATTCATGGCAACGAGAATACGGCGCGGGAGGTATTGGAAGCGCACATGAAGCAGGCGAACGGCACGGCGTATTTTGTGGTGAGCGACACGCGCAACGTTACCGTCGCCAAGGGATGCGCGATTGACCCGAACCGCATGTTCACCAGCGAAGGGGCCCGGGCAAGCTTGCGGCGCTACAACACGGGATTGACGCTGGAGAAGCAGGAGGCCTGCGAAGCGGCGCTGGCCCAGGACCGCGCGGCCTTTGTGAGCCGCATCACGCCGCCTGGGCGCGGGCTTTTGGTGGCGATGCACAACAATAGGGCGGGCTATAGCGTTTTGAGCGAAGTGAAAATCAGCGACGCCGTGAGCCTGGGCGACGAGGCAAACCCGCACGAATTTATGCTGGCCACCAACGAGGAAGATTACCGGCGGCTGGCGGCGGGGAAGTTTAACGTGGTGCTGCAGAAGACGGTGCGTGTGGACGATGGGAGTTTTTCGGTGGTGGCCAACCTGCGGGGCGTGCGCTACGTGAACATCGAAGCCGGCCTAGGCAAGCGGGAGAAGCAGCAGGAGATGCTGGAGCATTTGGAGAGGGTGCTGGATTAGCGGGTGGAGGTGCGCAGTAGATTCATCCCGCGACCGACAATCCTGGTTGTCTTTAGCGTGCTGGTTGGTTTTCTGATTGTTTGGATCTTCCATCGGGCGCAAGTTCAATCAATCACGCTGGACGAAGCAACCACTTACTGGCACTGGGTAAATCCTCCGCATCCCGCAGTTTGGACCCCTCATTCGAACAATCACTTGCTCAACAGCCTTTTGATGCGGGTTTCTATTCAAGCTTTGGGTGAATCGCATCTGTCACTTCGGCTACCGGCGTTGCTCGGGGGGATGTTGTACCTTAGTGCTTCCGCACTTATTTCGCTTTTGGTCGGACAGCGAACATTTGGGAAAATTCTGCTTTTCTCGTTATTGGTTTTAAATCCCTTTGTGTTGGATTACCTAGTCGTCGCCAGAGGCTACGGGCTGGCCATCGGTTTCTTTCAGGTTTGCTTGGCCTGTTTAGTGCTGATGCTTAGCCATGCCCTTACATTGAGTAGCCGGCAAATACTTAGCATCGCCGGGTCGCTTGCTGCGGGTTTATCTTTTGCCGCAAATCTCTCCTTTGCTTTCGCGCTTCTCTTTGTTCTCGTCGGTACTTTTCTCGTTCAGATAAACTTCAAGTCTCCGCGCTTGCAACACACTCTAAAAACTGCATTGTTCACCTTTGTCCCTGGTGGCTTATTGGTTCTGCTTCTTTGTGGATCTGTACTCCGAGACTATCAGCGGGAACAATTATTCTGGGGTGCAAATAGCTTTCGGGATTTGTTCGTTGATCTATTCGACGCCTCCTTCGCTTTACTGAATCAAGATTTCGTTCCCAACGTAATTATTGCCCCATTGAGTGCGGTTCGGGGCTATTTTCCTCTGGCGCTCTTGGCGCTCGTCCTGCTTAGCTGTTCACAGTTACCAAAGTTCTTCATTAGCAAAGAACCACAAGTGTCGAACTGGCGAAGCCAGGCCATAGTGCTTCTATTGATGGTATTAGCGGCTACTCTGAATGCACATGCCCTACAATTCATTTGGCTCGGAACTCCTTTGCCTTATGAACGCACTGCTCTTTTCCTTATCCCTTTGTTAACCATATTTATATTTCTATTGTTAGATCTCCCCCAAAGCGAAGCGGTCCGGACACGGCTACTCCAAGTTTGTGGCTACGCCCTGCTCGTTTACTCAGCGATCTACTACTTAGGCTGCATGCGTGATAATTACTTTCGGGAATGGTCGATCAATGCAGATATTCATCCGATGTTTACGCGCTTGGAGCAAGAGTGTCGAATTCGCAGTTGCTTCACGATATACAGCCATCCTAATTACTCGGGCAGCTTGCGTTTTTATAGAAAGCTTTACAGCACGGGCGACCCAAAGCAGGTAGTTGACACAGAGTCCCTTCAGGGAAACGGGGGCATTCATGTATTGCCAGCCGATCAGCACAAGGAAGCTTTGGAAAGCGGCCGCTTGAAGTTGTTGCAACGTGGGGCATTGTCTGACTACTCCATATTGCTGGAAGTACCGCGGAATCCCAATACGAGCGACAGCCCGGGGGCGGGTTTACAGTAAGGGAATGGCGACGAAGCTGCGGAGTGAGGGTTGGTTTGATAAGCGCGAGTATTACTCGTTTGCGCGGAAATCGACGTGGCGGGCGCAGGGGTGGACGGCGGAGACGACCGAAGGCCGGCCGGTGATTGGCATCTGCAATACGGCCTCCGATTTAAACCCGTGCAATGCGCACTTTCGCGAATTGGCCGAGGATGTGAAGCGGGGGGTGTGGGCGGCGGGAGGGGTGGCGGCGGAGTTTCCGGTGATCAGCCTGGGCGAGATGTTTTTGAAGCCCACCGCGATGCTGTACCGGAACCTGATGAGCATGGATGTGGAGGAGATGATCCGCGCGAATCCGCTGGACGCGGTGGTGCTGTTGGGAGCGTGCGACAAGACGGTGCCGGCGCTGCTGATGGGCGCGGCCAGCGCGGATGTGCCGGCGATCCTGGTGCCGGGCGGCCCGATGCTGCGGGGCACCTGGCAAGGCAAGACTTTGGGCAGCGGGACGGACGGGCGCAAGCTGTTTGACCTCTACCGCGAAGGAACGCTGGACGAGGGCGATATGGAGGACCTGGCCTGCGGTCTGGCGCGAAGCGCGGGGCATTGCATGGTGATGGGCACGGCGTCGTCAATGGCATTGGTGGCCGAGGCGCTGGGCATGACGTTGCCGGGAGCGGCGGCTTGGCCAGCGGTGGACGGGCGAAGGGCCGCACTGGCGGAGGCGAGCGGAAGGCGGGCGGTGGAAATGGCGCTCGCGGGCGGGCCACGGCCAAGCGAGGTGATGACGCGGGAGGCGATCGAAAACGCGATTGCGGTCTTGATGGCGGCGGGCGGATCGACCAACGCCGTGGTCCATTTGCTGGCGATTGCGGGGCGGTTGGGCGTGCCGCTGAAGTTGGACGACTTCGCCGCGATTTCCGCGCGGACGCCGCTGTTGGCCGATGTGAAGCCGCATGGCGAGTATTTGATGGAGGATTTCGCCTATGCGGGCGGCGGGCCGGCGTTGATGAAGATGCTGGGCGATTGCTTGCATTTGGGGACAAGAACGGTGAAGGGCGAAACTCTGGGCGAGGCGCTGGAGCGCTTTGTGCCGTGGGAGCAAAAGGTGATTCGCGAGTTGGCGCCGGAGGGCGGAATCCGCGTGTTGCGCGGCAATTTGGCGCCGGAGGGCGCGCTGATTAAGGTAAGCGCAGCAAGCCCGGAATTGCTGGAGCACCGGGGGCGCGCGGTGGTGTTTGAATCCAAGGAAGAAATGACCGAGAAGGTGAATGACGAGAGCTTCGCGGTGGAGCCGGGGGACGTGCTGGTGCTGCGGAACGCGGGGCCCTTGGGCGGGCCGGGGATGCCGGAGTGGGGCCATATCCCGATGCCAAAATCGCTATTGCGGCGGGGCGTGAAAGACATGGTGCGCATTTCCGATGCGCGGATGAGCGGAACCAGCTTTGGCACCGTGGTGTTGCACATTAGCCCGGAAGCGCGGGCGGGCGGGGCCTTGGGAGCGTTGGAAACGGGGGACGAAATCGTGTTGGAGGCCGGGGCGGGACGATTAAGTGTGGGGCTGGATGAGGCGACTATCGCGCAGCGGTTGGCGGTGAAAGCGGGGCAGGCGCAAAGGCCGCCGCGCGGCTACGCGCAGCTCTATTGGGACCAAGTGGAACAGGCGCACCTGGGTTGCGACTTCCGGTTTTTGAAGAAGCAGCCGTGAAACAAAGAGCATTGCTGGCGGGGGTGTTGGCCCTGCTTTTTTGGGTGGGCAACCGGGCAGCCTTTGAGGGCTATTTTTCCGACGACGATTTGGACAATCTCTCGTGGGCTACGGTGGCGGGCACGTGGGGGTTTGTGGAAGAACTTGCCTCGCCGCGCTTTTCGGAATCGAATACCCGGCCCGTGGGGGCGCTGTTTTACCAAGCAGCGGGACGCGCCTTTGGCTTGGACTTCGGCAAGTATGTGGCCTGTTTGTTCGTTTTGCACGGGGTGAATTGCGGCCTCTTGTGGTGGTTGGCGCGCAAGCGCGGGGCAAGCGAAACCGGGGCGTGGGCGGCGGTAGTGTTGTGGGGCTTTCACGCAGGTTTGCTGGAGGCTTGGTGGAAGCCGATGTACGTCTTCGACCTGCTGTGCGGAATGGCATGCCTGGGCACGTGGCTACTGTTCGCGAGCCGCAAAACGGCGTGGGCCGTGGTTTGTTTTCTCTTGGCGTACCGGGCAAAAGAAGTGGCGATTTTTTTGCCGGTGGCGCTAGCGCTGGACGATTGGCGGAGAAGCTGGCCCTTCTTTTTGGTCAGCGCAAACTTTGGCTTGCAGGCAATGTGGGCCAACGCGGGAAGGGACAACAATTACACGTTGCGCTTTCGCTGGGAAAGCCTGGTGGTGACGGTGCCGCATTATGCGCGGGCTTTGGTGATGCAGCCTTGGGCGGCGGTGGTGGGCTTGGCTACCTTGGCCACGGGCAAGGAAGCGCTGTTGGGAACGGCAGCAATGTTGGTGCCGCTGGTGTTCTTGCCGGGGCGCATGTTCGAAGTGTATTGGTATGTGCCGATGTTGCCGCTGGCGCTAGGCGCGGCGCACGCGCTGGGAAGAGTGCCGCGGCACGGGCTAGTGCTGGGGCTGCTGCTGTGGGTGGGGTTAAGCTATACCCGGCTGAAGGAAAAGCGGAACGTTGAATTGGCAATTGCGGCGGAGAACCGGGCTTATGTGGAGCAGTTGGCGACGCTTTGGACGTTGACCAAGTTCCCCACACGCGTTTCCTGCGAGGGAGCGCCGCCGGGCTTGCAAGCCCACGGGGTGCGCGGGGCGCTGCGCCTGATCAGCGGGGATCTGCAGGCGGAAGTGTTGCCGCAAGCGGAACCGGGAGCCGCCGTGCTACGTTGGTTTCGGCCACGGCAGGCGTTGAGCGTAAGTGTGGCGCCGCCCGAGGAGAAACCGTGAACAAAGGAGGAAAGAAAATCGCATGAAGCTGTGGCTTTTTGGTCTCTGCGCAGGGATGCTGGTTGCCGCGACGGTGGACCTGGAGGGCCGCAAGATTCACTACACGGCCGAGGGCCAAGGGCGAGAGGAGCTGCTGCTGATTCATGGTTGGAGTGGCAACGAAAGCTTCTGGCTGCCGCAGCGGGAAGCCTGGCGGGGGAAGTACCGTGTAGTGACGCTCGATTTGCCGGGACACGGCAAGAGCGGAATGTTTGAAACATATTCGATGGAATTGTTTGTGAAGGCGGTGGAGGCAGTGCGCGCCAAGGAGAAGCTGGCGCGGCCGGTATTGGTGGGACATTCCTTGGGCGCAATCGTGGCGCGGGAACACGGCAAGAAATACCCGGGCGTGGCGCGGGCCTTTGTCTTTGTGGACGGTTCGATATTTCGTCTGCCGCCGGACGAGGCAGGCAAGGACCGCTGGCGGCAGATGATGGAGGGGCTGAGCGAGCGCTTTAGCCCGCGCCTGGAAAAGGCCGTTGGCGAGCGGAATGTCAGCGAGTTCCTGAGTAACCTTTATGCGGAATCAACACCTCGGGAATTCCAACTCATGGTGCTGGGAGAAATCTTGAAAACGCCGCCCCCCGTGCGCACGGCAGCCTTTCGCAGCATGGCGGACTTGCGCCTCTGGGACGAAGCCAAGCTGGAGCAGCCGGCGCTCTTCTTGCGGGCGGGAAAGCGCGAACCTCCGGGCGAGGAAGACTATTTGCGAGAGTTGTTTCCACACCTGGTGTACGATTTTGTGCCGGGAGTTTCGCATTTTCTACAGTTAGAAAAACCGGAACTGGTGAACGAAAAGATCGAGAAATTCTTAGGGAGCTTAAAACAATGATAAGTATCTTGTTGACTTGGGCAGCGAGTGCAATTGCGCTTTACGTAACCACGCAAGTTGTGCCGGGAGTGAAAGTAAGCAGCATCATGGCGGCGGTGATCGCGGCGTTGGTGATCGGCTTGGTGAACGCAACGGTGGGCAATCTCTTGAAGCTTTTGACCTTCCCCATCGGCTGCTTAACCTTGGGCCTTTCGCGGCTGGTGATCAATGGGTTGATGTTTATGCTGGCCGCCAAGCTGGTGGATGGCTTTGCGGTGAGCGGGTTCCTGGCCGCGTTTTTCGGGGCCATTGTCATGGCGGGCGTCGGTTGGGGGATGGACATGGCGCTGAAGAACTTAACGGGCGACGGGAAAGATCAGAAGCGATAGCCGACGTTAAGAAACACATAGTGCAGGCCAACGCCGGGGCTGACCTTGCGCAGAAATTCGCCCGGGAAGAGGCGAGCATAACCAAGGCCAAGGTAGTGGGGCTTGCGGGTGAATTCCGCGTAGACATCAAATTCCCGGCCCACGTGGCGGCCAGACCGGCCCGTGGGGTCGCGGTAAACCAGCGGACCCGTGGCCAGGTAGACGCCGTCTCGCGCTTGGGCCAAGTGCCAGTTGTGGAAGCTAAGGCGGAGCAACGCGAAGGAGGCAGGCTGCAACTCCGCTCCGCCCGCAACGTGGTGAATATTCTGCCAGCCAACCTGATCGGCCAAGCCATATTTTTCGTGCGGCGTAGGAAAGACCTGGTTGAAGGTGCCGGCGATGCGGTCGTTCGGGTCGCGGTCGCCGGAGGCGGAATCATAGTCGCTGTAAAGAATGGGACGCCAAGGCAGTTGGGAAAAAGAGCGGCGAAGGCGGCTGTGCTGGGCGTAGGCGCGAACGGATTGGGAGAAGGGGGAAGTGTTCACATTGCCCCGTTGGAAGGCCCATTCTGTAACGTAATCGAAGGAGGCCGGCAGCTGCCCGTATAGGCGAAATCCGGGGATGCGGCGGTCCTGGTGCAGAATGCCGCGAAGAGCATCCCCATCGCCCAAACCGATGCGCCAAAGGAAGTAGGGCTCTAGATTCAGCTTCAGCGCGGGAAACTTCCAAGTGGCATAAGCGTAGTGGAGATTGTTGCCCGGCAAGGAACGGGAAACCCCGCGCTGCCGTGGGCGCACGACGGAAGCAGTGGTGAGGTCAATGGTGAAATTGCCGCGTGTGAAAGTTAGTTTGACGGCATCGAAAGAGCGGGCGACGCTGCCCCAATTGGCGGGGCCGAGAATGCGGTTTTCGCCGTAGCTCAGTTCCTGGCGGCCGAGGCGAAGGTGCAGGCCGGTGGCCTTTGGCAAATGGAGATCGACGAAGGCCAGGCGGAGGTCGGTACGGTTGGTTAGCGGCTCTTGGCCAGCAGGATTGAGTTTGAAGAAAATGCGGGCGTCCTGGGCTTGGAGGCCAACGTTGAGCCAAGAGGTTGGCTTTATGCTGACATCGATGCGAAAGCGGTTCAGCAGCCAGCGATCGTCATTGTCGGGGCGGTAGCGTAGGGCGGAGTATCCCTCAAAGCGAAAGCGATGGTCAAAGGAAAGACGCAACCAAGGGGGCAAGCCCCGGTTGAGCATTTCGGAGGGCGTGTCGAGAGCCGCAAGGGGGAACAGGAGAATGAGAGACAGGCAGGCGCCGCGCGCGAACACCCATTTACAATGTCACAAAACTGCCGCTACATTCGGGCTACCGCAGCAACGGAACTACCACTGCATCAGGAAGCCGGCCCAAGTGAGGCCAGCACCAAAGCCGAGCACCAGGATGCGCTGGTTGTGCTGGAAGGCATTGTTTTCAAGGCCGGTGGCGAGGGCGAGCGGGATACTGGCGGCAACAGTATTGCCCACGGCGTTGATGTTCGAAACCCAACGCTCGCCGGGCACGCCGCTCCGGTCAATAAGAGCTTGAATAATGCGGCGGTTCGCTTGGTGCACAATCACCCAATCCACATCGGCCGCCGTCAAGCCAGCCTTTTCGATGAGCGCCGCGATGGCGAGCGAGCCTTGCTCCACGGCAAAACGGAAGAGGCTGCGGCCATCCATATTCACGCTTAGTTCGGTTGCCGGCGCCGTCACTGCCGTGGGGGGAAGTGCGCTGCCGCCTCCGGGGACGTGGAACATCTGGTGGCCGGAGCCATCGCTGCCCCACAGCCAACTCAGGATGCGGCTGGAGCAATCACTGGTGGTTTCCAGGACCATCGCCGCGGCCCCATCGCCCATCAGGATGCGCGTGTTGCGGTCGGTGGAGTTCAGGTACTTTGTGGGCGTGTCGCTACAAACCAGCAGCACGCGGCGCGCGAAGCCGGTCGCCAAAAAGTTCACCGCCGTAAGGAATCCAATGGCGGCCCCGCTGCAGGCAGCGTTCAGGTCAAAGGCGCCGATGGGGGGAAGCCCCAACTCCTTGGCAATGGCGGGAGCGGTTGGGCAAAGCAGATATTGCGGCGTAAAGGTAGAGCAGAGAAGAAGGTCCGGCGCGGGTTCCGGATCGAAAGCTAGGGCCCGCCGCGATGCTTCCACGGCCAGGCTGAGCGTGTTTTCGTCCCCGTTCGAAGTGTGGCGGGTTTCAATGCCACAACGGTCGAGGATCCATTGTTCCTCTACGCCGAGTTCCCCGGCGAGGGTTTCGTTGGTCAGTACTTCGGTGGGAAGAGCGGTGCCGCATCCGGCGATGCGGAAGCGGAAATTCGAGAAAGACTCCTGCATGTAACTTTCAGGGTAGCGGATATTCCACACTCACTTGGAAAAGGCCCTGGGCGGGGGCGGTCTGTTGCACCTTCCCACCCTGGCTGAGCAAGTGCCGTAGGTCGGCGGCGCTTTGGTTCCCCTTGCCAATTTCCAGCAGGAAACCAACAATGTGGCGGACCATATGCTTCAGAAAACCCGAGCCGCGAACCCGGTACGTAAGGCACGGCCCCGAGCGCTGAAACTCGCTCGTGAAAATGCGGCGAACCTTCGAGCGGCCGAGCGCATCGGATTCGTCGGCGCTGGCGAATGGGGAAAAATCATGCTCGCCCAACAAGAGCCCCGCGGCGGCGAACATCGCGTCTTCGTCCAATGGGTAGGGGTGGTGCAGCACGTAGCGCCGTTCGAAGGGGGGGCAGACTTCTTCGCGGAATATGCGGTACTCGTAGGTCTTGGCGATGGCGTGGCGGCGGGGGTCGAAGTCCGCGGGAGCTTCTTCGGCACCGAGAACACGGATGTCCGGGGGAAGCAGGCGGTTCATCGCCTTTTTGAGATTGGCGGGGGGGATGGGGTTGGTGAGGTCAAACGCGGCGCAAACCCCCAAGGCATGGACGCCGGAGTCGGTCCGCCCGGAACCCGCCACGTGCAAGGGGCGCCCTTCAATCTCGGAAAGCACGGCCTCAAGCGTGCTTTCAATCGTCGGCAACCCAGGCTGCACCTGCCAGCCATGAAAGTCTGTGCCGTCATAAGAAACGAGGATGCGGATGCGCCGCATGGCTTTAAGCAGGGCGGCTGCCCGGCTTCACCACCGGCAAACCTTGGGCGCAAAGGGGGCAGGTTTCCGGCGGATAGGTGACAGCGGTCAACGTTGCCAGCGCGACACGGGGAACGCCAACGTCGGCGGTGCCGCCGCTGCGGTCGATGATAGAGGCGGCGGCGAGTACCTCCACGCCCATACTGCGAAGCAGCTCGATCACCTCGCGGGTGCTGCCGCCGGTGGTGATTACGTCCTCCACGATGATTGTCCGCTCTCCGGGAGTAACGGCGAAGCCGCGGCGAAGCGTCATCTTTGATTCAGCATCGCGTTCGGTGAACAGAAAGCGAACACCGAAGGCGCGGGCAACTTCGTGGCCAATGATGAGCCCGCCCATGGCGGGAGCGCAAATGAAGTCGGGCCGGAGCCCTTCGAAGGGAGGGCCCTGAAATTGCTGAAAGATTTGTTGTCCGAAACGTTCCGCGTGGTCTGGGTACTGCAGCACTTTGGCGCATTGCAAGTATTCCGGGCTGTGCAAACCACTGGTTAAGCGAAAATGCCCTTGGAGATAGGCTCCGGTCTGTTCGAAAGCGGACAAGGTGTCCCGCGTGCGGTCAGTCATGGGGAAATCAAAAGGATAGCAGCGAAGGGCGACGCGCTAGAATTTGAGGGTTAGTCCGAAATGGTGAGGAACAAAGATCTGCGTAGATTCGTTTTCCTCTCGTAAGAACCCCTACAGGATCATAAGCCGGAATCGAAATATGAAGACAATTCGTGAGAGCGTCGCCACGGTTTGCGTGGCGTTGATGCTCAGCAATAGCGCTGTTTTTGCGCAGCAAGCCGCCGGAACTGAAGCCGACTCGTTGACGCAGAAGGTGCGGCCGGAAAAGGGCGCCGGTGCGCGGCCGGACGGTCCGCAATACCGGAATGATTTTGACAAGAACTTTTCCTGGCTAACGAAGAACTACCGCGAAAAGCGCTTCCAGCCGGTTTATCTGGGCAATTCGACGCGCCTGGAGAATCTGCTGCGGGCGGGGAAAATTTACCTTTCGCTACAGGACACGATTGCTCTCGCCCTGGAAAACAACCTCGACATCGAGCTGCAGCGTTACGGCCCACAATTGGCGGAATACGACTTGCTGCGCGCAGAGGCCGGCGGCGTCATTCGTGGCGTGCAGACCCAAGTTACGGCAGGCCCAACCTCGGCCGTCAATCTGGTCACCGGCGGTTTTGGCGGCGCGGGTGGCGGCGGTGGTGCGGGGGGCGGCAATGTTGGCTCAGGTGGTAATACGGGCACTGTTTTCCAAGTAACCGGCACCGCGATTCCGAACCTCGACCCCGTCTTGACGGCCAGCCTTTCGAACGGCAAAACTTCCAACCCACAAACGAACTCCTTTGTCACCGGCTTGACAGCGCTGGTGGTGAACAGCACGTCCTTCAATACCGGCATCTCCAAGCAGTGGCTCACCGGCACGGGTGTGAACTTGAGCTACCAATCCAACAGCATCAATTCCAACTCGCCCAATAACGATTTGAACCCCTTTACACGCTCCAACGTGAACCTGCAGATTACGCAGCGCCTCTTGCAAGGCTTTGGCATTGCGGTGAACAATCGGAACATCCGGGTGGCGAAGAACAATTTGAAGGTGACCGACCTCGTTTTCAAGCAGCAGGTGATTGCCACTGTAGGCTCGGTGATCAATCTTTATTGGGATCTGGTCAGCTT
This sequence comes from Bryobacter sp., assembly GCA_033765085.1. Classification (GTDB taxonomy): domain Bacteria; phylum Acidobacteriota; class Terriglobia; order Bryobacterales; family Bryobacteraceae; genus Bryobacter. The sequence goes on along the minus strand of JANRIK010000008.1, from coordinate 42,402 downwards.
TAACGAAGACCTCAAGGTGAAGCAGAAAGCCTTGGAAACCGCGCAGAAGCTTTACGCCGACAACCAGAAGCAGGTCGAAATTGGCACCCTGGCGCCCATTGAGATCGTCCGCGCCGAGGCGGAAGTAGCACGTACGCAGCAGGACCTGACCGTAAGCGAAACTCAGTTACTTCAGCAGGAAGCCATCATCAAGAACGCGCTCAGCCGTACGGGGATTGCGAGCCCCGCGGTGGCGGATGCGCGCATCATTCCCACGGACCAAATCCGGATTCCGGAAGTGGAAGCCATCAACCTGAAAGAACTGACCGATGCGGCCCTGGCCAAGCGGCCGGAGCTCGAACAAACGCAAATCAACATTCAAAACACCAAGATCGGTCTGGCCGGCGCCAAGAGCCAATTGCTGCCCAGCTTGGATGTTTTCGCCAGCGCCACGAACAACGGGTTGGCCGGTAGCGTCAACGATGCGCCCATCAGCCGTCCGCGCTTCGTCGACCCCTTCTTCGTTGGCACCTACGGTTCGGCCCTGGGACAAATCTTCCGTCGCAATTTCCCGGACTACAACATTGGGTTCCAGTTGAACGTGCCCCTGCGCAATCGCGCGGCCCAAGCCGATATCGCCAACGACACGCTGCGCCTGCGCCAGCAGGAACTCCAGGAACAGCGCCAATTGAATAGCGTTCGTTTGGAAGTCACCAACTCGGTGATTGCCCTCCAGCAAGCCCGGGCGCGGCACCAGGCGGCAGTCAAAACGCGGCAATTGCAGGAGCAAACGCTGGAAGCCGAACAGAAGAAGTATGCCCTCGGCAGTTCGACAATCTTCCTCGTCATTCAGGCCCAGCGCGACCTTGCCCAGGCCCAGGCAGCGGAAGTCACCGCCTTGGCAAACTATAGCCGCGCCAAGACCTCGCTTGACCAATCGACCGGGCAACTTCTGGACGTTAACCAGATCAGCCTCGAAGAAGCCATGCGCGGCACCGTCGCCCGGGCTCCCAGCGCTCTACCGGCGCAGCCCTAAGCTCGCCCGGTCATTCCGCTTCCCACTTGCCACAACCCCTTACCATAAAGGGATGGAGCACGTAACGGCTTGAGACTCGGCATTGATTTCGGGACTACGCGGATTGTCGCGGCCCGGGTGGACCGGGGAAATTATCCGTTGGTGAGTTTTGAATGTCCGGATTCGGCAAGTCGGGATTGGTTTCCCGCCCTTGCCTCCTTTCATGTGGAGAGGCCGGAAAATCGCGTTTTCGGCTGGGAAGCTTGGGCGCGCCAAAGTGAACACGGTTGGACCAGCATTCGCAGCTTGAAGCGCTTGCTCAGCGCCGTGGGTCCACTGACGCCGATCAGCGTAGGCCCGCACCAAGTGGTGGCCATGGATCTGTTTGTGCAGTTGGCCACGGCCTTCCGCGAGGCGCTCGAGCGAAGCATCGGAGACGAACGCAAGCCGGGAGAGGCGTTTGAAATCATTCTCGGCGTGCCCGCGCACGCTAATTCCAACCAGCGCTTTGTTACGGCGGAAGCCTTTCGCTTGGCTGGCTTTCACGTGTTGGCCATGTTGAACGAACCCAGCGCCGCGGCCATCGAATACGGGCACCGGAACCAATTGAAGAAGGACAAGATTCTGGTGTATGACCTTGGGGGCGGCACCTTCGACGTGTCCCTCGTGGAAATGACCGAAAGCGAGCGCAGTGTGCTGGCCAGCGAGGGCATCGCCACTTTGGGCGGCGATGAGTTTGACGTGGTGCTGGCCGAAATGGCTTTGGAGCAAGTGGATAAAGATGCCACGGCGCTAAACCAGCAGCAATGGTATCTGCTGGTGGAGGCGTGCCGGGAGAAGAAAGAGGCCTTGAACCCCAACAGCCGCAAGGTGGAGTTGGATTTGGATAGCATCGCCGAGGGCATCGCCACTGAGGGGGCTCGGGCAACGATTCCTGTCGCGGATTACTATGAGCGGGCTTGGCCGCTGGTCACCGAAACGCTGCACGCCACAGAGGACCTGCTGCGCTTGTACGGCGGGGTGGATAGCGTAGAGGCGATTTACGTTACCGGTGGGGGCAGTGAATTACCGCTGGTGGCGCGGCTTCTGCGGGAGCGCTTCGGCCGAAAGGTGAAACGCAGCGCCTACATGCGCGCGGCTACGGCTATTGGGCTGGCAATCCATGCCGACCAGCAATCGGGCTACACCTTGAAAGAGCGCTTCCACCAGTACTTTGGTGTTTGGCGCGAGGCGGACCGCGGTTCGCGCGTTGTTTTTGACCCGGTCTTTAGCAAAGGCACCGTATTGCCAGCGGCAAAGCAGGCGGCCTTGGAAGTGAAACGCACCTATCGCCCGGTGCACAATGTGGGTCACTTCCGTTTCTTGGAGTCTACCCGCATTGCAGAAGATCAGCAGCCTGAAGGCGAGTTGACCTATTGGGACGAGATCCAATTCCCCTTTGATCCCTTGCTCGAAAAGGTCGAAGACCTGGCCGCAATTCCGGTGGGCTATAACGAGCGCGCCGCGGCTTGCCAAGTGGAAGAAGTGTACCGCTGCGACGCCAATGGCCGGGTAAGCGTGGAAATCCGAAATCTGACAACGGGGCACAGCCGGCAGTATCCGCTGGCGCGTTGGGGACACAAGGCCGAGCCGGTGGCCGTGGAAGGTCCGGCAAAGAAACGAAGAGCGAAGAAAGCAGCGAAAGCGTGAACTGGCTATTGATCCTAACCCCTGTCGTAATTGGCCTGCATTGGACGAAGGCCGTAAGTGACACCTGGATATTCCTGCTGGCTTGCGTGGCCATTCTGCCTTTGGCCGGATGGCTGGGCCACGCCACCGAGCACTTGGCAGCGAAGACCAACGAAAGCATCGGCGGATTGTTGAACGCCACTTTCGGCAACGCGGCGGAGCTGATTATCGCCATCAGCGCCCTGCGCGCGGGCTTGTACGAGGTGGTAAAGGCCTCGCTTACAGGCTCCATCGTAAGCAACCTTTTGCTGGTGATGGGCGCTTCCATTCTGGCTGGCGGCTTGAAATTCAAAGAGCAGCAATTCAGCGCCAAGGCGGCGCGCGCGCAAACCACCCTGCTGACATTGGCCACCATCTCGCTGGTATTGCCGGCGGCCTTTCATTATCTGGCGCGCAATGCAACCAACGCCGTTTCCCTCGAGCGGGATTTGAGTTTGGAGATTGCCATCATCCTTCTGGTCATCTACGGGCTCAGCTTGGTCTTCAGCTTAAAGACTCACAAGCATTATTTCGATAGCGGCGTGCCCGAAGAGGCGCACGGCGAGGTTTGGAGCACGGCGAAGAGCATGGGCATTTTGGCGGCCGCCACCGGCGCCATTGCGGTGGTGAGCGAAATCCTGGTGGCAAGCGTGGAGCATGCCGCGGCCAGCTTCGGCATGTCCAGTGTTTTTGTCGGCGTGATTGTGGTTGCCATTGTGGGCAACGCGGCCGAGCACTCAACGGCCATCCTGGTGGCGCGGAAGAACCGCATGGACCTCAGCTTATCCATCGCCATCGGTTCGAGTTTGCAAATTGCCATCTTTGTGGCGCCGCTGTTGGTGGTGCTCAGCCACTTCGTGGGGCCACAACCAATGGACCTTGTCTTCACCATGGCGGAAGTGCTGGCCGTGGCCGTGGCGGTCTTCATTACAGGCCAAGTGGCGGACGACGGCGTGAGCCACTGGATGGAAGGTGTGCAGTTGTTGGGCGTCTACATCATGTTGGGGATTCTGTTTTACTTCCTGCCAGTGGGTGGGCAACCATTGGGAAGGCACTAAGGAAAATCCATGCAAAACCTTGGCTTGTCCAATTATTCGCCGCGTGACGAAGGCATGTTGCGGTCAATTTTTTGGCCGAAGTTGGAAAACGTTGTTGATGTTGATCTGGCAAGCAGAAGGTCGTTTTGGGTCTGTTTGATCGTTGCGGGCGTCAGTGTTTTGCCCGCGATTTTTAGTGGCGCTTGGTTCATTTGGCTAATGATTCCAATTTTCGCCTTCGGGGCTATTGGCACAAGGCAATACAGCCTCTTTGCGGCTTCAAGCGTCTTGTTTTGGTATTTGTTGGGGTGGTTGGACGGCGTCAATGTGCTCCGCACGGTTTGCACGGCACTCCTCCTAACTGGATTTCGTGCCGCGCTATGGGCACGCAAACATCCTGAAGAGATGGCCGCAGAAGCACACTTCACCAAGACAGGCGAAAGCTGGCAGGACCGTTTCGTCGATGAGATGCCCCCCAAGCTTTGGCCAAAAGTTTATGGCATTGCGGTGGGGTGGAATTTGTTGATTGCCACAATTCTGGTTCTTGGCCTCCTCGTGAATTTCTTTGCTCGCGGCTAGGCAGGCATTATGGCGGACGATAATCCCGTGTGGTTATTGTGGTGGCCGGTTGGCGGGGTTGTTAAAATAGGTCATTAACCCACATGTTTCGCTTTGAGACCGCCGGCGAGAGCCACGGGGAGTGCTTAGTGGCTACGGTCACGGGCCTGCCGGCAGGTGTACCGATTTCCCTGGAAAAGATCAATCACGAGCTCTGGCGGCGGCAGCAAGGCTATGGCCGCGGCGGGCGAATGAAAATCGAAACGGACACTGCTCATATTGTGAGCGGCGTGCGGCACTCGAAAACCATCGGCGCGCCCATTGCGATGATTATCCAGAACCGGGATTGGAAGAACTGGACGGAGAGTTTGCCGGTGGAAGATTTCGCCGGTTCGGAAGCGCACTTTAAGCCCGTAGAGAAACCGCGTCCTGGCCACGCGGATCTGGCGGGCGCCATTAAGTACGACTTCCCGGATGCCCGCTACATTCTGGAGCGGGCAAGCGCGCGAGAGACTACTGCGCGTGTTGCCGCCGGGGCTTTGGCGAAGGCCTACCTGGCTGAGTTCGGCATCACGGTGTTGAGCCACGTGGTGGCCGTGGGGCCGGAAACCTTGGGCCGTGAGGTAACTTGGGAGGAAATCGTCGCCCTCAGCCAAAAGGATGAGGTGCTGCTGGGCGCGGTGGATCAAGCTGCCGAGCAGCGCTTCAAGGCGGTGGTGGACGAGGCTTACCGTACCAAGGACACCGTGGGCGGCGTGTTTGAAGTAAGGGCGCACGGGGTGCCCGTGGGCTTAGGCTCGCACATTGCCTGGGATACGCGCCTGGATGGCAAGCTGGCGCAGGCGATTGTTTCCATGCAGGCGGTGAAGGGTGTTGAGGTGGGCTATTCGCTGGAGCAAGCAAGCAACTTCGGCTCCAAGGTGCAGGACACGATTCATTACGCCAAACAGGAGCGTGAGTTTTATCGCGGCGCGAACAAGGCCGGAGGCCTGGAGGGCGGCATTACGAATGGCCAGGACATTATTGTGCGCGGCCACTTGAAGCCCATCTCCACGCTGCGCAAACCGTTAATGAGCGTGCACCTGCCCACGCGGGAACCGCAAGAGGCCAATTACGAACGCAGCGATGTGGCCGTCATTCCGGCAGCGGGCGTAATCGGCGAAGCTATGGTGGCGCTGGTGCTGGCGGCGGCGATGCTAGACAAGTTTGGCGGGGATTCGCTCCGGGAAGCGAAACGGAATTTTGAGAATTACCAGGAGCAGGTACGAGCATGGTGATGAAGATCGTCAAGTACGGCGATCCCGTATTGGAAAAAAAAGCCGAGCCGGTGGCCGAGGCGGAATTCGGCACGCCCGCGCTAAAACAATTCGTGGCGGATATGTTTGAAACAATGTACGCCGCTAAGGGAGTGGGTTTAGCGGCTCCGCAAGTGGGCGTAAGCAAGCGCTTAACCGTAATCGACACGACCGGCGGCGAGGACCACGAAGAGGGGGTAAAGGGCCAGAAGCTGGTGTTGATCAACCCGGAAATCGTCGCCACGGAGGGGAAGCTCTTTGAAGAAGAGGGCTGTTTGAGCATTCCTGGTTTTCGCGAACCCGTCCAAAGGGCCAAAAAGACGCGCATTAAAGCGCGTGATGCGGAGGGCAACTGGTTTGAAGCCGAGGGCGAAGACCTGATGAGCCGCGCCATGCAACACGAGTACGACCATCTGGACGGCGTGCTCTTTATCCACCGCCTCAGTCCCCTGAAGCGGGACTTGATTCGCCGTAAGATCCGCAAGCTGGAAAAAGCCGGCGAGTGGGAATAATCCGAACTTGAAAACCATTTTTTTGGGAACGCCCGCCTTTGCCGTGCCCACGCTGGACGCGATGGTTGCGGTGGGCCATGAGGTCCTTTCGGTCTACACCCAACCGGACCGCCCTAAGGGGCGCGGACAGGAATTGGCGCAAAGCCCGGTAAAGGAAGCGGCACTGCGCCTGGGCCTGGAAGTAACGCAACCCGAGAAGGTGCGGCAGCAGGAAGTAGTGGATACCTTGCGGGCAGCGGCGCCCGAGGTAATGGTGGTGGTGGGTTACGGGCAGATTATTCCCCAAAACATAATTGATATTCCGCGTTTTGGGATTGTGAACGTGCATGCCTCGCTATTGCCCAAGTACCGGGGCGCCGCGCCCATCCAATGGGCCATCGCCAACGGGGAGTGCGAAACCGGCGTCACCACCATGCAGATCAACGCGGGCCTCGACACCGGCGACATGCTCCTGAAGGCCGCCACGCCCATCGGCCCCAACGAGAACGCCGTGGAACTCAGCGAACGCTTGGCGCAAATGGGCGCGCAATTGTTGATCGAGACCTTGCAGAGCCTGGCCGCGGGCACCGTCCAACCGGAGCCCCAGCGCGACGAAGAGGCAACGCTCGCGCCGATTTTGAATAAAGAAGACGGGTGCGTGGATTGGGCGTGGCGTGCGGAAAAGATCCACAACCGGACGCGCGGCTTTTTCGCTTGGCCGGGGACACAAGCCATCTTCCGCGGGCAAATGGTCCGGCTTTGGCGTACCGAAGTCTTGGACGAATCATGCACGGCGCGGCCAGGCTTGATTCTAGGCAGCAAAGGACCGCTGCGCGTGGCCTGCGGCGAAGGCACCGTGCTCGAGTTGAAGGAACTACAGTTGGAAGGCAAGAAGCGGGGTAGCGGTGTGGATTTCCGCAATGGCTTGCGAGTCGGCGAAAATGATGGTTTCGAATAGTGAGGAGAGAACCTTGAAGCATTCCCTTCCGGCAGGTTACTTGTACAGCGCGGTTTACGCGGGCATCCGCAAGGCGGAGCGTGACGATTTAGGCCTGATTGTCAGCATTCCTGAGGCCAATGGGGCGGCCGTTTTCACACAGAACATAGTGGCTGCCGCGCCGGTTGTTTTGAGCAAGGAATTGCTGAAGAAGTCCCGCGGAAAGGTGAACGCACTTTTGATTAACGCGGGCAATGCCAATTGCGCGACGCGGACCGGAAGGCGCGTGGCCGAACGCAGTGTCGCTTCCGTGGCCAAGCATTTGACCGTGAAGCCGGAGCGCGTGCTGCCTTCCTCCACCGGCGTCATCGGTGTGGAATTGGACGCCTGCAAGCTTGAGCAAGCCATGCCGCAATTGGTGGCGGGCTTGGCGGCGGAGCGCTTTGAAGACGTGGCGCGCGCTATTATGACCACGGACCTGGTCATGAAAACCGCCACGACCAGCCTAAAGCTTGGTGCGGGAACAGTGAACTTGGCGGGCATGACCAAGGGATCCGGGATGATTCAACCCAACATGGCCACCACGTTGGGCTATGTCATGACAGACGCAGCCATTGGCGTGGGCGAATTGCAAGCCATATTGCGCCGCGCCATTGAGGTGAGCTACAACCGCCTGACGGTGGATGGCGACACGTCAACGAACGACACTGTGGTCTTGTTGGCCAACGGAGCCAGCGGCATTGCGCCCAAGGGCAAGGATCTGGATCGCTTCGAAGAAGCGCTGACGGATTTGTTGAAAGATCTTGCCCGGCAGATTGCCCGCGATGGAGAAGGCGCCCGCAAGCTGGTGCGTGTGGTGATTGCTGGGGCTAAGTCCAACGAGGAAGCTGCGCAAATGGGCCGGGCTATCGCAAATTCGCCGCTGGTCAAAACGGCCATCGCCGGCAGCGACGCCAACTGGGGGCGCATTCTGGCCGCGGCGGGCTATTCCGGCGTTCGCTTTGATCCGGCCCAAGTAGATATCGCGCTCCAAGGCAAGCGCGTATGCCAAGGCGGTCTCGCCGCAAAGTTCAACGAGGCCGACATGAAGAAGCGCCTGGATAAGGACGAGGTGCTGATTGAACTGCGCATCAACGGTAAGGGCAAAGGCGCAGCGGAATTCTGGACGTGCGACTTTACGGAAGGCTACATTGAAATCAATGGCAGCTATCGCTCGTAGGGCCATTCTCTTGCTTCCCGCCTTGGCCTTGCGGGCGGATGAGCGCAGCGAGATTTATAGCCTCTTGGCCACCATGGCCGGAGACTTGGCTAACGGCCTTGCCAGTTCCTTCGTGAAAGGCTTTGCCTGGGAACAAGCCGAGCGCCTGGAACTGCAGCGGGAAATCGAAACGCTTTTGGCCACCGCGGAAGTGAGCGCGAGCGTGGATCTGCGGGAGTTTGGCGCCAAAGGGGAAGGGGCGGAGGCGCGCGTGGATTGGTACTTGCAGATGCGCACGCGCAGCGATGTCCGCATCGTAAAGCAAAAACGTGAGGTGCTGGAAATGTTTTTTGTGCGGCAAGATAAGCGGTGGCGCGTGAAGAGCTTCGCCCCCCGCAATTTCTTCACTTACCCGGCTTAGGGAACTCGCGTAGGGAAATTGGGCGAGCGGTTGCGCCCCTGCGGACGCTTGGCCAATTCCCCGCCCTTCACATAAAAGTCGCCGCGGGGGCCAAGGTGCTCGATCATGCGGGAGCGCCAGCTACGCAACGTGGTGGCGTGCGCTGCTTGGCCGGCTAGGTCGTCTTTCTCGTGAGGATCTTTCGCTAAATCGAAGAGTTGCTCTTCGCCATCGTAGGCATGGTAAATGTACTTCCATTTTCCATCCGTAAGCGCGTTCCAATTGTTGCGCGGCGAATAGCAGATATCGTGTTCGAGATCGATGGTGGAGCGCCACGCGGATTGCGGATTGCGGCAAAGCTTCAACAGACTGTCGCCATCCAGAGGCCGGGCCGGGGCCGTTCCGGCCGCATCCAGAAAAGTGGGGAAGATGTCGCGGATCTCCACCGGCGCGGCAATCCGTTGGCCGCGCGGAGCGCTGCTCATGCCCTTGGGCCAGCGCACCAGCATGGGAATGTGCGCCGAGGCCTGGTAGGCGTAAGACTTGCGCCACAGGTTATGGTCGCCCGTCATGTCGCCGTGGTCGGAAGTGAAAAGGATCAACGTTTCCTCAAGGATCTTGCGCTTTTCAAGAGTTTCGAGGATGCGGCCAATCTGCTCGTCCACGTGGGTAATGCAGGCGTAGTAGCCACGGCGGGACTCGCGAATTTGCGCATCGCTCAAGTGGCCGTGCCAAATATCCGTCCGCTCAGAGGATGGCTTTTCGTAGCGGCTGGCCCAAGCGCCAACCTGCGCGGCGGGGAGTTCGGCATCTTTATAGAGGTCCCAATAGCGTTGCGGTGGATCGTATGGAGAGTGGGGCCGGATGAAAGAAACCTTCAAGTAAAAGGGCTGGTTCGGGTCCGCTTGGTTCAGGTAACGAACCGCGGTGTCGCCCATCCAGGTGGTAGGATGCAGTGCCTCCGGGAACGCGAAGGGCCGGGCCGCATAATCGTTCCACCCCAAGCCCGTACCGTAGGGGCTATCGTGCGGACGCTGGGAGTAGAAGAAGGTCTCGTAATCCGTGCGTTCCGAAATGCCTTTGGGCGGAACGTGTTCATCAAGAAACATCTGCTGGTAGCCGTGCGTATTGCGCCAGGGGTTGAAGTGGTTTTTGCCAATGGAACAGGTGCGGTAGCCTTGGTCGGCCAAAGCACGCGGCTTCTCATAGGCAAAGGCGGCGGGAATGTTTTGATACCCCAACATGCCGTGGTTCCAGGGGCCAAGCCCGGTAAGCAGTGCCGAGCGCGCGGGTGTGCAGGTGGGGGTGGTGCTGTAGGCCTGCGAGAAATAGGCGCCCTCGCGGCCAATGCGATCAAGGTTTGGAGTGCGAATGGCGCGGTTGCCATCAATGCCCAGGCAGTCGCCGCGCTGCTGGTCTGTCATGAGGAAGAGGATGTTCGGCTTGCTGCGGCGGGGAGCCACAGGTCGTTGAAAGCCAGGCGAGGGAGCAGCAAGGCCAAAGCCAAGGATAGTGCGACGGCGCATGCTGTTAGTTGTATCAGGAAGCAAGCGCGAGAGGCTCGCTTAAGGCCCGCGCGGCCTGCGCCAAGTGGGCCAACTGCGGCGGCGGAATCAAACTATAAACGGCCCCTTGGGGCGCGTAGCGGGCCACGGTGGCCAGCGTACCGGCGCCGGGAATTTCGGAAGTTGCAATCAGCAAACCATCTGCGGTGTGGTGCAGCGCGAGCAGTTGGTTTTCTTCGCAGAAGCACTGCGGAAGGCTACGCACGGCTTGCAATTCCAGCTCGTTGGCCGAATACGATTCAAGGGGGTAGCCGGAAAGCAGCGAAAGCGCGCGGTACACCTCGTGCCAACCGCAACACCCCTGAGCCACCAGGTGTTCGCCCAAACGCAAGTTCGCCGGCTTATTGGCAAGCGCGGCTTCCACCTCGGTTTGGGCAAGCACGCCGAAATCCACCAGTACCTCGCCTAGCCGGCGCGAGTAAGCGGCTAAGGAAGCGCGGTTCGGGTATTGGTGCTCCGTCTTCAGCCAGGCCAGCGTCTCTTTGCGCAAGCGAGCGCGAGCAAAGCGATAGATGGCCTGCACCGTAGCTAGCGTATTTACGAGATTGGCATAAGGCACCCGCAGAGCCGCCACTAAGCCGTAGAGCAAGCCATAGACGCGCGCCGAAAAATAGATGCGCCACAGCAGGCGATTGCCTTGCAACAAGGCCCCAAAGCCCGCCCAAGGGACGAGGGAGAGATCGGGCTTGGGCAGTACCCCCGCCAGGCAAAGCACGAAGAGCAGGTTGGCCAGCAGGCTTAGGGGGTTGCCCAGCAAGCCCTTACGGTCCCGCCAAAACCAGTAGTTCTCGCTCAGCGAATGCGACCAACCCACCTTCTGCCAGGTCTGCAAGGAGATGCCCGTAACCCAGCGCGTACGCTGGCGAACGGCGGCGGAAAACTTCTGTGGGAAGTACTCGCGCGTGGCAACGGGCTGGCCTTGCTGCCAAAACACGGGCAGGTAGATTTGTTTTAGGCCAAGCCGGTGCATGCGCATGCCGTTCATGTAGTCTTCCGTCAAGGAGTCTGGCTCGAAAAGGCGATTGGCTTCTGCTTCGGCCAACTGCGCTAACGCAGTACGGCGATAACCCGTACCCACGCCACAGCTCGGCGAGAAGCCGCCGAGACGGTTGCGGGTAGGCAGATCCTTTTGCTGCGTTTCGGCAAACTCATCGCAATAAATGCCATGGGTAAAGCCATACAGCGGGGTGGGCAGGGCCAGTACGGGGATTTGCACGAAGTCGTAATTACGCGTGAAATAGTTGAGCCAGCGAAATTCTTCCGGATGGATTAGATCTTCGGAATCGTGGATGACAACAATATCGAAGGGCTCGCCCAAACGCTCCTCCACAGCACACATGGTCTGGTAGATCCAGTTCAAGTTGTCGGCCTTGGAGGTTGGCCCGGGGTGCGGCGTCAGCGAGATATGCAGCTGCGGGTACTTGTCTTCCAGGGTGCGCAGAACGTCGAGCGTGGCGTCGTCGTTGGGGTAAGTGCCCGCGAAGACATGGTAGTTAGAGTAACGAATGGCGGCGGCATTGTGCTGCAGCATGTGGGCAATCACTTCCGCCTCGCGCCAGGCAGGCACCCACAGAGCAATTCGCTGCTCGGGAAGCTCCAGCTCTTCCCGCGTGGGGGGAGTGGCGTAGGGATTGGCCGTGCCACCAGGGCGCTGGCGAAGACGGCCGTAACCATCATGCAGGCGGCGCAGCAGATAGGAAAAATCAAGCCACAGATCGTCAAGCCCACTGAGGATCATCCAGAGGGCGAGCGCGAAGTAAATGGCCTGCGTGGCTTCCGCCATCACCTATATGTGGGATGGACGGCGCATTTTTCTCAAGAAAATTCTTCTCAGAAAAAATTTGCCTACTTCGCCATTTTTTCAAAGGCGGAAAGTCCGGCCGCGGCCACAACACCATCCTGCTGGCTGGTGACGCCCGAAACACCAATGGCGCCCAGCACCACGCCGTTCATCATCAAAGGCAGTCCGCCCTCCACAGGCATTGCGCCCGGCACTTTCAAAATCGCCTGCCGCCCACCGACCAACGCATCTTCAAATGCTTTGGTGGGGCGCTTGAAGCGGACCGCACTGCGGGCCTTTTCGGTGGCCACTTCGAGAGACCCGACCTGCGTGCCATCAATGCGCTGCAGGTAAATCAGATTGGCTCCGTCGTCCACAATGGCAATCACCACGGTCCATTGGTTCTTGGCGGCTTCGGCTTCTGCGGCGGCGGCGATTTGTTTTGCGGCGGCGAGCGTCAAAGATTTCTTCGTGGCCAGTTGGGCAGTTGCGCATAGGGAGAGTCCCAGCAGGGCGAGGGCAAGCTTCGTCATAGTTGCCCTGGATTATATGTCCTGCATTACATCTTTGCCAAGGCTTCGCGTAGCGCGTTCAGTGCATCGAGGGGCCGCGGATCTTCTTTCAGTTCGGCCAGTTGAGGGAGCCAATGGTCAATGTAGGGCCATTGCAGCCGTCCGCGCTGCGCCAGGAGCAAAGCCTTCGCTTGGTCCAATGCTTCCGGGCGAAAGCGAAACAGGGTAAGCAGCAGCAGGTCTTCAGCGCTAATAATGGGCAGTTGCGTAGCGGCATCGCTTTGCCCGCGGGCAAGCATAGACTCTTCAAACGGCAACGCGCAGAGGATCAGCCGAACGCGCAAATCCCGTACTTGAAAAAGGCTCTGGCGATAGCGAAGAAAAGAGTCCTGGTGACCGGGAAAACCAGCAGCCGCTAATTCTGAGGCCACTGCGGTCTCTTCACCAAAAGGCGCCCATAAGAAAACTTCCAACTCATCCACTCTTTCCGGAACGCCCCAGTATTGCCGAGCAAATGCCCCACCCAAGGCATGGGACCGACCGGCTCGGCGCAAGGCCGAGTAGAGAGGGGAACTAGCGAAGAGCATCGAGCAAGAGAATCAGCCCCAAGCCAATGACCGAAGTGATCATCTTCATGACCGACCAAGTGCGGAGAGTTTGCGGCACCGTTAGTCCGAAGTAGTGGTTCACTGTCCAAAAGCCGGCGTCGTTTACGTGCGAAATCGCCGTGCCTCCGCAGCAAATCGCCAGCGTCAGAATTTCGGGCGATTGGCCGGGGATGTCCTTCACCAAAGGGGCAATAATGCCCGCCGCGGTGATGATGGCCACCGTGGCAGAGCCTTGGGCCAAGCGGAGACCAATGGAGGCGAAATAGGCCGCCAACACCGGGGGAAAAGAAGAATTCGCCAGGAGTTGACCAGCGTGGGCGCCCACACCGGAATCCACAATCACCTGCTTAAACGCCCCGCCGCCGCCCATGATGGCAAGCAGCCCGCCAATGGGCAAAAGCGACTCATTCGCCAGATTGGCCACTTGCGTACGGTTCAATCCGCGGCGCCAACCAAGCAGCAGCATGGCCAACAACGTGGCGATCAGCAGTGCCGTGAAAGGATGGCCAAGAGCGCTCAGCATAGGCAGGCTTTGCTGGAAAGCCGTAGCCAAAAAAATCAACGCTACAGGGAACAAGAGAAGGAAGGCCACCAAGGCTGCGGAGGGCGGCACAAGATCCTGCTCGGGAGCTTCCGGCGCGGCAATGGCGGGCACGGGAACGTGGATGCGATTCGCGATCCAAAGGCCATACACGATGCCGCCCACAATCGCCATGGGGATGGAAACCAGAATCCCGTAAAGGATTGCCCGCCCCAGGTCCGCGCCAAATAGTTGCGCCGCGGCGGCCGGTGCGGGATGCGGCGGCACCATCGCGTGCACCACCGTCAACGCGCAGGCCATAGGTAGGCCGTAATAGAGCAAGCTCTTGCCACTGCGACGGGCTAAGGACCAGGCCAAGGGAACCAAAATGATGAACCCGACCTCAAAGAAAATGGGCAAGCCCACAACAAAGGCCGACACAAGCAGCGCCCACGGCGTGTGGCGTTCGCCAAAGCGCGCCAGCAATTGTTCGGCGAAATGCCGGCCGCCTCCGGAGTGTTCCAGGAAGCGGCCAATCATTGCGCCCAAGGCCACCACCACCGCAATAAAACCCAGTGCTTCGCCGAAGCCGGTCTGGACACTCTTCAGCAATTTGCCCGGCGGCATGCCCGTAAGCAAACCAAGAGCAAAGGCGGCAAGCAACAGGGCCAGAAAGGCGTGCAGCCGCAAATAGAGAATCAAAAGCAACAGCAGCGCAATGCTGGCAAAGGTGGCGGCCAGCATCATTTAGAGCAGCGCCGTGGGGCGGCGCGACCAAGGCGTGCCTTTGTCCTTGGCAATGTCTTCGAGCGCGGCCACGTGGGCTCCCGTTTGCGTCAGGATGTGGTGCAGGTCATTGCCAATGGAAATAAAGCGGAAGCCCTTTTCGAGGAACTCCGCCACGCGCGCCGTGCCGAACAGGAAGAGGCCAAGAATCACGTTGTTCTTCGTGGCTTCGTCAATAAGCGTTTGCGTAGCGCCCATCAATTCCGGACTCGTGTACATGTGGGGAAATTCGTAGGTTTCAAACAAGCCCATCGACATGCAAAGGTCGTTCTGGCCCAGGAAGAGAATGTCCACGCCAGGAACGGCCGCAATTTCTGCCATGTTCTTGATGCAATCGGCGGTCTCAACTTGCAGCGCCACCATGATGTTTTTGTTCGCGTTCGGTACGTAGCCAAGCAAGCCGGCTTTGTTGGTGGAGCGTTGGGGGAAGTACACGCTGCGCGTGCCGGCGGTGGGGTACAGCGCGCAGGAAACGGCTTGGCGGGCTTCTTCGGCGTTGTTGATGTAAGGAATCAGCACGCCATCGGCGCCCAAGTCGAGGGCTTGTTGGATGCCCGCGCGGTCGCCATAGCCGGCCACGCGCACCATGGACTTCGCCCCGCCGCTGGCAATCGCGCAAAGCATAGCGGAAAGTTTTTCGTAACCCATGGGGCCATGCTGGGAATCCACCAGCAACCAGTCGTAGCCGGAGTGGGCCAATTGTTCGGCAACGGTGGGGGAGTGGCTATTCAGAAAGAGGCCAAATTTCGGCTGGCCCGCGCGCAGTTCGGCCTTAAAGTCGGCTCCGGAAGAAGTAGACATGCGATGAGATTCTCCTATTAAGAATGGAATGCTTCAGGAAGTCTAACAGGCAAATGATAGGCTCGATGGCATGAAGAAAACAGTTTCTTTGTTTGCCGCCGCGGGGGTCCTCTTTCTCGCGGGTTATGTTACGGGCGGACGCGCCGCTGCCCCCAACCATGTGTATGAATTGCGCACCTACATTGCCGCGGATGGCAAGTTGGAAGACCTGAAGGCCCGCTTCCGCAACCACACGGTGAAGATTTTCGAAAAGCATGGGATGAAGAATGTGGTCTACGGCGTGCCCATGGACGCGCCCGCAAACGGCAACACGCTGATCTACCTGCTGCAGCACGACAGCCGCGAAGCCGCCAAAAAGAGCTGGGATGCCTTCCGCAACGATCCCGATTGGCAAAAGGCCCGCGCGGCAAGCGAAGTAAATGGCCGCTTGACGACAAAGGTGGAAAGCGTGTTCCTGGACCCCACAGACTTCTCGCCAATGAAATAATGACGGCATGAGAAGTTGGCTATTCGTAGGGGCGCTCGTCTGCGTCCCCGGGTGGGCGGTGGACTTTGCCAAAGACGTGCAGGCGGTCTTTGCGCGCAAGTGCGTGATGTGCCACGGCGGAGCGCAACAGATTTCCGGCTTGCGGTTGGACAATGGCGCCGATGCGGCCAAAGGCGGCTATTCCGGCGCGGTCATTCAACCGGGCCAGGCCGCGGCATCGAAGCTTTTGGAGCGCGTGAAGTCCACCAAAGACGGCTTCCGCATGCCGCCCATGGGGCCACCACTGAAAGCGGAGGAAGTTGCGGCGCTCGAAGCTTGGATTAACGAAGGGGCCGTTTGGCCGGCGGGGCTGACCATTGGCAAAGCCACAACGCGCAAGAGCACCCATTGGGCCTTTCAACCTTTGTGGCAGGGCAGCGCCCCCGAAGTAAGCAAGAGCGATTGGGTACGCAACGGCATCGACCGCTTTGTGTTGGCCAAACTGGAAGCCAACAAACTCGCCCCCTCCCCGGAGGCAGACAAAGCCACCTTGCTGCGGCGCGTCGCCCTTGACCTTACCGGCTTGCCGCCTGACACGGCTTTGCTGCAGGCCTATCTTGCGGACAAGAGCGCGAACGCCTACGAGCGGGCCGTGGACCAACTGCTCGCCAGCACTCACTATGGCGAGCGTTGGGCGCGCTTCTGGCTCGACCTAGCGCGTTATGCCGATTCCGATGGCTATGAGAAAGATTTGACGCGGCCATACGCTTGGCGCTGGCGCAACTACGTGATTGATAGTTTTAATGCCGACAAGCCCTTTGACCAATTCACCATCGAACAATTGGCGGGGGACTTGTTGCCAAACCCGACGCTCGAACAAAAAATAGCCACGGGCTTTCATCGCAATTCCTTGATCAACCGGGAGGCCGGTGTGCACCGGGACGAGGACCGCTTTGAGACGCTCGTAAACCGGGTGAACACAACCTCCACCACGTGGCTCGGCTTGACTATGGGCTGCGCGCAATGCCACGACCACAAGTACGATCCCATCTCGCAGAAAGAGTATTACCAGACGATGGCCGTTTTCTCCGCCTCGCGCGACGAGGTTATCGACGCGCCCATGCCCGGCGAGCTTGGTGTTTGGCTGCGCACAAAGAAAACCTACGAGACCCAGCGGGCCGAGCTCTGGAGGAGCGCCCCGCTGGAGGAGTGGTTCAACACCTGGCAGACCAAAATGCGCGCCGCCGTGCGGGAGCCCGGCAAAGACCTGGAGTGGGACTTTAGCGTCACCAGCTTCCGGGTGATGTTTGACCATGCCGAAGAGGTCTTGCTGCAGGAGGCCAATGCCCGCAGTGATCGCGACCACTGGCGGCTGAAGCGCTACTTTGTGAATAGCCCCGGCCAACTGTTCAAGGACGACAAGGAAAACGGCGACAAACTAAAAGCCATCAAAGAAGCCTGGAACAAACTGGATGCCGCGACGCCCTTCCTGACGCAAGCCTACGTGATCCAACCGCAACCCAATGCGAAGCCCCAACACATTGCCGTACGGGGCGATTGGCGCGAGAAGGGAATCCCTGTGGAGGCCGGCGCGTTGGGCGTGCTGCCAAAATTTGCCCCCCAAGCGGAGGACCCACGCTTGGCCTACGCCCGCTGGCTGGTAAGCGAGGAAAATTTTCTTACCCCTCGCGTGATCGTGAATCGCTTTTGGCAGGAATTTTTTGGTCGTGGCCTGGTGAAAACGAGTGAAGACTTCGGAACCCAAGGCGACAAGCCTTCCCACCCGGAATTGCTCGATTGGCTGGCGCGCGGTTTTCGGGCCAAGGGATGGAGCGTGAAGCAACTGCACAAGTTGATCGTCACCAGCGCCACCTACCGGCAAAGCTCGCAACACCGCGCCGACGCCGCCGCGATTGATGCCGACAATGCGCTCTTGTCCCGCCAGTTGCGCAAGCGGTTAACAGCCGAGGGCATTCGCGACAGTGCCCTTGCGGTCAGCGGCTTGCTGAACACCACCGTAGGCGGGCCCAGTGTGAAGCCACCGCAACCCAAAGGCGTGGCGGAATTGGTTTACGCCAACAGCGCCAAGTGGGTAGATGCAGAAGGCCCGGAGCGTTACCGTCGCGGCTTGTACATTCACTTCCAACGCACGGCGCCTTACCCCATGCTCGTCAACTTTGACGCGCCCGACATGAGTGTGGCCTGCAGCCGCCGGCGGAGTTCGAACACCCCGCTGCAAGCCCTGAATCTGTTGAACGACCCTGTGTTTGTCGAAGCCGCTAACGCCCTGGCTTACCGCTTGGAAGCCGAAGCGCCCGGCGCGCAGGATGCGCGATTAGATTACGCCTACCAGCTCGTCTTGGGGCGCACACCGACGGCGAAAGAGAAGGCGCGACTATTGCAGTTATTGGACTCGCAAAGCAACAGCGCGCAAAGCAGCAGCGCACAGAACAG
Source organism: Bryobacter sp. (assembly GCA_033765085.1). Classification (GTDB taxonomy): domain Bacteria; phylum Acidobacteriota; class Terriglobia; order Bryobacterales; family Bryobacteraceae; genus Bryobacter. Next base: position 24,293 of record JANRIK010000008.1, on the reverse strand, counting down.
CAATGCCTGGTTCCTGGTGGCGCGGGTGCTCTTGAATACCGATGAATTCATTGTGAGGGAATAACCATGTTCTGCGAGAATGCAAAACCAATATCATCGCGCCGCCGCTTCTTAAATTGGGCAGGAGCCGGATTGGGCACCCTCGCCTTGGCCAATCTCCTGGCCCGCGATGGCTATGCGGCTGTGAAAAATCCGCTGGCGCCGCGCCCCTCCCATTTCCCCGGCAAAGCCAAGCGCGTCATCTTCATGTTCATGGAGGGAGGGCCGAGCCAGATGGATCTGTTCGACCCCAAACCCACCTTGCAAAAGTGGCACGGCCAAAGCCTACCGCCCAGCATGACCAAAGACTTGAAGCTGGCCTTCATCAAGCCAACGGCGGCGGTGCTGGGCAGTCCGCGCGTGTTCTCTAAGCATGGGCAATCGGGAATGGAATTAAGCGATTACATTCCCCACATCGCCAATTGCGCGGATGACTTGTGTCTGGTGCGCAGCATCCAGACGGATGCGTTCAATCACCATCCTGGGCAGCAGCTATTGTTCTCGGGTTCCATCCAACAAGGCCGGCCCACCATGGGCGCCTGGTCGGTTTATGGCTTGGGAAGCGAGAGCGAGAACCTGCCGGGCTTTGTGGTTTTGAGCAGCGGTGTGGGAACCAGCGGCGGCGCCACAAATTTCTCCAGCGGCTTCCTGCCCAGCACTTACCAGGGCACCCAATTCCGCAACGCGGGCGACCCGATTCTTTACCTCTCGAACCCCGAAGGCATTGATGCGGCTCGCCAGAAGGCGGTGATTGATGCGGTGAACGATTTGAATCGCGAGCGCTTGGCCGCGACCGGCGACGAGGAAATTGAGTCCCGCATCCAAGCCTATGAACTGGCTTACCGCATGCAGGCCGCGGGGCCGGAATTGATCGATTTCTCCAAGGAATCCAAAGAAACGCTCGAGATGTACGGCATTGGCAAAGAGCCGACAAACCAGTTCTCCACCAACTGCCTGCTGGCCCGGCGCATGGTGGAGCGCGGCGTTCGCTTTGTGCTGATGATGCACGCCTCCTGGGACCAGCACACCAACCTGAACAAGGCACTGAAGGCCAATTGCGACAAGACCGACCAAGGCACGGCGGCGCTGATCAAAGATCTTAAGCAACGGGGTCTGCTCGAGGACACGTTGATTGTTTGGGGCGGCGAGTTCGGACGTACGCCAATGCAGGAAGTTCGTAACATCAGCGACCCGGACAACGCGGGCCGCGATCATCATCCCAACGCTTACTCGATGTTTCTGGCCGGTGGCGGCGTCAAAGCCGGCACGGTGGTGGGCAAGACCGACGACATGGGCTTTGGCGTGGTGGAAGACCCGGTCCACATCCACGACCTGCAGGCCACAATTCTTCATTGCCTGGGCTTCGACCACACGAAGCTCACGTACAAATTCATGGGGCGTGATTTCCGCCTGACGGATGTGCACGGCAACGTGGTGAAGAAGATGCTGGCCTAAAGGGTTGGGTGTGAGCTTGTCACTCTTGCGGGCCTCTTTGCAGGACGATGCTAGGGCCTTGGCGCAATCGTTCGCGGTCAACCGGCCCTTCCGGCACGTGGTGATCGACAACTTTCTGGAACCCAACTTTTGCGAGGCCTTGGGCCAGCAATTTCCTCCCTTTGCGTCCCGCCATGCCACGAACGAAACAGGCCAGGTGGGCGGCAAGGCGGCGGTGGCCGAGATTGCCCGCCTTGGCCCCGCCTACCAGCGCCTCGACCAATTGCTGCGGGAGGAAAGCTTCCGCAGTTTTATCGGCACGATCAGCGGCATCGCACACTTGCTCTATGACCCGGACTACGTGGGCGGAGGCACGCACGAAAACCTCACGGGCCAAGCGCTCGATATTCACATCGATTTCAACTACCACCCGCGCACGCATTGGCACCGGCGCTTGAATCTCATCCTGTTTTTGAACCGCACGTGGGCCGAAGATTGGGGCGGGGTCTTGGAGTTGCATCGAAACCCCTGGGGCCCGGTCGAAGAAGACGAGGTAGCGCAGGTGTTGCCAGTATGGAATCGCTGCGTGATTTTTGAGACCACCGAGCATTCCTGGCATGGCTTCCCCAAAATCCACTTGCCTCCGGATGCGGCTGTCCCTTCGCGGCGCTCGATTGCGGTCTACCACTACACGGCGGAGCGTCCCGCCGAACAACTCGCCGCCAGCCACGGGACGGTGTATGTGCCGGAACGCGTGCCCTCCTACGTTGAAGCGGGGCAAGTGCTGAGCGCGGAGCAGGCCCACGAACTGCGCGTCTTGTTCCAACGGCGCGACGACCAGATTCGCTTTCTTTACGAGCGGGAGTTGGAAACCAACGAAGTGCTGCATGGCGTTTTGCGGTCTCCCTCGTTCCGCATGGGCCGGGCACTTACCCTTCCCCTGCGCTGGTTGCGGGGCGGCAGGTAGGCTTAAAAGCGCAGTGAGTGGATCGTTGCTTTGCCGGAAGCAAGATCAAGGAAGACGAGAACAGGATCCTGCACCTTGTCCGGAATGCGCGGGACACGACCGACGAAGGCGGGCAATTTCGGATCGGGCAAAACTTGATCAAGATCACCAATGCCGGTATCGGCGGTCCAAATCGCTTTGCCCTCTTGATCGAGACGCGTGATCAAGACATGGCCGCCGGCAAGAAATGACTTCGAGTAGTGAACGACTAGAGGCATCTCGCTCTTCAGAAAATAGCCGTTGAGATATGGTTCAATCGCGGGCTCGCTCAGTGAGGCGAGCTGCCGGCCATCGAGCGCCCCGCGATAGAGATGCCGTGGCCGCCAAGCGCGAGGCAAGGTGGAAGTTGTGAGAGGAGGCAAGCCAATGCGCGTGTGTTGGGCCGCTTCCTCTGGGGTAAACAGCCCCATCCACGCCGCGGGGGAAAGGAAAAAGCCTTGCTCGTATTCTGGCGCCGTGCTGCCGCTTTGGCTCAACAAAATGGGGCGTTGCGGACGGGGAGCGGCGCCAACTTCGGCGGGAGAAAGCAGCCGGTTCTGTTCGAGATCGTAGACCCTTTCCTGGTCCGTTTGGAACCACAACAGAGATCCGTTCACTCCGAGGAAGCGGGCACTCTGGCCAAAGGCGGAGAAGGGCAAACGATCCGCAACGCGGACGACCCGGTCTTGCCGGGTGCCGCGGTGAAGCACAAGGTCAAGGTTGTAGCGATCGTTTTCCGGATGCCGCGGAACTTCGGGCATACGCGACACTTCCGTGCGAATGAGCGTCGCCACGACGTCTCCGGCACGGAAAGAAGCACCAATGGGCATACCAACGGTTTTGCCGGGAACCGGCATGCCACAACTGGCAAGCAGGCCAAGGCCGAGGAAGGCGAGCAGGCGGCCCAGGCGGTTGTTGGGTCCGGGGGTAGCCCGGGGGCCAAAGTTATATTCAAGCGACAAATAGGTATTGTTGACGATGAATCGAATCATTTCCATCCTTTTTGCCTCGAGGGTCCCGGGCGTGGAGAGCCACTCCGAGGGACCGGAGCGTTCATCGTATTCATAGTGCCGCAAAAACCAGGCGTTTTCCTTCTGGATTAGTGAAAGGCAGTGAGACTCACCGTATTCTTCGATGCAACGATTGTGACGTAGCAGGTAGGCTGCGACGGACTCTGGGGTAACTTGGAAAAACTCTCGAAAATTCCAAGGTTGAATCCGCTTCAAATCGTGCCGGGCAAACAGGTAATGGAAAGCGCGGCCCGCGAGAGTGGCTTCCACTTGACGGTCGAGTTCGGCTTCGGCGCCGGGAGGATAGGATGCGGATATGAAGAACATGATAATCCTGATCGGCTTCGCTTTGGCGCTGGCGGCACAAGTGAAGCGGACGGAAGTGACCAAGGCCACCACGCCAGCAGAAGATGCCAAGGGGCTGAGCGCAGAGGTGCCGGAAATGACGGCGGTTTCGGCTCAATTCGAACGCATTGTCGTGATGCGGCTGAAGAACCAGGCCGACTTGCTCAGCGGGCTGGAGAAACTGGTGAAGCAGGAAAAGATCAGCAATGCGGTGATCTTGAGCGGCATCGGCTCCTTAACCGCGGTGCACCATCATGTGGTGAGCAATAGAACATTTCCCTCCAAAAATGTTTACGTCGAAAATCCCACCGCGCCTGCCGACATTGTCAGCATGAACGGCTACGTGATGAACGGCAAGATTCATTGCCACTTTACGCTGACGGATCCGGACAAGGCCTACGGCGGACACGTGGAAGAGGGCAACAAGGTATTCACGTTCGCGGTGGTGACGCTAGGCGTGCTTCCGGCAACGCTCGACATCAAGCGCTTCGACGACAAGACTTGGCGGTAGGGAAACTTATCGCCCCGCGCGTGTGGCTTGGCTTTCCTTGCGAGTGCGAATCTCGCGGATAGCGTAGATGCGGCGGCCTTGGCTTTCAAAGTAGGTGCGCATCAGCATCTCGCCCAAAATACCCGTGGAGAACATGCTGATGCCGCTCAGTAGCAGCAGCGCCCCCGCAATCATCAGCGGACCATGCTGGATCGCAATCTCGTTGCCCAATAGCTTGTACACCAGCAGGTAGAACATGATCAGGCCGCCGAGCAGAGTCCCCGCCAAGCCCAGCATGCCGAAGAAGTGCATGGGCCGCGTGAAGTAACTCAACAAAAATTTGATGGTGACAATGTCGTACATCACGCGGAAGGTGCGCCCCAGGCCATAGTGCGAGTCGCCAGCCGCCCGCGGCGTATTCTTAATGGGCACCTCAATCACGCGCGCGCCGTAGAAATTGGCAAGCGCGGGAATGAAGCGGTGGAGTTCGCCGTAAAGATTTACGTCCTTCAGGATCTCGGCGCGATAAGCCTTGAACGTGGTGCCGAAGTCATGTAACTCCAACCCGGAGACTTTGGCCATCATCCAGTTCGCAATGCGCGAAGGCAGCTTGCGCGTAATGGCATTGTCCACACGATTCTTACGCCAACCGGAGGCGATGTCCCAACCTTGGTCCACTTTTTCGAGCAAGGCAGGAATGTCTTCGGGGTCGTGCTGCAAGTCGCCATCCATCGAGATGACGATGTCGCCCTGGGCTTCATCGAAGCCCGCTGCAAGAGCGGCGGTTTGTCCAAAATTGCGGCGCAGCCGGATTACCTTTAATCGCCCGTCCGTCTCTACCAGGTTCGCCAGCAAGTCAAAGCTGCGGTCGGTGGAGGCATCGTCGATGAAGATAATTTCGTAGGTGCGCTGCAGCCGTTCCATGACGCTGGTCAAACGGTCATAGAGCGGAAGGATAGAGGGTTCTTCGTTGTGGATCGGAATGACAAGCGAAATCATGAGATAGGCTGAGAGCTTATTTCAGGATAACCGAGGGAACCGCTTGAACCGCTTTTGGGGAATGGCCGCGCTGGCCGCTCTTTACGCCATCATTGTTTTTCTTGTGCCGAAGCCGGCTGCTGTCGCTCCCGAAGGCTGGCGCTTGTTCGCCTTGTTCGTCGCCACCGTGGCGGGCATGATTTTGCAACCCATCAGCGGCGGCGCGCTGGTTCTCATCGCAGTCACACTATCCAGTCTGCTCGGCGGCCTAAGCTTCAAGCAAGCCTTGGATGGCTACGCGGACCCCACGGTGTGGCTGGTTTTAGGGGCCTTTTTCATCTCGCGATCCATGCTGAATACAGGGCTCGCGCGCCGCATCGCTTTGTTCTTTGTCCGCATGGTGGGGCAAACGAGCTTGGGCGTAAGCTACGCGCTCTGCTTAAGCGACCTTGTCCTGGCCACGATCATCCCCTCCAATGGCGCCCGCTCCGGCGGCGTAATCTTGCCCATTGTGCGCAGCGTGGCCGAACTCTATGGCTCTTCCCCCGGCGTCACGGGGAAGCGCATTGGCGCCTTTCTCATGACCAGCGTTTACCAGGGCATCTGCGTAACCACCGCGATGTTCTTGACCGGGCAATCCTCCAACCCCATGGCCGCGCAACTGGCAGCGAAGTTCACCGGGCATGCCATCAGTTGGGGCGATTGGTTTTTGGCGGGCATTGTGCCGGGTCTGCTTAGCGTGCTGGCCATCCCTTGGGTGGTGAGCCGCATGGAAAAGCCGGAAGTGACGCACACGCCCGAAGCCTCGTACTTCGCGCAAACGGAGTTGCAAAAGATGGGGCCCGTCCAAAAGGAAGAGTGGATCTTGATCGCCGTCTTTCTTGCCGTTTGCACCGCCTGGGCCACCGCACCCTGGACAAAGCTCGATTTCGCGGCCTCCGCGCTGTTGGGTGTTGCGGCGCTTCTGGTGACGGGCGTGCTGCGCTGGGAACAGGTACGGCAAGAGGAAGCGGCCTGGGACATGTTCATCTGGTTCGGCGGACTGGTGAATCTGGCCAAGGCCTTAGGCGCCACCGGGCTGCCAACCGTATTCGCGGAAAGCGTCGGCGCGGCCCTAGCGGGTTGGACTTGGCCCGTGCTCTTTGGCGTGGCCTTAGCCATTTACTTTTATGCGCACTATGCCTTCGCCAGCATCACGGCCCACTTGCTGGCCATGTACACCGCTTTCGCGGCCGTGTTGACCGCCCAAGGGGCACCGCCCGCCTTGGTGGCCTATTCCTTTGCCATCTTCACCAACTTCTCCGCGGGCTTAACCCACTACGGCACCACGCCGGCGCCCATGTTCTTCAGCCAGGGCTACGTGGACATGAAGTCCTGGTGGCGCGTGGGGCTGGTGGCCAGCTTTGTGAACCTCGCCATTTGGTCCACCGTCGGCTTTGGCTGGTGGAAACTGCTAGGGCTTTGGTAGAGCGTCCAAGGGGATGATGGCGTACTTCACCTTCTTCCGCTTCCACGTCCAGGTGGCGTGCACGCTGCCATCCGCGGCTTGCACAATCGCGGGGTAAGAATATTCGCCGGGCTCCGTTTCGAGGGCCAACGGCGCGCTCCACGTCTCGCCATTTTTGGTGACGGCAATGTTCAGCGGGCTGCGGCCTTTGGCCGTGTGGTTGTAAATCAGCACGGTGCGCCCGTCCTTCAAGGTCACGGTGTCGATTCCGCTGTTGGGGTTGGGTAACTTCGTAGCCTTGGCCGGGCTCCAGGTCTTCCCGCCGTCGCGCGAATCCGAGTAAGCAATCGCGCCAATCTTGCCCGTGGAACGCAGATACATCCGCATCGTCTTGCCGTGCATGGCCATCGCGGGTTGGATAATGCCGCGCGGCTCTCCGGGGAATTCAATGGGCCCGTGCTTCGTCCACGTCTTGCCGTTGTCGGTGGAGCGTTCCACCCAAGCCGTCCAGGCGAAATCGGTCTCCACGCTGGTGCCGGAAACAATTGCGCCGTCGCTCAATACCATCGGTTTATTTTTAATGGGCCCGTAAACGCCCGCCGCCAGATATTCTTTCCCGCCCCAGGTCTTCCCGCCATCGGCGGAGCGCACCTTCGCCCCGTTCCAGCGCGTGGGGTGGCTGCCGAACTTGTAGTACATCCAAAGCGTTTTGTCCTTGGTGAAGAAAAGCACCGGATTGTAGGTGGAATGTCCCGGCTCGCGCGCAATTTCCACGGGCGCGGACCATTTCCCGTCCACCCGGCGGGCACCCCAAATGGCCACGTCCTTGGCCCCTTCGCGGGTACCGCCGAACCACGCGGCGTAAATCTCGCCCGGCGCAACTTCCACCAACGTGGAGGCGTGGCATTCCGGGAACGGAGCGCTTTCGTAAATGAATTCCTGCTTGATTTGGGCCGTCAGGGCTGTTGCCAGAAGGGCGCTAAGGATAAAATGACGCATTGCTGTTAAACGAGTTTATCGGGAAACGGAGACCAAGCGAATGATCACCCGGCGGAATTTTCTGGCCAGCGCGGCGGGAACGGCTCTTGCGGCCCAGGGCGCGCCCAAGCGCAACCTATTGTTTCTCTCCGTGGATGATATGAACGATTGGGTCGGGTGCCTGGGGCATCCGCTGGCCAAGACCCCAAACATCGACCGCTTGGCCAAGCAGGGCGTACTGTTCGCCAATGCCCACTGCGCCAGCCCTTTGTGCAACCCCTCCCGCGCGGCCATTCTTACTGGCCAGCGCCCTTCCACCACGGGCATGTACAACAACGACCAATTCTGGCCGCCCGTGCTACCCAACGCCGTGGTGCTGCCCCAATACCTGCGCCAGCACGGATACTTGGCCAAAGGAGCGGGCAAGGTCTTTCACCATACCGCCGGCAACAATCCGCCGGACCGTTGGGACGATTTTCAACTGCAGGTCTTTGATGATCCCTGGTACCGGCGCGCGGATTGGTACCCATGGAACAAGCGCGTACCCGCGCCCGAGGGCCATCCGTTCAACGGCCTGCGGGATTTTCAGGGCGAGTTTGATTGGGGCGTTTTGAAGCAAGAGGACCTGGCGTACGGCGACCAGCGCGCCGTGGATTACGGGCTGCGCCACTTTGGCGAAAAGCACGACAAGCCCTGGTTCCTGGCGGTTGGGCTTTGGCATCCGCACATCCCCATGTTTTCGCCGCAGAAGTATTGGGACCTTTATGAGCCCGGCAAAATTCCCTTCCCCAACGCGGACCCGAAGGACCTCGAAGACGTCCCCGCCATAGGCCAACAGTTTGCCGCCTTCCGCCGCCACGAGTTTGACCGCATGGTGAAAGAGGGCAAGTGGAAAGAATGCCTGCACGCTTACCTTGCCGCCATCAGTTTTGCGGATGCCATGGTGGGGCGGCTCTTGGACGGGTTGGACAAGAGCCCCTACGCGTCCAACACCACCGTCATCCTGTGGAGCGACAACGGCTGGCACTTGGGCGAAAAGCGGCACTTCCACAAGGGAACGCTTTGGCAACGGGCTACGCACATTCCTCTCGTCATTCGTACGCCCGAACAGAAGCAGGCCGGTGTGGCTAGGAAGCAAGCCGTAAGCCTGTTGGATCTTTATCCCACCATCCTTGATTTGTGTGGCTTGCCCGCGCGCAAGGAAAACGAAGGCATCTCGCTGCGGCCCTTGCTCGAGAATGCCCAAGCCAAGCGCCCGCCTGCCGTCATCACTTACCTGCAGGGCAACCACGCCGTACGCGACGAGCGCTACCGCTACATCCGCTACAACGACGGGACGGAGGAGTTTTACGATTGCCAGCAGGACCCGCTGGAGCATCGCAACCTGGCCAGCAACGTCAAGTACCGCGCCCGCATGGACGCCATGCGCCAATGGATGCCCGCCAAGAGTGTGCCCGCGCAGCCCGAACGCACCGAATTCGATTTCGATTTCGCCACGCACACTTATAAGAGAAAGGAAATACGCTAAGTTTGTTTGGCGCAATTGAGGCGGGCGGCACAAAGTTCATCTGTGCCTACGGCCATACTCACCAGGATTTGAAAATCAGCAAGCCGATTCCCACAACCGACCCAGAGCAGACGCTGGACCGGGTGGCGGATTTCTTCGCAAGCGCCGCCCTCGAGCGCTTGGGCATCGCCTGCTTCGGCCCCTTGGACATTGCCGCGGGCCGCATTGCAAAACTGACGCCGAAATTAGCTTGGCGCGATTACCCCATCGTTGCCGCTTTGGAAACGCGTCTGCGGACAAAAGCCGTTCTCGATACCGATGTCAATGCCGCCGCGCTTGCGGAGACGATTTGGGGCGCGGGCCAGAAGACCAAAAACCTCGTTTACATTACCGTGGGCACGGGCATTGGCGGCGGGGTCTTGATCAACGGCCAACTCGTGCACGGTTTGTTGCACCCGGAAATTGGCCACATGCGCATTCGCCGCCTTGCGAAGGACAATTTCCGCGGCGCGTGTCCTGTGCACCGCGATTGCCTGGAAGGCATGGCCAGCGGGCCCGCCATTGCGCAGCGCTGGGCCTTGGGCAGTGCCGAGGATTTGGCGGCCGATCATCTTGCCTGGACTATAGAGGCCGCTTACCTCGGCCAGATGTGCGTAAATCTTGCTTGCACGGTCTCGCCGGAGATGATCGTCTTTGGCGGGGGCATCGGCTTAAGGCCGGGCATGGTGGAGGCCATTCGGGGCGCCGCGGAATTAGAGATGAATGGCTACGTTCCTTTGCCGCGCATAACCCGGACCAAGCTTCGCGCCAAGGCGGGCATCTTGGGGGCTTTGGCCTTGGCCCAAGCCAGCTAGCTTACTTGCCATCCAGATAGCGGATCAGCACAACTTCGTTGCCCGTTTCATTGTAGATCAACTCATCCACATACGCCTGCGCGAGCAAAATGCCAAAGCCGCCCGGCCGCAACCCCTCCGCTTCCCGCACCATGGCGTGCTGCAGGGTGTCGTCCGGTGGATTGTTGATGGCGGCATGCTTCAAAGCGGCCAAGCGAAATCCGGGGCCGGGGTCGCGAATGAGGCAAGCCAAGCTCCGGCTGGTGCGCAACACATCTAAGCGGATTTGCTTGTTGGCGTCCAACTGCCCGCCGTGCTCGATGGCGTTCCAAACCACTTCGCGCAAAGCGGCCGCGAAATGTTCCACCTGCGTGTCGGTGAGCGGCAAATTTTGCCAGGGCTTGCTATGGCTCACTTCGGCCAAAGCATCTTCGCCACAGCTCAGCGCGCAGGGCACCAATAGGCTAAGCCATTGGTCGGTAGAGCTAAGCACTTCCAGTTGCCGGGCTGCTTCAGGCATGTCTCTTTAGCTGAACACAATCCTGGGTGGGTCGGAGAAGCGCAGCGCACCAAAAGTCACCAAGGAGCTTTCGTCGATGTGCCATTGACCATAGTTCAGCGCCTCTGTGCGCAGGCCGGGGAAGAGTTGCAACATCGTATAAAGGCACGCGCTACCGCACCATTTTAAGGGGTCTTGCTCGCGTTGCACTTCGGCCCAAAAGCGGCGGGCATCTCCCGATTGCAAGGCCTCCATGCGCTGCGCATCGGCTTGGGCAATGGCCGAAGCTTCCTGGCTTTCCGGCAGAAACTCCATTTGGTCCCCGTAACGCGGCCCCATATGCGCCATATCGATCGACAGCACCCAAACCAGGTCGTTGCCATGCTTTCGGTCCAGCTCGCGCAAAGCTGCCAGGAACTGGGCCACGGAAGGGTCAGACTCCGGCGGCAATTTATCCCCGTAAATGGATTGCGCATAGGCGCCCACCAAGATCGGCAACACCCTCACCTCTGCGCCAAACAGATGTTGCAGCCAAAGCACGTGAAACTCTGCGGAGTGTTCGCGCGTGTGGCAAAAATCCTCGGCAATGCAAGCGCCCGGCGCGGCTTCCAATAGGTAGTCAACCAACTCAGTAGCCGGCGTAGTCGCGCCAATGGGCGTCAAAAAGGGTTTGCGCGTTAAGCCGAAGCGGTTGGGCTCGCCATAATGCGATGTGGCCAGCACCACAAAGGTCTTCCGCGCCAAGGTGTCGCGCGGGGCAAGCGAACGCAGCGCGTGAAAGGCTTCGCGGTAACACTCGGGGCCACCTTCAAAGCTGGCGTGGGGCGCGGCAATGCCCAGAATGCGGCCGGCGGGCGCCGGCGGAGCGTCTTCCGCACCTTCCAGGAAGGCGTCCAGGTAGCGGCGGCAATCTTCCGGACATTCGGGGTAAGCGGCTCCCGCGAAGGCGGGCGCTCGGACCTCGGCTTGGGCAAACTCGGCGTGCGCGGCTTGCCGGAGCTGGGCGAAATTCTCGTCTTCCAGAAATCCGCTCTCGGCCAGCGTATCCACCAAGCTGCGCATCTGCTCGCTGACATCAAAACTGCCGGAGGCGCGCACCAGAAACTCGCGCAGGTCATCCTCTGTGGCTTGGCCATCAAAAAATCCCAAGGCCCGGATGAGCTGTGGCGGCACTATTAGGACGCGTGAAGAATAACCGAAACTATCGCGGAGAATCAGTCCCGGGTTTTCGGGGTCGGGCGAGGGCATCGCGTCGAGGTCTGTGCGCAACGGCGCGAGGGCAATCGCCATGCGTTTATCATAAGCAAGAAATATGTCACGCGAGAAACTAAGCGTCGAGCAAATCATGGCGGAGCTGCAAAGCTTGCCCGGCTGGAAGCTGATCTATGGCGGCAAACTGCTGAAGCTATTCCACTTCAAGACCTTTGCCGAAGCCTTTTCCCTGCTGGCTGCGGTGGCCATTGAGGCCGAAAAGATGAACCACCACCCGGAGATGCGCAACGTCTACACTATGGACGAATTCATCCTCACCACGCACGATGCCGATGGCTTAACCGAGTTGGATATTGCCCTAGCGCGAAAAATTGAAGCCTTGGCCAAACACGCGCTCTCCCATCCGCAAACCGAGTCTTAACCCCTATGCGCCTCATTTTCTTCTTCTTAATTTCTTCGCTGCTGCTCCTGGCCCAACCCACCATCCCGGGCCTTGACGAAGTTATTGAAACAGCCATCCAGAAAGGGGAAGTGCCCGGCGTGGTCTGCCTTATTGGCCAAGGCAACGACGTCCTGCACTACAAGGCCTACGGCAAGCGAGCACTCGAACCCGTGCCAGAGGCTATGACCCTCGACACCATCTTCGACGCCGCCAGCTTGACGAAAGTAGTGGCCACCACCAGCTCCATCCTGAAGCTGCTGGAAGAGGGCAAGGTGCGTTTGAACGACCCCGTGACGGCCTACCTGCCCAAGTTCCAGGGCGGTAAATCTAACATCACCGTGCGGCACCTTTTGACGCACTATTCCGGCCTTCGTCCCGATGTGGATTTGGAACCCGCCTGGACCGGACACGAACTTGGCATCGAAAAGGCCCTGATCGACAAGCCGGTGGCGGAGCCGGGCGCCCGCTTCATCTATAGCGACATCAACTTCATTCTGCTGGGCGAGATTGTCCGGCAGCTGAGCGGCAAACGCCTGGACCAATTCGCGAAAGAGAACATCTTCCTGCCGTTGGGCATGAACGAAACTACCTACCTTCCTCCCGCGCATTGGCGCCCTCGCATTGCGCCCACCGAGAAGCTGCCCAACGATGCCATGCCCTTGCGCGGCGTCGTGCACGACCCCACCACTCGTTATATGGAAGGCGTGGCGGGCCATGCCGGCATGTTCACCACCGCCGAAGACTTGGCGAAATTCGCCCGCATGATCTTGGCCAAGGGCGCGCCCCTGTTCAGCCCCTTAACCATCGCCGCCGCCACGCGCGTGCAATCCCCACCGGGCATGGCCGACCTGCGCGGTTTGGGCTGGGATATTGATTCTCGATTCTCAGGAAACCGGGGCGACCTTTTCCCTGTCGGCAGCTTCGGCCATACCGGCTTTACCGGTACAAGCCTTTGGATTGACCCCTCCACCAACAGCTACGTCATCCTCCTCGGCAATCACGTGCATCCTTTCCGCCGGACCCCCATCACCGCGCTGCGCGGACGCGTGGCCAGCGTCGCGGCGGCCTTTGTCAGCCGGCGTTTGGCGGCCCAAGCTCCTTCGCCCAGTAGCGGACAAACTCGCACCGGCCTCGATGTCCTGGTCGCGGAGCGCTTTGCTCGTCTCGCCAATAAGCGCATCGGCTTGATTACGAACCATACCGGCGTAGACCGCCAGGGCCGCCGCAACATCGACCTTATGCTTGAGGCCAAGGTGCCCCTGGTGGCTCTCTTCAGCCCGGAACACGGCATCGCCGGCAAGTTGGATGAAGAAAAAATCAAAGACACCGTGGACCCGGCCACCAAGCTACCCGTTTTCAGTCTGTATCTGGATGAGGCCCGCCGCCCGAACGCCGCCAACCTCAAAGGCATCAATACCTTGGTCTTCGACATTCAAGACATTGGCGCTCGCTTCTACACCTACGCCTGCACCATGAAGAACGCCATGGAAGTGGCCGCGCTGCGCAATTTGGAGTTCATTGTGCTGGACCGGCCAAACCCGATTACCGGAACCATAGTGGAGGGTCCGGGCATTGACAAAGCCGCCATGAGCTTTGTGGGTTGTTTGCCGGTGCCGTTGCGCCACGGCATGACGGTGGGCGAATTGGCGCGCTTAGCGAACGACCAACTACCCCGCCGCGCGCGATTAACCGTTGTCCCTGTGGAGAACTGGCGGCGCGAAATGTGGTTTGACGAAACGGGTCTTCCCTGGGTTAACCCCTCGCCCAATATCCGCTCCCTCGATGCCGCCCTGCTTTACCCTGGCATTGCCATGCTCGAATACTCGAAAAACTATTCCGTTGGCCGCGGCACGGAGAAGCCATTTCAAACGATCGGAAGCGCATACATTGATCCGGCGAAGCTAGGCGACGAATTGGCGAAATGGCCATTGCCGGGCGTGAGTTGGAAGCCGGTGCAGTTCCGTCCGGACAGCAGCAAACTGAAAGGCATTGCCGCGCGAGGGTTGGAGTTTAAGATTACCGATCGCAAAGCCTTTGAGAGCACGCGCTTGGGCTTGGGCCTAATGGTAGCTTTGCGAAAGCTGTACCCCCAGCAAGTGGAGTTCAGCGAAAATCGCAAACTTATCGGGGATGGGACAACGATTGAGGCTCTTGGGGCAGGAAAAGAGGCGGGCGAGATTTGGAAGAGGTGGCGAGGAGGCGTAGAATCCTTCCTCGCCGAGAGAGAAAAATACTTAATTTACCGCTGAACCAACTGTGACGAACTACCCGTGAAGAGCTTGCTCTTCTTCCTCTTCCATTTCTTCCACGTCTTCGTCGCCTTCGGTCTCTGTGCCGCCGGTTGCTTTGTTGCGCTTCCGGGCTTCCGCCAACCATGTTGGGGGACGGCCGCGGCGGCGGCCGCGTCCTTCCACCAAACGCTCCAACGTCATGATTGCTTCTTCAATCTGAGCGCGCTCACGGCGTAATTCTTCAAGAATCTTTACAATGTCCACAAGCAATCCCTAGTGTGAATTTCGGATCCGTGGGAAGGGCATTTCCCAGCGAACCGCTTAGATTTGGTTATACCGGATTATGGGAACGAACACAAGAATTTTGTTCTGAATCCAGAACTAAAAATTTCCTCGCTAATTCCCGGCCGATTTCCGGCGCCTAGCCCAGTAACGATAACAGGGGATTCCTGCCGCCATAAGCACTAATCCCAAGAGGGATTCACGGGGTTGATCCTTTAGTGTGAATAAAATAAGGACTATGGCTACCGCAACAAATAGTGCGGGAATCACCGGGTACCCCAAGGTACGGTAGGGCCGCGGGAGGTCAGGCCGCTTGCGCCGCAGCACAAATACGCTGGCCGTGGCCATGCCATAAAGAATCCACGAGCCAAAGATGACGTAGGCGGCAAGTTGGTCGTATTGGCCGGAAAATACCAGTACAGAACTCCACAAACAAAGCCAAATCATGGCCTGCGCGGGGCTGCGGTGTTCGGGGTGAACTTCGGCTAAGCGCTTGAAAAATAGACCATCCACAGCCATTGCGTAAGGCACGCGCGCCCCGGAGAGGATCGACCCGTTGAGCGCCGAGAAGATCGAAATCATGGCCGCGATCGAAACAAACGTTGCGCCTGTTTCGCCAAATAGCTTGCGCATCATTTGGGCGGGAACACGATCGCTGGCGCCCACTTCCGCGCTGTTTAAAACCAAAAAGTATGCCGTATTCGCGAGAAGGTATATAGCCATTACCCCTAACGTTCCGAGGATGAGCGCCAAGGGAAGATTGCGTTGTGGATTTTTGATTTCGCTGGAAACCATGGAAACGTTGTTCCAACCGTCGTAAGCCCAGAGGATGGCAACCAAGGCAACAAAGAACCCACTGGTCCCACCCGGATTGGCCGGCACCGAAGTGGCGAAATTTCCCCAGTCGCGCTGGCTGCTCAGCAAGCCGAACAAGATGATGGCCAGCAGCAGGCCGACTTTGATAATCGTCACCACCAACTGCAGGTTGCCGCCCCGCTTCACGCCAAAATAGTTCACATAAGCGAGGGCAAGAATCAGGCCCATAGCGGCAAGCTGGCCAAAGCGCAACTCCAGCGGCGAGCCGAAAGGCAAGGGAATGCTGGCGAATGAAACTTCCAGCGGTGGGAAGAAGTTGGCCAGGTAGATGACAAAACCGCTGGCCAGCGTGGCGATGGAGCCAGACTTGGCGACCCAGAATTGCGTCCAGCCATAAAGGAAGGCCCAGAAAGGCCCGTAGGCTTCGCGCAGGTAGACGTACTCCCCACCCGCTTCCGGCATCGACGAAGAGAGTTCCGCATAGGTGAGCGCTCCGGCTAGCGAAAGCAAGCCGCCGACCACCCAGACGAGCGTGACCATGTCGGGAGAACCCGTCGCCAGTACGGCGCGCTTGGGCACCACAAAGACGCCCGACCCAATCACCGTGCCAACCACAATCGCGGCGGCGGCCCAGAGGCCGAGATCGCGCCGGAGCGAATAAGTTTCTCCGCTTGCTGCGTTCATGTTTTTCTGTTGTCCCGTGTAAGAAATGGCGTGGCGGCCAGGGCCACAAGAAAGGTAGTGGAACTACCGATAAGGACATACCAGGTCCAGGCAATGTTGGTTTGAAATTTGACGTAAAGCAGAATCGCCAAACCCGCGGCCATACCCCAAATGGCGGCCGTTTCGCCGGTGCGCTTGGTGAGCAAGCCAAGCAGGAAAACACCCAGCAAGGAGCCATAAATAATTGAGGCAATCCCGAGTCCCGCTTCGAGGACACTGCTGACATTGCGCGCCAGCAGGCCAATGGCGAAAAGGATGCCGCACCAAACGACGGTCATGCGTTTGGCCAGCGCCAGGTACTCCGTGTCGGTGCGCGGCGTGGGGTCGTTGGGCTTAATGAAGTCCATGACCGTGGTGGAGGCAAGCGAATTGAGCGCGGCGCTCAGATTGCTCATCGCAGCGGCGAGAATCGCGGCAATTGTCAAACCGGCAATGCCAGGGGGCAAAAATTCCCACAGGAATTTGGGATAGATACGGTCGGGCGGCTGCGGCGCGGGCAGGTTGCTTTGTTGGTAATAAACCCACAGGAGCACGCCGATCATAAGAAACAACGTGAACTGGAAGAGGATGACAAACCAACTGCCCAGCAGCGCCCAGCGCGCCTCCTTCTGGTTTTTGGCGGCCAGCAAGCGCTGTACCATCAATTGCTCGGTGCCGTGGGAAGCAGTGGTCAGAAAACATCCACCCAGCAAGCCAGCCCAAAAGCTGTAGGTTTTTGCAAAAAACTCGCTTGAAAATGAGAATCCAAAGTCAAATACCTGAAATTTGTTGGCCTCGCTGGCCATCACCAGCACCTGGTCCCAACCACCGGGAATTTGGCCGAGGATCACAAAAAGACTCAACACCGCCCCCGCCACATAAAGCAGCATCTGCACAACGTCGGTCCAGATAACGGCCGTCATGCCGCCTTCGAAGGTGTAGAGCAAGGTGAGGGCGACAATGACCAATTCACTCACAAACTCGCCGGTGCCCAGAACGATGGAAACCACAATGGAGATGGCAAACACCCGCACCCCCTCGGCCAGTGCGCGCAAACCCAGGAAGGCGCCCGCCGTGAAGCGCCGGATGCGCGGGCCAAAGCGGCGCAGCATCAATTCGTAGGCGGTGTACATTTCCCCGCGGAAGTATTGCGGCAGAAAAAGCGTGGCGATCAGAATGCGGGCCAGCAAGTAGCCCAACACCACCTGCAGAAAGCCGAAATTGCCCTGGAAGCTGAGGGCCGGGGTCCCAATAACAGTCAACGTGGAGGTTTCCGCCGAGACGATGGAGAAGCCGATTGCCCACCAGGGAGCGTTCTTCCCCCCTAGGAAATAGTCCTTGAGTGTCTTTTGGCTCTTGCGGAATTGAAAGCCAAAAAGCGTGATGCCAAGCAGATAAGCGACAATCACCCCGAAGTCGAGCCAGCGCATTTGGCTCATCCTACCACTGGGCGGACCTCAGGAATATCGCGCCGGGAACAAATTGAAACACGGCGTTGTCCAATTGGTAACGGGGTTGCGTTACCTTGAGGGAGTACGTTTTGGGGCTGGAGACAATCCGGCTTGGCTTGCCAGCCAACAAAAAGTTCTGATAGCCTTTACTTCATGTCTCTTGGCGGTCTGTGTAGATCGGCCAAGCGGGCGGCGAATTGGCTTTAAGAACCGGAAACGGATCTTCCGCCAAAAACATCGATTTCCAATAGGAGGCTGGGACCAGTGAATTTGTTCACGACTTCCGCTTTGAAAACTCTCTCGCGCGGCTTGCTTGCCGTTCTCGTCCTGGGCAACACCCTTGTTGTTGCTCAACAGAAAAACTGGAAGGACCAAGCGGAGTACGATCTGTACTCCAAAATGGCCGCTAGTAAGAACCCCGACGAACAACTCACCCTGCTGAAGCAGTGGGAAGAAAAGTATCCTGAATCCGAGTACAAGCTCGAGCGCGCCCAGGCGTTTCTCGTGGTTTACACCCAGAAAAACGACGGCCAGGGCGTTTATGACGCTTCCAAGCGCTTGTTGTCGATCGACCCTAATAGCACGCAATCCAACTACATGTTGACCCTGCTCACCATCAGTCTGAACAAGACCGATGCCACAGGCTTGGAAACCGGCACGAAAGCCGCAAACGCTTTGATTGGCCAACTGGACACCATGTTTGCCATGGACAAGAAGCCCGCCAATATTCCCGAAGAACAGTGGAAGAAGCAGCGCAGCGACACCGAAGTCTTGGCCTACAAGACCCTCGGCTGGGTGGAGCAGCAAAAGAAAAACTACCCTGCGGCCGAACAGCAATTCCGCAAGGCTTTGGACTTGAACCCAATGAACGCGGAAATGAGCTACTTCATTGGTACCGTTATCGCGCTGCAGAAGGAAAAGGACATTAAGCGCCAAGCCGAAGCGATGTGGCACTTTGCCCGCGCCGGTAACCTGGAAGGTCCTGGAGCCCTGGACCCCACGCGGAAGAGCCAAATTGCCAAATATTTTGAGCGTGTCTTCAAGTCCTTCGCCGGCGACGACGAAGCCGAGATGAAGAGCATCATCAACCAGGCCAAAGCTGCTCCTTATCCGCCGGCAGACTTCAAGATTAAGTCGGCGAACGAAAAGATGGCTGAGAACGAAGAGAAGTTCAAGGCGGAGAATCCCGACCTCTACATGTTCATGCAAGTGAAAAAGGGTCTGGTCGCGGAAAACGGCGCAACTTATTGGGAAGACACTCTCAAGAATGCTGAATTGCCGAAGTTCCGCGGCAAGATCGTGAGCATGACGCCCGAAACGAATCCCAAGGAACTCGTCGTCGCTATCACTACGGCGGACCAACCGGAAGTGACCCTCGTTATGGAAACGGCCCTTCGCGGCAAGGCTGACGTCGGCACCGAAGTCTCCTTTGTTGGTGTGGCCAAGGAATTCACCAAGGATCCATTCTCCATGAAGGTGGAAGTGGATAACGCCAAACTGGAAGGCTGGCCGGTACAGGCTGCTCCCGCCAAGAAGACGCCCGCCCGCAAGCCGGCAGCGAAAAAGGCCGGGAAGAAGTAAACCCACCTCAAGGCACGTAGAACTCGCAAATGCCCTCGGGAAACTATCCCGGGGGCATTCTGCTTTTTAGGGACTGCTGTTGTGGCGGAGTTGCAGCAGTACGCGCCGGGCGTTTTCCGCCGCGGGCGTGTCGCCGCGCAACACCAGATCCGCAAAGGCGCGCGTGGGGTAAATGTGCTCGGCGGCCATGGGCTCGACGGTTTCGGCGATTTGCCGAGCGATCGATTCCGGCGTTCGCCCTCTTTCCTCAACGTCGCGCGCAAAGCGGCGGGCTCGGCATTCCTCTTGTGGTGTTTCCATGTAAATCGCCAAGTCCAACTCCTGGCGCACTTCTGGCCAATAGAGGGCAAACAAGCCTTCCACCAGAACATACTCGGCGGGCCGCACTGTTTCGGTGCTGGCCAGCCGTGAGTGCGTGGGAAAATCGTAGCGCGGTTGTTCGATCGGCTCACCTCGCTTCAACGCCGCAAGGTGCTGCGCAATCAGGCCAGCCTCCAGAGCGTCTGGCTGGTCGAAGTTGAACTCAGAGCGGGCGGGCTCGGGAATATGCGAACGGTCCGCGTAGTAATGATCAAGGGCAAAGATGCGGGCACCCGGGCCGATTTGTTCCACCAACGCCTTTGCCAGGCAGGACTTCCCGGAGCAGGATGCTCCCCCAATTCCAATCAGAACGCTTTGCTTCAAGAGGCTTAGTTTAATCCAAATTGCGCTTATTCCAGATTCTTCAACAAACGTTCCCGGGCAGCCTCCGGCACAATCTTCCAGTTTTTTGTGGCGGAGGACGGCAGCGTTTTCTTCGAAGCGAAATACTCGACCAGCAACTCGCGAATGCTGTCGCGCGACTCCCACAAGATCTTTGCCCCTTTAAACATGTCGTAGCCGGCGCTACCTGCCGCACGGTAATTGTTCAACGCAATGGTTAGGGGCTGCTCGTCGCGTAACGGCGCGCCGCGGAAACGAAGGCTCTGCACCCTTTGCCCTTCCGGCTTAGCCAAGTCCAACTCGTAGCTCACGCCCTCGGCCATATCGAAGTTGTAGCCCGCCATCCGCTGGTTGATCAATTCTCCGCTTTCGCAACCCGGAGTCAGGCAGCTTTGAAAGTACCGGGCCGCGTTCTCGAGCGCCTCGCGCAACATCTTGCCGTTGCCTTCAATCTTATAGAGCGTGTTGTCGAAGACGTAAAGAGCCGCCGCCTCGCGCACCGTCACCGGTCCGGCGGCGATTTTCAGGCGCGGGTTGAAAAGCGCTGTCAGGCTCACATCCGCATTCGTATAGTGCAGTTGGACTTCATGAACGGCGTCCACCAGCGGATTGTCCTCAAAGCGTCCGGTGGCGGCGGAAAGCGCTGCCGGAGCTTCGGCCATCACGCTCGAGAGATACTGCTCCGTCGCTTCGTGGTAAGGCTTCACGAGGGCTTGGATCTGTTCATCGGCGGGCGTCTCGGGCTTCACTTTCAAAAGCCGTCCGCGCCGCGTCTGAATTTGCCAGCGGCCTTCCGCGTTTCGCGCGAACGTGAAATCCAGGCGGCCCACACTGGCGCCATAGTTCTTGGGCTGCAAGAGGATCGCGTTGCCGTTAAACTCCTCGGCCACCTCCCGGTGCGTGTGGCCGAAAATCACTGCATCCACGCCCGGGATTTCCGCCACCTGCCAGGCGAAGTTTTCCTGCACACCGAGGGTATTCTTCGCCGCCGTCTTGTCGATGCCGCCATGCGCCAGCACAACCACAAGATCTGGCCTATCCTTGCCCCAAAGCTCCAGCAAGCGTCGCACCGAAGCGATAGGATCTTCCCACGTGTAGCCGGCATAATGAGCGGGCTTTTCCCACTGGGGAATCGCGGGCGTGGTTAGGCCAATCAAGGCCACCCGCACGCCGTTTACCGTTCGCTCCAGGTAGGGCACAAAGGGTTTGGTGCTGGGCCCGCTGGCGACGGTGTTGGCGCTTAACCAAGCGAAGCGGGAAGCGCGCCGCGCGGCGTCCAGGTTGCCGAGGCCGTAATTGAACTCGTGGTTCCCCACCGCCATGGCTTCGTAGCCCAGGGCGTTCATCGCCAAAATGGTCGGGTCAATCGAGAGCACCCGCGCCGGAACCGTAACGCCCTTTGGCAAGCGGCCCGATTGCTTGAAATTGTTATAGACGCCCGCCAGGGGAGAGCCCTGGATGGTGTCGCCGGCGTCCACCAGCAGCGCGCCGGGAACTTCCTTGCGCACCTCGGCAATCAGCGTGGCGGCCTTCGCCAAGCCGTAGGCGGCCGGTTGCTGGGTGAAGTAGTCATAGGGAAGGAGGTGGCCATGCAGGTCCGTTGTGGCCAAAATAGTCACCGAAGCGGTGTCTTGCCCCATGGCTAGTGTCATACCCAATAAGTACCCCGATATAATTCGGAAAGATGCGGAAAATTGCATACGTTCTCGCCTTCGCCCTCCCGTTTTTGATGGTGGCACAGACTCCATCACAGTCTCCTGCTCCGGCAAAGAAAACTGTCGCGAAAAAAGCTGAGGCCCCAAAAAAGGCTACTGCCCCAAAGACGCCCCCGTCGCCCCCCCGGCCGGATGGCCTCTATGTCGACTTCGCTCTTTCGCACGCCGGAAAGCCTGTTGGCCACATCGTCGCCCGCTTGTTTGAAACCGAAAGCCCGGTCACGGTGCGCAACTTTACGGACTTGGCCATGGGCGCCAAATTTTATAACCACCCAGGGCTCAAGAAGCGGGTGAAGCAACCTCTTTACAATGGCCTGACCTTTCACCGCGTAATTCCGGACTTCATGATCCAGGGCGGAGATCCCTTGGGCACGGGTACCGGCGGCACCGAGCCAATCGTGGACGAGTTCCACCCAGATTTGAGCTTCAACCGCCCCGGCTTGCTGGCGATGGCCAATGCGGGCCCGCGCACCGGATCTTGCCAGTTCTTTATCACCGAAAAGCCGACTCCGTGGCTGAATGGCCGGCACCCCATTTTTGGCGAAGTAGTGGAAGGGCAGGAGTTGGTTGCTTCCTTAGCGCGCGTTCCCAGGGATAGCAAGAACAAGCCCACAGAGCCGGTGGTGATGACGAAGGTCAGCATTCTGCGCTATCCGCTCGGCCAGCCCATTTGGCCTACGGCTCAAAGGAAGAAGTCTGTCGCGCAGCCGACTAAAACTTCAAAACGAGTTGTTAAATGACTTAGGGATACGTTGTTGCCCAATAGCCCAGACACAGCTTAATATGAAAAATTTTTTTCTTGAATGAATGCAATCACCCGCTTACTATCAAGCCATGATTAATCGCAGATCCTTATTAGCAACTCTTGCAATCGCCGGGGGGGGGGAGAGCACAAACCCAAAGACCGTCGCAATCTAACCTAAGCCTAGCCCCCTCCCAACAAGGTGTGGTTGCACAGACAGCATTACGTTTATTGGCAAAGTTAGTAAATGACCTCAAAGTGAATCGCTCTGCACCAATAATTGCAGACCAGGTGTTGCTAACGCGTTCAACCTTATCCTTGTACATAGCTACTTTAGCTGAAAAAGGTATCGTAGCCCTACTTGATGACCAATCCGTGCGGATGCGGAATTCAATCTTGAGTCGTGGTCCCAGGGATTACGACACCAAGTCTCTTGCCGATATTCTGGCGCAATCAGAATTAAATATTTCAATTCAAGAAATTTTGCCGAGCATTGTTCAATCCGCCGCCGCCCTAGCAAATACTGAGAAACCCCTTTCAATACAACAATTGTTCTCTCGATTTGATGTGGTGTTGGCGCGTAAGCAAGGAGATGCTCCAGTTGCTAACTCTTATCGCAAGATATTTCAGGCGGCAACTCCTGAACGGTGCAATGAAGCATATGCTGCGACTAACAACTTAGCTTTCCAGTTCTTGCTAGCGGCTTCAGCGTGCTTAGTAGTTCCAGAAACTCCATTTGGAATCGCCAATTGTATCTATGCGCCAATGGCATTTGCCGCCTACATGGCCAGCTACGAAATTACTCAGTCTTACTGTAGTGCACAATGAGGAAAGTGCAATGAAACCAGTTCCTTGGCAGTGGATTGCTCTTTTTTTCGCATCGATGGTATCCGTGCACGTTGTGAGTGTCTGTTATCACTCGTTGCGTGTTGGCGAAGAATGGGCTGTGAATCCCTTCACTTATGTGGCCAATATTCCGATTGCCCTCATTCTTTTGGGCATGATTTGGTACGGTCGCGTTCAGTACAGTCCACGCTTCTTGCCGGAGCAAATTCCTTTGAAGCAGCGGGCTTGGCTCGAAATGATAATGTTTGCTGCCATGATAACAACTTTGAAAACTTTACTTTTTTCACTCCGGTCTTAATGCCGCTTCGATTCGTAACACCCATTCTTACCTTAGCGGCTGCTAAATATGCCTTGGTGGTACGTTCTTCAATTAACCAGTGCGCTATCCCTATTGTGTTCATCTATTAGAGCGCTTTACTCGGCACCCACTAGGTTCCATCCAAGTTCATGTGAACCATTAAGGATTTCCCCTCGAGTCCCTTGCAGGATAATCTAATCAGAGGTTTTTATAGATTTCCGTAGACCACTTTGCCGCCCAGCACCGTAGCCCTCGGTTTCGCCTTCAAGACATCCAGCGGGGCAGCGGTCATAATGTCGCGATCCATCACCACAAAATCCGCCAACTTGCCGGGCGTAATGCTGCCCTTCACCTTTTCCTCAAAGGCCGCATAAGCCGCGCTCAGGGTGAAGCTATCCAAGGCTTCGGCGCGCGAGAGACGCTGGTCCGGCATCCAGCCGCCCTCGGGAAAGCCCGTCTGGTCCTGGCGGGTAAAGCTGGCGTAGAAACCAAAAAGCGGGTTGGGGTCCTCCACGGGGAAGTCGCTGCCATTGGCCAGGGGGATACCGGCTTTCTTGAAGCGCTGCCAGGCATAGGCTCCCATCACCCGGTCCGGCCCCAGGCGCTTTTCCGCCCACCGCATGTCGCTGGTGGCGTGCGTGGCCTGAACGCTGGCGATGACGCTATTGTCCGCAAAAAGCTTGAAATCCGGCAGGGAGATGACCTGTGCGTGCTCCACGCGGAAGCGG
>JANRIK010000006.1:0-25588 GCA_033765085.1 Bryobacter sp. | reverse complement strand
CAAGTCGCTGGAAATCTGGACAATCCCCGCGCCCGGTAGCGCAAAGTAAATCTCTCCGCGCCCCGCGCGGCGGTCCAGCGCGAAGCCGCCGTGGGCCTTCGTCAATACCTGTTGCGCTTCGGCGGGCAAATGCTCTGAGGTGTACAGCACCCGGAATTTATACTTGCCGTTGCCGCTCACGCTCCCGCCGCTTTGGCCTTGGAGAGAGCCCGCGCCGCCCCCCGCAACCAACCAAGCCAACGCCAAGGAAAGGGCAAACGCAGTGTTGTAAAGGATTCGCTTCATTTCGGGATCTCCCCGTTATTGAATCACAGTCGGCTTAATTTTCCCCGGCCAGCAGGAATTTTCCCCGCGACTTGCCTTCCACTTGCAGTACGGTTCCTGAGGGCAAGCTCACAGGCTCCGCCAATTTGTAGAGCCGAGGCGCTAGCGGTGAAAAGTTGTGGATCCACAACAATGGCGCCAGGGCTCCGCCCGGCAACTCGGCCCAGAGCTTCGCGCTTTCCCCAGCCGCAAAGCCTTTCAGAACGATTGCTCCTACTTTCCGGCCCTGCATCAATTTCATACCCGGACTCACCACTTCGCCTGCTACTTCTTTTGCACTCTCGGGAGGCTCAATTCTTGGCTTCGCCGGCAAATGGTTCGGGTCCCCCTCTGGCGCTCCGCCCTCCACCCACGCGGAAATCGTGGCGATTTCCTCCTGGCTCAGGCCAAGATCCGGCAAGAAATGCCCATAGCCCTTCACGGCATTCCACGGGGGCATCTTCCGCTGCGACACCTGCTCCTGAATGGCCTTGGCCCAGGGGCGCGCCGCTTCGTAGCTCAACAGGTTAAAGGCGGGCCCCAGCGGATGGTGGCAACTTGCGCAGCGCTGGTAGACGATGCGCGAAATCTCCTTGCCCCAGGTCAGCTTGGTGGTGATCAGGTCGTGGGCCGTGGCGGGCAACGCACCCGCCACCCACAACAGGAGCGCTCTACTCGTCCAGCGCACCGGCACTCGAAGGCGCCGCCGTCTGCGGCTTCCGTTGCGGACGCAATACGTCCCGCAGATTCGTATCCACGGGGATCGAGATGTTGAAGAAGCCAATCATCATCTCTTCCCAGCTCTGGTCGCCCCAACGCACCACCTTCGTCGGGTCCGGATTGTTCTTGTTGTTGGCCGAGTTGTCAAACCAGCCCGTAGCCAGGATCTTCGAACCCTTCGGCAAGCGGATCGGCTCCTCGAGGTAATAACCCATCTGCCAGTTGAAGTCGTAGCGCGGCACGTTCAACAGTTCCTTCACTGTGCCATCCGGCAATTGCGCCTTCATTACGAAGCTCTTGCCCCGCACGTGCATGTGCGGGAACAAGGATTCGAGCGTCGTATCCGCGTGTAAAGTCATCGCCCCGTCCACCTGATGGTTCTCCGCCCCGGCCGGAATTTCGAACTTCGAATTGATGGCCGCCAGCGTCACCACGCGCTCCGTGGGCTTCTCTTTGCTGAACCACAGGCCCAACTTCGCCTTGTCCAGCGCTTCTTTGCCATTTGCCGTCCAGTGCAGTTGGAACACAATGTCGCTGCCGGCTTTGATCAACTTCGCCTGCCCTGGGCGCACGCGCTCCGGAATCGCCCCCGGAGCATAACCCACCAGGAAGTCCGCCAAACCCAGCCCGTCGCCTTCCTTACCCGAGGGAATGAAAGGAACCCCCGGCGCCTGGTTGCGGAACCATTTGTTGCCCGGCTCGCGCACAAAGGCAATGATGTGGTGGTTCACGGCGCGGTTCATGGGCCGCGCTTCCGCGGCGCTCACCCACATGTCTTCTTTGAAATTGGTCGGCAGAATTACGTAGTGGTATTCAATTGTGCCCGTCGCCGCCACCTTGAACGCCTCCGGCATTTCAATTACCCTGTCCGGCTCGCCAAACGTCCAACCTTCAGCAAACTTCACCGGCGCGGGGGCGTCCGCCGGATTGCCCTCGGTAGCGCCCGTTTTGGCCCAGTTTGTCAAAATCGCAATCTCGTCGTCGCTCAAGGAAGTGTCGTTGGCAAAGCGCACGCCATAGTGCGGGTCCGCCGTCCAGGGCGGCATCCGGCGTTGGCTCACACTTTGGCGAATGGCCGTGGCGTAAGGGCGCACTTCCTTATAGGTCATAAAGCTCATCGGAGCCACTTCACCGGGACGGTGGCAACCCTGGCAATTTTTCTGCATCACGGGCAGAACATCTTTGTAAAACGTTGGTTTTGAAGGGGCTGCCGCGTTTGCCGCCGCAACCACCACAACCAGTGCGGTACAAGTGAGCGAGAAGTTCATCACTTCCAGAATACGAGGAAGCCGGGAAAAACGATCCGCAAATTTTTCGTTAATACTTTTCCTCTTCCTTTCGATATGTTTAAGGACGAGGCGAAAGAGATGAAAGTCCCCGACCAGAACCTAAGCGCCAGCCAGATCTCCGCCAACCAACTGCAGGAAATTTCCCGCGCCGGAGCCGCCAACCAGCAAGCCACGGCCAAGGCGAAAGCTGCCGGGGAGAATAGCCCCCTTGCACGGCCCGATTCTGTCGAGCTCAGCACGCTATCCAGCAAAATCAACGAGTTACAGTCTGGCAGCCCAGAGCGCGAAGCCTACTTGGAGCGTCTGGCGGCCACCTACGCCGCTGGCGAATACAATGCCGATCCCGCCGCGTTGGCCACCAGCTTGGTGGATAACGCTTTGGCTGAAGATCCTGCGAGTGCGGCGGCCCCCCAGGGTGGAGCATCGAGTTCGCCCGTGATTGACGCTTATCGCAATAACTCCTAGCTGACTCCCGCCTTATGGAAACCGCCGAACACCTCCGCCTCCGCCTAGAAGAAGTGAGAACCCTGCTGGTTGCCCAGCCGAATCGCCTTCCGCTGAACGACGTGCGCCCTCTTTTGCGGGAAGTTGCCTCCGGACTCGAGCAAATGCGGCTGGATGTCGAAGCGCGCAAGGCTTCCCTCACCCCGGAAGAGCGCCAGGACATGCTGAAAGTGTTGGGCTTGGCCACGCGTATCGGGGCGCTTTACACCCAGGCGCTGCACCTTTATACGCCAGCCGGAGAGCGCTAAAGATATGGGAAAAGAGCGCTAGAGTTATGGGAAACCTGTACGGCAGTTTGATTTCAACGGCAGATTCGATGCGTGTCTTCGAGCGCGCGCTGTCGGCCGTCCAAAACAACGTCGTCAACGCCGACACCCCCGGCTACGCCAAACAGCGGCAAATGTTTATTGCCGACCGTTTCGATCCCGACCGTAACGTCGTGGGAGGCGTCAGCGCCGGCGCGGTACTCGATTACCGCAGCATTTATCTCGAACGCACTGTCCAGGCGCGCAACAGCCAGTACTCTTTTGAAGATCAGCGCCGCACCAGCCTTGCTTCTGTGGAACTGGTTTTTCCCGTTACGGAGAATGCCGGCGTTCCTGCGGGCTTGAACCGCTTTTTTTCCACTTTTAGCCAACTGACGGTTGCGCCGAACGATGTTTCCACGCGCGAGGTGGCTCTCGATCGCGCGCGCGACGTGGCGTTTGACTTCCGCACTACGGCGGGACAATTGCTTGAACAGCGCGGCGTCACCCAACAGGAACTCCGCAACAGCATCACAGAAGTGAACGCCATTGTCGGCCGCATCCGCGAAATCAACGCCCAGCGCACGCCCAGCGAAGGGCGCACCAACGACGCCGGCACCCAAGCTCAGCTTTATGCCGCGCTTGAGGAGCTCAGCGGCTACGTCGATTTTCAGGTGCTCGAAGACACCCAAGGCGGCGTTTCGCTTTATCTCGGCGGGCGCACGTTGCTGCTCATTGGAGACCGCCAGTACGAGCTTTCCACCGATGTCTTGAATGACCAGGCGCGTGTGCTCGACAGCGAAGGCAACGACGTCACCTCTTTCATCCGTGGCGGCAAAGTGGCGGGGCTTGTCGATGTCTACAACAACAAACTGCCCTCGTACTTAAACGATCTGAATACGCTTGCCGCCACCTTCGCCGACCAGGTGAACCAGCAATTGGCGCAGGGTCTGGACTTGAACGGCAATCCGCCTACCCAGGACTTGTTCGGCTACGACGCCACGCTCGGCGCGGCCTTCACGCTCCAGGCCAACGGCCTTGCGCCGGAAGCCCTGGCGCTCTCCGGCACTGACGCTCCGGGTGGCAACGGCAACGTAATCGCCCTGGTTGGTCTACCCCAACAACGCTTGGTGGCCAACCAAACCTTCCAGGAGTTCTATGGCGGTTTGAGCGGCCGGGTCGGGCGGGATCTTGTGAATTCGCGCGACATCAGCACCGCGCAGAACGACTTATTGGCGCAGGCCAAAGCCATTCGCCAGGAAAGCCAAGGCGTTAGCCTCGATGAAGAAGCCGCACTGCTCATCCAGTACCAGCGCTCTTATCAAGCAGCCGCGCAGCTCTTCAAAACCATCAACGAGATGACGCAGGCCGTCTTGAACGCCCTGCAGTAACCAAACGGAATCAGTAACGGAAAAGAACCAGGAGGAAGCCATGCCGGAATTTTTGAACGCCGCCGATTCCCGTTTCCTCTCCTCGCTTGACCGCATCCAGGGGAAATTCGAGCGCGCCCAGCGCGAACTCGCTACCGGCAAACGAGTCTTCAGCGCTTCGGACGAACCGGATTCGATTAGCGCATTATTGACAGTCCGTTCTCAGTTAGCCGCCAGCGAACAAAGCCGCCTGAATCTGGGCCGCACCAAGGCCGAAGTCGATGCGGCGGAAAATGGTCTGCGCAATGCCGTCTCGATTTTTGAACGCGCGCGAGTGCTCGCCGCCCAGGCGCAATCGGGCTTTAATTCCGAGCCAACTTATCTCGCCCTCCAGCAGGAAGCCTCCGATTTGAAGCAGCAGCTCTTGAATGTCGCCAACTTGGCCATTGAAGGTCGATACATTTTCGCGGGCAACAGCGACTTGACGCAGCCATTTGACTACGACCCCAATACAAATCTGGTCGGGCCTTATGCCGGCAGCGCAGCAACGCGCCAAAGTCTTTATCCAGGCGGCAGTCCTTTTCCCATTGCCGTTTCCGGCGGAGAAATTTTCGATTCGCAAGAGCCGGGAGAGAATGCCTTTGCCGCGCTGCAGGAACTGGAGGACGCGCTCGTGGCGCGGGATCCCGAACTCATCCGTCAATCGCTAGCCACGGTGGAAACCGCCACCCGGCACATCGCCAGCAACTTGAGCTATTACGGCTCGATCCAGCGCCGGGTGGACGAGGCCACAGCCGCGGCGGAAAGCTCGGTTTTGAACCTCACCAACCAATTGGTGCGCCTCGAAGAGGCCGACGCCACCAAGAGCATCATCGATTTGCAACAGAGCCAATCGCAACTCGAAGTCTCCCTGCGAGTAAAAGGCAGCGCCCGCCGCAGCACTCTCTTTGACTTCCTTGGCTAGGCTTCTCACATCAAGCGCTGGTGTAGCCTGAAAGGGATGGTGAAGACTTTCCCGTGGGTTGCGTGTGTCGCACTGTTGTTTTTCGGCACCCTGTTGAGCGCGCAAACTCCCTTCATCGCATACCGGGGCGTAGTGAATGCCGCGAGCTTGGCTCCGCCCGGCTTGCCCCATGCCGGGATCGCGCGGGGCAGTATTTTTACCATCTTTGGGGAGAATCTGGGTCCGGCCACGCCGTCCACCGTCGGGGCCTTTCCGTTGACGCCGATTTTTGCCGGCGTAGGCGTGAGCCTGGTGCAAGGTGGCGTGAGTGTTTCCGCCATTCCGATTTTCGTCTCGGCCAACCAACTCAATGTGATTCTGCCCTCGCTGGCGCCTTTGGGTGAAGTGCTGCTGCGCGTCAGCTACGAGGGCCGGCTGAGCAACGCCGTGCCCATCCGGATTGTGGAAAATTCACCCGGCATCTTCGCCGTTTCGAGCGGTGGGTTTGGCCCGGGCGTGATCCAGAATTTTGTTTCCGCCGCCGTGCAGCCCGTGAACAGCCTCCAAGCCGCTGCAGTCGCCGGGCAGGTAATTACGATTTGGGCCACCGGCCTGGGGCCCGCTCCTTTCCCGGATAACGTCGCCCCCACCGCCACCAACCTGAACTTTCCCATTACGGTAACGGTGGGCGAACGCCCGGCCGACGTGCTCTACGCGGGGCGCAGCCCGTGCTGCGCCGGTGTAGACCAGATTGTGGTACGCGTACCCAATGACGCTCCGGTGGGCTGCTATGTCCCGGTACGCGTGAAGAGTGGCAACGGCGTCTCCAATACGGTCAGCATGGCCATTCGTAGCGGTACAACCGTTGCCGTCGAGGGGCGCTGCGAAGACCGCTTCAACCCCTTCAGCGCGCTGGTGCAAACACCTGGCCGGCAGGGCATTATTGGCCTGAACCGAACCAACGCCTATGCCGACACTTACACCGCGGCGGTGGAACAAAATACCTTTGACAGTGTGCGGGCCTACTTCGTAAATCGCCCGGCATCTCCCTTCACTTTCGACCCCTACTATTCCCTGCCGCCGCCCGGCACCTGCAGCCTGCAGAGCACCTCCGGCAACGTATTCCAAGGCGCGCCGTTGCGCGGCAGCGTTCCGGAAAGCCAAACCTTGAACGCCGGCGAGGCGCTGCGGCTGGTGGTAAGTTCCGGGCAGCCGATCCCCATCCCGCGCGTCAGCTTCCCCCAAGCGGGCTACGCCGAGCTCGTGGGGAGCCAACGTTTGACCGACGGCACTGGGGGTTTGAAAATCGAGTTCTTCAATACCACCCGCATTGAGGGCAACGCCAACACTGCCGTGGGCGAGTTTTCGGCGGGCATTAACTCCACCAACCTTTTCAATTGGGCCGAACGGCCCACGCTGAACCGCGTTAGCCGCACCTTTCCGTTTCGCGTCTTTTTTACACCTAGCGATGGCACGGCCCACAGCGTGCTGCAACTGGCAACCTACCAGGCGGTGCCCAATGCTTCGACGCTTATCACTTGCGTAGCCGCGCCACTGGTGAACAATTTCGCCGTGCCGGTTGACCTGCTGTCGCACCTGTTGCCCTCCTCGGGCGCCTACGACGGCAGCCAGGCGGTGATCGCCATCGGCAGCCTGCCCTTTGAAAGGGCGGTGCCTTTCACCGCGCCGGGCTTGGACGCTGGACTCGCCCTGTTTAGCCAATGGCAGATAAGGACGACGTACATCGAATGACGCATACTCTCATGCTGCTCGCTTTGGCGACGGACCTTTTCGGCCCCGGCGCGCGTCCCTTGTCGCGCCAGCAACTTTTGGAGCGGCCCGATGGTACGGGCAACGTTATCGAATACGCTTTTTTTCCGTCGCGCAGCGGGACGGGCTTCACCACAATCCGGACTTACACCACGCGCCGCGAAGCCGGGCAGGTGCGGCGGCAGTTGCTCCTGGAGCGCGATGTGCAAGTGCCGCCCGAAAACCTTCGCGTGGCGCGCTTGCCTTATGTCTTTGGCCTGGGCCAGAATCCTCCCACACCGAACCGGATTGCGTTTGTCAGCGGCACCAACGAGTTGAGCGTACGCCCCTTTAACCCCACCACCTACGCCGTGGGACGGGCCGTGTTGGCCCCGGCCAACCTGCAAGCCTGGGCGCTGCGGCCGAATTCGGACGAAGCCTGGACGCTCCACAGCGGAGCGGCGAACCAAGCATCCATTACCAATTTGCGCACCGAGACAGCGGCGGGCCAGGTTCTGTTGCGGCTGGCGAATAATGCTCTTCCCGTGGGCATTCAATTTACCCGCGATGGGCGGCGCGCCTGGATCCTCGTGCGCCAACCCGAAAGCAACAGCGACCGGGGCTTGGTGGTGACCGTGGATTGCGAAAACCGCGTGGTCTTGAGCACCGTAAGCCTCGGCGTGCACCTGCCCACAAGCGCGGCGCTTAGCGCCGACGAGAGCAGGCTCTTAATTTTGGGTACTGTGCCGGGGTCCACCGTCCCCGGATCGACGCTACCGCAGGAGCCCTCGCTGCTGGCATTTTCCACCCTGGCCAATACTTTTGTTTCCCTCGCCGCCGGGACAACCCAATTGCCGCAAAGCGTGCCCGCACAGCTCTTCCTGCACCCGGACGGGGCGCGCGCCTATTGGCTAAACACCGCCACCAGCAACATTGAAGAATTCAACCTGGGCAGCCGGCAGGTAGCGCGTCGCATCGCCGTTCCGCGCAATTCGATTCAGTTGGCAATGGACCTTTCGGCCACCGGCGAGATTGCGCTGGTGCGGGATGCTTCCGGCACGCTTTCCTATCTGCTGGAACTTGGCTTTGGCACGGTGCTAGACGCCACGCAGATTCCGCAAGGCCCGGGCTTCCTGTTGCCGCGCTTTTAGGAACTGACGCGCCAAGAGACCAGCTTCAGCTCCGTCATCTCCTCCATGGCATAACGCGGGCCTTCGCGGCCCGTACCGCTTTCCTTCACTCCGCCGTAGGGCATGTGGTCGGCGCGGAAAGTGGTGGGGTCGTTAATGAGAACGCCTCCGCAATACGCTTGCCGGGCAAAGCGCCAGGCCGCGTCGAGATCGCGCGTGAAAATGGCGGCTTGCAGGCCAAAGCGGGAAGCGTTTACTTCCGCGAGAGCGGCGTCCAGATCGGCCACCGGCACGATGGTGGCCACAGGGCCAAAAACTTCCTCCGCCATCACTTTGGCCGCGGCGGGGGCGTTCCAAAGAACCGTGGGGCCCAACCGCGCGGCATCGCGGGAGCCGCGCTCGATCACACTCGCTCCGGCGCTTTCCGCCTCGCCCACCCAGTCCTCGACACGCTCGGCTTCCCCAGGGGCAATCAGGCTGGAGATTTCGGTGCTTTCGGATAAGGGGTGGCCTCGGGCAAGGCGGCGAGCTTTTTCAGCAAAGGCTTGCGCGAACGCCTCGGCCAGGGGAGTCTCCACGTAGATCCGTTGGACGCTGATGCAGGTTTGGCCGCTATTGGAATAGGCGCCGCGGACACAGCTATCGAGAGCAAGTTCGAAATCGGCATCCGCACGAACCACGACGGCGCTATTGTTGCCCAGCTCCAAGGTGACGCGCTTGGTGGCCGCCCGGGCGCGCAAACCATAGCCCACAGCGGCGCTTCCGGTGAAGGTAAGCATATTGATGACGGGCGAAGCCAGCAACGCTTCTCCAATCTCGCTGCCGGGGCCAAGAACAATCTGCCAAGCCTCGGGCGGGCAGCCGGCGGCAAGAAAAATCTCCCGTACGGCTAAGGCCACCATGGGCGTGCGGCTGGCCGGCTTGTGGATCACCGCATTGCCCGCGCCGAGAGCGGGGGCCACCTTGTGGAGGCTCAGGTTGAGCGGAAAGTTGAACGGCGTGATGGCCGCAATCACCCCGCGCGGCTCCCGCAGGGTCATCGCCAGACGGCCCGCGCCAACCGGGGCAGCGTCCACCGGCACTTCTTCGCCCGCCAGACGATTGGCTTCTTCGGCGCTGAACAGCACGGTGGAAAGTGCGCGTTCCACTTCCGTGCGCGCTTCGCGCAACGGCTTGCCGGACTCGAGCGCCAGCGTGCGCGCCAATTCCTCGCGGCGCGCCTCCATCCCTTGGGCGGCGCGACGCAACAGGGCGGAGCGTTCGGCCCGCGTCCATTGGCGCATCTGGCGAGCCCCGGCTTGCGCACGCGTGAAAATGCCGTCCAACTCTTCGGGGCGGGTGGGCGCGAGCTCGCCCACAATTTGCCCGTCATAGGGGCAGCTAATCTGCAGCGGCTTCATACTTACTGTCTATCACCCGGAATTGCCGGTCGAGGGTGACCACCACGCGGGGACGCTGATTGGCGGACTCGCGGGCGATTTCTTCCACGATCACCACCCAGGGCCGCTCGCCTTCGTACTCAAAAACCTGCCAGCGGGGCCACTGGGCCCAGGCGAGGAAAGTTTGCACATTCGAGTCGGCGGCGGCGGCTTGGGCGGCGCGCCCTTCGGCGGGTTGAAAGACGGGCTTGAAGTAGGCTTGGGCGGTTTCGGGGTCAACGTATTCGAGCAGGTTGACGGGCAAAACATAAATGGCCCTTTCTGTTTCAACTAAGCCAGTGAAGCGTAGCGGGTGCGGGCTGGGCCAGGCCTCGACGCGGCGGGGCGGCGCTCCTTCGTAGACGCGGCTGCGCAGTTCCTCCAGTGCGGTGGCGTGGAGGTTGAAGCGCAGGATAAACCAGGCAGCAATCACCACCCAGGCCAGGCGGGCTGTCAGGGCTCCGCTGCCGCGCTTGGCGCCAATTTCGCCACTGACCAAGTGCGAAAGAAAGGGAATGGCGAGGGCTGCGGCAAAGAGGATGAGCAAGATAGGATCGACCATCCACTGCGTCTGGAGGCTGAACCCCGCACTGGTGAAGGGCAGCCCGATTTTCACTTTCCAGATTGTGAGCAAGTCCAGCCCCAAATGGGCAAGCACACAGAGCAGCGCTAGGCCAAAAGCTCCACGCCAAGCAACGGGGCGGCGGAAGACGTAGTGCACCACGGCGACGCTGGCCAAGGCGAGCAGGGGGGCAAAGCAGAGGCTATGGGTGAAGTGGCGGTGCCAGACCAGGTGACGAATGTCGTGGAAGGGCTGGAAGACGCTATCGAAATCCGGCAGGTTTGAGGCAACCAGGGCAATCCAAGCGGCCGAGGGCGTCCAGCGTTTGGGGCCGCTCTGGCCAAGGACCAGACCGCAAAGGGAGTGCGTGAACGGATCCATTGGTTTAGGTTTTCCAAGGAGCGCAAAGGCTAAGCGCGTTGGGGACAACTTCAAGCTCGGCGGGAAGTTCGCCGATTTGTTCGCCGTCCAGTTGGAGATAAACCGGCCGCCCATTGGCCGCGGCCAGACGAAGGCGATCGGTTTTGCACACACGAACACCGGGCATGGTGTGGTGCGTGCGCGTCAGGACGCCGAGCAGATAGAGCGTATAGCCCAGTGCGAAGCGGCCTTCAAAGAGGACGGTTTCAAAGTATGGCTCTTCAATGCGCACCTCGCGGGCGATTTCAAGATCGCCGCCGTAGTTGCGGATGCGGCTGGCCAAGGCAAAGCTGCCGCGATGGGCGCCCAGGTCATTTTCCAGTTGCAGTTCGGGCAGGAGGTTGAAGAAATTTGTGAAGCCCGCTACCCAGTAGGCAGCCTTGCCGAGAGAGCGCTTCAGCCAAGGGTTGACGCGGCGGACGATGTCGGCATCCACGCCGGCGCCGGCCATGGCAATGAAATAGCGCTCTTCGCCGGAGGCAAAGCGGCACTTGCCCAAGGGAATGCGCTTGGGCGTGAATTCGGCTGTGCGGCGGGCCGCGCTGCGGAGGCGGGTGCCAATGCCCAGTTCGACGGCCAAGCAATTGGCAGTGCCACCGGGGAGGGGGGTAAGCGGGACCTGGCTACCGGCAATGCCGTTAATCACTTCGTTGATCGTTCCATCGCCGCCGACAACGTAGATGTGATCCGCACCGGCGGCGACACATTCGCGCGCCAAGCGGCTGGCATCGCCTGGAGCGGCAGTGGGGCGGAGCGTCACGGCGCGGCCCGCGTCGGCAAGGATGGCTTGCACCTTTGGGATCAAGGAAGGGTGCCGGGAAAGCTTGCCGGCATTGGGGTTGTAGATGAGAAAAGAATTCACTGGGGGAAATTCCGACAGGACGGCTAAACTATTAGCTTAGCGTTCTGCATGGCATCCCCCGCCGAAAGCGCCGCCGCGTTGCGGGCGCGCATCCAACACCACGAGCACCTTTACTACGTACTGGACCAACCGGCCATCAGTGACGCGGAGTACGACGCATTGGTGCGCGAGTTGCATGTCCTTGAGGCAGCGCACCCCGAATTACTGACGCCCGATTCCCCTACCCAGCGCGTGGGCGGCAAGCCGCGCGAGGGCTTTGTGAAGCTGCCGCACAGCTCCCCCATGTTGAGCCTGGACAACGCGTTGAACGAAGGCGAACTGCGGGACTTTGACCGTCGCGTGCGGGATCTGCTGGCGGGAGACACCTACAACTACCTGGCGGAACTGAAGCTGGACGGGCTCTCGCTGGCCTTGCACTACGACCAGGGCTTGCTGGTGCGCGCTATTACGCGCGGCGACGGAACGCACGGCGAAGATGTTACGGAGAATGCCCGCACGGTGCGCAGCATTCCGTTGCGCGTCCCCAACCCGGAGGCCTTTGAAGTGCGCGGCGAAGTGATCATGACCCGGCAAGCCTTTGCGCGCTTGAACGAAGAGCGGGAGCAGGAAGGTTTGCCCCTCTATGCGAACCCGCGCAATTCCGCGGCGGGCAGCTTGCGCGTTTTGGACCCAACGATTACAGCGGCCCGGCAATTGGACTTCATGGCGTACTTTTACTTTCGCCACGGACGGCCCGCGCTGGCGACCCACGCGGAAAACCTGGAGGCCTTATCCCAGCTCGGCTTCAAGGTAAACGGGCACCGCCGAGTGTGCGCGAACGTGGATGAGCTCTACGCGTTTTGCCAGGAAATGGAGGCGCAGCGGGAGGCCCTGCTTTACGAGATTGACGGCGTGGTGGCAAAGGTAAACGCCGTGGCCCAGCAGGTGCGCTTGGGGTACACCGCAAAGGCGCCGCGGTGGGCCATTGCCTATAAGTACGCCGCGCGGGAAGCAGAGACGGTGGTGGAAGACATCCTGGTGCAGGTGGGCCGGACGGGGGCCTTGACACCTGTGGCGGTACTGCGGGATGTGCAAGTGGGAGGGGTAACCGTGTCGCGGGCCACGCTGCATAACGAGGACGAGATCGCGCGCTTGGGGCTCAAGATTGGCGATCGCGTAAAGGTGGAGCGATCTGGCGATGTGATCCCGAAAGTTGTCGCGGTGACGGCGGCAAGCCCGGAGGGGCGGGCTTTCCATATGCCAACGCAATGCCCGGTCTGCGCGAGCCATGTGTCGCGCCTGGAGGGCGAGGTGGCGGTACGTTGTCCGAATCCGAATTGCCCGGCGCGCTTGAAGCAATCCATTGAACACTTCGCGGCGCGGGGCGTGATGGACATTGATGGTATGGGCGAGGCGCTGGTGGACCAGTTGGTGGAGCGCGGTTTGGTGCGTTCCATCGCGGATCTCTATAGTCTGACGGCAGAGCAGTTGGAAGGGCTGGAGCGGATGGGGAAAAAGTCCGCGGCGAAGGTGCTGGCCAACATTGCGGCAAGCCGGCAGCGGCCCTTGGCGCGGGTGATTGCGGGTTTGGGCATCAGCTTTGTGGGAGACCGAACGGCGCAGATTCTGGCCAATACCTTTGGCGCAATTGACCGGCTGGCGGAATTAAGCGTAGAAGAATTGCAGCACGCCGAAGAGGTGGGTCCGAAAGTGGCGCAGGCCATTCGCGCCTACTTTGATGAGCCGGCGAACCAGCGGGAGTTGGAGCGGTTGCGGGCAGCGGGCTTGACCTTTGCGCAGGAAATCACCGTGGCGGCGCCGGGCAAGCTGACGGGGCTATCGATTGTTTTGACCGGCACCTTTCCCACCTTGAAGCGCGAAGAAGCCAAGGCGCGCATTGAGGCGGCGGGCGGCAAGGTAGTGGGCAGTGTGTCGAAGAAAACCAGCTTTGTGGTGGAGGGGGAAGAAGCGGGTTCGAAGCTGGACAAGGCGCGGGAATTGGGCGTGGAAGTGATTGACGAGGCGGAGCTCTTGCGGAGGTTAGGGTGAAGGCATTTGTGGCGAAGTTGATTGCGCTGGGTCCGGCGGGGCTGTTTTTGTTGGCGCTCTTGGATTCAGCGGGCATCCCAGTGGTGGGTGGCGTGGACGCGCTCCTGGTGGTATTGGCGAACCAGAAGCCAGAGTGGGCCTACGGGTGTGCGGCGCTGGCGGTATTGGGCTCGCTGGTGGGCTCGATGATTTTGTTTGCCATTGCGCGCAAAGGCGGACAGCGGTATTTGGACCGCCTAACCGCGGGACCGCGGCGGCAGCGCTTCCGTCGCTGGTTTGACCAGTACGGCTTGGTGACGGTGTTCGTGCCCGCCATCAGTGTAATTCCCATGCCGATGAAGGCCTTTGTGGCTTGCGCGGGTGTGTTGGGGACGCGGCCAGTGGCCTTTGCCATGACGGTGCTGGCGGCGCGCGTGCCCCGCTATTTATTCCTGGCTTGGCTGGGCCAAGCGATGGGCGACAACGCGCTGGGCTGGATCAAACAGCATTCGGTGCAGTTTGGCCTGGGGCTGGCGGGTTTGGCCGTGGCGCTTTACTTTATCGTCCGAGCACAAAGCGCACCTCAATCGGAGCTTCCACCTCAACCGCTTGGCCATTCAGAAAAGTAGGGCGGTAGGTCCATTGGCGAACGGCGGCAAGCGCGGCGTTCACCAGCAAGGGGTGACCGCTCAGGACGCGGAGGTCGATAATGCGGCCCTCGCGGGAGATCACGCCGTGCAGCTTCACCACGCCTTCCACACGCATTTGGCGAGCCAGCGGTGGATAGGTGGGCGAGGGGCGCGAAAGGATTTGCGCGGCCAGGACGTTGCCGCCAACGCGCAACCGGCTGGGGGCATCGGGAGTTTTGGCGGGCGGCGCTGGCGGAGGCGGGGGCGGCGGCAGTACGCGGCCTTCTGTGGGGGCGAAATGGTCGCCCAAGCCAGGGCCGGCGCTCGACCCCACATGGGACACGAGGGGTACGCCGGAGAAGTCTAAATGGGGATTGGCGGCGGCGGTTGTGGAGGGAGTAGCTTGCGTATTCGGCCGGTAAATGAAGCGGCGAGGAGTGTCTGTAGGAATGGGTGCGGAAGTCCGCGGGGCGGTAGGCACAAGGCGCACGTGACGCGGCAATTTCGGCCCAGAAAGGCGAAGCTCCAATTGGGGAACATCCGGCAGCGTAACCGGTAAGAGCAGACTGCCTAAGAGAACGGTGCTTAGCAAAGAGCATTGCAGCAGCAGGCTGCTGGTAAAACCCCAGCCGTTACTTTTGGATTCGATGCGGGCGGTTTCAAACATTTTGGGCCTCTTTGCTGAACTGAATCTCTATGTTGTAATGGACACCTCGCAGGGCCTCGTTGTTCCCATAGACTAGACGTGAAGCTTATGCGCATCACCCGTCGATCGATGTTTGCCTTTCCGCTGCTTGCCTTGGCGAAGACCACGCCGGTACGCGTGAAAGAGATCAAGGCCAGCTACGAGGACTTTGTCTACCGCACGCCGATTAAGTTTGGCGGCAATGTGGTGGACAAGGTGACAATGCTAAACGTAAACGTCGTCATCGAAGACTCGGCCGGGCGCGCGCAGAAGGGCTTTAGCGCCATGAGCCTGGGCAATGTGTGGGGTTGGCCATCCAAGGTGCACAACTATGCGGAGACGTTGAGTGCTCTAAAGGAACTGGCCACGGGCATTGAACGCATTCACAACACGGAGCGCGTCGACGGCCATCCGGTGGACATCAACCATACGCTCGAGCCGAAGTTTTTCGCCGCGGCCGCGGCGCTCGAAAAACCCTTGCGTTTGAAAGAGCCGATTCCGAAGCTGGCAACCCTGGTGGTGGCCAGCCCCTTCGACGCGGCCATTCACGATGCCTTTGGGAAGCTGCACCGCCGGAGCACCTACCAAACCTACGGGCCGGACTTAATGCCTTATGACCTTAGCCACTACATTGGCCCGGAGTTCCGCGGCGAGTACCTGGCCAAGTACGTGCTGCCCAGGCCAAAGGCGCAGATGCCGCTCTATCACCTGGTGGGGGCCTTGGACCCCTTGACCGACGGCGACATTGCCAAGCGCATCAATGATGGCCTGCCGGAGACGCTCTCCGAATGGATTGTGGCCAACGGGCTGCGGAACTTGAAGATTAAGCTGAACGGCGAGGACCTGAACTGGGACATCCAGCGCGTGCTGGAGGTAGACCGCGTGGCTGCGGCGCCGATGGCGAAGATTGGCCGCAAAGATTGGCTTTACTCGCTGGATTACAACGAAAAGTGCCCGAACGTGGCATATCTGCTGGAGACCTTGAAGAAGGTTAAGGAGAAAAACCCGAACGCCTACCGGCGCATTCAATACGTGGAGCAGCCCACCAAGCGGGACCTGAAGGCGGACCGCGCCAACGTAATGCACGAGGCGGCAAAGTTGAAGCCCGTGGTGATTGACGAATCGCTGTTGGACAAAGAGAGCCTGATGTTCGCGCGGGAAATGGGCTACAGCGGGGCGGCCCTGAAGGCTTGCAAGGGCCAAACGCAAGCGCTTTTGATGGCTGCGGTGGCGCAGAAATACAAGATGTTCCTCTGCGTGCAGGACCTCACTTGCCCGGGCGCCAGCCTCATCCATTCGGCCGGACTAGCGGCGCATGTCCCCACGGTGGCGGCCATTGAGGCCAACGCGCGGCAGTATGTCCCCGTGGCGAATAAAGGCTGGGCGGAGCGTTTTCCCGGTATTTTTGACATCAAGAACGGCTACGTGAATACGGGCTTGTTGAACAAGGCGGGGCTAAGCGCCGTGGCCTAAAAGGCCGCGCTAAACGCCCATCAGCAGCAGCGTACAATCATCGAACAAATCTGCGCCGGAATGTTTGCGGATGGCGCTTTCGATGGCCTCCATGGCGTCTGGCACATCGAGGGTTGCCGTGCGCTCCAGACATTGCCATAGGCGCGCTTCGCCAAACTCTTCTTCGCCCCGCTGAGCCTCGATGGCGCCATCACTCACCACCAAGAGGCGCGCTCCCGCCGGCAGAACAACGCGGCTCGCTTCGCCGTGCCACGCGGGGAACACACCAAGCACCATGGCTTGCGCGGCGAGTTCGGCGGGCGGGTGCGCAGGGCAATGGACAAAGGCGGCGGGGTGGCCGCAATTCAGATAGGTAAGCTCGCGGCGCGCCTCATCGTAAACCGCGTAAAAGGCGCTGGCGAAAGCCTCTGGCGGGGTGGACTCATGGAAGAGGCGATTCACGGCACTAAGGAGCAAAGCGGGCTCTTGGCCCAGCCGCGGGGCGTGGCTGCGGAAAAGGCCTTGGAGATTGGCCATCAGAATCGCGGCGGGCATCCCCTTGCCGCTGACGTCGGCCACCACAAAGCCAAATTGGCCGGCGGGGAGTTCGAAGAAATCGTAGTAATCGCCGGAGACATTGCGGGCCGGGAGGAACCGGCAGGCGAAGGAAAAGCCGTGCTGGCCTTCCAGTCGTTGGCGCAATAGGCCTTGCTGGACAATGCGGGCGGCCTCAAATTCCTTCAGCGCGGCCTTGGGGGCCAGGCTCCACTTGGCCACCACTTGCAGCAGCTTATCGTTGTTCCAGGGTTTTTCAAGAAAGTCGGATGCGCCGCTTTGCATGGCGGCCACGGCGAGGGAAATGTCGCCCCATGCGGTCATGGCAAGAATGGCGCCGCGAAAACCGCTCTCGCGCACCTGGCGGATGAGGGCCAAGCCTTCCTCGCCACTGGTAGTGTCGCGCGTGTAGTTCATGTCTAGGATGAGAACGTCGCCGGGCTGTTGGCGAAGCGCCGCGAGCAGTTCCGCAGGGCCGGGGTAGGTTTCCACCGTGTAACCGCCGCCTTTCAGCAGTAGGCGCAAGGCCTCGCGGACATCCAACTGATCGTCACAGATTTGTAAAATTGGCCGGGGCGGCGCCGCTGACATATAGCTCTACTCTTCAGCTTAGACGCCTTTGCTAAGGCGAAGTCCCTACGGAGTAGTCCCCTTACGATTTCTAGGTGACAATCCGAATTGTATTGGAAACACTTTCCAGGCAAAGTTCTCTTATGAGCATGAAGTGCCTACTTTTAGTGGCCAGCCTTGCGCTCTCGTCCACGCAGCTGTTCGGCGCGGCGATACAAGCGGATCGTTGGTACAACATTTTGACGCAGCCGGACAATACGGTGATCGGCGGGTCAGCGGATGAGCCAACTTATTTCGCGCCCGGTGACGGACCCTGGACTTTTACCCTCTTGACCGAAGGCTTCCTCTACATCACAGACGCCGACTTTACGGGAGAATCGTTCAACGCCTTCAATGGCACCACTTTGATTGGCTTCAGCGGCCAAGGAGAACCCTTTAATCCGCTGTTCAACTGTGGCTTGTCGCCCCAGGATTGTTTCGACGATCCGAATTTTGCCAACGAGCGTTTCACGCTCGAAGCGGGAAGCTACAGCCTGAATTTTGTGGTTGTGGATAACCCGAGCCTGATTGCGAATGCCTTCTTCCGGGTGGAAGGGAGTTTGGACAACAATAATCCACCTCCCCCGCCTCCTCCGCCACCACCCCCGCCGCCTCCGCCACCCCCGACCGGCGAAGAAATCCCAGAGCCATCCACCTACGCACTCGTGGGCGGAGCACTGGGCTGGTTAGCACTGCGTCGCAAGAAGTAGATTTCGCAGCGCCACTGCCGCGTAACCGTAACGAGACTTTGTTCGAATCCTAACTTTGAAGGAATGATGCGGGTTGCTACTCTGTAGCAATCCGCATCGTTTTTTATGTTTGCATCATCACTTAATGGCCGCATGAAATGTTTCTGTCTGGCAGTACTCACATTGGGACTCCTCCCTACAATCGGCTTTTCCCAGTCCTCGGGCACAAGGGCGCAGGAGATCGAGGCCGCGCGGGAAGCGAAGGCGAAAACGATTAAGCCCGATGAAGTCTCAAAGACCGAGAACTTCCTCCGAAACGTTAAGGACCAGAAGCTTTTGGAGCGCTTAACGGCGGGCTATAACGGTTTTCGGCCCAAAATTGGCAACATGGTAACCGGAGCCGGCTTTGCCGTAGGCCCGGAGTATTTTCGCGAGGATCTGTTGGGCGGCAACCTGCAAGCG
Source organism: Bryobacter sp. (assembly GCA_033765085.1). Classification (GTDB taxonomy): domain Bacteria; phylum Acidobacteriota; class Terriglobia; order Bryobacterales; family Bryobacteraceae; genus Bryobacter. The sequence goes on along the minus strand of JANRIK010000006.1, from coordinate 6,985 downwards.
CGCGCGGGAGCGCAAATTAGCACGCGGGGATCGTACAAAATGGAAGCGGCGGCGCGGCTGCCGCAATTGGCCAAGGGCAAGCTGGACCTGGAATTGCTTGCCGTGCATCGGAACTACAACAGCATTAACTATTACGGCCCTGGGCCGAATTCCAACCGTGAGGGCCGTTCGGCCTACCGCCTGGAAGATACGAATCTGGATGCTGTGTTTGGAGTGAACTTGGTGCGCCACTTGAAAGTAGGCGCTTCGGCGGGCCTTTTGTTTCCCAACGTGGGGCCGGGGACGGACAACCGCTTTATTTCTTCCGAACTGATTTATTCGCCGCAGGTAAGCCCCGGCATTGACGTACAAACAAACTTCCGCCGCGCAAGCGTCTTTGGGCAATTGGATTTTCGCGACGACCCGCTCGGGCCCAAATCCGGCGGCAACTACGTGGTGGAGCAATCGTGGTTTGAGGATACAGACCTGAGCCGCTTCAGCTTCCGCCGCCTGGACATAGACCTGGAGCAGCACGTTCCTTTCTTCAACAAGACCCGCCGGTTGGTGCTGCGCGCCAAGGGAGCATTCACCTATACCAGCGGTGCGAACGTGGTACCGTTTTACCTCCAGCCCATTGTCGGCGGCTCGGACGACGTGCGCGGCTATCGCTTCTTCCGCTTCTCGGACCGCAATAGTGTGGTTTACAACGCCGAATATCGCTGGGAGATTTTCTCGGGGCTGGACGGGGCCGTGTTTTTTGACGCGGGGAAAGTTATGCCGAAACCCAGCCAGCTGGGCTTTTCCGATCTGGAAACCAGCGCGGGCTTTGGCTTCCGGGCCAACGCACGCAATGCCACCTGGCTGCGCGTGGACGTAGGCTTCAGCCACGAGGGCTTTCAGGTATGGCTCAAGTTCAACGATCTCTTGAACCCGCGGCGCTTTGGCACGGCGCGCATGCAGCCCATCAACTAGAGAGAGGATCCCCCCATGAAGAAGATCGTTTTCCTACTTACGCTGAGTTTGTTCGCGCTAAGCCCGGCCGCCTCGGGGCAAAAATTTTATCCGGATGATCCGCTGCTGAAAGAGCCGGCGCCGCGGTTATTCAAGCAGCCGGCCAATCGAAAACTGAGCGACTATTACGACCTTTTCAGCCATCAGTTCGGCCCTCCGGGCGAAGTGGCTGTGAAGTTAAAAAAGACGATTCCCGCGCAAGCGGTGAATACGCTGGGCGAACCGATGGAGGGCGCCTGGTGGGAGCAACGGCACTACTACAAGCGGATGAGCCGCGAGGAATTGCAGCGCGGCCCGGGCGGGAATAACGCGCCCTCCACCGATGGGCAATGGACCGTCATTGGGGCGAAAAACGAAGGCGTAACGCCGGGCTTCGTGATCCTGGATGCAAAGAAGCGGCGCTACTTCATCAAGTTCGACCCCTTGACGAATCCGAACATGGCCACGGCCTGCGACGCGATTGTCACGCGGATTGTGCACGCGCTCGGCTATCACGTGCCGGAGAATTACCTGGTTTATTTCAGCCCCGAACAATTGGAACTGGGCGAAGACGTGGAGCTGCTGGACAAGCGTGGGAAGCCGCAGAAAATGACGCGGCGCGACCTGCTCGAAATTCTGTTGAAGGTGCCCAAGACAAGCGACGGCAAATACCGCGCGACGGCTAGCTATTCCCTGCCCGGCAAGACAATTGGGCCGCCGCGTTATTACGGTACGCGCGCGGACGATCCCAATGACATTGTTCCGCACGAGCACCGCCGGGACTTGCGCGGTTTTCACGTTATTTCCGCGTGGCTGGGGCACGACGACTCCCGCGCCATCAACAACGTGGATGTCTTTGTAAAGCAGCAAGGCGAACTGGGCTACATCAAGCACTTCTTGCTCGACTTCGGCTCGGCCCTGGGCTCGGGCACCCAAAAGCCGAACTCTCCGCGCTCGGGCGCTTACTTTTTCGATTGGGGACCCGCCATGGAGCAGATGTTTACTCTGGGCCTGAAGCCGCAGTATTGGGCCTTGGCAAAGTATCCGAAGCTGCCCGAAGTGGGGCGTTTCGAATGGAAAACCTTCGACCCCGAAAAATGGTTGCCCGAGTATCCCAACCCGGCCTTCCTGAACCGTTTGCCCGATGATGAATTCTGGGGCGCGAAATTGGTGACCGCGTTCACGGACGAAGACCTGAAGGCGCTGGTCGAAACGGGACAATACGCAGACCCGAAAAGCACCGCTTGGGTGCTGGAGTGTTTGATCGAGCGGCGGAACAAAATCGGCCGGGCCTACTTCAACAAAGTGTTGCCCTTGGACCAATTCCGCATGGAAGGCGGAAAGCTAACATGGGTGGACCTTGGCGCCAAGCTGGGCTACACAAAAGCGGCGGAGGTGGATATGGCTTGGTCAGACTTTGCACCAGGCATCCGCCGCGCGAAGTTGACCAGCAAAGCCAACCCCAAGCAAGTCATTGATGTTTTTGTTCGTAATTCAGAAGTAATTGGGATCGAGCGATACTGGTAGGCCAGTATGGCCGAGCGCCCCGAATACCAATCGCGACCGGAAATCCGCAGCCTGCAAAGCTTCCCCAGCTTCCAAGCCATTGGGGAAAAGCCGAAGGGGCCGCTGGAGAAATTCCTCTCCTTCTTTGCCGACGTACGCGCCGGTGAAGGCTTAAGCGCCCTCGCGCTGATGACGAACGTCTTCCTGCTACTCTTCGCATACTACGTGCTGAAGACCGTACGCGAGGCGTTGATCTTGAGCGAAGGCAGCGCGCAGATCAAGGCCTATTCGAGCGCCGGACAAGCCGCGCTGTTGATGGTGGCCGTGCCGCTTTATGGCTGGATTGGTTCGAAGGTGAACCGCATTAAGCTACTAGGCGGCTTGAGCGCATTTTTCATCTTGAACCTGCTGCTGTTCTGGTTCTTTGGCATCAACGGGGCGCGCGAAGGCGTGGTGTTCTACATCTGGGTAGGCATTTTCAATGTCTTCGTGGTGAGCCAATTCTGGGCCTTCGCCAACGACATCTACACGGAAGCGCAAGGGAAGCGCTTGTTCCCGATGATCGGCATCGGAGCTTCCTTAGGTGCCTGGCTGGGCGCACAGGCAGCCAGCGAACTGGTGAAGACCTTCAATCTCTCGCCCTACCAACTGCAGTTGCTGGGCGCGGGGATTCTCGCTGTTTCGACGCTGATTACCGTTTGGGTGAATGCGCGCGAAAGCAAACACGACATCCCCGAAATGGCGCAACACGCCGAAAAACCGCTGGGGGCCGCGGATGGTTTCGCGCTGGTCTTTCAATCGCGGTACCTGCTGTTGATCGCAGGCTTGACGGTGCTGTTGAACGTGGTGAATTCGAGCGGGGAATTCTTGCTCTCGAGCGTGGTGAGCGATCAGGCCAAGGCGGCATTTCCCACCGACGCCGCGGCGCAGAAGAAGTTTATCGGCAGCTTTTATGGCAGCTTTTTCGCGGGCGTGAACCTGCTGGGCTTTCTGTTGCAGAGCTTCGCGGTGAGCCGGATTTTCCGCTTCCTGGGCGTACAGGGAGCGCTGTACGTTCTGCCGCTGATTGCCTTGGCGAGCTATTTAACGCTCACCATTGCGCCCTTCCTGTTGATCGTGCGGATTACGAAAACGCTCGAGAACGCGACGGACTATTCGCTGCAAAACACCGTGCGGCAGGCGCTCTTCCTGCCCACTTCGCGCGAAGCGAAGTACAAAGCAAAGGCGGCGATCGATACCTTCTTCATGCGCACCGGAGATTTGGTGCAAGCCGGCGTGGTGGCCGTGGGCACCTATGTGGGAATGCAATTCACGGGCTACGCGGTGCTGAACATCCTCTTCACTCTAGTGTGGCTGTGGATCGCCAGCCGCCTGGTGGCCGAGCACAAGCGCCTGGCGTTTTAGGTGTCCATCGGACTACCCTGCCCCACTTTGCTTCTTGAGCTCCAGCACGATGCTGTTGCCGGAGGCCATAAGTTGCGCCAGGATTTCGTCGGGAGTGGAGGACGAGGCGCGCAGGGCGCTATGCTCGACCAAAGCCGTTAGCTTGGCAAAGATTTCTTCGCTGAGGGTAGATGCGAGGTATTCCAGACCAAGGCCGCGCAGCAGACGGTCCTCGCTGTGCAAGGCGCGGAAGGCGGTTTTGAGGGGTTCGCGCGGAAGCAGAACCGAAAGCAGGCTGAAGACATGCTCCAGGCTTTGGTTGGCGCGCTCTTTCAAGATGTCGTCAAGGTAGCTGAAGCTCGAGTCGGATTCGTCGCGCGAATCGAGCAGCCGGCGTCCCTCCCAAATGGGGCGGGAGACAGAGAGCTCGCGGCTAACCGTGGCCAGAATCAGTTCGCGATCAATACGCAAAGAAGGTTGGTGTTGGTGAAGAAAGTCCAGGGCGCGGCTGGTTTGGAAGCGGATTTCGAAACGGGGATCGGCCAATGCGGGCAGCAGTCCTTCCACCGCGCGCTGGTTGGAGCAGCGGGCGAGAATCCGGGGAATGCGGCGGCGAATGGCAAAATCCTGCTCATCGTCCAGGAGCGTGTCAGTCAATTGGCCAACCACGCGGCTGCCCCAACGGGTTAAGGCTTGGCGGGCGGCTTCACTGACCTCGTCCCAGGCAAGCAGGCGAATCACTTGGGGAACCACGAGCGGGTCCCAGCGGCGCAAATCAAGAAGCTCGTTGCGCACGGCGCGGGCCTCGCTGCCACGCAGCCGCTGGAGCTGGTCCAGGGCGGGATCATGTGGCATAGGTGGCGTAGGGGCCGTAGCGGGAGCGGTTACAGGAGCGCCCGTAAAGCCGCGCACGGCGGGGGCCTCAATCGACTTCATCACCACGGAGAGCGTGGTGGAATCTTCGATTTCGTTCAAATCGAGCTCAACGGCTCGCGTCTTCAGCCCGTGTTCCAGCGCGCCCACGTAGGCCGAATCCATACTGCCCATCAGCCAAATGCTGAACATAGCGATGGCGACTGTGATCAACAGCATCTCGGTGCGGGCGTATTCGGGACCAAGCAGCAGAACGGCTTGCACCAGCATGGCGCCCACGGCATCGCCAAAGCGATCGCAGGCAACATCGATAATGGTCTTTACACTGCGCTTATGGGCCGGGGGGATGGGTGTGAAGAAAAGCTCGTAGCCGCTGCGGAAAAAGCTGCCGCGGAGGATGAGCTCCAGGCTGCGGACGCCGCCAAGCACCGCGAAGGCGGGCACGTACAGCGCCGCAAGCGACCCGCCGGCAATCACCATAGGCAGGCTCTTCACCGTGCGGCCAAGCCCAAGATTGCTCAGCACCAAAGGGCTTAGGAAGGTTTGCGCCAGGAAGGTGAGCACCTGGGACCCGGTGTAGAACATGACGAAGAAGCGCGTCAGCGCGGGGCCTTTGCCCATGGCTTCGGTGGCGCCGCTTTTGAACAGAAAGTCCATAACCCCGGCACTAGTGGTGGCGAGAATGACGAGCACGGCAAGGTTCAAGAGAAAGGGCGCTTGGCGAAAAGCTTCGCGGGCCACGTTCCATTGGCCCGCCGAGGTGGTGGGGCGGGTATGGATAACTCCCCGGCTCAGGACAAGTACGATAGCGCCCGCGGCAACGTGCAGCAAAGCCAAGAGCAGGAGCAAGCCTTCGGAAGAACTTAAGGCCACCACTCGTTCGGCGGCAATGCCGCCCAGGATGCCACCCGCCGTGCCCGCGCCGGCAATGCGGCCGAAGCGCAGTTTTGCCTCGCGGGGGTCAAAGACCTCGCTAACCAAGCTCCAGAAGCCGCTGAGCATCACAGCGCCAAAACCGACGATGTGTAGGTAGATGACGTAAACCGTAAGGTCGGGCGCCCAGCTCAGCGCCAAGTATTCCAGGCCGTGCAACAATCCACTGGCCAACATGCCGAAGGGAACTAGGTGTTGCGGGCCGTAGCGAGAGAGCAAACGGGCGAAGCCAAGGCCAAGAACAACGGCGACAAGAGCCGCCAAGACAACCACCTTGGGCAGATCGCCCGCTTCGAAACGGGAAAGGAAGAGGCCGTCGCGCGCCGCCTTACCCGCCAGTTGGTGGGCCAAAAGGAGGACGGCGCTGCCCATGGAGAGGGTGGTTAAGCGCCGAAGGTCCGACTCCGTAGAAGTCACTTATATCAGTCTAGGAGAGATCAATGTCTAGGAAAGATGACGCATGCCCACGGGCGAAGCCAGTTCGGCGCTGGTGGGCGTGGCGTCTTCAAACTTGACCGGCGCGGCAAGCACCGACTCCGGCAAGTTGGTTTGCCACCAATCCGCCGCCGCATCGGGGCACCAACTGGGGACATCCACTAGCGAACGCAGGCGGCGGTCCAATTCCTGGGCGCTGCGGATGCGGTCTTCAGGGCGCTTTTCGAGCAGCTTCATAACGATTTCCGCTAGCCCTGCGGGAATGCGCAGTTCGGTTCTTTCCGTAACCGGAATAGGCGTTTTGGATACGTGCGCCAAGGCGAGGGCGGTGGGCGTATTTTCCTGGAACACCATTTGGCCGGTGAGCAGGAAGTATGCCACGCAGCCCAAACTGTAAAGGTCAGCCCGCCCGTCGATGTTGTTTTCCCCCAGCGCTACCTCCGGAGCAAGGTAGGCAGGAGTGCCCGTAGCCGTGCCATCGAGCGTCATTTGGCTCGCGTCCGGGTGATTGCCGTTTTGCTTCACCAAGCCGAAGTCGAGGATTTTGACAAAGTCGTACTGCAGGCCCAACTTGGCCAGGACGATGTTCTTGGGCTTGATGTCGCGGTGCACCAATCCGGCGCGGTGCGCTTCTTCCAAGCTTTGGGCGGCTTGGGACAAAATGTTCAAAACGCGCCCGGGATGCAAGGGACCGTAGCGGTCAACCAGCGTTTGCAAATCAATACCGTCCAGCAACTCCATGACGTATTAACCAGTTCACAAGTAAGTAGACATTGTGATATACTGAGGCATGGCGAAGCGGGATGCGCGATCGTTGGATCACAAGACGCTGGAAGAGATCCGGGTGAGGGCGGTCGAGCGAGTGCAAGCGGGGGAGAGTCCAGAG
>JANRIK010000050.1:0-49805 GCA_033765085.1 Bryobacter sp. | reverse complement strand
CACCTCATTGAGCCACCGCATCTTGCGACGACCGCGCACGACTCTGCCAATAAATCCGAGCCGGCTTGCTACCTCGTCCCGGTTTCGCCGAACTTCGTCTCGTGCGGTCTTGGCATATGCAGCCAGGAACTCCTCCAAGTTTTGCGGGCGCAGGAAAAGGTACGTGGCATGTCCCAATGATGGGATCTCCGCAATCAAAAGTTTGTGCCAAAGGAACAGGTATTCGTCGCGGAACAGAAACCAGGTCTTGCTTCGCTTGCGCAATTCCTCGAAGTAGAATTCATCGAAGTCCGGCTGCCAATTGACATGCTGGGGGCGCAGTTCTCGCTCTGCGTTGAAGTCTCGAAACCATTTCTCGACAAGGCAATGTTCGGCAGGGCAGGAATCGATCTGCGCAGCGATTTGACGGATCAGGTCCGAGTGCCGGCCGAGCAGATCATGGAACGCGCGAGCGCACTCGATATCCGCTCCCAAGCCTTCAGGAACGGTTATCCGAAGTCGGGACGGCAGGGCGACAGACCATTTGCTGACGATCCGTTCCCCTTGATCAACACGCTCTTTCGCCGAAGTCACGAAAGTCGCCTCGACCTCCAGCCGACTTCGAATCCAGTGTTTCCAGTTGTTCCAGGCTGGGTCCCAGTTCAACCCGGGCAACAGTCCGCCATCGAGCCAGACCTCAAGCTTTCGCCTTGAGTCGTGCCAGACGATTCGATCAGGCAGGAATTCACAGCTCCGCAAAAGGATGGATACCTTTCGCCCCTCCATGTCTGGCTTAAAGGCTAAGATCCGGTTCCCAATAAACGCTTTGCCATCCTCGACCAGCCGCCCTTCTACAAGAATGGAACCGTAGCCGCCATAGGGAAAAAGTGGCAGGGCATCCTCATCAAACCTCATCCGGTCGTAGCATTCCTTAAGAGACGGATTGGCCAAGATGTTAAATGCCCGTTCAACGTGGCTTCTCGCGGTCCTTTCGTCACCGGATAACGAAAGTTCCACCATTTTAAGCCGCCATGCAAGCCGAAGTTCGGTCAAGTTCGCAAATGAGTGGGAACTCAGCACCTCGTACAACTGCTCCCGGGTCGAGTCTTCCACCGTCAAGGCAAAAAAGTGTTCGCGTATTGCCAACGCCGAGAGATATAGCTTCTCAATCGCATTGGGATGCGGCACTGCTGCTTCGAGGTACTTCCCCGACTCGCCCTTTTGATGCGCCGCCCGCCCAACGGATGTAAAGAGCAATTCAGTCGAGCGTTCCGACCCGGAGCGCTTCACCAAAAAGTTGGGTGCTGAGCTTCTTGATTCGGCGGACAGTACGGACACCATATCCTTCGGCCGAAGTATGCGCCCAATCATTGCGGGGACTTGGATTGCTTCTCCGACTACGAATGAACAACGCAGCTCGCCAGCCTCGGCTGCGACCATCTGTACAACCAGCCATTGTCTTGTCGAAGACTCTGACCGCTCTCCCATGCACGAAAGGTAACGTGGGACGGTCAAATCTCAAAGTGAGTAACCGCGAGACGAACTCAGAAGCGCAGCTCTCGATTACTACGTCGTCGCGGCTCAAAGCAACGTTCATAGCCTTTTTCACGAGTCGGTTCCAGCCGCGTCTCTTTCGACTCCCATTGTTGGTGGGACCAGTATACGAGTGCAAATCGTATTTTTGCGTATGGCAGGGTCGAGCACCATTCAATTAGGTTTTCAATCTTATTTTGGTTCCGCCGCTTGAATTTAAGACGGGAACCCTACCGAATCGGAGAGCCTCCGCCATACAGGGGGATTTTCGAGGCATGAAGAGTTTTCGATCCGATTTGTCGTGTATAGATAGGACGGCACGAGGGTAAGGTTTCGCAGATGATCGAGATGTCCGACGGCGGTCATTCGGCCGTTAACACCCCAGATTCGAAGGCTCTCGAGCTAGAGCACCTCCGTGAGTCTACTGAGTATGGGCTTTCAAGGTTCCTTCGGTTCCCCCTCCGTGCCGAGCCGATGCATGCAAGGACAAAACATCCGAACAAGTGAATGTGAATTCTGAAGACAAATGCGTTTCGCCCATTTCGTGCACCGGCATTGGTCTCTCTATACCAAGATGGAGTTGCCTAGCTACGTTCCTCTTACAGTGTATGTGAACCAAGCGAATAGCCTTTCTCCCCTCCACCATGCTGCTGATGTTTACTGTGAATGATCTCCAGCTATTCGGTGGGTAGTGACTGAAATCGCTTGGCTTCCGTTTTCAAATCGAAACTTAGCCTCCTTCGTTGTCTCATCACTTCGAATTGGCCATCTTCTCGTGGGCGGCCGCCAGTGAGCGCATTTCTTTGGCAGCTTTGCGACAGTGCTCAGCATAGAATTTGCAATGTTGAGGGGTGTTCGGCGATTGGGGAGTCTTGACGCCATATTGAGGATGCCTACTGTAGTACTCCGCCAGTTCTTCGTGTTCGACGGCCTCAGCCTCATGCTTAGCTGCCATGGCTGTGTAGTGCCGCGCTAGTTTTTGATGGTCTTCGGGAGTTTTGGCTGAAGCGATCAATTGCTTCAGTTGCTTGCTGGAAAGCGCATCCTTGCTTGGTTCAGCGGCATTCGCTGTGAAAAGCAAAGCGAAAAAGAGTGATGTCACCAGTGACAGTCGAAAGAGTGTAGACATAAAGTTTCCTTTTATTGGGAACAACTGGATTCCAGTTTGTCTTTGTAAAAGCAATCGTAGCGCCAATCTTTGCTTCCTGTCTTTTCAACAACATACGGCTATTGTGGAGAATCCACTGCCTGATACTGGGCAGCACCTGCCGAATATGATCCATGGGGAGAAAGCACCCCACCTTCGCGATGGGTTTATTCCATTCCCATAACGTCGATCCATCTTGACATAGGGGAGGGGGGTATAGTTGAATATAGGGGTGGAGGGTATTTAATGACCTTTGTATTCGTGACTATTCACATTGATGGGATGCACTGCGGAGCCTGTGTACGCAGGATCAAGGCCGCCTTTATGCAAGCGCCTGAACTAGATCTTTCTTCCGCTGAGGTGGGCAAAGTACAGTTGACGGCGGAACCGTTTGATGATCTCGAAGATCGAATTCGGGATTTGGTGAAGAACGTTGGATTCTCCGTAAGGCACATTCAGGTTGGCGATGGAGAGGTGGAGTAATGGGAGGCGTTGCGATAAGTGCCCCAAATAATGACGCTAACCAGTCCCAGCGCGTCACATTTCAAGTAACGGGAATGACCTGCGCAGCCTGCCAGGCGTATGTCCAAAAGACGTTGTCTGCAGAGAGCGGGGTTCAGGATGCAACGGTTAGCCTGATGCTTCACACCGCCACTGTGGAATATCGAACCGGTGAGACTTCGCCAGAAGTATTGGTCGCGGCAGTCCAATCCACTGGATACGGCGCGACGCTGACTCCAGCGGGCGAGACAAGCGCCATACGGGCGCAAGAACAGCTCGCCGACGCTCTGAGACATGAGTACAGATCGCTTCTTCGCCTCGCTCTTATGACGATGATGGCGGTCTTAGCAGCAATGGTTCTGTCGATGCCGCTAATGGTGCCAGATCACGGCTCGCATCACGAGTCTGCGGACCCAATGCTGGTTTGGGTCATGTCGACTGTCGACCCCGCTGTGCGGTTTGTGCTTCCATCGCTATATCGTCTTCCCAGGCCGATCTTGCTGTACAGCCTCTTGGCGATGACGCTTCTTGTGATGGTCCTTCCTGGACGGCGCTACTACGTAAAGGCTTGGGCGGCGTTACGACATCGTACGGCTGACATGAACACGTTAGTGGCGCTTGGAACTGGCGCAGCGTTCCTGTTTTCGGCACTCGCTGCGCTGTGGCCATCAGTGTTCGTTGAGAACGGACTTGCCCCGGACGTGTACTTTGAGGCCGTCATCTTCATCATTGGATTGATCTTGTCTGGAAACGCCATGGAAGCGAGAGCCAAGACACAGACGGCTTCCGCGATCCAAAAGCTGGTCGAACTACAGCCTCGAATGGTCCGTGTGTGGAGTGACGGCTTGGAGCGCGAGATTCCCGTGGAGCAGTTGGCGGTGGGGACGACTATTGTGATTCGGCCCGGAGAACGCATTGCCGCCGATGGAACGGTAGAGTTCGGAGCAACAAGTGTCGATGAGAGTATGTTAACCGGCGAAAGCCTACCCGTTGCAAGAGGGGTTGGCGACCCTGTGACCGGAGGAACCGTCAACCAGTTGGGTTCAGTTCGTGTCCTCGTTACGGCGGTAGGATCGTCAAGTCGGTTGTCTCGCATTGTTGCCCTGTTGCGCGAGGCACAGAGCTCGCGAGCTCCATTGCAGCATCTTGCCGATCAGGTGAGTAGCTATTTTGTCCCGATTGTTGTTCTCATCGCGCTATTGACGCTGGTTGCCTGGCTTGTGATGGGGTCACAACAAGGCGCTATCCGCGCTGTTGCCGCAGCCGTCACTGTCTTGGTGATCGCGTGTCCTTGCGCCATGGGATTAGCGATTCCTACCGCGATTATGGTCGCAACCGGCCGTGGCGCACAACACGGAATTCTTTTCAAGGGCGGCGAAGCTTTGCAGCGCCTTGCCAGTTCACAAGTAGCCGTTCTTGATAAGACTGGAACGATCACAGAAGGCCGCCCGCGCGTCATCCGCGTTATGGCCAACGAGAGGTGGTCCGAGGAGGAAGTTCTTCGGTATGCCGGCTCGTTGGAAAATCGAAGCGAGCATCCCCTGGCAGATGCGATCGTACGCGCGACGACGGAACGGGGCGTGACACTAGCAGAAGTCGAGTCCTTCGTCGCCGTTCCGGGGCGCGGCGTTCTCGGAACCGTGGAAGGCCACAAAGTGCTGATCGGGAACTCCGAGTTCTTGCGAGAGAGGGGCGTTGTCGCCGAACCTGGCCTAGTCGAAGCGGGCACCATGGCCAACGCTGGCCAGACTCCCATGTTCGTCGCAATTCAACAAGAACTCGCAGGCGTAATTGCAATCGCCGACCCGATTAGGAGTTCCTCGCCCACCGCAATTCGCGAACTGCGCAACCTGGGTCTGGAGGTTTGGATGATCACCGGTGATAACATAAAAACAGCGGAAGCAGTGGCACGCGAGGCAGGATTGAGTGCAGTACACGCTGGCCTCTTGCCAGAAGAGAAGCTGGCGATCGTAAAGGACCTGCAAGCCCAGGGTCGTGTCGTGGTGATGGCTGGAGATGGGGTAAATGATGCGCCTTCTTTAGCGCAAGCAAATGTAGGTATCGCCATGGCATCAGGTTCAGATATTGCGCGGGAGGCCGGGGATGTGACATTGATGCGCGCCGACCTACGCCTAATGCCGACTGCAATCCGGCTGTCGCGGCGAACGGTCTCGGTGATGCGCCAGAATCTGTTTTGGGCGTTCATCTATAACGTTGTCGGCATACCTGTTGCGGCTGGCGTCCTCTATCCAAGCACTGGAATACTACTCAGCCCGGTCCTCGCTAGCTTTGCGATGGCTTTCAGTTCACTCAGCGTCGTTGCAAACAGCCTTCGGTTGAGGCGATTTGAGATGCTGCCATCGGACCCGCCGATTGTGGAAAGGAGAGTCGGTTAATGACGAAAGGCACTGCCAAGAAAGCAGTAGCTGTTGAGCCTGACATCAAGAAGTCGAACTTGGTGAGGTTGCGACGCATTGCGGGACAAATCCGCGGTATCGAGAAGATGGTGGAAGAAGACCGCTACTGCGCGGACATCATTGTGCAGGTGGCTTCGGCGCAAGAGGCACTTCGCGGCGTCGCCCGAGAACTAATGCGTAACCACCTGCGTCATTGCGCAACTCACGCGATCAGCGATGGGACTGACAGTACCAGACAAGACATGTACGATGAGTTGCTCGACCTAATTTACAAGCACTTGCGGTAGGTCTTTGGTTTGCTCCCGAGCGGGCTGAGGGGTATGATTCCTTTAGGAGAACTTCCATGACCCGGCGTTCGGTATTTGTTTCCGGTGCTGCGCTCACTCTTGGAGTTGGGACCATCGCGTTCCTGTCATCATTGGTTCGAAGGCGCGACCAGCATCGTTGCTACGCTTGCCAGCGAGAGATTCACTCCAGCGTTAAGGTGGTGGCTGATCTACCAGTTGGAACAGCGACGTTTTGCTGCCTGGCTTGTGCGATTTCGGAACAACAGCAGATCCATCGACAAATTCGGTTTCTGAGCGTCGCTGATTTTGTGAGTGGTCGTATGGTGGAACCGGAATCGGCGATCTATCTTGCCGGAAGCGAAGTGAACATGTGCCACCAAGCACACCAGCAACCTAGTGCCGAGCACCAGCCCATGCCCGAAGCATTCGACCGGTGCTCTCCTAGTATCCTGGCGTTCACGAATCGGGAAGCTGCCGACTCCATGCGGCGACAGCACGGTGGTGAAGTGCTTGTCTTCAACCAACTACGGGTTCGGTTTAGCGGTTGACAGACTACTCCGCAACCACCTTCTCAATTGCGATCCCTTTCAGGCCCGCCTTCTCAAGGATCTTACCGGAGACTTTAACTCGCTTCTCGATGAATGGCATTAGTTTCGTGTTGGGATTAGAGTGGTCAGAGGAAACCGGAAGGTAGATCGCCTTAGCCTTCTCATCGTAGATAGCAAGAGGATTCCCTGCACGAGCGCATGTTTCAGCGCATTTTGCGTGTTTGGGGCCCGAAGAATTGTGCCCGACAAAGCAGGCGACATCGACGACTTGCCCCGTGATCATCTGTTCTGAGGCTGAACTGCTCGGTTCGTGCTTCCCGTGATCGTGTTGCCCGAGGGCCAACGAGGCCCAGCCCGCGATCAACAGCGCGCTGAGTAGAGCTACGTAAGTACTTGATTTCATGTAAGACATCTCCTTAATGTGTGTGGTTTGATGTTGGTTGATAAGCGTGACCGCTTTTATTGGGCGGCCTCAATCTTGAGCAAATTGAGAATCTTGGTCTTCGGATATAGTGTTCCCGTAACCTTTACGCGTCGGCCCGCCCAGGCGCTAGGCGATTGCTGATCGCTTAGCGCATAGACTTCTGTTCCCACGCGCAAAGCATATTTCCACTTCTTCGGATCGGATCTGACGCACTCACGAACGCACTTATCATCGGGAGTGATCCCCATATTGTGAGTCGCCCCACACATCGTGTCGGTAATAACACCTGTGTAGCTTCGTTTGTCTTGCGCGGCCGCCCCGAAGCCGAAGCTCAGGCCGAGAACGAGTAAAGCGATGTTTTTCTTCATTTTGGTTTGGTTTCCTCTAATGTTTGGAGTAAGTACGGCAAATTCCGTTCTCGGTTCAACTTCCGCCAAAGCAATTCGAACTTCTCTTGCTGAAGGCGCTGTTTGAGCTGAAAGTTGAATCCCCGGAGACTGCTGTACTCGCTCTTGGACCTTTCGAAGCTCGTGAGAGTGAACTGAAACGGCCCAGATGTACTGATATTCTCAATGTCTTGCAATCGCCATGTTCTGGCCTCGCCGCGACGGCTCGTTCTGAACACGATTGAGTCCGCTAAGAACTGGAGCGTTCCCTCCGTTCCTCTAATGGCACCCAGCAACTTGACGGGCATCTCCCACTGTGGGACGCTTTCTACGCCATATGCGGCGACAAATCGCTGATCCATCTTAGCCGGAAGAAAGGCAAATAGCGGCTCGAATGATTGGTTTGGCATCGCGAAGAATTCGTACTCCTTATCGATTCCACCAAACAACAACCGGTCTTTGTATGTGAGAAGGACGATTTTGTCTCGCGATACTTTGAGCTGTTGAATCTCCTGATACGGCCAGTGGGCTCGCTCTAGTTTGAAGGGCTTTTTGCGTTTCGGCTGCTTCCGTTGCTGAGCTGCGGTCAACACTTGTTCATAAGAAACGCCGGTGTCGTCGATTCGCAGAATGCCAGGGTGGTCTCGCAAGGATCGCTCATGCCTGACTGAAATGGCGAACTCCGCTGCTGACGCAGAGAGCGTCAGCAGCAGCACCCCAAGGCTTCGCGCTACACGGCTTGTTGTTTGACTTCGGTATTCCATTTCCAAACCTCATAGATAGCGGGATAGACGATTAGTTCCAATAGGAAAGAGGTGAATATTCCTCCGATCATCGGAGCGGCGATTCTCTTCATAACGTCGGCACCGGCACCCGTGGACCACATGATTGGCACGAGTCCCATAAACATACAGGCGACCGTCATGAACTTCGGCCGGACCCGCTTGACGGCACCGAAGTGAATAGCCTCCTGTAAATCCGCGAGCGACTTCATTCGACCCTCCCGTTTCGCTTTCTCGTAGGCTAAATTCAGGTACAGAAGCATAAAGACTGCGGTCTCTGCATCGACTCCAAGCAGAGCAATCAGTCCAACCCAAACACCAATGCTCACGTTGTAGCCCAAGAAATAGAGGAACCAGATAGCGCCTATGGCGGAAAAAGGAACGGCCATCACGATGAGAAACGTCTCCGCTACCGATTTTGTATTGAGGTAAAGAAGCAGGACAATCAAGAAGAGAGTCAAGGGAAGAACCACCTGCAATTTCGATTTGACCCGCTGCATTGCTTCATACTGACCACTCCAAATGAGCGTGTATCCCGACGGGAGTTTGATCCTTTCGCGGACCAGTGTTTTCGCCTCTTCCACGTAACTTCCTACGTCGCGCCCTGCAACATCGACATAAACGTATCCATTGAGCATTCCATTTTCGTCCCGGATCATCGCTGGTCCGTTGGCAACTTTCACTTCAGCAAGCTGCGACAACGGCACCTGTTCTTTGCCGTCCCCAACGGGAATCAATACACGGCCTAGGCGGCTAATGTCGCTCCGGAAGTCGCGGGCGTAGCGGACGTTCACCGGATACCTCTCTCGTCCTTCGATGGTTGTCGTGACGTTTTCGCCTCCTACGGCGCTCATGACAACGTTCTGGACGTCATCAATAGCCAAACCGTAGCGAGCGATCTCTTCGCGCTTCCACACAAAGTCGAGAAAGTATCCGCCTCCGGTGCGTTCGGCAAAGACGTTTCGCGTTCCAGGTACTTTTGGAAGAATGCCTTCGATGTCTGTCGCCAATCGCTCGATGACCTTTAGGTCAGAACCATAAACCTTGATTCCCACAGGCGTACGGATCCCAGTCGTGAGCATGTCGATGCGACCCTTGATCGGCATTGTCCACGCGTTTGAGGCTCCGGGAAAGCTGAGCGCCCGATTCATTTCGTCGATTAGTTGCTCAGTGGAGATATGATCCGGTGTGATTCGGCGAAATGCGGCATTCAACCACTCCGGGCTCCAAGTCCAATCCGAGTACCAAGTGCTCACCTTGCGCCATTGGTTTTGGGGTTTCAAGACGATAGTTGTCTCCATCATCGACAGGGGCGCTGGATCAGTGGAGGTTTCGGCGCGACCAGATTTACCCATGACACTAGCGACCTCTGGAAATCCTTTGATGATTCGATCTTGAGCCTGCATCAGCCGCTGGGCTTCCGTAATCGAAATGCCCGGAAGCGTGGAAGGCATGAACAGGACCGTTCCCTCGTCGAGAGGGGGCATAAACTCGGAACCTAACCGCTCGTAAATCGGCACGGTCGCGGCGACCATGCCAATGGCGGCGGCAATCACCACATACTTCCAGCGAAGCGCCCAGCGGCAGATTGGATCGTACACCCGGATCAAGATTCTGCTGATCGGATGGTCTTCTTCCGAATGAATCTTGCCGACGACAATGGCGTTGACAATGGCGGCGACCCAGCGAGGGCGAAAAGTGAAGGGGTCAACGCGCGTAAAGAGAAGCCTCATCGCGGGATCAAGAGTGATCGCCAGAAAGGCGGCGATGATCATCGAAAGATTTTTCGTATATGCGAGAGGCTTGAACAAGCGGCCCTCTTGCGCCTCTAGGGTGAGCACGGGGAGAAACGAGACAGCGATTACCAAAAGCGCAAAGAAGCTCGGCCCTCCCACTTCTTTGACGGCGTTGATCACGACGCGGTGGAAGTCTTCCTGCCGGCCGTTGCGGTCCCACTCCTCGATGTGCTTGTGAGTTTGCTCCACCACAACGATCGCGGCGTCCACCATCGCTCCGATGGCAATCGCGATCCCGCCAAGAGACATAATGTTCGAGGTCAGCCCCATCATCTTCATCGGAATGAACGAGAGGATGATGGCGATCGGGATCGTGAAGACCGGAATGATCGAACTGGGAATATGCCACAGGAAAAGAAAGATAACGATGGCAACGATAGCCATTTCTTCCATCAACGTAAATTTCAGGGTCTCAATGGAATGAAGGATGAGATCAGAACGGTCGTAGGCGGTGACAATCCGCACTCCTTCCGGAAGCCCCGGTTCCAGGTCCTTGATCTTCGCCTTGACCCGATCAATCACTTGAAGCGCGTTCTCGCCTTGGCGCATCACAATAATGCCAGAGACCGTATCGCCTTCCCCGTTCCAGTCGGCCAGCCCGCGCCGAATGTCGGGGCCTAAAACAACCGAGCCGACATCTCTGACCCGAACTGGAACTCCATCGGCTGTGCTCAGAAGAACGATATTTCCAATATCTTCCGTGGACTTCGCATAGCCGCGGCCTCGGACCATATACTCAGTACCGCTGAACTCTAGTAAGCGCCCACCAACGTCGTTGTTGCCAGCTCGAACCGCTTCCACGACCTTCATGATGGGCAGCTTGTAGGCTTGAAGCCGGTTTGGATCGACGTTGACCTGGTATTGCCTTACAAAACCGCCAATTGGTGCTACTTCCGCTACGCCCGGCACACTTTTGAGCTGGAATCGCAGAAACCAATCCTGTAGGGATCTCAATTCCGCTAGCGA
This sequence comes from Bryobacter sp., assembly GCA_033765085.1. Taxonomy (GTDB): domain Bacteria; phylum Acidobacteriota; class Terriglobia; order Bryobacterales; family Bryobacteraceae; genus Bryobacter. Next base: position 39,039 of record JANRIK010000050.1, on the reverse strand, counting down.
GTGTTTACCAGATTTGTCGATCAGCGCATATTGAAAGACCCACCCTACACCAGTGGCATCGGGCCCCAACTCCGTCTTCACTCCTTGCGGCAGCCTGGGCAGAACCGCCGACAGGTATTCGAGCGTACGGGAACGGGCCCAATAGACGTCGGTTCCCTCCTCGAAGATGATGTAGACGAAGGAGTAGCCGAAGTCGGAGAAACCTCGAATGTCCTTTACCTTTGGCGCGCCGAGCATACTCGTAACGATGGGGTAGGTAACCTGATCTTCCATGATGTCGGGACTTCGATCCCAACGGCTATAGACGATTACCTGCGTGTCGCTGAGGTCGGGGATCGCGTCCAGCGGCACTTCACGCATAGACCACAGACCTGCAAGAACACCGAATCCGACTAGGAGAAAGACAATGAACTTGTTGCGACCGGAGAATTCGATAATGGCATCAATCATGCTTGTGCTCTCCCGGTGAAGGAGTGCTCGGGGCCGTCGATGGCTTTCCTGAGCCATGCTGATGTCCTGCCATGCCGGCGGCCGCTGACTTAAGTTGACTTTCAGAGTCAATCAGGAAATTTCCTGAAATTACAATGCGTTCTCCGGGGCGCAAACCCTTGGTGATCTCAACACGATTTTCGAGGCGATCGCCCATTTCTACTTCGCGGGGTTCGAGATAGCCATTGCCTCGGTCAACGAACACGGTACGCCTAATGCCACTGTCGAGTACAGCTTCCGAGGGAACACTCACTCGAGCTTGGCGAGCCACTTGGAATGTCGCGTCGACAAACATGTCCGGCTTCAATTGCAGCGCTGGATTATCGGCTTCGATGCGAACCTTTAATGTTCTGGTGGTCATATCCACCTGAGGCTGCACGTAGCTCACTCGCCCTGAAAACTTTTGTCTGGAGCCGTACGAAAGCCCAACGCGAACTGGCATGCCGAGTTGGATCTGCGCCGCCTCGTTCTCAAAGACATCGGCCATGACCCAAACGCGAGAAAGGTCCACGACCGTGTAGAGTTCGGTCTCGGGAGTAATGCGCTGTTTGGGAAAGGCGTTGCGCATCATTACGTAGCCGCTGATCGGCGAGTAGAGAGTCACGTTTGTGAGTGGCTTGCCAGAGCGGATGACTTCTTCGATCTGCGCATCACTCAAGTCAAAAAGTTGAAGGCGCTTGCGGGCGGCGGCGATGAGCGACTCGCTTTGCACGCCAGACTCGACCAGGGGGCTACTTCTGAGAATCTCACGGCTGCGAAGAGCAAGAAGAAGTTCCTGTTGACTCGCCACCAACTCCGGACTGTAGATGGTCAACAACGGCTGCCCTTTTTCGACCAACTTTCCCGTGAAGTCAACGAAAACCTTATCGATCCAGCCTTCAATGCGGGTTTGGACTTTTGCGACACGGGTTTCATCGACTGTGACCTTGGCGTTGGAGCGGATCGATTGCGTGCCGCCGATCAACTCCGCTACCCCAAACTTCACGCCGATCATTTGCTGTTTCGTCGCACTGACGAAAACAGTGCCCATAGGCATCTCCCCAGGATCGTCAGCATAAACTGGTTCGAGTTCGTTTCCGGTTTCCGGGTTCAGACCTGGTTTGTCGGACCTAAAGTTGGGGGATTTCGGGTCCCTGTAGAATGATACTTTCCGCTGTTCTTTCTGTTCATGATCGTGTCCTTCATGGCTGCCTTTTTGCGCAGCATCTTCATCAGGAACGAGCTTCATTCCACAGATCGGGCAATCCCCAGCTTTGTCGGAGCGGACGCTTGGGTGCATTGGGCAGTGATAGCCCAATGGCTTCGGGAGAATAGAAGTCTGCCCTGGTTTCGGACCAAACCATCGGCCATAGCCGAAACCGATGAGCACACCGAAGCATACAAGAGCGAGAAGACCAACAAACTTGAGGAGTTTCATAATGTGGGAACCAATGCAACTCCGGTCATCTCTTCAAGCCGCGCCAAAGCCAAATATAAGTTTTGCAATTCTTCGTGATAGTTCAACTCGTAGTCCACAACAGTTACGTAGTTGGCGAACACGGTCAAAAAATCAACTGTTCCAGTTTCATAGGAAGCAAGCGATGATTCGAGTGCAAGGCTCGCTTGGGGAATTACGCCTTGGCGGAAGAGTCGCAGAAGCTGGAGGGAGGCTTCCGCCATCAGAAAGTCATCCTTGACACGAAACGATAGTGTCTGTTGTGTTGATTCCAAGGTCCGGCGAGACTGCACCAGCGTCTGCGCTTGTTCGGTTACCGCTGGCCGTTGCTTACGGAAGAAGTAGAGAGGAATCTTGAAGTCAGCTCGAAACATGTACATATCTGGCATTCGGCCCATATTGTAGTAGCCACCGTTGAGCGTCACATTTGGGTAGTACTCGCGTCTGGCGGCATTCACGGCAAGCTCCGCTCGTTGCACCATCTTTTCGTCCTTGCGGATCATAGGCGAATTTGTCCGAACCGCTTGTAGTAGTTCATCGAGCGAAGTGCCAAGCTCGGCCTCTTTCAACCTGAGCGGCGTGCCCAGTTGAGAAGACACTGGGCGGTTTAGCAAGCTAACCAGTTCGGCTTCTCTGGCGCGCTTCTCGCGTTCCACTTGAACCCGGCGGGTGGTCAGGATGGTGATTTGGGTCTGAGCTTTGAAGATGTCTTGCTGAGCGCTCTTTCCCACCGAATAGCGCGCTTCCGTGATCTGGAGAAGCTTCCTCAGCAGACCAAGGTTCCTGTCAATCGTTTCGACGGCGGCAAACGCATAGGACCGACGGTAGTAGGCCTGCTTCATTCGGGAAGCGACTCCAAGCTGAATCTGCTGATACTGCTGCCATTCGAATTCAGCCTCTTTGGTAGCGATCTCTCCTGCCAACTTCCTTTTCCCTGGATACGGAACCTCTTGACTCATCATCACCCCTATGTTGCTCGTGGGCTCAGTGCCCAATAGCGCCCCTGGGTAGGGCCAACGGTTGCTGTTGAACCCCGGCGAGAGCATGGGATCGGGAAGGCTGCTGACTTGACTAGGCCTTTGTCGGGCCGCTTCGTAACGTTTCTGAGCCGCGAGGATCTCAGGATTGTTTTGGAGCGCTTCGCGCAGAAGCAAGGCCAGCGAAGCTGGTTCCGCTTCGCCTCGGGCCTGGCTCGAGAGCAAGACTACGACAAGCACGCAAATACGAATAGAAACTCCCACGCCGCCAGTAGTGCAGTTGCCATGCCAAGCGCTAACCCATTGATGCGTATGCAGTTCAAGGACGCCAGGCAACCAAGAGCTGGAGGCCTAGGGACAGTGATTGTCCAAAATTCTCCACCCATCGAGGTTGCGCGTCTCTAAGCCTCTGATTCAGATGGGCTTGCGAGTGGCATACGTTTGGCGAAGCACTTGCACCAACAATGGTCTACTACTAGCAACGATGGAATTCCGAATCACCATGGCAGGCTTTATTTTTTTCTTGGCATCCGCCCAAGCGGTTGACTTCGAGTCAAGCCGACTGCACCAAGCTATGACGGAAGTTCTTGGCCGCGTCAAAACAGAAAACGAAGTTGCAAGTGTTCGGACCGCAGCACAACAGTCCTTGACAGCCAAGCAGCCATCGGGTGTCTCCTCAATCAATCCTTCAGTTCAGCGCTTTGTGGACTATTATCAGGGCTCCGCAAGGGCCTTTTGGAACTCATCCACCAGCCGCTTAGGTGCATCCCGGGAAGGGTTTGAAAAGGTGTTCGAATCAGAAGGTGTACCCAAGAACCTGATCTGGCTGGGTCTGGTTGAGAGCGGCTTTCAGCCTCAAGCCAGATCTCCGAAGCAGGCGGTTGGGATTTGGCAACTGATACCATCTACTGCGGAGCGTTTCGGTTTACGGGTCTCTGGCAACCTTGACGATCGTCTAGACCCAATGATGAGCGCCCGAGCAGCCGCACGGTACCTCAAGTTTCTACACGACAGGTTCCAGGATTGGCCTCTATCGTTGGCAGCCTACAATGCCGGCGAAGCCAGAGTGCAAGCGGCTCTCGCGAAAGCGGAACGGAAGAATGTCTGGGCACTGATCGACTCCGGTCTATTGCCAGAGGAAACGCGAGCCTACGTTCCCGCTGTGCTCGCGGCGCAGGCTCTGGCCAGCGACAATAGGGACAGAACTGACAACAAGCAAAACGGAGATCATCACGATGAACCTCAACCCGCGAGTGGAATCCTTTTCGCTCCTGCCCGGCTCTCAGACAACACTCACAGCCCATAATGATCCAGCCGGAGCCGAAGGGTTGAGTGTCCTGGCGCCCCGATGGAAAGGCGCCACACTCGTTGCTCTAGGCATCGGCCTCACCTCTGCGGGTCACTATTTGACTCCTCCAGAACAACGCCTCTGGCATGGTATCTTTCAGCATTTATACTATTTGCCCGTTGTGTACGCTGGCGTGGCTTTCGGTTGGGTCGGGGGCCTGATCGCGGGTGGTGTTTCGGCGCTTCTTTACCTACCCCACATCCTAATGGCATGGAGTGGAGAGCGTCACTATGCCGTTGAGCAGTACGTCGAAATCCTAATATTTGTCGCCGTTGGGCTCGTGACGGGAATCCTATCTGACTTGGAGCGTAAGCGAAGGCTTGAGTTGCTTCAGACTGCTGAAAAGCTCCGCACGGCCAATGCCGAGTTGCAAAACACTTTTGAACACGTAAAGCGAGCTGACCGGCTTTCTGCGGTCGGACAACTAGCGGCAGGGCTTGTACATGAGATCCGGAATCCAATAGCGAGTATCGATGGTGCAGCTGAAGTCATGCAGGCTGCAGCCGAGCCTGAAGAGTTCCGTGTAGAGACGATGGAGATCATTAGGAAGGAGTGTGGACGTCTCAATCGATTGCTGACAAATCTTCTAGACTTTGCGCGCCCTCGCAATCCCGAATGGGGCCCTGTGAAACTGGAAAGGCTTCTTGCTAGCGTCGGCGAACTCGTCAAGCACTCCGCACCTAGCGGCATTCAGGTTGCGGTGGAGTGCGCACACCCACTGCCCGAGTTGAGTGGCGACGAAGAGCAATTGGCGCAAGTCGTCCTGAATCTTGCTATCAACGCGATACAGGCGATGCCGGAAGGCGGAGAAGTCCGCTTAGAGGCAATTGAATCGAGTGGACGTATTGAAATCATCGTTCGAGATGAGGGCACAGGTATCGCTCCGGAACACTTAGAGAGGATCTTCGACCCATTCTTCACCACCAAGGACACCGGGACTGGATTAGGGCTTTCTGTAGCACATCAGATCGTCAGGCAACATGGCGGCTCAATCTCTGTCGAACTAAACCCTGTCGCGGGGACGACATTTCGTGTAGTGCTCTCTCGCGCCGTGAGTCAACCCGCATGATAGGAAAACGCATTTTAGTTGTCGATGACGAGGACAATCTGCGGCGAGTAACGCAGCTTAAACTTCAGCAAGCAGGCTATGAAGCTTCGACAGCCCCAGATGGTGCTCAAGCTCTTGCATATCTGGAGAAGCATCCACAAGACTTAGTAATTACAGATCTTAAGATGCCGGGAATGTCAGGAATCGAGTTACTTGGCCGTATCAAGCAAGAATATCCCGAGGTGATTGTCATCGTGGAGACCGCGTTTGGGACCGTCGAGTCGGCAGTGGAAGCCATGCGCCTTGGAGCTTTCGACTACATCATTAAGCCGGTCCACGCGGATGCTCTGAGGATGATAGTAGCCAGGGCATTGGAACATCATCGACTTCGCGAAGAAGTGAAGAGCTTGCGCGGCGCGATCGACCAAAAATATGGGTTTGAGAACATTGTGGGGCGTTCAAAGACACTTCTTTCTTGTCTTCAAAACGCCTCGCGCGCCGCATTGTCGGACTCAACGATACTGATTCAAGGAGAGACTGGTACCGGAAAAGAACTGCTCGCGAAAGCAGTTCACTTCAATAGCGCCCGGCGCGACAACCCGTTTGTGGTTATCAATTGCGGCGCGATCCCCAAAGAGCTATTGGAGTCTGAACTTTTTGGACACACGCGCGGAGCCTTCACTGGTGCCGTCGCAACCAAGAAAGGTCGCATCGAGATGGCCGATCACGGAACCTTGTTCCTTGACGAAATTGGAGAGATGCCCCTTGATCTTCAGGTAAAGATTCTGCGACTTTTGCAGGAAAGGGAGATTGAAAGGATCGGGGCAAACAGCGCAATCAAAGTGGATGTTCGGATTGTTGCCGCCACGCACCGCAACTTACTAGCGATGGTGGAGGACGGCAGTTTCCGTCAAGATCTCTACTATCGTTTAGCCGTGATTCCATTGGTACTCCCTCCTTTGAGAGAACGGCACGACGATATCCAGGAGCTTGTTGCGATCTTCTTTCGTAAGGTCAAGCAGCGGATGGCTCGTCCAGAACTTCGATTGCCGGAGAGGTTACTTCCGTATTTCCTCTCCTATGGGTGGCCTGGAAACGTTAGAGAATTGGAAAATGTGGTGGAGCGGCTCGTAGTGCTCGCGGCCAGTGATGAGATCTCAATTGCCGACTTGCCGGATTTTCTCAAGCGACAAAAATCTCCACTGGAGTCCATACATCTTGACTTGCCAGCCGAAGGCATCAGCATGGAGTCCATCGAACGCGAGCTCGTCTTGCGCGCTCTACAAAAAACGAACTGGAACCAGACAAAAGCTGCGGAGTACTTAGACATTAGCAGAAAAGTATTGATCTATCGAATCGAGAAGTTCGGGTTGAAACGAGAAATGGACGCTTAGGCGCTCATCTCCTGGCCTTGGACTTGACGTGTCTCGCATTCACGGCGATATCCCTCGGATCGACGGGCTAGCTAGCTGCAAGATTGGGCGGAATGAGTTGAAATGCAAGAGGTCCATTCGTCATTCAGCGATCAGTTGAAATTGAAATCTTGCAGTTCGGCGGGCTGCCGCCAAAGGTTCTCTTTGATGTCCCTTGGGCGGTCACTCTGACTCACCAGTTGTTGAGGACACATCACGACATCGTCAGTTTGAAGTGGACCCCGATCCGCAATGCTTTTACGGTTCAGCAATTCTATGCTCTCATCGAAGAAGTCTTGACTGGCTCGGCACTGTGTACTCCCGTCTTGACTTGGGTAAGAACCGAACGGTATTCGACATCCAAGTCTTGGACGAAACTGGCCGAAAAGGAATGGACCAGCATGCCGGTCCCTGGCGACCGATTGGCCAAATCTGCACAGTTGTTGTCCTTTACGGGACAGCCCGCTAGGAAAGTTAGTTAGGAGAGGATGTCTAGCCGACCCATCATCCCGAGATCTTCGTGGTCAAGAATGTGGCAGTGATAGAGCGTAGGGCCGGTGAAATCATCGAACCGCATGCGAACTCGCACACGTGCACGCGATTTTACTAAGGTTACATCCTTCCACTCAGGAATGACCCGGCCATCCGTCCCAACGACTTGGAAGGGATTGGTGTGGATATGCATCGGGTGGTCCATATCCGTCGGATTGTCAAACTCCCACTCCTCGATGGCGTTCAACCGAACACTTGTGTCCGTCCTACGGGCATCGAACGTCCGCCGGTTGATCGTGAACTCCATCATGCTCTCATCGAGTCGGAAGTAACGGCGCACCTCTGGTTCCGGCAAGGGTTCGACCGTTGCAAGCGACTGAGGCAATGTCCATTCTGATTCGGCTTCGCCTTCGTAACGCAAAGACCCAATTGGTCCACTTGAGGACGGGGCCACTCGCATCCCCATCATCCCCATTCGGCCACGATCATACGGCAGGTTCAGAATCCTGTACTCACCCGGTTCTCGCTCTCCACGGACCATTATCTCAGCGCGCTCACCCGGAGTCAGCAGCAATTCGTCAAGTTCCCGAACAGTGGGAAGAGCGCCTCCGTCAGAGGCGATCTGATACATCATGTGGTCTTCGATGCGCAGCCGGTAGAACCGGGAGGCAGAGACATTAACGATGCGCAGCCGCAACCATCCGTTGCGGTTAATCGCGAACGCAGGATTGAGTTGGCCATTGATTAAAATTAGCGCCCCTTCGCGCCCTTGCATCCGTTCCATCATGCCTGGTTCGGTTGGAACGCCTTGACCGTTGACTGCAAAGTCTTGCAGCATGAGGAGGCTTTCGGGCGCCTGCGCAATCTCGGGAATCTCATCCAGAACACCTCGAACGATGATCATCCCCGCCAAGCCGCGTGAAAGCTGCTTTGCAGCCATACCATGGTGGTGCGGGTGGTACCAGAAAGTCCCCCCAGGATGGTTTTGCGGGATCTCGAAGTCGTAGGTGAATGACTGCCCCCGCTCGATACGGAGAAAGCTGTTGTCTGCACTACCTGTCGAAGGAATGTGGAGACCGTGGAAATGCAGATTGGTCGGTTCGGTCAATAGGTTGAGGAACTTGATGACTACTCGGTTGCCTGGCTTGATGCGAATAGCTGGCCCAGGATACTGCCGCTCATAGGTGTAAAGGTTTAACGACCGCCCAGCGACGTTTAGCCACTCGGATCTTGCTGACAGGTTCACAGAGGCAACATCTTCGTCTGCCCAGCCGGTTCGGCTGAACGCTAGTCCCGCAGTAGTGCCCGCCAAGGCCCGGCAGAACGAGCGCCGTTCTAAGGAATTCTGGTTCATACACTCCTGGCAAGCACGTAGAGGTCCAAACGTGGATAGGCGTAGGTCTCGTGAGAATTATTTGCAAATACAGTTGCCTGTAAAGTGGATTCGTAGCTGGCATACCTCGCCTTGAACTAGAGACCCCGGTCTCGGTTGCGCTTGATCCGCTCCGCAAGGATGGCGACTCGTCTGTCGCGCCGATTAGCAGTCGCGAAACATTTCGCTCGACCCTGGACCTAGGTCTAGGGTTTATGATAGATGCACAATGGGCCTCACCATCGGAAAAGTCGCTGAACACGCTGGAGTAAACGTCGATACTTTGCGCTACTACGAGCGTCAAGACGTTATCGGCAAGCCATTGCGTAATGGCTCGAACTACCGGTTATACCCGGCGGACACGATTCGGCGTGTCCGCTTTGTAAAGCGCGCCCAAGAACTAGGCTTTTCGTTGACGGAGATCAAAGAACTTTTGGAACTTCGGGTGAACAAGAACGCCAGTTGTGCCAATGTTCGCGATCAGGCATTGGCGAAAGTTGACGCGCTCAACGAAAAAATACGCTCCCTGCAGTCGATGCGGAGCGCCCTTGTGAAGCTCGCGAACGAATGTTCAAATCACGGACCTGTTGGCGACTGCCCAATCCTTGATGCTTTGGACGAAAGAGGAAGCGCAATATGAAGGAACGATCCCTGACCATTGCGTCAATAGTGGCTGCATCTGGGGCTTCGCTTTGCTGCATCGGGCCTATAGTTGCGGCGACTCTTGGCCTGGGCACTTTTGGTGCGGCGGGCCTGTTTGAAAACCTTCGTCCCTATCTTTTGGGCGTTACCGCTCTCCTCCTGGGCTCAGCCATCTTCCTTCGAATTCGATTTCAGCGAAAGACCGCCTGCGCCGGGGGAGAGTGCGCGCCCACTTCTGCGAATGGATCTATGTCAACAACTTTGCTTCTCACATCGATAGCAGCAGTAGCCCTGCTGGCAGCCGTTCCACAATTGTCGACTGCATACGGCGGGAGGGTCGGTGCTGACTCGACTGCTGTAGCAGCGAAAGACGGAGTAGGGCAAGCAGTGGCGATCTTCAAGGTGGAAGGGATGACCTGTGCTGCTTGCGCCTCTGGCCTGAAAGCAACCCTGAGCAGAGAGAAAGGGGTTCTGGCTGCGGAGGTCAACTATGAGAAGACTACCGCCAGGATCAGCTTCGACCCATCAAAGACGTCCGTTGAGAAATTGATTGCCGCGATTGGTCAGCTCGGATATGTTGCCAAGCTGAGAGACGGCAAGTGATGAAGATCGAGCTCATCTATCTTGGCGGATGTCCATCGTACATCGAGGCGGCCAACAACGTACGGGAGGCGCTGCGCCTTGAAGGGATTTCGGGCGATGTGGAGCTTGTGCCAGTTAAAAATGCAACCGATGCGCAAAGAAAGCGTTTGATAGGATCACCGACCATTCGTATTGATGGGCGAGACCTTGAGGGAGCGCAAGCGGACGAGCGGGGATATGGCCTTGGTTGTAGGATCTATCAAGACGAGCATTCCATAGCGGGCTGGCCTTCTGTCGCACTGGTCCGGCGCGCACTCCGCCACGCGTGATCGGTGTCTTCGGGACCGAATCAAGCAGGCAACTGGATTCAGAGTCCTCTTGGGCGGAATAGGATGACGCCGACTCCAGCCAGACAAAGCGTCGAACCGAATAAATCCCAGCGATCAGGCGGGGAATTCTCGGCGACCCAAAGCCAAACCAACGAAGAAATGATGTCGATGCCTCCGTAGGCAGCATAAGCTCTCCCTGAGAAATCCGCTTCGACTCGCGTGAGAACTAGTGCGAAGGCGATAAGGGAAAACGTTCCGGGAAGTGTCCACATCGGGCTTTTTCCCATCCGGAGCCAAGCCCAGAAGGAAAAGCAGCAGCCAATCTCAAGACAGGCCGCCAAAATGTACCAAACGAGTGCAGTCATCTACGATGCGGCTTACCGCTTTGGTGCTGGTCAGCTTGCCCTTTGCCTTGGTTGGCGCGATTCTGAGCGTCACGCTAACGGGCGGCATCCTCTCGCTGGGCTCCCTCGTCGGATTCGTGACGGTTCTCGGCATCGCTGCCCGCCACGGCGTCATATTGATCAGCCACTACCGTCACATGATCGAAACCGAGAAGTAATCGTTTGGGCCGGACTTAATCATGCGCGGTGCCGAGGAGCGCCTTGTGCCTATCCTTATGACCGCCACGGCGACAGCGCTCGCGTTGTTGCCAATAGTGCTTGGCGGCAATCAACCGGGCCATGAGATTGAACATCCGATGGCCGTCGTAATCCTAGGCGGGTTGGCCAGTTCCACGTTTCTCAGCTTGGCGGTCCTTCCCGTCCTAGCTATGCGCTTCGCCCAGTATGAGTCAAAGGAGAAAGAGTGAGCCGCAAGATTTCCTTCATGGTCGCCATCTTCTTACCTGTTTTCTGTCATCAGGGGCAGGGGATCGATAGCGGGCTTCGCCTTTCCGACACGCCGAAGCGTTTCATCAAGGATGAGATCTCCATTTTCACAAGTCCCTTTCGAAAAAGCAGCTATGACGCGAGGGCAACCAAGAAGTACTTGATTCCCTTTGCTCTTATCACCGCTACCTTAATTTCGACTGATCGGAAAACTTCTGAAGCCTTACCGAACAGCGCGGACCAGATCCGTTGGAGCGGGCGCGTTTCCCAGTTTGGAGCCTGGTATTCGGTAGCCGGAATTTCGGGCGCAACTTTTCTTGCCGGTCAATTTTCGGGGAACAGCCATGCCAGGGAAACGGGTTGGCTCGCATTAGAATCGCTAGGGCACACACAGGCCGTCACGTTTGCGATCAAGCAATTAACCAATCGCGAGCGGCCACTGGATCATGACCGGCGGGGCGGCTTTTGGGAGGGAGGTACATCCTTTCCTTCCGGCCACGCCGCGAGTGCCTTCGCAGTGGCCACGGTTTTCGCGTATGAATATCGCGACCGCATCGCAGTGCCCATTACCGCATATTCCCTCGCCAGTCTGGTCGCGCTCTCAAGATCGGGCGCGCGGAGACATTGGCTTTCAGATGTGTTCACTGGAGGATCGATGGGGTTCATGATCGGCCGCTACACATACCGCCGCCACCACAATGCTGCTTTGCCAGGAGCAAAGGTTTCATGGGTGGATCGGTTGAGCCCTGAAGTAGGCTTGGGCTCCTCAGGCCCAGCGCTGATTTGGAATGTCGGGAACTGAGGATTCAACCTGTTGCTAAAGCGAAAGATCCGCCAGCAATCAAGACGGCGCCAATGATACTTCGCATCGTGACCGGTTCATCCAAGAAAAAGACCGACAGCACCACTACGAAAAACACGCTCAACTTGTCGATGGGAGCAACTTTCGAGGCTGGCCCTTCTTGCAGCGCCTTGAAATAGCAGAGCCACGACAGTCCGGTAGCTATCCCTGATCCCACTAACGGCAGCCAGGAATCCGGTGGGACCGCTTTCACGCCGGATATGCCTTTTGTTGCAAGGACGACCGCCCACGAAAGCACTAGGATCACCGAAGTTCGAACTGCTGTCGCTGTATTGGAGTCGGCGTGAAACAGGCAAAGTTTCGCGAGAATTGCTGTGACGGCTGCCAAGAATGCTGAAAGAAGCGACCAATGGAGCCAGTGCATGGGCTAACCGTTGCACATTTTAACTCCGACGTTGGATGAGGTACGCACGATCTTCCGCAAATTCTCGTCATTTTGATCGCACTACTGGGGCATCCCACGAACTCTTTATGTCTTTCAAAATTTGCCGTGAGCCTTAGATCCAACTCGAATCAGGTCCAGTTTCGCTTCAAGAAAGACTTGTTGGAATTCAAAGGAGCCCCTAAAAAAGGATATGCGCGAACGTCAACAGCATCTTGTAATGGACGGCAAACCGCCGTCGAAGGAGCGCCACGCAGTCGATGACCTCCCCATTTCTGTGCGTGACGCTGCGACCTACCTGGGCGTAAGCGTTCAAACGGTTTACCTCTGGGTCGAACGAAAACAGATTCCTCACCTGCGGGTGATGGGCCGGAACATCCGATTTCTCAAATCCGATCTCGAAGCCTTTCGAGATTCCTTCAAGCAGGTGGTGAACAGTGGCGCGGCCTAGCAAACATGACGGCATCGTGTACCAACGGAAGGATGGAAAGAACTGGTGGATGCGCTACCGCGACAGGGATGGCAAGCGCCGCTTGGAATCGACGGGAACGGAGGACTGGCACGAGGCGAATCGTGTTCTGAGAGATCGGCTTCAGGCGCGGGACAACAACTCATTGGATATTGTCAGGAAAGGCGAGCAGCTCACCTTCAATGACTGGGCTGATTTCTTCCTGGAACACTATTCCAAGCCGCCGATTCGCGCGCCCAAAACGCATGAGGCCAACGAAACTGCCTTGAAGTCACTGCGACCGGCGTTTGGGAACCTCAAGCTTGGCGAGATTGATGCAACCAGAATCGAGTTCCACCTCCGCAGCCGACTAAGGCAGCGCCGGAAAGTTCGCCGGAAGAATGAAATCGTTGAGCTTGAAACACTGAAGCCCGCGACGGTCCACCAGGAGTTCCGGGTGCTCAGTCGGATCTTTAGTGTGGCGGTTCGAAAAAAGCTCTGTTCTTCAAACCCTTGCACCAACGTCGAGTTTCCTGTGATCCTCAAGGGGCTGTTTCGGCCTCACTACATGACCTGGTCGGAGCAGCAACTGATTGAACAAAACGCGCCGTCCTACTTGAAGAACGTGATTCGAATCATCACGGAAACTGGCCTACGCGTGTACAAAGAATTGGCGTGTATGCGCAAGGACCAGGTTGATCTTCAGAACAGGGTTGCCATTATCGATGACTCCAAGACGCCTACCGGCGTGGCTGAGGTCCCACTCACTGAGATTGCGCTTGAGGCCTTTCAGAACCAGATCAGCCTTTCCGAATCACCCGATTGGCTCTTCCCCAACGAGCGCAATCCTTTGGGGTATCAAACGAGTTTCAAGAAGAGCTGGAGTCAGGCACTCAAGAAGGCCGGAGTACCCTATTTTCGGATCTACGATCTTCGATCTACTCACGCCACTCGTTTGAGTGCTGGAGGAGTCGCCGACGAATGGGTGACTCAGCTCCTGCGGCAAACTGATGCCAAGGTGTTCAAGAAGTACTCCCAGATGAAGCTACAGATGAAGCGTGAAGCTCTCGACAAGCTCAACCGTGAAGCGAACGAATCGAATTTGGGAAGCGGGCAGAGCGGACCGAAAAAGAATCGATAGGCCCTCAGTTTTGCCAACACATGTCGGGCGCTTTACCCAAACTGCTGCATCAGCTCCTCCGGCGCTTCCGATGTCGGCCAGCACCCCCATGAGTTTTGATACGGTCGGTCCTCAACGAAGGGGTTTTGATACGGTTTTGATACGGTTGAGACTTTTAGGGAAGAAAACGGGACAGGCAGAAAAACTGAAACAATTGGAAAAGAAGAACTTAAATGGTGGGCGCGCAGGGACTCGAACCCCGGACCTCCTGCGTGTGAAGCAGGCGCTCTAACCAGCTGAGCTACGCGCCCGGTCAGAATTTTTAGTGTAACAAGAATGTCTAAATCAGTCGACGGATCTCGTTCATTAAATGCGTGGCGGGGTCGGGGGAGGCGAGCAGCGTTTCGGGCGGGATGAGTTCTCCGAAGCGGAGGAGGAAACCGCCGGATTCGCTGGCGCCGACGGGCAAGGCCGGCCAGCCGCGTTTGGCCAGCAGCGCAAGAAAGCGGTCAACGCCGGGGAGCGGCGGATGCAGTTTGCCGGCTGAGCCGGCGACGCCTTCGGGAAACAAGCCAATGGGGCGCTCGATGGTTTGGGTAGCCTTCAGGATGCGTTTCAGCGTTGCCGCCGTGTAGGCCGGGTTGGCGCCGGCAAAGCTGACGGGGAAGCAGCCAAGCGCGTGGGCAACGCGCGGCAGCAAGATATCGCCCGGGGAAGGGAAGGAAAGGGGACCGATTTTCCAGCGCGGCCAATTGGCGGTGACCACCCAATGCACAGGAGGGTCAATTTGCCGCCCGTAACGGTTGGCGATGGCTTGCGTCAGCGCGCTGGCGACGTGGACAATCCAAAGCCCTTGGCGCTGGTAATGGTTGGCCACCAGGACAAAGCGCGGGTCGGCGGGCAGGTGCTCCAAGCCCTGATAGACGGGGCCCGGCTGCATTTTGGCGACGATTTTCCCCGAGAAATCGTCTACGTTGCGACGCGTGCCATGGACGACGTGCGGCCAAAGGCTATAGACCTGGTCCCAGGGAACCGGATACTGGAGCGGGGCTTTGGTTTGTGGCGATTGAGCGGTCGGCAAGCGGATTAGCGACCCGTGGTGACCATGACGTAAATCAGCGCGGCAATCAGCAGCACGATTACAACCGTGGCGGCGATCAATAAGGGGCTCATGCCGCCCAAGGGGCCTTTGGGCTTCGGCGCTTCCGCGGGAGCCATCGATGCTGCAGCCGCTGGTGCGGGTGCAGCCGGAGGGGGTGCTCCGACGGGCTGCGAAAAGATGGGCGCCGGTGCGGCGGCAACCTGGTTTTCCTTGGGTACGGGCACGCCCACGGCGGGACCACTGGCGGCGGGAGGCGCCTGCATCATGCGGGTAAACTCTCCCGGCCCGGCAGGGGCAGCGGGAGTGGCGGGCATAGCGGGGGAAGCAGGAGCGGCCGGAGCGCGGAACATGGCTGTCGCACCGTCGCCTCCGCCGGAAAGCGCTTGCGGATCCACGGGGCCCGCCGCCGCGGAGAGCGGGCCGTGGGCTACAGGTCCGGCTTGCGCGGGAGCATCGTTGCCGCCACCAAAAAGGTTCGCTACATCGCTTAGGCCAATGCTCTTCGAACTAATACTGGGACTGCCGGATACGGTGCCCTGGTTAAAACTCGGAGCGCCAACGACGGGGCCGCGGATGTTGCCTTGGCTATCGATGGTGGGTCCGCTAACGCCGGGCACGTAAACGCTGGGGCCGGAGTATTGAGGACGGCCCACCTGAAATCCGCCCCCGTTGGCGCCGGCATTGCCGGGAGGAGGGGCAGAGGGGTTGGCGGCTGAGGGTGGCGGTGCGCCATAGGGAGTTGCACCCGGGGCAGGAGGAAACCCGCTCGCCGGTTGGGACGGTGGCGGGGCGAAGCCCTGGGGGGGCGGGGGCGCAAAGCCCTGCTGGGCCGGAGGTGCAAAACCTTGTTGGGGCGGTGCCGCAAAGCCTTGTTGGGGCGGTGCCGCGAAGCTCGCCGGTGCTGAACCACTGGGCGCAGTCGTTCCTGGCGCTGGTTGGGCCTGCAGCAGGCGGGTAAAGTCTCCCGGGCCGGCCTGCGGAGCAGCGGGCGGCGGAGGGGCAGCCATTACATCCGGAGCATTTACACCCTTAAACATGCGGGTAAATTCCCCTACTTGCTCAGATGGCGGAGGCGGCAGCGGGTTGGCCAGTGGATTGGGGACGCCCGAAATGCCCGTTCCCGCAGGTTGCATCAAGGGGCTTTGGAACATGCGGGTGAATTCGCCGGGCTCGTCTTTGGGCGCAGCTTGTATTGGCGGAGCTTGCATTGCCGGAGCTTGTATTGCGGACGGCGGGGAAAACGGCGTGGCCGGCAACGGTGCCCCGGAAGTCGGTGCGGCAGCGGGAGCGCCCGTTGGCTGTACGGCCTGAAACATGCGAGTGAATTCTCCGGGTTCCGTCTTGGCGTCTACCGGTGGCGGTGTTGGCGGTGGAGGGGGTGGCGGCGGAGGGGGCGGTGCCGCAAACGTCGGCATCGTCATCGTCGGCATATCCGGGCTCGCTGGCGGCGCTCCCCCCACTTGCCAAGCTCCCGCCGCGGCAAAGGGGTCTGGCGTCTTTACCTGCTCGAGCGTCGAAAGCCACCCGCGCAGGGTGGCGCCCTTCGGCAGGGGCCGCGTCACCAGATAGGACCGCGCACCATCTTGTACCACTTCCAAAATTTCCTTAGGACCGAAGCCGGGGGCCTCGTTGTGTTTGCGTGCGGTGGCAAAGAGGTCTGCGGCATCGGGCCGGACGATGTGGATGTAAACCTCCTCGCCCGTCATTTTTATCAGCGCTTTGTAGGTAAGCGCATCTTTGGAGTCGGCCACCGGAGCGACCAGTTGGTAAGTAGTTTCGAAGGACATTCTTTGCTAATTCCCAAGGAAAATTGTGCCTTTATGATAGCCTGAGACAACACCAAAGATGAAGCAGCTCTCGCGTGTAGTCTGGCAGGAAGGCATGCATCTGGCGCCTCATCACTTCCAGGCGCAAAAACGCTATTTCGAAGATCTCATCGACTTTACGAGCCAATCTCTTTACTTTGCCGGTTTCGGCTTTGCGGGTTTGGCTTGGAGCGAGGAGGCACTGGCCAATGGCCGGTTGGAACTGCTGCATGCCCGCGGCATCTTTCCCGATGGTTTGGCCTTCGCCATGCCCGAAAGCGACGCCCTGCCCACCGGGCGCGCCGTCGCCGATCTGTTGAGCCCGGTGGCCCGCGAAGCTACGGTTTACCTGGTTCTGCCCCCCTACCAGCCAGGCGGCGCCAATTGCGTGAACGCGGAAACCCGTTTTCAGCCGGCCCAGCGCAAATTGGTGGACGAAAACGCCGGCATTGAAGAGCGGCCCGTGGTTTTGGGCCAAAAGAACTTCCGCCTCCTTCTGGAGCACGAATTGTCGCCCGGCGTCAGCGCCCTGCCCATTGGCCGCATCATGCGCGACGGGGCGGGCAATCTGGTTTTCGACCCCAACTTCATTCCTCCGCTGGTGACGATGGAAGCCTCCCCGCGGCTGATTGTCATGGTGAAGCGGCTGGTGGAAATCCTTGAATCCAAGGCCATGGCTTTGCGCCCGGAACGGGCCAGCGCCAAGCTCGGCGGCATGAGCCAGCGCGATGTGGCCAGCTTCTGGTATTTGCACTGTATCAATTCCTCCATTGCCGATTTGCGCCACATGGCCTTCGTGAAGAAGGGCCACCCGGAGGAGCTTTACCGCTTGCTGCTGAAGTTGGGCGGTGCGCTTTGCACCTTTAATCTGGGCCGGGACCCGGGCGAGCTTCCTCTGTATGACCACTTGAGGCCGGAGAACTGTTTCCCGCAAATTGATGCGCATATCCGGCAGGCGCTCGAAACCATCCTGCCCAGCGCCTCTCTGCAAATTCCGCTGCGGCAATACGCACCTTACTTGTACGAAGGCGAGATTGTGGATGAACGCTGCCTGGCCAAGAGCCGGTGGATTTTGGGCGTGCGCGCGCAGACGGCGGAAAGCGTGCTGATTTTGCGTGTACCGCAACTGGTGAAGGTGTGTTCGCAGGATTTTATTGAGCGCCTGGTGCAGAGCGCGTTCCCGGGGCTGGAGCTGTTGCACATGCCTATTGCTCCGGCGGAAATTCAAACGCGCACGGAAATGCAGTACTTCTCGATTTCGCGTACGGGCGCCTGTTGGCAGCAGATTATGAAGACCAAGCGGGTGGGGGTGTATGTGCCTGGAGAATTCCCGCAACCGGAAGTGGAGTTGATCGTCATATTGGAGGCCTAGATGGCAACGACAAATTTGATGGGGCGCGAAACGCTGGCCGTGCTCTTTCAGGAACCGCTCACCGCGGTGGTGCGAGTGTGGGCGAATCCGCAAGTGGCGCAGGACCCAAATACGTTGCGCAACGCCCTGCGCACGTCGCTGAAAAACGCCGTGGACGAGGCGCGGCGCAAGGGCTTTAGCGACGACGAAGCCCGCCACGCCATGTTTGCGGTGGTGGCTTATTTAGACGAAACGATTCTGACGCAAAACCAGCCCGCCTTTGCCGATTGGCGGCGCAAGCCGCTGCAGGAGGAATACTTCGGCATGCACATTGCCGGCGAAGTGTTTTTCCAAAACCTGGAGAACATCATGCGCCAACCGGACTCGGGCAGCGTGGCCGACTTGTTGGAGCTATACGCCACCTGCATCAGCCTGGGCTTCCAGGGCCGCTACAGCGCCGGGGGCAAAGCCGAACTGAAACGCATAGTGGAAGGGTGCATGGATAAGTGCCGCCGCATCCGGGGGGCGCTGCCGCCGCTTTCGCCGCAAGGAGGTTTGCCGCCCGTGGATGCACCGGTGGTGACGCGGGACCCCTGGCAATCCCGCTTGCTCTACATTGGGGGCGGCCTGCTGGCGCTGAGCCTGGTGCTGTTTGTGGTTTACAAATTGATGCTGGGCGCGGGGGCCGACGATTTGCGCGCCCTGGCGCAAGAACTGGTGCGGAGGTAGAGGGATGTTCTACGCAATCGTGGGTGGCTTGTGGCTGGGATGGATGCTAGGCGGCTGGTTTGCGCCGGAGTGGTTCGGCGTGCCGGCGGGCAGGAACATCTGGTTTGTGCGTGGCATTCTGTGGCTGCTGGGCACGGTGCTTGCCGGGTTGGCCATTTACTTTAAACTCCAAAGCGATAAGAAGAAGCGGGCCTTGGCCTTGGCCGGCGAACTCGGTGCGGAACTTGATTTTGTGGTGAAAGAGGCCGAGAAAAAATTGGCCACCCAAGGGCGGACCATTGCCCAAATGCCCGTGGTCTTTTTGTTTGGGGCGCGCGGGTCGGCAAAAACCACCACCATGCTGCAAAGCGGCCTGGAACCGGAGCTGCTCTCGGGCCTGGTTTATCAGGAAGGCAACCAATTGGTGCAAACGCGCAGCGCCAATGTCTGGTTGGCCAAGGACACCTCGTTTGTGGAAGCCGCGCCGACGCTGCTCGAAAACGAAAAACTGTGGCGCGCCTTTGCCGACCGTTTTGCCCCAAGCGGTTTAACCGCCTTCCAAGCCAACGCGGCGCCCGCCCCGCGCAGCGTATTACTCTTTGTGGGGGCCGAAGAATTCTTCCAACCCAATGCCGGACAGTTGATGCAGGCCAAGGCGCGCATCCTGAACCAGCGCCTGCTGGAGATGTCGGCCTCGCTGGGCGCACGCGTGCCGGTTTACGTTATTTTTTCGAAGTCCGACGTCATGCCCTACTTTGGCAACTTTGTGGGCTACCTTTCGAATGACGAAGCGGCCGAGGTGTTTGGCGCCACCATTGCGCTGGGCGAGATTGGCGCCGATGGAGTTTACGCGCAACAGGCGGCGGTGAAGTTTGATGCGCTGTTGGAGGAGTTGTTCCGCAGCTTGGCCGAACGGCGCTTGATGCTGCAGGAGCGAGACCCGAACGAATACGGCCGGCCGCCGGTTTTTGAGTTTCCCCGCGAATACCGCAAGATGCGCCAGGCCGTGACGCAATTCCTGGTGGACGTTTGCCGTCCCAGCCAGGTGGCCGTTTCGCCCTTTGTGCGCGGCTTCTACTTCACCGGGGTGAGGCCCGTTGTGGTGAGCGACGCCGCGGGTACGCAACGGCGGGTGCCGCAATGGCTCTTCGTCACGCGCCTCTTCCACGAGGTCATCCTGCGGGACCGCAACGCCATGGGCGCTTCTGCCGCTTCCACGAAAACCAATACGACGCGGCGAGCGGCCCTGATTGCCGCGGGCGCTGCGGGCGTGTTGCTCGGCGGCCTGTGGACCACCAGCTACTTCCAGAACCGGGCCTTGGCCGAAGAATTATCGAGCGCCTCGAAGGCGCTGCGCAGTGTGCAGGTGGCGAAGGGCGAACTGCCTTCTACCGACAGCCTGCAGAAGCTGGACCGTCTGCGCACTTCGCTTGTCCAACTGCGCACGTGGGAAAAGGAAGGCGCTCCCTTCTTTATGGGTCTGGGGCTTTATACTGGCGAACGCCTGTTGCCCACCGCGCGCCAGCTTTACTTCCAGAGTTTCCGCAACGTGCTGTTTGGCGACACGCAAACGGCGGTGCTGGACTTCATGCGGCAATTACCGCCCACGCCCACGCCGCAAGACGATTACATGACCAGCTACAACGCGCTGAAGGCTTATCTCATTACCACCTCGCATCCAGAGAAAAGCTCGCGCGGCTTCTTGACGCCCGAGCTGATGAAGTATTGGCGCGCGCAGAAGGACGTAGACCCTGAGCGCAATGCGCTGGTGGCGCGGCAGTTTGATTTTTATGCCGACGAGTTGCTGGTGGCGAATCCTTTTTCGAAGGAAAACGACGCGGTCACCATCGACCGTACGCGCAAGTTCCTAAAACAGTTTGCCGCCGAAGAGCGCCTGTATAACGCCATTCTGGCGGAAGCCAGCCGCGCCAACCCGGCCATCGATTTCAATCAGCTTTACCCGGATGCCAAGCGCGCCATCCGCGTGGACCGCGTGGTGCAAGGTGCGTTTTCCAAAGATGGCTTCGCCTGGATGCAGAATGCCTTTAAGAATCTGCCGAAGTACTTTGGCGGCGAGGCTTGGGTGCTGGGCGAAGAGGTGAAGATGAGCGTAAACCTGAACGAGGTGGAGCAGAGCCTGCGCACGCGCTACTACAAAGACTTTGCCGACCAGTGGAAGGCCTACTTGAAGAGTGTGAACGTGCTGCGCTACGCCAGCCTGAAGGACGCGGCAGAAAAGTTGAAGCAACATGCCGGCAACCTGAGCCCCGTTTTGGCCAGTGTTTATTTGGCCTCGAAGCATACGGCGGTGGCCGAGAAATCCATTGCCGAGCAGTTCCAGCCCGCGCAGACCCTGGTGGCTCCCACTAGCGAGGGGCAACTGATTGGTGGCGATAACCAGCCCTACATGGGCGGCTTGCTGCAATTGCAAGGTTCGATTGAGCAAATCAGTGGCATGCCCGCCAGCCAAGCCGCCACGGACCCCGCGGCGCAGCAGAGCCTGAGCCTGGCCACCCAAGCCAAGCTCACGGCGCGGAACGTGGCACAAAAGTTCCGCCCCGACCCGCTGGACAAAGTCGACGCCCAGGTGTTGAAGATCATGGAGGACCCGATTACCTATGTCGAGGCCTTTTTGCGCAACCTGGGCCCGGCAGAGTTGAACGGTGCGGGGGCGGGTTTCTGCAAGGACTTTACGAGCCTGATTTCCAAATATCCCTTCAACCCGAACGCGAAGGTGCAGGCTTCGATGGTGGAGTTCAACAGCGTCTTCGCGCCGCAAACCGGTTCGCTATGGGTTTTTTACGAAACAAAGTTAAAGCCCATGCTGGTGAACCAAGGCGGCGAATACCGCGCCATTCCCGGGCCGGGGATGGCCTTGACGCCGGGCTTCGTGGCGGCCTTCAATCGCTTTGCCGCGGTGACGACGACGGCTTTCGGCGCGAACCCCTCGCCCAATTTCCGCTTTAGCGTGAAGGCCAATGCCGAAACCAAAGAGCCGGTGCAATTAACGATTGACGGCGTTCCGGGCACCTTCAGCAACCCCAGCGCGGCGGCGAAGCAATACGTCTGGACGGGTAATGGGCCGGGCGTGCGCTACAACCTGGGCACCCGCGGCGGCGTTAGCTTCGACGGGCCGCTGGGCGTGTTCATGTTCTTCAACGATGCCGAAATCTGGAACGCCAATTCGGCCACCAACCACACCGTGAAATGGCCGCAACGTTCCGGCAGCCAAGTGCTGAAGGACGAGCAAGGCCGTAATATATATATGGTCTTGGATTTGGATATGCCCATTCCGCTTTTCCGCAAGGGGTATCTGGCGGGCTTGCAGTGCACCAGCAACGTTGCCCGCAGCGGCAATTAAGGCCTTAGAATAAGAAAACTGTGCAGCAGCAACAGCGCTTAGGCAAGTATCAGTTCGATAAGTTTTTGGGCGGCGGCATGAGCCACGTCTACAAAGCTACCGATACGCTCATCAACCGCACCGTGGTGGTGAAAATCCTAACCGAAAGCGGCATGAACGACGACGACACGAAGAAGCGTTTTCTGCGCGAAGCACAGATGGCCGGCTCCATCACGCACGAAAACATTATTCGCGTTTATGATTTCGGGGAATACGAAAACCGCCCGTACATGGTGATGGAGTATTTGGAGGGCAAAGACCTCCGGGCCGCGGTGCAGGCCAACGAAGTAGCCGACAACGTGGCGAAGCTGAAGGTGCTGGTGCAGTTGGCGCGCGCCATGCAGCACATCCACCAGTTGGGCATTGTCCACCGGGATTTAAAGCCGGACAACGTGTTTCTGAGTAACAGCGGCAGCGTGAAATTGATGGATTTCGGCATTGCGAAAACGCGCGATCTATCTATCACCAAAACCGGCTACACGCTGGGCACGCCCTACTATATGTCGCCGGAACAGGTGACCGCCAAGGACGTTACCGAGAAGGCCGACATCTACAGCTTCGGCATTGTGATGTTTGAGCTCTTCACGGGGTCCAAACCATTTGCCGCTCAAAATGTTCAGGAAGTTTTTTTCAAAATTCTGAATGAGCCAATTGATACCGCGCCGCTGGTTGCCGCGAAAGTGCCCGGTGCCATTGTCGACCTCATCCGCCAGGCCACCGAGAAAGACCCCACGCTGCGCCCCGCCGATTTTGGCGAAATTGTCCGCAAGCTCGATGCCGTCCTGCGCACCTTTGAAACGGGCGACGAAGAGACCATCAAGCAACTCACCAAGGCGCGCTTCGTGGTTACCAAGCAAATGTACACCACTGGCTTGGTGGCTTTGGGTTTGCTGGCTGTGCTGCTGGTGTGGAACCTGATCCCTAAGCCCGCGCCGCCTCCGCCGCCCAAGAAAGAAGAGCCAATCGAGGCAAAGGTGGTGGAACTGCCCGCCACCATGGCCACGTCTACCGGCCCCATGGTGCTGATTCCCAAAGGCGAGTTCATTGTTGGCGAAGGCAACCAGAAGCTGGACCTGCCGGACTTTTACCTCGACAAATACGAGGTGACCAACGAGCACTACAAGCGCTTTGCGCAATCGAAGAATTGGCCCTTGCCTGAAGGCTTTCCGGAGTCGCCCGAAGCCGCCCGGCTCCCCGTGGTGAACGTCAGCTTTGACGATGCGCGCGAGTTCGCCACTTGGGCCGGCAAGCGGCTGCCCACGGGCGAGGAGTGGGAAAAGGCCGCGCGGGGTCCGCAGGGCCGCACCTACCCTTGGGGCTTTGAACACCTGCCGGATTTGGCTGTGGTAGCGGACAACAAGGCCATGCCGAATTTGAAGGGTCCGCGGGAGGTGGGCAGTTGGAGCGAATCCACTTCGAAATGGGAAGCCATGGACTTGGCGGGCAATGTTTTTGAGTGGGTGGACGAGCGCGTGGAGCCTTCGCCCGGCGCCATCAAGCTGATGGCGAGTTTATTGAAACCGCCGCCCACAGCAGAAGAGCTTTGGATGCAGATTCGCGGCGGTAGCTATGTGCGCCCTCTTCTGCAAAACGCGAGCACGCAATTTGCCAGCCTTCCGGTGCGTTACCGGAACGCGGACATCGGTTTTCGTTGCGCCGTTGATGCCAATGCGAAGCCCAAATAGGCCGTGCCGCGCGAAACAGTTATGACCAGACGAAGCTATCTCGCACTCTGTGTAACGTTCCCTCTCGCTGGCCAAACCCCGTCGTTTGTTCCTGCTAATTTTTTCGTCCCCCAGAACTATGTTGTTCCCTCGGGACAATACCAACTTGTGCCGCTTGGCCCCGCCTACGCCAAGCACGATTTCGATGCCTATATGAGTTCCATTGAGCATCTGCAAAAGACGTTCACCTTCTCCACGCGCTGGCCCCACGCGGGCTTAACCATGGAAGAGGCCGTGAAGGATGTGGAGGGCGAAATCGCTGGTTTCAATGCCCGCCGCAAGTTCACTTATGCGGTGCTGAATCCCGCGGGCACCGAGGAGTGGGGTTGTGTCTACATCAGCCCCAGCCCCAAACAGGGCTACGATGCCCAGGTACGCATGTGGGTAACCAAGAAGAAGTTTGACGCGGGCTTTGAAGACACGCTTTTTGCCGATGCGAAGGCCTGGATTAGTAGCGCCTGGCCCTTCGGCAAGGTCGCCTATATTGGGCGCGAGATTACACGGGAAGCCTACCGCGCTCTGCCCGATAAACCCAAAGCCGCCAAGTAGCGAAGTGAGAACTTAGCGCCTCATCACGGAAAGGTACTGCGCCCAAGGCCCCACTTCGCGTTCATAGCGGCGCGCAAAGACGCGGTGGATTTGCACGAGGTGGGCTTGGTCGTGGGACGTCCACGTGGCCAACAATTGCCGCAAGGTGACAGGCCCTAAGGCTGGGTGAAGGCCCGGGCGCTCCAGGTCCGCTTCGGCGAAATCCAAAGCCCGCAACTGCTCAAGGCTTTGCTCGCGCAAACCGGCAAACTCGTCCAAGAGGGCTTCCACGGGCCGGTCCGCTTTTTCCTGTAATTGTGCTTCGCGATCAAACGGAGGGAAGGGAAGAGTCTCGCCGTGGGCCAACAAATGGCGCACCCGCGGCATCCAGTCTGTCCTTTCGCCGTGGATCAAATGGCCCATCACCACATAGGGGCTCCAAGTGCCAGCGCCTTCGTCTGCGTGCAGCCATTCATTGGGCAGCCCCGCCAAAGTTGCGCGCAACACCGCCGGCGTGCGTTCCAAGAGGGCAAGAGAGGTGGCGAGAAATGTCATCTATTCCATTTTGCGCAACTCGAAGCGGTCGAAACGAAAGCCGTCCTCGCGCATGGAGAACTCCACGGTGTGTTCGCCTGCCGTTGGCACATCGAGCCAGATTTTGCCCTCCACACCGCAGTGCACCTCAGCGGTACGTTGTTTCGAGGCCCACGTCCACGCGTTCTTGCCTTCGCACCATTGCATGCGGGCACCGCTTTCCGGCCACGTTCCGTTGATGCCCACGTGGATGCCATTGTCCTCTGTCCCCGTTGAATAGGCGCTTACCCAAACGGCGTAGCGGTCCGGGGCAGGAAACTTCACACGATAGCTTAACACCGCCATCTCTCCGGCCTGGTTCGAGAAGTTTTCCCCGCGGATCAGTTTGTCGGCGTGCGTGGTGCGCGTGTCGGGAAGCACTTGCACGTACTTGCCGCCGCTGGCGCCCAAGCCCTCGAAAACCTTCCAGACTCTCTTGCTGGTTAGGCGCTGCGCCACAAAACTTTCGGCCTCCACCGCTATGGGTAGCTCCGCTGCAACGACGGTGAGCAGGAAAAGAAGGAGAAAGAGAAAGGGCCAGCGCATGGGAACAAGTATATGGGTCCTTCTACTATGCTGGATAGCAATGGATTCCAACAACCCCTCCCGCCGTCACGTCTCCCGTCTCCTCCTGCTTGCGCCGCACATCGTGCGCGGGTCCCAAGCCAATTCCGCCATCCGCCTGGGTTGGTTGGGGAATGGTTCGCGGGGTACGGCAGTGCTGCGCGCCATGACGCAAGTGGCCCCCAAGACGCGCCCCGTGCGCGTGAACGCCTTGGCCGATTTATTCCCGGACCAGCTTGCTGCCGCCCGCACCAAGTGGAACCCCAAGCTCCCCGCTACTCACGCCTTCACCGGGCGGGAGGCTTTCCGCCGCATTGCGGAAGCCAAAGACATCGATGCCATTTTGCTCTCCACGCCCAACTACTGGCATGCCGAACACCTGGACGCCATTGTCGCCGCCGGGAAGCATGTTTATTGCGAAAAGCCCGCGGGTGTGGACGTTGTCAGTTGCTTGCGCTTTCCCGAGATTGGCGCGAAGGCCAAGGGCCGGCTCAGCCTCGCCGTAGGCTTCCAGGTGCGCACCGCCCCGGCCTTTGCCGGCGTGGTGGAGCGCGTGAAGGCGGGCGCCATTGGTAAAGTGGCCTCCATGGCGGGCCATTATTACGCCACGGCCACACCTTACCCGGAATACCCAGGCAAGGGGACTCTTGAGAAGCGCATCCGCCGTTTCTTTTGGGACCGTGTGATCTCTGGCGACGTGATTGTCGACCAGAACATTCACATCCTCGACATTGCCAATTGGGCCATGGGCGCGCACCCCGTTGCGGCGAGTGGTCGCGGCGGACGCTACGTGCGCAAGGACGCCAGCGACATTTGGGACACCTGGGGTGTGGTGCTGACTTACCCCGGTGGCGCCCAATTGACCTTCAATTCCACCCAATTTGGCGATACTTATTGGGACGCGGGCATCCGCTTCTTCGGCGACAAGGGCGTGGGCGAGTGCTTCTATTCAGGCGTTTCGCGCATTCTCGGCGCGCAACCCTACGATGGATCTCCCGCCAAGGTTTCCACGGCTAAATTTAGCCTGGACGGCGCCTTCGATGGCTTGGGCAACAGCGACCAAAACAAAGCCAAGCTCTTCCTCGATAGCCTCTCCAGCCCCGCCAAATACCTGGAAGAGACCCAGACCGGTGCGGACAGCGCGCTTACGGCAATTCTGGCCCGCGAGGCGTGTTACCGGCAAGGCACGCTTTTCTGGGACGAGCTGATGGCCAGCCGCCAAAGCTACCAGGGTAAAGTGGACCTTGGCCAGCTCTAAAAAACTTTGAGCGTTTTTGTCCGCTAGTGACGCCCTTCTAATTATGGCGAGCCTCAAACCCGGAAACGAAGTCAAACCGAAGGCCGACCGTCTGGTGCCGCCCACATACCGCCCACAGGGCAGCTTTGCCCATCTCGTGAGCGACGGAGAAAGCTGGCAGTCTGTAGCCGACCGTTATCAGGTGAACGCGAAGGCGCTGATTGAGGCCAACTTCAAAACCACCAATCCTTACGAAGTGAATTGGTACTTGCGCGAGTATGTGAATTGCAAGGAAACAACGGCGGACCGCTACAACTGGCGATTTTCAACCGCCGCCCGCCAAGGCGGGATTGCCGGCCGCGCCGGGCGCGTTTTTGTTGTGCCCAATTGGACGAACCTCGAAAAGGTTCTCAAGGACTTGACCAAGCGCTATGTGAAGCTCTGGTTTGAGAGCACTTCCATCAGTACCGGCATCATCAACGGCGCCCACCTGAGCGTTCCTTTTAACAACGTGCGTTGCCAAATGCGCATCGACACAATGTTTGCAACAGAGTTTGAGCTTGCCGGAGCGCCGACGGAATTAGCCCAAGGCTGGGCGGCACACCTCCAAAGGGGGCTGGAACTCTTCACGATGAATCTGCATGCCGAAGAGCCCATGGCCTTTCCTATGTACCAGAGCTGGTCACATCCGGGCGGGGTTCCCATGATGCTTGCGCAACCTTGGCCTCTGCTCCGGAACAACGATTCCGCGCTGGCTGCCCCCGGTTGGTTCAACGCGATGGTAATGTTCCCCGGCCGCAGCAACCCGAGTTTGGAAGGCTTGGTAAACCGCCATCGCAACTGGTTCTACCATTCCTTCCGCAGCTTCTGTCTCGCGGCGATGGCTGTGCAGGTAATGGGTTGGGGCATGGCAGGCGGCTACGGTGGTCGCGTAATCGGCCATGCCAATGCCCCGGTTGGTTTCCTGCGCTTGCAGTCGATGTTGGATTAGTGCCGGATGAACGACCTAGAAGGACCAGCGCAGCGCCAGTTGGAATTGCCGCGCATTTTCCGCCGAAGTTCCTTGGCGGAAGTTGGCGTTCGGCGTGGCGTTGATGCCCCATACGCGGTTCACGTTGGTGATATTCACTTTATTAGCCACGTTGAACACTTCGCCGATCACTTCAAAGCGTTGGCGGTCGAACAGAGTGAAGGTGCGGGTTAAGCGGAAGTCCACCGTAACGTAGTTCGGCAGCTTGAAGTTGTTGTAAGGGTTGCCCACGGGACGGTCGTTGAGCACCGTGTCGCCATTGTCGTCGCGGCCCGTGGTGCCATCGTGCGAGAAGCCGCTTTGCGCAATGGTGCGCGAAGAGAGAATCCAGCCGTTGATCAAGTTGCGCATGCCGGCCGAGCCGCCCGTAAGATTCGGCTCATAAACCGCCGTCAAAAGGAAGCGGTTACGCATATCGAAGTCGCCCGGTCCGCCGTCAAAGGCCAACGTTTGCGGGTCCGTGGGGCTGCGCAGAATGCCGAAGCCGATGAAGTCGTCCACGAAGGCGAAGCCGCGGGATTTCGAATACTGGTGGGAGGCTTGCAGACTTAGTCCGCGAGACATCCGCTTGGTTACTTGGACAACCATGCCGTTGTAATTCATTGAGGCAACGGAGTTCGAAACAAAGATGTTGCCGAAGCGCGGATCCGGGCGATTCGTGCTGCTCCATTGGGTCCGGCCATCGGCCAGAACATTCCCGGTGTTGCGCAGATTCGTGTTGAAGCTTACGGGTAGGTCCCGGCCCCAATTGCCTTGGTAGGTAAGCGAAACGCCCCAGCCGGCTCCGAGCGAACGTTCGAGCGTGGCGAAGTAGTTGTAGACCATCACATCCTGGAAGTCGTCGCTTACGGCACGCACGTCGGTCACCGGGCGGCGAGCGCCAGTGATGGGTTCCACGCGTCCGCGCGTAAAGGCAGGAGCGCCTTGGTCCGCCGGCGAGACGTTGATGTTGAACACTTCCACACCGTTGCCACGGAAGAAGTTGTTCCAGGTTTGCGCGACGGTAGTGTTGTAGTAAATGCCGCCGCCTGTGCGCAGCACTGTCTTGCCATCGCCCGTCAAGTCCCAGGCCAAGCCCGCCCGCGGAGCCCAGTTGTTCGAGTCTTGCGGGATGGTGGCCGTAGCTGGCACATCGGGGTTGGGAATGGCATCCGGGCGCAGGAAATATTCATAACGCAGACCGATGTTGAGCTTCAGGTTGGCCGTCAAGCGGATATCGTCTTGAATGAAGTAGCCCTGGTTCAGTACGGAGGCGTCATAAAATTCGCGGCCAATCGACTGCGTGAAACGCGTATAGCTGAAGGGGCGGCTCGTGGCCGGGTCCACCAATCCGCGTTCCGTATTTAGGAATTGGTCGAGGGGCGAAATTGCTCCGCGCACGCCAGCAACGGCGGGCAGACCGCCGAACACGAATTGGCCATTGATGTTCGTCAAGCGTTCCTTGAAGTTAACGGGGAGAATGTCCACGCCAAACTTTACCGTGTGGCGGCCCTTGATCCACGTGGTGTTGTTGATGAATTGGAAGCCGCGCTCGTTCGAAGAGCGGTTGCCGTTGGAATTTCCGTTGAAGCTGGCAATGCCTTGCACGTTGATGTTCGGGTTGTCGGGGTTTAACACGCCATTCGAAATGGGGCGGTTGGCAAACAGGAAGCGGAACTCGTTCAGCAAGGTGGGCGTGAAGCTCGATACCAATTGGCCAGTGGCGGCCCAGGGATCTTCGTCAAAGCGCGAAAGCGTTCCGCTGCCACCAAGCCGCTGCCCAGAGGCGATTCGCGGTCGAAGTAATAGTTGTGGCGCAGGCTTAAGCGGTGCTTGGCATTGATGATCCAATCCATCTTGTAGGTGCTGGTGTGGGCGCGGAAGCCGGAAGTGCTGACGCCGATGCTGGAAGCGGGAATGCCTAGGGCCTGGGCGTTGGCAGGGGTGATGGTAAGTACCTGCGGTAGGTCTTGGTACCAGCGCTCGTAGGTGCCGAAGTAGAAGAGCTTGTCCTTGGCAAAAGCGCCCGCGATAGTGCCGCCAAAGTTGTAGCGGGCGAAGTCCGGCTGCGCTTGGTCGGCGCGCAACAATTGCGGCTTCGCGCTCAGCACTTTGTGCCGGGCGAAGAGGAAGGCCGAGCCATGCAGGTCGTTCGAGCCGCTGCGCGTAAAGGCATTTTGCAAGCCACCGGCCACGCGGCCAAACTCCGCCGAAAACGCCGTTACGGTTTGAAACTCCTGGATGGCTTCCTGGCTGACCACAATGTTGCGGGCTCCGCCTTGCAATTGGTTTGAAACCCCGTCAACATTCATTTGCCGCAATCCCAATCCACCGTAAACCGTGGTGGCCGTTCCCGTGCCGCTGCCGCCCGTGGAGAGGGGTCGGGCCAGTACGCCGGGTTGCAGGGTATAGAAGTCCTGAATCGAGCGGCCAATGGTGGGAATGTTGCGTACGATTTTTTCTTCCTGCGTGTTGGCCACTACGGTGCGGCCGGGTTCCACCACGGGCACCTCGGAAGTAACTTCCACTTCGGTGGCCACGGAAGCGGGCGCGAGCGTGAAGGGAACAGTTAGTACATGGCCGGCGCGAATTTCCAGTTCTGGACGGACTACAGTTTCAAAGCCTGCAAGTCCCGCCGATACACTGTATCGTCCGGGAGGCAACAAGGGCAGGGTAAAGGTGCCTTGTTCCGTGGTTTTGGTCTCGCGTTCCAGCGCGGTGGCCAAGTTGCGCGCTTTCACGGTGGCGCCGGAAAGGAAGCTGCCGTCGCTGGCGCGCACGGCGCCTTCAATGTTGCCGTCGATCGCTTGGCCTTGGGGGAACGCTACCATACTGAATAGCGTTAAAAGTAGAGAGAGCTTGAGCGTTGTACGAAGTTGTTGCACAATTCATTGGAAGCCACAACGGGCATCCTGACCGTTAATGTTTGAAGAATTGTTCATCACATTGGGTTACAAAGTAGCCCTCTAAATTACCGTAGAGAAGAGGAAGTTTCATTTTTGCCTGAGTTGATCCGCGGTCAATACGAAGTGCTGGAAGAAATCGGCAAGGGTGGCATGGGCCAGGTGCTGAAGGCGCGCGACATCAAGCTGAACCGCACTGTGGCGCTTAAAGTGTTGCGCGCAGAGAAGATGACCGGCACCGCTCCTTCCGGGGTCCCTTCCAGCGCCGCGGACGAAGAGCGGCGCCGCCGTTTCTTCAACGAGGCGCAAACCGCCTCTGCGCTGAACCACCCCAACATCGTTACAATCTACGACATTGTCAGCGAGGGGCCGCACGACTACCTGGTGATGGAGTTCATCCAAGGCAAGACCTTGGCCGAGATTCTGGCCGAGAAGCCCATGGACTACAAGGAAGTGCTGGCCGCCGCTGTCCAAATGGCCGATGCGCTCACCGCCGCTCACTCCGCCCATATCGTGCATCGCGACATGAAGCCGGGCAACGTGATGCTTACTGCGCGGGGATTGGTGAAAATTCTCGATTTCGGCCTAGCCAAAATCGGCGCGCCGCTTGACGATCCGGCGGATCCCGACGCGACGCAACTAACGCCTGTCACGCGCGAGGGCTTTATCCTCGGCACCTGCGCTTATATGAGCCCGGAGCAGGCGCAGGGCAAGACCGTTGATGCGCGCAGCGACATCTTCAGCTTTGGCGCGGTGCTGTACGAAATGGCCACGGGCCGCCGCGCTTTCTCTGGCGACAACAACATCACCACGCTGTCGGCTGTCCTTCGTGACGAGCCCAAGAGCCTACTCGAGCTTTCGCCCAACCTTCCTACGGCACTTGAACGGCTAATCCATCGTTGCCTGCGCAAGGACCCCGCGGAACGCTGGCAATCGATGGAGGAAGTTCTTGCCGCACTGTCGGCTCTGAAGCGTAGCGTGGATTCAGGCCTTCTGAACCAGAAGCAGGACGGCCCATCCGCCGCCTTTTCTCCTCCTACTTCGGACGAAACGATTGCCATGGCGGCGCCTCCCGCGCCGGAACATCCCCCTCCACCGCCAAATGCTTCGCCCGCTGCCTCTTGGTTGAATAATCCCCGCTACCTGCTTTTCGCCGCCATTGTCGCGGCAGCGTTGTTTGGCCCTTTTCAGGATTTCAACGAGAGTCGCCGCGAAGCCAAACGATCAAGGGTTGAGGTATCCGGCGATGTTTCGGAGGCCATTGCCACGGCGAAGCGCGAGCTCGAAAAGCTGAAGGCCCCGCGCGAACGCGTCACCAACGAAGACATCCTGAAGATGGTGGAAGAGAAGGTGCCCGAGGATGTGATCTTGGGCCATATCCGCGATGGCGAAGCAGATT
This sequence comes from Bryobacter sp., assembly GCA_033765085.1. Classification (GTDB taxonomy): domain Bacteria; phylum Acidobacteriota; class Terriglobia; order Bryobacterales; family Bryobacteraceae; genus Bryobacter. The sequence continues at coordinate 6,968 of JANRIK010000050.1, read as the reverse complement.
TTTCGCTCGAAAGCGATGACGTGATCGCCCTTACAAAAGCCGGAGTTTCCGCCGCGGTAATTGAAGGCATGCGCCACCCGCGCGCCATTCCGCCCAAACTGGCCGGTCCGCCACCCAAAGGCGCTACGCCGCTTACCCTGCCGGATGGGCAAGAGGTGAAGCTGCAATTGGCTGCCGACTTGGCGGAAGATCCCGCCATGGGCACTCCTTTGGCCTTTACCGTCGCCGAAGATGTGAAGGTTGGTGAAGCGGTGGTGGTGCCGCGTGGCGCACCTGCACATGGCATTGTGGCAATGTTGGGGCGCAAACGGGGCTCGCGTCCAGCACGCGTGGGCTATCGCTTAACCGGCATGGAAAGCATGGGCGGGCGCACAATTGCGTTGCGGGCCTCGGCCAACAAAAAAGACCCGCCCAAAGATTACGAAGAGATGGAGCGCGGCGCAGACCGCGAGCGCCGACTGGTTTCCCGCATGGGCACCGAGTTTACGGCTTACGTGGATGGCGAGCAAATGGTCTTCGCCTCTACGCGGCGACCGGGTCCGATGACTGGGGGGCCCCCGACGGTACCTCCTCCACCCGCGCCAGAACGTAAGGCCCCTCCGGCACCACCGCAACCCGGGGCTTCGCCGGCAAATTCGAAAGAGTAGCCCCTAGGGCCTCGTCAAAATTATCGAAGACGGGGCCCCAAAGGTTTGTGCGGTATTCCTTCGCGACGCCGGGCGTGAAAAACACCACTTCTTTATCCCGCAACACTAAGGCCAGCTTTTCCAATTGCCACTGGTCCACCGTGACGGGCGCCTTCTCCACCGCCTCCAGGAAGCCCGCCGCCGTCGGGTGCCGCACAATCATTTCGCGGAATTCCGGCGCCCCGGGCCCTTCCGCACACTCGGCGCAAATCAAAATTCTGCCCCCGGGGCGCACAATGTGGCTGGCCGCCGTTACCCCCTTCACGGCTTGGTAGAGCGTTAAATCCAAGGGATAGCCCGCGCAGGTAGTGATGGCGGCATCCACATGGTTGGGAATCCGTTCCAGCATCACCTGGCTCACAAACTCGACCCCCGCGGCGTGCGCCGCTTCCGGGTGGCCGGCAAAGACGCCCGCAATCTCGCGCTTGCGCGTCAGCGCCACGTCCAGCATAAAGCTGTGGCCTGCCATGCGCGCAATTTCCTGCAGTTCCTTGTGCAGGGGGTTGTCGGCAATTGACCCCTCTGTGCTGCGCGGCTCGCGCATGAAGCGCGGGCTGTGAATCACCTTAATGGTTTCCTGCGCCGCCAAACCGGGCGCGATCAACTTTCGCCCGCCGGAATAGCCCAGCATCAGGTGCGGCTCAATGAAGCCAAGCGTGATACGTAAATCGGCATTCACAAATTCCCGGGCAACATAAACAGGGATGCCGGAACGCGTTTCCCCCAGCGGCTCATGGTCGGCGAAGACTTTCGCATCGTGGTTGTAGATGCGGTATTTCCGGGCGATTTCCGGACCCAGGATTTCGTCCAGCTCATCCGGGGTGGCAATGCGATGCAGCCCCGTGGCGATGCAGATCGTAATGCCCGCGGCGGGAATGCCAGCCCCCTCCAGAACCTCCAGTACCACGGGGAGCGTGCGGCGGTTCGGGGCTGGGCGAGTAATATCGCAGACGCTGATGGCCGCCGTCCGCTTGCCGCGCGCCAGTTCCGCCAAAGGAGGGCACCCAATCGGGTTCGCCACGGCTTCTCGCAGCTCGGCGCCTTCGTCCGCCAGCGGCGCCGCCGACTTTGCTTCCAACAAGAGATACTCCGGCCCCGCTGGCAACTCCACCGCCAGACCCGTCTTCCCGAACGCCAATTCCACGTGCATACTCGCACCCTACCACAGCAACAAAAAATTTATGAAATGTTTGGCCCTCCAATTGCACCACTACCGCGTAAGTAGTTTGGAGGAACAAAAATGACTGTTGCAGCATTCTTAACCGGCATCCTGATCGTGGGCCTGTTTTTTGCTATGTTTTCGGGCACGCCCCGCGAAAAAGAACTGGAGTAGCGCTTTCCGGAGCGGCCTTTTCTGGAGGGGGAAGGCCGCTGCGAAGGCGATTGCGGGTTGTGTCAAAAATGCTCACGCGTGAGTAAGGATTACTCGCGGACAGCTTTGGGCGGGGCTGGCGCGTTGGCCCACACCAAGTGCAGAATCCACCAGCGCGTGCCGTCGTAATAAACCTGTAATGAATTGTGCCCTCGGGCCAGCACTGGCCTTCCACCCGCCGCTCCATCCGCTTTCCCCCGAATGGCAAACCCACTCCACACCACGCTGAGCGAACCTTCCGTTTCTACCTTTCGCTCTGTTTCCTCCTCATAAAACCCCCGCTCTTCCATTGCTTTGCGGTTCCGCTCAATGTACTCCGTGGGAGAAAAGCTCACGGCGCCACCCTGCGTGCGAATTGCCGCCATCCGCGCCGCTGGGTGAAAGAGGTGCAAAAAGCGCTTCCAATCCCTCGCCCCTGGCGGACCGCTGATCCCGGCATAGAGCGCCCTCACGGTGCTGTCGAGCGTACGCGTATCCGCTTCGTACGCGCTTGCCGCAGGCGGTGTTTCCTGCGCGGCGAGAGGTGTCGTCAGCGATAACGGCAAGAGTGCAAGCGCGAGTGTGATAACTTTCATCGAAGTGTCAAGCGAAGTTGGGCAAGCCATAAAAGACCCCTATCAATACCACAGGGAAGACGTCGAAACGCCGCCTTCCACTTTTCTCAATATCCTAAAGCGCATTGGGCCCGGCATGATTCTAGCCGCTTCCATTGTGGGCAGCGGCGAATTGATTGCCACCACCACGCTCGGGGCGGAGGTGGGCTACACGGCCCTTTGGGTGATCATCCTCAGTTGCTTCATCAAGCCCGCCGTCCAGGCGGAGTTGGGGCGCTATTCCTTAGCCACGGGCGAAACGGGCTTGGAGGGCATGAACCACGTGCCCGGCCCCCGCTGGAAGGTGAATTGGATTGTGTGGGGCTGGGTGGCGATGGTTACCATGACGCGCTTCCAGATTGGCGCCATGTTTGGCGGCGTCGCGATTGTGATGCATACCCTGGTTCCCGCCGTGCCGCAGGAGGCTTGGATCATTCTCTTGCTCGCGCTCACGCTTTTTCTTTTAATCGGCGGCGGCTACGAACGCGTGGAAGGCATTGCCACCATCAAGGTAGGCCTCTTCACCATGCTGACGGTTTTGTGTGCCTGGATCTTAACCCGCCGCAGCGACCTTTTCAGTTGGGGTGACCTCCGCCAGGGCTTCGACTTCCATTTTGAAGGCGCGGGGCTGGCCACCGCCGTCGCGGTCTTTGGCATTACCGGCGTCGGCGCCAGCGAACTGGTGATGTACCCCTATTGGTGTGTCGAAAAAGGCTATGCGCGCTTCACGGGCAAACAGGACGGCTCGCCCGCCTGGAAAGAGCGCGCCGCCGGCTGGTTGAAGGTAATGCACCTGGACATCCTCTCCACCATGCTCATTTACACGCTCGCCACGGCGGCCTTTTACCTTTTGGGCTCCGGCATTTTGCACAAGCAAGGCCTGGTGCCCAAGGGCAACGAGACCATTTTTGTGCTCTCGAAAATGTACACAGAAACGCTGGGCGGCTGGGCCTTGCCGCTGTTTTATTTGGGCGCCGTGGCCACACTCTACGGCACCATCTTTGCCGCGACGGCCGCCGAGAGCCGCGTCTTTGCGGACCTTTGCCGCTTGATGGGCATGTTCCCGGCGGGCGACTACGCCGCGCGCTGCCGCTACCGCAACAACTTCGTTTGGCTGTTGACGGGCATCCCCGTGGTGCTCATCTTCATCTTCCGCGAGCCCGTAGGCATGGTGAAAGCAGGCGGCGTGGCGCAGGCCTTCATGCTGCCATTGCTTAGCGTGGCGGCGCTATACCTGCACCATAAACGCATGCCCCACGACGCCCGCGGCGGCCTTGCCTCCCGCCTCGGCCTCTGGTTCGCCGCCCTCGTCATCATTGTGGTGGTCGGCTACTACGCCATGACACAACTGAAGGGGCTGCTGTAGAAATAGTACTAGTCGGTTCCCACTTTCCCCAACAGCCGCTGGCGCAGTTGCTCCACTTCCTGGTCCAGCGCCAGGGCCCACGCGGTACGTTCTTTCAGTTCCTACTCCAGGCGTTGGATGTGGGCCGATAGTTGCAGGTTTTCACGGTCCAGGCCCTGGGCCCAAGCCGTGCGCTCGGCCACATCGCGCTCTAGGCTTTGCACATAAGCCATGGCCGTGTCGCGCTGCTGCTCCATGTCTTGCGCCCACTCCGTGCGGGCTTGCAATTCTGTTGCGAGGTGTGCCGCCTGTAACTGAAAGGTTTCCCGATCCCTCGCCAGCCGCGCCAAACCTTTCGCGGCCTGTTGCAATTCTACGCGCGGGTCGTGGGGCCAGGCATCCCAAAGGTAGGGGTCTTTGGTGGTGGTGGCCGCTGGTAATTGCTGTTCGCGTTCCATCGCCGCCAGGCATTGCGCCGGGCTGGGTCCGGCTACATGCGTGGGCAAGGGATATTGCGCTTTGTCCAGCCGCAAACGCGCCAGCAAATGCGTGGGCGGCAGAATGCCACCTTCGATAGCCTCTTGGTCCCTCCTCGCCACCCGGTCAAGGAAGTCGCGGTCCCATTCGCGCTCCACTTGGAAATGCCCGCCGAAGGTGCGGTCGACAAAGATATCCATCACATTGCCAAAGGCAAAAAAGAGTTCGAAGCCGAAGCGTTCGCTCAGCAGGGGCAGGATGTCCTGCGCCCGTATGCCCTCAAAGCTGTGGCTCGCACAGTCGCGGTCCTGAAACCATTCCTCATTAACCCCGAAGGCCCGGTTCCAGCGGTAAGAGGGAGGCAATTCACGCCAGAATTCCTGCACCATTTTTAGCGCCGTGGGCCAGCGCTGGTGGCCATTACGGCCAATCATGTCCGAAACCAGAAACACTCCCGTGGGCCGCAAACTCGCCGCCGCCTCGTCCAACAGGTGTTCCAGCTCCACCACATGGTGCAGGCTCTGGTTGGCCCATACGGCGTCAAAACCAGTCCAGTTAGAAGAGGGCAGGGCAGCGATTCTCTGCGCACGCCAGTGGTTAAAGTCCTCTGCGTGGAAGAGCAGATGTTCCGCTAGGCCTTCTGCCTGCGCCGCCGCGCGCCCACGCTCGCTCATGGCGGGGTTAATCTCCAGGCAATGGATGCGAAAATCTCGCTGCCCCTTCTGGGCAAGCTGCCGGGCCAGCCGAAGCTCCAAGTCTGCGTTGCCGCTCCCGATACTCAGCAGTTCACCCCCTCGCTCCAGCGCTTTCGCCGCCGAACGAAGCAGGAAATCGTCGGGCGAAGCGAAGCCTAGGCTCTCTAATTGCGGCCGCACATAGCGGTTCGACCAATAGTGAAAGGCCGGCGGCAGGTCGTGCACCTCCGTCGTCTCCTCGTAGTGCCGCAACTCCCGCGCCATCCGCTCCGCGTAGGACATGTTGCCTCCCCCCGCCATTTGACCCCTTGGAGACCGCATAGATTCAAAATACCTCGCCCTGCGTCAATATTCTGTTGAATCGGCCTTTGATGGCCAGCATACAACTGCCATACGACTACAGCGGGATTCCGGAACTCATTGAACGCCCTGAAAAGTGTAAGCATTGCCGTCTCGACCAAAGAAAGTAAGCCCTTCTGCTTCCATCGTTACGGTTCTGAATTCAACCAGCATGTTTTGGAGCATATCTGGGTCGGGCTTCAGGTTCCATTGCTTCAGTTGGTTTCCGCTTCCATCCACCTGCAAAGCAAAGGACGAAGCGACATTCTTTTCGCCAGGAACCACAAAAATATGAGTATTCGGCGTAGATCCTATTGCGTGAGCTAGGACATTCCCGCGAAGTGCTTTCACTCCCTGGGCAGTTTCGTAGCTGCTCGATGCTTCAGGGGTTCTCCCTTCCCTCGATATTGTGCGCCAGTTGCCGACCTTGTAATTCGGATCGATGCTGTCGATCCGAAACTGGCCGGATATGGGGTCAACAATTACTAAATGTTTGTGGTGTGGCGACCCAAAGCGAACGATCGAATGGTGTGCTTCAAGTGTGTTTAGGTTTTCAATGTTGCTGATTTCAAGGTTTAAGCGACTTAATGTCTGGATTCGATCTTTCTCGCTAATGAGATAAACATTGGTGCCAATCATTTGTAGTTGATTCACAGCCTGGATCGGCGATTCGATTCTCCGAGTCGTATTCGTCGTTAATTCATGCACCGCGAATGTAGTTCCAGTTTGGCTTCGCTCCGTCCAGCAAAAATGCTGTGTGCCTGCTCCAAATGGCGAATTCAGAGGAATAGTGTAATGACGCTGATTCTGGGTGCTGTCAGCGGGGTAAGAGACTCTTAATGAAGTGTCGCTAATGCGTGTGGCCGAAATCAGCCCGAGGGGTGCTTTCGCTACTCGGAAGTACGACTTTGCTGCAACAGCTTGGCCGACTATGGAACTCTTCTTTACCAGAACCAACGAGGAATCGCTGGCACTGGCGAATGAGCAGGCAAAGATCAATCCGAAAATCATCGATTCATTTTTCATATTTCAGTGAAGCCGCCTTTCGAATGGATTGACGCGTCGTGTTGAATAAGCGTGGAGTCTCGAAGCGGCTGTGCCAGCTGAATTGTCAATTTTCGTGTGGCGGCGAAGCAAGTGCGCTTCCTAATCGTCACACCGTTGTCACCCACATTCGGTAGACTTGGCGGCGATGCGTTCTCTCTTCCTCGTTCCGGCTCTAGCGGCCGCTCTGCTTGCTCAAAAAACGGCGCCCCTTCCCCAAGGCGAACTTCCCAATGGTTGGAAACTTTCTCCGGTCGGTAAACAAATCCGCTCAGAAGACATGCCGCTTGGCTTAACTTTCGCTCCCGATGGCAAGGCGATGGTGGCCCTGCACTCGGGCTTTAACGCCCACGGCCTGGTTGTGGTGGATGCTTATACGGACGAGGCCACGCAGCGCCTGCCCATGAAGTCCGCCTG
>JANRIK010000017.1:0-65070 GCA_033765085.1 Bryobacter sp. | reverse complement strand
GATGGATACTCCCCAGCGTGTTCCATCACCATCCTCACCGCCCGTTCCCTCACTTCAGGTGAATAGGCTCTCGTCTTCTCTTTCGTCATGGCTCCACCTTCTCATGTGTTGGAGCCTCCGGGAAAGCCGGGGCGGTTCACTCCCTTCAGATTCTTCGCAAAGCCCTCTGCCTTGCGAAGATACTGCCAAACATCCTTAGCACCAACGCCAGCCCCATGTTCCCCAAAATGATAGGCAATACTCTTTCCAACCTTCGCGCCAAAACTCGTGTTTGCAGACCAGCCGCCAACAAGTTGCTTGGCTTCCGATAGGGCGATGTTGCCACCGGACCTTCCGCCCGGCATGATAACGCCCATTGCGGCTAATGCAACGCCACCCGGACTGCCTTCTATCATGGACTTGCCGAGTTGCCCCGCTCCCGTAACGTCAAAGACAGACAAAGCATTGAACGCAAGCTCGGCCCGTTGACCAGCCTCCCGAGTGGCCCCTACCGCAAACTCGTGAGGATCAGTGGGCCAGGGGGCGGTCTGCTCTCCCGACACTCTTGGATTGGTCATGGCATCGACGCTGCTGACTGGCTGGAACAATGCAGCTAGGTACCTCTTCCCCATTTCCAACCACGACTCTTCCTCTTCACGTCCATCAGGATCAACCAACCGCAACGGATTGTTGCTGACGTAGGAGTAACCATTCCAACGCTGCGGATTCATGAGGAAGGCAGAAGGGTTCTTCGAGGCCGACGGGTGGTTCACGGGATCAGGCGAAGTGAACCGCCCCTGCGCCGACGACATATACCGCGCCCCAAAGTAATCGAGGCCCGTCTCGGCGTCTCTTTCTTTGCCGGTAAACTGCAGGCCCCGCGAACGAACTCGATCCCATAGCACTCGAATCCCGGTTTTCGGACATATCCCTAGCGCAAACCCACTGGTCTGGTACTCCGTGCGAAGACGCCGTAGCGGTAGCTCGGCAGCCCCCGTGTTTTCGTAACCGAAAATCCGGACGTTGTGAGAGTTGGCTGGGAGGCGTGCGGTCGCTTGCGCACCTCCAACCAGGAGCAATGTGCTCACGAGCCAGAGTAGAAGTTGGACAAGCCGAGTCAGCATTGTGCTTCCTACGTCGTGGACGGCCGCTCACAGACAAAGAAGATGTTGTGATCTGATTCCGTAACAAGCCATCTGAGGTCCTGTGCAAGAACGTAGTACTCAAAATAGGGACACTCCCCGATTATTGATCCCACGTTCTTTGCCTCGATCTCATAGACTGGCAGGTCCTCGGTGTCGGTTTCGGGGATAAGCAAGCAAGTGCCATCTCTGCTAGGCAGTACCTCAGTGAGTCCAATTTCATCGGAGGAGAACTGTTTGAAGGGCAGTTTTAAAGCAAGCCACCAACTGCGAGGGTCACCTTCCACAAAAATAGCCCGAGCACTCCTTACAAGATCGCGTCCCTCCTCAGGTGTTCTTCGCTTGAACGGAATAGCGAGAGTAATTGCCGCCTCGGTTATCCAAGTTTCAATCTCATGCATGCTAATGGGGCTCCACATCGCCCTCAAGCTTCTTAACTGGGCGGCTTGGGTGTTGAGGTCCGGTGTACGGGATGTTGCCCCGTTGTGTTCCACCTTGCGTTCGCTTGCCTGCCGATTGGTAGCCAACATGCGGGCTGTTGTGGCCGGGGCCAGGTGTGGAGTGAGGCCCGTCATAGGCCACCTTGGCTCCTCCGGGGCCCTTAAATTCGACGATTGTTCCTGTCTTGGGATCGACTTTGCTGAACTTCACGTCGTTGGGATTGGTCATCCCGGCCTTTTCGAAACCTTCGCGCCGGGCTTCATCGAAGTTTTTCCCGCCCTGTTTACCAACTTTTGCGGTATCAGCCGCATCATCTACGCGGTTCAGCGCCTTTACACCATCGACAAGGTCGTCAGCCTTCTCTGCGAGCCTGGCTCCTTTGATAACAGCGCCTGCACCCCCAGGAACAAACGGGACCACTGCGGCCGCAGAGTCGACAACCACTCCAACTGCGTCGATTGCGGCCGAACCGTAGTTTCCGGATCGAACGTTATCGACAAATGACTTGACGCCCAAGCCAATGTTCAATACGTCCCAAGCCGTCTCGATTGCTTCGCCGGTTCGATCTACGTACTTTAACGGGTTGTTTCGGGTATAGCTGTAAAGGTTCCAGCTTTGCGGGAATTCAGGATTCTGGTCGATGAACGGCGAATCCGGGCTCGTAAACCTCCCCTGCGCCCCACTCAAATACCGCGCCCCAAAGTAATCCAACCCCGTCTCTTGATCCCGTTCCTTGCCGGTAAACCGCTGCTCTTGCCGCCCCGCCACCGTCGCTCCGGGGTACACCACATCCTGGTAGCAAGCCGGCCGGTTCCCGAGCGTCTGGCTGATCTCCTCGCCAAAGGGCAAGTAATCCAAACACTCCTTCTGGGCACCTGCCCCGTCCGTCACCAGCCGCGTCGAACCCAGGGCATCCTGCGTCAAGTAGCTTACGCCCGCCGTCGCGCTCGCCGGGCCCGTCTCCACCAGCAGATTCCCCCCGCCATCGTACAGATAGCGCGTCTCGGCCGCGTTAGCCAACACCGCAACCATGCCGCAAAGCTGTACCAAGAGAATCCAACGGAATTTCATGTCGAGTCTTGCTCTGATTGTATGGCGGAAACCAAAGTAAGTGCCTTGTCTGCCGCCTCGGTACCGTCGCCCCCCTCCCCCGCCGCGCATATAATCAACCCATGCCATTGCTCTCCCGCCGCCGTGCCCTCACCAGCCTCAGCGCTGCTGTCCTTACCGCCCGCCGCGCTGCCGCCCAAACGCAACGCCCCAACATCCTTTACATCATGAGCGACGACCACGCCTCCCACGCCATCTCCGCCTACGGCTCGCGCATCAACCAAACCGCCAACATCGACCGCATCGCCAAAGAAGGCGTGCGCATGGAAAATTGCTTCTGCACCAATTCCATCTGCACCCCTTCCCGCGCTGCCATCCTCACTGGCCAATACAGCCACAAGAACGGCGTCTACACCCTCGCCGACCCCATTGACCCCGCGCGCAACCACGTGGCCAAGGAACTGCAAAAGGGCGGCTACCAAACCGCCATGATTGGCAAATGGCACCTCGCCACCAACCCCACCGGTTTTGACTTCTGGCGCATTCTGCCCGGCCAGGGCGCCTACTATGACCCCGTCTTCCTTCACCAGGACGGCAGCCGCAAGAAGCATGAGGGCTATTGCACAGACCTTATCGGCGACTTCACTCTCGACTGGCTGAAAAACCGCAACCCGGCCAAGCCATTCTTCCTGATGAGCCACCACAAGGCTCCGCACCGCGCCTGGCAACCCGCGCCCAAATATCAGGATTGGTTGAAAGACGTCACCATTCCCGAGCCCGACAACCTTTACGACAACTGGAACGGCAAGGCCGAAACGGTGCGCAACCTGCGCATGCGCGTTGGGCAGGATTCCACCAAGACCGACCTGAAAGTGGACCCGCCGCTGGGCCTCGAAGGCGACGCCCTGCGCAAGTGGGCCTACCAGCTTTACATCAAGGACTATCTGCGTTGCGTGCGCAGCGTGGACGATAACGTGGGCCGCGTGCTGGATTTCCTCGATAACAACAACCTGCGCGAAAACACCCTCATTATGTATTCCTCCGACCAGGGCTTTTTCCTGGGCGACCATGGCTGGTACGACAAGCGCATGATGTACGAGGAGGCGCTGCGCATGCCCTTCCTCGCCCGCCTTCCCGGGGCCATTCCCGCCGGCAGCGTCCGCCGCGAAATGCTGCTGAACATCGACTTTGCGCCCACCTTCCTGGATTTCGCCGGCCTGGCCAAGGCTCCCGAAATGCAGGGCGAATCCGCTCGCACCGTGCTGGGCGGCAAAGCTCCGCGCAATTGGCGCAAAAGCATGTATTACCGCTATTGGATGCATAACGATGGTTCGCACCGCGTCCCGGCGCACTATGGCATTCGCACGGATCGCTATAAGTTAATTTACTTTTATAACAAAGCACTGGGCATGAAGGGTGCCCATCCGCCGGACACTTCGCCCGAATGGGAGTTCTACGACTTACAAGCCGACCCGCGCGAAATGCGCAACGCCATCGACGAAAAGAAGTACGCCAAGACCATTGCGAACCTAAAACAGGAACTTGCGAAGTTACAAAGTAAGTACGAAGATACGCCGGTGGGCTAAACTGGGTCCATGACCGGGCGGCATTTGCGTTCTTTGTCTATGCTCCTGTTTTGGGCTGGCTCCTTACCCGGCCAGTCACCTCTCGAAGACCTGCAAGCCCATCTGCACACGACGGTGCCCGAGGTCCGGGCGCTGCTTGCGCTGGAAATCCTGGACCAAACCAAAGATGCCCGCGTAAAGCAGGACATGCGGGACCTGCTGGAAACGGTGGCGCCACAGTTGGACATGGCGTACCCGGTGAACCTGCTGCGCGGGTACGCGACCGATCGCCCCACCGGCTTCCGCAGCAACGCGGCCCGGCTGCGCATCACACAGTCCGATGTTTATTCCGTCCTCGCCCTCGAGTATTCCTCGGCGGCAAATTCCCCAGACCTCAACCGCGCCGAGGATTTTCTCGGCCGCGCCCACCGTCTGCTAAACCAATCCATTCCCTGCGCGGTTCCGCATACGCTGTTCGCTGGCGAATTTCCCCGGGCCCTTGCCGCCTTCTGGCGCGCTGCGGCCAAACAGGAGCCAAAGGCGCGCGATGCCGCGCACGCCTTTGCCCGCAACCTCTTGCAGCGCAGCACCCAGAGCGCTTTAGACCTTGCCTTGGCCAAAATGCTGGCTGAGCTTGAGCTTCCCTTGGACGAGTGGGTGCGCCAGTTTGCCGAAAAGGAAGATACGAATCGGAGTTTCGTTGATATGTGGGTCTTTGGCTACCTTAAGGGCAATTTCGAGCCTTTTGAAAAACAAGGGAAGCTTAAGGAGTTGCTTATTGCGCTGGACGCGCGCCTGCGCAAGCAACTCGCCAAGCCGCTTTGCAGCGATCATTACCGCGATGGCCAAGCGGAATTGAAGTACCTGGAGCAAGTTCGGGAGGCCCTTGCCAAATTCGAAATTCCCACGGAGCCATACCGCGCCAGCGATGCGGAGCCTGAGCCGAGGGAGATAGAGCCCACCTACCAGAGCACCCCGCAAGCCAGCGAGATGTTTGAACTGGGCCGCCAAATGCGCCACACGCCTCGCCTGAAGCCGGAGGCAACTCCCGAGGAGCGCTTGTCCGCGCTGCAGGACGCCGTGGCCCACGCAAAAACCATCGCCGCTTGGCCCGGAGACCCCAGCTTTCCCTCGCATTACCCGCCCATCCAGCGCCTTTACTTCACAAACGCGCTGCTTTATTCGCTGCCGCCGGTCGAAGAGTACCGCTTCCCCATCCTCGATCTGCAAATCGGCTTTGTGCGGGATGCCTTTTCCCTGCGCGCCAACGCTCCCATCGCAGTTTACTTTACGCTCGAGATGATCGAGAGGTTTGCCGGCAAACCGGAGACCTCCCACTTACTGCTGGAAAAACTGGCGCAAGCTGGCGACCCCAATTTGCAAGCTTTAGTCGCCTACACTCTCGTCAAAAAAGCCGCCGCGGGGCCGAAGCCAGCCGTTTTGCGATAACATCCCCCAACATGCGCATCACCAAAGTGGAAACCCTGCGCCTTCGCCAGGGCATTACCGTTCACGCCGGGCCCATCCAGTGGCTGTGGGTCCGCCTGCATACGGATGCGGGGCTGGTGGGCTTGGGCGAAACCTACCCGCACCCGGAAGCCGAAGAGGCCGTGGTGCACGCCAACCTTGCCCCGCGCCTTTTGGGCCAGGACCCCTCCCGTATCGACGCGCTCTGGGCCTCCATGCTCGATGCGGTTGCTTTCGCGGGTTGGGCGGGCGCGGAGATGCGCGCCATTTCCGCGGTGGATCTCGCCCTGTGGGACTTGGCCGGCAAGGCCACCAACCTGCCCGTTTACCAACTGCTCGGCGGCGCCACGCGAGACCGCATCCGCACCTACAACACTTGCTACGACCATCTCAGCTTCCTTACCGAACCCGTTGAGCTTGCCGCCAGCCTGCTGGACCAAGGCATTTCGGCCATGAAAATCTGGCCCTTTGACCCCATCGCCAAAGAAAGCGGCGGCCACTCCTTAACGGCCGCGCAACTGGAGCGCGGGCTTGCCCCCTTGCGGCAAATCAAGGAAAAATTTGGCGACCGCATGGACGTCGCCATGGAGTTCCACGGCTATTGGAACCTGCCCTGCGCCATTCGCATTGCCCGCGCCTGCGAACCTTACTCCCCCATGTGGCTCGAAGAAATGCTGCCGCAGGATAACCTCGCCGCTTACCGCGAACTGGCCAACTGCACCTCGTTGCTCCTCACCATTTCCGAACGCTTAATGACTCGCTGGCAATACCGCGAACTGCTGGAAAATCGCGCCGCTCGCACCATCATGCCCGACGCCTGCTGGTGTGGTGGCTTGTCGGAAGCGCGCAAGATTGCCAACCTTGCCGAAGCCCACTATCTTCCCGTGGCTCCGCACAATTGTGGCGGCCCGGTGCTGCACGCCGCCAGCCTACACTTGGCCGCCAATGTCACCAACCTGCAGATCTGCGAATCCGTCCGCCGCCACTATGCCGACGAATACCGCCCCATTGTGGGCGAACTCGCCCTGCCCAAGGATGGCTACTTCGACCTTCCCCCCGGCCCCGGCCTGGGCATCGACTTACTGCCAGAGGTCTATCAGCGGCCGGATTTGGTGCAGCGCGTGTCGGTGTGAGACACGCCAGAAGCTCATTCCCGCTGCCTTCCGCTTTGCTCCAGTTCCGATTCCAGTTCTTCAATGGACGGCAGCGAAGACTTCAAGTTCTCCGGCAGGCTGTCGGTAAGCCGTAACTCCGCGATACCCATGGGTTTCCCAATATCGCGTAGCGCGTATTCCACCACAAGTCCCTCCTTGGAGCGGCACAGGATCAGACCAATACTTGGCTGGTCGCTGGGGTGGCGGAGAAGGTCATCCACGGCGGAAAGGTAAAAGTTCATCTTGCCAGCGTATTCGGGGCGGAAGGGACCGGCCTTGACTTCGGCGACAATGAATGCCCTCAGCTTCAGGTGGTAGAACAACAGGTCAACCCGGTAGTCCTCCTTGCCGATGGACAGCGGAACCTGGCTGCCCACAAAGGCGAAGCCGGACCCCAGTTCCAGCAGGAACTGCCGCAGGTGATCCAGCAGCCCACGTTCGATATCGCGCTCGCGGGCATCCTTGTGCAGCGTAAGGAAATCGAAGTTGTAGGGATCCTTGAGAATCTGCGGGGCAAGGTCCGATTGTGGCTTGGGCAGGGTAGACTCGAAGTTCGAGATCGCCTGTCCCTGCCGGCGGTAGAGGCCCGATTCGATCTGCAGGACCAGAACATTGCGGCTCCATCCATGCTGAATCGTTTGCTGGGCATACCAGAGGCGTTCCTCCTTGACCGCGACTTTCTCCAGCAGAGCCAGATTGTGATACCAGGTGATTTGTGCAAGCGCCGCTTGCACAATTGGCTCCTCCGGCCACGCCTCCGCGAAAGCCCCAACAGACCTGAGGTTCCGCGGCCACAGCCCCTTCCTCCCCAGAAGCCCAACGTGCAGATCCCAAGCCAGGGAGTCAATTATCTTGGCCTCCCCTTCTCTCCAACTCCCCATCCAGCAAAAATTCCGCCTTCCCAACATCCGTTCCCCCTTGGCTTGCGTAGTGCCCGCTGAAAGGAGCACTTTCGCAACCCTCTATGAAAACAGTGCAATCTACGCTCGCTGCCGGTCTGGCGCTCGCGTTGAGCTTATCTTCCCTGACGCCCCCTCTCCGGGCGGCCAACCACCGCGAGGCGCCCATTACGGCCCTCGACCACAAAGCCGACATTACCGACTTCTTCGCCTTCGTCAGCTACGGCCCCAACCAGGCCGCGGGGGCGCAACCTAGCAAGGTCACCTTCATCCTTTGCGTTGATCCCTTGCTCGAGCCGGCCAATGGTCCCAACTATTTCCCCTTCGACCCCGGCATTCTCTACGAAATCAAAATCGACAACGACAACGATGCCGTCGAGGACCTCAGCTTCCAATTCCAATTTGAACAGGAGCAACGCTTGCCCGGCATCTTCACGGGCTTCGTGGGCATTGGCAATGGCGTCATGACACCGGCCAATTCCCCTGCTCCGGTGCCCCCCGGAACCCTGCTCGTCCCGCCGCAAATCAACAGCTTCGATAGCCCCGGGCTGGGTTCGCGGCAATCCTATCGCGTAGCCATGGTGCGCAATGGCAATGCCACCGTCATGAGCAACATCAATGGCAAGCCCTTCTATGCCGTACCCTCCAACGTGGGCCCGCGCACCATGGATTACAAAGCGCTCTTCAACGAAGGCACTTACGAAATGACCAACGGCGTGAAGATCTTCGCAGGCACTGTCGACGATCCCTTCTGGATTGACCTCGGCGCTGCCTTCGACACCATCAACATGCGTACGCTCGGCTCGGGCGTGCCCGCTGTTCTCACCAACGAGGAAGACGCCGCCCCGCAAAACTTCGCCTCCGACACCGTCAGCGGTTATGCCGTGAACGCCATCGCCATTGAAGTACCCATCGAAATGCTCACCCGCACGGGAGCGCGCGAACCGGCCACCAGCGCCGCGGCCACCATCGGCGCCTGGGGCACCACCTCCCGCCCCCGCATCACCGTCCGCCGCGAAGACAACCCCGTGCTCGGCATCGGTCCGCTGCGCCAAGTACAACGCATGGGCCAACCCTTGTTCAACGAACTCCTCGTGGGCACCGGCTCCAAGGACAAGTTCTCCATGTCCGAACCCAAGAACGATGGCGATTTCGCCAGCTTCGCCCTGGACCCCGTTCTCGCCCGCGTCGTCAATGCCTTAACCAACGGCGTGGTCGCCATCCCCAACGCCCCGCGCGTTGACCTTGTACCC
The DNA here is from genome assembly GCA_033765085.1 of Bryobacter sp. Lineage (GTDB taxonomy): Bacteria > Acidobacteriota > Terriglobia > Bryobacterales > Bryobacteraceae > Bryobacter. Next base: position 56,120 of record JANRIK010000017.1, on the reverse strand, counting down.
TTGGTCACCTATGCCCCGCCCATCGCCGCACCGGGCACACCCGCCGGGCCCATCGCGGACATCCTGCGCTTGAACACCGGTGTTCCCGCCACCCCGCCCGCCATGATCAACCGCCTGGGCTTGATTGCGGGCGACCCCGCCGGCTATCCCAATGGCCGCCGCCTGCAGGACGACGTCACCGATATCGCCCTACGAGTCGTGGTTGGCGGCGTGTTGGTGGAGGGCTTCAACCGCTTCCCCAATAACCGTCTGGGCGATGGCGTGAACGTCAACGACGCTCCCTATCGCGACACCTTCCCCTACCTCGCCGATTGCCCCAGCGGCCGTGATCGCCGCCACTTGGATCCCGGCGAACCCGGCGGCGGTCCGGTGCAGTAGGCAAGAGGAAAAGGCTCTTTCCATGCGTACGATCCTTCTGGTGCTGGTGGCTTCGGCCACCAGCCTTTTTTCCCAAACCGATTTTGCGGCCTCCAAACTTGCCGCTCAGAAAGCCCTGGCCCAGGGCGAATGGAAACAAGCCCGGGCCCTGCTCGAACCCCTCGCCCAGCAGATGCCGGACGAAATCGAAATCAACTACTGGTTGGCCCAAAGCTACCGGAAATCCGGCGATTTGGCGAAAGCCGAAAAAACCACCCAATGGCTGCTGGACCTGCGGCCGGACTATCCGGGCGGCCTCTGGGAAGCGGCGCTGCTGCGGGAAGAGTTTGGTGATCTCGCCGGCTCCGTGGATTTACTAAACATGGTCTACCACCGAACGCCCCAAACCGACAGCAAGCTGCGCCTTCAGATTCTCGAAGACCTGGCCCGGGTCTTTGCCAAACAAAAGAACACCAAAAACGAGGCCATCATCCGTCAGGAAATCGCCCGCCTAAAGGACAAAAAATCGTGAAACTACTCCTGCTGTTTTCCTTCGCCGCTTTGCTTGCCGCCCACGACCTCTACTTGATGCCCCAAAAGTTCCGCACCACCCCGGGCGAAAAGATCCTGCTGAGTGTGCACACGGGCGATAGCTTCCCCGCCAGCGAACACGCCGTAGACCCCGCCCGCCTGCGCGCCTGGCCCGCCTTGCCCGAAACTTCCTGGAGGATGTTGGGCAAAGCAACACACACCACCCTCACCACTGCGGCCCAGAGCCAAATGCTGGCCGTCGCCACCGCGCCCCGCTTGCTCGAAATGGCGCCGGAAAAGTTCCTTTCCTACCTTCTGGAAGAGGGCCTTGAATCTGTCGCGCTCGACCGGAAGGCCAAGGGGGAAACCGCCCTGCCGGGCCGGGAAAGGTACTCGAAGTACGCCAAGACGTACGTCCATTCCGGCCCCGGCACCAGCGGTTACGATCAGCCCCTCGGCCTCCGCATCGAGTTCGTGCCGCAGGCGGACCCGGCCACCCTCCGCCCCGGCCAGGATTTTCCCATCCTCCTGCTCAGCGAAGGCAAGCCGCTCGCCAACGCCCAGGTCCTGCTCGCCATCAGCGCGGATGCCAAGGCCAAAACAGCCTACACCGTCGCGGGGCGCACGGATGCCCAAGGCCGTCTAAGCATCAAGCTGGCCTCGGCCGGCAAAATGCGCCTCCATGCCATTGAAATGCGCCGCGTCGCCGAGCCCACCCACGATTGGGAAAGCTTCTGGGCTAGCTTCACATTTGAAGTAGCTCCGGGCGCTCCCGATGCATCCAGTGTAGTATCGAGTCGTTGATCCCAATCCTGCTCATTGCGCTGACACTACGGCCCCCTTCGCACGAAGTGCCGCAGCCGGGCGCTATCCAAATTCCGGTCGAAAATGCTGCCCGCCTCCGGCATACCCGCTGGAAGGCGGGCGCGGCCATTGGCGGCCTTGCCGGGGAATGGATTCCCCCAAAACTCGTGCTTTCCAAACCCGGCACCTATTGGATTGCCGCCGCTGATCCCGAACGGCTTCGCACCCTTGCCCCGAAAGATTTCGCCGCTCTCGCCCAAGCTGAGGCCCTGGAACTGATCCGCGATTACCGTTCCCAATACAAGCTCGAAGCCCGGCCAGTGCGCATGATCCATAGCCAATACGCGAAGACCATGCTGCGTGTGGGGCCTCGCAATTCAGATATCGCGCCGGTCGTGCTCAACCTCGCCATCGAGTTCGTCCTCCGCGGCCCCAACCTCGTGCAGCTCAATTTCCGCAGCCAGCCCATTGCCGGCATTCCGGTTCTGGCCAACGGCAAACTGCTCGGCTATACCAACGCCGCCGGCCAACTTCCTTTGGGCAATGTGCCCGGCGCCTTGGAACTCCGCGCCAGCGTCGTCCGCGGCTATCCAGACCGCAGCACGGCCGATTGGGAAGTGTTCACCGCCTCGCTCACCTTGCCGGAGGCCGCGGCGCGCTAAGCCTTTCTGCTCTCCCCTATGCGCATCCTCATTGCCACCGTAGGCAGCTTCGGCGACCTGCACCCCTACCTGGCCATTGCCCTCGAAGCCCGGGACCGCGGCCACGAAGTCACCCTCGCCACCCATGCCTATTACCGCGCCAAAGTGGAAAGCGAAGGCCTGCGCTTTGTCGCCATCCCCCCCAACCTTGAAGGCTTTGAAACCGACGAAGCCGCGCGCCGCCGCGCCATGCACCCCTTGGACGGCACCCGCTACGTCATCCAGGAAATCTTTCTTCCGCCCCTCGCCGAGGCTTACCAAATCCTTCTCGCCGAAGCCGCTTTTGCCGACGTCGTCCTCGGCAGTACTTTCGCGTTGGGCGCTCCTTTGGCCGCGCTGAAGCTGGGCAAACCCTGGCTTACTTCTTATCTGCAACCCGCCGCCCTGTTCAGCATCCACGACCCGCCCCAGGTTCCCGCCATGCCCATCCTTCCCTGGTTGCGGCGATTTGGCACCAAACCCGTTGCCATCATGAAAGACGTTGCCAACCGCGGCAACCGCTATTTCCTCAAGCCTCTCTACGCCCTTGCCGCCCGCGAAGGCATTGCCGAATCCGCCATTCCCGACCTCTTCGGCGGCGCCTCCCCGCACGGCAACCTCATCCTCTTCTCCCACCATTTCCAGGCGCCCCAACCGGACTTCCCCGCCCCCTTTGTCCAATGCGGCTTTCCCTTTTACGACAAGCTCGACGGCGCCCAAAGCGGCCTTTCCGACGCGCTCAAAACCTTCCTCGCCGAAGGTCCCGCCCCCGTGCTCTTCACCCTCGGCACCTCCGCCGTCATGGACCCCGGCCGCTTCTACGAAAACGCCGTCGAGGCCTGCGGCGCCTTGGGCCTCCGCGCCATTCTTCTGGTTTCCCGCCTCCACATTGAGCGCCTGGCCGCGCTCAATTCCGCCAAAGTCAAAGTGGTGGACTACGCTCCCCATTCGCTGCTTATGCCCCGCGCCCGCGCCACCGTTCACCAAGGCGGCATCGGCACCACGGCCCAAGCCCTGCGCTCCGGCAAGCCCATGGTCGTGGTTCCTTTCTCGCACGACCAGCCCGACAACGCCATGCGCGTGGAGCGCCTCGGCGTTGGCCTGCAACTCAGCAAAGGCAAGCTCAACGCGCGCAATCTGCGCGATACGCTCGCCCGCTTGGGCGAGGGCGATTTCGCGTCCCGGGCCGCTGCTCTCGGGCAAGCCATTCGCGCTGAAAATGGAGCATTAACGGCCGTCCTCGCCCTCGAAGCACTTCACGCGCAAACGAAGTAGGCCCCCACCCACGCATCCCCGCGCAGCAACTCCCGCTGCTTCCGGAACCCCTTCCCCAGGGCCTCCTCAATGCGTTCCCTCTGCCATTCGTAGTAGCCGCTCAACAATAGTTCGCCCGGCAGCCGCAACAGCCGCGCGTATTCCGGCGCCAAATCCAGATGCACATAACCAGGGATATTCACCAGCAACACATCGCAGCATTGGTCCCGCGCCGCGCCACTGGGCCCGTGCCAAACCGCTGCGCCCCCCCATCCGCCTAGAGCTGATTGCGCCATCGCCGCCGCTTCCGCATCCGTATCGCAAGCCGCCACGCCCCGCGCTCCCATCCAGCGCGCCGCCTCGCTCAGGATTCCCGTCCCCGTGCCCAGGTCAAACACGCGCTTCCCCGCCAGTTCCACTTGCTCCAGCAATTCCAGCATCGCCTGCGTGGTGGCATGGTCCCCCCCGCCAAACACCAAGCCCCGCCGCCGCCGCAAGGGCCAACGCCCCGCCGGCGCCACCAGTTCCTCCCCCTCCGGCACCAACCACCAGCGCTCCCCCACAGGCTCCGCCTTCCACCCGGCCTGGTAAGCCAAATCCACTTCCCACACTGCCCGCTCCAGCTTGCCGCCAAAGGCTTGGGCAAAGGCCCGGGCTACGGTGCGGCTGGAGAAATAGACGCGCGTACGCCCCTCGCGCTCCTCGGCACCTTCAACGGGCCAATCCCCAAAGTCCTCATGCTCGCCCTGCACCGTTACCATCCACATTCGTTGTCTCTCCACATTCGTTGTCTCTCCACATTCGGCGTCTCTTCGGCCCATCATTGTTCTGTAACATTTTCGCGTGAAAATGTAGTTGTGGAAAACCGTGTAGTCATCCTCGGCGCGGGCATCAGTGGTCTGATGGCAGCCCAGGCCCTCCGCCGCGAAGGCATCGCGGTAACCCTGCTCGACAAAGGCCATCGTCCCGGCGGCCGCATGGCGACCAAACCCTTCGAAGGCGCCCTCTTCGACTACGGCGCGCAATTCTTCACCGTCCGCCACGAACGCTTCGCTGCCTTCCAGCGCGCCTGGGAAACACGCGGCCTAGTTAAGGTTTGGGGTCGCGGCTTCAATGGCGCCGCCGATGGCCACCCCCGTTACGTCGGCCAATTGGGCATGAACAGCATTCCCGCTTATCTGGCCCAAGGCCTGGACGTGCAAACCGGCGTGAAAGTCAGCCGCATCCTTCCCGGCGGCGCCGGTTGGATCCTCTCCACCGACATCGACGAAACCATTGAAGCCCCATCCCTCATCGTCACCTGCCCCGTACCCCAAGCTCTCGCCCTCTTCGATTTCCCCCTTCACCCCGCCGACCGCCAGGCGCTCGAACGCATCGAGTACGAACGCTGCCTTGCCCTCATGGCCGTCCTCGAACAAGAAATCGAGTTGCCCGAACCCGGCGCCAAGCAAGTGGAAGGCGGCGAACCCATCAGTTGGATTGCCGACAATCGCCGCAAAGGCATTACCCAAAGCGGCCACGGCATCACCATCCACGCCGGCCCGCAATTCAGCTTCGATAATTGGGACCGCGACGCCGACACCGTCGCCGCCAAGCTCCTCAACGGCTACCAAGCCACGGCCTGGAAGCTCCACCGCTGGAAGTACTCCAAGCCCCTAACCCAACACGAGGCCCGCAGCCTCCGCCTCACCGCCCCCGCCCCCCTCGTCCTCGCCGGCGATGCCTTTGGCGAACCCCGCGTCGAAGGCGCCGCCCTCAGCGGCCTCGACGCCGCCGAACGTTTGCTGAAGGTGCTGTAGGGCGTTTGCTTCCTCTCTAAAAAACTTCCCAATCAGTGGGAATACTTTGCTCAGATAATAAATCCATGCGAGTTCTCATCCTGGCTCTGCTCATCACTCAAACCATTTTCGCTGCTGATGTTTTGGTTTATGGCGGCAGCGCGGCTGGAGTAGCTGCTGCCGTCACTGCCGCCCGGCAAGGAATGAAGGTATCGCTGGTTGCTCCCGAATTACATTTGGGCGGGATGCTGGTCGAGGGCTTGGGGAGTGCTGATATCAACAACCACTGGTTCCAAAACGATGTTGCGGTGGGCGGCTTCGCAGCGGAATTTTATCACCGCGTGGGCCGCAAGTACGGGGTCGATGGCCCGGTTTATCGCTTCGAATCCAAAGTAGCCGAAGCTGTATTTGACGAGATGTTACGCGTCCCTGGGCTTCGCATTTATCGTGGCCAGCGCTTGAAGGAACCGCTGCCCAGCTCTGTCGAATGGGGCGAGGGTAAAAAAATTAAGGCAATAACCACAGAACAAGGCAATCGCTTCACCGCCGAAACTTTCATCGACGCCACTCTTGAAGGCGATCTTCTTGCCGCCGCGGGCGTCAGCCTTACTTGGGGCCGCGAAGCAAACCGCGCGTACGGCGAAACGAAAAACGGCATCCGGGCCAAAACTACTCATGCGCAATTTCAGGTTCCCGTCGATCCCTACAAGGTTCCCGGCGACCCCACCAGCGGGTTGATCTACACGATTCAAGACGAGCCCTTGGGCGAGCCCGGCGAGGGCGACGACAACATTCAAGCTTTTTGTTTCCGCCTATGCCTAACCAAAGACCCTGCGAACCGCAAGCCTTTTCACAAACCGGCAAACTTTAACCGCAGCCAATACGAAATCTACTTCCGCTATGTCAAAGCCGGTGGCAAGCTTTGGACTCCTTCGGCCCGCCTGCCGAATGGGAAAACCGATCTTGGCTCGTGGCACGACCTAAGCGGCAATCTCTATGGTATGAACAAGGCGTGGCCCAACGGCAGCTACGCCACTCGCGAACGCATCTATCAGGAGCATCGGGACTACATCGCAGGCCTCCTTTGGCTGTTGGCCAATGATCCAGGCATTCCAGCATCTACCCGCGCCGCTTGGCGTATTTGGGGCTATGCTGCTGATGAATTCACCGACAACAACAATCTCCCACGCCAGTTGTACGTTCGCGATGGCCGCCGCTTAGTCGGTGATTTCGTGCTTACAGAACACCACACCCGCCGGTTGAATCCAGAACCTGTCCCGGACCCCGTGGCGCTTGCTTACTGGCCTACCGATACCCATAGTGTGCGCCGCATTGTGCGAGCGGGCGCAGCTTACAACGAGGGTTTTGTCTTTGACGACAACCAATGGGGACCCTTCGGCATTAGTTACCGTGCACTTGTTCCTCGCCGCAGCGAAGCCACCAATTTACTTACGCCCACCTGTCCAAGCTCCTCCCACGTCGCCTATGGTGCCATCCGATTGGAACATACCTTCATGAGCCTGGGCCAAGCCGTGGCAACCGCCGCCACTTCCGCTGTGCAGCATAATCGCCAAGTACAGGATGTCGACTATGCCGAGCTGCGGCAGCAGCTCTTGCGCGACGGACAAGTTCTGGCAGTAGCAGGAGTAGTGCCGAAGCCCCCTACCGCAAACCCCGCGCCACAAAACTAATAATGTGGTACCCCACGAAAAACTTAAACGGCGTCTCCCCCATGGTGTAATGCCCGCATGGCAGCACCACTAACTTATGCGGCACACCCGCCGCGCGCACGTCGGCCAGAATTTCTTCCGAATATTGCGGCAAAAACGTCGTGTCGTAAGTGGTGTAGATGAATAAGTTCTTTTTGTGCTGGTGCCGCGCGTACTTTTCCATGTAATAGCGTGGGCTCATGGCGTCCCATACGCTCTGCAGGCGCTCGAGCGTTAAGTTCTCGGCCAGCGTCTTCTTGATGTGGCGCGTGGATAGCCCCGTCCACACCACGTCGCCGAAGCGCGCCGAGCAATGGTTGAACACGTTCACCTTAATACGCGCATCGTGGGCACTGGCCAGAAACGCGTAGCAGGAACCCAGGCTCGTGCCCACTATGCCAATGTTTTCGTAGCCCTGCTGCTCCAGCCAATCCACCGCTGCTTTGATATCCAGCACGGCTTGGCGCGTGGCGTGCAGCGTGCGCCCAATGTTGGAGCTTACGGCGTAGTCGGCGCGCGTCAAGGGCGGCGGCATGCGCCGGTCGTGGTAGGGCAAGCTCAACCGCAGCGCCGGAATGCCAAGCTTTTGGAAGCTCTGGCACAGCGCCACGTGTTGCGCCGCGTGGCTATTCCAATGCGGCAGCACCAGCACCGCCCGCTTCAAGCGATTCACCTTGCCCGGCGGCAAGGGAAACCAACGCGCCTCCACCAAATTGTTCTCCGGATAGGGCGATTCCAGCGGGCTCGTAAAGCGCAGCCATTCGCCGTCCAGCGCAAAATCCTTCGGCGGCGTATGCGCCAGGTATTCGTCGCTGGTCAGAATCGCGCGGCGGTTAAACTCCGCCACCCAGCTTTCTTCTTCCCCCGGCGCCAATTCCGGCGCGCCCAACCAATCCGTTCCCCACTCAAATGGACGCACCACCCGGTCGGTCGACCGCGTAGCCAAGTCCGTTTCCCAACGATCGAGCCAGCGCTCGTAGCGGCGTTTCAACATGTCCCGTAAATTCCAGCATAAGATACCCCCATGACAATTTCGCGAAGAATCCTCCTCGGCGCCGCCACGGCTCCCCTTTTCGCCCAGGCCACGGCATTCGCCCAGGCCCCCCCTCCGCAATGGACCAACGCCCGCAGCCTCACCATCGAAGGCCAAGGCTTCTCCGACACGAAAAGCCCCTGGGACCGCCTGCCCGCGCGCGCCGAGGGCGTAGTGCGGCCGGAAGTCTGGAATCTCAGCCGCCAACCCGCCGGCATTCTGGTTCGCTTCCTCACCGATGCCACCGAAATCCACGCCAAGTGGACCCTCACCAACAAAAACTTCGCCTCGCCCTCCAACACCGCCGTCGGCTCCAGCGGCCTCGATCTCTATGTCAAAACCGGCGCCCACAACTGGCATTGGCTGGGCATTGGCCGCCCCACCAAGTTCCCCGAAAATACAGGCCGTCTGATTGGCGGCATCCCCGCCGGCCTGCGCGAGTATGCGGTCTATCTGCCAATGCACAACCCCGTGCAGGAGCTCTCCATCGGTGTCCCCGCGGGCGCGGAATTGAAACCTGCCCCCGTGCGCCGCGAAAAGCCCATCGTTTTCTATGGCACGTCCATCACGCACGGCTCCAGCGCCTCCCGTCCCGGCATGACGCACGTCAGCATGTTGGGCCGCCGCTTCGATCGCCCGGTCATCAATCTCGGCTTCGGCGGCAATGGGCGCTTGGAGCTTGAGGTCGCCCGCTTCCTGGTGGAGCTTGATGCCGCCGTCATGGTCATCGATTGCCTGCCCAACGTCGTGGCCGCGCAGGTGAAAGAACGCACCGTACCGCTCGTAGAATTCATCCGCGCCAAGCACCCCAACTTGCCTTTGTTGCTCGTCGAAGACCGCACTTACCAGGACGCCTTCCTCGTCACCGCTAAGCGGGAGCGCAATGACCTGAGCCGCATCGAATTCCGCCAAGCCTACGCGCAACTACTGGCCAAGGGCATGAAGAACATCGATTATCTTGGTGGCGAAACACTCCTCGGCACCGATGGCGAGGGCACCACGGACTCTTCCCACCCCTCCGACCTCGGCTTCGAGCGCCAGGCCAATGCCTTCGAGCCCCACCTGCGGCGGTTATTAAGCCTCTAGGCCGCGCTTAGCGGCCCTTGCCGTTTTGGCCCACCCGGAACACGCTCTTATAGTCCACCCAATTCCGGCTGAAGAGCATGAAGGTCAACGTCAATACCGACAAGCAGAAGAGCGTGACCATCAAAATGGCCAAATAGTAAGCTACGTAGGCTTCGCCCTCCGGCTGGAAGAAAATCTTCTCGAATCCGCGCCCAAAGTTCATGCCAAAAAACCCGGTAATGACCGCGCCCACACCAAGCACGGTACTCAGTACCGCCAAGCGGTTAACGGCCAGCGTATTACGGTTCTGGTAATACTCATTCAGCGCCTTGTTCAACTTATCCACTTCGGAATCAATTTCTTCCTTCATGCCGTGGATGTGGTAAGCGGTGCTGAGCATCTCAAAGTGCTCGCTTTCTTCGTCCTTGTTCGCCAATTCGTCAAAGTGCCAGTAGTTCGAGAAAACAATAAACTCGTCGCGCAACCGGTTCGCGCGTTCAATGTTGTCTTCGTTCAACCGGGAGTCCTGGAAATCCACATACAAACGCCGGCTTACCAGGGCCATGCGTTCGGCAAAGTCCAGCAGCGTCGCCCGGTAAAACAAGGCGATGATCTGCATCAGGTAGTAGCGCGAATCAAACATCCGGTGGATGAGAAAGCCTTCGCTCAATTGGTGGTCGTCGCAATCGAAAGTACCAAAGCAGCAAGTAACATTCGAATAGGAAGTAAAGCCGTAGAGTGTCCCTTGGTGCGCCCAACGCCGGTAAACCTGTTGCTCCATCAGGCGCTTGGTAAAGCCGCGGGCATAGCGGTAGTCCTCGCCGTAGTGGTCCACATAAAGGATGCGCGAAAACAATACGTCATAGTCTTCACTGCGCGGATAATTATCCGGAAGATCCTGGGGATCGATGGCCATATAGGTATAAACCAGAGCCCGCTCGTCCAACACCGGCTCGTACTCTCCTCGCTCATAGTCCGCAAAGTAGAGCAAGGAAGTAATGAGACTACTTACTGGCGGCAGGAACCCTCGCATCCCCGGGGAGTTATTAAAATCCTCCTCGGCCACTTGCGTACGGCCAAAGGGAGTTTCCATCGAAATGGCCACCCTCGAAGGACAGCGCCCTTCGCGCTGTTGCCGCGCGCTCGAAGGGTAAATCTTGCGGACCATTTCGTTAATCCAAAGCGCCTGCTTTACCGGCAAGTCCTCTGCTTCTACCCCAATCGAGAGAATGCCGATGCCGTTGGCGAACAGGAACAGCCGCAGGTCCGTAATCTCCATCTCTGCTTCCCGGCCCCGCTCGTCTTCGGCGTGCAGGAATACTTTGTTTTCCTTCGAGATGGGAATGGAGTAGCAGCGCAGCAGCGCCTCCACTTCGTTGTCGGAATTAATCACCCCGGCGGTATCGAAAAAGATCCGCCGCACAAAGGGGTGAAAGAACACCATGTCCTGGTAGGCATCGCTCTCAATGTCAAACTGCGTGTAGCTGGAGCGCTCCCAGCGGCCCAGGTTCGCAATGATCGGGGAATCCGAAAGGTGGCTAGCGTGCAGCCAATCGTCCAGGCCGTCGATCCAAAGCCGCCCCTGCCACATCTTGCCAAATTTGGCCAACACTTCGCTCCGGTCCACCGCAAAGGGGAACAGGAAATAGGTATGCAAGTGCTGGACGTTGACTTCCATAGGGGCTCGGGCTTCGTTTGCTAGATTCAGTAATCATGCAATTGACGTTTGGACGACGCCAACTTCTCAGTGTACTGGGCGCGGCGGGAACAGGGAAGCTATTCGCGCAAGAAATTGGCGCTATCCCCTACGCAGGGTGGCACGTACGCCAAGGGCCGGATTCCGCCTTTGTGCTCGCCGAGGGGGAAGCTCGCGTCCACCCCGGCAGCAATTTTCCCGCTTGGCTGGCCAGCCCGGAAACCTACGAAAATTTTGATTGGTCCGGCGAAGTATTTTTACGCAGCTGGGCCAACGGCGGACTCTACTTTGCCGCGCCCGAATATGGGCCCCCGCAGGAATGCGGCTACAAGATCAACATCTTTCACAAGGTGGACAATCCCCCGCTGGCCGAAAGCTGTGGCGCCATCTTCCCCCACGTTGCCCCGCGCAAGGTGAATGTAAAGGGCAAAGGCGAATGGAACGCGTTCCGCATCCGCTTCGCCTGGCCTCAATTGCAAGTCTGGTGGAATGGGGAACCCGTGCAGGATCTCGACGTCTCCACCCACCCCGAACTTCAAGACCGTCTCCGCCAAGGCCACCTCGGCATCGAAAGCCTTTCCTATCCCCTGCGCTATCGTAACTTCCGTATCCAGCGCCTGCCCGGCCGGCAAGCCTGGCAAACCCTTTATTCGCAACCCGCCGACCTGGCCCAATGGGTAGCCACCGAAAAAGCTACCTGGGAAGCCCTGGGCCCCATCCTGCGCGCGGATGGCCTGGGCTATTTGGCCACCAAGGAACAGTACCGCGATTTCCGCCTCCAAACCTATATCCGCGCCAGCCAACATTCCAACGGCGGCGTTCTTTTCCGCGGGGGCAAGACAAACGAAAGCTTCCGCTACGAAATCCAGATCCACGATGTCGAAGGCGCGGTTTACCCCACGGGCTCGCTCTACGGACACCAACGTTCGCGCCCTTACCCGCGCATCCCACCCGAGGAATGGTTTCTCTTCCAGCTTTATGTGAAGGACAACGTTTGCCGTGTCCGCATCAATGGCGAAACGGTCGTGAACTATAGCAACCTGGAGCACCTTTCCCCCGGCCACGTCCTTCTGCAAGCCCACCAGGCTGGCAAATGGATTGAGTACCGCGACCTAAAAGTAGAGAAGTTATAAGTGACGGCAGCCCGCATCCTCGCCTTCGCGGCTACTTGCGTGCTGCTTTCTACTTATCCTTTTGTCAGTACCCTAAGCAGCGTCCTGCTTTGGCTTTTTCTTTACCTCGCGCAGTACGCGCTGCTCTTTTGGCAATGGCGCCACAACGGTTTCTCCCGCCAGACGATCCTCGCAACGGCGCTTCTTTTCCGGCTGCTGCTGCTCCCCGCCGGTTACTCCTTCGCCGATGGCGCCTGGCAACGCTTCCTGGTTTTCGACCACGACGTCTGGCGCTTCCTGTGGGATGGCCACGTCGCCGCCCATGGCCTTAGTCCCTATTCCCATCCACCCTCCTCGCCGGCTCTTGATTCCCTTGCGGAAGACTCCCTTACTGAGGCCGGCCCCTGGACCCTCGTCCGCACCTACATCAACTACCCGGACTTCCTTACCGTCTATCCCCCCGCCGCGCAAGCCTGCTTCCGTATTTGTCATGCCCTGCTGCCCGGCAGCCCCCTCGGCCCCAAGCTGCTCAGCGTTGGCGCAGACCTCGCCATCACGGGCCTGCTTCCCCTCCCCTGGGCCTTGCTTTACGCCTGGAACCCCTTGGCGCTGAAAGCCGGCGCCGCCAGCGGCCACGTGGACGCGGTGCTCGGCCTATTGCTGCTCCTACTCGTCCGCAACTTCCACCGCCCCTGGTTGGCCAGTCTGCTCTATGCTCTCGCGCTGCTGTTCAAGCTCAGCCCGCTGGGGCTCGCGGCTTGGTTCCTGCGCTGGCTGGGTTGGCGCCATTCGCTGCTGGCCGCCACGCTCTTCGCACTCGCTTGGTTGCCTTACGCTGGCGACGCCGCCAACATCCTCGCTGGGCTCCAGGCCTTCGCCAGCGGATGGCAGTTCAACGCGCCGCTCTTCTATAGCCTTTCGTGGCTTACGGGCAATGCTGGCCTTGCGCGCACCTTCCTCTCGCTAGCCATCCTTGCGGCCGCCCTTGCCCTCTTGCGCAGCAAACTGGAACCATCCACGCAAGCCGCTTGGACGCTCTCGGCGCTTGTCCTGCTCAGCCCCGCCGTCATGCCCTGGTACCTCCTATGGGCTCTGCCACTTGCCCTCCAAAGCCAGCAATGGGGACCCGTCCTTTATGGCCTCCCCATGGGCTTGGCCATGTTCATCATGGTGAACGGTACAGAGCCTCCCTGGGCCTTGGCCACGGAAGCCCTTTTATTAATTTCGATTACTGCCATAACTTTCCCTCGCCCGCCCGCGAAACGGCAGGCATGAAAACGATTCTCACGCTCGTATTCGCCCTCTCTCCCGCCCTTTTCGCCCAAGGCAGCGGCTCTTCTGCTCCCCCCTCTTACGGAGCCAGCGGTGGCGGCCTCGAACACAACTTCACGGTCACCAAAACCGTCAATGCCACCATCACCGACATCACCCCCAATGTCATTGTCGTGAAGGAAGTAAACAAAAAGGGTGTGGAAAAGGTTTACGAAGTCCGCTACGACGCGAAGATGCGCGTCAGCGCGGACAAGAAAACCGAGATCGGCATGGCGAAAAAGAAGTTGACCCACACCGACCTCGCCGTGGGCCAATTCGTTCGCATCACTGGGCGCGCCGACGACCAAGTGGCCGTCGACGTGCGCATCATTCCCGCAAAGAAGGCCTAAGCCCCCGGGCTTAGACTTCCAACTGCGGGCGGCCGGGCTCTGGCCAATCCAGGTGGAAGAACTTCCCGCGCGGTTGGTCTACGCGCTCATAAGTATGGGCGCCAAAGTAGTCCCGCTGCGCTTGCAGTAAGTTGGCCGGCAAAGTCGCGCTGCGGTAGCCATCGTAGTAACTTAGAGCGGAATAGAAGGTTGGCGCAGGAACTCCGTAAGTAGCCGCCAAAGCAACTACCTTGCGCCAGTTTGCTTGCCGTGCCGCGATTTCGCCGGTAAAGAAGGGGTCGAGCAGCAGGTTTACCAAGTCCTGCTTCCGCTGGTAAGCTTCCGTAATCTTCTGCAGGAAGCGCGCCCGAATAATGCAGCCGCCCCGGAAAATCTTCGCAATCTCGCCAAAGGGCAACTGCCACTTATACTCCACCTGCGCCGCGCTCATCAATTGGAAGCCCTGCGCGTAGGCGCAAATCTTCGAGCAATACAGCGCGTCGTGAATGGCCTCCACGATTGCTGCTTTATCTTCCGCCGTAAAGCTACCCGCCGGGCCGCTCAGAATGGCGCTTGCCGCCACGCGCTCTTCCTTCACCGCACTCAAATACCGCGCAAACACCGCCTCGGCCACCGTCGGCGCCGGCGTACCCATATCCAAAGCATTCGTGCTGGTCCACTTCCCCGTACCCTTTTGCCCCGCCGTATCCAGCACAATCTCCACAAACGGCTTGCCCGTGGCCGGATCCTTCTGGCCCAGAATATCGGCCGTAATTTCAATCAGGAAGCTATCCAGCACCCCCTTGTTCCACTTCGCGAACACTTGTGCACACTCCGCCGCGCTCATTCCCAATAAGTGCGTCATCAACGCATAGGCTTCGCAGATCATCTGCATATCGCCGTATTCAATGCCGTTGTGCACCATCTTCACGTAGTGGCCCGCCCCGTTGGGGCCAATGTAAGTGGTACACGGCACGCCGCCCACAATGGGCTTGCCGGGTGAAGCGCCTTCGAGCGGCTTACCCGTTGTATCGTCCACCTTCGCGGCAATCGCTTCCCAAATGGGCCGCAGGAATTCGTAGGCCTCCGGGTCCCCACCGGGCATCAACGAAGGGCCGAAACGCGCGCCCTCTTCCCCGCCCGAAACTCCGGAACCAATAAAGCGCAGCCCCTTTTCCCGCAGCGCCGCTTCCCGGCGAATGGTATCCGTCCACAGCGCGTTGCCGCCGTCAATCACAATGTCGCCCTCTTCCAGCAGCGGCACCAGCGAATCAATCACCGCATCGGTACCCGCGCCCGCCTTCACCAAAATGATGATCTTCCGCGGCCGCTGCAAACTCGCAATAAAGCCTTCCACCGTCGGGTAGCCGTACAGGCCGCCGGGCGTCGACGGGTTCTCCGCCACAAACTTCTCCATCGTGGCCGTGGTGCGGTTATAAACGCTAATCGCAAAGCCGTGGTCGGCAATGTTCAAGGCAAGATTTTGGCCCATTACGGCCAGTCCAATGAGACCAATATCGGATTGAGGGTTCGACATAGAATTAGGTTCTCTCAGGCTAACAAATGGGTCACGCGTTTTTTGCTGCGTAAAATTTCGTGACAACTTTTTTTGTCGGTGGCTAGATCAATCCCATGGCCGCCCTCGCCCTCCAAGTGCTGCGCGATCCCGCCCACGCCAGCGTTTTGCTGGAGCCCAAGCGCCAGGCCATCCTTGCCCAGCTGCAGCGCGCCCCCAACTCCGCCGCCGGTCTTGCCAAAGTGCTGCCCATGCCCCGCCAAAAGATCAACTACCACTTGCGGGAGCTGGCGCAAGCCGGCCCGCCGCCCACACTGCCAATGTCTCCATCGAAATCGCCCGCCCCGTCGAAGAGGTTTTCCCCCTCGTGGCAGACCCCAAACGCACCAAGGAATGGTGGCCGGACATGGGCAAGGTGCAGATTCTCTCCGAAAATCCCCTCCGCTACCGCGTCACGGCACCAGGCGTAACCGCCCAAGGCGCCACCAGCGACATGGAGCACTCCTTGGTCGAAGCCAACCGCCGCGTGCTCAGCAAAATCCTCACCCCCATGATGGGCATCGACGGCGTCTGGGATTCACGCTTCACGGTTATCCCCACTGGCAGTCCCAGCGGCACCCGCATCGACCACCAAGCCCAAATGACCTTTCACAACCCCTTCCTCCGCTTCCTTACCCTCGTCATGGACATGAACGCCGAGGAGCGCAAAACCCTAGAGAGGCCCTGAAGAAGTACGCGGAAGGGCGGTAGGGGGGAAGAAATGGCTCGAAAATAGTTCCGTCCAAACTGTTGAACTTTTGGAGCGCCGAGAAAACTCAAACAATGAAGCTCACGGTCCGGATATATAGCCAAGCGGTGGGCAGCCACATTGCCATGATTACCGCTGATCGCTTAGGTCGCATTAACCATAACCCAGCCACAGACATTATTAGGCTCAGGCATAAATTTGCATTGATGATGCTGAGTCGCAAGTCGGAATAGTGCGGTCCGAGTGCTGTTGGGATAAAACAACCAACCAAGCACCACAGGTAACTGAAAGTCATTACACTAAGCAAGATGCGGATAGCCTTAGTCCTAGGTGTCGATATCCATAGGTTGGCCAGGGGAAGCGAACCTGCGAGCAAAAATATCCATACCAATACAATTACGACTACCATCGACCGCTATCCTTCCCCCACCTGTTATACCCTGATCCCATGCTCCGGCGGAACTTCCTGGCCCACCAACTCCTCGGCGCGGCGGCGCTATCGCCCCTCGCTGCCCAGTCCCAAACTCCCCCATCCCCCAAGGCCCCGCCCAACATCCTCTTCATCACCGCCGATGACCTTGGCCTCCAACTCAGCTGTTACGGCGAAAATCGTATCCAAACGCCGAACCTTGATGCCCTTGCCGCCCGTGGTGCCCGCTTCACCACTGCCTACGTCGCCCAGGCTTCCTGCAGCCCTTCGCGGAGTGCCATGTTTACCGGCCTCTATCCGCATGCCAACGGCCAATATGGCCTTACCGGTTCTGGATTCCGGCTCCACGAACCCTTAAGTCCGAATACATTGCCCAATGTCCTGCGCCGCGCCGGCTATCGCACTGGCATTCTCGGTAAGCTCCATGTAGACCCCGAGAGTAGCTTCCTGTGGGATTTCCGCGGCCCCGACCGCGAACAAGGCCGTCGCGTCCGCCTCTTTACCCAACTCTCACGCGAATTCATGGATAGCGCCAAATCCCAGCCTTTTTTCCTGATGGTGAACTTCACCGATCCGCACGCCTTCCGCAACCCCGCCGTCCCGGGTGGCTGGAATTTCCCGCCCCAGGTAGAGGGCCTTCCCACAGATCCCCTGCCCCCCAGCGAAAGCACCATCTTCCCCTTCCAGCAGATTGATACGCCGGAACAGCGCGTCCGCACCGCTGGCTATTACAACGCCGTCCAGCGGCTCGACACCGGTATTGGCATGCTGATGCAACAGCTTGAGGCCAGCGGCAAAGCCGACAATACCCTCATTGTCTTCTGCGGGGACCACGGCCCGCCCTTTGCCCGCGGCAAAACCACGGTCTACGAAGCCGGGCTTCGCGTGCCCTACATGCTCCATTGGCCGGGCGTCACCCGGCCCAACACCGTCAGCCCCAAGTTGGTGTCCACCGTCGACATTATGCCCACGCTGCTCGATGCCGCGGGTCTTCCCGCCCCCCACCGCATGCACGGCGAAAGCCTGCGCCTTGCCTTGGGTGGAAAACCCTGGCGCCAATACCTCGGCGCGGATTTCCACTTCCACGGCGGCCGCCCCTTCTACCCCCGCCGCGCCCTGCGCGACCAGCGCTTCCAGATCATTCACAATCTCCGCGCCGGCCAAGCCAAGCCCTCCACCGGCATTGATGGCGACCCCGCCTACCGCCTCTCGCGCCTCGATCGCTTCAACGGCACCGGCGTCCGCAAAGCCTTCGACACCTTTGCCGATCCGCCGGAATATGAGCTCTACGATACCCAGCAGGACGCCATTGCTTTCGACAATCTCGCCGGCCGCCCCGAACACGCGCGCACCCTTCGCCGCCTGCAGGCCGCCCTTCTCGATTGGCGCAAAGCCACGGACGACCCCTTCTTAGACCCCGCTTTCCTTGCCCGCTTCGCCGAGGGTGGGGCCTAGGGTCAATAACAGCGCCGCCTCCCCGTCCAGGTAATAGCGCTCCCGCCGTCCCACCTCCGCAAACCCCAGACTGCGGTACAGGGCCCGCGCCGCTGCATTTGATTCCCGCACCTCCAGGTGCCAAACCGCCGCCAAGCCCTTAACTTGGCGAAACAATTCCCGCGCCACCCCCTGGCGCCGCAACGCCGGCGCCACCGCCAGATTCAGAATCTCGCCCTCGCCTGCCACCAAGTGGTAGAGCAAAAAGCCCACCGGCCGCTCGCCCTCCTCCAATTTCAGCCAAGCCACCACCCCCGGATAACCATCCGCCCAACTCGCCGCCTCCGGCGCCCAGGCCAGCAATTCCGCCAGCGCCGGCACCTCTGTCTGCAACAACGCTCGGTAGCTTAGGCCAGTTGCTTCCATAGTTCCACCTGCCGCGCCGCAATCGCCCGCCAGCCAAATTCCGCCTCCGCTTTTGCCCGCGCCGCTTGGCCCAAGCTTTGCCGCAACTGCGAATCGCTTCTCAATTGCTCGCAAGCCCGGGCAAATTCCGCCGCCCCCTCGGCAATCCAAACCTCGCGCCCGTGCGTTAACCCCAAGCCGTTCACCCCGCTCGGCGTTGCAACAATCGCCTTGCCACAGGCCATCGCCTCCAGCGCCTTAATGTTCGTTCCGGCTGAAACCGGCGTCGGAATCACCACAATCTGTGCCCGCGCGTACCAATCCTCCACCCTAGGCTCAAAGGCGCGCAAGTCCACGCCCGGCGGCTTGGGAATGCGGCCAAAGGGATAGTATTGCTCCGGCTGCGGGCCCGCAATGGCAGTCAAGTGCCAGCCTTCGCCCAAGCGCGGCCAAAGCTCTTCGGCCAAAAACCGGTAAGCAAGGGCATTGGGATAGTGCCGGAAACTCCCCAGGAAAAGCAGATGGCCGTCCTCCTCACCCGCCCGCGGCTGGAAACGCTCCAGGTCCACGCCGTTTGCCAATACATGTGAGTTGGGGTGCGCTACTTGCGCACGGTCCTTCTCGCTCATCACCACCACAGCCCGGTACTCGCCCAAAACGCGCTCCTCATAGCGCCGCCAGCGCCACCAATCCCACCACGCTGTTCCACTTTTACGCCGCTCGTACTCCTGCCGCGCCAAGTCCATCGTAATGTCGTGTTCCACCAGCACATCCCCCCCGTAGCTGGCCAATTGGGTAAACTCCACTTGCCGCACATCCACTTCCCTAGCCGCAGCCACCCCCGCCCAAGCCGCCTCCATTGCTGGCGTGCGAAACTCCTCCACCGCCGCAGGCCGCGCACTTGCCCAACTCCACCGGCCGTACTTCGGCTTACGCACCAGCGTAATGCGTTCACAGAAATCCAAAAGCGGACCGGGCTCCGGGGCTTCCCCCTCCTCCAAAAAAGCGAACAAATGCACCCGCGCCTCCCCTGCTGCTTCCTTCAACAGGGAATAAATCCGCACCGCGCCGCCATGCGCCAAGGGCCACGGCAAATACGGGCTTAGCAGCGCCACCCGCGGCCCCGCAGCTTGCGCCTTCCCCGCGAATTCCCACTTTTCCTTGTAATGAATCGTTTCGTCGCGCCAAGGCCGCCACCCCACCCGGCTCACCGGTACCCCGTGCCAAAACAGCGCGCTTTTGAGCGGCCAACGCGGGTGCAAGTGCAAGCGGTCGCCCCGCTCGTCGTAGGCCAACAGGCGCGTCGGGGCCAGCGCCAGCGCCGTCCGCCGCAAGGCGGCATCCGTCCCCGCACCCAGCAAGGCCGCCGTGTGCGCAATGGTGAAGGGCGGAAAGCGCTCGATCAGTTCCAGCCAACTGCCTTCGCGCAGCAGATGGTGCTCATAGCCGGGCAACAAGGCCTCCACTTCCGCCTGCATCGCCCGGACCCGCGCTTCGGGTCCGTTGGCGAATACCAAGACGTAGCGCCGCCGCCCCGTACTCCGCCCCGTATTCAGCCCCATCCCGCTATTTCCTCTCCTTGGTTAGCTCCAGTAGCCCGTAGCCAATGAGGGGGCAAAATGCCAGTACCCGGCACACCGTTTCAAAGCCCAGGCGGTCCACTTCGCGCCCAATCCACGGGCTGATGACAACCATCAACAAACCATATCCCGCCGTCAGCAGCGACACGGCGAACGCCGCCCGGCTGGACCCGTAGGCATCCAGCGGCATCGTATACAAATTCACCCCCCACAACG
Source organism: Bryobacter sp. (assembly GCA_033765085.1). Lineage (GTDB taxonomy): Bacteria > Acidobacteriota > Terriglobia > Bryobacterales > Bryobacteraceae > Bryobacter. Next base: position 36,132 of record JANRIK010000017.1, on the reverse strand, counting down.
CTGAAGCGAAGCTCGATAGCGCGATCATCCCCACCGCCTGCCAAGGCGTCCCCGCCAGCGGAACCAGCGCTGTCACCAACATCCCCAACGCCGCCACCAAACACACGCGCCGCCGCGCCCGCAGCGGTTCCCACCCGCGCCGGATCAACAGCATACTCGCCGCTCCCCCCACCAACGAACCTGTATAGCCCAAGAACTGCGGAATGGGCGCAAATTGGTTTGCCTCAATCGTTGTCAGCCCGAAGACGCGCCGGAAATAAACCACGGTCCAGCCCGCCCAAAGGGAAAAAATCGTCATGCTCAGAATGTTGGCCCCAATAAAGCCCCAAGTCTGCGCTTTGCCCAAAATCGCCTTCACGTCGACATTCGCCTTCTCCACTGGCGCCGCCTGCACTGGCGCTTTGCGGCTCGCCCAAAGCCAAAGCGGGATCCACAGAAAACCTATCCAACCGGCATAGAGGAAGGCGCTGCGCCACCCTCCGTGCGCCAAAGACCACGCCGCCAACCAGCTGGCCAGCATGCCCCCGATGGTGAGCCCAAACTGCGACATCGAACTGCCCAGCGCGCGTTCTTCCTGCTTCAGGTAAGTCTGCGCGGCTTTGCCCGTGGCGGGAATCCCGGCAGCCTCGCCCACCGCCACCAGCGTGTGCGCCCCAATCAGCGAGGGCAAGCCTTGCGTAAAGCCGCGCGCCAAGCCCGCCGCGCTCCACAAGCCTACGGCCAACGCGCTGCCCAGGTTCAGGCCCAAACGGTCCAGCATCCAACCCGCCAGCGGCGAGCACAGCATGTACACAATGGCAAAAACGGACAGGATGTAGCCGTATTGCTCGTTGTTGATATGAAATTCTTCCTGGATGGCCGGAGCGAGTGCGCCCAGCAGCTGGCGGTCCAAGTAGTTCAAGGTGCTGGAAAGGTAAAAAACCCCCACCACCCACCAGCGCGGCGCAATGCGAAATTTCAGCAAACCGATAGTGTATCGGGCAGCCAGCAGAATCGTCCGCTAGACTTTTAGCTGATGGAACATCGCGTGCTTTTAGTAACGGGCGACGCCGGGGAAAGCTACGAAACCCTCTACGCCATCCACCGCTTTGCCGAAGCCGGCATCCAAGCCCAGGTTGCCGCCCCCAGCGTGCGCCGCCTGCACCTGGTGATGCACGATTTCGAACCCGGTTGGGATACCTATGTCGAACGCCCCGGCTATGGCTGGACCAGCGACCTGGCCATTGCCGACGCCAAGGCCGACGACTATACGGCCATTCTCATTCTCGGCGGCCGCGCCCCGGAATACCTGCGCCACCACGCGCCACTGCTCGACTTAGTGCGAACCATGGCCGCGCAAGGCAAGTTGATTCTCGCCCTCTGCCATGGCATTCAAGTGCTGGTCGCCGCGGGCCTCGTAAAAGACCGGCAGGTTACTTGTTACGAGCATGTTCGCCTCGAGGTGGAACAAGCCGGCGGCACGTGGTGCCAACCGGAGGCCGTCCGCGATGGGCAAATCATCACCGGACAGACGTGGGGTTCGCATCCGGAATTTTATCGGCTGGTGTTTCAGGCCTTGCTGCCTCGTTCGTAGCCCCTGGCGCGAAGATGCGCGACAGGAAGCTCAAATCGAATCCTGACGTTTTTTCGGTTAAGGGAGCTTCTACATTTTTCGTTTGCGGCACCAGCCAGCGCGAGAGCTGCTGCACACTCTGGCCTAAGGGCGAATCCCAATCCACGTGCGTACCTTTATAAAGGGCAGTCTCCAAGCGCTTATAGTCGTTGGGCAGGAATTGCTTCACCTTCACGCCCACGCTCTGCTCGCAAGCTTCGCGCGTCACGGCATCGCGCTGGTTGGCGCGGTTTACTACAAAGGAAACCTTGTCCATTAGCCCGTATTCCCGCAGCAACGCCAAGCGCGCCTTGGCTAGGTGCAAGGGCGCCAGCTCCGGCGTCGCCACCAACAGGATTTCGTCGCTCTCCATCAACAGATTGATCGAGTAGCGCTCGAGGTTCCCCGAATGGTCCACGCAAATCGCTCCGTAATTGCGCCGCCAAAACTCAATCAGCGTCTTCACCGCACCCGGGTCTACCCGCGCGCCGGGATTCACATAGCCGGAGCCCAACAGATCAAGATTTCCGCGCGGCGTGACGAGCCCACCCCAAATGTCTTCGTCCATATGGTGGGCATGCTCGCCGGCCTCCGCCGCCGAGCGCACGCGGTCCATCTTCAGAAGAAAACCCTGCAAACCGGTGTTCAGGTCAAAATCTGCCAGCAGCACCCGGTCGCTGCGCACGCCTTTTGCCCCATCGCCCTCCAACCTTTCGGCAATGGCCGAGGCCGTATTCATGGCCACCGTCGAGGCACCTACCCCGGGCTTGGCCGGTAAAAAGCTGATTACCTTCCCCCGAGGAAAATTGTCCAGCGGCGCATGCTCCAGGTTCTGCGCCGCCAAACGCAACAAATCCTCTACCGCCGCCCGCTCAAAGGGAATCGACAAACATTCCAGCATCCCGCTGCGCAAGGCCGTCCGCAAAACGTCCTTTGAGCAATTTCCCGCCATTCCCGCCACTTGCGTTCCCGGCGCAAATTGCTTCATCCATCGGGCAATATACTCCGCCTTCTTCGCGTCTTCGAGCGACACCACCAGCAAACGCGGAAAAGAGGCGCGAATAAAGCGCTCCAACGTGTCGCCGTCCGGATAGTCCCCCAACAGCCGGATATGGTCCTGCCCGGTTAATTCCTTCAACAAAGGAATCAATTGCGAGCCCGCTTCCGGCTCCTGTCCAATTACCGCTATGCGCAACAAGTGGCTTATCGCCTCCTGTTGGCCTTATCGGTGGCGGGGACGGAAGTATGAGCGAAAACTTACGCTTAGCGGCTGCCCGCTTTTTGCCGGGAAAATAAGCCGTCCAGTTGGAGGATGTTCCGCACCTTGCTCGCCGGCGGCTCCGCACTTTCCACCGGCCGACGCGCCTTGCCCTTCAGCAACAGGCTCGCCAGCGCTTCGTAACGCCGGCCCAGCGGACTTTCCGGATCCACGCCCGTGCCCTTGCGCACAGCCAGTTCCACCTTCGCGTAGTCGTTCGGAATCTGCATCACCACCGGCACCCCCACGGCGGCCTCCACATCTTCCTTCGTCATCGTATCGCGGCGCGAAACCCGGTTCAAAACCAGGCTCACCCGCTCGTGCAGGCCATATTCCCGCAGTTGGTTCACCTTCGTCTTGGCCAGGTGCAGAGGCGCAATCTCGGGCGTCGAAACGAGCAGAATCTCCTCGCTATCCATCAGGAGCTCAATCGAATAGCGCTCCATGTTGCCCGAATGGTCCAGGCAAGCCAGCTCGTAATTCCTGCGCCAGAAGCCCAGCAAATCGCGCGCCGCCCCGGTTTCAATACGCTGGCCCGGGGACATGTAGCCGGAACCGAGAATATCCAGCTTCCCCTTGCTGACCAACAGCGCCTCCCAAATATCCGCGTCAATGTGGTGGGCATGCTCGCCGGCCTCCTGCGCGGAGTGCACACGGTCCAGCTTCAACATAAAGCCCTGCAGGCCCAGGTTCAGATCAAAATCCGCCAGCAGCACGCGCCCCGAAGAGAGGTGCGAAACCGCCAAGCTCGTATTCAACGCAATGGTGGAGGCGCCCACGCCGGGCTTGGCCGGCAAGAAGCTCAGCACTCGGCCCCGGTTCGGGAATTCGTCGGTTGATTGCGCCAACAGCTTTTCCGCCGCATCAATGGCTTCGCCCAGGTGCGCCGCATCCAGCGGTAGCGCCAAACACTCCAACAAACCAGCCCGCAGCGCCGCCCGTAGAATCTCGTTGCCGCAGTTGTCCGCCACCCCTACTAATTGGGTACCCGGCGCAAACTGCCGCACCCAGCGCGCAATGTATTCCGCTTTCTTCAAGTCCCGCATGGAAAGGAAAATCAGCCGCGGGAAGGTGGCCCGGATGAAGCGCTCCAGTTCCTGGTCCGACGGGTAACGGTTCAGCACCTTCACCCCGCTCAAGCCCCGAATGTTCTGTAAATAGGGCAGCAGGTCCGTCTCGAAAACCGTTTCCGGCCCAATCATGGCAGCGCGCAGCATCGAAAGATAATTCCTCCATGACGGATTTCGGCGGAATTTCGCCCGATCTTTAGGCCCCGAACAACCTTAGTCCTTGGGCGGCGCAGGTCCCAGTCCCTTCCACCCGCCCGGAATTCTGCTATTCTACCTAGTAGTTCTACCATTCTCGTGAGCCTGAACATCAAAAACCCGCAAGCCCACAAACTCGCCGCCGAACTGGCGGCGCTGACGGGCGAATCCCTGACCACCACCGTCATTCTCGCCCTCGAAAACCGCCTGCGGGAGGAAAAGGAAAAGCGTGCGCCGCTGTCCAAAGCCGAGCGCATCATGGCCTTCGCCCGGCGCTTCAAGGCTGCAGCGGGCGAAGATTTCCATTCTTCTGACCACACAACAATGCTTTACGGCGAAGACGGTCTACCCAAGTAGGTCGTCCATGGTAGTTGATACCTCAGCTGTTTTGGCCATCTTGATGGTGGAGCCCGAGGAAAGGCTGTTCGCCAACATTCTGCACCGTTCTCCCATCTCTCGTTTGTCTGCGGCAAGCTACCTGGAATGCGCGATGGTGATCGATGGGAAAGGCGGAATGGTGCGGCGCGCCATGCTCGACACCTTCCTCGAAGAGTTTGAAATTACGGTTGAGCCTGTCACTTTTGCCCAAGCCAAACTAGCGCGCCAAGCCCTCGATTTCTTTGGGAAAGGCCGCCACCCCGCGGCGCTCAACTTCGGCGATTGTTTTGCCTACGCCCTGGCCAAAAGCCTACGCGAACCCATTCTGTTCAAAGGAACAGACTTTTCGCGCACCGATTTAATTGCCGCGAACTAGCGATTCACTTGTACCAGTTGTGCATTGGCTTGCGCGAAGGGCGACACCAGCCCTCCGCGTCCGCCCCGCAGCCGCGCCCCCATGGCCTCGCACATCTGTTCGCATTGCCGCGCCGCTTCGCGGTTTTCGGGCCGACAGGGGCAAATATCGCACCGTACTCCGCTCGTACGGAAGCTCTCACAGCAGATTGTCCGGGTCATCACCAACGTCGCCATAATGCAACCAAGTTTCAAATTATCATACAGGACGCATTTGGTCCACCACGCACGAAAATTATTTTTAGAGCGCTTTCACCCGGTTCCACCAGCCCGCGCACCAAGCCTGAAACTCCGCCTTTTGTTCTCTCCGCCCCGGACCCAGCGGCGCCGCGTGTTGTGCCCCAAACCAGCCCCTAACTTCAACAATCCATTTGACAACCCACGGCGTCGGCACCCCCTCAAAGTGCCGCAACAGCTCTTCCAGCAAATCCGCCGCGCCCGGTTTCTGCTGCCAAACCGCGAGCGACAGCTCTGGCGCGCCGCAAGCAATGCCGCTAATCACGCCCTCCACCAAATTCTCGCGAATGGCTTGCACCAGCACGCCGTCGTGGCCCACAATCCTGCGCCAAGCGGGGGCCTCCGTCTTCAACCGGCGCAGCAGGTCCAAACTGCCGCTCGAGTCCTTGATGCCACGCACCCCCGGGCAGCCTTCTACCAGCGCCATCACGGCCTCCGGCGCGTAGCCGCTCGTAAAAGCGGGCAATTGGTAAAGCAAGATGGGCAAGCGCGTCGCCTCGGCCAACGCCTCGGCATTGGCCACCGCGTCTTCCGCCCCGTAGCGGAAGAAATGCGGCACCGGTAGAAGCAAAGCAACTGCACCTTGCTCTTCGGCCAGCCGCGCCAGGGCCTGCGATTGGTCAAAGCGCGCACCGCCCACGCCCACCACCAGCGGCAGCTTCGTGCTGCTGCGCACAATTTCCATCTGCTGGTGCACCTCGCCCAGGCTTGTGCCCGCGTATTCGCCCGTTGCCCCGTTCACCACTAACCCCGCGAGGCCCGCGGCGGCCTGCGCCTCCACCATTTTTTGAAACCCACCGGCCGCAAACGCGCCGTTATTCTCCCGCGGCGTCAGTGTCGCCGCCCACACTCCGCTTACCCAATGCGCATCCAATTCATCAGCCATGGTTTGACAAGTATCATCCCGCGGTCACGCAAGTCAAAAAAACATTTCAACAATTTTTGTTTTCGATCCGCTGACCGTGGGGCTGACCGTGGGAGGGGGGCAAAGCAGCCTCATTGCCTGGATCAGGCGAACCACGCCGCTGGCCTTGTTTAGAGCTCTTGCCCGAGCGCCTCTACAGTCGTGGAATGTTGCTGGGAGACTTCGACCAAAATGGCATGGAGCGTCCCTACCTTCAGCGAGGAATGCAGCGGCACGGTCACACGATGAGCGGGTGGTCCGGGATGATGAAGCCGGACGTGACCGCCCTTCCGCCGGACTATTTCATACCCCATCTGTTGCAGAACGCGAATAAGGCGATCCCCGGAAATCCCGCGCGGCAGTTTCACGCGGCTTCCATGGGAATTAGCTCATCCTTCACATAATGCATCTGAACAAGCTTGGGGCTTGCTTCAGCATCTTCGAAATGCAAGGCAACAGCTTCCAATAAATTTGCCCGCAAGTCTTCCCAGCTGTCGGCTTGGGTGAAGATGCTATGGCCGAGGGCGCGGGCGAAATAGCCACCTTCCTCCGCATCGCGAATCTCAAAGATCAGCTCCATTCCCACAGCATAGCCGAATGCTCTGGACATGCGGCAACGGTTCCTCAAGCCAAATCGTCACACCCGAAATTTTTGGTTCTCCGCTACTTGGAGCGCGGTAAAGACCTGGAGCGTATACGTTCCCCCACAACTGTCGCCAGAAAGACGGTAAGAGATATGGTTGCAATGCGGATCGCGAGATTCTCAATCTCTGAACTTCTTTCGCTATCCAAAATTTCGAACAGAAGCAGAACGATGCTGGTTGTTCCAATGTGAACCAACAGCATCATTGCCCAAAAAACTAAGGGCTTCTGTCTGCGAAACGATGCGTCCATATCCATAGAAGGATAGCCTAGAAGAGATGTGCTTGCTATCGGGGATTTACGTAGCAATGACTCAGCTTCCCGCAATCCCCCCCCCGCACCCATGTCATAGTGCATAACATGGATGCTCGCCGCCAATCTGACGGCCTTACCGCCGATCTCTCCCCCGACGAAGGCCTCTTCCGCCAAGCCATCGCCGAGTTTGCCGCCGCGGAAATTGCCCCCCACGTGCGCGACATGGACCACCACGCCCGCCTGGCGCCGGGCCTGCTGGACAAGCTTTTTGCCATGGGTTTGATGGGCATTGAAATCCCTGAGCAATACGGCGGCGCGGGGGGCACTTTTTTTGACAGCATCAACGCCGTGGAAGAGCTGGCCAAGGTGGACCCGGGCGTCAGCGTGATTGTAGATGTCCAAAACACGCTGGTGGTAAATGCGCTGCTGCGCTGGGGTACGGAGGCGCAGAAGCAGCGCTACCTGCCGCGATTGGCCACCAATACCGTCGGCAGCTATTGCCTAAGCGAGGCCGCCTCCGGTTCGGACGCCTTCGCGCTCCAGTGCCGGGCCAGCACCGCGGGCGATGATTACGAAATTGCCGGCCAAAAGCTCTGGATCACCAACGCTCTCGAAGCCGGCCTTTTCCTGGTCTTTGCCACCACCGACCCCGCCCTCGGCTACAAGGGCATCAGTTGCTTCCTGGTGGAGCGCGACCAAGTGAGCCTGGGCAAAAAGGAGGACAAGCTGGGCATCCGCGCCTCCTCTACTTGCGAAGTGGTTCTCAATAAGGCCAAGGGCGAGCTGCTGGGTCCCTTGGGCCAGGGCTACAAAATTGCGATTGAAACGCTGAACGAGGGCCGCATCGGCATTGGGGCGCAGATGCTGGGCCTGGCGGAGGCGGCGCTGGCCCACGCCGTCAAGTACGCGAAGGAGCGCAAGCAGTTTGGCCAAGCGATTGCGGAGTTTCAGGGCGTGCAGTATCCGCTGGCGGATTCGGCGGTGGAAATTGAGGCCGCGCGCCACCTCGTTTACCATGCGGCACGGCTGCGGGATCAGGGCCGCCCTTTCGTCCAGGAAGCCGCCATGGCGAAATACTTCGCCTCCACGATCGCCGAACAGGTGGCCAGCCGCGCCGTCGAAATTTTTGGCGGCTTTGGCTATTCGAAAGATTACCCGGTGGAAAAGCTGTACCGCGACGCCAAAATCGGCCGCATCTACGAGGGCACCTCAAACATGCAACGCGCCGTCATCGCGAAACATCTATTAAAGTAATCGCATGCGCGTCCTCGGTATCACTCTTGTTCTGGCCTTCGCCCTAATGCTGCCCGCCGCTACGCTGCCGGACCCCTCGCCCGCGGAAATCCAGCAGATTATCCAGCGCTTTGCCGCCAAGGAAAGCGAATTCGCGAAGGCGCGCGAAAGCTACATCTATAAGCAAGCCACCCGCATGCACGAGTTCGATAGTGGCCGCTCGCGCATCATTGGCCGCTTTGAGATGAACGCCGATTGGGCCTTCGCCGAGGGCAAGCGCGTGGAGCGCGTCACTTGGGCGCCGCCGAACAGCTTGAAAAACCTGCTGCTCGAACCGGAAGACCTGGAGGACATGCGCAATACCCTGCCCTTCGTGCTGACGCTGGAGGAATTGGACCAATACCAGGTGGATTACCTGGGCCACGAGCAAGTGGACGAAGTGCCCTGCTATGTCTTTTCCATTAAGCCGAAGGTCATCCGCCGGGGACAGCGCTATTTTTCCGGCATTGCCTGGGTTGACGATACGGACCTCCAGATTGTGAAGACCTACGGCCGCCCGATGGGCATTAAGCGCAACGCCAATTCGCAGTACCCGAAGTTTGAAACCTATCGCGAACAAATTGATGGCAAGTACTGGTTCCCCACTTACACCAGCTCCGAGGACACCTTAGTGTTTGAGAACTCGACGGTGCCCATCAAGCTGACCATCCGCTACCAGGATTACAAGCGCTTTGGCGCAGAATCCGCCATCACCTTCGGCGAAGTGGTAGACGAAAAGAAACCCGACGACAAAACCGGCACCAAGCCCGATACCAACCCTAGCATCGAGCCCCCGAAACCCCCATCCCCACCCCAGCCCTAGGGCTAGCTTTTTTTCCTTCCATTTTTGGTATTGTGTAGGGATGGTTACGCGTCCAGCTTTGACCACCCTCGTTCTTTGCCTGTTTCTGGCACTGAATGGGTTTGCGGCGGCCCCCGCGAAGAAGGTAGTTGCCAAGAAGCCTACGAGTAAGGCCAAAGCCGCGGCAACCAAGGTGCGAGTGAAAAGCACCACGCGCAAAGCCAGTACAAGCCGCAAGCCAGTTCGCCGTTCGCGTGCCAGCCTGGCGGCCCGCCCCATGTCCCCCTCCGCTGAGCGTCTCCGCTTGGTCCAAAGCGCGCTCATTGAACGCGGTTACCTTGCCGGCGAACCAACGGGCACCTGGGATGCGGCGAGCGTAGAAGCGCTCAAGAAGATGGAAGCGCAACACAATGTGCGCGTCGATGGCAAGCTGGATTCGAAGATGCTGATCCTGCTTGGCCTAGGCCCGAAGTACGAAGCAAAGTTGAGCCTGCCGGGCGACGACGCTGTAGTTGCCGGCGACAGTAATTAATTTACGAATAGTCCGAAGTAGGCTAAGGCAAGGCCCGCGCCCAGAGTCATCCAGCTCCGCTGTCCGCTTGCCTCTCCCCGTCCCCACCACAAGAGCGGCCCCCCCAAAGCCACCACGCTCACTAACCCCTCTACGGCCAACACGCTGGCGCTCGCTTCCTGCGCAATTCTGACCCCGAAGAAAGCCAACACCACCAAGCCCATCCGCCAGAAAGGCTTGCCCAACAGGCCCAACAGCAGGGCCCAATGCATGGCGAAGGGAAAATACAGTTCGCGGTTGTTGGTGGCCAGAAAGGCCGCAAACCACGCCAGGGCCAACGCCGCCTTTCGCCAATCCCGCCAAGCCCCCAACCCTAAGCCCAAAGCCGCCACAAAGATCCACGCCATATTGCCATTGTGCATTTTTCCCTTCGCCCCGCTGATGCCGCGGAAAATCTCCACGGAATTTCTCAGTTGCAAATGTCACCGAAATTGCTCGAATTGCACCGTAAACGATAGGAGGCGCTGGCATCTCAGTTTCAATTCCAACCGGCTCGGCAAGGGCATTACACTCAAGGGAGTTCATGAGGGTATATCCGGGAACTTCCGTTCTAGTTGTGCTGCTGGCGGGGGCTTTGCTCCGCCCCGCGCTGGCCGCTGATCGCCTCTCGCTCGAAGCCGCCCTCGCCGAAGCGCTCACCCAACACCCGCTTTTGGCCGTAGCCTCAGCCCGCGTTGTTTCGCTGGAAGGCAAGCGCCAGCAAGCGGGACTGCGGCCCAATCCGTTGCTCGTTTACCAGACAGAGGATTTTCGGGCTTGGAGCAACCCGGGGCACCGATTCTGGCAGGACGCTGACCATTTTTTCTATTTGCAGCAAACCTTCGAGACCGCCGCCAAGCGCGCCCGGCGCACCGAGCTTGCCCTTGCCCAGCAGCGGCGCGGGGAAATTGAGCTGCTGCAGCAAAAGCAATCCATTGCCGCGCGGGTGCGCGCTGCGTATTGGGACGCCGCGGGGGCGCGCGCCCGCCAGCAGATGCTGGAGCAATCCTTGCGGGAACTGGCGCTGATTGTGACTTACCACCGGGACCAAGTACGCGAGGGGGCCATGGCGGAGGCGGACCTGTTGCGCGTGGAGTTGGAGCAGCAGCGGCTATCGCTGTTGGCGCGCCAAGCGGAGGCCGATGGGGAGCGCCAATCCATTCGTTTGCAGAGAGAAATGGGGCGGGCGGAAATTGGGGCCATTGAGCTGGCGAATCCGCTGGAGGAGGTTGCCAAAGTGGCGGACCCGGCCGAGTTTGCCCAAGTTTGGGAGCGCCGGGCGGAGGCCCAATTGGCCCGCCAACTCGTGGTGCTGGCCGGAGCGCAAATGGCGCTCGAAACCGCCCTCGCCCAGCCAAATTTTGACGGTGTAGCGGGCTACAAGCGCTCGCGCAACTTCGATACGGTGATTTGGGGCGTGCAGGCGCCATTGCCCTTGTTCAACCGCAATCAGGGCAACATTGCCAGCGCCGGGGCGGAGCAACGCTTGGCCCAGAGCGCCGAAAGCGCCACGCAGGCCCTGTTGCGGGCGGAATTTCGCGCCGCCGAGCAGGAGTTAAGCGTGCGCCGCCAGCAGGTGGAAACCTTCGCCCGCCCTTTGCAGGAGCGGGCCCAATCATTGGCCGACCTTGCCCAGCAGGCTTACCGCTTGGGGGGCGCGGATTTGCTGCGTTTGCTGGACGCGCAGCGGAATTTGCTGGACGCGCGCCAAGTTTATTTGGATTCTCTGCTGGCACTTCGCCAGGCGGAAGCCGCGCGGGAAGCGGTGTTGGGAGTATTGCCATGAATCAGATTCTTCTTTTGGGATTGGTCGCGGCGCTCTTGCAGTGGGGATGCGGCAAACCTGCGGCCCCGGAGATGGCCAAGCCACAGAGTTCAACCGCGGCCGCGCCCCCCGCGCTCAGCCCTGTCGCCTCCAGCCCTGTCGCGCTCAGCCCTGTCGCGCTCAGCCCCGCTGCCCTGCGCCACGCGGGCGTGGAAGTGGTTACAGTAAGGCGGGAAGCCGTTGGCGGCGCTCTTGAGGCTCCGGGCAAGCTCACCTGGAGCGAGGACCACACGGTTTCTGTGGGCGTTGTGGCCACCGGGCGCGTGATGCACGTCTACGCTAAGGCCGGGGACCGCGTGGAAGCGCAGCAATTGCTGGCGCGCATGCACACCCACGACGTACACGATACCAAGGCGCTGCTGCGCCAAGCCATGGCCGAACGGGATCGCGCCACCACGGCCCTCGAACAGGCCCGCCGCACGGAGGCCCGCATGCGCCGGCTGCTGGAATTGAAGGCAATTTCCGAGGCGCAATTCGAACAGGCGGTGCTGGAGCGACGCACGGCGGAATCGTTGGTGCGGGTAGCGCGGGCCAGTGTCGACAAAGAAGTGGCGCACCTCGAAGAATTCCTCGAAATTCCCGCCGCGGCTGCTTCCGCGCTCGAAGAGGAAGCGCGCTCCGGCGAAGCTCAGCACGAAGAAGAAGATGAGCTCGTGCCCGTTAAGGCCGCCGCCAGCGGCATTATCGTGGCCCGGCGCATTACGCCCGGCACGGTGGTGAACATTGGCCAGGAAGCCTTTGTGATTTCCGATCCCTCGCGCTTGTGGTGTTTGGCGAGTTTTCCGGAATCGGCCTTGCCGCGCTTGCGTGTGGGGGCGAAGGCGGAAGTCGAAGTGCGCGCTTACCCCGGCCGGCGCTTTCCGGCGCGCATTGTGAGGCTGGGCGATACCATCGACCCCGACACTCGCACCTTGCAAGTGCGCCTGGAGCTGGCCAGCCAGGGCGCCTTGAAGCCCGAAATGCTGGCGACGGTGCGCGTTCCCTTGGCGACGGCTACAGAACTCATTGTTCCCGAAAGCGCCTTGCAAAACCTAGACGGCCAAACGGTGGTTTTCCTCGAAACGAAGGCGGGCGAGTTTACGCCGCGGACTGTGGAGGTGGAGGTGCGCAATGGCTTGGCGCTGGTGCGCGCTGGTCTCGCGGAGGGCGACCGGGTGGCCGCCAATGGGTCTTACGCGCTGAAGGGCGAACTGCTGAAGGAAGCTTCCCGCTAAGCCGATGCCTGACACGCCAGACTCGCCGGAGAATCGCTGGCTGGTTTTCGTCGCGCTGGCCATTCTGGCCGGTGCTGGCCTTTATACTGCCGCAAACCTGCAGATCGACGCCTTTCCGGACCTCACCAATAACCAGGTCACCGTAATTACCGAAGCCGGTCCGCTGTCGCCCGAAGAAGTGGAGCGGCTGGTGACTTACCCCATTGAGACAGCGCTAATGGGCGTGCCGCGCATGGTGGAACTCCGCTCGGTGTCCAAGCTGGGGCTGTCTTTGGTGACCATCGTCATGGACGACAGCGTCGACCGCTACTTTGCCCGCCAATTGATTAACGAGCGCTTGCGCGAAGCCGCCGCGCGGCTGCCGGCGGGGCTGGACCCGGTTCTGGGGCCGGTGGCCACGGCCTTCGGGGAAATTTACCAATACACCATCGAAGGGGGCGAGCTCTCGCTGATGGACCGCAAAACGCTGCAGGACTGGGTGATCCGGCCGCAGCTGCGCACCGTGCGGGGCTTGAACGAAGTGAATAGCTGGGGTGGCTTCTCGCAGCAATACACTGTGGAAATTGACCCCATCTTTTTGGCCCGCTACCGGCTGACGGTGGAAGAGGTGGTGGACCAGTTGGCCCGCAGCAATGCGAGCTTTGGCGGGGGCTTCGTGGAGCACCAGGCCGAGCAATACAACATTCTCGGTTTGGGCCGCTTCCGCAATCCGCAGGAGATTCTTGCCACCGTGTTGCGCTCGCACGAAGGCGTGCCGCTGCGGCTGCGGGATATTGCCGAGGTGCGGCGCGAAGGAGCGCTGCGCCAAGGGGCGATTTTGCGCGATACCCGGGAGACCGTCTGCGGCATGGCGATTATGCTGCGGGGCGAGAACTCGCGCGACACCATTGCCCGCGTGAAGCAAAGGCTGGCCGAAACACCGCTGCCGCCCGGGGTGCGCCTGTTGCCTTTTTATGACCAAAGCGAGGTGATTGACATTACGCTCACCACGCTGCGCAACAACCTGCTGGAAGCGGCGCTGCTGGTTTCCGCCGTGCTGCTGCTATTTCTAGGCAATTGGCGGGCGGCGTTGATTGTGGCGGCCACCATCCCCTTCTCGTTGCTGTTTGGCTTTTTGGGCATGGCCGCCTTTGGCATCAGCGCCAACCTGATGAGCCTGGGTGCGCTGGACTTCGGCATGATTGTGGATGGCTCCGTTGTGATGATGGAAAACATCATCCGGCGGGGACAGGTGAAGGCTGCCGCGCGCGAAGTGGCGCGGCCAATTCTGTTCGGCGTGCTCATCATCATTGCGGTTTATTTGCCCATTCTCTTCCTCGAAGATTTGGAGGGGCGCATGTTCCGGCCCATGGCCATTAGTGTGGTCTCGGCCTTAACGGGCTCGCTGTTGCTAGCTTTGTTTGCGGTGCCGGCGCTGGCCAGCTTGGCGCTGCGCTTTCCCGCGGCGGGCAGCGTTGGCCAAACGGAGCACGCGGAGCACGAGTCCGAAAGCCGTTGGTACCAGGCACTGCATGGCGCCTATAGCCGCAGTTTGAGCGTGGCCTTGCGCTTTCGCTACGCCACCATCGGCATTGCGCTGGTGCTCCTGGTTGTGGCGCTGGGCAGCCTGGCCCGCATTGGCACCGAATTTATGCCCCGGCTGGATGAGGGCATGATTGTGATCCAAACCAAGAAACTGCCCGGCATCAATGTGCCTGCTTCCGTGGAAGGCAGCCGCGAGGTGGAGCGCATGCTGTTGGCTTTTCCGGAGGTGCAAAGCGTCACCACCAAGCTGGGCCGTCCGGATGTCGCCACCGAGGCGATGGGCGTTTATGAGGCCGACGTCTACCTGAACCTAAAGCCCGCCTACCAATGGATGGCTGCCGATGCGAAAGAGGCCCTGGTGGAGCGTATGGCGCAAGCCTTGGCCAGCATGCCCGGCATGGAGTTTAACTTCACCATGCCCATGGCCATGCGCCTGGACGAAACTGTCTCGGGCGTTAAGGCTGACGTGGCGCTCAAAATCTTTGGCGAAGAGACCAGCCAGTTGGAATCTCTCGCCGCCGAGGCCGAGCGCGCTTTGGCGGGCATTCAAGGCTTGGCGGATTTGCAGACGGAAGTGATCACCGGGGTGGCCGAATACCGCATCGAGCCTAACCGCGCGGCTTTGTCGCGCTACGGTCTGGCCATACAGGATCTCCAAATGGCGATCGATGCTTCCACGGGCGGGGTTCGCGTGGCGGACATCATCGAGGGCACGCGGCGCTTTCCCTTGGTTTTGCGCTTTCCGGCCAGCTACCGGGCCAGCGCCGCGAATCTGCGGCAAATTTACATCCAGGCTCCAGGGGGCGAAAAAGTACGGCTCGGGGAAGTGGCGCAGATCGATGCCGCCGGGGGTGCGGAAGTGATCCAGCGAGAAGACGGGATGCAGCGAATTGTGGTGCAGTTCAATGTCCGGGGCCGGGATATGGGCAGTGTGGTGGCCGAGGCACAGGGCCGCATCCAAAAAGCCCTCCGCCTTCCCCCGGGCTATTGGACCGATTGGGGCGGCCAGTTTGAAAACCAAACCCGCGCGACGAACCGCCTGGCGCTGGTGCTGCCGCTTTCGCTGCTGCTAATTCTGACGCTGCTTTATGCCACCTTCCGCTCGCTGGGCCAATCGTTGCTCATTTTGTGTGCGGTGCCCTTTGCCGCCATTGGCGGCATCGGCATGCTTTGGCTGCGCGGCTTAAACCTGAATCTATCGGCCGCTGTGGGCTTCATTGCCCTGTTTGGGGTGGCGGTGTTGAACGGCATTGTGCTGGTGAGCACCATCAACCAAATGGGCGATGTGGAAAAAGCCTGTGCCCAGCGGCTGCGGCCTGTATTGATGACAGCCCTGGTGGCGGCTTTTGGCTTCCTGCCGATGGCCTTTTCCACCATGCCCGGCTCCGAGGTGCAGCGTCCGCTCGCTTCGGTGGTGGTGGGCGGGCTGATTAGTTCCACCGTTTTGACGCTTTACGTACTGCCGGCCTCCTATTCGTTTTTCGGGCGCCGGAAGCCAGCCACGCCTTAAACCAGCTATGCCGTGAGCCGCTCATGCCTTTGGCCCCAACGCTTGCCAAGCCCATTGCCCGCTACCTGCTGCTGGCGCTCTTTGTCCTGATTGCGGGGCTGCAGATGGCGAAGGTGCACATTTGGCCGCTCAGCACCCACGGGGCAGACTTTGTATGCCCGGCATGGCTGTATCTGGAGTCCCGGCGTGGGAAGACTTTCTTTCGTCATCTTGGGTTGCCGCCGGAAAAGCCCTTGCGGCTGGCGGCGGGGACTTTCGCTCTTTGTTTGCTGTGGGAATTGGGGCAGCTTGGGCATTCCATCCCTGGCACTTACGATCCTTACGATCTTTTGGCCTACTTCCTGGGCGCAGCGGCGGCCTATGGCCTGGATCACTGAGCCTACAGGCTTCAGCCACCCCCTTTTGACAGGCCTTCGCCCTTCGCGCTATTCTATTGAGGTTGGCTTGCCAACGCGAGCGATACGTCTGTATCCGCACGTTGGCCTGCGAACTCCCTTTATCCAAAGGAAAATTCGAAAGACCCGTACGATTATGAAAACCTTTGTCCCCTCTGGGAAGGGTATGGAACGGCAATGGCATATCCTCGACGCCGAAGGCGCCACGTTGGGCCGCTTGGCCTCCAACGCCGCCCGTCTGTTGATGGGTAAGCACAAGCCGATCTATACGCCCTATCTCGACACCGGCGATCACGTCATTGTGATCAACGCTGCGAAAGTGCGCCTGACGGGCGCCAAAATGGAGCAGAAAGTCTACCGCTACCACACCGGTTATCCCGGTGGTTTGAAAGAAACCGGCGCCGCGAAGATGCATGCAACCAAACCGGCCCGCATGATTGAGCACGCCATTAAGGGCATGTTGCCCAAGAACAGCCTGGGCAAGCAAATGGCCCGCAAACTAAAGGTTTACGCTACCGACAAGCATCCGCACCAGGCCCAAAAGCCCGAGCCGCGGGCCATCGCTAGCTAAGGCATTTTTTCGCAGGAAAAGAAAGAAAGGATTTTGTGGCTTTTACTCAATACTTAGGAACCGGACGGCGGAAGACGAGCGTAGCGCGCGTGTTTCTGCGTCCTGGTAAGGGCGAAATAACCGTCAACCATCGCGCCCTCGAGCACTACTTCCACACGGATACGGCCCGCGCCGCCGTGCGGCAACCCCTGCTCGCCACCGAGACGGCCGACAAGTTTGATGTTCTCATCCTTGCCGACGGCGGTGGCTTTACGGGTCAAGCAGAAGCCGCCCGGCTGGGTGTTGCGCGCGCGCTGATGGAATTCAACGCGGAACTGCGTCCGAAGCTCAAAGAACTGGGCTTCCTCACGCGGGATCCGCGCCAGCACGAACGCAAGAAATATGGCCAAAAGGGCGCCCGTAAGCGCTTCCAGTTCTCCAAGCGTTAATCGCGGAGACTTCGGCCTCATCGACATCGGACATCAAGAAACAGGAAACTTGTCATGCCTTCTATTTCCATGAAAGAACTGCTCGAAGCGGGCGTCCACTTCGGGCACCAGACCAAGCGCTGGAATCCCAAGATGAAGGAATACATCTTTGGCGAGCGCAATGGCATTTACATCATCGATCTGCAAAAGACGCTGAAGCTCTTCAAGGACGCGATGCGCTTTGTGGGCGAGATGGCCGCGCAGGGCAAAAACGTGCTCTTTGTGGGCACCAAGCGCCAAGCGCAGGAAGCCATTGCCGAAGAAGCCACGCGCTGCCAGATGTACTACGTAAACAATCGCTGGCTGGGCGGCCTGCTTACCAATTTCGCCACCGTGAAAGGCTCCATTAAGCGCTTGCGCGAGTTGGAAACCATGTCCACGGAAGGCACCTGGGGCAGCCGCTCGAAAAAGGAAATTGCCCGCCTGGAGCGCGAGCGCAAAGCCTTGAGCCAAAACCTGATCGGCATCAAAGACATGCCCGGCATGCCAGACCTGATCTTCGTGGTCGATTCTTCGAAGGAATCGATCGCCGTGAAGGAAGCCCGCCGGTTGAACATCCCTGTCGTTGCGGTGGTGGATACCAATTGCGACCCCGACGATGTGGATTACGTCATTCCCGGCAACGACGACGCGCTGCGCGCCATCAAGCTCTTCACCTCGAAGATTGCCGACGCTGTGGTGGAAGGCCGCGCCCTGGCCACCGAGCAGGATTTCGCTTCCCACCAGATTGTGACGGAAGAAGAGAATCCGATCACGCTTGACAACGATGCTTATCTGCAATTGCTCGATCCGAAGTACAGCGAGGAATTGATGAGCGAAACGCTGGATAACGACCTCGACCTGCCTTCGATGTCCCTGCCCAAGAAGGGTCCCGAGCCGGAAGAAGCAGCCCCGAGCGCCAACGCCGACCTGGCCGCCAAGGCCGAATAGCCGGGGCTTTTGCCCGGCTCCTTTACTAACTCAGTTGTTACAAAAAAGCGAAAGGGATAAGTGTAACTGTATGGCCGAAATTACTGCTCAACTCGTGAAGCAATTGCGCGAACGCACCGGCGCGGGCATGATGGAGTGCAAAAAGGCGCTCGACGAAGCCCAAGGCAACCTGGACGAAGCCGAAGTTGTGCTGCGTAAGCGCGGTCAAGCGGCAGCCGCCAAGAAGGCCACCCGCTCGGCCAAGCAAGGCCTGATCGTGATTGCCGCCGAAGGCGCGAAGGCCACGGTCGTGGAAGTAAACTGCGAATCGGACTTCGTGGCCCGTACGGACGATTTCCAAGGCCTGGCCGCCTCTTTGCTGAAGCACGTGGAAGCCTCTTCCGCTGCCGATGTTGAAGCTCTGCTGACCGAAGCCTTCGCCGAAGACGCCTCCACCACGGTGGGCGAATTCATCAAAGCCAAGATCGCCAAAGTGGGCGAAAACATCGTGCTGCCCCGCTTTGCCAAGTTGAGCGTCGAAGCCGGCATGGTGGCTACCTACATCCACCCCGGCGCCCAGTTGGGCGTGGCCGTGGCGTTGGCTCACAGCGAAAAGCCCGGCGACGCGTTGCTGGCCGAACTTGGCCGCGACATCGCTATGCAAATTGCCGCCGCGGACCCGAAATACGTCTCGCGCGACCAAGTGGACCCGGCCCACATCGCCAAGGAAGCTGACATTGCCCGCGACCGTGCGCGCAATGAAGGCAAGCCCGAAAAAATCCTCGACAAGATTGTAGAAGGCCGCCTGTCGAAATTCTACGAGGAAGTCTGCTTGCTCGAGCAGCCTTTCATTAAGGACAACTCGCTCAGCATTACCGAGCTCATCAAGCAAAAGGCTACCGCGCTCGGCGGACCCATTTGCGTCAGCGGCTTTGTACGCTACAAAGTTGGCGAAACGGCGCCCGCCGAAGAGGCTGCCGAGTAGGATTGTTCCGCTAGAGAGGGAAACGCTATGACAGCTTACCGTCGCATCGTATTGAAGTTGAGCGGTGAGGTGATGGCGGGGCCCCAAGGCTTTGGCATCGACAACGCCCGCGTCGCGGAGTTCGCGCAAGAAATTGCCGAGGTCCACGCCCAGGGCATTGAAATTGGTCTCGTCGTCGGCGGTGGTAATATCTTCCGGGGTATTTCCGCCGCCGCGAAGTCTATGGACCGTGTTTCCGCGGACCACATGGGCATGCTTGCCACGGTGATGAATGGTCTGGCGCTGCAGGATGCGCTGGAGCGTTTGAAAGTACCTACCCGCTTGATGACCGCCATTCGCATGGAAGCCGTGGCGGAGCCTTACATACGCCGCCGCGCGCTGCGCCACCTCGAAAAGGGGCGCATTGTTCTGTTTGCCGCCGGCACTTCCAACCCCTACTTTTCCACCGATTCCGGCGCCGCCCTGCGCGCCCTTGAAATCCATGCCCAGGTGCTGGCCAAAGCCACCAAGGTGGATGGCGTTTATGACAAAGACCCCATGAAGCACCCCGACGCCATTCGCTTCCCCGAAATTTCTTACACTGAGGTGCTCGCCCGCGGGCTGCGCATTCTCGATGCCTCCGCCGTCGCCATGTGCCGAGACAACTCTTTGCCCATCAATGTGTTCAATTCCAACATCCGGGGCAATATAATGCGTATGGCGATGGGCGAAGCCATTGGCACCCTCATCCACGAAGCCAAAACCGCCACTGCCTAAGTTAGGGCGCCTAAGCCCCGCCCCCAAGGGAAAACAATTTTATGAGCGAAACACTAACCACTCCCAAACAGATTGAAACCTATGCCAAGGACCGGATGGAAAAGGTTCTCGCCGATCTGCAACACGCCATGACCAGCATCCGCACCGGCCGCGCCAATGCCGCCATGCTCGATCCGGTCCGCGTGGATTATTACGGCACGCCCACGCCCATCAACCAGGTGGCCAACATCAACGTGCCCGAAGCTGGCTTGATTACCGTAGCGCCCTGGGATGCCTCCATGATCGGCCCCATCGAAAAAGCCATCCGCGCCGCCGAACTGGGCCTGAACCCCGCCAACGACGGCAAACTCATCCGCCTGCCCGTCCCGCCGCTCAACGAGGAGCGCCGCAAAGAAATGGCGAAAAAAGTGAGCGGCATGGCCGAAGACCACCGCGTTGCCTTGCGCAACGTCCGCCGCGACGCCAACGACCACGCCAAAAAGCTGCTCAAGGATAAGGCCATCAGCGAAGACGACGAAAAGCGCTGCCTCGAAGAAATCCAGAAGCTGACGGACGGCTACATCAAAAAGCTGGACGACATGGCGAAATCGAAGGAGAAGGAAGTGATGGAGATTAAGTAGCTTATGCGCGAAATCTCTAGTAATACTTTCGTTCTCGGGTGCCATCGTTTCGGCTTCGGGCCTCCGCCCGAAGGCGGCCCCGTGGATGTGGACAAACACGTGGTGCCGATGGTGCGCACGGCGCTCGACTTGGGCATTCGTACCTTCGATTCCGCCACGCTTTACCGCGCCACCTTGCAATTAGGCCAGGCGCTCGAAAAATTGGAAGTAGACCCCAACACGGTTCACCTGCAAACCAAGTGTTTGCGGTACCTGGGCTTGCAGGCGGGCGATGCCAAAGAGCACCAGCCGGAGGCGCTGCTGAAGGGCATTCCCGCGCGCTACCAGGGCCTGACCGATAAGTGGGACCCGAGTCCTAAGGGCGTGGAGCAACAGGTTTGCCGCGAGCGCATCGAGTTTGGCAGCCGGACGCTGTATGGCGTGGCGCTGCACGATCCGCCAGACATGGAGATGCAGGTGGGCCTGGATTGGGCCCGCGACATTTCCCCGGCCGTGACCGCGCTGAAAGAGATGAAGGCAAATAACTTCATCCAGAAGATTGGCTTAGGCGTAAAAGTTCCAGAGTTTGTTCAAAAGTTTGTCTCCGCCGAAGCGGGGGTGCTGGATTATGCCGGCGTCACCTTCTGCCCGGCCATCCTCCACCGCATGATGCCCGTCATCCAGGCCGGCGCCGAGAAGAATTACACCGTCACCCTCATGGGCATCAACTACGGCCAGGCCTTCACGCTGCGCGAAGACCCCGCCACAGCCCCGCCCTTCCTGTTCAACTACGAAGTGGCGAGCGAAGACGAGCGCGCCTTGATGAGCCAGTTTTACCGCGCCTGCGGTTCGACGCCGCTGCTGCACTTGGCGGCCGCGGTCGCCGGCCAGCTTGTCGTGCACTTTCCCACGGTGGTAACGCAGATTGTCACCTCCACCCTTACGCCCAGCCGCTTGGTGGAAACCGTCAGACTGGTGCGCGAGGTAGAAATCCCCGCCCCGGTTTGGGCGGAACTGAAGGCGATGGAGCTGATTCCGTGGGACTTCCCAACGAATTAAGTAAGCCCGGCGAACTAGCCCCGCCTATTCCATCGTCAACACCACCACTGCCTTCGCGGGCAGGCGGATTTCGAGCGTATCCCCAGTCCAGCGTGTGCCGCTAAACGGCGCGGGCGCTACGGCGTTGGGTGCCTCGAAGCTATTGCGGGCATCCATGGCGGGGGCGCTCAGCACCCGGCCGCTCACCTTTCTCCCTCCCATTCCCACCAGTTTCGCCTGTACGGTTAAGCCTTCCTTGGCATCCGCATTCACCAGGCCCAAATGCACCTTCCCGCTTGCATCCTTCACCGCCGCGGAACTCAAGGCCGGTAGCACGGAGCCTTCGCTGTGGTACCAGGGCGAGGCAATCTCCACCGGCAACCGCTCGGTATCCATAAACACCTTGTACATTTCGAAGGCGTGGTAGGTGGGCGTCAGCACCATCTTTTCGTCGCGGGTGAAGATCATAGCCTGGAGCACGTTCACCATTTGCGCGATGTTGGCCATTTTCACGCGCTCGGCGTGCTTGACGAAGATGTGGAAGTTGAGAGCGGCCACAAGGGCATCCCGCAGCGTATTTTGCTGCACAAGAAAGCCAGGGTTGGAACCCGGTTCCGGGTCGTACCAGGTGCCCCATTCGTCCACGCCCAGCCAGACGCGCTTGGCGGGGTCGTACTTGTCCATAATGGCTTCGTGCTTGGTGAGGTATTCGTCCAGGCGCAGCGTCTTCATGAGCGTGCGCGCCCAATCGGCCTCGGTGAAGCCATAGGCGGGGCCCTTTTTGCGCCAATCGCCGGGCAGGGTGTAGTAGTGCAAACCGATACCGTCGAAGTAGCGTCCGGCGTCGCGCATCATCACCTCGGTCCAGTTGTAATCGGCGTCGGAGGGTCCGCTGGCCATCTTCATGATCTTTACGCCCTTGGGCGCTTTCAGGAAGGTGGAATAGCGGCGCGTCACATCGGCGGCGTATTCGGGGCGCATGTTACCCCCACAGCCCCAAAGCTCGTTGCCCAGCCCGAAGTAAGGCAGTTTCCAGGGCTCCTTGCGGCCGTTGGCCGCGCGTTCCTCCGCCAGCGAACCGGCGGGCGAAGTTAGGTACTCCACCCATTCGGCCATTTCGCGCGGCGCCCCGTTGCCGACATTACCGCTCACATAGGCTTCGGCGCCCACCAGTTCGGCAAACTCCATAAATTCGTGGGTGCCAAAGCTGTTCGGCTCCGTCACGCCGCCCCAGTGCGTGTTGATCTTCACGGGCCGCTTCGCGCGCGCGCCAATGCCCTCCCGCCAGTAGTATTCGTCCGCGAAGCAGCCGCCGGGCCAGCGGATTACCGGCACTTTCAGATTGCGCAGGGCCCCCAGCACGTCGTTGCGATACCCGCGCGTGTTGGGGATCTTGGAGTCTTCACCCACCCAGACACCGCCGTAGATGCCATAGCCGAGGTGCTCGGCAAACTGCCCGAAGATTTGCCGCTGTACTTTGGGGCCCGGCTTGGTGGCATTAATTTCCAAGGTGGCTGTGGGCGACTGGGCCATCGCTAGAAGGGGCAAGAGAAGAAGAGGGAACGCTCGCATACGCCCCTGATCCTATCAACAACTTTGCGGGGGATTTCGGCCTTAATGAGCCGCCCGGCTGGTCATTTTGCGAAATACCGTCACGGGCAGCACGATGATTTCGTAAACCAGCTTCAATACCCCCTCCACCGCCACACCCAGCAAGCGGAAGGGCAGCAGCAGCAACCACACCAGCGGGTAGAGCACCAAAGCCAGCAGCGCCAGCGGCCAGCACAGGAACAAGAGCAGCAACCACAGCAGGAAGGTAAACATTGGCTTCTCTTCCAACATTACGGAAGTCCGCGCGGAAGGTTCCCTCGCTTTCGGCCAAGTGCCGACCCATTTTGCCGCGCTTCGACGCTATTTCCCATAGACTAGTAAGTCAGACCAAAAGGCCCTAACCGAAACCCATGCCCTTAAAACAGGAAAACCGGCCCTACGAGGCCTTTGTCCCCCACCTTGGCGACGACGTGTTTGTGTTTATGAGCATGGAAGGCAACGAGTATGTCTCGCACACCTTCCAGTTCCGGGTCATTATGGCCACGCTGTCGTCCTCCATCAACGACGAAGACCTGCTGCGCAAGCCCATGTACGTGGCGCTACACCGCGAACAGGGGCCCACGCGCTACGTCCACGGCATTATCCAGCGCGCCAAGCTGGTGGGCAAGGGCGAAGAGCAGGAGGACGTCTATTACTGGGAAGTGATCATGGTGCCGTGGCTGTGGTTTCTGAACCTCGACAGCGAATGCCGCCATTACCAGAACCTGAACGCCGTGGAAATTGTCACTAAAGTCTTTGAAGCCGCCGGGTATACCGACTTCAAATTCAAGACCCAGGGAGCCTTCCCCAAGCGGGAATTCACGGTGCAATACCGCGAAACCAATTTCAACTTCGTCTCGCGCCTGCTCGAAGAAGAGGGCATCTTCTATTGGTTTGAACACTCTGACCAGAAACACGAATTGATCCTGACCAACGTCAACTCGACCACGCAGGACAGCGCCGTGGCCAGCAAACTGCCCTACGGCAAGGGCAACATCGCAGGGGCGACCACGGGCGTCGTGGATACGCTTGAATCCGCCACCAGCATCCACACCGGCAAGATCACGCTGCAGGACTACGACTTTGAAAAGAGCAGCGTCAGCCTGCTGGCCTCCACCAAAGGCAAGCAGTTGGCGGAAATTTACGAATTCCCGGGCAACTACAAAACCAAGGCCGACGGCGAACGTTACGCCAAGCTGATCCTCGAAGAACAGGAAGCACGCCTGCGCGTTATCCACGCGCATACCACTACCACCACGCTCCAGCCCGGCTACCGCTTTGAGCTTACCGACCACTTCGACGGCAAGTGCAACGTTAAATATGTTGTCCTGAGCCTGAGCTTCTCGTGCCGGCAAAATCTGCAAGGCCCAGAAGAAGGCGACGACCGCACCACGGCCAGTTTCCACTTCAGCGCCATCCCCTTCACCGTGCCCTACCGTCCGCCACGGCGCCACCCCAAGCCGCTCATCCACGGCGTGCAAACCGCGGTCGTCACCGGCCCCGGCGGCAACGAAATCTATTGCGACAAGTTTGGCCGCGTGAAGGTGAAGTTCCATTGGGACCGGCAATCCCATGCGAGCCCCGAGCAAAGCTCCTTCTGGATTCGCGTTTCCAGCGCTTGGGCCGGGGCGCAGTGGGGCCAGGTTTCCCTGCCCCGCATTGGCCAAGAAGTGGTGGTGAGTTTCCTCGAAGGCGACCCCGACCGTCCGCTCATCACCGGCCGCGTGTACAACGACCTGCAGATGCCTCCCTACGCCTTGCCGGGGAACATGACGCAATCGGGCATCAAATCCCGCTCCTCCCAAGGCGGTGGCTCGGACGACTTCAACGAATTCCGCTTTGAAGACAAAAAAGGCAGCGAGCAAATCTACCTGCACGCCCAGAAGGACTTTGACGAGTACATTGAGAACAAGCACACCATCACCGTGCGCGATTCCGACCAGATCATCACGCTCGAAAAAGGCAACCAATCCACGACCATCAAGCAAGGCAACCAGTCGACCACGCTGAACCAAGGGAATCGCGAAATTACCCTCGACGCGGGCAGCACCACCAACACCATGAAGATGGGCAACCATATGCTGGAGTGCAAAGCCGGCAAAATTGAAGAAAAGGCCATGCAGGAAATTAAGATGACCGTGGGCGGCACGGCCTCCATCACCATCACGCCCACGAGCATTGAATTTAAGGTGGGGGCCTCCAGCATGACCATGTCCATTGCGGGCTCGGTGGAAATCAAGGGTGCGGCTTGCAGCATCCAGCACGGCCCCGCCATGACCAGCGTTACCGCGCCGATCATCAAGCTCAACTAGGGGAAAGGGAATCGCCGATGGCCGACAAACCAGATCGCAAAGCCAAAAATACCCAAGAGCTCGCCCGCGTGGCCATGCTCAAACCACCGGCTACGGACCACCTGACCGAGGCCCAAAACGCGCGGCATTTCGCGGAACTGCTGGCCACCCACGGCCACTGGCAAAGCGCGCTCAACTTTATGTCCCATGCCATTCCCGCGCGAGAGGGCGTGTGGTGGGCCTGGTATTGTGCCCGCAAAGCGCACGCCACTGAGGAAAGGCCCGAAGTGCAGTATGCCCTCGGCTTAGCCGAGCAGTGGATTGCCCAACCGACCGAGGAAAACCGCCAGCGGGTGCGCCAATTTGCCGAGCGCGAACAGGTGAAAGGCGCGCCGCAACACGTACTGGAAGCCATTGTGGCCACTGGCGACATGGAAGACCCCATCACCGGCACGAAGGCAGCGCCCTTGCCCTATATGGCCAGCAAATACATCTACGCCGCCGCCATTGCCAGCGCCTATCCGCCCGATCCGGAAAAGCCGGAAGTGGCTGCCGACGATTATTTCCGCCAAGCTCTGACCGTAGCCGATCGCATCCAAGCCTGGAGCCAGTACCAATAATGCCTTTCCCTGCCAGCCGCCTTACTGACATGCACCTTTGCCCGATGGTGACGCCGGGCACCCCGCCGATACCGCACGTTGGCGGGCCCATCACGGGACCGGGCGCACCGACCGTCATCACCTGTGGGCTCGTACAGTCTGTCATTACCGACATGGCTGTGTGCGTCGGCCCCCCGGATACCGTCGTCATGGGAGCGGTAACGGTACTGGCCATGGGCAAGCCCTGTACGCGCATCACTAGTTCCTGCGCGCACGGCGGCGCAGTCATTTTGGGGGCGCCCACGGTTTTGGTCCCTTAGACTTTTCCAGCGCTGTTTCCCGCAAGAAAATTCTCCACCAGCTTTTGCATTTGTTCCGGCGAATGGGCATGGGCTACCAACCAATCCAAGTGCAACGGCAAAAGGTGATCTCTGTCCCCTAGGCTTATCGTCAGTGTCAGCTTGGCAGCTACCAGACGTCGAATCGCTTGGCGATGCTTCTCCAAATCAAGGTCCTGCTTGTCAACCAGCAGAATTGCATGGCTTGAGGGCGCGGCTTCCTCGACGGCAGTCGGCCACTTTTTCTTGAGAATTTGCCGTAACTCTTCCAACATCGACTGTGCTGCCTTAGCGCCAAGCCGTGCTTCCACCCGGTTCAGACTCTGCAGTCGAAGAACGGCAAAGACCTTCTCGGGAAATGCCATCGGCGCAATTTGCGAGGCTTGACGTAATGCCCCCACTGCAGTGCCGAGCGCCTCCTTATGGCGATTCTGAGCTTCCCTCTGCGCCTTTAGTTCCACTCGCAGCTCCTTTACGCATACCTCAAATTTCCCCCGGAGTCTCTGCAGATCATCAATTCCAGCTTTCTCCCCTAGGCTTGTGCTCAATTTTTCGCAATGTTGTTCCATTCGCTCAAACCGCGTGTCTTGATCACCTGAAATTTCAAGGACAATTGCATCCAGGCTTCGAACGGCTAATTCCAAATCGCTAGCCAGTGTATCGATAACAAGCGACAACTTTTGAAAGTAGAGGCGGATGTTCAGGCAGACTGCATGAACGCAGTCGACGAGGTTTTTGGATGAGTCTTTATGCTCGACACAAAACTGCAACTGAGCCAAATCGGATCTCAAATCATCCGCGGGCAATCCTCGCCCCCTCAACATATTTACTTCGAGTGCTTGGCAAACCAGTCTCAGAGACTTTAGACTCAATTCCTCCTGGTTGTTATCCGGCATCACTGGAAAGAGTCTTAACATAATTAAACCTTAATAATTTATAGTAACATTGAATTTTTAACTCCTCAACTCTGGTGTGAATTAAATTTAGCCTGTCGGAGACTGCAGCTAATTCCACGGATAAACCCTGCGCCTTCAATATCAGCCAGACAGCCCACGGCGTCGTGGTGGTGTTGGGCGCGCCAACGGTTTTGGTCCCTTAGACTTTTCCAGCGCTGTTTCCCGCTAGAAAATTCTCCACCAGCTTCTGCATTTGCTCCGGTGAATGGGCGTGGGCTACCAACCAATCCAAGTGCAAGGGCAAGAGGTGTTCGTTGTCGTCGATCGTCGCGGAATAGGTTAGGCGCTCGGCGGCAATGCGGCGCAGCATTTGCCGGTGCTTTTCGAGGTCCAAATCCTGGCGATCCACCAATAGGAGCGCGTGGGGGGCCGGAGCGGCTTGCTCCACCGCGCCGGGCCACTTTGCCCGCAGCGTCTCCCGCAGCAGTTCCACCATGGCGTCGGCCACGCCGCTGCCAAAGCGCGCCTCGATGCGCTCCATGCTTTTTAAGCGCAGCACGGCGAAGGCAATCGCGGCTTGCCCAACGGGAAGCTTCTCCGCGCTGCCGCGTAAAGCACCCATCGCCCGGCCAAGCGCCGCCACCCGCCGCTCCTGCAAGTGACGCTGCGCTTGCAGTTCCTCGCGCAATTGGCGGACACACTCTTCCAGGTGTTTGCGCAGCAAGTGCACATCGTCCAGGCCGCGCTGGTTCGCCAAACGCTGCTGCACTTGGTCCAGGCGCTCCATCCCACTCGCCACCCCACTGGCCATCCCACTGGCCTGTTCGCCGGACAAATCCTCGAGAGCCTCTTCCAACACCCGGATACCCACGGTTAACTCGCTGGCCAAGCTTTCAATACTCGCCCCCAAATGGCGAAAGTAATGCTGCACCCCGGCACAGGCCTCTGCCGCATTTTCCACCACCACCGCCGCTTCCTGCTTCTGTTCCAGGCTGCCCAACAACTGGTTCAGGTTGGCCTTCAGGTTCTCGGCATGCAAACCGCGCCCCGTCAGCAGGTTCAGCTCCAGCGCCTGCACCAGCAGGCGCAAAGCTCGGAGCGCCAGTTCGTCGTCCTGGACCTGCGCATGGGTTTCAAACAGACGTAACAATGGGGCCTCCTCTCTCTTATCGGAGAAGGCGAACGGCGTTTGATAGATTCGTAAGAACCTTTTATGCAAGCAACCGCAACGGCCCCCCGCCAAGGCATCACGGAAGCCCGCCGCTGGACCATTCTTACGCTCCTCTGCTTCGGCTTCATGGTGGCTTACTTCGACCGCGTCAACCTCTCGGTCGCCCTGGCTGATGCGGAAGGCTTTGTGAAGCACTTTGGCCTGAACAACGCGCAACGCGGCTTGCTGAGCAGCGCCTTTTTCTGGAGCTACTTCCTGCTGCAGATTCCCGCTGGCTGGCTGGTGGACAAATACGGCGTGAAATGGACCTACGCCGCAGGCTTCCTGCTTTGGAGCATTACCAGCGCCGCCACGGCCATTGTGGGTGGCTTTGAACAATTGTTGCTGCTGCGCATCCTCTTGGGCGTGGGCGAATGCGTGATCACCCCCGGCGGCATGCGTTGGATCCGCTTCAACTTCGACGAAAAACGCCGGGGCACGGCGGTGGGCATCTATATGGCGTCGGCCAAGGTAGGGCCGGCCCTGGGCGCCTGGGTGGCGACCAAGCTCTTGGGCACGCTGGGCTGGCAACAGATGTTTCTCATCATCGGCCTGGGCAGCCTGATGTGGCTGGTGCCCTGGATCATCTTCATGACCAACGACGACCGCGCCCAGGAAGCCGAACAAAAGAAGACCGCCACGGATGCCGAGGTCACCTTTGGCCAAGTGATGATGAGCCCCGTCATTTGGGGCACCATCGTAGGCACCTTCTGCTACCAGTACTTCGTGTACTTCGCGCTCACCTGGATGCCGGCCTACTTCAAGGAAAACTTCAAGATGAGCTTGAACGATAGCGGCGTATTTACCTCAGCCAGCTTTCTGGCCATGGCCGTGGTGGCCACGCTGGCGGGCTTTGCCGCCGACCAATTGATTGCCCAGGGCCGGGATGCCGTGCAGGTGCGCCGCGCCTTTACCGTCGGCGGCCTAGGCACAGCCGCCATCGGTTTGGTGGCGGCCCTAAATGCCCCTAGCGACATTGCCATGTGGCTGGTGATTGCCGCCCTTGGGGGCTTGGGCCTAACCACCGCAAACTATTGGGCGCTTACCCAAACGCTCATCCCCGGCGCCGCCGTGGGCCGCATTGTGGGTGTCCAAAACGCCGCCGCCAACCTGCCCGGCATTGTTGCGCCCATCCTTACGGCTTGGCTAGTGGAGCGCACCGGCGGCTACTCCGGCGCCATTGCCGCGGTAATTGTCTTCCTGATCCTGGGCGTCACCATGTACCTAACCGTCATCCGCCGCGAGTACGCGCCGAAGGCTGCTTAATGTCCGCTTCGCTCGCCCAAACACTGCTGGCTGCCGACCTTGCGGGGTTGCAGGCCCTTCTCTCCGCTGACCCCGCCCTTGCCCCCGCCCGCGCGAATGAGATCATAGCCTGGGGACCCCATGGCAAAAACCGCAGCCATCCCTTGCACTACGTTTGCGACCTGCGCTTCGAGGGCCACATCACCGCTGCCGCTTCCCTGCCCCTCGTTGAAGCCTTGCTGGCCGCGGGCGCGGACGTGGACTTTCCACACGTCCAGCACGGCGATACCCCATTGATTGCGGCGGCAAGCCTGGCCTGCGAGGATATCGGCCTGCGTCTGCTGGCAGCCGGAGCCAATCCCGCCGCAACGGGCCTGTTTGGCGCCACGGCGCTTCACTGGGCCAGTCTGCTGGGCATGCCGGGTCTGGTGCAAGCGCTGGTGGCGGCGGGCGCGCCCCTGAACCTCCCCGACCAGCAATACGGTTCTACGCCGCTCGGTTGGGCCCAACACGGCCTCGCTAGCCCGCCCAACGGCAACCAAGGCGGCCAAGCGGAGGTAATCGCGATTCTGCAAGAAGCTGCTACCTTCGCCGACGAGCTCCACGCTCGCGCGCGGCGAGGCATTCTGGCCAACGAATGGGAATAAGGCGGGAATGCCAGCCTACATTCAAAACTACGCTTAAGGAAGCCGCTCGCTTGGTGCTGGGTCTCTAAACCGCATCTCGGACCATTGTCTTTCCCCCGCCCCTTTTCCCGATACAATTGCCCCTTATGCAATCGAACGATTCCGCGCGCCGCCTGTTGGGCGAAGCCATGGCCGAGTTTCTGGGGACGATGATCATTTTGGTCTTTGGCGGGGGGGTGGTGGCGATGGTGACGCTCTTTGGCGGTGGTGCGCCGGGCGAAGTAGTGAACGGCGGCTATACCAACATCACGCTCGCCTGGGGCTTGGCGGTGACGTTGGGCATCTACGCTTCGGCGCGGGTAAGCGGCGCCCACCTGAACCCCGCCGTCACGCTCTCCCTTGCGCTCTTCCGCGGCTTCCCCTGGGCCAAAGTGGCGCCTTACATGCTGGCGCAAACCGCCGGCGCCTTTGCCGGTTCGGCGCTGGTTTATTTGAATTACCGCCCGGCCATCATTCACTTTGACCCGCTTCTCGAAAAAACGGCGGGCCTGTTCACTACCTTCCCGCATTTTGCCGAACTGCCCGCCCCCGGCTTCGTAGACCAGGTGATTGGCACCGCGCTACTGCTCTTCTTCGTGATGGCCTTGGGCGATGAGCACAACGTGCAGGCGCCGCCCTGGTTGGGGCCGATCCTGGTGGGCCTGGTGGTGGTGGGCATTGGGATGAGCTTTGGGGCGCTGCACGGCTACGCCATCAACCCGGCGCGCGATTTTGGACCCCGCCTCTTCACCGTGCTCGCGGGCTTCCGCAACAATGGCTTGACGGATGGCACGGGCGTTTGGTGGGTGCCGATTGTAGGTCCGCTGTTGGGCGGCATTGTGGGGACGGCTGTTTATGAATACACGATTCGCCCGGTGGTGGCGCGGATTGCGGAAGAAGACTAGCTATTGCCGTTTAAGTGCCAGGCTCTTCGCCACCGCCAGGCAGGCGTCCATCACCACGCTTAGGCCCGCGGCACGCGCAATCTCGGCGGCCTCTTCGTTCACAATGCTCTGCTGCAGCCACAGCGTTTTCGCGCCAATGGCCACCGCCGCGGCGGCAATCGCCGGCGTTTCCTCCGCGCGACGGAACACGTTCACCATGTCCACGGGTTCGGGAATCTCTTCCAAGGACGCGTAAGCCCGCTCGCCGAGCACTTCCGTCTCGTTCGGATTCACGGGGATGATGCGGTAGCCCTGTTGCTGCAGATACTCGCTGACGCCGTAGCTGGAACGATCCCGCTTGCTCGACAGCCCTACGACGGCGATCGTCTTGGTTTCGTCGAGAATTTCCTCAATCGTCTTCTTCATCACTGCTCTCCAGCTTTAGCAAGTGCCGGAACTTGGCCACCTCTGCCGGCGTCAGATGCCGCACCTCGCCCGGCTTCAAAGGCCCCAACTCCAGAAAGCCAATCTTCACCCGCTTCAGCTTTTCCACCAGATACCCAAAGTGCTTGAACATCATGCGGATTTGGTTCTGGCGCCCCTCGGTTAACTGCACTTCGTACCAGGGGTTGGCCGCGCGGCTCAATGCCTTCAGTCCCGCGGGCTTCGTCCGCCGCCCGCTTAAGGGCACACCGCTGCGGAACTCGGCCATTTGTTCCGTGGTGAGCGTGCCGTTCACCTTCACCACGTATGTTTTTATGATGTTGGTGGCCTTCGAAAGGATGCGGTTGGCGAATTCCCCATCATTGGTAAATAGCAGCAGGCCTTCGCTGTGATAATCCAATCGCCCTACGGGATAGACGCGCACCTTCAGCCCGCGCAGATACTCGGTCACCGTCTTGCGGCCCTCCGGGTCGCTCAGTGTGGTGACCACTTCCCGGGGTTTGTTCATCGCCAGATAGAGGTGCCGCGTGGCGGGCTTCAACAGTTTGCCGTCCACCTTGATGTGGTCGTGGTCCGGGTCGGCTTTGGTGCCGAGTTCCACCACCACCTGGCCGTTCACCCGCACGCGACCTTCGAGAATCATGGTCTCCGCCTTGCGGCGGCTGGCCAAACCGGCTTGCGAAATAATTTTCTGTAAGCGTTCTTCCGCCATCTTAGGCATTTCCGGCCGCTTCGGCCGAGGTCGCTTCGGCGGTCTCCGGCTGGGCCGCGTCGGTTTCCTGTTGCGGAGCCTTGGGCTCGGCGGGCGGAATCATGTCGTCGTCCATGGCCAGGCGGCGCAGTTCTTCAAATTCCTTCAGCGTCGGCAATTCCTTTAAGTCCTTCAAGCCAAATTGCAGCAGGAACTCGGGCGTGGTTTTGTACAGCACCGGCTTGCCCACCACGTCCTTGCGCCCGGCCGTGGTAATCAGCTTGCGGTCGAGCAAGGGCTTTAAGCTACCCACACCCTGCGTGCCGCGGATCTGCGCAATCTCGGGCGCCGTCACGGGCTGCTTGTAAGCAATGATGCACAGCGTTTCGAGCGCTGCCGGACTCAGCTTCAACGGCGCTTTCTGGCTTTGGAAAAACTGGCGCAGCGTTTCGTCAAACTCGGGCTTCGTGCCCAAATAATAGCCGCCCGCCTTGGCGTGGACCTGGAAACCATAGCTCGCCTTTTCGTATTCGCTCGACAGGCTGGCCAGGGCCGATTCAATCTCCGCCGCTTCCCGGCCCAAGCCTTGGGCCAGTGCGGCCACGGTCATGGGCGTTTCCGTTACGTAGAGGATGGCGCTCAAGACAGCGTTCAGCGTGTCGGCCTCGGTTACGGTTTCTTTTTCCTCAACAAAAGCGCTTGCATCTAAAACTGCTTCTTCCCCGGCTGCTTCGGCAACCTGTTCGACAATTTCTTCGTTCATCTCAGCCATTACTTGTACTCTTATTTGTACTCTTCTTCGACCGCCTCCAAGGCGTCGCTTTCGGCAAATGCCTGGTCGAAGCCTTCGCTCCGCGCCAGCACGATATCACTAAACAGCTCATCCTGGCTCAGTACCACGGCCTGGCGCTTCACCATCTCCAAAATCGCCAAAAACAGGCAGATCATCGCCCGGCGGCTCTTTTGGCGCTCAAACAACTCGCGCGCGCTCAGCTTCGTGCCCACCTCGCTCAGCGCCAATACGCTGCGCAGATGCTGGATCATATCCGGCACGCTCACCTCTTCGCCCGTCACTTCGTAAACCGGGCGGTTTTTGGCGCGCTCCAAAACGGCTTCGAGCGTCTTTACCAAGTCGAACAGCGTTACCGCCAGACCGGGTTCTTCGCCCGCGCCCATGATTTTTTCCACCTGCGGATGCGTCCAGATGGCTTCTTCAATCATGCGCTTTTGCTCCAGCATTTGGGCGGCATTTTTGAAGCGTTCGTGCTCCAGCAAGCGGTCGACGAGTTCTTTCCGGGGGTCTTCCTCCGGGGCGATTTTTTCCAGTTCCGGGTCCCGCGGCAACAACATCCGGCTCTTGATGTGGATCAACGTAGCCGCCATGTAGACAAACTCCGAACTCAGTTCAATGTCCATCGCCGCGGCCTGGTTCACATACTCCAGGTACTGCGAGGTAATCTGCGCAATCGGAATGTCGTAGACGTTGATCTGCTGCTTGCGGATCAAATCGAGCAGCAGGTCCAGCGGGCCCTCGTACTGTTGTAATTGGATATTAAACGAGGACACTACTTTTGTACGTTAGCATGACGCCTTCCCCACAGCACCCGGCTGGCCAGCAGCACCACCAGGAAGGGCACGGGGGCGAAGGCCGAGGCGAGGCCGTCCATGAAGTAGTGCGCCAAAACGGCGGAGCTGATGTTGATGGCAAATCCCGCGTAGGCCCACTCCTTCACCCAACGGAAGGCTGCCGGCAGTGGCGCCACCAGCGCCAGCGCACCCAGTAGTTTCGCCGTCGCCAGCTCCACCCGGAACCACTGCGGGAAGCCGAGTTTGGTGAACGCCGCGGGCACGTCCGGGTTGGTGAAATACATCACCCCGCTGAAAACCATGAAGGCCCCGAAAAGGCCAGTACTGCCCCAATAGAGCCATTTTTCGAGCGAACTGTTCATGCCGAGTGTCCTCTCAATTCAATCTTAAGGCGCTCGACCGCCGCCTTCACCTTCGGATGCCGCCAGGCGTCCAGCACCGCCTGCCGGTCCCGCGCCACATCTTCGTAGCCCGGGTGACCCATGCGGCGGCTTTCGGGCGTATCGAGCGAGGCATGCTCCACAAACAGCCAGGTGCCGGGCGTTAAAGCCTCCACCCGCGCCACAAAGGCCTCTGCCCGCGCGTCGGCGTCCATTTCCTTCTTCCAAACGCCCCGCAAAGACTGTACTCCTTGCGCCGGACCTGGCACCGGCAGCTTGTACTCCTCCGCCAGTTTGGCCGTCAGCGCCGCCACCTCCGGCGTCACCGTGGTGCAGCCCATGTGGCCCCACAGGTAACTTACGCGCGGAATATGGCGCTTGGCCATTTCGATTTGCGCGCGAAACTCCGCTTCCACTTCTTCCAAGGAGAAAGGCATTTTCGCCAGCGCGGGGCGATCCGGACTTCCCCCGCGGATTAGCGGCGGAAAGTAGCCATTGGCATCTACCAGGGTCTTGGCCCGAGTCAACGGCCCCCATTTCACGCGCGACCACTCGGAACTCAAACACAGGTGCACGCCGACATCCAGCCCCGGGTTGGCCGCCAGCAGCTCCGCCGCGTCCAAAAACCACGCCCCCGGCACAATCACGTTCGTGGTGCGCATTACGCCTTCGCGGTAGGCCGCAATCGTGCCCTCATTCACCGCCCGCGCCACGCCCATATCGTCGCCCTGGACGATCAAGCGAATGGTTTTCTTCTCTTGCCCCAACAGAGGGGCGGCCAAAAGGGCAAATGCTGTGCGCCGCTGCATGGCGTCAGTTTGTCACAAAAAGGGGGGAGGGAGAAGGTGCCGCCTTCAAGAACCAGAAACAGTACCATTGCAACTGCAAGCAAGAAGTAGCAAGCTGAGGAAAGTAGGAGTGTCTGGTCTCGCAGTTGGAAAGGGCATTATCATGGCTACAATCGGGAGACTCTTCCCCATTTCTGTATTTCGCACTCTTTTCTTTTCCTTTGTGTATCTGGTGTTAGCCAGCCCCATAAGGGCGGAGCTGTGCCGGGACGTACTTGCTCCTTTTTCCAGCAGGGAGTTGGAAATCATATTGCGCCCGGATCGGCCTTGGTATGTTCCGGGGGAAATCATGGATGTCGATTTGGTTTTTCGCAACCGATCCCAACGCCCGCTGGTAGTGCCATCCTCCACAAAATCCTTCGAGTATCCCTTAGAGATTCTGTTTCGCAGAGTCATTCCCACGGGGGTTGGGGACGAGGTGATCGACAGTTATGAATCCGTAGTACACCGGCATTATCGTCAGGCTTTAAGCACAACTGGAGCCCCCTTAGATAACATTCTGTGCAAAACGACCATGGATCCGCATCTTTTGCTGCCTGGCGAAGAGTTTGCAATCCCCTTCAAACTTCCAGAATCCGCGGATTCAGTTGGTCAAGGCAGAAGTATCAATATACCGGTGACAGCCCGAGGTAAGTTACGCATTCAGGCATTTCTGGGAATCTCGCTAACTACCGACGTGAAAATCGCAGCTGTCCGTAGTTTTGACGCCCGATATGTCCCTTACCCAGTGAATACAGATAGCTACGATCATTTCCGCGAAGTGATGATTGTTGAAACCGACATGGGCTTCGTTCTTATGCAGTCACCTGAGGTTGTTTCGACTTACTCTTTGGCAAATGTCAAGCGCCGGTTGGAAAATCTGAATCGCAGCCAATTGTTTCAGTACTTTGGCGGCGGGCTTACTCGCAGTTATCAATCCTCAGAACCACTATCGTTTCTAGGCCAACCCACGCTTGCGCTCCCATTTATTAAACCGATCACTGGTAAGTAGACATGCGGGCTAAGCGGCGGCATAGCGGTTGGCGGGATGGAGGAAGAACATCTTGATGGTCCAAGGCAGACGTTGCAGGGAGCGCAAGCGGGCGAGCACGAAGCGCTTGAGG
>JANRIK010000024.1:0-197500 GCA_033765085.1 Bryobacter sp. | reverse complement strand
AAGAATTGGAAAACCAGAATCAAGAGGGCGCCTCGGCTGAGGCGGTCGTCGACACGGAAACGGACGCTTCGCTGGAAGGGCGCATTGCGGAGCTTGAAGCCGAGCGGGCCGAGCTGCTTCGCTTGGCGCAAACGCGGCAAGCGGAGTTCGAAAATTTTCGCCGCCGCGTCGAACGCGAAAGAGCCGAAACCATTGATTTTGCGGCGGGGGAAGCCGTGAAGGCCGTACTTTCCGTATTCGACGATTTTGAGCGCAGCCTGGCCGTGGAGACAACCGATCATAACTACGCCAAGGGCGTGCAGTTAATCCACAATCGCTTCCGCGAGGTGCTCGAAAAGCTAGGTTTGGAACCACTCGAAAGCGTAGGCAAAGCTTTCGACCCAAACGTGCATCATGGAATTGAGATGGTAGAAACCGACGAAGCCGAAGACCAGACCGTGCTGGGCGAGTTCCAGCGGGGCTATCTGTTCCGGGGCAAACTGCTGCGCCCGGCCATGGTCCGGGTGGCGGTGAAGAAGTAAATCCGGGAAAGCACGACAAGTGGCAAAACGGGACTACTACGAAGTTTTGGGGCTGGAGCGCGGGTCCGACGACCAAACGATAAAGTCGGCCTACCGCAAGCTCGCCATGAAATACCATCCGGACCGCAACCCGGACAATGCGGAGGCGGAAGAAAAGTTCAAAGAAGCTGCCGAAGCCTATGGCGTTTTGAGCGACCCCGACAAGCGCGCCGCCTATGATCGTTTTGGGCATCAGGGCGTAAGCAGCATGGGTGGCCCGGGCTACAGCGCAGACCAGTTTGCCGACTTTGGCGACATTTTCGGCGATTTCTTTGGCGACTTCTTCGGCGGTAGCGGCGGACGCCGTTCGAACCGTCCCCGCCGCGGCGACGATATGCGCTTTGACCTCGAGATCGAGTTCGAGCAAGCGGTCCGCGGCACCAGCGTGGACATTCAGATTCCCAAGCTTGAACCCTGTTCCCGCTGCCAGGGCGTGGGCGCGGAAAAGGATGATGGGCTAACCACTTGCCCCACCTGTCGCGGACGGGGCGAGGTGCTGATCAGCCAAGGCTTTATCAGCATCCGGCGCACCTGCAACACTTGCGGGGGACGGGGCCAGTTGATTCGCAAGCCCTGCATCCAGTGCAAGGGCGAAGGGCGCACGCGCTCAGAAAAGAAGCTGAAGGTGAATATTCCGGCGGGTGTCGACACCGGAACCCAGTTGCGCCTCAGCGGCGAAGGCCAAGCAAGCATGAGCGGCGGGCCTCCGGGCGATTTGTATGTCGTGATTGAAGTGAAGCCGCATGACGTTTTCGAGCGCCAGGAATACGATCTTCACTGCACCGTACCCGTGAATATCGCCCAGGCGGTCTTGGGGACAGAGGTTGACATTCCAACCTTTGAGGGCATTGAGACCGTGAAAATCCCCGAAGGCACCCAACCGGGCACGCAAATTCGCTTGCGCAGCCGGGGTGTGCCGCGGGTGAATGCCAGCGGCCGCGGCGACCTCTACGTCAACGTCGAGGTGCACATTCCCACCAAGCTCACCCGCGAACAAAAACGCCTGGTGGAGCAGCTGCGGGAGATCCTTCCGGCGGCGGGGGAAGATCCCGGAAGCGATGGCCTTTTCGGCAAGGTAAAAAATCTGTTCCAATAAGGGGCGATGTGCTTCCTTGCTGTGCTCATGTTCGCCGGACTTCTTGAAGAGGGGTTGCGCTTGAGCGAAGCCGGGCGCTGGGCTGAGGCGCGCGAAAAGTTTGCTGCCGCCACCCAGGCCGAGCCGAGCAACGGCCTTGCCTGGAAAGCACTCGGGGTGGCCTCCGGCCGCCTGAACGACTTGGCCGCGGCCGAAGAAGCCTTCCGGGAAGGCTGCCAGCAAGCACCCAAAACGCCCGATCTGTGCTACTTCCACGCGCGCAGCTTATACACCATGAACCGATTCATTCCTGCCATTTCCGCCCTCAAAGCGCAGCTCCCCACGGATCCGCAACCCGCCCGCATTTGGCTCGCACTGGGCCAGGCGCAAGAAGCTGCCAGCCAACCTAAAGAAGCGGAATTGTCCTTTCAGAGCGCACTAAAACTGCAACCCCGCAGCCCGGACGCGCGGCATCGCTTTGCGGTTTTCCTTTATCGCGTCGGACGCTTGGCCGAAGCGCAAACCGAGCTCGAAGCAGCTTTGGCGGCGGACCCCAAGTACGCTCCCGCCCACGCCGAATTGGGCCGTGTTTATTATCAGCAAGGAAAGTTGCCACAGGCCATCCAACATCTCGAAGCCTCGGCGGCTTCGATAGAGTGGGCGGGCTTGTTGCTCGAAAAAGCGCGGCGAAGACTGCGCCTTACGGCTCCACCCGCAGCCGCTGCCGGGCCTTAACGTTTTTGAGTACCTTGCGTTTTCCACCAGGAAACGCAAGCTCCACCTCCGGCACAGTTTCCACTTCGCCCAGTCCGAAGTGGATCGCCGCATCGGAAGAACTTGCATAACCAACGGCTTGCGTGGCGTGGTTGCTTTGCTTGCCAATGCGAGCCGTTGTTCCCAAGGGCACATCCATCTGCAGCCACGCGCGTTCCCCGGCCCGCTTGTTCCACCAAACCACCGGGGCCTCGCCCAAACGAGAGAGCGCAATATCGATGGCGCCATCCTGGTTGAAGTCGCCAAAGGCGGCCCCGCGCCAGCGCCCAGCTTCGCCCCAGGCTTCCGCGCGGAATTGCCCGTTGCCCGCATTCCACAAGAAGAGACTTTGCTGGCGGGAACGGCGGCTCGAGAAAACCTCGGTGTTGTCGTTTACGTCCCCGTTGGCGGCAAAAATGTCCTTTCGTCCGTCGTTGTCGAAATCGTAAATCCCAGTGGACCAGCCGGAGTAAGCAATCGTGGCGGCGCCAATGCGCGTGGGGTAGGTGATGTCCTCAAACAGTCCCTGCCCAAGGTTGCGAAACAGGGGAAAGGTTTCGTTCGCCAGCGCCGTGATGAAGATGTCCGGCCGGCCGTCTTCGTCCAAATCCCGAAAGTCCGCGCCCATGCTGGAAAGCGCGCGCCCGTCGTCGTTCAAACCTATTCCGGCTTCCATACCCACCTCCGCAAAAGTACCGTCGCGCTGGTTGCGAAAGAGGAAATCCGGCACCGCATCATTCGTCACCAACACATCGGGCCATCCGTCGGCGTCATAGTCTGCCACCGCAAGGCCCATGCCCTTGCCTACGTGCTTCGTCAACCCGGCGGCGCGGGTAACATCTGTAAAGCCTTTTACCCCATCGCTTTTTAGCCCATCATTGCGAAAAAGCGAATTGGGAAGGCCTCGATAGTGCTTCGGGTGGCAGTAGGTACGGTAGCCCGCTTTGCGGTCGCCGCAATATGGTTCCACTGCGGCGTTGAATTGAACGTAGTTGGCGATGAAGAGATCCAGATCGCCATCGAGATCATAGTCCAGCCAGGCCGCGGATACGCTCCACCCGGTCGGCGGAAATGGGACGCGCTGAAACTTGCCCTGTCCCAAATTACGAAAAAGCCAGTTTGCGCCCAACCCGGTTACGAAAAGATCCACGCGCCCATCGCCGTCGTAATCCGCCGCGGCGGCGCCCATCGTGTAGCCATCGGTGATTAAGC
Source organism: Bryobacter sp. (assembly GCA_033765085.1). Classification (GTDB taxonomy): domain Bacteria; phylum Acidobacteriota; class Terriglobia; order Bryobacterales; family Bryobacteraceae; genus Bryobacter. The sequence goes on along the minus strand of JANRIK010000024.1, from coordinate 193,900 downwards.
CCGAGCCTTCCGTGGCGTCCTGCCACCGCGTGTCGCCAACATTCCGGTAAAGGCGACACGGCCCCTGCGCATTCGTAAAGAAGAGATCCAAGCGCCCGTCGTTGTCATAATCCAGCACGGCAATGCCCCCGGGCATGGTTTCCGGCAAGTGCTTTTCGGGCGTGGGAGCGTGGTCAAGCTTGTGCGGAAACTCAAAGTTTGCGGGGGCGAAGAACGCCAGGGAAAGCAGCAGCAAGCGCATCGGCTAGTTCTTTATTGGATTCTCGTACCAGACCACACCCAGCGGTGTCCGCTCTTCGGTGGTCATCAAGTCCAAATCGCCATCTCCGTCCACATCCAACAGTTCAATGCGGTCAAATTTGATGCCTTCTTCGCCGCTGATCGAGTGATGCTTCCACCCGCCATCAGCCAAGGACTCGATCCACCAAACGCCGGTCTTGCCCTGCCCCGCGTTCTCGCAAGTAAAGGCCAGGTCCAAGCGGCCATCCAGGTTCAGGTCGCCCCATGCCACCGCCTTTGCCGTGCCTGCATTCTGCGGATAGGGGACCTCCGTCCTTGTCCAGGCTCCCGTGCCTGTGGGAGTCAACACACTGATGCGGCGAGGCGCAATCGCGGCAGCCACCTGCCCGCGCGCATTCCGATCAATAAACATCACTTCTTCACCCAAGGCCCCCACATCCACTCGGCTCCAACCGGGCGCGGCAAGGTAGAAGATGCCGCGGGTGGGACCGCGCCGGTCGCTCACCAAGACATCCGTCTTGCCGTCGTTGTTCATGTCAGTGGGAATTAGGCTCATCGTCCAACCCACACTGGTTAGCTCGCGCGCTTTCCAACTTGCCAGATCGCGAAGCGAGCCCGCGCTCGGCGGTTCCAGCAGCAAAATCTTCGCCTCCTCTAATTTGCCCCCCGCAAAGATCACCGGACGCTTGGCGCCCGCCAGGAGCAAGGGAAGCGTATAGATCCACCGCCGCGCTTGGTTGGCGGCCGGAATCGCTTCCGTCTTCCAATCCGGAGCCCAATGCACGTAAACTCCCGTCGGCGCCTTGTCTTCACACGCGCTCACCACATCCATACGCCCATCCAAATCCAAGTCAACGAAGACGGCATCCTCGGGCGAACACACTTGCCCCACCGTATCTGTTGGCCAATTCTTCAATGCGCGGGCCTCTTTGCGCGGAGGATGGTAATAGATGCGAACCGTCCGCCCCTCTTCCCAGCCCGTTGCCACATCCGGCAACCCGTCGCCATTGATGTCGGCCAAGCGTACCCCGTCCGCGCCCTTCAATTCGTCATCAATGGTGTGCCGCTGCCAACCATCCACCGCCAGGCTCATCATCAGCATCAGCGTTAGCATTTAGTTAGATTTTATGATCACTTTCAAGCAAGCGATCGAGGCCTCCCGCCAAGCCGTCCGGGAGATGTTCGGGAACATTCCAACCGACGTCGAGGAGATTGAGGTTGAGGATTACCACGATCGCGAGTGCTGGGCGATTACGTTATCGCTATATCGCGACGCTTCGGAAAACCTAGCGGCCATAGTTGGCAAGAACTCCCTCGCGAAAGACTATAAGCGCTTTTATGTGAGCCGGGAGACCGGCGAAGTTCTGGGAGTTGTAATCCGCGAGGTCGCAGTTGGCTGGTAATGCAATTCTGCTGGACGCGAACCTTTTGGTGCTGCTCCTTGTTGGACGGATCGACGCCCGCCAAATAGGTACTTTCAAGCGCACCCAGGCCTACGACGAAAAGGCGTTTCAGTTGCTAAACACGTTGCTGAGTAGTTTTCGACAAATCGTCACCACCTCGCACATCCTAACGGAAGCAAGCAACCTGCTCGACTTTCAGGGCAAACTCCGCGCCGTTGCCCGCGATGAATTAGCTGCATTCACCCAAGCCTCTCTTGAGGTTCTTCAGCCATCCTCGGAAGTCGTCCAGCAGCGAACCTGCACTGATCTCGGTCTCACGGATGCCGCTATCCGACTAGCCTCAGAAGGCAGAGACTTGGTTGTTCTAAGTGATGATCTCCCACTCCACTTGGCGCTGGAAAGAGATGGTTTTCAGTCGTTCAATTTCTCCTACATAAGGGCTCAAACCAGATGAACCTCCTTCTCACCCTTGCCGAAGACCTCTTCTTCGGCGCGCAGATCATCACGGCCGGCAAGCAGCGCGGCCTTGTGGTCAAGAACGCGTCGAGCCTCGAAACGGCCCGCGAGCGCGTACGGGAAGGCGTGGTGGGCATTGTCATTGATCTGGCGAATACTCGGCTCGATGTTCTGGCCTTCATTAACGAAGTGAAGGCCAACCCTACCACGCGCCACGTGCCCATCCTGGCCTACGTTGCCCACGTGGACACCGAACGGCGCGCTTTGGCCGAAGCTGCGGGAGCCGATTTCGTCGTCCCCCGCAGTGCCTTTCAGCGCGCCCTTCCGGAGTTTCTAGAACGTCATGCGCGAACTCTTCAAGCGGAAGCGCAAGAAGACTTGGGCGCCAACGGGGCTTGAGCCGTAGGCCGCTTTCAGTACCGTCGGAACCCGATAACCCGTTAGTTGTCCGCCCAAGCTTACACTCAACCAGGGCCGGGGGCTCGGCAGTTCGTACCCGTAGCCGAAGGTAAACGCCGACACCTTGGCCAAGCGATACTCCTCGTTGGCCGGATCCACTAACGTTGCATCTTTATCCGTGTGTTCCAGGCGCGTCCACAGCCAGTGCTTATTGCGCAGCAACGCTGTGGACTCCGCCAGGTAGCTATTGAACTTCTCCCGCGTGCCGTGATGCTCTTCGACATCCACGTTCCGGCCATAGATCAGCGAAGACGCCCAGTAGCCGCCCGTATGCGGCCGCACATAGGTTAAGGAAGCGCTTTGCCGCGAGGAGTTCTTTTCCGGGTGCAGCGCTTCCCGGCCCGTAATTTCGCCCCGCGAATAAGAGAGCATCCAGCGCCCCGCGGGCTTAAAGGTAAAACGCGTTGCCCAGGAGTCCATCGCCCCGCGCTCCAATTGCCAGCGCCGCTCGCCCGGCTCCCGGCCATTGAAACCGCTGGCTTCCACCGTCAAACCGGCAAAGGTGAATCCCCCGGTAACCACATTGTTGGCAATGTGGGTCGAGTCCTGGTAATGGTGCGCCAGGGTAGCGATGGGGTTTTCGCTGGCGCTAATGCGATGCGGATATGGAATCGGCCCCAAAGCAGGCTCGCCCCGCGGCCCACCGTAGAAGTAAACGCTCGTCCGGTCGCTTAGGGGAATCTGGTACAGCGCCGCCAGTTCCATAAAGAAATTGTGGGGATGCTGGCCATCCACAATCGGCCGGCCCTGGTAGGTTTCGCCGGCCTGAAAGAGTTGCGGGTAGCGGCCGGAGGTCACAGTCGCAGGCTCCAGGCTGAACATGCCGCGCAGGGTTAAGGTGCCAACGCCCACCCGGCGCGCGGCCATCGGCATAAACCAATTCCCGCTGAAGAGTTTGTCGCCTCCGCGCGGGCCGCTTTGCTGGGTGGATACGAGAAACGCCTGGCCCATGGTCATGAAGGTCCAAGCGCCCAGGTTGCGGTTGGTCATGTACATGGGGGCATAGGTGGGAATCTGCGCCGTGCCGGAGACGAACAGCATTGGCATGTCATCGCTGCTCATCTCGCTCAGGGCAACCTCTTCCACTTTGATGCCGGTAAAGTTCCCCTCTCCCGCGTGCCAGCCGTGATAGCAGGAGCCGCAAACGGGCTTACCGGCCGCCAGATCCGCCCCGCAGGGGCAATCGGCCTCAAAGGTACACTCGTCGCAACCACCCCGCTTGCAGCAGGCATAGCGCTTTTCCTTTACCAGCGTCTTCTTGGCTTCGAGCAGCAGCGCCGCCACGGCTTTGGTTTCTTCGCTGGGCGGCGCGACGGGAGCGGGCCTCCGCAAGGTCGCCCCGGAGTTTTTCCAGCGCGGCAAGCATTGCCCGCACACTTGTTTCGAGTTCGCCAGGTCTTCTTTACAAGTGCATTTGCCGTAGCGCATGGCGCACAAGTCACAGCTCTTCAGCAGGCAACAGGAATACTTCGCCTTCTTCTTAATGGCGTCCAGCCGTTGGCGCGCCTGCTTCAATTGCGGATCAGCTTTCGTGGGACGCTTGGGGCCGCTGCCTTCGTGCGCAATCAGCAAGAGCGGCAGCAACGCCGCGAGCCACTTCATTCCGGCACCTCAACTACGAAGCTTTGGCGGTAAACCTTGCCTTTGGACTTGGTTTCTACCCACGCCTTGTATTTGCCCGGCTTCGGGGGACGCGCCAGAAAGACAATCGGATTGGCCTCTTCGAGCGGGTGCGCGTGCACATACGTGGCCGCGTCTTCGTGGATCATCACCAGGTGCGCCATCGCCCCCAGGTAAGGCTCCAGTTCGGCCAGCGGGGCGCCCCCGGTGAGCACCACTTCCTGCGTCCGGCCCTTTTTCCACTGGCCCGTCTTGGGTTGCAATTGCGCGGGGGCGAGAACACGATCCGGCTCGGCTTGCTGCTTGCCCTTTTGTTCCAGCGCAAAGCTCAACACTTGGCTGCCACGGCCCGCGGGAGCAAAATCGGCAAAGAAGCGCAGCTTGCCGGACATGGGAATCTCGTCCAGCACGAAGCGGCCATCCTCCTTCGGTTCCGGGTGCACGTGGGCAAATTGCGTTAAGTCTTCGCTTACGACAATCAGGTGCATCTTCTTTTCGTGCACGGTTTCAAAATCGGTCAGCGTTGCTTTGGCGTCTTGTCCCTTGGCATCTTGAATCCTCAGAACCAGCCCCTTGCCCTTACGCTCGTGGCTAATCCGGTAGGCACTGGCCGCCCGCGGACGATCCGCGCGTTCATCGGCCACGGCCAGGCGAAATTCCGTTTGGAAAGGCTCGCCCACCGGGGGGGCAATCTGCAGAGTTAAGCGGAATTCTCCCCCGTGGGCAAACACCGGGTGCAAACCGTAAACTCCGGGAATGCCCTCCGGGTGAGCCGTCTCCGTCAGTGCGGGCATACCGGCCATGGAGGGCATATCGATGCGGCTTTGGATCTTGGCGCGCACAACGGGCGGATTCCCCATCAGCGGGTCGTCTTTCGAAGCATCGGCCAAGGCCAACTCAATTTCCATTTCTTCGCCGGCAAAAAGGCCGTCCGCCGGAGGGCGAAGACTTACCAAATAATTGCCTACTCTCTGCTCAAGGGTCTTTTCTTGGGCAAAACCATAGACGGGAGCAATCAACAACGCTGGCAATAGCAAGCGGTGCAATGAAAAACGGTACATATACACTTCTCCTCGAAAAAATTTCAGCTGTTGAGATTTTTGAGGAGAAGAATCAGAGTCTTAAAACAATGGGGATGGTGGCGCGCTCCTGCGCCAAGACGGGCTCTTCCGGCGTGCGGGCCACTTCCACGTGGGGCACGGAAACGGGTGTTTCCGCGGGCAAGACAAACTCAAGCGTGCGCGTGTCGTCCACGTCCCATTGGGGGGCGTGGGAGCATTTCGCCTCCGCCGGCGCCTTCGACTTGTGCAGCGGGCACTCCTGTGCCGGTTGCTTCGCCACATGCGGCACCACCAAGCACTGCGCCCGGCACTGCGTGGCAAACAGCAGCACCAGGGCGAAAAATGCGGGGATGAAACTCCAGGAACGCACGGCTTAGTTAGATAATAGCGAACGTGAGAAACGTTACGCTACTTCTATTGACGCTGGCGGCTGTGAATGGATACGCCGCGAAGAAGGATTTCGAAGGCCGTTGGAATCTTTCCGTCGATAACGAGCCCCGCGGGCGCGCCTGGTGGCTGGAAGTAACCGGGGTCCGCAAGGGTCCGCTCGGAGGCAGCTTTGTGGGCGCGCCGGGCGGGCAAGTGGACAAGATCGAAAAAATGGAGTTTCAAGGCCAGGAGTTGCACTGGTACTTCGAGAAAGGCAAAGCGCCTAATGTGCGCAAGCTGCATTATTCGGCCACGCTGAACGGCGGCCTTCTGACGGGCAAAGCCATGGAGGGCGAAAAGGTGATCGCAACCTTCCGCGGGAAGCGCGCGCCGGAAATCCGCGACCGCGACGACGATCGCTGGAAACCCGGCACGCCCATCGAGCTCTTCAACGGCAAGGACCTTGCCAATTGGTCCCCCCGCTTCCCCGGCCGGCCCATGCAGTGGGCCATTGTGGACGGCACCTTGCGCAACGAGCCCAAAGCCAGCGATATCCAAACGAAGGAGACCTTTTGGAATTTCGAACTCCACGCCGAATACCGCTACGGCAAGGGTTCCAATTCCGGCATCGCCCTTCGCGGGCGCTACGAAGTGCAAATTGAAGATTCCTTTGGCCGCCCGGCTGACCTGCACACCCATGGCGCGTTGTACTCCCGCATCCCGCCCAGCGTGAACGCCGCAAACCCTCCCGGCGAATGGCAAACGATGGACGTTCGCCTGGTGGGACGAACGCTCACCGTGAAGCTCAACGGCAAATTGATTCTGGACAAAGTGACGGTAGAGGGCCCCACGGCTATGGGTTTCAGCCCGGAAGAAGAAATGCCCGGGCCCTTCGCCTTGCAGGGTGATCACGGCCTGGTGGAGTTCCGCAAGCTTACGGTTACGCCCCTCGTTCGCCAATGATTTATCTTTCAATCGCCGCCGGTGCAGCCTTTGGCGGCGTATTGCGCTTTCTCTTGAGCACTCGCTTACCCCTGCCCTTCCCGTGGGCCACCTTTGCCGTGAACCTATTGGGAGGCTTGCTGATCGGCTGGTTCGCGAACCGTTTTCCCGGCGAAGCTCGTTACTTCTGGATCACGGGCTTTTGCGGGGGATTCACCACCTTTTCGGCATACTCGCTCGAAACGGTCCGCCTCCTGGAGCAAGGCAACTATGGCCAAGCCATCGCCTATGTTTTGGCCTCCGCAACGCTTTGCGTGGCGGCCGCCGCGGCTACCTTCTGGATAACCAAATGAAGCGCCGCGAAGTACTCGGCGCCCCCTTTCTGCAGTTGGGGCGCAAGGCCAAGCCGCCCATTGCGGGTGGCTTTGTGTTGGACGCTTTCCCCCTTGGCCATCGCCTGCGCGACCAGCAGGGATGGAAGCCCAATGGCGCGCAAGAGAAATTCCCCATCGTAATCGTCGGCGGCGGCATGGCCGGCCTTTCCGCGGCTTGGTGGCTCGAAAAGCAAGGCATGCGGGACTTCGTTCTCCTGGAGATGGAAGCCGAAGCCGGCGGCAATTCCCGCTTTGGCCAAAATGAAGTTTCCGCCTTTCCCTGGGGCGCGCATTATTTGCCGGTACCCAACCGCAATTCGCCCCTGGTGCGGGAACTTTGCGAAGAACTTGGCTTGCTCACAAACGGCGAATGGAACGAGCGCCATCTTTGCCACACTCCGCAAGAGCGCCTTTATCGCCACGGGCGCTGGCAATTTGGCATTGAGGTGGAAAACGACCAATCCCGCCGCTTTGACGAAGTGGTGGCCAAGCTCCGCGCAACCGGGAACTGGACCATTCCCCACGCCTTAGGCCGCGTGGACGAGAAGTTGACGCGCCTCCCTTTTGCCAACTGGCTCAAGGAAAACCGCTTCGATTCGCCCGACCTACTTTGGTATCTCGATTACTCTATGCGCGATGACTACGGCGCCAACTTGCAATCGGCCAGCGCGTGGGCTGGCCTGCATTATTTCGCAGCGAGAGACCACGAAGAAGCCGGTCCTTTTACTTGGCCGGAGGGCAATGGCTGGATCTTGCGCCAACTTCGCCACAAACTGCGCGCTCACCTTCGCACCAATCTCCCGGTCTTTCGCGTGGAACGCGCCGATCGGGCTTGGCGGGTGCATTCGGCCAAAGGCAGCTTTCTGGCCCAGCGAGTCATTTGGGCGGCCCCGGTTTTTCTCGCGCCTTACCTCATTGAGGGCCAAAGCAAGCCGCAAGGCTTCACGTACTCGCCCTGGGTGGTAGCAAATCTAACGCTCCATCGTTGGCCCCATGACGGAAACATCCCCTTCGCTTGGGACAACGTCATCTTCGGTTCGCCCAGCCTGGGCTACGTGGTGGCCACGCACCAAAACCTGAACGTTCATCAGGAAAAAACCGTATGGACCTGGTACTCCGCTCTCGCCGAACAAGAACCCGCCGCCGCGCGGAAGCTGTTACTCGAAAAACCCTGGGAATACTGGCGGGATCTCTGCCTGGCCGACCTACGCCGCCCCCACCCGGATATTGAAGATTGTGTCAGCCGCATCGACATCTTCCGCAATGGCCACGCCATGGTGCGCCCCACCATCGCACCGCGAATGCTCAACGCCCCCGCCGGCATCCACTTCGCCAACGCCGACTTGAGCGGCCTATCCATCTTCGAAGAAGCCCAATACCGCGGTGTGGAAGCCGCCAAAGCCGCCTACGGCCATCTAGCGCGCGCGTAGCGTCCCCAGGCCACCGTCCACGCCAAAAACTTGCCCCGTGATCCAGTCGTTCTCCGGGTCCAGCAGAAACTCGATCATTTTGGCCACGTCACGCGGCTTCCCGATCCGGCCCAAAGCATGCAGCGATTGGCTGGTCTTTAAGGCCGCTTCGTTGCCTGTAATCTTGGCGGAGAGCTTCGTATCCACCAAGCCCGGCGCCACGCAATTCACGCGGATGTTGCGATTTGCGTAAGTAGCCGCCGCCGAAAGCGTCAGCCCCATCACGCCGCCCTTGGCCGCCGCAATGGCTTCGTGGTTGGCGTAGCCCATGCGCGCCGCCGCCGTGGCCACCAACACAATGCTGCCGCCGTTGGGCATATTCTTCACCGCCGCGCGCAAGAGCACAAAGGCCGTCTTCAAGTTCGCATCGAGAGTAGCGTCAAACTCGGCATCTGTGGTGATGTGTGCGGGCTTCAGCAAAATACTGCCTGCGCAGTTCACCGCGGCATCAACGGGCCCGAAATCCGGATCGTATCCCCGCCCCAAACGCAACACTTCGTGCCCCTTTGCTTCCAGGCGTTGCGCCAATTCGCCGCCAATGCCTCCAGAGGCGCCTACGATTGCCACCCTCATACCAATTTTTCCTTCCATTCCTTTGCTTTTTCCACCATCGCCTGCTTCTTCGCCGGGCTAATGCGAATCAGGTTGCGCAACTGCATGTCCATGCGCCCCACCTGCTTCAACTTCTCCTCGTTGCGCAGCAAAAAGTCCCAATAAAGTGCCGTAAAGGCGCAATCTTCCGGGCTATGAACGCAGTTCCGGCAGTAGTTCGACATACGGTCGATGTACTTGCCCGTTGCGGCGTAGGGCTTTGAGGCCATCACTCCACCATCAGCAAACTGGCTCATCCCCAAAGTGTTCGGCAGCTCTACCCATTCCACGGCGTCCACATAAACGGCCAGATACCACTCGTGTACCTGCTTCGGCTCCACCCCCAAAAGCAGGGCAAACAAGCCTGTCACCATCAAGCGCTGAATGTGGTGCGCGTAGCCGTACTCTAAGGTCTGGCCAATGGCTTGCCGCAAGCACTCCATATCGGTGTCGCCACTCCAATAAAGCTTTGGCAAGGGTTGGCTCGCCGCCAGAGCATTACGCTCCAAGTACTCCGGCATATAGAGCCAATAGATGCCTCGCACGTATTCGCGCCAGCCGAGGATCTGGCGGATGAAGCCCTCCACGGCCGCCAGCGGCGCTTGGCCGCGACGGTAAGCGTCTTCCGCCGCCATACAAGCCTCGCGCGGATCCAGCAGCTTCAAATTCAAGCTGGTGGAAATGCGCGAGTGATACAGCCAAGGCTCTCCCGTCCACATCGCGTCTTGAAAGGTGCCGAAAGACGCCAAGCGATGCGCGACAAAATCCTCGAGCGCCTGGCGCGCTTCCGCGGCGGTCACCGGCCAATCAAAATGCTCCAGCTTGCCGGGATGCTGGGGGAAGGTTTGCTCCACCAGCGCCAGTACTTCCTGCGTAATCGCGTCTGGAGGAAAACGACGCGGCGCGGGCAGCGCTCCCGGGCCTGATTTCGGAAATGCCCCGCGATTCTCCTCGTCGTAATTCCAATCCCCACCCTCCGGCTGCGCTCCGTCCATCAGGTAGCCATAGCGCCGCCGCATCTCCCGGTAAAAATACTCCATGCGCAGTTGTTTGCGACCTTTGGCATGCTCCCGGAAATCGTCCACCGAGATGAGGAAGTGCCGGTCTGGTCGGATTTCGATGGGCGCCACCGCCAGCAGCTCTTCGCGCACCCTGTACTCGCCCGGTTCCACCATAACGACTTTTTTGGGCTTGTGCCGCTTCAGAGCCGCCTTCAGTTCAGCGCCCAGGGAACTCTTTTTTAGCTCCTGGTAATCGACGGTCCAACCGCGCTCGCGCAAGGCATCGCGAAAGTGCCGCATGGCGGCAAGAAAGAGAGCGATCCTGGCTTTGTGCGACCAAACGGCAACCGCCTCCGAATGTACTTCGGCCATCCAGACAACATCCTGGGATGGGTCGAAGCCATCGAAGGCGGAGCTGTTCAGGTCCAACTGGTCGCCCAAGACGAGAACAAGGTTCACGCTTGAAAAGATGCCAGGAGGGCCGCCGCAGCGTTTATTTGTGCAGGGTTAACGCGTATGAGTGCACAGATTACGCAGTGGCGGCCATGTCCTGGGTGGGGGGTGGAACGGGTGGCGGTGCGGGTTGGTGGAATTTCACCGACACGAGCTTGGAAACGCCCGGCTCTTGCATGGTTACCCCGTACATGGTGCTTGAGGCCTCCATGGTGCGCTTGGCGTGGGTAATGAAGATGAACTGGGTAAAGTCGCTCATCTCTTTCACCAGCCGGGTCAGGCGGATAATGTTCGCTTCGTCGAGCGGCGCATCCACTTCGTCCAGCACGCAGAAGGGGCTGGGCTGGTACTTGAAGATCGCCATCAGCAGCGCCATGGCCGTCATCGCACGCTCCCCACCGCTCAGCAGCAACACGTTTTGCAGGCGCTTGCCGGGCGGCTGCGCCACAATGTCAATGCCGCTTTCGGTGGCGTTGTCGGGGTCCGTCAGCCGCATCTCGCCCGATCCGCCGTTGAAGAGAATCTTGTACATCTCCCGGAAGTTTTCGTTGATCTTCTCGAAGGCTTCCTGGAAGCGCTTCTTCGATTCGACATCAATTTCCTGAATCGCTTTCTCGGTGTCGCGGATGGAATCCAACAAGTCCTGCCGCTGGGTGTTCAGGAAGTCGTAGCGCTGCTGGGCTTCTTCATATTCTTCGAGCGCGGCGGAATTCACGGGCCCCAAAGCCTCGATGCGCCGACGAATGTCGCCATATTTTTCTTCGGCTTCGGCAAGTTGGACCTCGTCCAATACCGTTTCTTCCGCCTTGGCCAGTTCAGCCACAGCAATGCCCAATTCCTTCTGACAGGTTTCCTCCAAGTGGGCAAGATCGCTTTGTTTGCGCACAAGGTCCAGTTCCACCTGCTGGCGCTTTTCGCTCCAGCTTGCCGCGGCATTGCGCTGCGTGCGTAGTTGCTCTTCGAGGGCGGTTAAGCGGCTGCGCAGTTCGCCTTCGCGCTCGGCCAGCGCCGCCACTTCGGCTTTCCCCTTCTCGATCAACTCGCCCAGTTGCGTGGCCTGCTGGTCCAATTCCACATTGCTGGCCAACAGGTTGGCGCGCTCCGTGCCCAGGCGAGCAATTTCTGCGGCCAATTGTTCACGCCGCCGATTTTGCTCGGCCGTGCTTTGCGTCAAGCGCTGCACCGCCGACGTTGCGTTGCGGTAACGCTCTTCTTCACTCGCACTTTGAGCGCGCAGTGTGGCGTGCTCTTCGTTGTGCTTTTGCACTTGCGTTTCCAGTTCTGTCAAGGCGGCCCGCTCTGCTTCGAGAGCCGCTTCCATCGCCAGGCGCGAGGCTTCTTTCTCTGCCACCGACTGGCCCAGCGTCGTTGCCAAATTCGCCAGACGCTGCGTCTCCGCCGTTAAGCGCTCCAATTCCACGCGCGCATTGGAAAGCAGGCGGCCGGCGCGCTGCAGGTCGTTGGCAAGCTGGCGTTGCTCCTGGTCGAGTACCAGGGCCCCCCGCTCTTCCTGCTGTTGCTCGGCGCGCAGGCGTTCAAGATCGTTCGCCAGGGCCGTTTGTTCCTGCTCCAGTTGGGTAAGGCGAGTCGCCAATTGCTCCACTTCAATGTTCTTGGCGTGGTAGGCGCTGGACAGTTCTTTCAGCTCGCGCTTCAAAGCCAATGGCCCGCTGGAGGACTTCTTGCCCCCGCTTACGGCATAACCGTGATAACAGACACCATCGGCACAGAGGAAGTAAACATCGGGATACTGCAGTGCCAGCCGTTGCGCGGCTTCGTGATTTTGCGCCAAAAAGCAGCGCGTAATGCGCGGCAGCAGCTCCGCCGGAGCGTAGCGGAAGCCATTCGTCATTTTCAGCACGTCGCTTAAGCGCGCCGTTATGCCCGTTTCCGGCCCAATGGGCGGCTCCGCAATGCGGCCGCGAATCAATTGCGACTCCGGCTCTGGGTGCACCAGGAACGTTGCCCGGCCATCCAGATCCTGCCGCATCAACTCAATGCCGCCTTGCGCATCCTCAAAGCTGCGCACCACCACGTACTCGAGCTCGTCCACCAAAAACTCTTCCGCGGCCTTTTCGTAGGCCGGGTCTACTTCGATGAAGTCCGCCAGCACACCCAATGGCTTCAAGTCTTGCGCCTTGCCTTTGTCGATGGCCGTAAAAAAGCGCTTTACGGCATCGGTGGTGTAGGTGCGGTGCTCGATGATTTCTTCCAACGAATCTCGCCGCGCCTTCAAGCGCGAGGTTTCCGTGCGCATTTGGTCCAACTGGCGGCGGCTTTCGCCCACCTGTTGGCGCCGGGTCGTCAATTCCGTTTCCAGGAACTTGCGGCGGTCGGCGAGCGATTCCAAGGTCAATTGGCGCGCGCTCAGCTTCTCACTCAGTTCGCCCTTTACGCGCTCCAGACGTTCCATTTCCGCTTGCGCTTCCGCCTCTTCGCGGGTGACACGCTCCGCATTCTTGCCCACACCCTGCTGCTGGGTTTCTACTTGCGTTAGCTGATTGCGCAGCCGGTTGGCCTCGCCCAAAAGCCCCAGCACGGCTTGCCGGTTACGCTCCAATCCGTTGGAGCTTTCACGAAAGCGTTGCGCCAATTGGTCCCGCTCGGCGGTCTTTGCTTGCACTTGGGTGCGCAGGGCGCCCACCGAGGCTTCCAGTTGCTGCGCGGCTTCCCGGGCCGCTTCCAATTCCGCCTGCGCAGCCTTCATCCGTTCTTCCAGCTGCGAAACTTCGGTTTCGTTTTGCGCCAGGCGCTGGTCGATGCTGGCCACTTGCTGGCTTTGCCCACGCAGCTTGCCGCGGGTGCGCTCGGCTTCCAGTTCGGCTTCGGACAATTGCCGCCGCGCGTCGGTCAGTGCAGCCTCATGCGAGAAAAATTCCGCTTGCAAGGCTTGCTGTTCGGTTTCGCGCTCGGCCAGTTCCTTGGCAATTTCCGTATGGGAAGCGGTTGCCGCGCTCAATTCCAGCGCCACTTTGGCCGCTTCGCGCTCCAGATAACGGAAACGATTGGAGAGCACCAGCTTCACCTGGACGTCCAGTTCCGCCTTTAGCTCTTCGTAGCGCTTTGCCTTTGCTGCCTGGCGCTTCAAGCTATTGGCCTGGCGGCCCACTTCTTCCAAAATGTCGAACACGCGGTTCAGGTTTTGCCGCGAACTCTCCAGCCGGCTTTCCGCCAGCCGCCGCCGGGTCTTGAATTTTGTGATGCCCGCCGCTTCTTCGATAATCCCGCGCCGGTCCATAGGCTTATTGGAAAGAATTTGCCCAATGCGGCCCTGCTCAATAATTGCGTAGCTCTCCGGCCCCAGGCCCGTGCCCATGAAGACATCCTGGATGTCGCGCAAGCGGGCCAGCTTGCCGTCCACCAGGTATTCGCTATCGCCGCTGCGGTAGAGGCGGCGCGTGATGGTGATTTCCCGGCTACGCTTGGCCGGGGCGGCCGCACCTTCCTCGCTCGGTTTTTCCAAGGGCAACACCTTGTCGAGGTAACTGCCGTCCGGGTCCACCAACGTCATCGTCACGCTGGCCAAGCCCAGTGGCTTACGCTCCTTAGTACCGGCGAAGATCACGTCTTCCATCCGCCCGCCACGTAGGCTTTTGGCAGATTGTTCGCCCAGCACCCAGCTGATGGCGTCACTCAAGTTCGATTTCCCGCAGCCATTAGGCCCCACTACCGCCGCAATGCCTTCACCGTGGAAGCGCATTTCTGTGCGGTCGCAAAAGCTTTTAAAGCCCTGCAGTTCCAGCCGTTTGAGTTTTAGCAATGGAGAAATCCCCCAATCGAATAGAGTGCCGCTACCGGAAGACACGTTTCCGGTATGCGTCGGGGGAGACGCTTTCACTTTAGCTTTTCTTGCGCGTCAAGTAAAGCGACACCCTACAAAATGTGGTCGGAATTCGATCACCCCAATATTTTGCAGAGCAAAACCACCAGTGGAATGAAATAAAATCGACTCATGTTGCTTCGCACCATGTTCTTCGTGCTGCTTCTCGCAGTGTCTGCATTTACGCAAGAATTCCGGTCGACGTTGTCAGGGAGAGTAACCGATCCCTCCGGCGCGGCAGTCCCCAATGCAATCGTTTCGGTCGTGGAGTCCAACACCGGCTCCCGCTCCGAAGTTCGCTCCAGCGCCGAAGGCGAATATACGCTTCCCTTCCTCGCTCCCGGCACTTATTCCCTCTCTGTAGAAGCCCAGGGCTTCAAGAAATACACCCAATCCGGGCTCACCATCGGCACCAACCAGCGCTTGGCGCAGGACGTGGCTCTGCAAGTGGGTAGCCAAACCGACACCGTTACGGTAGAGGCGGACGTGCCACTGCTGTCCACAGCGACGGCCAGCGTCGGTCAGGTAATCAATTCCCAGCAAATCCAAAACATGCCCATGAACGGGCGCACCGCTTTGACCTTGTCTCAACTCGCCTTTGGCGTCACCCCTTCCAGCGACCCACGCTTCACCCGCCCCTTCGATAACGCCGGCCCCTCGGGTTTCTCTATGGGTGGCGGCCAAGGCCAATCGAACGAACTTCTGCTGGACGGCGCGCCGGACATGACCCGCAACCGCCGCGTGGCCTTTAATCCTCCCGTGGATGCGGTAGCCGAAGTGAAGGTGGAAGCTTTCCAGCCGGACGCGGCTTACGGCAACACCGCCGGCGGCACGGTGAACGTCGTGATGAAAGGCGGCAGCAACGACTTCCACGGCAGTTTGTACGAATTCAACCAGGTTTCCGCCCTCAAGGCGACGCCGTTTTTCACCAACGCGAACAACCAGACCAAGCCGGTAACCCGCTTTAACCAGTACGGCTTCAGCGCGGGCGGTCCGGTTTGGATTCCCAAAGTGTTCAACGGCCGCAACAAACTTTTCTGGTTCATGACCTACGAAGGCATCCGCCAGAGCGAACCGGAACCCACTTTCTCCACGGTGCCCACCGCGGCGCAGCGCCAAGGGGATTTCTCGGGCCTCTCCGGCTTGGGCGTTACGATTTATGACCCCAACACGGGCGTGCTCAGCAATGGCGTCACCACTCGCCAGCCTTTCCCGGGCAACCGGATTCCCGCCAATCGCATCAGTCCGATCGCGCAGAACATTTTGAGCTATCTTCCCGATCCCAACACCACCGGCACCCCGCGTGGCGAAAACAATCGCTTCGACCCGGCCGTCCGTACGGACACCTTCTCCAGTTGGATGGGCCGTATGGATTGGAACGTAAGCGACCGCCACAAGATGTTCTTCAACATGCGCTACAACAACCGCTTGGAGAACCGTGGCAACCGCTACAACAATATCGTTTCGGGCAACTTGCTGAGCCGCATCAACTACGGTGCCCTCTTCGATGACGTTTACACCATCAGCCCCACGCTGATTATGAATACCCGCCTCAGCTGGAACCGCTTTATCGAAGGCAGCTCCAAGCCCAGCGAAGGCTTCGACTTTACTACGCTGGGCTTGCCCTCCTCTCTGCTGGCCAACAGCACGCGCCGGGTCTTCCCACGCATCGATTTAACCAGCTACACAGACTTCGGCGACAACGGCGGGAACAACACCCCGTTCGACACCTTCCAGCTTTTCCAAAGCTTTACCAAGATCGCCGGCCGCCACACCCTCAAATTTGGGGCGGATATCCGCAAGCAGATTGAAAGCTCCATCGGCTTCGGCAACTCCAGCGGCCTTTACACCTTCGGTACGCAGTGGACCCGCCAAGCTTCGAACTCCGCTTCGGCGCCCATTGGCCAGGACATGGCTTCTTTGCTCCTGGGCTTGCCCACGTCGGGCAACTTCCAAGTGAACGCTGCCCGCACCAACCAGAGCTACTACTATGCTTTCTTTGTTCAGGACGACATTCGCGCTACCAGCACCTTGAACCTCAACGTCGGCCTCCGCTATGAAGCAGAAACCGGCACCACCGAGCGCTTCAACCGCACGGTAGCCGGCTTTGACCCCGCTGCCCAATTAGGCATTTCAACCGCGGCCGAAGCAGCCTACCGCGCGAACCCCAGCAACCCGCTGCTTCCTGCAGACCAATTCCGCGCCCGCGGGGGTGTGTTCTTTGCTTCCGATGGCAAGCAGACCATCTATGAGCCCTACCGCTATAACTTTTCGCCCCGCTTGGGCTTTAGCTGGAGCCCCAAGTTCCTGGGCAGCGGCACGGTGGTGCGCGGCGGCTTCGGCGTCTTCGTAGCCACTTACGGCACCTTCGGCATCCAACAGCCTGGTTTCAGCCGGCAAACTGAGTTGGTGGCGGATAACGGCACCGTGTTTACCCAACCCTTCGGTACCCTGGCGAACCCTTACCCCAACGGCATTCTGCAACCGGTGGGTAACTTGCTTGGGCCTGACACCTTCCTCGGCCAGTCCGTCCGTTATGTCGAGCGGCAACTCGCCAGCCCCATCACCTACCGTTGGAACTTCAATATCCAAAAGGCGATTGGCAAGAACAGTGTGGTCGAAATCGGCTACATGGGAAGCGAAGCCCGTCGCATTCCAGAAACTCGGAATCTGAACTTCGTGCCCAATCAGTACCTCTCCACCAGCCCGCTACGGGACCAAGCCACGATCACCACACTGACCCGTGGTGTGGCGAACCCCTTCCGGAACCTGCTTCCGGGGACCGGCCTGAACGGTTCCAACATTTCCACGGAAGCTTTGTTGCGCACTTATCCGCAGTTCAATGGTAGTGGCGGCGTCAGCGTGGAATCGCAGGGCAATGGTTCCTCCAATTTCCACGCCCTCATGGCACGCTTCGAACGGCGCTTCTCCGGCGGCTTACAGTTCCTGGCCAACTACCAATGGTCCAAGATGCTGGAGCAAACGGGGCGCTTGAACGAAGGCGACCCGAACCTGCATTATCGCATTGCCAACGAAGACCGTCCGCACCGTATTGTCTTCAGCGGCAGCTACGAGCTTCCCTTCGGCAAGGGCCGTGCTTTCGCCAGCAACGTTGGCCCCTGGACCAACCGCTTGATCGGCGGGTGGCAATTGAACACCATCTACACCGCCCAAGCCGGCGCTCCGGTCACCTTCGGAAACTTCATCTACTTCGGTGGAGATCTGAACTGGGACGCCCGCAACCTGCCCGCGGTGTTTGACGTAACCCGTTTTGAGACGGTCGCGGCTCGCCAGTTGGACCGCAACGTCCGCACCTTCCCGCAGGCCTTCAGCGCCTACCGCGCCGATATCGTGAACAACATCGACATCAGCGTGATCAAGAACATCCCCATTGTGGAACGGGTGAACCTGCAGTTCCGTGCAGAAAGCTTCAATGCCTTCAACCGGACGCAATTCAACGGACCCAATTTGGCGGCCACCAATCAAAACTTTGGGCGCATCACCAGCGCGTCCAACCTGCCGCGCACCTACCAGTTGGCTCTCCGCCTTCTCTGGTAGTTTTTCGCGCTTCGCCTAAGCAGCCTTACAAACCGGCTGCCCCAGGGGGTCCCGGCGGATCTCCTCGGGCAGCCGGTTTTTCGTTAGCTGGAAGCAGGCCCGGTCAATCGTGCGCCGTAATTGGATGTCCACCATCAGCGTCTCGTCGGATCGCAAAACTCCCGCAAGTTGCGCCGGGGCAATGGCCGCGGGCGAATAGCTGACCAAGCCCTTCTCCGGCCGCGCCTGCACAACAAAGCCAATAGGCAACTCCGCCAGCTTCGTATGGTCGAGGAAGTAGGTGAGCTTCCCCGGGTGCAGTTTGTTCCTTTGCCGGTCCCGGAAAAAGCCTTTGGGCAAATCGTCGGGGCTCGCGGCTTCCCCCGCAGTCAAAAGCAAATCGTAATCCTCCACTAGCCGCCCAGTATCGTCCTTTACGCGGAAGACCACCATCGAGTGGGGCGCGCGGGCTTGGTTTTGGCTTGCCCATTGCGCCAATAAGTTTACGTAGTCTTGCTCAGTATGCACCGCGAGAGCTTCCAGAATTGCCGTATAGCTGGGGTGCTCGCCACTGGCAGGGATACCCCGGAGAATGCCCAACTCCTCGCCGCCGTGCGCGGCATTGGGCACCACGCGAAGCGCACATTGCGGGCTGCGCTGCCAGCGTACCGCTGCCAATTCGCCCCCCTTGCCTTGCTCCAAACGCACATACTCAAAGTTCAGGTTGGCCGCCGCCACCCTTACCACCCCATCGCCGCCCGGCTCGCCGGTGTACGAGTTCAAATGGTCATAGAACTTGCGATCAATTGTTTCCCCCGCCAGCACAAAGGGAAAACAACCGTGCGCCAGGGCATCGAAAGTTAACCATTGTTTGTTCAGTTCCCATTGCTCTTCGCTGCCTAATTCCAGCCAGTCGAGAATTTTTTGCCCGGGCTCAATGGACTCAAAAAATGCCTTGATGCGCCCCAAGCGGCCCTTGCCCAGTTGCGCCAGCGCCGAACCATGGTTGGCCGGAGCCAGCATGATGAGCTTGCGCAGTGCATGACCTTTTCCGGCGTACCGCGAAAGCCAGTGGCGCACCAGCGGACCGCCCGTGGAATGCGTAATGCACACCATCTCCCGAATTGCCTGTTCGCGAATGGCCGCGTCGAAGGCTTGGGCCAAGTCGTCGAGTGTGACGGCATCGTCGAAGCTTACATATTTGCCCAGGTAAATGTGGTTTACCTTCAGCCCCGTCTCTTGCGCCAAGCGCTCGGGCAAATGCCCGTAGGTTGCGGTGGAGCGGACGCTCCACCCGTGAACAAAGACTATTTCCATGGCACCCGCATTGTGAATCCGCGCCGCATAGGAAGCCATTGGAGGATGAGGGTAAACTATTGAAGCTGCATGAAATTTAGGTACTTTTGGCACGTGACCGGGAAAGTGTTCGCATGACGGGCACCCCTCCCGCATGCGCCATTGTGGTGCCCTGCTACAACGAAGCGGAGCGCCTGCCGCGCGAGGAATTTCTTCAATTCTCGCGGCAAAACCCGGAAATCTTCTTTGTCTTCGTTAACGATGGCAGCCGGGACCGCACCAGCGCAGTTCTCCAGCAACTTTGCCAGCAAATGGAAGGGCGCGCCCACTGCATCGATAACACGCAAAACCAGGGCAAAGGCGCGGTCGTGCGGCAAGGCTTGCTTTGGGCTTTGGACGAAACTTCTGTGCCCGTGGTTGGCTTTTGGGATGCCGATTTGGCCACGCCCCTGCCCGCAATTCTCGAAATGCTTGACGTTCTGCGCAACAACCCTGCCTGTGCAATGGTCTTTGGTGCAAGGGTGAAACTGCTTGGCCGCGATGTACAACGAAGGGCGATCCGCCACTATCTAGGGCGGGTCTTCGCCACCATTGCGTCTTCCACTTTGCGCTTGCCCGTCTACGACACGCAATGCGGTGCTAAGCTCTTTTGCCGGACTCCGTACTGCCGCTCGTTGTTTGCCGAGCCTTTCGTGTCGCGCTGGATCTTTGATGTAGAGATCATTGCGCGCTTCCTTAAGATTCCCAGTTCCGAGCGCCCTCCCGCCGATGGTGGCATCTTTGAAATGCCCCTCCAAGTGTGGAAAGACATAGCAGGCTCAAAAGTAAAGCCGCAGGATTTCTTCAAGGCCATGGGCGACCTCTGGCGGATTCGGAACCGCTACCAACTCTAGCCCATGCCCCGCCTTAGAACCATATTCCTGCTTCTCGGCGATTTTGCCGTCCTGTGGCTCTGCTATCTGGTGAGCGCCGCCCTGCTGCTGGAGAACGGCTTTGTCCCCGATCTCAATCTCGACCTGTTCTTGAGTGCCGAAGAAGGCTGGGTAAAGATTGGCCTCCTCATCGCCTCCCTTCTTTTCGGGTTTTACTTCGTTGGGCTGTACGAGAATATCCGGGTACGCTCCCGCCGCCGTTTGGCTGAAGATCTAATCCTCGTCTTCGGCATCTCTTTCCTTTTGCAAGCGCTCATCAGCTATGTGAACCGCGGCGTTATGATGTCGCGCTCCATCATGCTGCTCGGCACGGCTTTCGCCCTTGTGCTTTTGGTGCTTTGGCGCTCCGCCTACTCGAAAGTGCTTACCGGCGTGGTGGGCCGCCAGCGCATCTTGTTCCTCGGGGACACGCCGCTTAGCCGCTTATTGGCGCAACACATCACCGAACATCCGGAAAAAGGCTTTGAGTCGATTGGCTTCCTGAACCCCACCGCTCAGGAAACCAACCTCGAAGAACAAATTTTCGCGGCTGCACCAGACCGTATCTCGGTGGCCGAACAATACCCCGCCGATTCGCCCATCTATAGTTCACTGCTGCTGGCCAGCATGCGCCGCGTCAAGGTAGAAAACGTGGGCGAGCTGCACGAGAACGTCTTCCAACGGGTGGCGCTGGAAGCAATCACCACCGATCAGCTGATCTTTTCTCCTGCGTTTCGCGCCCCGGCGCTGACCGAAATGCTGCAATCGCTGTACGGTTCCTTCTTCTCGCTGGTCGGTATTTTATTGACTTGGCCGTTGATGATCCTCACCGCGATTGCCGTAAAGCTCGACAGCCCCGGCCCGGCCTTATTGCGCCAGGAAAGGGTGGGCTTGAATGGCCGGCACTTTTTCATTCTGAAGTTCCGTTCGATGTATGTGGATGCCGATGCCCGCTTCGGCCGCATCCGGGCCGATAAAGAAGACCCTCGTATCACTCGCGTTGGTCGCTTCATCCGCGTGACCCGTTTGGACGAATTGCCCCAATTCTTCAATATTCTCCGCGGCGAAATGAATTTTGTGGGCCCCCGCCCAGAGATGCCCTCCTACGTGAAGGAACTCACCGCCGCCATCCCGCTTTATCCCCAACGCCTGCGCGTGAAGCCTGGACTAACAGGTTGGGCCCAGCTTCACCATGTGCCGGAACTCAGCGCCAAAGAAACGGCGCGGAAGTTGGCTTACGACCTTTACTACATCAAGAACATGAGCATCCTGCTGGATGCGATCATCATTTTCCACACCGTCAAGGCCGTGCTCTTCCGCACGGGTGCCCGTTAGAACCAGCTATTTCGGCAGCCTATTCCGGCAGCCCTAAAAAGCCCTTCACTTCTTTTTCCATGCCCGGGGCGTAGGCCACGCCGTTCCCCTCGAAAATGCTGTCCTTGCCGTTGAGGGCCATAAATTTCGCACCCGCCTCCCGCAGGATGGCCACCGGCGCGCAGAGGTCCCACGGGGCCACACTCGGCTCCATCCAAATCTCCATGCGGCCACTGGCCACTAGCATGGCGTCGTAAATCCCGCCAAAGACCCGCACACACCAAAACTTGCTAAGCCATTCCAGCAACGGCGCGCCAAAGGGCGCTTGCGTAACGCCGTTCAGCTTGTTGGCGCAAATCACCGCTTGTGCCGCGGTGTCAATCTTGCTGGCCGCAATGCGCGTGCCATCCCAATACGCTCCTTCGCCCTTGGCGGCGTAGTACATCTCGTTCAACATCGGCAAATAACAAACGCCCACGGTGGGCTCGCCGTTTTCTTCCAGGCCAATGAGGATGGCCCAAAGCCGGTTGTTGCGCACAAAATCGCGCGTGCCGTCGATCGGATCGATAATCCAGCGGCGGCAGGACTTCGATTCCCGGTTCGCCCCTTCTTCCCCCAGGAAGCCATCCTCCGGGAACGCCTCGGAAAGGATCGAAACGATTAGTTTTTCGCTTTCTTTATCGGCGCGGGTCACCGGGGATTCATCCGCCTTGGTTTCCGGCGTAACGCCCTCGTGCAGGATCCGGATGCAAGCCTCGCCCGCCTTCCGGGCGGCGGAGCGGGCAAAGAATAATTCTGATTCGTAAGCCATAAAAACAGGGATGATAGCATCATCGAAGATGAGCGGACGTACCGTTTACACAGTTCTGGAAGAAGTTGCGAATAAGTTCCCGGAGCGGCCCGCGCTCCACCAACCCGTACCCGGCACCAATGGCGAAAAGTTCGACTCCCTCACCTGGGGCCAATATGCCCAAGCGGTGCGCGAAATTGCCGTTGCGCTGCGGAGCTTAGGCATTCAAAGGGGCGACGTGGTGGCCCTGCAGAGCGAGACCCGGCTGGAGTTTTACCTGGCCGACCTCGGCATCCTCGCCAACGGCAGCATCGCCGCCGCCCTCTACACCAGCTACCCGCAAGGCGAAGCCGTGCAAAAGCTGCGCAATTGTAGCGCCAAGTTGGTATTTGTCGAGAACCCCAAAATGCTGGCCACGCTCACTGCCAGCGCCGCCTCCTCCGGGGGCCTGGATATCCAGTGGGTCCTGATGACCGGCAGCGCCGACGACATTCTCTCCCTCAGCGACCTGCGCGCCAAAGGGCGGGAAATCCTGGCCGAGGACCCCAAAGCCTTCGCACGCATTTACCTGGAAGTGGAGCCCGAAGACCCGGCAATCATTTACCTCACCAGCGGCTCCACGGGCGAGCCAAAGATGGGCGTCGTTCCCCACCGCGCCATCGTTTATAACCTGGAAATCGCGCCCCCCTGTTTGCCGCTTACCGAAAACGACCGCACCATTGCCTTCCTGCCCAGCGCTCACATCACGCAACGACTCGTAATGGAGATGTTGCCCATGGCTTTCGGTATGGCGGTGTATTTCAGCGAGAGCCTCGCCCGCCTTCCCAAAGAGATTCAGGCCCTAAAGCCCACCTTCCTGGTGGCGCCGCCACGGCTTTGGGAACGCATCTACCAAAGCATCCTGGCGGAAATCAAAAAGAAGCCACCCTTTCTGCAGAAGATCTTCCATGGGGGCTTGGGCCTTGGGCTGAAAGCGAAGGAACTGAAATGGCAGGGCAAAGGCGTGCCTCCCTGGATCAGTGGTCCGCTTGCTTTAGTTGACGGCGTCATCTTCTCCAAAGTGCGCGCCCGTTTGGGGGGCGAACTCCGGATTGCCGTCTCGGGTTCTGCCCCGCTTGGGAAGGATTTGGCCTCGTTCTATCAGGCGATTGGCGTGAACCTGATTGAGGGCTTTGGCCTTACCGAAGGCGGCGTAACGCACTTGAACCCGCTCGACAAGCCCAAAGCCGGCAGCATCGGCAAGCTCTTCCCAGGCGTTGAGGCCAAGCTGATGGAAGACGGCGAATTGGCCTTGGCCGGCGGTACGGTCTTTACCGGCTATTACCGCGATGCCGAGGCCACGGGCAAAGTCTTTGCGGGCAAGTGGCTTCTCACCGGTGACATCGCCAGCATGGACGAAGAAGGCTACTGGTACATCACCGGGCGCAAGAAAGAAATCCTCGTTGCCAGCAATGGCAAGAAGATCTACCCCGCCCGCATTGAAAGCCTGTTCAAGGCCGAGCCCGCCATCAGCCAAGTGGTTCTGGTGGGCGATAAGCGCCCCTTCGTTACCGCTTTGGTCACCATGAGCGAAGCCGCGCTCGAGCAATCCGGCAAGGACGCCACCGCGGTTGTTAGCGAGATGGTGCGCACCGTAAACCGCAAGGTGGAATCCCACGAGCAGATTCGCAAGTTCAAAATCCTGCCTAAGGAATTCTCCATGGAAGCAGGCGAAATCACGCCCACCATGAAGGTGCGCAAAGGCATTATCCTGGAGCGCTATTCTGCCGAAATCAGCGAACTCTACGCCGGGAAAGAAGAACTGGAATAGCGCGACTTAAGGCCGGAGCGCCACTTTCAGCCGGTTACTGTCCATACGGTTCAGCGGCTTGTGGCTTGCCACGCGCGCGTGCGGCACGGCCACCAGCACCGTAAAGTCATTTACCGGGACAGGATAAAGTTCAATTTCCGGGCTCCCCTGGCTCTTCAGCTTTTCCGCGAATTCTGGCGTGGTATAGCCCAAAAATTGCAGCTTGCCGTCGGCCAGTTTGTGGAACTCGAAGCTCAAAAAACTGTTCCTGGCGTAAATGCCGCCGTCGGAGTCCGCCGGAGTAAAGGTGTACCCATAAACCCCGTTCGAAATCTTCGCCCAGCTTAAGCCTTCATCGGCTTTCGAGACGGGAACCAAACGCAGTTCCGCCCGCAATTGTTCGACTTCAGATTGAGTTGTTTCCATAGCTCCTTTCCCTACAGGATAAATGTGCGAACCTAGTAGATTCAAGATGTCTCAAGAGGCCAAGCCGGACCCGGTTATGGCTAGCGAAGCTTGGGAAGACCCGCTTACGGAGCGCCTCTCCGCAGCCTTTCCTAATTTGCATCTGTCATTCGGAAAGTTCCGCGATCAGGCCTTTGTCTCCGTTCCCGCGGCGGACTTGCCGGCTCTTGTTACCTACCTTAGGGACCAGGAACAGTACGACTATTTCGCCGACCTTACGGTGGTGGATTACCCCGCCATGCCGGAGCGTTTCGAATTGGTCGTCCACCTCTATTCCTTCGCCCACAACCAGCGCTTGCGTGTAAAAGCGCGCCTCGCCGACGGCCAATCCTTCCCCACTCTTTCGGGCTTGTTTCCCGCCGCCAATTGGCTGGAGCGCGAAGCCTATGACATGTTCGGCGTCACCTTCGCCGGCCACCCCAACCTGAAGCGCATGTTGTTGCCCTACGACTGGCAAGGCCACCCGCTGCGCAAAGAGAATTCCATCATCGCCATGGACAACGATTGGGTGAAGCGGCATCTGGGAATTGAGAGCGGCCAATGACGGAACACCCACTGACGGAACCCGCCATGATCGACCATCTCGCCGAGCAGGAAATCGTTCTCAACATGGGTCCGCAGCACCCCTCCACGCACGGTGTGCTGCGCCTGGTGTTGAAGCTCGAAGGCGAACGCGTGAAGAGCGTGGAGTGCGTGATTGGCTATTTGCATCGCGGCGTGGAAAAGATTGGCGAGAACCGCACCTACGCCCAATTCGCCCCCTACGTGGACCGCATGGATTATGTCTCCGCCGTTTCCAATGGCTTGGGCTATTGTTTGGCAGTGGAAAAGCTCATCAACGTGGAAGCGCCGCCGCGGGCACAAGCGGTGCGCGTGCTCTTCGCTGAGCTGAACCGCATTGCCTCCCACTTGCTCTGGCTTGGCACCCACGCGCTCGACATTGGCGCCATGACCGCGCTTTTCTATACATTCCGCGAGCGGGAAGACATCCTCAAGATTTTTGAAAATTACTGCGGGGCGCGGCTTACCACCCACGCCTTCCGCATTGGCGGGCTGCAATACGATCTGTACGAAGGTTTCGAACAGGAATGCGCCAAGTTTTGCGAGAGCTTTAAGCACCGCATCGAAGACTACGAAAAACTCCTCACCCAGAACCCCATCTGGCAGGACCGCTTGGTTGGCGTAGGCATCCTGAATGCAGAAGATTGCAAGCGCTACGGCGTTTCGGGCCCCATGATTCGCGCGGCCGGCGAAGCCTGGGACCTTCGCAAAGCCCAGCCCTACAGCGGCTACGAGCAATACGATTTCGACATTCCCGTCCGCACCGGCGCCGACAGCTACGACCGCTACCTGGTGCGCATTGAAGAAATGCGGCAAAGCATCCGAATCATCGAGCAAGCTCTGGGCCGCATCCCCGGCGGCGCCATTTTGGCCAAGGTGCCGAAGGTCTTGAAACCTGCACCCGGCGAGGTGTATGTTTCCATTGAAGCGCCCAAAGGCGAATTGGGCTACTTCCTGGTCTCGGACGGCACTCTGCATCCTTACCGCGTGCGCGTGCGGCCGCCTAGCTTTATCAACCTGGCCACGCTGGAAAAAATGGCCGTCGGCGCCTTGGTGGCCGATGTGGTCGCCATCATTGGAACCATCGATATTGTCCTGGGGGAAGTGGACCGCTAATGCAATTGGCAACGCAAATGTGGCAATCCGTGAAGGAATTTTTGCTCCTCGATTTGCTTGGCGGGCTTGCGGTAACGTTCAAAACCCAACCTACGGCGAACGTCGTTACCGAACAGTACCCCAAAGAACGTCCGCAAGTGGCCGAACGCTACCGCGGCGCGCCCCGTTTGAACATTCACCCGGAAAACGGCGAAACCCTCTGCATTGGCTGCGACCTGTGCGCGAAAGCTTGCCCGGAAAACCTGATCGTGGTGGGAACGGTCCGCAACAAAGAGACCCGCCGCTTGGACCTCACTACTTTCACTTACGACCTCTCCCGTTGCATGTTCTGCGGCATGTGCGAAGATGCCTGCCCTGTTGACGCACTGGAATTAACGCAGGACTTCGAAATGGCCAGCTACACTCGCGAGGGCCTCATCTGGGACCGGCAAATGCTCGAGGAGGGCCCCCGGCCCACGCCCTACAAACAGTAATGACCAACTTAATCTTTTATTGCTTCGCAGCCATGACGCTCGCCGGAGCCTTGCTCACGGTCACTCGCCGTAATCTCGTGCACGCAGCGCTGTCGTTGATTCTTTCGCTGCTCGGCGTGGCCGGGCTGTTCCTGACGGCCAAAGCAGAGTTCCTCTTCGCCGCGCAAATCCTTCTGTATGTGGGCGCGGTGATGATCCTCTTCCTCTTCGTTATCTTCCTGGTGAACGTGGAGAGCGAACAGCAGGTTCGCCCCTTCAGCCGCCAATGGCCTTTGGCGATTGCCACCCTGCTCGCCATCTTGCTGGCCGGCGCTGCTCTGTTCCGCCAGGGCTTGCCCCTTCCCGCGCCGCCTCCTCGGGCGGCATCCGCAGCGGGCAACACCGAGCAGGTGGCTGACGTGCTTTTTTACCAATACGCTCTGCCTTTTGAAGCCGCCTCGCTGCTCCTGTTGGTCGCTATTCTGGGCGCGGTGCTGATGACCCGCCGCCGCGACGCTGCTTTGCTGGATGCCGAATCCGAGGAGACCTCTGCTTGAGCACAGGGCACTATCTCGGCGTCAGTCTATTGCTGCTGTGCATCGGCTTGGGCGGCATGTTGCTGCGCCGTAACCTCATCATCATCCTGATGTCCTTGGAACTTATCTTGAACGCGGTGAATTTGAACCTCGTGGCCTTCAGCCAACACTGGAACCACGTGACGGGCCAAGTCTTCGGCATCTTTGTCATTACGGTTGCCGTGGCTGAGGCCGCTGTTGGTCTAGCTCTCCTGATTGCGCTCTATCGCAACCGCGGGGCCCTGCTCGCCGACGAAATCCGGCTCTTGAAGTGGTGAACCTCCTGCCCCTATGGATCTAAGCACCTCCTTCTGGCTGATTCCCTTCTACCCGCTCGTCAGTGCGGCCCTCATTGGCATTCTCCGCCGCGGCGCTGCCCTATTGGCTCCGCTTTCGGTGGGCTTGGGATTCTTGCACGCCTTGGCGGTTTACTTCCTCCCGCGTCCCGCGCGCTTGGAACACCGGCTAGGCGAATGGATTCCCGGTGCGAGTTTTGGCTTTCTCTTCGACGATCTTTCGGGGTTGCTGGTCCTGCTCGTCACGGGCATCGGCCTGCTCATTCACCTCTATTCACTGGGATACATGGGTGGCAAGGAAACCTTTGCCCGTTATTTCGGCAGCCTGAATCTCTTCGTCTTTTTCATGCTGCTTTTGGTCATGGCCGATAATCTGTTGCTGCTTTTCGCCGGCTGGGAAGGCGTGGGCCTGGCCAGCTACCTGCTGATTGGCTTCGACTACGAAAAACCCGCCGCCAACCAAGCCGCCAACAAGGCATTCCTTTACAACCGCGCGGGCGACGCAGGGTTCCTTGCCGGACTCTTTCTGCTGTTCGCCCAATTCGGCACGGTCGAATTCGCGGGTCTTTCGAACCTCGAAGCCAGCCCTGGATTGGCCGCCGCAGGGCTTTTGCTGGCCTTGGGCGCCAGCGGCAAATCGGCGCAATTCCCCCTCTTCGTTTGGCTTCCCGACGCCATGGTTGGCCCCACGCCCGTCTCCGCGCTCATCCATGCGGCCACTATGGTTACCGCCGGCGTTTATCTCTTCGCCCGCCTCGCGCCGCTTTACTCGGTCATCCCCGAAGTCGGCCTGGTGGTTGCCGCCTTTGGTGCAGTTACGGCCTTGATCGCCGCGACCATTGCCCTGGTGGATCACGACATCAAGCGCATCCTGGCCTATTCCACCATCAGCCAACTGGGCCTGATGTTTCTGGCCTGCGGCGTGGGCGCGCCGGAGGCTGCTATGTTCCATGTCGCCACCCACGCTTTCTTCAAGGCGCTACTGTTTCTTTGCGCCGGCAACATCATTCATGCGCTGGCGGGCGAGCAGGACATTCGCTACATGGGCGGCCTGCGCCAATCCATGCCCTGGACCTACCGCCTGATGGGCGTGGGCGCCTTGGGGCTGGCGGGCTTCCCGGGCTTAGCTGGCTTTTTCTCAAAGGAGGCCATCCTGCACGCGGCGGAAGGCTACCCCTTGCTGCTGGCGCTCGGCCTACTGGTCTCTTTCTTAACCGCTTGCTATAGCGCGCGTCTCATCTGGCGCGTCTTCTGGGGGGAACAGCAACAACCTGGCCACGACCTGCACGGTTGGGAATTGCACACACTGTGGCCGCTGGCCGCGGGAGTGATTGTGGTGGGTTATTTTGGCCACCTCTCCAGTGGCCCTTGGTGGCTGCTGGCCGCCTCCGTTTTCTTGGCCTTGGCGGGGCTTTATCTGGGCCGCGAAATGCGCGTGTTCGAGCCTTTGCAAACCCTCTTTGCACGCAAGTGGTTTATCGACGAAATCTATCGCGCGCTCTGGCTACGCACGATTGGCTATCGCGGCTCCGCGCTGGTGGCGGGCGTAGACGAGCAACGAGTGGGCGGTGTCGCTGGGGTGGCGGGCCTGGGCACCAGTCTACTCTCGTGGGTCAGCGCTTGGGTAGACCGCTATCTGGTGGACGGGCTCGTAAAGGCGATCATGCTGATTACGCAAGGGCTCTCTTATCCGTTCCGCTTGGCGCAAACGGGCGGGGTCCTGCAATATGCGCTTTTTGCGCTGGGGGCGCTCGCCGCCAGCATGGTCTATCTTTGGGCCAAGCAAGGGGAAATCCGCTAAATGGTCACCTTGCTGCTGCTCCCGCTGGTGGGCGTGCTTTTGCAAATCGTCGTGCCGCGCCGAAATTCCACCCTGGCCTGGTATGCCGCTCTTGCCACCAGCTTTTGTACTTTGCTGCTGCCGCTTAGCTGGGCGGCTTCCACTCTGCCCGGCGACATTAACCTGCCCTGGATCCCGGCCGTGGGCGCCAGCTTTGCGCTCCAAATGGACGGCGCAGCGCTGTTGTTTTCCATCCTCACGGGCTTGGTTTTCTTTTTGGCTATTTTGGCCAGCCCCGGCAAGCCGGCGACGTTTTACGCCCTCCACCTGGTCATGCTGGCGGCGGCCTACGGGTTTTTCCTGGCCGGGGATGCGCTGCTGCTCTTCCTGTGCTTCGAAGCTGTTTTGATTCCGATGTACTTCCTTATCGGCGTTTGGGGCAGCCAGAACCGGCAACAAGCCGCTTTCCGCTTTGTGCTCTATACAGTGCTGGGCAGCGTGGCGCTGCTATTGGGAATTCTTACGCTCTACCTCGCGCACGGATCGGCCACCGGCAACTTCACCTTTGCCCTTGCCCCGCTCACCCAAACCGCGCTGCCGTGGCGCGGCTTCGCCTTTACCGCAATCGTCTTGGGCTTTGCCGTCAAGGTCCCCATGCTTCCCCTGCACTCCTGGTTGCCGCTGGCGCACACAGAAGCGCCCACCTCCGGAAGTGTGATCTTGGCCGCCATTTTGCTAAAAATGGGGACGTATGGCCTGTTCCGCATGGCCGTCCCCCTGCTTGGCGGCGAGGCGTGGAGCGCATCGGCCACCAACGTTCTGCTATGGCTTTCGGCGGCGGCAATTCTCTACGGCGGCTTTGCGGCCTTGGGCCAGACCGACGCCAAGCGCCTGGTGGCCTACTCGAGCATCAGTCACCTCGGCTTCTGCACCTTGGGCTTGTTTAGCCAAAACTCCGCCGCCCTCAGCGGCAGCCTGTTGCAGCAAATCAATCACGGAATTTCCACCAGCTTGTTATTCTTCCTGGTTGGCTTCCTTTATGAACGGCGCGGCACGCGGGACTTGGCCCAATTTGGCGGCTTGGCAAAACCCATGCCCCGCCTAAGCCTGGTTTTCGGCATCGCAATGTTAGGCTCCGCGGGCTTGCCGCTCTTAAATGGCTTTGTGGGCGAGTTCACCATCTTGCGCGGCGTCTTCGCGGTTCACCCGGCCGTTGCCTCCTTCTCGCTGTTAGGGATTATCCTGGCCGCGGCTTACTTGCTGGTGCTGTTCCAAAAGACGATGTTGGGCCCCGTGACGTTGGAAGCGAATCGCACTTTGCCGGACTTGCGCCTGCGCGAATGGCTTATCGTCCTGCCCTTACTCGGCTGGAGCATCTGGATCGGCATTTCTCCCGGCGGCCATTTCCGCCTTTTGGATGCCAGCGTTGCCGCAGTGGTGAAGCCGATGCTGGCGGGAGGGCGGCCTTGATCCCCATCAACGATTTGTTCACCATTCTGCCCGCCCTGGTGCTTTCGATTTTCGCTTGTGCGTTGCTGTTGATGCGCCTCGAAGAAGCGGGCCTGAATGTGGGCTTTGCTCTGGCCGGGGAAGCTTTGACCGCTTTGGCCCTATGGCGGCAAAGCAGCTACGCTGGCCTGGCCGGATTCCTCGGCAGTGTCATCCTCGACCCCTTCGGCATCTTCTTGAATGCCGCCTGCTGGTTGGCCGCCGTCTTCACGATTCTGGTTTGCGCCCACTCGCTGGCACACGAAAACGAACAAACGGGCGACTTTTTGGGCTTGGTGCTCTTGGCCCAAGCGGGCATGACCCTCGTCGTTTCGGGTGTAGAAATCGTAACGGTCTTCGTGGGGCTGGAAACTGCTGCACTGAGCTTTTACATCCTCACCGGCTTTTACCGCGCCCGCCCCGAATCCAACGAAGCGGCATTGAAGTATTTCCTTCTCGGCGCTCTTTCAACGGGCTTGTTGCTCTACGGCTTTTCCCTGCTCTATGGCTTAACCGGCTCCACCCGCTTTGCCGCAATCGCTGCGCGCCTTGAGGGAAGAGACCCGCAGGACCCCGTACTGCTTCTGGCCTTGGTCACGCTGCTGGCCGGCCTATTCTTCAAGGTCGCCGCCGCACCCTTCCACATGTGGGCCCCGGACGCCTACCAAGGCGCTCCCACACCGGTTTCCGCTTTTTTGGCTACCGCATCGAAGGTGGCCAGCTTTGCCCTGCTGCTGCGGCTTTGTGCGGGCCCCTTGGCAGCTTCGCGTTCCGCCTGGGAACCTTTGGTGGTTGCCGCCGCCTTGTTGAGTTTGACCATTGGCAATTTCGCCGCGCTCACCCAACAAAGCGTGAAGCGCCTCTTGGCCTACAGCTCTGTGGCCCACGGCGGCTACATCCTGCTGGGTTTGGTGGCGGGCAACCGCACCGGCTTCGAAGGGATGATCCTGTATCTGCTGATTTATTCCATCATGACCGCTGGCGCCTTCCTGCTGCTTGCATCGTTCGAAAAGGACGACTTGGGACAATTCCGCGGCTTGCTTTACCGCCAACCCTGGGTAGCGGTGGCCATGCTGGTCTTTCTCGTTTCGCTGGCGGGCTTGCCGCCCACGGCGGGCTTTTTCCCGAAGTACCAAATTTTCCTTTCTCTCATCCAAACCCGGCATTATGTCTATGCCTTGATTGGCGCGCTTTATGTGGCAGTGTCGCTCTACTACTACTTCCGCATTGCGCGCGAGATGATCCTGGAGCCCGAAACCCCGCTGGCGGATGTTCCCTCGCCTATGGGATGGCGCGCCGCGGTGGGCGTAGCCAGCATTCTCACGCTGGCGCTGGGCATCAATCCGCAACCGGCTTTGGATTGGGCAAGGGGAGCGCTGCGATGAAGTTCTCCTTCGATTTGCCGCTTGAGGCCTTGCTGCCTTACGCACTCGCGCTGATCTTCGCCATGATCTTCCCCTTTGTGGCGGGCTATATGGTGTTGGCCGAGCGCAAGCTGCTGGCGGATTTCCAGGCTCGCCTGGGTCCGATGCGGGTAGGTCCGCACGGCATTCTGCAGCCCATCGCGGACGCGCTAAAGCTGATGCTGAAAGAGGACCTGGTGCCCGCCTCGGCCGATCGCTTTCTGTTTTACCTTGCCCCGTCGCTAAGCGTGGCCACCGCCTTGGCAAGCTTTGCGGTCATCCCGGTAACGCAGCACCTGCGCATTGCCGACGTGAACGTTGGCCTACTCCTGGTTTTGGCCATGGGGGCCGTGGGCATTTTTGGATTGGTCTTGGGCGGATGGAGCTCGAATAGCCACTATGCCCTTTTGGGCAGCTTGCGCGCCGTGGCCCAATTGGTGAGCTACGAAGTGGCGCTGGGACTGGCGGCAGTATCGGCCATCATGCTGGGCGGCACTCTCAGCTTGGGCGGCATTGTGGAAGCCCAGCGGCAGCAAGGCGTGTGGTTTCTTTTTGGCAACTACGGGTTCATGATTCTCAGTTTTTACGTCTTCCTGCTGGCGGCCGTGGCGGAAACAAATCGCGCCCCCTTTGACCTTCCCGAAGCGGAAAGCGAACTGATTGCCGGCTACCACACGGAGTACAGTGGCTTCCGCTGGGCCTTGTACATGCTTTCGGAATACACGAACATTTTCATTGTTTGCTGCCTGGCCGCGACCCTGTTTCTGGGGGGGTGGCTCCGGCCCTTTCCGAATGTGGGCTGGCTGGAATATCCCATGAACAACCTATTTCCCGCGGGTCTGTGCGCCGCTTGTATTTATGGTTTGGTGCGCATGCGGCTGCTGCTGTTTGTGGCCCCCTTCGCAGGCTTGGGATTGCTCTTCCTTTGGCCCGCGGCCGCTGAACTGTTGAGCCCGCCCTTTTGGTTTTTCCTGAAGGCCAGCGGCTTCTTTTATCTCTTAATTTGGTTCCGCGCCACCTGGCCAAGATTCCGCTACGACCAATTGATGCACATCGGTTGGAAGCGGCTGATTCCGCTTGCCTTGTTCTCTTTGTTCGGCAATGCCATCCTCGGGATGCTTTAGTCCGGCTCATCCCACGCGAAGCGAAATTTTTTTCTTTGGAACCGAACGTTTGCCGCGTTCGTTCGTTTAAGTAGACAGAGAGAGACGGAGAGCGCTTCCCAGTCACCCCTTTCCCAATCAAAACGGTTGGGAAGCGCTCTCTCGGTATTCTCCAAACACTCCGCGCAGCACATCCGAAATTTCGCCCACCGTGGCCAAGGCCACTGCGGCAGCAAGAATTTTCGGCATCAGGTTTTCACCGCCCAATGCGGCTTCCTTTAACCTTGCCAGTGCGGATTGGTGGGCCACGGGGTCGCGGTTCGCACGCATTTCCCGCATCTTTTCCACGCGCTCTTGTTCGCGCTTGGCATCGAGCATAAAGATGGGAATCGGCTGCTCTTCTTCCACCGCAAAGCGATTCACGCCCACCACAATGCTTTGTCCGCTTTCCACCGAGCGCTGGTATTCGTAAGCCGCATTTTGAATTTCCCGTTGCGGGTAGCCCTGCTCAATGGCGGGAAGCATTCCGCCCAAGCGTTCCAGACGATCGAGATACGTTTTGGCTTCGGCTTCGAGGCGATCCGTCAGCTCTTCAACCGCTTCTGACCCACCAAGGGGATCCACAAACTGCGCCACTCCGCTTTCGTGCGCAATCACCTGTTGCGTCCGCAGCGCTAACCGCGCAGACTCTTCGGTGGGCAAACCCAGGGCCTCGTCCTTGCCATTGGTATGCAGGCTTTGCGTGCCGCCCAAAACCGCCGCCATTGCCTGCAAAGCAACGCGGACCACGTTCACTTCCGGCTGCTGCGCCGTTAGCGTGGAGCCCGCCGTTTGCGTATGGAAGCGCAACATCAAACTGCGCGGATCCTTTGCGCCAAAACGCTCCCGCATGAGGTGGGCGTAAAGGCGGCGTGCGGCCCGGAATTTGGCGATTTCCTCGAGAAAATTGTTGTGGGCGTTGAAGAAGAAGCTGAGGCGCGGAGCAAATTGATCGATGCCCAACCCGGCCGCCAGCGCGGCTTCAATGTAGGCAATGGCGTTGCCCAGCGTAAAGGCAATCTCTTGGGCCGCCGTGGAGCCTGCTTCCCGGATGTGGTAGCCGCTGATAGAAATCGTGTTCCACTCCGGCAGTTCCGCGCTGGCCCAGGCAAAAATATCCGTTATGAGCCGCAGCGCGGGCCGGGGCGGATAAATGTGGGTGCCCCGCGCAATGTATTCCTTCAGGATGTCGTTCTGGATGGTGCCCGACAGGGAACTGCGCGCGGCCCCTTGCGCATCAGCGGCCAGCACATAAAATGCGAGAAGGATGGCCGCGGTTGAATTGATGGTCATCGAAGTCGAGACCTGGTCGAGGGGAATGCCCGCGAACAATTCCTCCATATCCGGCAAGCAGGCAATGGAAACACCGACGCGCCCAACTTCGCCCACGGCCAAGCCATGGTCCGGGTCCATACCCATTTGCGTGGGCAAGTCAAAGGCAACGCTTAACCCCGTGGTCCCTTGGCTCAAAAGATAGCGATAGCGCTGGTTGGTCTCCGCCGCGGAGCCGAAGCCAGCGTATTGGCGCATGGTCCACAGGCGCTTGCGGTACATCTCGGGATAAACGCCGCGCGTATAGGGGAATTCGCCCGCGAGGGGTGGCAGGTGGGACATCAGCTTTTCCCGATACGGCGCGCCTTCAAATAGCTTTGTATCGCATAGGTCGACATCACCACGAAGGCAATGCCCAGCAGGATCAGCCGGAAGAGGCCTTCGCCGTCGCCCTTGTAAGCATAAACGTCCCTGGCCAAACTGAGGCCTAAAACCAGCGCAAACACGCCGAAGAAAAAGCTGATCAATTCGTTCCAAAGCACGTGGAGCGGTTTGATGATGCCAGGAAGAACTGTCTGGAAAAACCGGCGCATAGACAACGCTTTCATGCTAACGCAAGCAGCCTGTCTTCCGATAAGAGCAAGTGGTACCCTGTGAATGGACTGCAGCATGGATGAGAACTTGAAAGATTTAATGCAGGAGTTGGGCAACGCGATCAACGAGAGCTTGTCCGACTCGGAACGGATTGCTGCGGCAATTGGGGAAATCAAGCGGGCCGGCTACGATGTATTTCTGGTGCTTGAGGCAACCATTGGCTTCAACAAACGCGAAGACGATGAAGACGCCATCACGGACGACTCGATGCCCCAGACCTTCGAGGCCACCGGCAAGCTGAAGTGGAATTCGCAGGACACCAAGTTTCTGAAAGCCCTGAAGATTGCCATCGACGAAGAAGACCGTTAAGGCAACATCTGCTGATAGACCTCAAAGGTCATCCGCGCCGCCCTTTCCCAAGTGAATTCCTTTTGTCTCCTATAGCCCGCTGCGCGATAGTGCGCCTGCGTGGTTTCCTCCGTTAAGCGCAACAGTCCTTCCGCAATTGCTTCCACCGAATCTGGGTCTACCAAAAGGGCCGCATCGCCCGCCACTTCCGGCAAAGCGGAGCGATTTGCAGTCAATACAGGAAGGCCATAAGCCATGGCCTCCAGCACCGGAATACCAAAGCCTTCGTCCAGGCTTGGAAAAGCGAAAACGGAAGCTTCGGCATAGAGCTTCGGCAGATCCGCATCCGGGACATAGCCCAAAAGTTTCACCCTTGCATGCCGCTCTGCCATTTGCTGGATCTCTTCCGCACCGTAGCCTAAACTCCCCACCACCCATAGCTCCCAAGGCTCCGGCAATGCCGCAAAGGCTTGAACTAAGCGAGCGGTGTTTTTGCGCTTCTGCACGGCGCCGACCGTGAGCACCACCGGGCGCCGCGGCAAATGCAACAAAGCATCATCAACTGGCGAAACCCCGTGCGGCACCACGCGGATGCGATCGCCCGGGAAGCCGAGGAACTCCTCCACTTGGTCTGCCGTGAAGCGGCTAACTGCAATGATGATGTCGGCGCGCTCCGCCGCGGTGCGGGCCTGTTGGGCGAAGCGTTGGCGAAACTCGGGTGTGGAATACTCCCCACTCAGGACGAAGAGGTCGTGAAAAGTCGCCACCATGGGGGCTTTTCCTCGCCGCGGTAATCTTTGGTTCAAGCCATGAAACAGGCTCACGCGGGGAGGAAAAGTGTCCCCCAACAGGCGTTTGGGTTCGTTTGTACGCAACCACTGCTTGGGGCGAAAGTATTGAACCCATTGGACATTCTCGCCCAACTGCCGCAAGCCGGCCAGGAGCTGAAGACTATAGCGGCCCACGCCCGTAAGGTTCGCGCCCACGGCGTAAGTCATGTCGATGCCGATTTCCAGTGCCAATTTCCGGTGCCAAACCCGACCAGAATTGTCTCATAATCTTGACGCACGCGGAGAGGTAGCGCTAGAATCAAATTGGGACTGAGGAGGTCCTCTTTAGCCTTGCTGAAACTGACGAAGAAAGCCGACTACAGTTTAATCGCACTCCGTCACCTGAGCTTGGCGGGGGATCGGCCTAGTAGCGCGAAGGAAATCTCTGAGGCCTATCAGATTCCCTTGCCGATATTGTCGAAGGTTTTGCAGAAGCTGGCGAAGTCGGGTTTTTTGTTATCGGTGCAGGGCACCAATGGCGGGTACAAACTTAACCGGGACGCAGAGTCGATCAGTGTTCTGCAGGTAATCCGCGCCGTGGACGGGCCTGTCATTTTGACCGCCTGCTTCACCCATGACAAATGCGACCAATCCGGCAGTTGCACGGTAAAAGAACCCCTTCGCAAAGTACACGAAGGAATCTTGCGGCTGTTGGACAGCATCTCCATAGCTGCATTAGGGAAAGACGATCCGGTGCCCGAACCCGGTAACGGCCCTCCTCCAGGCGGCATGGGTGTGACGCTGAGCGGCATTGGCGTCAACATCCTTCCCAGTTAATGGCAGTCCACTTGAAGTTTTGAATTGATAAAGGAAATCCGAATGAGCTTGCACTTCCCCATCTATCTCGACAATCACGCGACAACGCAGACGGACCCGCGGGCCGTGGAAGCCATGCTTCCCTATTTCAGCGAGCACTTCGGCAATGCCGCCAGCCGCAACCACGCCTTTGGCTGGCAAGCCGAAGAGGCCGTGGAAAATGCCCGGAAACAGATTGCAGACCTGATTGGCGCAACCAGCAAGGAAATCGTGTTCACCAGCGGCGCCACGGAATCGAACAACCTGGCGATTAAGGGTGTGGCCGAGATGTACGCCGAGCGCGGCAACCACATCATCACCGCCGCCACGGAACACAAGGCGGTGCTCGATACGTGCAAGCACCTTGAAAAGCAAGGCATCCGCGTCACCTATTTGCCTTTGAAGGGTGACGGCCTGGTGGACCTGGACATGCTGCGGGACTCCATCACGGACAAGACCATTCTGGTCAGCATCATGTACGCCAACAACGAAATTGGCGTCATTCAGCCGGTGCAGGAAATCGGCAGGATCTGCAAAGAGAAGGGCGTGCTCTTCCACACGGATGGCGTGCAAGCGGCCGGCAAGATTCCTGTGAATGTCCTAACCGACAACATTGACATCATGAGCCTGACGGCCCACAAGATGTACGGCCCCAAGGGCGTGGGCGCGCTGTATGTGCGCCGCCGCAACCCGCGCGTGCAAATTTCCGCCCAGATGGACGGTGGTGGCCACGAACGCGGCATGCGTTCCGGCACGTTGAATGTCCCGGGCATTGTGGGCTTCGGCAAGGCCGCCGCGCTGTGCCAGGAATTGATGCCGGTGGAAATGGAAAAGCACCGCGTGATGCGCGACCGCTTGCGCAAGACGCTGGAAGACAACCTCGAAGAGGTTTACATCAACGGCACCATGGAAAGCCGTCTGCCCCACAACCTGAACATGAGCTTTGCTTATGTGGAAGGCGAAAGCTTGCTGATGGGCATCAACGATGTTGCGGTCAGCAGCGGTTCGGCCTGCACCTCGGCCACGTTGGAACCCAGCTATGTGCTGAAGGCCTTGGGCTTGGGCGACGACCTTGCCCACACCTCGATCCGCTTCGGTATCGGCCGCTTCAATACGGACGAAGAAATCGACTACGTGGCCCAGAAGATGATCGACGTAGTAAACAAACTGCGGGAGCTGTCCCCGCTTTGGGAAATGTTCAAAGAGGGCATCGACCTTTCCAAAGTGGAATGGACGGCCCACTAAAAGATTCCGGAAATTTTCAGAGGAGAAACTGACATGGCTTATTCCGACAAAGTTATCGACCACTACAACAACCCCCGCAACGTGGGTTCGCTGGACAAGAGCGACCCCAACGTTGGCACCGGCATGGTGGGTGCACCCGAGTGCGGCGACGTGATGAAGCTGCAGATCAAGGTGGACCCCATTACCGGCATCATTGAGGACGCCAAGTTCAAGACCTTCGGCTGCGGTTCGGCCATTGCCAGCTCTTCGCTGGCCACAGAATGGTTGAAGGGCAAAACGGTTGACCAGGCCGAACAGATCAAGAACACCGAAATCGTGAACGAACTGGCGCTGCCGCCCGTGAAGGTCCACTGCTCTGTTTTGGCCGAAGACGCTATTAAGGCCGCCATTCACGACTACAAGGTGAAGGCCGGAGCAACCAAGGAGACGGTGAACGCCTAATGACCACGCTGACCGAAGCCCCCGCTGCGGATGTAAATGTCGCGGGGCAGACTGCAACGCCGTTAATCGCTGTAACACCTAAGGCTGTCGAAAAAATTCGCCAGGCTTTCGCCAAGCAAGGGGTGACGGGTGGTTTGCGCCTGGGTGTACTCGGCGGCGGGTGTTCGGGTTTAAGCTACCAGTTTAAATTCGACACCAAGGCTCGCGCCAACGATCACGTCTTCGACTACGACGATGTGAAAGTTTTTGTCGACCCCAAGAGCATGCTGTTTTTGAAGGGCATGACGCTCGACTACAAAGAGAGCCTGATGCAATCAGGCTTTGTCTTTGAAAACCCCAACGCTCAAAAAAGCTGTGGTTGCGGAACGAGCTTTACCTCTTAATTACCCGATTGATGGAATACTTCCGTGTCATGGGCATAGAGCCCCGGCTGCAGCTTGACCCGCTCGAGCTGCAGCAAACTTTTTACCGGCGCAGCCGCGAGCTACACCCCGACCGCTTTGCCCGCGCCGCCAAAACCCAACAGGACGCCGCGCTGGCGGAAAGCTCTTTGTTAAACGATGCCTACCGCACGCTCAAAGATCCTGTGGCACGGACCGAGTACTTCCTGAAGGAAAAAGGGCTGGATATCGCAACGCAGGGAACGAAGCAGGTTCCTCCGGAGTTATTGGAGGAGGTGTTTGAGTTGAATCTGCTGCTCGAGGAAGCGCAAGGCGGCCCGGAACTCGAGGCGGCCAAAGAGCGCTTCGAAACTCTGTTGCGCGAGGCAGACCGCGAGTTGGAAAGTTTATTCCCCGATGCGGAAAATCAGCTTCCCGCCTTACGGCAATTGCTCAATCGTCGCCGTTATATTGCCAATCTAGTAAGAGACATCCATGGGCACTTTTCAAATTGACTTCGGCGATAGCCCGAAGGAACGAATCATCGGCATTGATCTCGGCACCACCAACAGCCTGGCCGCGTTTCAAGACCTAACAGGGCCCGAAATTATTCCCACCGCCGAAGGCGGCAGGATTGTGCCCAGCGTGGTGAGCGTGGGCGAGGACGGCGCGGTGCTGGCCGGCCAAGCGGCGAAAGACCAATTGAAGCAGCGCCCGCGCGAAACAGTGTACAGCGCGAAACGCTTTATGGGTAAGGGGCCGGACGACATTCGGGAAGAATTGGCTTTTTTGCCCTTTTCGCTGGCAAGCACGCCGGCATCTGCGGAAAACAACATTATTCGCCTGCAAGTGGGGCCGCTCGCCATGACCGCGCCGGAAATCAGCGCCCACATCCTGGCCGAGCTCAAGCGCAACGCCGAAGCCTATTTCGGCGAGCCGGTAACGAAGGCCGTCGTCACGGTGCCTGCCTACTTCAACGATGCCCAGCGCCAGGCCACGAAGGACGCAGGCCGCATTGCGGGCCTGGAAGTCTTGCGCCTCGTGAACGAGCCCACGGCCGCCGCGCTGGCCTATGGCCTGGACAAACGCAACCAGGGTGTCATTGCGGTGTACGACCTCGGCGGTGGAACCTTTGACATCTCTATTCTGCGGATTCAGGACGGCATCTTCGAAGTTCTCGCCACGAATGGCGATACGCACCTGGGCGGCGACGACATCGACAAACTGCTGCTTGAGATTGCCCTGGAAGACATTGCCTCGGAGTGGGGCTTTTCTGTGCGCGAGGATGCTTCGGCGGTGGAAACCATTCGCCAGGCGGTGATTGCCGCCAAAGAGCAACTCAGCTTTGTCCCGGAAACGCAGATCGACGTGGATTACCAAGGCCGCAAGTACCAGCGGCACCTTGACCGTGGTTTGTTTGACAAGCTGATTGCCCCGGTGATTGAACGTACGGTGGCCCCTTGCCGCCAGTGCCTGAAAGATGCCGGGCTGGCGCCGGAGCAAATCGACGAAGTGGTGCTGGTGGGTGGGTCCACGCGCATTCCCTACGTACGCAAAGTGGTGCAGCAATTGTTCCAAGCCATTCCCCACACGGAATTGAATCCGGATGAAGTGGTGGCCCTGGGCGCCGCCGTACAGGCGGGCATCCTGGCGGGCGACGTGGCCGATACGCTGCTTCTCGACGTAACCCCGCTTTCTTTGGGCATTGAAACCATGGGCGGTGTGGTCTCGAAGCTCA
Source organism: Bryobacter sp. (assembly GCA_033765085.1). Taxonomy (GTDB): domain Bacteria; phylum Acidobacteriota; class Terriglobia; order Bryobacterales; family Bryobacteraceae; genus Bryobacter. The sequence continues at coordinate 153,084 of JANRIK010000024.1, read as the reverse complement.
TACATCGCAACTCCACCATTCCGGCCAGCGCCACCGAACAGTTCACTACCGCCGTCGACGGCCAAACAAATGTGCTGATACACGTGCTGCAAGGCGAGCGGGAATTGGTGAAGGATTGCCGCAGCTTGGCGCGCTTCGACCTGAAGGGGATTCCCCCCATGCAAGCCGGCTTGGCGCGGATTGAAGTGAAGTTTTTGATCGACGCCAATGGCATTCTGAACGTTTCCGCCAAAGACCTGCGCAGCGGCTTGGAGCATAGCGTGGAAGTGAAGCCCAGCTACGGGTTAACCGACGAACAAGTAGAGGCCATGATTCTCGCCTCCATCGAAAACGCTGAACGCGATGTGCGCGAGCGGCAGGTGCGCGAGGCGCGCGTGGAGGCGGACCGCATTCTTGCCGCCGTGGAGAAAGCGCGCAACTCCGACGCTTGGTTGGCCCTGGACGAAGCGCAGCAAAGCGCAGTACAGCAGGCGATCAATGAATTACTGCTGGCTTATCACGGCGAAGACCATCTGGTGATCCACGCCCACATGGAAAAGCTGGACGAGGCCACGCGCAGCTTGGCCGAGAGTATGATGAACACTGCGGTGGCCAGCGCCTTGAAGGGAACCAAAATATGAAACTCAATTGGGAGAACGCGGAAGATATCGGCATCGAACTGTACGAGGCTAATCCCGAGATGGACCCGCTCAAGGTGCGCTTCACCGACCTGCACCGCATGGTGACCGAATTACCTGCTTTTGCCGACGATCCGCAGAAATCCAACGAGGCCAAGCTGGAAGCCATCCAAATGGCCTGGTACGAAGAGTGGAAGGATAATCAATAGGGGCCGCCGCGGCTCCTTATCCTCCCATGGACTTCAGCCTGCAATTTCTCGCGCAAGTTTTCACCATCATCATCAGCGACATCATCCTGGCGGGCGATAACGCCGTTGTCATCGCGATGGCCGTGCGTTCACTCCCCGAAAAGGAACGCCGCCTGGGCACGCTGCTGGGCGCAGGCGTGGCGGTTGGCTTGCGGATTGTGCTGACGTTTTTTGCCGCGCAGTTGATGAATCTTAGTTACGTGAAACTGGTGGGCGGGGCGCTGATCTTGTGGATTGCGGTGAAGGTGCTCTTGGATGCTGCGCCGGAGGCGCACGAAGAAAAACAGGCCGGCGGACTTTGGCATGCCATTTGGATTATTCTCGTGGCCGACATCACCATGTCGCTGGACAACGTGCTGGCGGTGGCGGGCGCCTCCCACGGCAATATTTGGCTGCTCTTGTTCGGCTTAGGGCTGAGCATTCCCCTGGTGGTTTTCGCCAGCGGGATATTGTCTTCCTTGATGGACCGCTACCCGATCATCGCCTACTTGGGCTCCATGGTTTTGGGGCGCGTGGGCGCCGAGATGATTCTGACGGATCCAGCCTTTGCCGCTCGTTTCCACCTGGAGCAAACTACGAAATGGGGCATTGAAGCGGCTTGCGCGATTGCCGTGGTGCTGATTGCGCGCCAGATGCTGTCTTCCCGCCACCGCGTGAAAGACCCCTCGGCCTGGACTGACCCAACGAACTAGCTGACCCAACGAACTAGCTGGCCCAACGAACTAGTTGGAACTACTTGCCGCCACCAAAGTTACTTGTCGCCACCAAGGTGCAAACCCTTGTGAATGGCATAAAGGGCAAGCTCCAAACGGTCGCTCACGCCCAGCTTGTCAAAGATGTTATGCAGATGGTTCTTCACCGTCTGTTCGCTGATGAACATCTTCTCGGCCATTTCTTTGTTCTTGTAGCCTTGGGCCACCAAAGAAACAATTTCGCGTTCCCGGGCGCTCAGGGGGCTGCGCTCGCGCGATTTTCCACCCGTCGAGGGCAAGCTGGAATGACCAGAGGAGGAAGATTCCGTGTGCGATGCAAATTGGCGCATCACCGCGGCGGTGGTGTGGGAATCCAACCAGATTTCGCCCTCGTGCACCTTCCGGATGCTCTTCACAATCAATTCGGGCGCCGTTTGCTTTAATACAATGCCACTGCAGCCAAGCTTCATGGCCTGGACAAATTCGTTCTTGTCCTCGCTGGCCGTCAGAATAATCACCCGGGTTTTGCGGTTGATGTGCTGCAGGGTTTGCAGTGCCCCCAAGCCATCCAGGTTCGGCATGCGCAAATCGAGCAGTAGCACGTCCGGCTCATGCATTTGCACTTGCTCAAGGGCCTCACGACCGTCGGTTGCCTCGCCGACCACTTCGATGTCGGTTTCCAACTTCAACATCTTTTTCAAACCGTCCCGCACAATGGGATGGTCATCGGCCAGCACGACGCGAATCTTGCGCTTCTCGCCGTCCGAGGTCAAGGGGGGCAATTCTGTTTCCATGGTCGCCATCAGCATCTCCGACATGGCATTCCTCCAGCAATCATTTGAGCCTGACTTGATGCTAAGGCCAGTCTAGTACCCCGTCAATTCCCGTAATCCCTAGATGGCCTTAAGGAAAGTCCTTAGATTCTTCTAAGGTCCAACCTTAGCCGCGGAATCATGGTTTGCGGGGTTGCCAAACCGAGGCGCTCTTTCCTCCAGTGTCGAGAGCGCTAGCCCTAGCCAATCCGCCCAAATAGTACTAGCTCGAATTTCATGGTACCACCCCGCCATTTTCTCTGCTTTGCCGGAAAGTGCAGGATTCCGGCAGAGATACGCCCATGCCCTGATAACCTAACACTTACCCGGAGCGAATACACCCCTGTGGAATCCATCTACTACGTGATGAGCTACCTGTGCCATCGCACGTGTGAACACTGTTATGAAGACCGCTTCCGCCCCTATTACGGGACGGAACTGGAGGAAGTGTTGGCGCAGAGCCGGACGAATTTCCCATTGGTTATCCCCAACTTGCCGCGCCGCATGCAGTACCGTGATGCGGAGGGACAATGGCGGCGGGGCAGCATTATTTTGGCTGGGGGGGAGATCCTGTTGCCCGCCCTGCGGGAAAGCGTGCTGTACCCCGGCATTCGCTTGCTGCAGGAGAAATACACCAGCGAGGGCGGCGTGAAGGTCATTGTCCAAACCACCGGCGACACGCTGTCGGACAAAGTGGCAAGCGAACTGCGGCAATTAGGCGTTTGGATGGTTTCCGTTTCCGGCATCGATGCCTTCCACCAGGGCTTGGAAACGCTGGAAGCGCAAGAAGCCATGAAGGCAAAGTGCAGCCGGATCTTGGAAGCGGCGGGCTTTGAAGCCGTCACCTCCGTGGCCGCTGCTTCGCGCGAGCCCCATGACGAAGGCCACTACTTCCACTACTTCGGCGCCACGCCGGACATGTGGATTGGCAAGCTTTGGCCGCGTGGCCGGGCTTGGCGCAATGGCCTTTCCACAGCGGGGCTGGAAGACAACTTTTGCAACCAGTGGAGCGGCGGACTGAATTTTTTGAATTTTGGCGAAAAGGGCAGCGAAGTCAGCATCGACCCCGAGGGCCGCGTATACCCTTGCTGCGTGAAGACGAAAAAGGCAATTGGGAATCTGTGCGAAGAGCCGCTCGAAAGCATATTGGCCCGGCACCGCGGCAACCCGGTCTACGAAGCCATCTCCGCGGGACGGCCCGAAGACATGGGGCGGGAGCATGGCTGGAGCCGCGAAAAGTTTCTCGAAAAATCCCGTACGCTGCTTCCCGACGGGCGCGCGTACACGAACCTCTGCATTGGGTGTGATGCCTTCCACGACGAGGTCTTAATGCAAGAACTAGTGCAGTTGGCCGTTTAGGCCTCGCGCCGGCCGTTTAGGCTTCCCGCCAGTGAAGCTCAGCATCGCTGCGCCGGACATAATTGGCATCGAGCAAGATCGGGTCCGGGCGTTCGCCCTGCTGGTACCGCTCCCAGGAAATTTGCGCAATGGCGCCGGCAAGGGAACGCGAAAGCACCACCGTTGGGTGGCCCTCGGCGGGGAAGGCGGCGAAGTCAAAGCTGGCAAGCGGGGTACCGGGCGGAAGTTGCGCAAGGAGCGCAGGGTAGGGTGCGACAATTTCCTCGCCGTTCGGCAGGGCGGCGAAAACCTCACCGCGTCGAGCATCGAAAAAGGGCACCACGCCAGGCACCCCCGCCATACGCGCCATGGCCGCAAGATTGCTGACACCAAAGGCGGGCTTACCCGTAGCTTCCGCCAGCCCCTTGATGGCAGTTAAACAGACCCGTACTCCGGTGAAAGATCCCGGGCCTTGAGCGGAAGCAAAGGCGCTGAGGTCCGCAGGGCGCAGGGCATGCTTGCGAAGCAGCGTATCCACAGCGTCGAAGAGCACATGGGCAAAGCCGTCTTCGGAGTGGAAGGCGACTTCTTCCACTCGTCCCGTTGCACCCCAAAGGGCAAGGCTGCCGAATTCGTGCGTGGTGTCAAGCGCGAGAATCATTCCACCAGCCGTAGCACGCGATCCAGATAGTAAAGTTTGCCGTTGGCATTCAAGGCCGCCACGCGGAAGTTCACGACGGCGGGAAACTTCGTCGCGACGGCCGCCGGAATCGTAAAGCTTCCCTTGTCGACGGTGGCAAGAATGCGCTGCCCCTGGCTTTCCGTGGCGACCTCCGCCGTGATGAGGTACTGCATGAAGCGCGTGGCGCGCGTATCGCGGGTAATGGTGACGGAATAGGGAACGGGGTTGCCGGCCTTGATCTCAGTATTGTCGTTTACGTCAATGGTGAAGGGCAGCCGCTTGGGGTCCACTTCCGGCTCTTGGGCCAGGATGGGCCGGCTTTCAAATTTGTAGGAGTTGCGCATGCCTTCTTTGCGGCCTTCGCGCTCGAGATGCAGAATCCAATTTCCAGTCTTCGTGGGCGTTTCGCCGACAAAATGCTCACCCTTATATTCCTTCTTCTCGGTTTGCCTTTCGCCGGTGTCGGCATTGATCCAGGTAATGCGGTAACCGTGCTTTTCCACTTCTACTTCCACAATGCCGGGCCGCTCCACCAGCAGCAGGTATTCGGTGCCGGGTAGTGCGAGGGATCGCCCATTGGAAACATCGAAGTGGGGGGTGAGGTCCCAATAGCGCGTAGATTCCAAAATGCCGTGGACGGTTGCGTTGGTGTTGCTACCGGGGTAAGCGCTGGCGAAGACGACGTCCAGCAAGGCGCGCGGAGAACTGGTCGGGCCAATGGCGACAATGGGAAGGCGATACATTTCGTGCTCCACCTGCGCAATCGAAGGCGCGGCGGCGTTCACGAGAATGTGGGTCATCCAGCCGTCGCGCTGAAAGGCAGACGAGGAGCTTTTGGTATGCGCCGTGCGGGGGTGGGCGTAGGGGTCGTACTTGGTCAGAATGGCGGCCATATCCTTCAACAAGCTGCGGGCATCGCGATAGGTTTCCCATTCGCGCACCAGTTCCCAGGTGACGTTGTAGGGAGCAAGACGGCTCAAGAGGTAGCGCAGGTACTTCTCGCGGGTGGGCCAGTCGGGCAAAGCATCTGTGAAATTGTTGTTGGCTTCGGCAAGCACCAAGTCCACGACCAGGCCGGCCTGGTTCCATTCGGTAAGCGCGCGCTCCAGTTGCTGGAAGCGGGCCGGGTTTGGCGGCCATTGCGGGGCCAGCAGGGTACGAACGTGCGTAGCTTTGCGCGCCTGGAGTGCAGCGGTAGATTCCGGGCCGGCTTGCGTCCAATCCCAAAGGTCAACGCCCGTCCAAAGGTGCGGCTGGAGGTCGCCAATGGTGCGCCAATGGTGTACGTTCGCGCGCTGCAAAAAGCCGGGGGCAGTAGCGGCGACGGCGCTGAGGTTGATCTGCTGTTTGTCAAAGCGCGCAATGTTGCTGGTCAAACGCAATTCCCACGCGCCAGCCTCCGTGGGCGTGAAGCGAATCTTCAGCTTTTGCCCGCCGTCCCAAAAACCTTCCGCCAAAAAGGTGCGAAAACGAGGGCTCTTTACTTCCGCGCTCAGTTCCACCGTGCGCCAAGGTTCGGGGTGGCGGGTAGCTTCTTCGGCGGAAAGCTCGAAGGCGAGCTCGCAAGGGGACCAAACCGTTGGACTGGGGCAAGCGCTTATGCCCGCCGGTTGGGCGAACAAAGCCCCTGCGGAGATTAAGCAAAGCGCCACAAGCGACCGCATACTAGACAGTATGACGCGCGCCGCATTGCTCGGATTTCTGGCCCTTTGCTCCTTACTTGCTTTCCAACCGGGGACCCTCAGCACCCGAACCCAAAACATGCAAAAGCTGGATGGCTTCTTCCCTTTGTATTGGGACGCGAAGACCGGACGGCTCCTGATGGAAATTGACAAGTGGAATGTGGATTTCCTGTTCTACGAAAGCATGCCGGCGGGGTTGGGCTCGAACGATACGGGCCTGGACCGGGGGCTTCTGGGCTCCGAAAAAGTTGTCTACTTTGAGCGCAGCGGCCCGAAGGTGCTGCTGGTGCAACGCAACCTGGAATACCGCGCCAACTCTCCCGATGCCGCGGAACGCAAGGCCGTGGAGGATAGCTTCGCCCGCAGCGTGCTTTGGGGCTTTGGCGTGGAGGGCGAAGAAAACAACAAGGTTCTGGTGGATGTCACCAACTTTGTGGTGCGCGACGGCATGGGCGTAGCCAACCGCTTGCGCCGTGCCAACCAAGGCACTTGGCGCCTGGACGGAGCCCGCAGCGCCGTCTACCTGCCGCGCACCAAGGCATTCCCCAAGAACACAGAGATGGAGGCCACCATCACCTTTGCCGGCGAAAACCCGGGCAACTTTGTGGCCAGCGTAACGCCCACGCCCGATGCCTTGACGCTCCGCGTGCACTATAGCTTCCTGGAGCTGCCTGGCCCCGGCTACGAACCGCGCGAGTTTGACCCTCGCAGCGGCTACAACGCCATCACGTTCCTCGACTTTGCCTCGCCCGTCGACCAACCCATCCGCAAGCGCTTTATTCCGCGCCACCGTCTGGCCAAAAAGGACCCCTCGGCGGCCGTGAGCGAAGCCGTGAAGCCCTTGATTTATTACGTAGACCGCGGCACCCCGGAACCGATTCGCACGGCACTTCTGGAAGGCGCCCGCTGGTGGAACCAGGCCTTTGAAGCCGCTGGATACCGCAATGCGTTCCAGGTGGAGGTAATGCCCGAAGATGCCGACCCCATGGACGCCCGCTACAACATCATCCAGTGGGTGCACCGCTCCACCCGCGGCTGGAGCTATGGCGCCAGCGTGACCGACCCGCGTACCGGAGAAATTCTCAAAGGACATGTCACGCTCGGCAGCTTGCGCATCCGGCAGGATTTCCTGATTGCGGAGGGCTTGCTGGCTCCCTACACCAGCCGCGACGTCAGCACGAAGCCGATGATGGACATGGCCCTGGCCCGCATTCGCCAACTCTCCACGCACGAGGTTGGCCACACCCTGGGCCTGGTGCACAACTTTGCTTCCAGCGCCTTCAACCGCGCCAGCGTCATGGATTATCCGCACCCCAAGATCACCCTAAACCCCGATGGCCGCATCACGCTCGAAGAGGCCTATACGGCCGGTGTGGGCGAGTTCGACAAAGTCGCCATCGCCTATGGCTACCAGCATTTCCCCCCGGGCACCAACGAGCGGGCGGCCCTGCGCAAGATTCTGGACGATGCGCAAAAGCGCGGCCTTTATTTGATTGCGGATAGCGATTCGCGCGCCCCCGGCGGCGCCCACCCCCGCAGCCACCTTTGGGACAACGGCGAGGACCCGGTCGCCGAATTGGAGCACATGCTGAAGGTGCGCGCCCAAGCCATTAGCCGCTTTGGGGAACAGGTTATCCCCTTCGACACCCCGCTAAGCGAGATTGAAGCCAAGCTGGTGCCCATTTACCTGAGCCATCGTTACCAGGTGGAAGCCGTGGCGAAAATCTTGGGCGGCTTGGATTATCGTTATGCCTTGCGCGGCGACGGCCAACCCGTAGCCCCCATCGTGGACCCCGCCTGGCAGCGGCGCGCCCTACAGGGCTCGCTCGACACCTTAAGGCCAGAGAACTTAACCTTGCCGGAAACACTGCTGGCCGTCATGCCTCCGCCTGCCCTCGGCTTTCCGCGCACGCGGGAAAACTTCCGTGGCCGCACGGGGCTAACCTTCGACGCGCTCGCCCCGGCGGAAGCAGTGGCCAATCTAGTCTTCGGCTTGTTGCTGCATCCGGAACGCGCCTCCCGCCTGGAGCAGCATTTTGCCCGCAACGGCCAGAACCCGCGCTTGCAAGAAGTGTTGCGGAGCATTGAAGAGCGGCTAGCCCCGCAGCCCGCGCAGAACGAATTTACCCGGCAAGTCCTTTATGCCGCGCGCATCAGTTATCTGTTTCACTTGATGGCGCTCACCCAGGACGCCCGCACCGCGCCAGCCGCGCGCAACACGGCCTTGCTCCAACTGCAGGGCGTAGAGAACCACTACGCAACAACGGAACTGGAACGCGAGCTAATTAAGACTTTTCGCCAGGACCCGGCGAAGCTTCCGCTGCCAAAGCCGCAGGAGGCGCCTCCGGGTATGCCGATTGGAGACGAAGAAGCGCCGCTGTGGTAAAGGCTTGCACCTCCGGCAGGAAGGCCAGCGCATCGCTGCGGAAAGCAGCATAGTGGTCTTCGAGAATGCACTCCGCCCCCAGCAGGCCCACCGCGCGGGTGCGGCGCTGGTCCATTTTGGCCAAGATCTGGCCAATTCCTTCTATCCGGCTATAGGCGCCGAACCAGCGCGTACTGAGCATTTCAAAGGGTAGGCGGCGAATGGTCTCGGGCAGTTGTGGGGCAAAGGGAGCCAGCGAATCCCGGTGTTCGGCAAAAGCTACGCCCTCCACGTAAAAGTGGTCGTAAAAGATGTCCACCAGCACACCCGCCAAACGGCGTTGGGCTGCGGGAACCAGGCTCTTGCTGTGCAATACGGCCGGGTGCGCATCGGTATAGGCGTCAATTTCACGGTGCAAGCGAATGCCGATTTGAAAGGCCCAGGGCTCGAAGGAGTCCGCTCGCCCCTTGGCAAAATCGCCCAGCATGTTGCCCAGGGTGAAGAGCCCGTGGTGCGGCAAGGTCAGCAAGTGGCCCAAGTAGTTCACGTACCCTCCAGTGTAGGGGCGTTAGATTGGGCGCTAAATTGGGCGCTAGATTTAGGGTATGCAACCGCTAAAAAAAGGCCGCTTTTCTCCCCAAGCGCACGTGGCGCTCCCTGAAGACACCTTCGAGGAAGAACACGGGCGCAAGGGCTTTTATGGCAAGACGGCTCATCTGTACCACGCGCAGCCGCCCACCAGCTGGATCCGCTTTGAAGGCAAGCTCCGCCCCCATTGCTTGGATCTAAACCTGCTCTCCCCAACCGACCAAAGCGACCCCCAAGGTACCCCCGTGCCCATTCTCGGCAACCGCGAAATTCAGATTTCCGTTTCGCGCCGCACTGCGCCCATGCCCTTTTACTTTCGCAATGCCGATGCCGATGAGCTGTTTTTTGTGCACCGAGGCGAGGGGCACATGGAAACGGACTTCGGCCCCTTGCCCTTCACCAAGGGCGATTACCTGGTGGTGCCGCGCGCGGTGACGTACCGCATCGTTCCCTCGACGAGCGACAATTTTTTTCTGATCTTTGCCTCCCAAGGGGAGTTTGACCAGCCCGAGAAGGGACTGCTGGGGCAGCACGCTCTCTACGACCCCGGCGTGATCCAGACTCCCGAACCCGGCGGCGGCACCTTGCCCGGGCCAGAATGGGAAGTGCGCATCCTGGCCGCGGGAGAGATCTCGCGCGTGTGGTATCCCTTTGACCCGCTCGACGTGGTCGGCTGGAAGGGCGACCTTTGTGTTTGGAAAATCAACCTCGCCGACATTCGCCCCGTAATGAGCCACCGGACCCACCTGCCCCCCAGCGCCCACACTACCTTTGTCACCCCCGGCGCCGTGGTTTGCAGTTTCGTGCCGCGGCCTTTGGAAGAAGACCTCGACGCTCTGCGCGTTCCCTTCTTCCACCGGAACACCGACTACGATGAGTTCCTTTTCTATCACGATGGTGACTTTTTTTCGAAAGACAATATCCGGCCCGGTATGGCCACCCTGCACCCGCGCGGCATCCACCACGGCCCGCATCCCAAAGCGCTGGCCAACCAGCGCAAGAAAACCCGAACGGACGAATACGCTGTGATGCTCGATGGCCTCAATCCTATTTCCGTCTACCCCGCGGGCGAAGCGGTGGAATGGGTTGAATACTGGGCGAGTTGGGGTGCATCCAACCGGAAGGAGTAAAGCGAAGCAACCTGCATGATCATTCAACCTTCGGAAGTAAATCCCCGCGATCTTTATAAGCTCATGATCGGGCTGGTCGTCCCGCGGCCCATCGCCTGGGTTTCCAGCGTGAACGAGGAGGGCCAGCCCAATCTGGCCCCCTATAGTTTTTTCAATGCCGTCAGTGCGGACCCGCCAGTGGTCTGCTTTGCCCCCTCGCGGAAGCCAACGGGCGACAATCGCAAAGATACGTTGCGCAACGTGGAGCAAACGGGCGAGTTTGTGGTGAACCTGGTGAGCGCAGACTTGGCGGAAGCGATGAACAAGACCTCGGAAGACGTGGCGCCGGAAGTGAACGAATTTGCGCTGGCGGGCTTAGAGGCCGCGCCTTCCTTGCTGGTGAAAGCGCCCCGCGTGGCCACGGCAAGGGCCAGCCTGGAGTGTAAGGTGAAGCACATTCTGCCCATGGGCGACAAACCCACCAGCGGCATTTTGGTGATTGGCGAAGTGGTTTGCTTTCACGTGGCCGATGGCTTGATGGACAACTTCAAAGTGGACCCAGACCGACTGGACGCCGTGGGCCGTATGGGTGGCTTTACCTACTCCACCACGCGGGACCGCTTCGACATCGTTCGCCCGGGTCTGATGAAAGGCTAATCTTGCGGGCCTTCCTAGTTTTGGGCGGCCGGCGGGGGCGCCGGTTTATCGCCTAAGCCATAGAGCGTACAAGCGGCGCGGCTATTGCGGTAGAACTCGCTCTCGGCGGCAATCACGCCTAGGTGGTTCCATTTCACGTCCAGGGAGTTGCGCTGCCAAATGGCGCAGGCTTTTTGCCGCTCGCCTTCCACGAAAAGGTGGGCCGCTACGCCGGTAGAGCGGATCAAGTAATCGCGTGTGGCCTCGTTGGAACCTTCCATCATTTCGCTCAAGTCCTTGGTGCCGCGGAAGTAGAGCAGTGCCTCGTAAAAAGCTTTGTTCGCGCTTAGGGTCCAAAGGGGGGAAACTGCCTCGGCGTAGGCCTTGGCTTGTTCCAATTGTCCGCCGCGCCGCAACGCAAGATAGCGCCAGAACATAAGCGGTACTTGGTAGGCCTGATCTTCGCGCGCATCTTCGCAGCTTTTCAGGCCGCGCAAATCCTCTTCTCCCGGCAACGGTGCTTTCATCTGGCTTTCGCAGCGGCCAAACTCATTGGCAGCTTCTTCAAAGTCGCCTTTGAAGTAATAGGCAAGGCCCAAATAGTAAGCCACATCGAAGGACTTTTTCGTTTTTTCGCGCGCGGCTTCCAGGTCGCGAATGGCCTCGTCAAATTTGCGCGCCGTAATCAAACGCTGGCCGCGATAGCGAAGAAAGCGCCAGTCTTGGGGAAAGCGTTCCGCGCCTTGCGTGTAGGTCTGTATGGCTTCCGCGTGGCGCAGGTAGGAATCCTGCATCAACCCCAAGGCGATGTAGGCGTTGGCTTCGTTTGGATTTTCTTCCACCGCCTTTTGCTTCGCCGCAATTTCGCCCTTTTCATCCCGGAGCCCAAACAGCGAATTGCCCGAAAGGCTTACGAATTGGGGTTGGTCGGGGTTTTTCTGCTCTTCGGAGGTATCGGGCAGCTTCAGCTTCTCCACCGGGGTTAGCGCGGGGGGAGCCAATTGGGCGAAGCTCGTCGAAAGCAGAAAGGGAAAAAGAATCAGCAGGCGCATCATTTCAAATCCTGTTGATCAACGACGCCACATAAGCGGCGCCGAAGCCATTGTCGATGTTCACGGTTGTCACGTTGGACGCGCAAGAGTTCAACATGGATAGCAAAGAAGCCAAACCATTGAAGTGCGCGCCGTAGCCCACGCTCGTGGGTACTCCAATCACCGGGCAACCCACCAGGCCACCGACGGCGGAAGGCAGCGCGGCTTCCATGCCGGCGCAGCAAATGATGACGCGCGCGTCCCAAAGCTTCTGCCGTTGCTCCAGCAGGCGGTGGATGCCCGCCACGCCCACGTCGCTGACGGCAACCACCTCGTTGCCCATCACTTCCGCACACACCTTGGCCTCTTCGGCCACCGGGATATCGGCCGTGCCCGCGCAGATCACCAAAATCTTGCCCTTGCCCAGCATGCGCTTCTCGCGCTCCAGAATGACCAGGCGGCTTAGCGGATGGTAGACCGCCTCGGGCAACCTTGCCAATACGGCGGCGGCGGCCTCGGCGCTGACGCGCGTAGCCAGCACGTTCTGCCCGCGCTCGGCCAGTTTGGCGGCGATGGCGGCAACCTGGTCGGGCGTTTTGCCCTGGCCAAAAATCACTTCCGGCATGCCGTGGCGCAAGGCGCGGTGGTGGTCCACCTTGGCGAAGTCAATATCCTCAAAGGGAAGGTGCTTCATGCGTTCGGTGGCTTGTTCCGGCGTCAGTTCGCCCTTTTGCACCTGGGCAAACAGATCCCGCATCTGGTCTTGGTTCAAGGCTTACTCCTAAAAATCGATTTGCGAGCCAACACTTACCCTATACTCGGCAGCTTTCCCGGCGGGAATTTCCAGCAGAAACTGGGCATCCCGGTTCCCGCCGTAGGTCGGACATTCGCTGGCTTTGCTGGCCGTACAGGGCGGAACCTTGGCGGCAATTTCCACCACGGTTTTCTGGCGGTCCATCCAAATGATATCGATGGGGAACTTCACCTGGTACATAAACGCGGGATATTTCCCCATACGGTTGTGGATGAAGAGCAGGCCGCCGTCGGCGACAAGCGAATCCCGAAACATCAGGCCGCGCAACAGCTCCACCTGCTCAATGGCAGATTCCGCATAGACCGTTGCACCGTTGGGCATCGTCACCGGACGAGTGCCAAATCGGGAGGGCGGGTCGGAACAAGCCACAAAGGACAACAAAAGCAGGGCCAAAGTGCAGCCAGGTAGGCAAAGGCGCATCTCTTAAAATGGTAGTAGATCGACCGATGGAACAAGCCAAACCGAGCTCCTTTTTGCGGATTGTGGAGCGCTTGCGTCTTACGCTGGCCATGATCAAGTTTGAGCATTCCATCTTCGCCCTGCCCTTCGCCTTCACCGGCGCCCTGCTGGCTTGGCGCGAAAGCGGCTTTCCAACTGAGAGTTTGGCGGCCAAAGCACTGTGGATTCTGCTGGCGATGGTGGGCGCGCGCAGCGCCGCGATGACCTTTAATCGCATTGTGGATGCAAAAATCGACGCCCGGAACCCGCGCACCGCGCAGCGCCACATTCCGGCCGGGGCCCTGAGCCGCAACTTCGCCTGGGGATTCTTTCTAGCCAGTACCGGCTTGTTCCTGCTTGCTTCGGCCATGCTGAACACTCTCTGCCTGGCGCTGGCGCCGGTCGCATTGGGCATCGTCTTGCTCTATAGCTACACGAAGCGCTTCACCTCGCTGGCGCATATCGTCCTGGGCCTAAGCTTGGGCATTGCTCCCTCGGCCGCCTGGATTGCGATGCGCGGCGAATTGGACATCCGCATCGGCTGGCTGAGTTTGGCGGTGCTGTTGTGGACGGCGGGCTTCGACATCATTTACGCCTGCCAGGATTTTGACTTTGACCGCCGCGAGGGGCTGTTCAGCATCCCCGCAAAGCTTGGCATTGGGCCGGCGCTGTGGGTGAGCCGGGCGCTGCACGTGGCTACCGTTGGCTCGCTGCTGGTTCTGGCGCAGCAGTTTTCTTTGGGGCTTTGGCCCGTCGCTATTGTGGTGGCGGTTTTGGCCTGGGAACACTCGCTGGTGCGCGCCAGCGACCTCAGCAAGGCCGATATGGCCTTTTTCACGGCAAATGGATTTTTGGGCCTGGCTTACTTTGGCGCTATGGCCCTCGAGGTATACCGGAATGTTTGATGATACGAATCTACGCGACATTGCCGCCAAGGTGGAGCGCGGCGTACGCTTAAGCGCCGAAGACGGCATAGCGCTTTACCGCTCCCCGGACATCCTGGCCATTGGCGAGATGGCCAACCTGGTGCGCGAGCGTTTCAATGGCAACAAGACGTTTTTCAACGTGAACCGTCACATCAACCCCACCGACGTTTGCGTGGCCCAATGCAAGCTTTGCGCCTTTGGCAAGCAGGTGCGAGACCCCGACGGCTACACGATGTCGCACGAGCAAGCCTGGGAGGTTGCCGGGAAGGGTTGGACGGAATCCATCACCGAATTCCACATCGTCGGCGGGCTACACCCCACGCTCACCCTCGATTGGTACTGCGAACTGTTGCGCGGCCTGAAGCAACGCTTCCCGCAAGTGCACTTGAAGGCCTTCACCATGGTGGAGATCGGCTACTTTGCCACGCGGACGAAGCTCAGCATCCGCGAAGTGCTGGAGCGGCTGAAGGAAGCGGGCATGGATTCGCTGCCCGGGGGCGGCGCCGAAATCTTTGACGAGCGCGTCCGCCGCATCATTTGCGACCACAAGATTGACGGCAACCAGTGGATTGATACCGCTCGGGAGGCGCACCGCCTAGGCCTGCACTCCAACTGCACCATGCTCTATGGGCACGTGGAAACGGAAGCGGAACGCGTAGACCACCTGCTCCGCCTGCGCGCCTTGCAGGACGAAACCCAGGGCTTTCAGACCTTCATTCCCCTTGCCTTTCACCCGGCCAATACACCGCTTGAGCACATCCCCTCCACCACGGGCTTTGATGACATCAAGAACATCGCCATTGCCCGCTTGATGCTCGACAATATTCCGCACATCAAGGCCTACTGGATTATGATGACGCCCCAAATTGCGCAGATCGCGCAACGTTTTGGCGCGGACGACTTGGACGGCACGGTGGTGGAAGAGAAGATTTATCACGATGCCGGCGCCACCACCAGCCAAAGCCTACGCCGTGGCGAATTGGAGCGCCTGATTCGCGAAGCGGGACGCGAACCCGTGGAGCGCGATACCCTATATCGGCCGGTGGAGCGAAGCAGCACTGCCGAGAGCCCCGCTGGGATCCCCACCGGGGACACCTTTACGATTCTGGTCTAGGAACGTTTTGGCCCCTTCGGCCCCCATGTAGCGCTCCAGCATTTTGCGCTCCGAGCGGAAAAGATCCACCACGACCAGCCCGTCGAGGCAATTTTGGAATTTGGGGTCTACGTTGAAAGCGTGCAGCTGAGCGCCCAGCTTCAGATATTGCCGCAACAATACGGGCAGCGGCTTGGCGTCACTTTCCAGTTCCGCGATCATGCTCTCCAGCTCTTCGGGGTCGCAGGCCGGGGAAACTTCCAATTTCTGCCGCAGGGGATTTTTGGGCGAAACCAGCCGCGCCAAGCTCTCCCCTCGCGTCATACGGCTCAGCACGGCGGCCATCAGCTCCCGGGAAACATTGGAATAATTGGCGCTAATCGAGACAGGGCCAAACAGCACATGCGCGGGCGGATGGTCGAGCAAAAAGCGGCCAATCCCCTTCCAGAGCAAGAGCAGCGGCTGGAAGCTCTTTTGATAGTCCTGCCGGATAAAGCTGCGGCCGAGCTCCACTGCTGGCCCCAGCGCTTCGAAAAAGCCCTGGTGAAAGCGGAATAGCGTGCTGGTGTATAGACCCTTTAGGCCATGGGCAGGCAGGATTTCGTTCACCAGTCCCAGGCGGTAAGCGCCCACAATCTCCTGCTTTTCGCGGTTCCAAAGAATCACGTGGTGGTAGTGCAGGTCAAAACGGTCGAGGTCGCGCGAACGGCCGGATCCTTCGCCCACGGTGCGGAAGGTCAATTCCCGCAAGCGGCCAATTTCGTCCAGCAAAATTCCCATCTCGCTGCCGTGGCGCAGGAAAACATCATACTCGCCGAAACGGACTGCGGGCTCGCCCGACTGTGTCCGCGCCAGTTCGGCTGCCAGGGCCTCTGCCGGAGCCCCAGGCGCAACGGGACGCCCCAAGTGGAAGCTACGCAGGCGGCGGGCCCTGCGTCTTCCCAGCAGGTACGTGCGCCAGCGCAGGTGGGAAATCAATTCTGCATCGCTGGCGAACTTTTCAATTTTTTCGGCGGGAATCGGGCTGCCACAACGCAGCGTCAACTTGGCGCGCCGTTTGTTCAGCAATTCGCTAGGCAAAAGCGCCGTGCGCAAGCGGGGATTAATCAATCCTGCCACTTGGAACAACATGCTGTTCCGGCCTTCGATATATAGCGGAATCGCCGTGGCCTTGCTTTGGCGCAACATGCGCGCCACGGTCTCGCTCCATTCTGGGTCTTCAATGCCAATGTGCGGGAAGCCCAGGCGCAAGCTGCTGACTTCGCCCGCCGGAAACACCACTAGCATGCCGCCCTGCGCGAGCCAGCGCAACGCCTCCAGCATTCCCCGGATGTTCGCCTTGCGGGATTCCGGGTTGCCAAAGGGATCCACGGGAATAATGCGGCCTTCCAACTCCGGCATATTCAACAACATGGAGTTGGCCAGCACCTTTACGTCGGGACGCACTTTGGGTAGGAACTCGGCCAGGAAAGCGCCGTCGAAAAGGCCAAAGGGATGGTTTGCCAAGGCGATAACCGGGCCTTTTTTCGGGATGCGGGCCAGGTCTTCTTCGCTGGCGTGGATGCGCACCTGCAGGTGCTCAAGCAGACGCTTGACAAACTCTTCGGCGGGACCGCGACGCTTCAGCTCGTAGTACAGAGCGTCGGCTTCTTCCAGCTTCAGAATTTTCGCTAGAGCGCTAAATACGGGTTGCGGAAATCCCGGAGGCAGAGCCTGGGCGAAGATTCCGCGCAAGGGGCCATGGGGACTGTGCATTGCCTACCCGCCAGAATGACGGCAAAAAGTTTCTTCGCGATGAATTTTGCATAACGACTCCGTCACGCGGAAGGCTATCTTGGGCGAGTAACCATTTGGACGCGGATTGCGCTTACTTAAGGTACCCGTGAAGGCTACACTGTAGAGATCTTCAAATCCCATGCGCATCCTTTTCGTTTTGACATTTGCATTTCTGCTGACCAACTGCGGCAAGCAGGAGGAGACCGCCAAGAACGCCACGGCAAAAAAAGGCGGTGGTCCCGTTGCCGTTCGCAGTGCAGTGGCGAGGGAATTAGTGGTGAAGCGCAACGTGGAAAGCGTGGGGACACTCTTTCCGTACGATGAGACAGTAGTGAGCGCGGAAATTGACGGAAAAGTAGAAGAACTGAACGTTGACTTGGGCGACCGCGTGAAAAAGGGCCAGATGATGGTTCGACTCGGTGACGAAGAGCAGCGGTACCTGCTGGCCCAAAACGAAGCCCAATTGCGCTCCAGCCTGGAAAGACTCGGTTTGAGAGACGAAAAGGATCGGGTGCAGGACATTAAGTTAACGCCCGACGTGCGCCGCGCTCAAGCCGACCTCGAGGACGCCGAACAGCGCTTCCGCCGCACCCGCGAACTTCGCGACCAGGGCATTGGCGCCCAAGCGGACCTTGATGCCGCCCAAACGCGCTTCAACGCCGCCCGCGCCGCCTACGACGCCACCGTGAACCAAACCCGGAACCTGATTCAAGAAGTGGAGCGATTTAAGGCGGTTGTCGATCTGCAAAGGAAGAAATTGCGCGACACCACCGTTTACGCGCCTTTCGACGCCAGCGTGAAAGAGCGAAATGTGGCCGTGGGGCAATTCATCCGCGCCAACACGCCGTTGTTGACCTTGGTAAAGACCGACCCGCTTCGCTTGCGCATCGACGTTCCCGAGCGTTTTGGACCCTTTATGCGCACCGGGCTGGTGGCGAGGGTGGAAATCGAAGCGTTTGAGGGCCGGACCTTTACCGGCAAGATCTGGCGCATTTCGCCCACCGTGGACCAATCCAAGCGCACCTTTGTGGCCGAAGCGTTAATCGAGAATCCCGATACGCAACTGAAGGCAGGCAGCTACGCCCGGGCGCGCATCCCCACGGACAAGACCGAAACCGCCATTCTGGTGCCTACTCGCTCGGTGCTCTACATACTCGGCTCGAACAAGATTTACGTCATCAAGGACGACACCATCGAAGCGCGAGATGTGAAGCTGGGCGAAAGATTCGAGACCGACGTGGAAATCTTGGAAGGTGTGGCAGCCGGAGAAGTGGTGGCCACCACGAATCTTCCTCGCCTGGACACCGGGAGCAAGGTGCGCATCGACAATACCCCCAAAGGCGGGGCTAAGGGCGGGGAAGGGGCTGCGCTCTCTTCAAAGATGAGCGAATAGCCGAAGTTTCCGTTTGGCGGCGGTTGGCATATTTCTCCAAAGCCATCCCTAGCCCTTGCAGAGCTAGCCCACTGGCAAGCCAGACTTGCCAGTGGGACCAAATCCCCGCATCCACCAGGAATTGCCGGGCGAAACCCGTATCGGCCAGCACCCCCCACAGAGACACGACAATAGCCAGCACCGAAACAGGTGTCAGCAAGCTAGCCAGCGCAAAAGCCGCTTTCGCATCCCAGAATGCATCCCAAAGTAGGCTTCGCACCAGGACGGAGTTGGCAGGTAGTTTGATCTTCAGAAGCATATTGCGAAAACTTGGAGACGGAAGAGGCAGAGGCACATTCTCCGCCCTTTTCTTATCGGCAGGTCATGGGTAAATACGATAGATTTAGAAGTCTATGAGAAGAATTCGTACGGCCATGTTGGGTACTGGATTTATGGGTTTGGTGCATACGGAAGCGGTCCGGCGCTTGGGTTTTGTTGAGGTTGCCACGGTGGCGGGCTCCAGCCCCGCCAAGGCAAAGGCGTTTGCCGATCAATTGCACATTCCCGCTGCCGCCGAGAGCTGGGAAGCGGTTGTCGCCGACCCCTCCATCGACGCAGTGCACATCGGAACCCCCAACGTTCTCCATTTCCCCATGGCGAAAGCCGCGATTGCCGCCGGCAAGCACGTCCTGTGCGAAAAGCCCCTCACCATGAACTCCGCCGAAGCCGCGGAAATGCTCCAACTAGCGGAAGCCAAAGGCATTGTCCACGCCACCAACCACAACCTGCGCTACTACCCCGTGGTGCAGCACATTCGCCAGATGGTTGCCGCCGGCGAACTGGGCGAAGTCCTTGCTGTACAAGGCACCTATTCGCAGGATTGGCTGCTTTACGATACCGATTACAACTGGCGCATTGAGGCCGAACACAATGGCAAGTTGCGCGCC
Source organism: Bryobacter sp. (assembly GCA_033765085.1). Taxonomy (GTDB): domain Bacteria; phylum Acidobacteriota; class Terriglobia; order Bryobacterales; family Bryobacteraceae; genus Bryobacter. The sequence continues at coordinate 133,918 of JANRIK010000024.1, read as the reverse complement.
ATGGGCGACATTGGCAGCCACTGGATGGACATGATCCAGCACACCACGGGCCTGCCCATCACCAGCGTTTGCGGCGAGCTTACCACCTTCCACACCACCCGCAAAAAGCCCAAGGGTAGCGTGCAAACCTTTTCCGGCAAGACGCTCCAGCCCGAAGACTACGACAATATCCCGATCGATACCGACGACTTTGGCGCCGTCTTGATTCACTTGGGCGACCGCGCGCGCGGCTCCTTCACCGTCAGCCAGATCTCGGCCGGCAACAAGAACAGCTTCCGCATTGAAATCTACGGCACCAAGTGTGGCGTGGCCTGGAACCAAGAGCGGCCCGACGAACTTTGGATTGGGCACCGCAACTCTCCGAACCAGGTCATTGTGAAAGACCCCTCGCTGTTGCTCGGCAACGCGGCCAGCTTTGCGGATCTGCCCGGTGGCCACAGCGAAGGCTACGACGATAGCCACAAGCAACTCTTCAAGCGCTTCTACACGAAGATTGCTGAGCCTTCTACTCCCATCGATTTCCCCACCTTTGCCGACGGCCTGCGCGGCATGAAGCTGCTGGAGGCAGTGGCCGAAAGCCACGCCCGCCGCGGCTGGGTTGACGTGGCCTAAGCGCACGCCCAATGGCATCTTTACGAGAGCGCCTGCTGGTTCGCCCGGGGGCGGAAGTCCGTTTGGACAAAATTGACCCGGAAGCCACCCCCGGTTGCGAGGCCAAGGACGAGGGACTGGAGCGTTTCGCAGCCCATGGCGACCGCCTGAGCGTGCTGCAATATCTGCTCTACGCGGAAGCCAAGCGCAGCGTGCTAGTGATTCTTCAGGGTATTGACGCCGGGGGAAAAGACGGCACCATCCGCAAGGTGATGTCCGGCATGAACCCCCAGGGAGTTCACGTCACCAGCTTCAAGGCGCCCGCCGGCGTGGAAAGAGAGCACGATTATCTATGGCGCGTCCACGCCGCAGTGCCGCGCTTCGGCCAAATTGGCATTTTCAACCGCAGCCACTATGAGGACGTGTTGATCGCCCGCGTGCGGGGCTTGGTGGAAGAAAAGGTGTGGTCCCGACGCTATGACCACATCAACGCCTTCGAGCAGATGCTGGCCGACGAAGGCACCACCATCCTCAAGTTTTTCCTCTACATCAGCAAGGACGAACAGAAGAAGCGCTTCGAGGAACGCATCAACGATCCGGAAAAGCACTGGAAGTTTAATCCCGCCGATATTGAAGAACGCAAGTATTGGGACGCCTACATCAAGGCTTACGAGGTGGCCATCGAGCATTCCTCCAAGCCCCACGCGCCTTGGTACATCATCCCGGCCAACCGCAAGTGGTACCGCAACCTCGCCGTGGCGGAAATTCTGCGGGAAACGCTGGAAGACATGAACATCCAGTACCCCGGTCCCATCCAAGATCTTTCGCGGATTAAGTTCGAGTAGCGGTCAGCAACACCGTTTCAAAAAACGGCTCGGCTTCTTCGCGGTGCACCAACGAAACTTCCACCGAGGTGAAGCCGGCTTCTTGTGCAAAGCGTAACAACTCGGCTTGCCCAAAGCCCAGCCATAAATCGGCGTAAAGCTCGCGGGCCTGCTCGAAGCTATGGCGATGCAGATCTAAAATTACCAAGCGCCCCCCGGGCCGCAAAATCCGGTGGGCTTCCCTCAGCGCCTGTTGGGGGTGCAGTGCATGGTGCAGACTTTGGCTGAAGACGGCTAAATCCACGCTCGCCGCCGGCAGCGGATTCTGTTCCAGGTCCCCCAGCAAATACTCCAGGTTCAGCGCCCCGGCGCGCTGGGCCACTTCCCGCCCGTAGGCCACCATCTTTTCGGAATTATCAATCGCGTACACCTTTGCCGCGCGCTTGCTCAGCAACAGCGCTAGGGTGCCTTCGCCCGCGCCGATGTCGGCAATGGTCAGCGGCGGCATAAGAGCCAGCAGCATCTCCGCCAAAGCTTTCCAACTGCGCCCGGGCACGTAGTTTCGCCCAAAACGGCCCGCGAGTTCATCAAAATAGGCCCGCATGGAATCCTTGCGCCGGTTCAGGATCAGCGCCAAGGCATCGTCGTCCAATTCCCGCTCGTCCAGCTCGCGGCCCGTCTGCTCCACCAAATTGCGCAGGGCGGGCTCCCCGGCAAAGCGATACAGGCTCTTCTGGCCGGATTTGCGCAGCTCCACCAGCCCCGCTTGCCTCAGCTGCGAAAGCGCCATCGAAATGCGGGATTGGCCCATCCCAAGGATTTCCTGGAGCTCCGCCACGCTCAACTCCTCCTGCACCAAAAGGCGGAGAATGCGCAAGCGGCTTTCTTCCGCCAATGATTTCAATGCTTTAAGGAGTTCAGCCACGGCTCTGAAGGGATTCTATCAATAAATCATGATCCCTTGATGGATTTTTGGTACTCTATAGAACAGGAGCAATCATTTCCATGACCCCTACCCTTCCCAACCTGGCTACTGAATACAAAGTAGCGGATCTGAGCCTGGCGGACTTTGGCCGCAAGGAAATTGACATTGCCGAGCACGAAATGCCCGGCCTGATGGCCATCCGCGCCAAGTATGCCCAGGAAAAGCCCTTGGCGGGCGTCCGGGTAACCGGTTCGCTGCACATGACCATCCAAACGGCGGTGCTGATTGAAACGTTGGTGGACCTTGGCGCCAACGTGCGCTGGGCCAGCTGCAACATTTTCTCCACGCAAGACCACGCTGCCGCCGCCATTGCCGCCGCGGGCGTTCCGGTCTTTGCCTGGAAGGGCGAAACCCTCGAAGAATACTGGGATTGCACGCTGCAGGCAATTTCCTTCCCTGGCAACCAAGGCCCGCAATTGGTGGTGGACGACGGTGGCGATGTAACGCTGCTCATCCACAAGGGCTACGAGCTGGAAAACGGCAGCGACTGGGTGAATACGCCTTCCGGTTCCCACGAAGAACAGGTGATCAAGAACCTGCTGAAGAAGGTGCACGGCGAAAACCCGAAATTCTGGCACGGCATCGTGGCCGAGTGGAAGGGTGTTTCCGAAGAAACCACCACGGGCGTCCACCGCTTGTACAAGATGCAGCAGGAAGGCAAGCTGCTGGTGCCGGCCATTAACGTAAACGACTCGGTCACCAAGAGCAAGTTCGACAACCTCTACGGCTGCCGCGAAAGCCTGGCCGACGGCATCAAGCGCGCTACCGACGTTATGCTCGCCGGCAAGGTCGCGGTTGTGTGCGGCTACGGCGACGTGGGTAAGGGTTCGGCGCACTCGCTGCGCGGCATGGGCGCCCGCGTGATTGTCACCGAAATCGACCCCATCAACGCGCTGCAAGCCGCGATGGAAGGTTTCCAAGTCACCACGGTGGAAGAGACCCTGGGCCTGGGCGACATCTACGTCACCACCACGGGCAACGTGGACGTCATCACGCTGGACCACATGAAGCACATGAAGGACCAGGCCATCGTCTGCAACATCGGGCACTTCGACAACGAAATTCAAGTGGATCTCTTGAACGAAGCCCCCGGCGTTACCCGCTTGAACATCAAGCCGCAAGTGGACAAGTACACCTTCCCGGCGGGCAACAGCATTTACCTGCTGGCCGAAGGCCGCTTGGTAAACCTGGGCTGCGCCACCGGCCACCCCAGCTTTGTGATGAGCAACAGCTTCGCCAACCAAACGCTGGCCCAAATCGACCTGTGGAAGAACAAGGACGTTTACCGCGTCGGCGTCTACACGCTGCCGAAGAAGCTGGACGAAGAAGTGGCCCGCCTGCACCTCGAAAAGATCGGCGTGAAGCTGACCACCCTGACCGAAAAGCAGGCCAAGTACCTCGACGTGGACGTGGAAGGCCCTTACAAGCCTGCCCACTACCGCTACTAAGAATCCCTAGCAAAAAAGTAAGCTGATCCTTCTTGCGCCGCTGCCACCTTGTTGGGAGCGGCGCTCTTTTCTTGGTGGCCTTGGTATTCTCAAAAAGGAAATGCTTTCGCCAAGGCTAGACGTTCGCATCTCGCAGAAACAAACGTTGACTCCTGGCTTGGTGCAGTTGGTCACCGTTCTCCAGTTGAACCGCCTGGAGTTGAAGGAGATGATCAACCAGGAGTTGGCAGCCAACCCTTGCCTGGATGAATCGGAAGAAGGGGAGGAGCTTACCCCCCAGGAAATCCAAACCCTGTTGGAAGCAGAACGAGTGGCCGAGCCCGCCGACCAGGAAATGATGGCGATGCTTGAAGCGCCCGAAGCGTTGACGGAAGGCGCCGCCGATCCGGTGCTGGAACCCGCTGCTGAAGCCGTAGACGCCACTGAAGCCCCCAAGGCCACCGACCCCTTCGACGAAATCGACTTCGACAATTATTTCGACAATTATCTCGACCCCGGCCACAAAAGCCCTGCCGCGGAAAACCCCGAAAAGCCTTCCTTTGAAACTTTCCTTAGTTCTCCCGTAACGCTCAGTACCCACCTGACGGAGCAACTTGGTCTGGTCATCATGACGGACGCCGTGCGCAAAGCCGCCGAGGCCATCATTGGGAATCTGGACGAGAATGGCTACCTGCTGGAGCCCCTCTCGAGCATTGCCGAAGCCGAAGGCCACAACCTACACGACCTCGAAGAAGCGCTGCGCGTGGCCCAAAGCCTTGACCCCGCGGGCGTTGGGGCGCGCGACATGCGCGAATGCCTCTTGTTGCAATTGGCCAGTCGGGGCGCCGAAGGCGGGGTGGCCTGGCGCATTATCGAGAACCACCTAAAGCTGCTGGAGCGCAAAGAGTTCAAGGAGTTGGCCAAGGCGCTGGGCCGCCCCCAACGCCATATCGATACCGCGCTCGCAGTGATCCGGAAGCTGAACCCTCAACCGGGCCTGCGCTACAGTTCGCAATCCGCGCAAGCCGTTGAGCCGGACATCTACATTTTCAAAGATGGCGAGGATTACATCCTGCAGCTAAACGAAGAAGATATGCCGCAGATCCGCTTAAATGCGGGCTACCGGCGCATGCTGGAGAACAAGGAAGCTGGAGCCGAGAAGGATGTCCGCAACTACATTCGCGAGCGTTATTCCAGCGCCTTGATGCTGATGAAAAACATTGAGCAGCGGCGGCAAACCATCCTGCGGGTTTGCCAGTGCGTCGTGGACCGGCAGCGCGAATTTCTCGACCAGGGGCTGGACTTCTTGCAGCCCATGATGATTAAGGATCTGGCCGAGGAGATTGGCGTGCATGCTTCGACGGTGAGCCGCGCCGTGGCGGGCAAGTATGTGCATACGCCGCAAGGAGTGTTTGAGCTTCGCTTCTTCTTCAGCGAAGCCGTGCAGGGGCCGGCCGGAGCGGGCACCGCGCTGCTGGTCTTGAAGCGGAAGGTGAAAAAGATGATCGAGGAAGAAGATTCGGCCCACCCCTTGACCGACGACCAAATTACCGCCCGCCTCAACGAGGAAGGCATTCAAGTGACGCGCCGCACAGTGGCGAAGTATCGCGAGGATATGAAAATACCCTCCACCCACCAGCGCCGCGTAAAACCCTAGTTCGGATACCCATTCATGAAAATTCACTACACCGGAAAGCTCGAAGAGCTGGACCAGGACCAGAAGAAGAATCTCGACGCCCATTACGCCAAGCTCGGCAAAATGGTGGACCGCCGTGGTGAGCGGGAAGCGCACGTGGTGCTTACCGCCGTTCGCCACCTGAAGAAGGCGGAAATCACCATGAACTACTATGGCCACTCCGCCGTGGGCACGGCCACAACCAAAGACCAGTTCATGGCCTTGCTGGGCGCCATTAGCAAGCTGGAAAAGCAACTGCACAAGATTCGCGACAAGTGGAACGATTCCAAGCGCCACGGCGACAACGTGAACGGCAAGAAGGCGGGCGGGGCTGTCTCAGGCGCGGCAGCCGCGGCCAAGGCCGTCAGCGTCGTAGTGCCCACCAAGGAACAAAAACCTTCCATCCTGATGGCCAAGGTGCAGCGCAGCGCCAAGCCGCTGACCATTGAAGAAGCCGCCCTCACCCTGCGCGCCAAGAACCGTTATCTGGTTTTCGAAGACGCCGAGACCGGCCACATGAGCGTCCTGCTGCGCAGCGACGACGGCAATCTGGAACTTATCGAAACCCGCTAGGACGCGCATGAACACGGGGCAAGCTGAGCTCGTCATCATCACCGGGCTTAGTGGTTCGGGCAAAGGCACCGTGCTGAAGTGTTTTGAAGACCTGGGCTACTATGCCGTCGACAATCTACCTCTGGAACTCTTCCGCACCTTCGCGGAACTGACCAAAGATAGCCCGAACATCCGCAAAGCGGCCCTCGTGGTGGATATCCGGGAAGGAGAAGCGCTGGACCGCTTTCCGCAGATGTACCGGGAAGTTTCCACGCAAGTCTCCACGCGGCTGCTGTTTCTGGATGCCGATGACGATACCCTGTTGCGCCGCTTTAGCGAAACACGCCGCCCGCATCCCTTGGGCAAGGGCGGCAATCTCTTGCGCAGCGTGAAGGCCGAGCGCGACCGTTTGGCCGAAATCCGGGGGCTGGCCAGTTTGCTGGTGAACACCAGTAAGTTAAATGTTCACGAGCTGCGCGCCTTCATCGAAAAGACCTTTGGCGACCTGGATTCCGAGGGCCGCACCACCATCTTCATCAACAGTTTTGGCTTCCGCCACGGCGTTCCCCACGAAGCGGATCTGGTCTTCGATGTCCGCTTTTTGCCGAACCCAAACTACATTCCGGAATTCAAGCCCCACACCGGCAAACACCCCAGCGTGGCCCGCTACATTCGCGGCTTTCCGCAAACCCAGGAGTTTTTGAAGCGCGTGGAAGACCTGCTCATTTTCCTGTTGCCCCACTACCATAAGGAAGGCAAAAGTTATTTGACCATCGCCTTCGGCTGCACAGGCGGCCAGCATCGCAGCGTGATGATTGCGGAGGCAGTTTCGAAAGCCCTACGCAAACGGGGCTATGCCAATAAGGTGACCCATCGCGACGCCAAGCCAGCCCGCTAGCTTTCCGCAACCTTCTAGAGGGGAGTGGTGCGCCTTGTTCGCGTTCCTGCTCTTTTGGCGTCTTTGCCACCACGGCGTGCTGTGGATTGAAGAAGCTTACCCCCTTGTCGGTGCGCTGGAAGTGTTGCACGGCCGCTGGCCCTACTGGGATTTCTGGTTCGACAAGCCGCCCGGCGCCATCCTTTTTTACCTCCTCTTCGGTGCGCTGCCCGGTTTGCCCTTGCGCTTTGCCGGCGCGCTCTATCTTTTGCTTTGCTGTTGGTTGGCCGCAAGGCTAGGCGGGCGCTGGGCAGCTTGGCTGCTGGCGGCGTACACCAGTTGGGGCATCCCCTCCGCTACGCTCGCCTTGGCGCCAGATCTATTGTTGCTCGCCCCGCACCTCGGCGCGGTGCTCTTGGCACAAAGGGCAAAACCACTGCTCGCGGGGTTGGTTAGCGGCCTGGCCTTGCTGGTCCACACGAAGGGCCTTTTCGTTCTTCTGGCCGCATTGCTCTGGGCTCCGCATTGGCGCGTAATCGCAGGCTTTGCCGCGCTCTTGCCGCTGCATGCCCTGGGAGGGTCCGCTTATTGGCAGCAAGTCTGGGAATGGGGAAGACTTTACTCAGCCAATACCTTTCTGACGAACCCTTGGCGCGAGTTTGGCACGCGGACGCTCAATTGGATGGGCTTTCATGCCGCGGCATTGGCGGCGATGCAGTTTTCCCGGAATGGTTGGCGCTGGTGGCTTTGGGCAGGGATCTCGCTGGGCTCGGTGCTGCTCGGGCAACGCTTCTTTCCCCGGTATTATTTTTTCCTACTAGCGCCTGTCTGCGTGATGGGGGGCATCGCTCTGGCCGGCATGGCCAAGCGTTGGCGCATGGCCATACTCGCCCTCTTGCTCATCCCCGCCCTCCGTTTTGCGCCCTTCCACTTGCGACTGCTCGTGGGTGACGATTCGCACGCCGACCTCGCGCTTTTCCGCGATAGCCGCCAAATCGCCCGCACCGTCGAACAGCAAGCCAAAGCCGGCGACACGCTCTTCGTTTGGGGATATCGTCCAGACATTTCCGCCCTGGCCCGGCTAAGCAGTGGAACGCCGTACCTCGAATCGCAGCCCTTAAATTGCGTTCTCGCCGACCGCCACTTGTTCGCCCTGGCCCGCCTCCCAGACCCCGCCTGCGCCGATCGCTTGGCGGAGTTCCGCCGCTATACGCCCAGGTTTCTGGTTGACGGGTTAGGCCCCCTGAACCCAACCTTGGCGCTGGAGCGCTTCCGCCCCTTAAACGGCTACGAGTTGGTGGAACGCACCAATTCCGCCACGCTTTACCGTCTGGTCAGTCCTCCGGATCAACCTCTGGAAGTTCGTCAAGCCAATCCGGCCGCTTCAACACATCCCGCGGACGCGAGCCATCAGGCGGCCCGATGATGCCCTCTTTTTGCATGCGGTCTAACATGCGCGCCGCCCGCCCATAACCCAGCCGCAAGCGCCGCTGCAAAATCGAGGTCGAGGCCTTGCCCATTTCGCAGATCACCTTCACGGCATCGCGATACATGGGGTCGGCCACCACATCTTCATCCTCTTCTTCGGGAGCCTCTTCGCCATCCTCGCTCGGGGGAGCAATGAGGAAGCTCTGGTCATACTCCGGTTGCGCCTGTTGCTTCCAGAACTCCACAACGTCCTGAATTTCTCCCTCGCCCACATAGGCACCGTGCACCCGGAGCAGGCGCGAAGAGGCGGGCGGCAGAAACAGCATGTCGCCCTTGCCCAGCAAGTGTTCCGCGCCCATGGTGTCGAGAATGGTGCGCGAATCGACACGCGTCGCCACGCGGAAGCTAATGCGCGCCGGGAAGTTGGCTTTGATCACACCGGTGATCACGTCCACGCTAGGCCGTTGCGTGGCCAGCACCAAGTGCATGCCCACGGCGCGCGCCATTTGCGCCAGCCGCGCCACACTGGTTTCCACGTTGTTGCGCTCCAGCATCATCAGGTCGGCCAATTCGTCGATGATGATCAGGATGTAGGGCAGCGGGCTGAGGTCTTCGGTGATCTCGCTGGCGCCTTCTTCGTCAAAAAGCCCGCGCGGTTCGTTGGCAAGTTGCCGCATCTTGCGGTTGTATTGGTCGATGTTGCGTACGCCGCGCGCGGCCAGCAATTTGTAGCGCCGCTCCATCTCGAGCACCGCGTTGCGCAGGGCGTTGGAGGCCTTGCGCGGGTCCGTAATGACGGGCGTAAGCAGGTGCGGGATGTCTTCGTAAATGCCCAACTCCACGCGCTTGGGGTCGATCATGATCATGCGCACTTCCTCGGGCGTGGACTTGTAGAGCACGCTCATGATCATGGAGTTCAGCATCACGCTCTTGCCGGAGCCAGTGGAGCCGGCCACCAGCAAGTGGGGCATGGAATCGAGCGTGAAGATCTTGATGCGCCCGTTGATGTCCTTGCCCAGCGACATGGTCAGGCGCGAACCGCTCTTTTGGAAATCTTCGCTTTCCAACACTTCGCGCAGAGCAATTAATTCGCTCTTGCGGTTGGGCACTTCAATCCCCACTGTGGGCTTGCCGGGGATGCGCTCAATCAGAATCGACTCGGCTTGCAGGCCCAGGCAAAGGTCTTCGGTCAGGTTGGTGATCTTCGAATACTTAATGCCCGCCTCGGGCTTGAATTCAAAGGTGGTCACCACCGGGCCGGGATTGATCTGCACCACATTGCCCAGTACGCCAAACTCTTCAAAGCGCTCCTTGATCCGGCTGGCGGTTTCGCGCAGTTCCTGGGAATCGAAACTGGTGCGCTCCGGGGCCTCGGTCAGCATGACGAAGGGCGGCAATTGGTATTGCGTTTGGCTCTTCTTTTCCCGCGTGGGGGCAGGGGCCAAGGCGGTTGCCGTGCCGCCAATGCCACCCACCACGCTGGAGGCGGGGGGGCCTGGTGGCAAATCTTCGATGGTCTTAATGGGAATAGAGGGCGCGAAGAAATCGTCTTCGTCGCTTTCCTCCATCGGTTCCACGGCTTCGCCATCCGCTTGCGGCAAAGCTTCCAACTCCGGTTCGTCCGCCACTACGGCGGGCGTGGTGGTGGCCACGGTGCGGGTTTCCCAAGGGGGAAGTTGCTCGTCTTCGCTGGGTTTGGGAGGTGCACGGCGGCGCTGCACGGGCGGAGGAAGTTCCTCTTTCGCCGCCGCTCGCTTCGGCTCTTTCTTCCATTCCGGCAGGCGCAAGCGGGGCAGCCGTATTTTGCCCAAGGCCTTGCCTAGCAGGCCAAACATCCGTACCGGCCAGGCGAACCACTCCGCCAGCACCCGCACAGAGAAGGTGCTGATCAAATACAGCGAGAGCACCAGCGTCATGGTGGTGAACAACGCCGCGCCAGTGAAGTTCATATACTTTTCCAGCAGACCCGCCGTAAGCGTGCCCATTAACCCACCGGCCGGAATGGCGCCGGAGAAAGCGCGCGCACCGGGCGCCAGGGAAAACGATGTTGACGCACCCAACAGAAAGAGCGCCGAGCCGCTTACCTTCACCCAAGGCGTTTCAATCTCTTCCGATTGCATCCACTTCCAGCCCAACAACACCACGAGGACGGGAATGATAAAGCCGCTGAGGCCGAAAATCTGGAAGACGAGATCCGCAAAGTAAGACCCAAAGTGGCCGCAGAGATTCAGCGGCTTCACCACGCGCGTAGCGGTATTCCAGCTTGGATCGGTGGCGGAATAGGAGATGAGGCTTAAGACAATCGCTAAGCCGGCGAATAAAAACACTACGGAGACCGCCTCGTTGAGGCGCCGGTGGGGAGTTGGACCTAATAGCTTCATCCGCGTGAACGGACAACCGCTAGAGCAATTATTAGTATGCCAAAAAAGATCCGGTAAGCGACGAACAAGTTGAGCGAGCGCTGTTTCAGGTAGTTCAAAAAGAAAGTGATGACGGCCAAGCCCGTAATGGCGCTCACGACAATGCCCACCAGGAAGGGGGTGAGCATTTCCGCGCTCAGGCCTTGCTTCGAAAGATCGTAAACCGATTTCATCCCCGAAGCGGCAATGATGGGCGTGCTGAGCAGGAACGAGAAGCGGGCTGCGGCGCCGCGTGTCATCCCCCGCAGCAAGCCGGTGGTGATGGTAATGCCACTGCGCGAGGTGCCGGGAATCAGCGCCAGCGCTTGGCTGCAACCGATGAGAAAACTATCGGCCAGCGTGGTTTGGCCAATGTGGCGCGAGCGGCTGCCAACGCGCTCCCCCCAATACAACAGCACGCCAACGACGATCAAGGTCGTCCCCATTACGTAGGGGCTGCGCAGTTGCGTCTCGATCCAATCCTTCAGCAGAAGCCCCACCACCCCGGCGGGCAAAGAGGCCACCACGAGGTACCAGAAGAGCTTAGGCGCTTGGGCGAGTTCTTCATTGTTGCCCCACTTATGCCCCAAAGCATGTCCCGTAACCTGCAGCCAGTCTCGAAAGAAATAGATGAGGACGGCAATCAACGTTCCGATATGGAGAGCAATGTCAAAATCCAGCCCTTGGTCGGGCCAGCCCAACAGCCACGGCACCAAAAAGAGATGCGCGGAACTGCTGATTGGTAAAAATTCCGTGAATCCTTGCACGATCGCCAGAACCACGGCTTGGGTGATGGGCATAATGGGTATTGTACGGCCCGGTTTGCCGCTGTTCCCTCCAATGCACCAATAACCCTTACTTTTTACAATGCCCAGCACCAAAATCGTTGCCACCCTCGGTCCTGCCACGGACAGCCCAGAAATGGTGAAGAGCCTGTTGGAAGCCGGAGTGGATGTGTTCCGCTTAAATGCTTCCCATGGGCAACGCGAAGAGCATATCCGCCGCATCCGCCTGGTAAGGGAGGTTGCCCGCGAACGAGGATCCCACGCCGGTATTCTGCTGGACCTGCAAGGGCCCAAGATCCGCCTGGGAGAATTTGAAAACGGCGGCTGCCAATTGGAGACCGGCGCCATTTTCACCATCACCACCGAACAGGTGATGGGCAACGAAAAAATTGCCTCTACCAGCTACGCTGAGTTTGCCCGCGATGTGCGCCCCGGCAACCAGGTTCTCTTGAACGATGGCGCGGTGCGTTTGCGCGTACTTTCCACCGATGGTGTGGCCGCCCGCTGCGAAGTGGTCTCCGGTGGGCCTGTCAGCAACCGCAAGGGCATGAATCTGCCGGGGGTGGCGGTCAGCACGCCGTCTCTTACCCGCAAGGACAAAGCCGACTTGCAGGCCGGCCTCGAAGAGGGCGTCGACTACATTGCCATCAGCTTTGTCCGGCAACCCAGCGACGTGCTGCGCTTGCGCCATTACTTGGAAGAACGCGAAGCCAAGGTACAGGTGGTGAGCAAAATTGAAAAGCCCGAGGCGGTGGAAAATCTGAACGCCATTTTGGCGGAATCCGACGGCGTGATGGTGGCGCGTGGTGATTTGGGCGTGGAAATGGCGCTCGAAAAAGTGCCGGCCATCCAAAAGACGATCATTACCCGTGCGCGCGGCATGGGCAAGTTTGTCATTACAGCCACGCAAATGTTGGAATCCATGATCGAAAACGCCACGCCTACGCGCGCCGAAGTGAGCGACGTTGCCAACGCCATCTACGACGGCACCGATGCCGTCATGCTTTCGGCGGAAACCTCCGTGGGCAAACACGCCGCCGCCGCCGCGGCATATATGGATCGCATTGCCGTGGAAACCGAAGCGAATCTGCGCTACCGCGGCTACCAGGAATTACCCCCTATGGCGCAACCGGGCCACGCCGAAATTATTGCCGACGCCGCGTATCGCGCGGGCAAGCACCTGGGCGCCGCTGGCATTGTCGTCTTCACCGCTTCCGGGGGAACGGCGCGCCTGATCAGCCGCTTCCGCCCGCCGGTTCCCATCTACGCCTTCACTCCCAGTGAAGAGGCCGCCCGCCAACTCGCCGTCATCTACGGCGTGATTCCGATTGTGGCCCCTGTCACAACATCCACTGACGAAATGCTGAAACAGATGGACACCGAACTCCAACGGCGTGGTTACATTAAGCCGAACGACGAAGTGATTTTCGTCAGCGGCCAGCCCATTGGCCAGCCGGGCAGCACCAACATGATGAGCTTGCACCGCGTAGCGGATATCGCCACGATTGAGTAGCATCGCAGTAGAATCAGGGCATGCGGTTTGTTGCCCTTCCCGTAATCACTTGCTTCCTCTTCACAGCCTGCCAGCAAGGCCCCACCGTGGCCGAGGCTGAAAAGTTTGTAGCCGCCGCCGAAGCCGACCTGTACAAGCTTTCCCACCAACTCGGCCAGGCATCCTGGGTGCAAGCCACCTACATCACCCCCGATACCGAAGCCCTTGCCGCCGCGGCTACGGAGAAAACCATCCAAGCTGCTGCTCGTTATGCCAAGGAAGCTGCCCGCTTCGACAAAGTGGAGGCGCCCCCGGAATTGCGCCGCAAATTGAAGCTCCTGAAGAACGGCCTCACCCTTGCCGCACCCAGCGACCCGGCCAAGGCCGCGGAACTCACCCAAATCACCACCCGCATGGAAGGCACCTACGGCCGGGGCAAGTATTGCCCCAAGCCCGACCAATGCCTGGACCTGCAACAGCTAAGCCGCATCATTGGGGAGAGCCGCAATCCCAAGGAACTCGAAGAAGCCTGGACCGGATGGCGCACCATCTCGCCACCCCTGAAGAAAGACTACGCTCGTTACGTGGAGTTGGCCAACGAAGGCGCCCGCGAACTGGGCTTTGCCGACACCGGCGCCATGTGGCGCAGCAAGTACGACATGCCCGCCGACGACTTCGCCAAGGAAGTGGACCGCCTTTGGGAACAGGTGAAGCCGCTCTATCTCTCTTTGCATACCTACGTGCGCAACAAACTGGCAGCGCAGTACGGCAAAGAAGTGGTGGACCCCAATGGCCCCATCCCCGCGCATCTCTTGGGCAACATGTGGGCCCAAAGCTGGGACAACCTCTACCCGCTGCTCGCCCCGCCCAATGCGGACCCCGGCTATGACCTAACCAAGATCCTAAAGGCGCGCCAGGCCAGCGCCGTGGACATGACCAAAATGGGCGAAAGCATGTACGTCTCGCTTGGCTTCTCCCCCTTGCCCGCCACGTTTTGGGAAAGAAGCATGCTGACCAAGCCGCGCGACCGCGAGGTGGTTTGCCACGCTTCGGCCTGGGACGTGGACAACGACGACGACCTGCGCATCAAAATGTGCATCGAGCCCACCAGCGAAGACTTCTTCACCATCTATCACGAGCTGGGCCACAACTATTACCAGCGCGCTTACAACAAGCTGCCTTTCCTGTTCCGCGAGGGAGCAAACGACGGCTTCCACGAGGCCATCGGCGACACCATTCAGCTCTCCATCACGCCCGGTTATTTGAAGGAAATCGGGTTGATCAACAGCATCCCCGACCCCTCGAAAGACCTGGGCCTATTGATGCGCCGCGCTCTCGAAAAAGTCTCCTTCCTCCCCTTTGGCCTGCTGATCGACCAATGGCGCTGGAAGGTTTTTTCCGGCGAGATCAAGCCCGAACAGTACAACTCCTCCTGGTGGGAGCTGCGCGAAAAGTATCAGGGCGTGAAGGCCCCCGTGGCGCGCCCGGCAGATGCCTTTGACCCCGGCGCGAAGTACCACGTCCCCGGCGGCGTCCCTTACACGCGCTATTTCCTGGCGCACATTCTGCAGTTCCAATTCCACCGCGCGCTCGCCATAAAGGCGGGTTGCGACCTCAAGACCACACCGCTGCACCGCTGCTCCATTGCCAATAACAAGGAAGCCGGCAAAGCCTTCTCCGACATGCTGGCTCTCGGCGCCTCCAAGCCCTGGCAGGAATCCCTCACCATCCTCACCGGCAAGCCCGAACTCGACGCCACGGCCATTATCGATTACTTCGCCCCGCTCAAGAAGTGGTTGGACGAACAAAACGCCGGCAGCAAAGTGGGCTGGTAGGGGAGCAGCAGCCCGATCCTTTAGCGCCCCGAGCCTTCAGCGCTCCACGCGCAGCTTCTTCACCGCCACATTCAATGCCGCGTCGTAGGCACGGACGGTTAGGATGTTTTCGCCGGACACCAGGCCCAAGCTGTTGACCTCCACCGTCGCCCGCTCGGTGCGCTCGTCCGGCAAGCCGTCGGCTGGGGCAATGCCGCGCCAGGGCTTTCCGTTCACACTGATTTCAAGGCGGCGAATGGCGCTCATCGCGTCGCTGGCTTCCAGCTGCAAACGGCCGCCGGCGAGGTTCAGTTTGAGTTCGGGCGCGGTCTGGTCCAGCACTACGGGCACGCTGGTGAGCTGCCCTTCGAGTTCGGCGCCCATCGTGTTGGCCGCCGCGTCCCTGGCCGTTACGCGAAACAGGAAGCGGCCATCGGCCAAGGTGTCCGCATCGAGCGCATAGTTGGTTTCCTTCAATTCGTCCTCCAGCAACTTCCAGCGGCTTTCCTCTTCGCCGCGGTATTCCACGCGGTAATCCAGGGCATCGCCATCCGGGTCTTCGCTTGTCCAGCTCAGCAGCAGCTGCTTCAAAAGCGGCCGGGTTGGCGCAAGCGTGCCCGTGCCGGAGCTGGTGGCGGAGCTGGCTTCGCCGGTGTCCGTCACGGTTAGGCTATAGACGGCGCTTGCGCTGGCGCCCAACGACGTGCTCGGCGCGGCCGCGGCACTGGCGCTCAACACCGCCGTAATGCTCTTCACTTGCGGTGCTTGGTTGCGCGGCAGGTAATGCACCGCCACCTTGCGCAACGCAAACGCCCCTTCGCTGCGCAAGCGCCATTGCGCATACTTCGCCGTGGGCGCGGCAATGCGCATGTCGGCGAGATTGGCCCAGGCGCTCCAGGTTTCGTCCGGCAGGACGGTGTTGCCCGTGCGCGCCTGCCACGTAAATTTACCTTCCCCTTCAAACTCCAACCTGCCCCACTTGGCCAGCGCAGGCGCTTCGTGCACGGGAGACTCATATTCGCCTTCCCCGGCCACCACCTGCGGAAACTCGAGCAAGCGCCCGGCCGTGCTGGAGAGACCCAGCCACGTGCCATTGTAGAACTGCAAGCGGCTCAATTCTTGTTCGCCGCTTTCGAGCAGCAGCGAAGCCTGCCGCGGCGCATCCAAGCGGTACACCCGGCCGCGCTGGTCGCTCACAAAATGGATTTTTTCCGCGTGCCAAGCCAGATCGAAAAT
Organism: Bryobacter sp.; assembly: GCA_033765085.1. GTDB lineage: Bacteria > Acidobacteriota > Terriglobia > Bryobacterales > Bryobacteraceae > Bryobacter. The sequence continues at coordinate 117,833 of JANRIK010000024.1, read as the reverse complement.
GCTCTCTTCCTTCGTGATGTAGAGGGGGTCCACCGTGAGGTCTGCGTTCAGGCGGTAGATTGCCGAGCGATCGAGCCCCGGAATATCCAGCGCAGCGGCGCTGGCTGCCGCGCTCGGTGCTGCTGTCGGCACGGCGCTGGCGGGCTTGGGCGCCAAGGGGCTACCCACCTGCGCGGCTACTTGTGCCGCTGCTTCTTCCGTTACGGTGATGGTCGTGGTCACTTGCGGCGTGCTGCCCGTGGACGTAGAACCGGCACTGGCTGCCGGAGCACGCCTCGCCGCCAATCCACCCATGCCGAGAAAGTACATCTCGCCACTTTCGCCTGCCACCAAACTGCGAATTTCCCCGAAGGGCGCATCAAACAGGGCGCGCGCCGTGTTTTTGGCCGAAACTCGATAGAGCATTCCGTTGGGGTCGGAACCAACCAACAGCGAGCCGTCCTTGGCCACTGCCAGGCTCGTTAGGTTTGCCTGGCCGCTAGCCCACCAAAGCTCGGCCCGCGTTCCTTCGATGCGCCAAAGCTTCCCTTCGTTCCCCGTACCCACATAGAGGGCTCCATCCGGGGCGAAGAGCATCGACCAAACATAGGCTTCCCCCGTCTGCGCCACCAATTCCCACTTCGCGTTCACGCGCCGGTACACCGCGCCGCCGGGCGAAACGCCGGCATAGACAACGTTTTTCGCATCCACCGCCAGCGCAAATACATGCCCCGTCGCGGGCGCCCCCAGGTCTTCCAGCTTGTCCGCCCCGGCGCGCCAGCTCAAGACGCGCCCCGTGGGCCCCGCGCCAACGTAAATCGTTCCGTCGTTGGCCCGCGCGAGGCTCCAAAGGCTTGGCTGGCCACTTGCCAGCAGGTTCTTGACGTTCAGCGCCAATCCGGGCGCCAGCACTCCCTCGCGCGAAAGACTTACGCCCTTCATCTTGCCCTTGGCAAATTCGGCGAACTGGCTCATTTCCCAACTTCTTACTCCGCCCGCCCAGGCCAACCCAACAAAGCAAGCGACCAGTAGAACCCGCTGCAAACGCATCATGTTATTTCTCAATCTCCAAGGTTGCCGTGCGCGATCCGCTTCCCACGCCGCTGGGCAGGCTTACTTCCTTATCCAGGAGCTTGGCCTGCAACCCCGCCGGGTACTGCCCCGCTTGGCGCTGGAACAACGTGGCCACAGAGTGCGGAAGGTTCGCCATCTCCTCCACTCCGCTTTGGTAAGCCGGGGCGCTGCGCAGAACGCGCAGATACATCTTCCCCGCTGGATGCAAGCGGTTCAGCGTTTCGATCAATTCCTTCGCATCGGCAAAGGCCGGCCCGCCGGGCTGGTAGAAGGCGCGAAAGTCCAACAGGTTCGCCGTAAGTGCGTCCTGCAGGCTGACGGTAAGCGTCTGCCCGCGCGGTACCCAGGCCGGCACACGAAAGCTTTCTCGCAAGACCTGCCGCTTCGCGCCAGCCACCAAGCTGATTTCGATATCCACCGCGTCTCCCGGATCTACTTTTTGGCGAGAAAGTTTCAGTCCTTCCACGGCCCATTGGTCGCGCTCCGGCAGGAATTTTGCGCTCACCGTCACCGCCTCCGGCAAAAGCGCGCTACCCATCTGCTGGCTGACATAGGCCGTTGGAATCGCCGCGGAGAGCGAAGCGGCCAAGGGCAGGTTCGCGTCTCCGGCGTAGCGCCCCTGGGCCCGTAAGACAGGCAGATCGCCACTATACTTTGAATCCACCGCAAACTCCACCGTCCCCTCGCCCACGGACTGCAGCAAATGGTCCAGCGCCGAAAAGGCCGACATCTGCAGCAATAGCGGGCTCAACACGGCATGCCGCACCATCTCCACCTGGTAACTCTGTGCGCCACCGGGCGTATCGATGCGCAGCGCCACCGGAATCATCCGGGCCTTCGCGCCAAGCTCTCCCACAATGCCCGCGTCGGCGTCCTGCCGGATGGCCCCGGCCTCGCCCAGGCTTTGGCTGATTTTGAAGGGAGAGTTGTAGTTCGGGAGGGGCGTCAAGACCTCGGCCTTGGCGAAGGGAAAATCGACGTCCCCCGCCGCCAGGAAGCGATGGCCAAAGGCATAAATCCGGTTGCCCTCGCGGTGCGTGACGGTGCCTTCGGCGCCCGCCACCATATCGCCGCGCATCAGGTGGACGGCAATCATGTCCCCGCCCTTCACCGTAGGTGGCACTGTGTTTGATCCCGTCGCGGGCACGCTTCCCGACAGCCCCTGCTGCAAGACTAGTCCCAAACGGCGCCAATGGTCGGCAAAGTGGTTGAGCACGCGTTCGCCAAAGCCGGCCAAGCGCACCGGCGTAAGGACCGTTTGCGAAGGCTCCTGGGCCGGCAAGCTGTCCCCAACGGCAATTTGCGGGGAGCCAAGGTGGATCTTCGCCTGCACCCGGGCGGCCGGCTGGTTCACGCTGCGGATAGCCAGCATCTCCTCAATCGGACGGATGCCCGCGATGGGCTCCTTGGCGAAGGGAAAGGAAAACGCAATCGCCCCGGCCAGTTTTCCTTCAATGAAGACGGGGCTCCCGCTCATGCCCTGCATCACGCCGGTTTGCTCCAGCCGCTCGGTCAACAGGCGGGCGAGAATCAACGATTGCCCGGGACCACTGTTGCGCATCACGCCCAATATCCGCAGCGGAAACTCCTCCACTTGCTCGCCGCGAAACACAGTACGGGCAGTACCTTCCTGATCGGGGCGAATCTGCGACAAGGGCAGAACCGGGGCTTGTGCCTGCGCGGCAAACGCCCCCAACAGCACTCCGGAAAGTAAGTAGCGAAGCGTCATGAAAAAAGTATCTGTTTCCTTGTTGTACCTTGAATTGTGGAGCAAACTGTTTCCGTCGAAAGTCCCCAAGAAACTCCCGTTGCCTCCACGCCTGTTCCTTGGTTGCCCCTGGGCTGGGTCGGATTTGCGCTTTTAGCCAGCTTTTATCCCATGTTGGTGCCCTTGGTGCGCCAGTGGGTAGACGACGGCGACATGGGGCACGGTTTCTTCGTCCCGGTTGTTTCCCTCTACATTGCTTGGTTGCGCCGCGACGACATTCTTGCCGCCACAGGCACACGGAACTATCTTGGCCTGTTCGTCATGGCCTGGGCGGCCTTTCAATTTCTGGTAGGGCACCTGGCCGCGGAAAACTTTCTCTACCGGACTTCCATCATTCTTTCCCTCGGCGGTATTTGCATTTACTTGGGCAGTTGGCGCTTACTGAAAGTAGTTGCCTTCCCTCTGTGTTTGTTGTTTTTTATGGTGCCGCTTCCCTCTGTAATCTATAACCGCATTACTTTTCCCTTACAGTTATTTGCCAGCCGCGCCGCTGAGGTCTCGCTACTCCTGCTCGGTATTCCGGTGGTGCGCGACGGCAACGTGCTGGAGCTTGCCGAACAGCGTCTATCCGTGGTGGAAGCCTGCAGCGGCATCCGCTCCTTGCTTTCGCTCACCTTTCTCTCGCTGGTCTATGGCTATTTCTTTGAGACTTCTTTCCGCATGAGAATGTTCCTGCTGGTGGCGACGGTTCCCATCGCGATTGCCGCCAATGCCTTCCGCGTCTCCGCCACGGGCGTACTTTATGAGGTGAACCGCGCTTGGGCAGAAGGATTTTTCCACAGCGCCGAAGGCTGGGTGATCTTTATGTTCGCGCTTGGTCTGCTCATCGGGCTACACCGTTTCTTGCTATGGTTCGGAAAAGGAGTTGCGCGCGCCCGTGCTGAAGCTAAATCCTAAGCAGTTGCTTTCCCCGCCCGTTTTGGTCATCAGCGGAATTCTTGTTGCGCAGGCTTTGCTGTTCGCCAATTTCTCCCGCATTGAGAAAGTGCCTGTGGGCATTCCGCTGGCGCAGTTTCCTGAACGGCTGGGCGGCTGGTTGAAAATCCAGGAAGGCTACGTCGACGACGCGACACAAGCCGTATTGCAGGCCGACGATCTGCTCTCCCGCAGCTACGGCAACCCTAGCCTGAACGCCAATGCCAGCCTTTTTATTGCTTCCTTCCGCAGCCAGCGAACCGGGGTGGCCCCGCACTCACCCAAAAACTGCCTGCCTGGCAATGGCTGGACCCCGATTGTGGACGACCGCATCCCCGTGAAGGTCGAGGGCATGCCCCAACCCATCGAAGTGAACCGCTACATTATCCAGCGGGGCGATAGCCGCAGCCTGGTGCTGTATTGGTTCCAGAGCCGCAACCGCGCCGTGGCCAGCGAATTCCACGCAAAGTTCTACACCATGCGCGACGCCCTGCTGGAAAACCGCACGGATACCGCACTGGTCCGCGTGATCCTGCCTTTGCGCCCCGAAGCCAACTTGGATGAGGCGCGCCGCATTGCCGAAGATTTCATCCGTTCCGTTTACGGCCCCATCATTCGCCACCTGCCCTCCTAAGCAATTTCCTGCCAGTACAAGGCATCGAAGTGGGCCATTTTTGCGTCAATAGTGTATAGGTGTCTCGTTTGAGGCGCTGAGATATACTGTGGGCAAGATTTGCGAAAGGTCCAGGCATTGATGAGGATCTTAATGAACAATTCGATTAACAGCACTCTGAGCCGCTTCGTGCTCATTTCTTCCTCGATCGCCTTTTTGGTCGGCCAAACGGCGCCTCCGCCGCCCGCGAATGTCAAGACCGAGGTCCGCACCGGTCTGCCAAAGAAACCCGATGAAGGAGCGGGTAGCGGCAGAGCGAACTTGCGCGTGGATACGAATCTTGTGCTGATTCCGGTGAGTGTGACGGACCCCTTGAATCGCGTGGTGACGGGCCTGGAGCGCGACAACTTCCGCATCTTTGAAGACAAGATTGAGCAGGACATTGCCCAGTTTGGCAGCGAAGACGCTCCGCTGAGCATTGGCTTGGTTTTCGACACCTCCAACAGCATGGGCGCAAAATTACAGAAGAGCCGGCAGGCGGCTGCGCAATTCTTCAAAACAGCCAACCCCGAAGACGAATTTTTCCTGATCCAGTTCAACGACCGTCCGGAAATGGTGGTTCCTTTTACGCCAAACTTTGAAGAGATTCAGAACCGCCTGACTTTTACCCAAGCCAAAGGACGAACGGCGCTGCTTGACGGGGTTTATCTGGCGATGAACCAGATGAAAAAGGCGAAGAACCCACGCAAGGCGATTTTGATTCTTTCCGACGGTGGTGACAATTCCAGCCGCTACACCGAAAGCGAAATCAAGAACCTGGTGCGCGAAGCCGACGTCCAAATTTATGCCATTGGAATTTTCGAAATGATGGGGGCCCGCGGGCGAACGGCAGAAGAACTTTCGGGCCCGGGTCTCTTGAACGAGTTGGCCGAACAAACCGGCGGTCGGCACTTCCCGGTGGAAAACGTTAACGAATTGCCGGACATCGCCGCTAAAATTGGGATAGAACTTCGGAACCAGTACCTGATTGGTTACACTCCGAAGAATCAGGAGCGTGATGGAAAATACCGCAGAGTTCAGGTTAAGCTTGTCCAACCCCGAGGGCTCCCCAGCCTCAAGCCCATCTGGCGCCAGGGTTATCACGCCCCCGTTCAGTAGGCGGAATTTCCTGTTGGGGGCCTTAGGTTCCGCAGGGCTCCTTCCCGCTCAAGATCAGGATCCGGTCTTCACCAGCGATACGCGCCTGGTGCTGCTCTACGCCACCGTGGTCGACAAGAACGGCAATATCGTCACCAACCTTCCACGCTCGGCCTTCAAGGTTTTCGAAAATAACGTTGAGCAGCCGCTGAAGATTTTTCGCCGCGAAGACGTACCCATCTCTTTGGGATTGGTTATCGACAACAGCGGTAGTATGCGCATGCGGCGCGCCAAGGTAAATACTGCGGCCCTGCAAATGGTGAAGGCCTCGAACCGCCAGGACGAAGTCTTCATTGTGAATTTCAACGACGACGCCTTCCTCGACGTAGATTTTACCGGCGACGTTCGCAAGCTCGAAGACGGCTTGAGCCGCATTGACACGCGTGGCGGCACGGCCATGTACGACGCAATTTCAATGAGCATCGACCACCTCACCCGCAAGGGCAAGCGCGACAAGAAAGTGCTCATGCTGATTACGGATGGCGCGGACACGGCCTCGCGTTCGACGCTCGAAAAGCTTATCTCCCAAGTGCACTCTACCGATGTAGTGGCCTATTCCATCGCGCTGCTCAACGACGAATCCCCCCGCGACGCGAAAAAGGCCAAGCGCGCCCTCGATGCCATTGCGAAGGCGAGCGGCGGCCTGACCTTTTTGCCCAAAACCCTCGAAGAGGTGGAGAGCCTGGCGCTCGAAGTTGCTAACGATATCCGCAGCCAATATGTGCTGGCCTATTCGCCGCTGATCCAGGAGCTTGACGGCACCTTCCGCACCATCAAGGTTACAGCTCAAGGCCCCAACCGCCCACAGGTGCGCACGCGTAGCGGCTACTACGCAGGTTCCAATCGCGCAACGGGCTCCAAGCCCAGCAGCTTGATGCCGAAAGAGTAGCAGCATGCTCGGATTTCTCTGGGCCGCCTCGCGCGGCTATCGCCTACGGCCTTGGGATAGCCCCTACCTAAAGTGGCGCATGGAGACCTATTGGGGCCTCCATGCGGAGGAAATCAGCTTTCGAGAATTCTGGGCCTTCCTTTGGACCCACCGCGCCGAAATGTGGCGCTTCCTGCGCTGGGCCGAACGCAATCGCTAGGGCACAATCGATAATCGATTCCCACTAAAGCGTCTGCGTCACCTTCGTCAACGAGCGTGGCGCATCCGGGTTCAACCCACGCTCCACCGCCAGGTGCGCCGCGAACAGTTGCCCCGGGATGATGTAAGGAATCGGCGTGAACAACTCGGGAATCGCGACCGGAATGCGAATGCCCCGGCGCTTGCTCGCAAAGGCTTCTTTGTTCGACTTATCGGTTATCACCAGGCTCTCGCCGCTGGTCGCGTCCATCTTGGTCAGGAACTGGCTCATCGGCTCCCAGGTAGGGCCGGAGGGAGCAAAGACAAAGCTAGGGAAATGCGGATGCACCATGGCGATGGGCCCGTGCAATAAGTCGGCGCTCGAAAAGCGCTCGGCCACCACATAGCAGGTCTCCATCAGCTTCAAAGCGAACTCAAAGGCGTTGCCATAGTTCAAACCCCGGCCCACCACCACAGCGTGGTCCATAAAGCGATAGCGTGCCACGGCTGCCGCCACGTCCTTCTCCATCCGCAAAGCCTTCTCCGCCAACTCCGGCAGGGTTTCCAATTGTTTCCGCGTGAGCTTTGCGCCCAAGGCGTAGGCAAGCAAGTACATCGCCATCAATTGCCCGGAATAGGTTTTCGTCGCGGCAACGCTTTTCTCTTTTCCCGCGCGCACCAGGATGGTGGCATGGCCTAACTTCGCCAACGTCGATTCCGCTTCGTTCGTGATGCCCACGGTAAAGGCGCCCTGCTCCTTGGCCCTTTCCAGCACCAGATTCGTATCGGTAGATTCGCCCGATTGCGAAATCGCCACCACCAGCGCGTCTTCCAAATCAAGCTTCGCCTGATAAAGCGTATGCAAGCTGGGCGCGGCCAGCGAAACGGGAATCCCGGTCATCCACTCCAGCAGGTAACGGCCAAACTGGGCAGCGTTGTCGCTGGTCCCGCGCGCCGCCAACACAATCAAACGTGGGCGGTAGGCTTCAAACTGGGCCCGCAACCCCTCCACCGTTTTCCATTCGCTCTTCAGCGTAGCTTCCAGCGCCTTTGGCTGCTGCCGGATTTCCTCCAACATTTTCGACATGAAACCATCGTAGCGTCACCTTTGCAAAGAAGGCGCCCCAAAAGGGAAAAGGGGCAACCCATTAGGCTGCCCCTTCGCCGCGTCGTTCGGGAATATCCCTAGACTTGTTACTTCTTGGTCCCCTTCGTATCGGGGTACTTTCAACTTAGCACGCTTTATTCCGAACGTAGCGCTTCCGTCGGATTCAGCCGCGAGGCCCGGTTGGCTGGCAAGATGCCAAACAGGATGCCCACCGTGAAGGACACGAAAAACGCCACCACCACGCTCACCGGCGAAATGCGGATGCCAAACTCCGGGACAAAATACTGCGCGGCCATTGGGCCGGCCACGCCCACCACAATGCCCACCAACCCGCCGCCCGTCGAAATCAAAACCGCTTCCACCAAAAACTGCCCCAGGATTGCACGCCGGCTCGCCCCTACGGCCATGCGCGTGCCGATTTCTTTGGTCCTCTCCGTCACCGTAACCAGCATGATGTTCATAATCCCGATGCCGGAAATCACCAGCGCAATGGCTGCTACCAGAATCAGCACCAGGGTCAGGATTAAGCTGATACTTTGCGCCGTTTCCAGAATTGGCCCCAGATTGTCGACAAAGTAGCTGGCCCCGGGACGATGGCGAGATTGTAGAATCCGCTTCACGCTTGCCGTCAGCGCCTCCACGTCTTCCGCCCGCCGCGCCTGAATATACAAAGGATCAATGCGCTCCACGCGGTTGTAGTAGCGCAGCACCGTAATGGGAATCACCGCCGCGCGGTCGGCCAATTCCGAAAGCCCAAAGGACTGCACCTTCTCCCGGAACACACCCACCACCGTAAACTGATGGTCCTTGATCTTAATTTGCTGGCCCAAAGCGCGCCCGGGCGAACCGTAAAGTAGCTGCGCCAAAGGCTCCGTCAAGAGCGTCACTTTCGCGCGGGCCTGCACCTCTTCCGCATCAAAATACCGGCCCGCCAGCAGCACCAGGTTGCGCACCTGCGGGTAGTATTCATCCACGCCCAACACGCTGGTGTCCTGCGGCCGCCCGCTGATAACTAAACTTGAGCTCGAAGACATCGTCGCCGTCACCGCAACAATCTGATTGCCTAGCGCATTCCGGATTGCCGCGACATCCGCCAGCTTCACGTAGTCGGCTTCCGATTGTTCCGCCTCGCGGCTTCCGGTTTCAAAATAGGCCCAAATAACGTTGGAGCCAATGCCGCGGATCTGGTCCAGGATGAACTCGGTACTGGTGAGAGAGATCGTCACCACCAGAATGACGCTGGCGTTGCCAATCACCAGGCCCAACGCCGTAAGCAGCGTACGCACCCCGTTGGCGCGGAGCGCCTGCAAACTGGAGCGAAGAATTTCAGAAAAGCCCATCAGAGCTTGGCCAACAACTTGCGCGCCTCTTCTTTGTTGTCCTGCTCGGGCGCCAGGCTCTTGGCCAGGTAGCGCTCCAACAGTTGCTTGGCCTCCGGCAGGTTGCGCTTTTGGTCAATCAACGTGGTGGCCCGCGAAAAGAGGTAAGTCGGGTCCTCCGGATTGACAGACTTCGCCTGCGCGAAGACCTTGTCCGATTCCTGCGTGCGCCCCTGTTTGGCGAGAAATTTGGCCAAATCCACAATTCGGCCCATCTGGCGCGGCGCAACCTCTACCGCGCGCCGCAATTGGGCTTCGGCCGTGCGGAGGTCCTTTTTTTGCTCGGCCAAACGCGCCAAAGCGTAATGCTTCTCGGCGGGGTCGATGGACTCAATCTTGGCGATCAAGCTTTGCGCCTTATCCAGGCCACCGCCCAGAAAACCGGGGGCCTGCAGGTAGTACTCAAACAGATCGTTCACCGCTTCGGGGTTACGCGGGTTCAGTTCCACGGCACGCTCAAAATTCTGCCGTGCTTTCGAGGCATAGCCCGGCGCACTGAAGAACGAACTCAACTCCGCCCGCCGCCCGTAGGTGCGCCCTAACCAGTGGAAGTGCGTAGAGCCGTTGGGGTCGAGCTTGGTCGCTTTTTCGAAAGATTCCGTTGCCTGCTTGTACTTGCCAAGCATGTATTGCGCACGGCCAATCAAATTCCAAGCTTCGGCATTGCGGGCTGGACTGGCCTCCAACAACCGCAGAGCTTCGGAATAGTTGGTTTTTTCGTACTGCAGCCGCGCCTGCTCAATCGTTGCTTCCCGGTTCTGTGCCCCGAGAGCGAGAGCCATGGCGAAACTCAGGCAAATACGCAGCATCATATTCACACCTCATATTTTACCGACTCCTCTCACCTCTCTTCCTTAGACGCAATTAGGGGGGGCGCTGGGTTCAATTGCTAAACTCAAAGGGTTCCCGCTATGCTTTGCCGCCGACAACTTTGCCTGTACGCCGCTCTTGCGGGTTGCTGTGTCCTGGTTGCTCCCACCGCGGCCCAGCAGCGAAAGGTTAAGAACCCGGAATTGCGCGTGCTGGATGCCACCATCCGCCGCATCGATGACCAATTGATTGCCGTGGATGGCAAGGTGGAAAATTCCTCCGCGAAGACTTTTCAGCGCATGCTGCTCGTCTTTGAATTTTTTGCGCCGGGCCAAAAGTCCATCGTGATTCAAAAGGGACCGCCTGAGCCGGACGTGCTGGCGCCCGGCGACACCGCGGAATTTCATCTACAGCTCCGCGCCCCCGCGAGAGCCGTGCGCGTCACGATAGAAGCCGCCGATGGCTCTGGCCGCGAGTTGCGCGTTGAGAATAGCGGACCCTATCCCGTGGAATAAATTGCAAGGAAACGCATGATTGAAACAATCCATCCGGCGAAGAACCTCGCCGGCAGCATCCGGCTTCCGGGTGACAAATCCATCTCCCACCGCTGGGCCATGATTGCGGGCATCGCCGATGGCCCCACCACCATTGAAGGCTACGCCTCTGGCGAAGATTGCCACTCCACCTTAGGCATCCTGCGGGAATTGGGCATTGCGATTGAGGTAAATGGCACCAGCGTGAAGATAGAGGGCAAAGGTCTGCATGGCCTTTCCGCTCCTAGCCGGGACCTCGACGCCGGCAACAGCGGCTCAACGATTCGTATGATGAGCGGCATCCTCGCCGGCCAGCCCTTCACCAGCCGTCTGGTAGGTGACGAATCCCTCTCTCGCCGCCCTATGGAGCGCATCATGCGTCCCCTTTCAGAGATGGGCGCCGCCATTGAAGCCACCAACGGTAAGTTTCCGCCCCTCACTATCCACGGCCGCTCCTTGCAGGCCATTACTTACGCCTCGCCGGTGGCCTCTGCCCAAGTGAAAACCTGCGTCCTCTTCGCTGGCCTTTTCTGCGACGGCGAGACCGTGGTGGAAGAGCCCGTACGTACCCGCGACCATAGCGAATTAGCCCTGCGCATGTTCGGAGCGCAGGTGCAGGTGAAAGGCACGCGCGTGGCCATTACGGGCAAGCCCACGCTCACCGGCCAAAATCTCACCGTGCCGGGAGACCTATCGAGTTCCGCCTTCTTCCTCACCGCGGCGCTACTGATTCCTGATTCCAACTTGGTGATCGGCGGCGTCGGCCTGAACCCCACACGCACCGCCCTGTTGGATTACCTGGCCGGCTTGGGCGCCGAAGTTCGACCCTTGAACGTCGGGGAGCAGCACGGCGAATTGGTTGGCGACATTCTAGTGCGAGGCCGTGTGAAGAAGGCTGGCGAAATCTCGGGTGGCCTTACGGCTAGCCTCATCGACGAAATTCCTACCCTGGCCGTTCTGGGCGCGCTGACGCAAGGCGTGGATGTGCGCGACGCCAAGGAACTCCGCGTGAAGGAAACCGACCGTATTGCCACCATGGCCGAAAACTTCCAGCGTGCGGGGTTGGCCATTGAGGTTCGCGAAGATGGCTTTACAGTGCCCGGCCACCAAAAGGTGAAGGCCACGGCTTTCGATTCCTTTGGCGACCACCGCATCGCCATGGCCTTCAGCGTGGCAAGCCTGGTAGCCGACGGCCCTTGCGAGATCCACCGGGCAGAAGCCGCCAGCGTCAGCTTCCCCGAGTTCTACACCACTCTGCGTACGGTTTCGGCTTAAACTAAGCATCGAATGGCGAAGCACCGCGACACGCCGCTTGAGCCCTTAACATTAGCGGGCATTGTTCACGACTTGAACAACATGTTCGAGACGCTTTTCGAAACAGCGGAACTGCTAAGCGAAGACCCGAAATACACGAAGCTCAGCGCCACCATGGTGCGCAGCTTGAAGCACGGCGCCCGCATTGTAAAGAGCCTGGAGGAGAAAGGCGGCTTAACCGACGTGGACCGGCTCTTGGACCAGGCCGGTGCGCTGTTGAACGATTACCTTGTCAGCACCCGCGGCCCCTCCATTGCGTTGCGCGTGGACGTGGAGCGCGGGCTGCAAATTCGGGGCATGCGCGGCGCCTGGGAGCGCGTGTTCCTGAACCTCTTCTTAAATGCCGCCCGCATGATGCCCGAAGGCGGCCTCTTGGAAGTGTCCGCTGTGCGCGAACCCGGCGGGCTAGCTTTCCTGATTCGCGACACCGGACCCGGCATTCCCGCTCGCCTGCTGCCCAAGCTGTTCGAACCAGGCTTCACCACCACCCCCAGGCACAAAGGCTTGGGCCTCCACATTGTGCGCAGCGTAGTAGAGAAACTGGGCGGGGAAGTTTCGGCGCGCAACCGTGAAGATGTCTCCGGCGCGGAATTTCGCATTTACTTACCGGACGAGCGAAAGCTGCCGGAAATTGGTGAGGCGAACGCCAGCGCGGACTAGCGATTCTTTCACCCGCGCATCGGTCAATGCCGCCAACTCGCGTGCCCGGCTCTCCTTCAGCCGCGTTTGCGCAGCAGCGAGTTCCCCCGTAAAGTACCCCGGATGGCACATGAACTCTGTCGACCCCGCGGGCAGGTTTTCGATCAAGTGCACAAGGTCCTCCGCAGTGTAATCGCCCGTCAGGACAAAGCCCGCAAAATGATCGGTCGCGTGGGTGACCTTCGCTTGAAACTGCTCCCTTGCCAGGCGCATCAGCCCGGCTGCCAACTTTGCTTTCGCGGGAATGGGACGTCCGGTGAAGGGCAAGTCAAAGGGACGGCGTATCCAGGGGATCGCGTATTCCCGGCTCACTTCCAACACCGCCTCCAGCACCACCGGCAACAGATGCGTATGTTTGTGAGTATCCAAATGGCTGGGCACAATGCCTGCCGCCAAAATGCGCTCCGTTTGCCGCCGGAATTCGTCCCGCACGTTTAGCCCGCCCAGCGCCAGCTTCGCCAAGAGGTGGGGAACGGTCGGGGGAAAGGGACCTTGCACAATTTGCAGATGCACCCCAATGTCGAGCGTAGGATGCTCCTGCGCCAATTCAACTGCGTGGGCAAACGCGGAGCCTTGGGCCATCAGCGTAGTGGCCGTCAGGATGCCCTGCGTATGCGCGTCCACAATGCCCAAGTTGACATCGGTGGTAAACCCGAAGTCGTCGGCATTAACAATCAGTTGACGTGGTTTCAGAGCTTTGCGAATGGCCCTTCGAGCTTAGAAGAGCGCCAGCTTGATGCGCAGAAACTTTTTCGGATTCGCGCGGAAATCTTTCATCAGGCCCTTCATCTCGTAGGCCGTGCCGTTCAGGTTTTCATACAACGCCGGGTTCACCAGCAATTGCCCCAAGGTGCCCTCGCCGGAATTCACCTTGTCGAGCGCCGTATCAATGCGCTTGATGGTGCCGGATAGCTGGTTGGCCAGCTCGTCGCTCTTCAAGAGCTTGCCCGCCGTGCCCTTGCCGGCGTTCACGTCCGCCAGAATGGTGCGCAGCTCCGTTAGGCTCTTGCGGGTTTCATCGTAGATGGCCGGGTCTTTCAACAGCTTGCCGGCGGTGCCTTGGCCCGCTTGCAGATCGGCAATCAACGTGTCGATGCGGCCCATGGACTTGCGAATGTCGTCGTAGAGCGCTTCATCCTGTAGCAGCTTGCCGAGTGTACCCTTCCCACTGCTCAAGGACTCTGACAGCTTTTGCACTTCCTTGGTGATGTTCAAGAAACGGTTGTACAGCTCTTCATCCACGAGCAACTTGCCAATGGTGCCCTTGCCCGCCTCCACCTGGCCCACAATTCCTTCCGCCTTTACGAGAATATTCTGCAGTACGGCGATGGTCTGGCTGGCCTGTTGCTGGATGTCTTCAAGCTCCGGAGAGGAAAAACTTTCGAGCGTGCCACCGGGCTGCACAAAGTTGGGGCTGGTGCCCCGTCGAATGGCAATCAACTTAGCGCCCAGCAAGCTTTCCGCGCCGATGGAAACCTTGGAGTCTGTCGGAATGTAGCGAATCATCTTGTCTTGGATGGCCATGGTGACACGCACCACCCGCCCCGGCTTCGATTCTCCGGAAAGATCAATTGTCGTGATTTTGCCCACCAGGAATCCATTCAGGCGAACCGGTGCATTGCGCTGCAAGCCCTGGCTGGAATCTAGGTACACGTAGACGGGCGAAGACTTCTCAAACAAATTGTTCGAGGTCGTTATGTAAAAAACCAGTGCAAAAATCAGCAGCAAGCCCAATAGAGCCAGCAATCCCACGCGAAGTTGAGCCCAAGTTGTTTTTGTGGATTTCATGGTTACCCTGGATTGGAAGGTAGCTCGTTCAACTGCCGGGCGCTCGGAATGACATTGAGCGGGATGGGGGGCAGTTGTTTCAATACAAATTGTGACACATAGGGGTCGGTGGAAGCCTCCATCTGTTCCTGTGTGCCCCGGAAAACGACGTGGCCCTCGTGCATCACCAACAAGGAAGTCCCCAGGTCGGCGAACTTTCCTTCCGGCGCCGCGCGCACCACATTTTGCGCCCCTTCATCCCAGACGAAATTTGCCGCCATCGAACCATCTTGGTAGCGATGGGAAGCCAGCAAAGTGGTGGAATTGGTGCGCTGCCGCTGGCGGAGGATCAACGCCATGATGGTGTAGGCCGTAATTGGGTCCAGGCCGGCAGTAGGAGAATCGTAGAGCAGCAACTTGGGAACCGTGACGTTTGCCCGGGCAATGCCCACACGCCGCCGCATGCCACCGGAAAGCTCGCTGGGAAATTTGTCAAGCGTATGGCCCAGGCCCACGAAATCCAAAGTGTCTTGGACGCGCCGCCCGATCTCGTCCTCATCCACGCGCAGGCACTTCTGGTTGCGCAGCGGGTAGGAGACATTGTCGGCGATGGTCAGCGAATCGAACAATCCTCCCTCTTGAAACAATACGCCCACTTCGGCCCGCAAATCGAAGAGCTCGCTTTCCTTCATGTCCGTAATGTCCCGGCCCAGGAGAAACACCCGGCCGCTGGAGGGCCGCAACAAGCCCAACGCCAGCTTCAGCAATACGGACTTGCCACTCCCCGCCGCGCCAAAAAGAACGATCGTCTCCCCGGCACTCACGCTCAGGTTCAAGGGGTGCAACGCCACCTTGCCATCGAACTCCATGGTTGTGTCTTCAAAACGTAGGATCGCGTCTGGCATGGAGGTCTTGGGACTAATTTATAGAAACGAAAATTTGCGTGATGAGTACGTCTACGACGAACACCCACACACTGGAGACGACTACGGCTTGGGTGGTGGCGCGGCCTACGCCCTGTGTCCCGCCCGAAGTGCGCAATCCATAAAAACAACCCACCAGCGAAATGATAATGGCGAAAACAAAGGGCTTCGAAAGGCCTTGGGCAATATCGTTTAACACCAGCGCCGAAGTGGCCGAGGTCCAGTATTGGCTGGCCGTGTTCCCGATAATGGTGACGGCAATCAGCAAGCCGCCCACCAAGCCCACAAAATCGGCGATCGCGGTAAGCAAAGGCTGCATGAGCGAGGTTGCCACCAATCGCGGCACCACTAGCTTTTGGATCGGGTCAGTACCCAGCGCGCGCATCGCGTCAATTTGCTCGGTTACCTTCATGGACCCTAACTCGGAGGCAATACCACTGGCGTTACGCCCGGCAATCAGCAAAGCCGTGAGCACGGGCCCCAACTCGCGGATGATGCTGATGGAAACCACTTGTCCGGTTTCCGAGGTTGCTCCGTAAGTTGCCAGAGCCCGCGACATCTGTAGCGTCATGACAATACCCGAGAAGGCCCCAATCAGGGCCACAATCGGCAAACTGCCAAAACCAATTACATCCATTTGGAGCAGGATGTCTCGCCAGTAAATCGGCCTCCTGCCCACATTGCGAATGCTCCGCAGGGCTAAGAAGACGAAGTCCTGAAACGATTGGATGGGGCTTTTCAGGATATCGAGCAACCGGGGGGACTCCGAGAACTTGATGCTAACATACGGCCAGAGGAAATCATGCTCGAACCTTATCCTGCTCTACCAGGATTAAAAATTGCGCACGAAAGCGATTGGGACGGGCTGACGGGCTGCACCGTAATCGTTGCGCCAGAAGGCATGGTTGCGTCGGTGGATGTGCGCGGTGGCGCCAGCGGCACCATCGAGCTCGATACCCTCTCGCCCTCGCACCTAACGCCCTTGGCCCATGCCATCGTCCTGGCCGGCGGCAGCGCCTACGGATTGGAGGCAAGCTGCGGGGTACGCCGGGCTCTGGAAAAAGCGGGCATCGGCTTTCCCGTGCGCGAGATCCGCGTGCCCATCGTGGCGGGAGCGATTCTTTATGACCTGGCCATCGGTAACCCCAAGGCCCGGCCGGATCGTGAAATGGGCGAAAAAGCCGCGCAAGACGCGCTTGCGGCGAACTCGAATGCCACGATCGCCGAGGGCTCCGTGGGCGCCGGCACCGGCGCTACCTGCGGAAAAATCAACGGTCTTGACCGCGCCATGAAAGGCGGCATCGGCCACGGAGCCGTCAGCTTAGGGGGTCCCCACAAAGGTGTGGAAGTGCGAGCCTTGGTCGCGGTAAATGCCTTCGGCGATGTGATGGAGGCCGACGGAGTGCATGTGCTTGCCGGGGCGCGGGACCGCAAATCTGGCGAGGAATTTGCGGGCACTGAAAAATTACTGCTGGGGCAGGGCTACCAGGCGGGCTTGCTGGGCACGAACACGACAATCGGCGTGGTCATGACGAACGCGCAACTCACAAAAACCGGGGCCAAGAAGGTAGCCGAAATCGCACAGGCCGGCCTGTTGAGGCGCATTCGTCCGGCTCATACCACCGTAGATGGCGATGCCCTTTTTTGTGTTTCTACGAATCGCGCGCCTACCGTGGACCTGAATGCGCTGGGGGTGGCAGCCGCAGAAGCCGTCAGCTTGGCGATTGACCGCGCAGTGAGGCTCGCCAAGGGAATGGGCGGCGTACCTGGCCTCTCGGATGCCTAGCCTGCTCTAGTCCGTTTGCACACGCAACAGCTTCCCGGAACCCTCCAACAACTGCGAATTGGGGGCCAAAGACTCTGCCTTCCAATGCATGTGCAGGGTATTTTTGCGGTCCAGCGACAATCGGATGCGCCCAGCCGCGTTCCCCTCGCCCTGCCAGGGGAACTCCTCTTCGTCCACTTTGCCCTCAAAGCGGAAATTCACTTGTGGATTCATCAGGCGATCGGGGATACGGTATTTCGACCGCAGCTTGCCTCGCAAGAAATTGCCCTCCTGCTGGATGCGGATTTCCACATACTCTGCAGCGTAATCATTAGGCCCAAGAACTTCGTTTCTCTCTCGCACAGCAATCCAGACACCGCTGAGCGGCGGCGTGGCGGGAGACCCTGGCTTGGCCAGCTCTTGACGGGATGGCAGAGGAAGAGGCTGGGGAAGCGTGAGCGCAGAAGCAGGCAGAGCAATTGGTGCGTCCATGGCCGAGAATTGCGGCGTGGCTCCCGCAAATTCTTCCCTCGCTTCTGTGCGAGCCTTTGAAGCTTCCGCCAGTGGCGGGGCTTCTGGCACTCTTTCCATCACTGGTTTTCCCGGGGCTTTGTGACGACTAGCCAAGGCCAGTTGTTTCCCTCCAGGTGCCTTCGGCATTTCACTTTGCTGTCGCTCGGCTCTGGGGCTCTCAATGGCTCGCTGGATCGGCGGCGACGGTACTTGTGGCCACAACAACATGATGGTGAATACCAACAAGCCCCCAAAAATTCCGCCCGCAATCATGCTGGGCGGGACGGTCTTTTCGAGACTTTGCGGAGCAGGCGAAATAGGGGGCCGCGCTAGTAGTGCCGGAAGCTGTTCTGTAGAAAGCCGTTCATCATATTCCCGCCGCTTCAGCGGGTCGCAAAGTGTGGCGTGCACTTCGTTGATCCTCCGCATTTGCCTTTCGGCAATACTACGCAACTCAGGATTGGGGTGGAGGTCCGGATGGAGCAAACGGCTTACTTGGCGGTAGGCCTTGCGGATCTCCTCATCGCTGGCCTGCGGGGAAACCCCAAGTTCTTCGTAATAGGTCATGGTCCAGCACTAGCGCCGCCAGACAAGCATCCCGGATGCGGTGCCCGCCCCGAAAGTTGCAATTCGATCGACCACGCTCATCGCCAAGCGCCGGTTCTTGTTATCCGGGATATAGAGCACATCATCGGCATACAGCTGTACATCGGGCGCTTTGCGACTCATAATGCGCTCCAGAGGGATGGCGATTTCATTGCGGCTGCTTCCATTGGCCTCCCGCCGGTAGATAAACGCTTCCTTCAGGGCATAGGGCAGCAATCCCTCGCTCATCGCCAAGAGCTTCAAAACGGAAGTATCGTTGGCATCCTTCAACGGGAAGGCACCTGGCCGCTTCACGTTTCCAACAACGTAAATCTTGGGCGCCTCGGGAACGCGAATTTCTTCCCCGCCACGCAGCACGTAGTTAAGCTCCGGGTCCGCTTCGTCGATCAACTTGCGTACCGGAATCCGCTGTGTAAGCGTGGTCGGCTTGCCGTCCGCGTCAGGCTGCGAACGGCTCAGCAGGATCTCAGAACCTGAGTCTGCCGTAAGCCCGCCGGAGCGGGACAGCGCATCCAGGAGCGTTACATGGCCAAACGCCTGAAACGTGGTTGGCGTACGCACCGCCCCCATCACAGAAATGGGACGGCTAATATACTCCGCAACGGTCACCGTCACAACCGGCGACACCAGGATTTGATCCTTGCTGAGAGCTGCGGCAATCTCGCCCTCCAGATCCGAGGGAAGCAGCGAGGCCGCCCGAATAGGCGTCTTCAGCATCGGCAGACGAATAAACCCCTCTTGATTTACCCGCACCGTCCGGGAAAGCTCCGGCGCCCCGTACACGTTAATTTGCAGCAGATCATCCGGGCCAATCTTTTGCGAAGGGAGGTTTGCCAGATACGGCGCCGTGGCAGGACCGTTGTAATTCGCCGGCGGAACCTGTCCCAGCAGAATCACAGGCAAGAAAAGAAGGATTCGCACAATCATCACCATGAGTGTCTTCGGCACGATTGCCGGAAAGCTGCGTATCCCCTTGTCACTTTGCCGGAGTACTCTCGCAAAAGAACAGGTGTACTCCCGCAAAAGAAAAAGGGACGGGCCTTGAGAGCCTGCCCCTTCTGCTGATTTACTGCGCTTCTAACTTAGCGGATATGGACCACTGAGGGGTTGCTGGCCGCCACTGCCCCAGTTGCATCCACCGTCGCCACACCATAGGGCCGATTTGTCCCCGGTGCGGTTTCCGCGGGCACTTCGAAGATGGCGATGTAGACACCGACCATCCCCGGCGCCATGGTCACGCTTTCCACCGGGACACCCTCGTTATTGATGCCCACAATGAACTGCGCCGCCACCACCGAAGTGTTTTGGAAGTTGCCTGGCATGTTCGTCACCGTCGGGATCAACAGTTGGCCAAGCCCCGTATAGAAGCCAATGGCCTTTTCGCCGCGCTCCAGCGGATTCTCCAGCGACATAAACGTGCCGTTCGCCTTGATAATCACGCCCATTTTGGCGCCCGCGCTATCCACGGACTCAAACAGCCCCGGCTGCGCCAGCACCACGTTGGTATTGAACGTGCCCGAGCCTTCGCCAATGTTCATTTGCACCACGGCAGGACCGGGCGGCAGTTCACAGGGAGCTTGCACCGTAGCCTGCTGTTGACCATTCACGTTCGCCAAGGAAACAATCGGCGCCGGTCGGCCACCAATCGTCACGCGGACCCCGTTCAGCGTCAGCGGGTAGGCGCCCACAAAGTTATTGCCCGAAACCGAACCGTTCAGATTCGGGGCAATGTTGCTGCCAAAGATCGTCACTAAGCCGCAGGGCACCACGCCCGGCGCAAAGCTTGCCGCATTGGCAATGCCGGTAATGGTCGGCCCCGGAGGCACCGCCGTTAACCCGAAGGTCACTGTCCGGCCAAGGCTCGTAGCATTCACGCTGATCGGCCCGGCCACGGCTCCCGCTGTCACGGTCACCGAGGCTTGGCCCTGGGAATTCGTATTCGCCGTCGCCGCCGAGAGCGTTGCGTTGCCGCCTGTCACGGCAAAGGCCACCGCCGCGCCGCTAATGGGCCGTCCTTGCGCGTCATTCAACTGCACCACCAGGGGTTGGCCAAAGGCACGGTTCACTACCGCAGTCTGGTTATCCCCGGAAAGCTTCACAAAGTTGCCAATCGAAACGTTGTTCGTAAGCGTCCACGTCGTGCTGGCAGTGCCGGCACTCGTCCGGATCCGCACTTCGCCCGGCGTGGAGCCGAAGCGCACCAGGAACGAAAACTCGCCTTGCTGGTTGGTGGTATTAAACACTTGCTCCAGTGTGGCTTCGCCTTGAATCACTTCCACGCGCACGGTCACCCCGGCCAATGGATTGCCAAATGCATCCGTCACAGCCGCGCGGAGAGCCAGCGGCGTCAATGTACCCGGTCCGCCGGATTGGTTGTCACCTTGGCGCTTCAAGAAATTCGTCGGGGCACCGGGCACCACTTCGATATTGAAGCCAATTTCACGCCCAGGGGCCGAACAGTTCCCAACGCAAACGCGGATCGAACCCGTTCCTAGACGGGAGCCCCCGAACATATTACACGACACTTCACCTTGGCCATTGGAAAGGCTATCTGTAGAGCATTGCGCAGTGACGGCATTCTCGGAGGCAAATTCGTTCAACACAAACATCCCTACGTTGGGAATGGGGCGTCCTTGGTCTGCTAGGGCTTGTGACGTAATGCGTGCCCGAACTGCACCAGGAAGAGGCGTTCCCGCTTGAATCCGAATTGTGGAACCTACCGGGGGACTCACCAATTCGATGAAGGGTGGACTTGAGGGTAGTACTTGGTCGCCTAACAAGCCAAATTCCGGATACGCCACCATGAAGAAATCCACAAAACCACTGGCCGATGCCGCCCGCACCACCGTCTGCTTCACGGGGGTGAGGCCATCATTCAGGAACAAAAGCGATCCAAACTGGTTGGTTGTTTCCCCATTGACATCGGTTGTCGTGGAGTTGTTGGTTAACGTACCTTCGCCACTCAGAATCTGCCAGCTTACGGTCGTGTTCGGCAGAGCGTTGCCCGAACCATCCCGCAAGCGCAAGCGCATGAGGTTCGGCGCAAAGAGTTGGGCATACATCAACTGCCCACTACCGCTCACAATTTCAATCGGCGCCGGGCCACCCGGCCCACCGGGCCCGCCCGGACCACCGGGTCCCGTTCCGCCCACTACATTGAGGGAGAATGTTTGCCCAGGGGAACCGCTGCTAGAGGCATTCACCGTGTAGCTACCCGTAATCGTTGGCGCAGTAAAGCCTACAGTGGCGTAGCCATCTTTGTTTGTGACCACCGCCGAGCCATTCAACTGGACTTGGCCATCGGATGCCGTAAAGTTCACTGTCAATCCGGATATCGGCCTGGACTGGCTGTCCAGAGCGCGCACCACCAAGGGACGCCCTGCTTGGCCTGCCTGCACAGTTTGCTGCGGCGTAATGGCAATCAAGCTGAAAGCAATGCCAGTGGCCGAGGGACCGGTAAAGGTAAGATTGCCGATAAAATTCGGCTGCGTCAATGTGTTGCTGACCGTGCTGGTCGCAAGACTGACTCGCGTAATGGAGTTGGGCCCATCGAGGAACAAATAGGTAGCATTTGGCGCTTGGTCCGAAGTTGCCAGCGATCGCCCGCCCGAAACTGCTCCCAAGCCAGTCACGGTGAACTGCGTAGGTACTTCCAACGGCGGTAGGAGGTTGCCCCGGAAAACCACATTGCTGGTTGGCGCGTAGAGCAGTACCGAGGTATTGGAAACAACTCGAAGACGATCCACCGTAAAGGGCAGAGTCACTTGCGAGATCGCGCGAGTAATGGTCTCGATGCTGTAGAGGTTGGTGGTTCCAGATACCGCGCAAGCCGTGGCGAAACGGCTGCCATCGGCCACGAATTGTACCCGTGTGCAGTTTACACCTGTGGTGGGAATCGTGTTCCCAACAATGGCCAAGCTGGCGCGGCCATCGATTTCCAGGACCCCGCTCGAGGTGGTGACATAAACAAAACCAGTCGGCCCCACCGTCAGGCTATTGGGATTGTTCGGAATTGTCAAGTTACTGACAACCTGGTTGGTGACCGTATCCACCGCCACCAGGGTTCCGTTATCGTTCAATACAAAAGCCCGGCTGGAATCGAGCGCAAAGTCTACATCAATCGGCCGCCCACCGGTATTCAAGCCAACAATTTCCTGGTCAATGGTGGTGTCGAAGATTCGCAGCGCCCCGGAAAGAACATAGAGCCGGCGGCCATCGGGGGAAATGCGGGCGCGCGTAATGTTGGGAATGTTGTTCGTGAACGAAAGCTCCGCAAACGGAGGAGCGCCTCCGAACACCACCACCGAACGCGTGCCACTGCGGGAGAACACATAAAACTTAGAGGAAGTAGGGTGCCAGATCGCATCAAAGGCTAATTGATCCGTGGCGAAGGTGCCCAATTGGGCAAAGGGTTCCGAGCTATAAATATAGCCCGTAGTGCCGCCACTGCCGTCGCGGGGCAGGGCAATCAGGTTGGCTGCCGCCGATGTCTGTGTGAATAGGCAGAGGGAGGCTACTACAGAAAAAAACAACTTATGCATGGGGGATCCTCTTAGGGGAAGAGAAGTGGACGGACGCAGTGCTTAAAGTATAACAGGAACAATGCTTAGGAGAAAAAATAAATCGGGGCAGACCCGAAGGTCTGCCCCGAAGTTTTCCGGATAAATCCGAGCTTAGTTGTCGAGCTGTTCAGCGTTCGGCGCGCCGGTGGCACGACGGAGCTGAGCACCACCCAACCCGTTCGGGTCGAGGATCAAAGCCAGGTAACCGTGAGCCGTCTGGAGGTTCGACGGATCGCTGATGAAGGCGAAGCCGTGAGCCCAGCGGAAGTTGCACTGGACAATGATGTAGCCCTGGAAGCCGGCGACGGGGGTGATACCCCAATCGGCGTTGCCGAAGAGCAGGTTGAAGGTGGCAACCTTACCGGCCGGGATGGCGCGGGAGGTCTTCTGTTGCGGGGGATCCACAGCGCCGCCGGCGGCGTCACCGTAGAAGTTGATCAAGCAAACACCGGACTCGTTCGGGGTGCTGAACGGATCCTTAGAGGTGTTGGAGATCGCCATGCCGGTGTTGAAGCCGGTCACGCTGCTGACGAACGGATACAGCAGGTTCGTGGCGCAGTTGCCGATCGTGAAGGCGCGCTTCCGATCTTCGGGGCTGAGCACGAAGCTGGGGATCGTCGAATTGTTCAGCGTCGCCGGGTCGGGCGAAACGATGGGAGCATAGTTGCCGCTCACGAAACCGTCGACTGCCGTGATGTCGGTAACGATGGTGGTGGTCGGAGCAAAGCGGATCGCCATGAGGAAGTCGAAGCGGTCGATGGCGTTGTCATCGGAGCGGAGAACTTCCCACACGTAGGTGCCCGTGCCATCGGAACCGATAGTCACTTGGCCGTAACGCACGCTGGTGCTCATGCCCGAGGGAGCCGTATAGGCAGCGCCGGTCACCGTGAAGCCAGGCGCCAAGGAACCTTGCGTCGAACCAGTGCCCGTGAAGTTGGAGCTCGAGGAGCTAACCGGAGCGAAGGTCGGCGCAGTGGCACCGTTGGAATCCGTTCCGGAAACCGCATAAGCGGAACCGGGAGCGTTGGTGCCTTGGCCGAGCGCAGTGCTGCCGAAGCTCACACCCGTCACCGGAGCGAGGGAGACATAAACTGTCACTCCAGCAGGAATACCGCTGAAGCGAGCGCGCAGGCGGGTGCCGTTGCTGGCCAGCCCAACTTCTCGGAGGCTGTTTGTTTCCGGAAAAGTCCGATTATAGAAACCAGATTCCGTGTTGTAGTTTACGGTCGGGTTCGCTTGACCAACATCGTTCGTGAAGAACTGGTTGTACACCAAGTCGTTGATGTCCAGAGGACCTCCGAACCCACGACGCTTGAAGGACACACCGTAGGCTTCCGTGAAGCGGAGGGCGCCGGTAGCGGTCAATGTCGAACCGGAGGAAACTTGGTTCAAGCCCAAGCACTGAGCATAGGGGCCGCCACCGAGAGCGTCAAAGCTGAGGCCCTGTTGGACGAAACCGACGATGCCTTGTGCATTGTTCAACACCAGGTTGGCAGGCGGGTTTTGGATGGACAGGAAGGCGAGCACCTGGTTGTTCACCTGAAACACGTTCGCAACTTGGATACGGATGTTCTTGATGCGGAAGATACGGCTGCCCGCGCCAGTAAACACACCGGGTTGCACCACAGGCACACCGACGAAAGTGATGGTACGCTCGTTAGGAACGAAGCCACCGCCGATGCCGTATTGGCCCTGGAACACATTGAGAGGCACTCCGTCATTTGCCGGATTTACATCCGGATCAGTGCTCAACGGAATTCCCGCGCCAGTCGCGACGCCACCTTCGAAAAAGTAGCTGAGGCCCGTGCAAACACCGGGAGTCGATACGAAACCCGACGGAGCAAAGCTGGTGCAAGGATTTTGGTTACTCCGGGAAGGCTGGAAGGTATTGGGGTTGGTCGGTTCATCGATGAAGAGCAGGGCATCGGTCAAGTTGTTCGAAAACAAACGGTTGGTGATGCGGCCCGCGCTAACGGTGACCGAGATGTTGATGGCAGGTACGGTGGGGTTGGGCACGTTGACGCCGCCAATTTGGGGCTGAGCCACAACACCATCGAGGGGCAGAACCGGGTTACCACCGGCCACCGGAGCGGTCGGGGTACCGATGCTGTTGCCACCGGTGCAGGTGATAACGATATCGCCCACCAGTTCGCGCAAACCTTCGACGCGAACGACGAGGGGCGAAAAGCTGGTGTTACAAACGAACGGATTACTGGTTTGCGCTTGGGCCGTTCCGCTGATTCCGAAGAACGATGCGGTGGCTACCAGGGCAAAGAGCATTTTACGAAAATGCGACATTTCCTTCTCCTTGTGAAGTGTCTGTTCTTTGAATTGATGGAAGTTCTCTTTCAACCTGAGCCTCGGATGATACTACTACGGCACTACTCAAGTCGAAGCGACTTCTTTTTAAACTTAAATGCTGTGCTCGCGGGGTCACGTCGCTGTGATGAAAGCCGCCTGTCACTTTACAGACATACCAGTAGTAGCACTAGCCGACAAGTCAAGTCAAGGAAAAATTCCAAGGAACTTGTTCAAAAAATTAGAGTTAGCTCGCTTCCCACGCCCCGATTGTGTCAATTGGACACACTCCGGAAGCCCAGTTGGGCGGATTCAGCAACAACCTGGCCCCGCAAGAAGCGAACAAATCCCGAAAGATGGCTAATCCTTAACGATTTTGTTCAGCCGGCGGAAGCGGCTGCGGAGCTCCTCGCTCGCCTCCACAATTTCCGGAGTGTCGTAAATCACCCGGGGTGTCATGAAGACAACCAACTCTGTGCGCTCCCGGCTCTTCGACCGGCTCCCAAAGGCTGCGCCCAAAACGGGAATCTTGTGCAGACCCGGAACTCCAGATGTTGAGAAGGTGTCGGATTCTGTAATGATGCCCCCAATAGCGATGGTGTCGCCATCCTGCACCGTCACTTGCGTTCGCACGTTTCTTTGCGAGAAGGACGGCGACTGGATCGCGGCGCTCGCCGAGGGCGGTTGGGGAGAACTGATTTCCTGATCAATTTCCAAAGTCACAATCCCGCTCGGCAACACTCGCGCCACAATGTTTAGGCTTACCCCCGCCTCCCGCTGCGAAACCGTATTGGTGAACAAGGACGACCCCGCACTTTGCGCGCTGGTCAAGGCCTGCGATGTAAGCACCGGCACCGAAGTGCCGATGTTGATATTTGCGGCAATCGAATCCGTGGCAATGATGCTGGGCGCGGAAACCACTTTGGCCCGCCGCTCTTCTTCGGCGACATTCAAAATCGCCAGCAGCTCGCGGGATTGCCCCACCAGCAGGCCTGCCGTCAAAGTCGCGCCTGCGCCCGTGGTTTGCCCTAGCAATTGCCGGGCGGCCGGGTTCGTGGAAGCACCACGGCGCTGCAGGAAGGCTTGCACGCCGCTCGAGTAAGCGCCCGTCAGGGACACTTCATAAATTTTGGCCTCAATTAGCACCTGCCGCGGCGGCACATCCAAACGGTTCAACAGCCGCTCAATCTGCTCGTATTCCTGCGCGGTGCACTGAATGATCAACGAATTATCAAAGGGGTTCGGCACAATTTTCGGCACCCGCGGGATGTTGCCAAGGCCGCCGCCCATCTGGCCCACAAAGTTTCCGCTGGCATCGCGCCCCGCCCCGCCCGGTTGTTGACTGAAGGCTCCATTGTTCGGTTGTGCTTGGCCCGGTATCCCGGCTTGCCCGGGAAAGAACCCGCCGCCGTAAGGGTTGGCGCCATACGCTCCTAATCCCCCAAAGCCCAAGCCTCCTAATCCACCCAATGCACCAAGCCCGCCAAAGCCTAGGCCGCCGAGTCCGCCAATGCCACCGGCGCCCAGGGCGCCTATGCCGCCCAGCCCCGCCGCTCCAATGCCACCAGCGCCCACTCCCCCGGCCCCGCCGTTCGAATTGTTGTTGCCCAGGTTCGAAAGCATGCTCGTCATGGAGATCATCAGCATCATGGTCTGCAATGTCGTCATCATGGCGTAAGGGTTTTCCTGCTGCGAAGAGTAAAGCAGCGTCACGGCCAGCGCAATGGCATCGGCCCGCCCGTACTTCACGCGGTAAACATAGTTGTCCAGGCCGCCCACAGGCGCCTTTACCGGAATATCCAGGCGCTTTATCCAGCTTTCCACTTCTTCAAACACGCCCGGGTTCGGCGCCAGCGCAATCAGCATGTTTAAGCGGTCAATGGGCATAAACTGCACGCTCGCTGAACGCGAGGCCAGCGACAGGCCCTTGAACACGGTCTGCAAATCTTTCGAAACATCCGAGGGCCGGCCGTAAGTAAGTTCGAAAATCTTGATGCGCTGCTTGGCCAGCGTGTCGCTGTCGAACATGTTGATCAGCTCCATGTTCCGGCGCATGTTGCGGCCGTTGTCCAACAGCAGCAATAAATTCGCCGCCTCGTAGCTGCTCACCTGCGCGCCCTCACCCAGGAAGGGTGTAATCAGCGTTTTCATCTCCGCCGCCGAGGCGTACTTCAAAAACACGAGGTTCAAGATCATCCGCTCGTCCTGCGGAATTTCCTTGGCGTCGGACTTCGTGGAAATATCCATCGGCAACTTCTGCACATCCGTCGTGGGCACGATGCGGAAGATATCGCCCACCTCCACCATCGCGAAGCCATTGATGCGGAGAATCATGTCCAGCAGGTCCCGCACATTGGCCGACTTAATCTCGCCGTAAGTTTGAATGGTGACGTTGCCCTTCACCCGAGGGTCCAGGATGTAGTTGATCTTCAAAACCCGCGCCAGAGTATCGATCACCTCCACCAACGAGGCCCCCGGCAGGTTTAAGACGAGGTTGCCGGCAGCAGGAGCCGGGGCAGGGGCCGCGGTTTGCGCGGCGGTTGCCGGAGGTGCCGCAGGTGCTGGCGCTTGTGGTGCCGGAGTTTGCGGTGCGGCAGGTGTCGGCTGTTGCGCCCGCAACGTCAACGCAATCAAAAAAGCAATCTGCAAGCGCATTATGGTTTGCCCTCGGCCGTCGCGCTCGTCTTCTGGGTGCGTTCCCAAAGCTTGCGCTCGGCAATCGTCAAATCGTTCTTGTCCTTGGTGCGGGTATAGGGCCCAAAGGGCGTGATCTGGGTAAACACCAGCTTGCCGTTCACTTCCTTCACGGAAAGGCCCTCGGGCACGTCGGGGTCCTGGTCCGGCCGGCCTTCAATCATCCGCTGGATCTTAGCGTTCTCTTCCTCGCTCAGCTTGGTATGGCCAAACGCCGTGGCGCGGTAAATTACCGGCTTGCCGTCTTCGATGCGCCGCCATTGGGCCGCGCCAATTTTCACCGCGTCGTTCGGCACACCCAAGGGACGGCCATCGGGATGGCGCTTGGGCTCAGCGCTTTTCTTGGTTTTCGCTTTCGCGGGGGCACCCGTTTGCCCCGGCAGCGCAAGAGCGCTCACAAAGAGCCAAACCAGCAAGTAAATTCGATTGGTCATAGATAAATCCTTTCCTTAGCGGACGCGCTCCCAATAACAAATCGGGCCGAAGGCGTAGTTGGTGGAAGTCTTCCGCCAGCCATCCACAACGGTTCCCGTTGGCGATGTGTCCCCCGGCACACAACCACGACGGTCCATGCCAATGTCCGTGCCGGGCTCGGGCTTTACGTTTTCCGGCACCTTGGGCGGCGGCGGGGGCGTGAAGTCGGGCATCCGCGGATTCGCCGGTGGGGGCGGCGCGGCCTGCGCGCTTTGCGCCGGAGCAGAATTCTTCGACCGGGCAACCAGTTCATCCAGCGGCGTCGTCACGGTCTTGTCTTTCCAAGTAAAGGTCACTTCTTTGCTCGAAGCCGCCGTCAAAGTAAATTCCCCAACGGTCTCCCCCACCTTGTAGCCCTTCTGCCCATCCGTCCCAACCGACATAAACACCGTAGGACCCAATCCCAAATCCATCACCCCGAAAACATTGGGCAAGGGGGGCATCGGCGGCGGGGGGGGCGGCGGCGCTTTTTCTTCCACCACCACCATCGGATTGCGGTCTTTGGCAAAGAGGAAGCGCTCGGCAACTTCAAAATACTGGGCCGGCGCGAGTCCCGTGGGCACGCTCGGCGGAGCCGCGGGCTTGCTATTGCTGTTCAATGCCGGCGCCTGCGCCAGCAACATCTGCTTTTTGGCTTCGGCGGCCAACCAACGCCGGCGCAGTTCCCAGCCGCCCGCCAACAAGGCCAGCACCAACAAACCATTCAGCCAAGTTTTCTTACCCTTCATCGCACCCCTCCCGGCAGGCCCGCCCCGGCTTTCGGCACCAGGGCCGCGGGCACCCGCGCCGCCACCACCACCTGCACCTGCAATCGCTTCGTCTTCGCGTCGCCGCTGACAATGCGCAGGTCCCGCCATGCCACCAACTCGGGTTGTGTCGTCAATTCCGACAGGAAATTCACCAGCCCCTCAATTTGACAATTCAAGCCAACGTTCACCGCTGCTTCGCCATAAGCTGCCGCGCCAGAGCCTCCAGCGGCCCGCACCGTACCCAGATCCGTGCTCTGCACCGTCACGCCCTCGCCCTGCCCCTTGGCCACGCGGCGAATCAGATTGTTCAAATTGGCTGTCACCTGCGGCGCCGTCTCCGCCTGCAAAAATCGTTTCTCCAGGGCTTTGGCCGCCTCGCCAAATTTCTTCGCTTCTTCCTGCCGCGCGGGCAACTGGGCCGCGGAAGCGCGCGCCAAGCGCAGTTTCTTTTGCGCCCCCTCTACCGTGTTCGCCGCGGAAGCCGCGACCGGAACCACGGCGCCACTTTCTTCCGGCACAAACTGAAACACCACCCACACCACCAACATCGCGCCCAAGGCCAACAGCAAGCGCTTTTCGCGATCCGAGATTTGCCCGAAGTTCATCGCTTCACCCGCTTAGCCTTCACCTGAAACACTTCCTTGCCGCTTGTGCTCCGGCCAATCTGCGACGTAAACTGCGTTTCCGCAAACATGGGCGAAGCATCAATCAGCTTCAAAATCTCTGTCGCCTGGTCGATCTCCCCCATCAGCGAAACCGTATCCGCCGTCATCTCCATGCGACTCACCCATGCCTCGGGCGGCAAGATGCGCGTTAACTCCTTCAGGCTATCCAGGTCCGTCTGCGGCCGCCGCAGAAATTCCTCCAGGTTGGCCAGCTTCGCCTTCGCCGCCGCCAACTCGCGGTCCGCCGTCCGCAATTGGATCAGTTGCGGGTTCAGCTTCGCCGTTTCCGCCTCGAGTTCGGCAATCAATCGCCGGTTCTCAAACTCCTGGAAGGAAAGCAAACCCGCTACCACCAACGCCAGCAAAGTAACCAAGACCAACGTTGGCACCCATTGCAACCGCGAAGTGACGCGCCTCCGGCTTTCCGGCAACAAGTTCAGCGGCAATGCCTGCTTCGGGAGGGCCGAAACCAGCGCCGCCGCAAAGGGCAGCGGCGAATAAACCACCGCGCTCTCTGCGTGCGGCAAACAACCAGCAATTTTCCCGCTCAAGCCTTCTCCGGTAAACCGTACCTGGCTTTTCGCCGCCTCCACCGCCCGCGGCTGTCCGCTCGGCAATTCCACAAAAAATAGTGGATGGCTCGCCGTTTCGGCGTAAATCTCCAGCGCCCCTTCCGCCTCATTCACCAGCAACAACTCGTCGGCCGGCGGCGCCTGCAACACGCGCAAGGCTGAATAGTAGGCCGCCGCGGGCGTTACAAAGCCGGCCAGATCCACGCCCGCCTCTTCAAACAAGGTGGCGTACTCTTCCATCGTTTCCGCCTGCGCAATTCCCACCGCCACCGTAGACGCATGCGGCGCTTCCAGGCGGCCATAGCCAAAGGCAATGCGGTCTTCCTCAAACGGATGCAGGCCGTCCAATTGGTAGCGCAGCGCCGCATCGGTTTCCTTGGCCCCCACCCCCGCCAGGCTCACCGTGCGCGAAATTACCTCTCTCGCCGGCAACACCACCATTGCCGCCACGTGCTGCCACTTGTGCTTTTTCAGCAACGCATCATATTCGGCGCCCCACTCCGCCGCCGGTCTTTCCCGGATACGCTCGAGCCGCAACGCGTCCACGACTTCGACACCTTGCGGCCTAACTTCCGCCAGCACCACTTCCAGTGCTCCGTCCACCACCGCAATCCCTACGCCCGACCCAAAGGACGTCCAGCGCTTCCACAAAGGGATCGCTGTCCGCCGCACCACCGGGTTGGCTTCCGCTGCGATTTGCTCTGTACTCAAAGTACTCAATTCGCCGCCCCCGTCTCCAGCCAAGCCGCCGCCTGCGCCGCAATGTCGGAATACGCATTGTCATACCAGCGCATGTAGCTCAATCCTTCCCGCCAAAAAAACTGCGGTGGCGGTGGCGTTTGCTTCACCAAAAGCGACACGCTCCTCCGCGTATCGGAAAGCGTTCCCGCCGGAGTTCTCACCCGCGCCGTGGCCCGCACTTGAAAAGCATTTCCCATCCGGTTGCTCACCAATGGCACGGGCGGACGGTTTAGCGCCAGAAACTCTGCCACGGATTGCTGTGCATTGGCCCAAGGCAATGCCCGCGCCTCGGCCAGTTGATACGCACTCGTTTGGTCCATGCCCAGGGCAACCAGCAAAGTTGGGTGCACGCTCCACACATCCAGGCCCTGGCCGGCTTCCGCCAGCGGGGAAAGGCAATCCTCCAGCCCCCCCACCTGCGCCAAACGCCCATTCGGCAGGCGTTCAAACCTGCCGTGGACAATCTGGCTTGTAAATCCTGGGAAGAGCATCAGTTCCTCGACATTTTCTAAGGACGCGCGCGCAGGGGAAAAAGTCTGCCCCCCGCTGGCGGAAGTATTGGCCCACGTCGTGGCCAAAGCTGCCGCGCCGCCGTTTTGCAGCGTGCCGTTCTGGAAAAAGCTATTCACCGCCAGTGACGCCTGCTGGCTGGTCGCTCCATTCAAAAGCAACAAACGCTCCAGCAATTCCGGCCGCAACCCGGCCAGCGGCATTTTTCCTTGCTCGCTCACCAACTCCACCAAAACATCTCCCCCGACAAAGCGCTGAAAGCTCCGCCGATTGGCTAGTAACAAGGCCTCGAAAGGCAAACCCGTGGCCGGCGCATCCCGCAAACGGAACAATTGCCGCTCCACCGCTCCCCGCGCCAGATAGTAAGCCCGCAAGCTCTCCTGCTGCGCCAAGCTGCGCTCAATTTCCCCGCGCACCGTGCTCGCCACCGAGAGCACCACCATCGCAAGGGCAGCCGTTAGCCAAAGCACCGTCAGCAGGGCCGCGCCCCGCTCTTTCTTCTTCCGGAGGGCTTGATTAAGGCGCACTGAGATTCCTCACCATCACCGGAATGCGCAAGGATTGCACCCGCGCGCGGTTCTCCACCAGTCGCAGCGGTTCCAGGTCTACCCGGATTGCCCGCGGCCACTCCGGATAGCTCCAATTCGACATCCAGATCTCTGCCGCTGATCCTGGCTCCAATCGTTTGTAGGCAAATCGGGCAAACGCCAAACGGTCCGCCAAAATAAAGCTCATGTCCCGCACCGCCACGGGCTGGGAACACAATAGGTTCAACCGCGCCTGGCCCAAATACGGATACTCGTTCACCACCAGCCGCACCCCCTCGCCATCGGCCTTTTGCTCGGCAATGATTTCCACAAATTGCAAGCGCCCCCGCGACCCTTCGGCCAGCGAATAAGAGCTCACAAAGCGAACAAAGTTCTGGCTTCCTTGAAAGCCCACCGGCCCCCCGCCACAAGGAGCGTTTACGGCCACCATACCGCGCAGCATCTGGTCCAAAGCCCTCTCGCTGCCCAGCACGCGGCGGTCCTGGTCTACCTTCGCGTCAATGCGGTTCAGCGAGTCAAACGCCGTGCGCAAAACCAGCGACGAAGATACGCCGATCAACGCGAACAGCGAGATGGCGATGAGCAGTTCCACCAGCGTTACCCCCCGCTGGCCGCGAACGCGCACTTGGGCAATTGCCTTCATCTAGCCCCCCGTTGACCCCGGGCCCGGCACGCGGCGATACGTCTCGAGCACCAGCGAACGCCTGCGCGCTCCGCTCATCAACCACGTCTCCAGCACAATGTGCTCCAGGCGGTCTGCCGAACCTGCCGAAACAGCTTCCAGCGTCACCGTTGCGCGCCAGCCACCTTCCGGGTGAACGCCCTCCACCACGCCATTCAGGGGACCCGCCTGCGTAATCAGCTCGTCCATCTTCGATTTGCTCAGCAGCGTCAAGCGGTCCATCTCGGTGCCCACCAGCAGGTTCCGCGTCGAGGTGGTCAGGTTCGCCATCAGCGTCACCACGGCAATGGCCATGATGAAGGTGGCCAGCAGTGCCTCCAGCAGCGTAAACCCGCGCTCGCCGCGCTTCGGCTTAACGCTTCGCATCGAATTCCCCTACAAAATTTCCTTCCACGGCTTCCACCACTCTTGCGCTATTCGTCAATGGGTCCAGCCGCACATAGCGCGCCTTCCCGGCCGGGGTGAGCAATTCAATCAACAGCGCGGGCGGCGCACCTTGCGGATCGAGAATCAACACCCGCTCCGCCGATAGCTCCTGCGCAAAAAGCGAGGGCAGAATGCGGCCCAGGCGAATGCCCGCCGGCAAGGCGAAGGTTTGCGGGGTGGGGCTTGTCGCCGTTCGCACCAGCACCGCCCCGCGCGCCGGGGCGAGAGTAAGCTCCACCGGCAATTGCCGCCGCTCGGCCGTCCGTAGGGCATAGTTCAAAGCCCCCGCCACCGAGCCTGCCGCGCTACGCAAGCGCAACGTATCCATGCCGCCCGAAAAGCTCGGCAGCGCCAAACCCGCCATCAAGGCGACGAGCGTCACCACCAGCAGCAGTTCGAGCAGCGTCACGCCGCGTTGTGCCTGCTTTGCCATCAACAACTACTGTGCCGCCGCGGGCGCAACGGCGGTGCCCGCGCTGCTGATATCCGCGTTAATGCCTTCGCCGCCCGGTTGCCCGTCGGCGCCCAAGGAGATAATTTCCGGCTCATCGCCCGCCGGCGAGGGGTAGCGGTACAGGTAAGGCCGGCCCCAAGGGTCTGCCGGAACGTTGCTCTGCAGGTACGGGCCATCCCAATTCAAAGCCTCGGCCGGCTTCACCCGCAAAGCCGCCAAGCCTTGTTCCGCCGTCGGGAAAACGCCGGTTGAGTTTTTGTACAAAACCAGGGCCTGCATAAAGCCATTGATCTGCGTGCGCGCAGCTGTCACCCGGGCCGAATCCCCGGCCTTAAACAATCGCGGCCCCACAATCGAGGCGAATAGCGCGATGATCGTCACCACCACCAGCATTTCAATCAGCGTCACACCGGCTTGGCGCCGGCGGCGGCGTAAGGAAAGTTCTTGTTGTTTCATGGCTACATTGCTACCTCATTCAAGCTGGTAATTGCCAGCAATATGCTCAAGATAAGTGCGCCCACGATGATGCCCATAAAGAGAATCAGCAAAGGCTCAAACAGCGACGTAAAACGCTTCACCGCCGCCCGCGTATCGTTTTCATAAATCTCCGCCATCCGGCCAAACATGTCGTCCAGCCGCCCCGTTTCTTCCCCCACGCTCAACAGGTGCGAAGCCAGGGAGGGGAACTGGTCTGTACGCCGCAACGGCACCGCAATGCCTTCCCCGCGCTTCACGCCCTGCGCCACCATTTCCAGCGATTTCGCAATCCGTTGGTTGCCCATCGTGCCCGCCGAAATCTGCAAGGATTGCACCAGCGGCACCGTATTGGCCACCAGCGTTCCCATGGCCCGCGCAAAGCGCGCCGTCTCCGCCTTCCGTAGCGCATCGCCCAACAGCGGAATCTGCAATTGAAACCCGTCCCACCACCAACGCCCCTTCGCCGTCTGGATGTACCACAGGAAAACCACCGTCGCCACCAGCAACGCCAAGCCCAGCATCCAGCCGTAAGCCACCAGGAACTCGCTCGTCCGCATCATGATCAACGTCGGCAAAGGGATGGCAATCCGCCCATCTTGAAAAATCGTCGAAAAGCGCGGCACCACAAAATACATCAACAAAATAATGGCCCCCACGCCCACCCCGGCCAGCAACACCGGGTAAGCCATGGAAGTGAGAATAAAGCTGCGCAAGTCATCCTGGTTGCGCTCAAACTCCGCCAAGCGCGTAAACACCGTGGCCAACGAACCCGACGCTTCCCCGGCGCGCACCATGTTCACGTAGAGGTCCGAAAAATAATCCGGCTGCGCGGCCAGCGCCTCGTTCAAAGGCTTGCCGCCCTTCAACAGGCGCAACGTATCCAACACAATCAACCGGAAGGCGGGCCGCTCCGTCAATTCGCTCACAATCGACAAGGCCCGGTCCAGAGGAACGCTCGCGTTCAGCAGCGTGGCCAGCTCTTGGGTGAAGAACAAAACGTCCCGCCGCTTGGCCCCGCTAAAATCCGGCAACTTAAACTCAATCGC
The DNA here is from genome assembly GCA_033765085.1 of Bryobacter sp. Taxonomy (GTDB): domain Bacteria; phylum Acidobacteriota; class Terriglobia; order Bryobacterales; family Bryobacteraceae; genus Bryobacter. The sequence goes on along the minus strand of JANRIK010000024.1, from coordinate 82,906 downwards.
CCCCGGCTTTTCGAGACCAATATAAAGCGGCGTCAACCCTTGGCGGCGCAGCTCCACCGCCACCGCCTTTTCGCTTTCCGCGGAATACGCCCCCGCCCGAGGTTTGCCCTCAGCCGTCACCGCGCGAAATTGAAAGGTCGTCATGGCGGCTTAAAACTCCTGCGTCACGCGCACCACTTCGGCCGGCGTGGTTTGCCCCGCAGCTACTTTCGCCCAGCCATCTTCGCGCAAGCTCTTCATGCCGCTTCGCTTGGCCGCTTCCGTCAAGACACTGGCATCTTCGTTGCGCATAATCAGCCGGCGCAATTCTTCGTTCAACTGCATCAATTCAAAAATGCCTACGCGGCCGTGATAGCCCGTCCCAAAGCAATGCTCGCAGCCCCGGCCCGCGAAATAGCGCACCGGCGTGCCATCGTGGCTTACCGTTTCCCCCGCTTCCGCGCGGCAATGCGGACAAATCCGCCGCACCAGGCGCTGCGCCAGCACCGCCGTAATTGAAGAAGTCAGCAGGTAGTTCTCCACGCCCATATCCGTCAGGCGCGTAATCGCACTCGGCGCATCGTTGGTGTGCAAAGTGGAGTACACAAAGTGGCCCGTCAAGGCGGCGCGAATCGCGATATCCGCCGTCTCCCGGTCGCGGATTTCGCCCACCATAATCACGTCCGGGTCTTGCCGCACAATATGCCGCAGGCCCGCCGAAAAGGTCAATCCAATGGTCGGGTTCACATGGATTTGGTTGATGCCGTCCATCTGGTATTCCACCGGATCTTCAATCGTAATAATCTTCCGGTCCGACTTATTGATCCGCTTCAAGGCCGAATAGAGCGTCGTCGACTTCCCGCTTCCCGTCGGCCCCGTCACCAAAAAAATCCCGTGGGGCAGTTCCGTAAAGTACTCCATGCGCGACAGCATGAAGTCATCAAAGCCCAGCTTCTTCAAGTCGTAAAAGTCCGTGGCGCTGCGGTCGAGAATACGCATGACGACGCTCTCGCCGTAGAGCGTCGGCAACGTGGAAACGCGCAAATCCACCTCGCGCCCCGCCGTGCGAATTTTGATGCGGCCATCCTGCGGCAAGCGGCGCTCGGCAATGTTCAGCTTCGCCATCAGCTTCAGACGCGAAATCACCGCGGCCTTCATTTCCTTCGGCGGCGCTTCCTGGTCCTGTAGCACCCCGTCAACGCGAAAGCGCACGCGGAAGATTTTTTCAAAAGGCTCAATGTGAATGTCGCTGGCCCGCTTTTCCACCGCCGTGGCGATCATGGCGTTCACCAGGCGAATGACGGGCGCCTCGCTCGCCATATCGCGCAAGTGCTCCAGGTCTTGCGCCGCATCGTCCCCAGCAAATTCATCCTGGCCCTCGGCGGCTTTCCCGCCCGCGAAGTGCCGTTGGAGCGCCTCATCAATTTCGGCCTCCGCCGCCAAGGCCGGCTCCACGCGCAAACCCGTTGAGGTGGCCACCGCCGCCAACACTTCAAAATCCAAGGGGTCCGCCATGGCTAGGCGCAGCACGCTGCCGTCAAAGGCCAGCGGAAAAATCCTCGATTGCCGCAGAAATCGTGGTGATAGTTTTTCGATTTCCGGCGCCGTCGCCGGCCCCGCCTCCAGTGTCACCAGCGGCACCTGCAATTGCGCGCTCAACTCGGCCAGCAAATCCCGCGCGGCCAGAAAGCCCAAGTCCACCAGTATCTTGCCGAGCTTCTCTTTGCGCTCCTTCTGCAGTTCCAGTGCCTGGTTCAATTCCTCTGTCGAAATCAACTGGCGGGCCACCAGCCTTTCGCCCAAACGGTCGTGCGCCATTAAAACTCTTCGAGTCGAATCGCTGCTTCTATCGCCGCGCTGGTGCGCGCCGCCAACAGGCTCTTGCGTTGCGCCCGCATCACCACCTGCGATGGCAGCCCGTCGGCATCTTCCCAATTCCGCCGGAACAACGACACAGCCAGCACCACATTTTCCCCCGGCGGCATCCTCTCAAGCAAGGTCGCCGCGGAAACCAATTGGCCCCGCATCGCTTGCTTCAGTTGCGGCAGCCTTTCGAGCTTCTTGGCCCGCGTCGAAGCAATCAATTCCTTCGAAGGTGTGGTGAAGCCAAACGTACCCACGCCCGGCGTCACCACCAGTTGCAATTCCGCGCTGAAGACCGCGCCATATTTTTCGAGATAAACCCCGCGCGTCAAGCCCAACAACAGGAAGGGCTCGTCAAACAGGCTCTCCAGCTTCTGGTCAATTCTTTTTTCCACCGTCTGCAACATAGCGCGCGACACCAGCGGCGTAGTGGCCAACAGGACGGTGGCCGTTGCGGCCAAGAGCAGGCTCTTCATCGTGCGTCCACCCCTTCCGGACTCGGCCCCGCCAAATTCGCGCTCATCATGTAAAGGCGGTTCATCTGCTTGCGCAGCAGGCTTTGGTTCTCTTCCATCGAAGCGGCCATCAAGCGGATCTCACTCTCGTGCTCTTGCTGGACTTCGGCCAACACCTTGCGGAATTCCCGCTGCTGGCGCTCCTCAGAGGCGGCCACAGCTTCCCGCACAATCGCCTGGACATCCAATTCCTGCTCCCCACCTCGGCTTGCCGCGGGCGCTTCCACCACCATCGTTTTCTCCACCGGCCTTATCACCCAACCGTGGGCCAAAATCGCCATGGCCAGCACCGCGGCCGAGGCAAAGCCCCACTGCGGGCCCGCCGGCCACAAACGCTGCCACCACTTGGGCTCCATTACCTTCTGCTCCCAAACAGGGTCACTCACAAAAGCAATGCGCCGGGGAATTTCCTCCTGCAGCAAATCCGCCACCGCGCGCAACGTCAATTCCCATCGCCGCAATTCCTCCCGCTCTTCTGCCGAAGCAGCCAACCGCGCCGCCATCGCTTCCCGCTCGGCCGCCGTCCCCTCGCCCAACGCATAATCGCGCAAATCCATTCGCTACCCCCTCACAGGCGCCAAAGCGCCCTTCAACAATTCCAATGCCGAATACAGCCGGGATTTCACCGTGGATAGCGGCAGATCCAAAATCTCCGCCATCTCTTCAAATTTGAAACCCTGGAAAATCTTCAAGCTCACGGCCTCCTGCTGCTCGGGGCTCAATTGCCCCAAAGCCCGTTCCACCACCAAGTTTCTTTCCACCGGGAACAATCCTTCCACCGCCTCGGCCACCGACGGATCCCAAACTAATTCCGTTGTTAGCGGGCGTTTCTTCCGCAGCAGCGAAAAGGCCTCGTTGTGAGCGATGCGGAACAACCAAGGAGAAAATCGTCCCGCATCGCTCAGTTTGGCTAGATTCTGATAAGCCTTCAAAAATACATCCTGCGTCAAATCCAGCGCGTCTTCCCGATCCCGCAGAATCCTCAGCAGGTAGTTGTAGACCCGTTTTTCGTGCCGCGACACAAGGGCATTAAACGCGTCGACGTTTCCCTTGCGCGCTTTGGCAACTAAATCCTGGTCTTCCACTTCCCGGAAGATCAATGGGTGGCTCCAATCTTAAAGACGGCAGGCGCGCGGAAAAAGTCGGTTGGTGAGGAAGAATCCGCTTTTGTCAGGCTTGCGCTGCTTCTGCTTCATCATCTCGCACCGCCGGCAACTTTCGCCGGAACAGCAGCGCCACCACGGCGCCAATCACTAATCCCCCCACAATGGCAATGGAGCTAACCAGGAAAAACGGAAAACCGCCAGACTCCGTCAGTAGTGCCTCTTTCGCCGTTTCTTCGAGGCGAAAACGCACCGTGCGGTGCGTCGCGGTAATGGTTTCGTCCGTCGGAATAAAGCGCCCGTCCAAACGGACCTTCGTGATTTCCTTCCCAATGCCCAGCAATTGGCGCGGAAAGGCTACGGAAACCAAGCTCTTCCTCGCATTCGGCGGAAAGCGTAGGTACAACTTGCGCTCGCGCGGCTCAAACAGAATTTTTTCGATGGGGTTCGCTTCCGGATACGCCACGGCCACCTTGCTCAACCTGCCCGGCTCCATAAAGGCGTCCACTTCCTGCTCCAAGACACGCTGCCCGTCGTCCGCCGTCGCCGTGCGGCAAATCGCGCGTGCCGCTTCAAAAGGTGCCTCCTCGTTCAGCTTGCCGAGGCTTGGCTTCCGCAGTGGAACAGGCGTTTCCGCCCGGGTCAGTACTCGCACCGCCCGGCCCACGCCGTCCTCTTCCGCTCGGGTTTCGTAGGTCGTATAGCGCTGCGAACGGAAATCCACCAACGTGTGCTGCCCGCTTCGCCCGTCCCAATTGTGGTGGAAAAACCGCACAATCCGGCCCGCCGCCTTCACCAACGGCTGCCCGTTTTCCAAGCGGTCTTCGCTCACCGCGCCCGTGTGCTCCACCCCTACGGAATTCAATCGCCCCCAGGCAGCGCACTCGTCCAGCGGCTTCGCCTGGCCCCCTTTGCCGCGCGCGCGATAGGTATATGCATAGCCCGACGCTTGCCGCGTGCACCAAATTTCCACGGCAAAGCCCGCGGCGTCCCGTGCTTCCAGGAGCAACTCATCCTTTGTCTGCCCTGCCGCCGGACACGCGGGAAGGTTCGCAAAGCGCATCGGCAAGATCCGCTCGTCGGCAAAGGCCAGAAGCGGAAATAACAACAAAATTCGCATTAACCCAACTTGGCTTTCAACAAATCGTTCAGCACCTGCGGATTCGCCTGCCCCCTTGAGGCCTTCATCGCTTGCCCCACCAGGAAGCCAATCACCGTCGTCTTGCCTGCCTTATATTGCTCCACTTGTTTCGGATTCGCCGCCAGCACTTCCTCGACTAATTTCTCCAGCGCCCCGGTGTCGGAAATCTGCTTCAGGCCATCGCGCTCCATAATGGCCCTGGGCGCCAGCCGCTCGGCCAGCATCTTCGGGAAGATTTCCTTCGCTAGCTTGCCGGATAGTTCGCCTGTGCTCACCAGCCCAACTAATTCGCCCAGGTGCTCCGCCGCCACCGGGCACTGTTCAATTTCCAATCCTTCAGCGTTCAGGGTGCCCGCCAAGTCCCCGGTCACCCAGTTCGCTGCCGCCTTCGGGTCCTGGCTGGTCTTGGCCACCGTCTCGTAATAATCGGCAAGGGCGCGGCTGGCGGTTAAAACCTCTGCGTCATAGGGCCGCAAGCCGTACTCGGCAACGAAGCGCTCCCGGCGGTCGGCGGGCAGCTCGGGCATTTTCGCCAGCAACTCCGCCTTCCAATCCTCGGGAATGCGCAAGGGCAGCAAATCCGGCTCCGGGAAGTAGCGGTAATCCGCGGCTTCTTCCTTGCTGCGCATGCTGAAGGTCTCGCCGCTGGCCGGGTCGTACAGCCGGGTCTCTTGAATCACTCGCCCGCCGCTCTCCAGCACCCCCACCTGCCGCGCAATTTCGTATTCAATCGCTTGCTTCACAAAGCGGAAGCTGTTCAGGTTTTTCAGCTCCGCCTTGGTCCCAAATTTTTCGGCCCCCTTCCGCCGCACGCTCACATTGGCGTCGCAGCGCAATTGCCCCTTTTCCATATCGCACGCCGAGGCGCCAATGAACTGCATCGCCAGCTTCAGTTCCGTCAAATACGCGTAGGCCTCGTCGGCGCTGCGCAAATCCGGCTCGCTCACAATTTCCACCAGCGGCGTCCCTGCACGGTTCAAATCCACATAGCTGTATTTATCGTTGTCCCGAAAGCCCTCGTGGCTGCTCTTGCCGGCGTCGTCTTCCATGTGCACGCGCGTCACGCCAATGCGCTTGGCTTGGCCATCCACCACAATGTCGATGTAGCCATGCTCCGCCACGGGCCGGTCATACTGCGAAATTTGAAAGCCCTTGGGCAGGTCCGGGTAAAAGTAGTTCTTCCGGGCAAAAATGCTTTCCGGGTTTATCGTGCAGTGCAGAGCGGCAGAGGCCTGCACCGCCAGTTCCACCGCCCGGCGGTTCAACACCGGCAAGGCTCCCGGCAACCCCAAACAAACCGGACACGTGTTTTCGTTCGGGCCAGACCCAAAGGCCACCGGACAACCGCAAAAAATCTTCGTGTTCGTGGCCAGTTGCACGTGCACTTCCAGGCCAATCACCGGCTCGTACAGAGCAATCTCTTCGGGCGTGGCAAGGGAGGCTAGCGTAGCGGACATAATCCGTATTTTTGCATGTTGACCGGAAGCGTTAGGCTATTGGATATGGCGTCTACCGCGACACTCATTTCCCGCGCCGAATACGATGCCCGCACCGCCGCCGGCGAGCGCTTGGACTTCGACGACGGAGTGATCATCCCCATGCCCAACAACGACTCTTTGCACGATGGCATTAAGCTTAGCCTTGCCCGGCTCTTAAACCGCCAACTAGAAGACCCCATTGAAGCAGGAAACGAACTCGCCTTCGAAGTTGCGCCCGACAGGGTGCGTCATCCAGATGTCGCCGTTTGCTTGACGCGCAGAGCCAGAATTGCCGGCAAGCGCTTCCAAGGCCCCCCCGACCTCGCCATCGAAATTGTTTCGGATTCGGATTCCGCCAAAGACCTCGACGACAAAATCCGCCTCTACTTAAAGCACGGCGCCCGGGCCGTTTGGGTGGTTTGGCCCGAAGACCAGCGCATCGACATTCACCAACTCGGCCAGCCCGTGCGCGCCTATCACGCCGGAGAAACCTTAGCCAACGAAGAGCCCATCCCCTCGTTCCGCCTCTCCATCGCCGCTCTGTTCCAGCTCTAGCCTTCTTTTAGAACCAAGATAAAAAGGCCAGCCCCCGCCTTGGAGACTGGCCCTTTTCGTTTGCTTGTTGTTGCTTATGCCGTGCGGCTTTCCGTCTTGCCGCCTTTGGCCAGCGCCGCTTGGGCCGCCGCCAAACGTGCAATCGGCACCCGGTAGGGCGAGCAGCTCACGTAGTTCATGCCTACGCGATAGCAGAAGGCCACCGAATCCGGATCGCCGCCGTGTTCGCCGCAAATACCGATCTCGATGTCCGGACGTGTCTTGCGGCCCAGTTCAATGGCATGGGCAATCAACTTGCCAACGCCTTCCTGATCCAGGGAGCCAAACGGATCGCTCTTGAAGATCTTCAGGTCTTCGTAGTGCGCGTTGAACTTCGTATAGTCGTCGCGGGAAAGACCCATCGTCGTCTGCGTCAAGTCGTTGGTGCCGAAGCTGAAGAACTCCGCGTATTGCGCCACTTCGTCCGCGGTAATGGCCGCGCGCGGAATTTCAATCATGGTGCCGATGTAGTACTTCAGGTCCGTAATGCCGGCCTTGTGCAACACTTCGTGCGCCACCTTTTCGACGATCTGCTTCTGGTGGTCCAACTCGCGGAAGCTGCCCACCAGCGGGATCATCACTTCGGGAATGATCTTCTTGCCCTTTTTGTGCACCTGCGCGGCGGCTTCGAAAATCGCCCGCGCCTGCATCTCGGTAATTTCCGGATACGTAATGCCCAAGCGGCAGCCGCGGTGGCCAAGCATGGGGTTCATTTCGTGCAGTTCTTCCACGCGGTGCAGCAATTCGGGAACGGTCTTCTTCAGTTCGCTTACCTTGCAGCCGAACTTTTCCGCCATTTCCTTCTTTTCCTTCGAATCTGCGTGCGGCAGCTTCGCCAGCGCCACCATCAGGTCTTCGCGCTTCGGCAGAAATTCGTGCAGCGGCGGATCCAGCGTACGGATCACCACCGGGAAACCTTCCATGGCTTCGAACAAGCCCGCGAAGTCTTTACGCTGCATCGGCAACAGTTTGCCCAGCGCCGCCTTCCGGCTCTTCTCGTCGCGCGCCAAAATCATGGCTTGCATGAAGGGCAAGCGGTCTTCGGCAAAGAACATGTGTTCCGTGCGGCAAAGCCCAATGCCTTCGGCGCCAAAGTTGCGCGCCGCCTTCGCGTCCCGCGGAATGTCGGCATTGGCGCGCACGCCAAAGTTGCCGCGCATTTCATCGGCCCAGGTCATGAACGTGGCCAGGAACCCGCTCTTCGTGTTCGGTTCAACGGTGCCCGCCGCGCCCAGATAAACCGCGCCCGTGGTGCCGTCGATCGAAACAAAGTCGCCTTCCTTTACGGTTACGGTCTTATCGCCCACCTTCGCCGTGAACTTCTTACCCTTTTCGTCGATCTGGATCGAGCCCGCGCCCACAATGCAGGGCCGGCCCATGCCGCGCGCCACCACCGCGGCGTGCGAGCTCTTACCGCCCACCGCCGTCAAAATGCCCTTGGCCGCGTCCATGCCGGCAATGTCGTCCGGCGTGGTTTCCTTGCGCACCAAAATGGTCGGCGCCTTCTTCGCCATTTCCACCGCGCCTTCGGCCGAGAACGCCACCTTACCCACCGCCGCGCCGGGGCTGGCCGCAATGCCGTTGGTCACCTTCGTCAGCTTCTTCAAGGAAGCCGCGTCAAACACCGGGTGCAGCAGTTGGTCCAACTGGCTCGGCGCCACGCGCTTAATGGCTTCTTCCTTCGTAATCAGGCCTTCTTCCACCATTTCCACCGCAATCCGCACCGCCGCCGGACCCGTACGCTTACCGTTGCGGGTTTGCAGCATGTACAACTTGTTGTTCTGAATGGTGAACTCGAAGTCCTGCATATCCGTGTAGGCCTTTTCGAGGTTCGTCGTGATTTCCTTCAATTGGTTGAAGGCGTCCGGCATCACGTGCTCCAGTTCGGAAATCGGCGACGGCGTACGAATGCCCGCCACCACGTCCTCGCCCTGCGCGTTGATCAGGAACTCGCCGTAGAAAACCTTTTCGCCCGAACCCGGGTCGCGTGTAAAGCCCACGCCCGTGGCGCAATCGTCGCCCATGTTGCCAAACACCATCGCCTGGATGTTGGCCGCCGTGCCGATGTCGTCCGGAATGCGCTCCATCTTGCGGTAGTAAATCGCTTTCGGGTTATTCCAGCTGCGGAATACGGAATCCCGCGCCATGTCCAACTGTTGCAGCGGGTCCTGCGGAAACTCTTTCTTCGTTTCCTTCTTCACCAGCTTCTTGTAGTCGGCAATAATCGCCTTCAGGTCTTCGGCCGTCAGGTCCGTGTCCAGCTTGGCCTTTTTCTTCTTTTTGCGTTCATCGAAGATATGGTCGAAGTGCTCCATCTCGATGTCCAGGGCCACTTCGCCGAACATCTGGATGAAGCGCCGGTAACAGTCGTAGGCAAAGCGAGGATTATTGCTCAAGCGCGCCAAGCCTTCCGTCGTCTCGTCGTTCAACCCCAGGTTCAGGATCGTGTTCATCATGCCCGGCATGGAGAACTTCGCGCCGCTGCGGACGCTCAGCAAGAGCGGATCCACCGGGTCGCCCAACTTCTTGCCCATCAAAGCTTCTAACTTCTCCAGCGCGTCGTGCTGCTGCTGCTGGATGTCGGCCGGCACTTGATTGCCATTTTGGAAGTAGATATTACATACCTCCGTGGCAATCGTAAAGCCGCCCGGGACAGGCAGGCCAAAGCGGCACATCTCCGCCAAATTGGCCCCTTTGCCGCCGAGCGTGTCGCGCATGCTCTTGTCGCCTTCAGTGGCCGAGCCACCGAAAAAGTAGACGTACTTCTTCATGAAGTGAGATTCTCCTGTGCTTTCGGAACAATTTCGGAGAAGTCGGCAATGCCGGAAAACTCCGCTTTGAGGTCAAACAACAATGTTAGCCGATTCGCGCGGACCCGCGGGTCCGGCGCATTGACCAGGACTTTGTCAAAAAACGCATCCACCGCCGTCCGCAGGGTCGCCATCAGGGCCAATCGCTCCCCGTAGCTCGTGCCCGCCACGGCCGCTTTCACGCGCCTCAATTGCGCGTACAGCTCCTGCTCCGGGCCTGCTTCCAGCAAGCTCTCATCAATGTGCTGGCCCGCCGGGTCGAAGTCCCCATCCAGAATTTTCCGGATGCGCTTAAAGCCCGCCGCCAGCGCTTCAAAATTCTCTGAGCTGCGAATTGCCTTCACCGCCGCCAGCCGCGCTTCCACATCCGGAAGATCGTCGCTACCCGCCGCCAGCACCGCCTTCACTTCGTCGTAAGCGTAGCCGCGGATCTCCTGAAAGTAATAGCCAACGCGGTCCAACAAAAACTCGTGCAACTTCCTGTCCTCTCCCGCCAATTGGCCCAGGCCCAGCTTCAGCTCGCCTTCGGCCAGAATTCTCACAATTCCCTGCGCCGCTCTCCGCAAAGCAAAGGGGTCCTTCGAGCCGCTCGGAATCAACCCAATGCGGAAACAGCCCCGCAACGTATCCACCTTATCGGCCAGGCTCAACAGTTGCCCTGCCGCCGTCGCCGGAATGGCGTCTTCCATGCTGTTCGGCCGGTAATGGTCATAAATCGCTTGCGCCACGCCCTCCGCCTCGCCTTGGGCGCGCGCATAAATGCCGCCCACAATGCCCTGCAGCTCCGTAAACTCCTTCACCATCTCGGTCGTCAAATCTGTTTTGGCAAGCTCTGCCGCCCGCACGGCATCTGGACCGCCACCAAGCTCTTTGGTCAATGCCACTACGCGCTGCGTCTTTTCCCAGTAGCTGCCCAACTGCGCCTGGAACGTCACGTTCTTCAGCGCCTCCACGCGGCTAGCCAAGGGCTTCTGCTGGTCTACTTCGTAGAAAAACCGTGCATCGTTAAACCGCGCCCGCAACACGCGCTCGTTGCCGTGCCGCACCAGGCCCTCCGGGTCGCTCGCCGTGTTCATCACGGCCACAAACTGCGGCGCCAATTGCCCCGCTTGCTTCTCCACCGAGAAATACTTTTGGTGATACCGCATTACCGTTACCAACACCTCGGCCGGCAATTGCAAATACTCTTCCGCGAAGCTACCCGTAATCGCCGTCGGGTACTCCGTAATGTAGGTCAGCGTTTCGAGCAACGCCGCATCGGCCTTCACGCCCGCTGGCAATTCGGCCACAATCTTCGCCCGCCGCTCCGCCGCCCGCAACAGCACAAAGTTTTCCCGCAATTTCGCTTCGTAGCTGGCAATCGTCACCGGCACATGAATCTTGCCCAACTGCCGGTGGCCCCACGTCTCGTTGCCCGCCGCAATCCCGTTTACCGTGAAGGGAACCACGTCCTCGCCCAGCAGGCACAGGATCCAGCGTATGGGCCGGATGAACCGCGCCCCGCCCTTGGCTGGCCACAACATCGTCTTCGGCCAGGGAATGCCAAGAATCGCTTTCGGCAAACCTTCCGCCAGCAACTCCTGCGTGCTCCGCCCCGGAATCTGCTTCTCGTAAACGTACTTCTCTGCCCTGCCAATCGTCCTTACTTCCAGCGCGCTTACTTCCACGCCTTGCTTCTTCGCAAAGCCCGCCACCGCCGCCTCGGGAGCGCCCTTCGCCGGACCCTGCACCAGTTCCACGCGGTCCGCCTCCCGCTGGGCCACCCCATGGGCCCGCAAGGCCAAGCGCCGCGGCGTCGCCTCGCTCCAAAGAATTTCTCCCTCGGGCAGCAATGGCCGCACCGCTTCTGTCAATGCCGCCAAGCCATCCGGAATCATCCAATCCGGAATTTCCTCCACCCCAACTTCCAGCAAAAAGTCCTTCGCCATTACGCCACCACCTCTTCCGGCTTCTGCACAGTTTCCTGGTGGACGGTGAACTGCTGGTCCACCCACATCTGCGCCACTCCCACGGCCAGCTTCCGCACTCGCGCAATCACGCCCACGCGCTCGGTCACGCTAATCGCCCCCCGCGCGTCCAGCAGATTAAACAAGTTCGAGCACTTCAACACTTGGTCATAGGTCGGCAACACGGGAAAACGCTGCCGCAGCGCTTCGTCTTGTTTGTGCTCCTGGTGGTAGAGATTGATCAACCGTTGGCACTCTCCTTCGTGCAGTTCAAAGAGCTTCCACAGTGTCCCGACATCGGCCATCTCAAAGTTGAACACCGAATGCTGCTGCTCTTCCGTCAAGCGCACTTCCGCATAGGCAAACTCCGGCGTCCAAGCAATGTCGTATACGCTTTCCCGGTCCTGCAAAAACGCGCAAAGCCGCTCCAGGCCATAAGTGATTTCCGCCGGAATCAATTCCAAATCCACGCCCCCGCACTGCTGGAAATACGTAAATTGCGTAATCTCCATTCCGTCCAGCATCACCTGCCAGCCAATGCCCCAAGCCCCCAGCGTCGGCGATTCCCAGTTGTCCTCTTCAAACTTAATGTCGTGCTTCTTCAGGTCAATCCCAATGGCTTCGAGCGAACCCAGGTATTGCTCCAGCACATCATCGGGCGTCGGCTTCAAAATCACCTGCAGTTGTTGGTGCTTGTACAGGCGGTTCGGGTTCTCCCCGTAACGCCCATCGGCCGGCCGCCGGCTCGGCTGCACATAGGCCACCCGGTAGGGCTTCGGCCCCAGAACGCGCAAAAAAGTTTCCGGGCACATTGTGCCCGCCCCCACTTCCACATCGTAGGGCTCCTGGATAATCGCCCCGCGCTCGGCCCAATAGCTCTTTAAGCGCAGGATCATCTCCTGATAGGTCTTCATTCGATTCCTTCCAATAAGGGCGCGGCCAACAACCGCCGCTCAATGTGCGCTTCGATCAAGGCGCCCAGCCGCCGCCGCAATTCCACCGTCTCGGCCCGCTGGCAGTCTCCCGTGGCCAGCGCGGCAATGGGAGTCGTGCGAATCTGCGTTTCCAATTGTTGCGCCGCCTCGCTCAAGCGCAACTCCGGCAGAAAACCGCTCAGCCGCACCGCCCACCACTCAAAGTAAGTCACCGCCTGCCAAACACCCTCGCCGCCGCTTTGGCGCAGAAATTCCAGCACGCTCAGCAGCAGCCGGTAAAAGCGCTCGTTCGTTTCGTGGGGGGGCAGCAAGTATTCCGCAATTTCGGCCATGACATCCAGCGCCACGCCACAACGGTAATCAGCCGCCAATGCAAACTGCGATTGCATCAGATCACAACCGTTCACCCGGACCAGCTCCTGGTTTTCCCGCGCCGCATACCGGATACGCACATGGCTCAAGCGTTCCAACGACGACCCAAATCCACCTTTGGGCCGGCGGGCCCGGTGGGCAACGCCGCGTAGCTTTCCTTGGTCACGAGTAAAGAAACTGACGATGAGATCAGATTCCCGGAGCGGGTAAGTCCGGAGCACGATGGCTTCGCTGGCCTGTTCCGGCATTCCTGCGCTTATGGTTCAGCCTAGCATGCGCCTAGGGAAAAATTGCCGCTAAATCGAGTTCCCAACCCGGCAGCAAGGGACTGTGCAACCTTTGCGGCACCTCAAAACTCTGCCAGGTTCCATCGGCCCGGTAGACTTCAATCGCCTGGATTTCCGGCTCCACAATCCAGACTTCCTTCGCCCCCGCGTCGAGAAACTGCTTCCGCTTGCGGTGCACCTGCGCCGCCCAGTCGTGCGGACTCACCACCTCAATCGCAATGTCCGGCGCACCTGGGTAGGCCGCCGCTTGAATCTCATACCGATTTCCCAAAACCACAGCCACATCCGGAGCCCGGACAGTCCCGTCGTTCAGGCGAAAGGCCGCTTCTTGGGGAATGACAAGCCCTAAACCGAGGTCGTCTACATGCTCCGCCAGCCGACGAGCGATGCGGCCTCCAATCACTGCGTGAGAAATTCCCGGCTTTGTCAACTCGACAATCTCCCCCTCGTCCAGTTCTAGGTTGCGTTCATCGTCAGGGGGCAGAGCAAGAAATTCCTCCGCGGTGAGTAGCGTTTTAACTTGCATGGCCCAAGTACCTACAGCCAAGTATAAGTTAGGCCCCTACACCAACGCCGCCCCCGCCGTAATCCGCTCCGCGTTCAGATACGGGCGCAACGCTTCCGGAATCACCACGCTCCCGTCCGCCTCCTGGTAGTTCTCCACAATCGCCACCCAGGTCCGCCCCACCGCCAGGCCGCTGCCGTTCAACGTGTGCAGATATTCGCTCTTCTTGCCCGCCTTGTAGCGTATGCCCGCCCGCCGCGCCTGAAAGCCTTCAAAGTTCGAGCAGCTAGAAATTTCCTTATACGTCTGCTGGCCGGGCAGCCAAACCTCAATGTCGTGCGTCCTCGCGCTGGAAAACCCCATGTCCCCGGTGCAAAGCACCACAGTGCGAAACGGCAGCCCCAGTTTGCGCAACACATTCTCTGCGTCATTGGTCAGCGCGTCCAACTCCGCCATACTTGTCTCCGGCGCCGCGAACTTCACCAGCTCTACTTTCTGGAACTGGTGCTGCCGGATGATGCCGCGCACGTCCCGCCCGTGGCTGCCCGCCTCGCTGCGAAAGCACGGCGTATAGGCGCAAAGCTTCACGGGCAGCTTCTCTTCCGCCACGGTTTCGTCGCGCAAAAAGTTTGTCACCGGCACTTCCGCCGTCGGCGCCAGCCACAAGTCCGTTCCCTCGCAATGGAACAAATCTTCTGCAAACTTTGGCAATTGCCCGGTCCCGTACAAGCTCTCGCTGTTCACCAGGAAGGGCGGTAAGGTCTCCGTGTAGCCATGCTCAATGGTGTGCAGGTCCAGCATGAAGTTAATCAGCGCCCGCTCCAGCTTCGCGCCCAGCCCCACATAAAACGCAAAGCGCGCACCCGTCACCTTCGCCGCCCGCTCAAAGTCCAGGATCCCCAAATCCACACCCAAATCCCAATGCGCTTTCGGCGCAAAACCCATCTCCCGCGGCGTGCCTTCGCGCCGCAGTTCTACATTGTCGTGCTCGTCATTGCCCACCGGCACCGATTCGTGCGGCAGATTCGGAATGCCCTTCAGCAAGTCGCGGAATTCTTCGTCAAACTTCGTTGCCGCGCCTTCCAATTCCGCAATCCGGTCCCCCACCAGCCGTACTGCTGCCTGCAGTTCCGCAGTGTCTTCTCCGGCCTTTTTCCGCGCGCCAATATCCTTCGACCGCTCGTTGCGCTCCGCCTTCAAGCGCTCCACCTCGGTCAGCGCATCGCGCCGCTTCTGGTCCAGTTCGCGAAAAGCAGATTTGTCCAATACGAAACCGCGTGTGGCGAGGCGCTCGGCCACTTGGTCGAGTTGCCCCCGGAAAAGCTGAAAATCGTGCATTCCCTCTAGTGTATGAGGAGGGCGTTAGATGAAGCTCTACCCTAGGCTTCCTGCCTTAGGCTTCCCTACGCCGCGGCGTCGCGGAAAAAGCCTTTAATCTCCTTCAGGCAAAGGTGCGCTTTCTCAATCAGCGTGCCGTCGAAGACGTGCGTTTCCAGCCCGACACAACCCTTGTAGCCGTCCTGTCCCAACGCCTTCAAAATCGCCACCCAATCCACTTTCCGCTGCCCAATCACATTGTTCGCTTTCATCTGCACATTGCCCAGCTTGGCAATCGGCAGCAAGCGGTAGCCATCGGGCCAGGAGTTTTCTTGTCCCCATCCGTTGTCCGGGTCCCAATTCATTCCCAAGCCCTTCGCGTTCACCTTCAGGGTCATGTCCGCCAGCTCTTTGCTGGTGGCCACATTGCAACTGGCTTCGTTTTCGAGCAGCAACGTCACACCCTCTTTTTCGGCCCGGTGCGCGTACTCGCCCAAATCGTTCGCCACGCGGTCCCACACGGCCGTCGGCTCCACCGTCCGCAAGTAGCCAAACACCCGCAGAATCGGCACTTCCAGGGTATGCGCCGCGCGCACAGCCAGCATCAAGTCATCAAACCGCGCTGCATATTGCTTTTCTTGCCGCGCCAACCGCGCCGCTTTTGCTTCCGGAGTTTCCGGCCGCCGCTGCACCAGTTCCGTTCCCGGCAACCCGAATTTCAGCAACCCCGTGTTCAGGAAACTTATCTTCAAGCCCGCCGCCCGCAACTCGCCCTTCAGCTTCTTCAGCCGCTCTGGCTCCATGCGGAAGTACGTCTCGCTCTTCTTTGTGCGGTCTTGGCCCCGCGGCGTGTCGCGCAGTTCCACCCAGCCAATGTTGTATTGCTTGGCGAAAGCAATCGCGTCTGCCTCGTCCCGGCCCACCTCGTCCGTCAATACGGCAAAGCGGTCCCACCCGAGCGGCTTGGCCAGTGCTGGATTCGCCAGTGCAGGCTTGGCGGCAAACGCACCGGCAGCGAAAACGGCTTGAAATTCACGGCGTAGCATCTTCGGTCTTTCCTCCCTCAATTCTCGATCTAATCCCCGAGCAATCTTCCGTACGGTCGTAACGAGTTTACGTTATCGCAAACCGCCTTCACCCCCGCAACAATCGGCACCGCCAGCACCAGCCCCAATCCGCCCCAAATCAAACCCCAGAACATTAGCGCCACCGTCACCGCCAGCGGATTCAGGTGCACCCGCCCGCCCACAATCTTCGGGTAAAGCAGGTTCAACGCAAACAGGTGAAGAATCCCCACCACACTGCTAATGATCAAATAAGCCGCAAAATTCGCATAAATCGGCAAGGCCGCCAAAAACGGCGGCACCATCGCCAGCGGCAGCCCCACATACGGCACCAGGCTCAGAAAGCCGCTCAGCGGCCCCACCAGCAGCGGATAGGGCAGCTTCATCATCACGAAAAACACGGTGCTCAGTACAGCGAGAAAAATTCCCAAAACAAAATTCCCCGCCATGTACGCCCGCGCCATATACGCCACCCCCTCCAGGCTCTTGGCCGCCACCGAACGGTGCGGTCCCTCAAACAGCCCCAGGAATGCCCGCTGCATGTGCTCACTCCAACTCAACATGAAATAGACCAAAAACGGCACGAAGCTGACCATCAGCGCGATGTCATAAAGCGCATCCTTCTGCGCCACCAAAAACTCCAGCAGCGGGCTTTTGTCGTCCACAATTCTCACTTCGCTCACCACCGGCGTAGTTGGGTCCGGCTGCGGTTGGGGCGTTTTCGTTTTCCGCCCCTTCTTCGTCGTGGGCGCTTCCATGGCTGGCGGCCGCGCATCCGCCAGCTTCTTCGGCATAATCGACGTCACTTGTTTTTCCACCTCGCGCAGTTGTTCGGCTGCTGTTTCCAGCACCTCGCTGATGCGCTTTGAGTAAGCCGGCATATCGTCCAACAACCCGCTGGCTTGCGTCGCCAAACCCAGGCCCGTGAAATACAGCAGCAAAATAAAAAACGCGCACACCAGGAAACTTGCCATCGCCCGTGGGATCCGGAACTTCATGAAAAACTGGACGAAGGGCTGCAAGATAAACGTAATAATCGTCGCGCTCACCAAGGTCATAAAAAACGCGCGGCCGAAATACAGGATTACAATGATCGTCATCAGCGCCACCAACCGCGCCGCCAGCCGTACGGCCGTGCTCTCGCCCCCCCGCGGTGTTTCCCCCGCCGGCGCGCGATCTTCAATTGGTGCTTCGATTGCCATCCTCCAGACCCGTTCCTTCATACTAGAGGAGTCGAGAACTGTGACTCAACCTAACGGACGCATTTTAGCCCTCGATTACGGCAAGCGCCGCATCGGCCTGGCCATTTCCGATCCTCTGGGCATCACGGCTCAATCCCTGCCTACTTTCACGCGCGGACGCATTCGCGAGGACTTCGCCCGCCTCAAATCCTTGATTGCCGAAAAGGAAGTCCGGTTACTTGTTTTCGGCGACCCCAAGTATATGTCGGGCGACGAATCGCCCTTAAGCGCCGAAATGAAAGAATTTGCCCTTCACCTCCAACAGGAAACGAACCTTCCTGTTGTCTATTGCGATGAGCGCCTCACCAGTTCCCAGGCCCACCGCCTGCTTTCCGAAGAAGGCATGAAGCGCGAAGACCGCAAGGGCAAGGTCGATCGCATTGCTGCCGTCCTCATTTTGCAAAGCTATCTCAGCTCTCTCGAACACTCCGGGGCTGAACCGGAATGAAGAAATTCGCCGCGGCCCTCTTCGCCCTGCTGTTCCTGGCGGCTCTCCCTCTCGCTTGGGCGTGGTTCAGCCTCCGCCAACCAGTTCTCCAACTCACCACCGAAGTGGACGTGGAAATTCCGCGCGGCTCCTCCACGTTGGCCATCGGAAAATTGCTCGAGTCCAAAGGCCTCCTCCGCTCACCGCTTGAAGCCGCCGCCTATCGCCTCTTCCATCCCCGCGCTCGCTACCAAGCCGGCGAATACGTTTTTCGCAAAGAGGACAACTCCGCCGCGGTGCTCGCCAAAATTGCGCGCGGCGAAGTTTTCTACCAGGAGATCACCATCCCCGAGGGCTACTCGCTTTTCGATATCGCCGACCTGCTCGAGCGCCAGGGCCACATGAGCCGCCAAGCCTTCCTCGCCGCCGCCCAAAATCCCAGCCTCATCCGCGACCTAGCCCCGGAAGCGCCTTCCCTCGAAGGCTATCTCTTCCCTTCGCGCTACCGTTTCCCTCGAAAAATTACCGCCCGCCTTTTTTGCGAACGCCTCACCACCCAGTTCCGCGCTGTAGCCCGGGAATTGGGCCTCCCTTCCGCAGACCTCCACCGCTTGGTCACCCTTGCCTCCCTGGTCGAAAAGGAAAGCGCCGTTCCCGCCGAGCGCCCTCTCATCGCGGGTGTTTACACCAACCGCCTCCGCTTGGGAATGAAGCTCGAATGCGATCCCACCGTCATCTACGCCGCCCAACTCAGCAACCATTGGCGCGGCACCATCTATCGCAGCGACCTCGACCGGCTTCACCCCTACAACACCTACCGCCAAAACGGACTACCGCCCGGCGCAATCGCGAATCCCGGGAGAGAGGCCCTGTTGGCGGCTTTGCGGCCCGCCACGACAGAAGCAATCTTTTTCGTGGCCGAGCCTGGAGGCTCAGGCAAACACGTTTTCTCCCAGACTCTCAGCGACCACAACCGTGCGGTAGCGGCTTACCGGAATCCTCCGAGCAACAATTCCAAGGCGAAAAAGCCCTAGAGCAATGCCCTAGAGCATCTCGATCGAATCAACCTTCAATACTTCGCCTTCCACCTTGCCGGTGACTTTGGCCTTCAGATCCTTTTCCTTCGTGCTGGCCTTCAAAGCTTCCAGGGCCTTCGTGTTGCCGGTTTCGTCAAACTTCACAAACTTACCGTCGGCGAGCACAATACCCAATCCACTCTTGGCGCAACCCATGACACAGCTCTTCGTGTGGCTGGCCAGGTCCTTCGACTTGCAGCTGGTGTCCACAATCGTGCCGGTCCAGCTTTCGGCGAAAACGAAGCTGGCGGAGAGAAGCGTGAGAGCAAAAATTTTCTTCATGAGGGTGTATACCTTTCGTATTAACTATATGATCTCCAGTCACGCTCCGCAATAATTAAATTTGATACATTTTCCAATTCGCGCCATCCAACAGCTCATGGTATTCTGAGAGTTGCTGTAAACAGGTTGTCAACCCCATAGAAACAACCACTTACAGTTCTCCTCTCTGACGAATCGGCCAAAGGTCTAGGCCTGAAGGACTTGCGCGATTGTCAATAAAAACTTTTAGTCTTTTCCTTTTTTCATGTACCTTTGCGTCTGCTTGGCAGGATCCTCCGCCAACTTCGGCCTCGCCACCCACGCCGGCACCGGAGTTGCGCTTGGAAGAGGCACTCGCCCTTGCGGAAGCCAACAATCCCCGTTTGCTCTTTGCCCGAGCCACCATCGAGCGTAGCGACGCCTCGATTGTCACAGCCCGCGCCTACCCCAATCCTGAGTTCAATACCTTCTTCGGCAACCAATACCAGCGCTTGCTCGGTGCCGCTCCCGGCCTGCTGCAGCACTATTCCGGTAGCCAACAAATTGAACTTCCCAGCGTTCGCCAAACGCGCATGGAGGCCGCCAAACAGGGCCTTGTCAGCAGTCAGTTCTTCCAGAACGATGCCCGCCTAACGGTGCGCGCCAACGTTAAGCAGGCCTTTTATGAAGCGCTCCGCCGCCGCGCGGAGCTGCGCCTGCTTGAAGAGAGCCAACGTTTGGTGGAAGACCTGCGCCGCCGCATTGCCGTCCAAGTCCAGGTGGGCGAAGCCGCCCGCCTGGAATTAACGCGCGCCGACTCCGAAGTGGCCATTGCCCGCAACCTCGCCCAAAGCGCCAACCTGCGCTATCGCAACGCCATCACCATTCTCCGCACCGCCGTCAGCGCCCCCCTCCCTCCTAACTTCGAGCCCGTTGGCGATATCGAAATCTCTACTCTCCTACCCCCGCTCGAAGAGCTTCGCGCCGAAATGCTGAACAAGCATCCCTCCCTTGCTGCCCTCAAAAGCGAAGTGGAGCGCGAGCGCGCCGAGCTCGACAACGAGCTCGCCCAGCGCAAACCCGCCCCCATCCTCCGCGGCGAATACGAACGCCAGCCGGACCTCGGCTTCTATCGCTTTGGCCTCAGCATCCCCGTGCCCATCTGGAATCGTCGCCAGGGTCCCATCGGCGAAGCCGCCGCGGAAGTAAATCAGGCCCGCGCTGCTCTTCGCCTCCGCCAACTCGAAATGACCTCTGCCCTCGAAGCCGCCTACGGCCAATATGAAGTCGCCCGCCAGCAGGTCGCCGGCTTCCAACAAGGCGTGCTGCGCGGCGCCGAAATTGCCGTCGAAGCCGCCCAAGCCGCTTTCCGCTTCGGCGAACGCGGCATTATTGAAGTCCTCGACGCCCAACGCGTCCTACGCACGGTGCGTTTGGAATACCTCGGCGCCCAATACGATTTGCAGTCTGCTCTCGTCGATATCGAACTCCTGCGAGCCATAGAAGCAAACACCAACCCCGGAGCAACCCCGTGAAAATGTTTTCTCAATCTCTGTTTACTCTCCTGGCCGCTGGAACGATCTTCGCCCTCTCCTGCGGTAAATCAGACACTCCCGCCGCCGCCAAGCCAGCCACCGCCGCTGCCGCCACCGACGAGTTTTCGGTTGTCGCCACCAAAGATCTCATGGACTTGGTCACCATCGGCAAGCCCCCTGTCTCCACTCTCGCCGGCTCGCTCGAAGTTTCCGCCCGCATTGAAGCCAACGAAACCCGCATGGCCAGGGTGAGCGCCCCCGTCGCCGGCCGCATCACAGAACTCAACATTGTCGAAGGGCAAAACATAAAAAGCGGCGACGTCATCGCCCTCATCACCTCTACCCAACTCTCTGAAGCGCAAGCCAACTTCCTACGCGCGCAATTGAACCGCCGGCAAGCCGAACGCGCCGTCGACCGGGCCAAGCGCCTGCTGGAAGCCGACGTCATCGGCAGTGCAGAACTCCTGCGCCGCGAAGCCGAACTCACCCAAGCCATATCCGACCTCAACGCCGCCCGCGATCAGCTCAGCCTCCTCGGCATGCCCGATAGCGCCCTCGGCGAGCTGGAAAGAACCCGCAGCGTCCGCTCCATTTCCCACGTGAAGGCTACTCTCGATGGCACCGTCCTCGAACGCCCCGTCACTCCGGGCCAGGTGGTGCAAGCCGCCGAAACCATTGGCGTCCTTGCCGACCTCTCCACCGTCTGGCTCGTCGCCGATGTTCCGGAGCAAGCCGCCGGCGGCATCACCGTGGGCAAGAGCGTGGAAGCAGAAATCCCCGCCCTTCCTGGCCTGAAGCTCAATGGCAAGCTTTCCTTCGTTAGCTCCACCGTCAACCGCGACACCCGCACCGTCCGCATTCGCATGGACGTGCCCAACCCCAATGGCCGCTTGAAACCCGCCATGCTTGCCACCGTGAATGTAAAGGATTTGCCCGAAACTCACCGGGTGGTCCCCCTGGGAGCCATCGTGCGGGAAAACAATGAAGATTGCGTTTTTGTCTATTGGGGCAAAAACAAATTCCGCCTTCGCCCCGTGCAACTTAAGCCGGGTTCGGAGAAAGAAAAAATTCTTGTCGACGGTCTGGCGCCCGGCGAAGAAATCGCCCTCAGTGGCGCCTTCCACTTGAACAACGAGCGCAAGCGCCAAGCCATCGGAGGCACCGACTAGCCAATGGTTGAAGCTCTTGTCCGCTCCGCCCTGCACCATCGGGTGGTCGTTGTCGTCGTCGCGGTCGCGATGCTGTTCTTCGGCGTTCGTGCCGCGCAAAATCTCTCCGTAGACGCCTTCCCCGACGTCACCACCGTCCAAGTCCAAGTCGCCACCGAAGCCCCCGGCCGCAGCCCCGAAGAGGTGGAGCGCTTCATCACGGTCCCCATCGAAATCGCTATGACCGGGCTTCCCGGCTTGACCGAGATGCGCAGCCTCATCAAGCCCTCTCTCGGCATCGTCACCTTGGTCTTTGAAGATGACGTCAATGTCTACTTCGCCCGCCAGTTGGTGAACGAGCGCCTACTCGAAGCCAAAGAAAAATTCCCCGCGGGCATCACTCCCGTCTTAGGTCCCGTCAGCTCCGTGCTCGGCGAGGTCTACCAATACACCCTCGAGCGCCCCGACGATGGCGAGCGCCCCCTATCCAAAGAAGAACTCATCGAGCGCCGTATCGTCCAGGATTGGATCGCCCGCCCCCTGCTCCGCAGCATTCCCGGCATTGCCGAAATCAATAGCGTCGGAGGATACGTTAAGCAGTACCAGGTCCTCGCCGATCCCATCAAACTCCGCTACTACCAGGTCTCTCTCCGCGATATCTCCGATGCCCTCTCGCGCAACAACGCCAACTCCGGCGGTGGCATCCTGCGCCAGGAATCGGAACAATACCTCATCCGTGGCCTCGGCCTGATCAACGACCTCGACGACATTCGCAACATCGTCATCAAAGAGGTCGGCGCCACTCCCGTCTACATGCGCGATCTCGCCGACGTCCGCTTCGGCGAGGAAGTGCGCTACGGCGCGCTCCTCAAGGGCGGCTACACAGAGTCTGTCGGCGGTATCGTCATGATGCTGGCCGGCGGCAACGCGAAGCAAGTCGTCAGCCGCGTCCAACAGCGCGTCAAAGAAATCAATGAGCAAGGCCTGCTTCCCGACGGCCTCAAAATCGTCCCCTTCTACGACCGTAGCGAACTGGTCGACGCCGCACTGAACACTGTCGTCAAGGTCCTCATTGAAGGCGTCATCCTGGTCGTCATCATTCTCTTCCTCTTCCTGGGCGACCTCCGCTCCAGCATCGTCGTCATCGCCACTCTGGTGCTCACTCCGCTACTCACGTTCATGGTCATGAACCAAGTGAATCTCTCGGCCAACCTCATGAGCCTCGGCGGCCTCGCCATTGCCATCGGCCTCATGGTGGACGGCAGCGTCGTGGTCGTCGAAAACGTCTTCGAAAAACTGGGCCACCATAAGGACAAATCCAAACTCGAAGTCGTCTTTGAGGCCGTCCGTGAAGTGGGCACGCCCGTGGTCTTTGGCATCGGCGTCATCATTCTCGTGTTCCTCCCGCTCATGACCCTCGAAGGCATGGAAGGCAAGATGTTCCGCCCCTTGGCCTACACCATCGCCATCGCGCTCTTTATCTCCCTCGTCCTCTCGCTCAGCCTTTCTCCCGTCCTTTCGGCTTTCCTCGTCAAGGGCGGCGGCGGCCACGATACCTTCTTTCTCCGCATCCTGAAATTCCCCTACACTCGCATCCTGAATTTCGCCCTCGGCAACCGCATCATCACGGTCCTCGCCGCCGTCCTCCTGTTCGTCGGCTCGGCCAGCCTCTTCCCCTATCTCGGCACCTCGTTCATCCCGGAAATGAAGGAAGGCTCGCTCGCCCCCAACGTAGACCGCGTCCCCAATATCTCGCTCGAAGAGTCCATCCGCATGGAGTTCCGCATGCAACAACTCATGCGCGGCATTCCCGGCATCAAGAGCATCGTTTCCACGCTCGGCCGTGGTGAATCTCCCGCCGACCCCAACGGCGTCAACGAAAACGCAATTATCACCGGCCTTCTCCCCATCGACCAGCGCCCTAAAGGTTGGGACCAAGAGCGCATCACCGAAGAGGTCCGCAATCGCCTTCGCCGCATCCCCGGCGCCAACGTCGTCATGGCCCAGCCCATTTCCGACCGCGTCGATGAAATGGTCACCGGTGTCCGCGCCGACGTGGCGGTCAAAATCTTTGGCGACGACCTTCAGGTCCTTCTCGAAAAGGCGAACGAAATCGCCAAAGTGGCCCGCAAAGTCCGCGGCACGCAAGACATCAAGGTGGACCGCCTCGGTGGCCAACAATACCTCACCCTCGACATCGACCGCCAAGCCATTGCCCGCTTTGGCCTCAATGTCGCCGACCTTCATGACCTCATCGAAACCGCCATCGGCGGCAAGGTTGTTTCGGAAGTTTACGAAGGCGAGCGCCGCTTCGCCGCCATCGTGCGCTTCCCCGAACAACTGCGCAACAGCGTAGACGAAATCCGCCGTCTGGTCGTCAACACTCCCTCCTTCGAAAAGGTGTATCTCGAAAACCTGGCCCGCGTGGATGTTGTGGAAGGCCCCGCGCAAATCAACCGCGAATCCGCCAAGCGCCGCATCGTTGTAGGCGTCAATGTTGCCGACCGCGACCTCGGTGGCTTTGTCGCCGAATTGCAGCAAATGGTCGCCAGAGACGTCAAGCTCCCCAGCGGCTACTACCTGGAGTGGGGCGGCCAGTTCCAGAACATGGAGCGCGCGCTGAACCACTTGGCCTTCATCGTCCCCGTCACCATCGGCGCCATCTTCTTCCTGCTCTTCCTACTCTTCGGGAACTTGCGCTTCGCCTCGCTCATCATTCTCGTGCTCCCCTTCGCCTCCATGGGCGGCGTCATCGCGCTCTTCTGGACGGGCGAATATCTTTCTGTCCCGGCCAGCGTGGGCTTCATTGCGCTATGGGGGATCGCCGTACTGAACGGCGTTGTGCTGGTTTCCTACATCCGCAAGCTGCGGGAAGAAGGGCGCACCCAGGCCGAGGCCATTCGCGAAGGCGCGCTCCTTCGCTTCCGCCCCGTAATGATGACCGCCACCGTAGCCGCCCTCGGCCTTGTGCCTTTCCTCTTCGCCGTTGGCCCGGGTTCGGAAGTACAACGCCCCTTGGCCATCGTCGTCATCGGCGGGCTCTTCACCTCAACCGCGCTTACCCTTGTGGTGCTCCCTGCTCTCTACGCCTTCTTTGAAGGCAAAGAGAAGACGGTTGAACCCCTCCCGCTCCCCAAGGCCGCCTCTTAAGCGGCTTCGCGATAGGCCGTATCGCCTGTTTCCATCCGGCCGACAATTGTCTTCTTCAGCCGCGTCAACCTCACCCGCACACCCACGGGGCTCAAGCCAAACTCCCGGCTTAGTTCCCGGCTGGTAAACCCTTCCAGGTAATAAAGTTGCAACAGGTGCTTTTCTTCTTCGTTGCAATTGCCCAGAATCCGCTCCGCATCCAGGTGGTTCGATTCCGAAGGGTTCGACACCAGCGTGTTCTCCAGCAGGTCCAGCGTCGTCTGCCGCCGCCGGAAGCTATTGCGCAAAAAATTCTTCGCAATCGAGTTGATCCAGAAGGTTAGCGCCTCCACATGCCGCAGCTGGCCTATCCGCTCCCATCCCCTTACCCACGCAGCCTGCGCCACCTCTTCGGCTACTTCCGGCGTCGCTCCGTTGGCGGCCAAAAAGCGGACTGTTTTCTTGTATCCCTCATCGTAGGCTTTCGCATAATCTTCACGGCTAAGCGGGCAGCTAAGGGACACAGAACCAGCAGCAATACTCATAATCAGCAACAGTGCAATCGGCGTGCCAACCTTCACACCGGGCCAAAGCATTGAAACGAAACGGTCTTTCAGCCCCACAAAACTTTCCGCCCCAAGTAGTTTTTGCTGGTACTGCGTAAAAAGTGCGGGGTTGCCGTTTAAAGATTCTCAAGCTTCCGGTTCAACAACATCTGCAATTGCCGGAAAGCAAACTCGTTCAGCTCCGTCTTCAAGCGGAACAATTCGCCCCATTCACTTCGCTGCTGGTCCTCCACCCGAGCCGGCGGCCGCAGACACTTCCCCAACATCTTCGTCGCTTCCTCATCTTCCGGCAGCCGCGCCAGCGCCGCGCGAAATTGCTCCGCCGCCAGAATCCATTGCCCCTCGCCCATCAACACCAATCCCAAATTGAAGTGGTAATGCGGGTCCCGGTCGTCGCCGTCCAGCGTGCGCAGCATGGTTTCTTTCGCTTCTCCGCTGCGCGCCCGAAACTGCGCCCCGGCCCAATTGTTGCTCACCTCCGGCAGCGGCAACTCCTTATACACAGTCTCAAAGGCCTTCGCAGCCGCCAAGAAGTTGCCCGTTTCCGAATGCGCCAACCCGGCCAGAAACTGCGCCTGCCAGTAGTTGCGATCGTTCTTGCGCACCCTGGCCAACGTCCGCCCCGCTGCGGCATAATCTTCCTGGTTGTAAAGGACTCTCCCCAGTTGGTAGGCAGCCGGACCGTAAGCCGGATCCGCAGTTAAGGCCTTCTCAAAATAGGTTTGGCGCACTTTTTCGTCCGTCGCCAAGATCCCCCGCACATGCGCTTCCAGGGCCCGCACATCGGCCGGCGGAAAACTCGCCAAAAAATCTTCTTCCGGTGGCAGCCCCCCCATCCCGCTCGCTTGCAACGCGCGCCAGGCCGCTTTCACTTCCAGGCTCGCCAGCGTTTCCAAGGCCCCTTCCACCACCGGCACCTTCACATGCTGGAACTCCCGCAAAGATACCACCTGCAGCGTTAAACTCATCCGCCCCATCCCCGCCCCCGCGCTTGCCTGGTTTTGGTAGCTCCCTGTCAGAATCCAATGCGCATCCAGCGCTTCCCCCAGCTTTATCGTCGAGGCCAAAGTCCACGGCGCATAGGGCCGCAGCGCCAACCGGCTTTCCGCCTCCCGCCGCGCATCCCGGCTCACTACCAATTCTCCGCGCTGCGTCAGCACCGCAAAGAATTGCTCCACCACCGACTCGCCCACCCACTCCAGGCTCGCATCCCCTGTTTCGTTCACCGGCGGCAACACCAGCCATGTATCCTGCCCGCTCAGCCCCCTGCTCGCGCAACACAAAAGGACAAAGAAATAGGCCAGCCTTCGGAGCATCGCTTTCAGCGTAGCAAAGCCCCATTTTGGCTGGCCCATCTTGAACTTGAGAGGATTTCTTCGCAGCCTACAGCTGCCCTTCTCCGGTTTCCAATGCTCAGATTAGAGGCCGGATTGTGTGCCGTTCAGCACCAGCTTCCGGTTCGTTCCACCCAGGCGGATTTCCTGCACCTGGTACTTCCCGTCCGCATTGGCATAGCGCACCGAAGTGGAGCTGAATTTCGCGTCCCCTGCGTCTACTTTCACGTTCGCTTCCACCTTCTGCTTGCCCTTCGTCAGCGTCACCTTGTCGCCGTCCAAAACCAGACGGTAGTCACCCGGCGCGAGTTCCGTGCCGTTCACAAATGACGGTTGGAAAAGCGTGATGTTGTGCTTCTCCGCGGCCGATGCCAGCATAAAGGCACCAGAAAGAATCGCCATTGTAATCATCTTCGTCATAACTTTATCTCCTAAATCTAATCTATTCCCCAGGTCTTTTGTGCATTATCGGCCAGGCTCTTGGTTTGTCCTGCTTGCCTGCACATCTATCATTACGAAGAAGGAAAATTTTCGTTCCGTTCCTCAGAAAAATTTTTGATCGCCCCCCTCAGAAATTGTTCTAAGCGGGATTCCGCTTGGGCCTGAACGGCGCTTTCACCCCCAAACCCTTCTATCCATTGCACATTCTCCATCTTCCGAAACCACGTCATCTGCCTTTTCGCATATTGCTGGGTGCGCAGCGTCGTATCTTCCCGGGCCGAATCCAGGCTCCGCACCCCTTCCAGGTATTCCTGCACCTGCCGGTAGCCCACGCTCTCCATCGCTTTCGCTTGCGGACCGTAGCCTGCCCCCCGCAGCCTTTCCACCTCTTCTACAAGTCCCGCAACAAACATTGCTTCCGTTCTTTTTACAATTTGATTGCGCAATACTTCCCTCACCGGGTTTAATCCCAGCAAACATACGCGAAATCCCGAGAGCGGAAGGCTCAATTCTTCTCCCTCGAATTTTCGCGCCTCCCCCAGCAGCGCCATCTCAATGGCCCGCACCACCTTTTGCCGGTCGTTAGCATGAATCCGCATCGCCGCCGCCCGGTCCTTGAAACGCAGGAACCGGTGCAATACCCCGGGCCGGCGCCCTTCGCGCGCTTCCAATCTCTTTCGCAGCTCCACATCCGCCGTCGGCCCGCTGGGCAGTCCCTCTAGAAACGCCTTCAAATAGAAGCCCGTTCCCCCCACCACAATCGGCAGACGCCCCCGCCCGGAAATCTCCCGCACCACCTCGCGCGCCATGCGCAAATAGTCCCCGGCCGAGAAAACCTCATCCGGATTTCGCACGTCCAACAAGTGGTGCGGAACCATTTCTCTTTCCCCTACGCTGGGCTTCGCGGTACCGATGTCCATACCCCGGTAAATTTGCAAAGAGTCCGCATTCACAATTTCGCCATCAAACAAACGGGCGAGATGAATTGCCAACCCCGACTTGCCCGCCGCCGTTGGACCCACGATGCCTACCAACGGCGAACCGCCCTCCGGCAGCGGATTGCCTGTCAGCGGCGATATACTTGTAAGCAAATTGGGGAGCGCCTCCAGCCAAGGACTATTGAATGAAGAAGTTATCGCGATTCCGGCCGCTTGCCGGGCTAGTCGTATTTTCCTCCACTCTGCTCTGGAGTCAAAACCCCTCGCCAAACAATGCCCCCGCCGCTGCTTCCACTCGCGGCGACGCTTATTTCAATTACTCCATGGCGCACATTTACTCGGAACTCGCTGCCTCCTATGGCAATCGCGCCGAGTACTTAAACCAGGCCATCGACTATTACAAGGCCGCAATTAAAGCCGACCCCAACGCCGGCTTCCTCAGCACCGAACTCAGCGACCTCTACGTCCAGGCCGGCCAAATCAACAAAGCCGTCAGCGAAAGCGAAGCCGCTCTCAAGGCCAACCCCAACGACCTTAGCGCCCGCCGCATCCTTGGCCGCATCTATGCTCGCCTCATTGGCGACCCCTCCCAGAACCGCGTGCGCGAAGACATGGTGCGCAAGGCCTTGGACCAATACGAGAAGATCGTCGATTCCGCCCCCAAAGACGCTGAGTCCTGGATCATGATCGGCCGCCTCCAAAAGGTCGTCAACAACAACACCGATAGCGAAAAGGCCTTCCAAAAGGCTCTGGATATTTCCCCCGAGAACCAGGACGCCCTCGCCGGCCTCGCCATGGCCGCCGCTGAAAAAGGTGACCTCACCGCCGCTGCCTCCCTACTCGAAAAGGCCAACGCCGGCAACGCCAACCCCCGCGGATTGGCCCAGCTGGCCGAAACCTACGAACAGCAGCGCGATTTCAAGAACGCCGCCAAAGCCTGGCAGCGTGCCCTCGATCTCTCGGGCGGCAACCCTGAAATTAAACGCGCCCTCGCCAACGCCCTCGTCCAAAGCGACCAACTCGACGAAGCCGTCGCCGTCTTCACCGAACTGGCCGAAGAAGAACCGCGGGACCTCATCAGCGTCCTCCGCCTTTCCCAGATCTACCGCCAGAAGCGCGACTTCGCCAACGCCCGCAAGTTCGGCGAAAAGGCCAAGGAAATCGACGGCACCAACCTCGAAGTCCTTTATAACGACGTCTTCATTCTCGAAGCCGAAGGCAAGCAGGATGAGGCCATCGCCGCCCTCCGCCAAGTGGTCGCCTCCACAGAACGCAAAACCTACCTGCCCCAGGAAAAGCAGAACCGCATCCTGCTCTTGGACCGCCTCGCCCGCATGCTCCGCGCCAACGAAAAATACGACGAAGCCATCCAAACCTTCGAATCCATCGTCTCCCTTGAGCCCCAAGCGGCCAAGGACATGCGCCCGCAATTGGTGGAAACTTACCGCCAAGCCCGCCGCTTCGACAAAGCGCTCACTTTAGCCGACGAGGCCATTGCCGCCGACCCCTCCAACCGCACGCTCACTTTGCTTAAGGGACAAATCCTGGCCGACAGCGGCAAGCCCAAAGAAGGTGCGGCACTCCTCGAACAAGCTCTCGAAAAAGAGCCCGATCTCGAAATCTATCTCAGCCTCGCCCAAGTCCAGGAACGCGCGAAAAACTTCCCCAAAATGCAGTCCGCCCTCGATAAGGCCGAAGCCATGGCCAAGTCTTCGGACGACAAAATCCGCGTTCAGTTCCTCCGCGGTGCCATGTTCGAAAAGCAAAAAAAATTCGACGCCGCCGAAGCCGAGTTCCGCAAGATCCTTGCCCTTGAACCCGAAAACGCAAGCGCCCTCAACTATCTCGGCTACATGCTCGTCGACCGCAACATCCGCCTCGAAGAGGCTTACCAAATGATCCGCAAGGCCGTTGACCAGGAGCCCAACAACAGCGCTTATCTCGATAGCCTCGGCTGGGCTTACTTCCGCATGGATAAACTCGACGAGGCCGAAAAGTACCTCAAAATGTCACTCGAACGGCTTAGCAAAGACCCCACCGTTCACGACCACCTTGGCGACGTTTACCTCCGCCAGGGCAAGGTCAAGGAAGCCATCGCCCAATGGGAACGCAGCCTCGTCGAATGGAATGCCTCTGCTGAGGCAGACCGCGACTCCACCGCCATCGCCGGGGTGCAGAAAAAGCTCGACAGTGCCAAAATAAGACTAGCCCAGGAAGCCACTCCCAAAAGGAAGCCCTAGGCCATTCTCCTGACCAGGACCTCTAGCATGCGTCTATTCTTCATTTTGCTCGCTCTCAGTGCGCTCGCCTTCGCCGCCGACCAGAAGCTTGGCAAGCCCCTCACCTTGAAGGAAGCCATCACCGTGGACGCCCTCATGGCCGCGCCGGAAAAACACGTTGGCAAGCTTGTCCAGGTGGAAGGCCGCATCACGGAAGTCTGCCAGATGATGGGCTGCTGGATGAGCATTGTCGATCCCCACTCGGGCAAAGCCGTTCGCATTAAGGTGAATGACGGCGAAATTGAATTTCCCAAGGACGGCCGCGGCCGCCGCGCCATTGCCGAAGGCACCCTCACCAAGCTCGAGCTCAGCAAAGAGCGCGCCATCGCCGACGCCCGCCACGAAGCCGAGGAAATGGGCCGCAAGTTCGACGCCTCCAAAATCACCGGCCCCGTCGTCCGCTACCAAATCCGCGGCACCGGTGCCGTCATCCTCGACTAGTTTCCGCTCCGGCCCGCTCTCGCCAGCGGCCCGATTTCGCCCCCGGCGATAATTTTGCTAATCTAAAGGTTTCGCGTTCCCTCCGTATCAGCGCTCTGGAATTGCAGGTTTTTTGTGGACAAATCCCTTCAAGAAGTAATCAAGCACGACGAATTCGTGGAAACCGTCGGTTCCGCGGCAGACTATGTCTCCCACCACCGCAAGCAAGTCATTCTTGCCATTGTCGGGGTGGTCGTTCTCGCCATCGGCGGTTACGCCGGCTGGACCTATTACTCTGCCCAAAAGTTGGAACGCCAACAGGCCTTCAGTGAAGTTGTTGGCCTGGTGGCCGAAGCCCAAACCCGCGACACCGAAACCACCAAGAAGATCAAGGATGGCTTCAATTCTGTCATTACCAAGTACCCTGGCAGCGAAGAGGCCAACCTTGCCAAGTACCTCACCGGCAACCTCGAAATGGAAGCTGGCAATGCCACCAAGGCTGAGGAGATCTGGAAAGAATCCTTGAAGGCCGATGCCGAAACGGCAAACCTCGCCCGCTACAGCCTTGCGGAATACTACACCAGCCTAAACCGCACCGAAGAAGCCGAAAAGCTCTACCGCGAAATTCTCGCCAAGCCCACCTACATGGTCCCCAAAGAACAGGCCACCCTCGCCCTCGCCCGTTCCATCGCCAAGACCAAGCCGGAAGAAGCGCGCAAGCTGCTGGAGCCCCTGCGTAGCGAGCGCTCGCCCATCAGCTCTCCCGCCCTCGAAATTCTGGGCACCTTGCCGGCCGCCCCTGCTCCCCCCGCTGCGAAAAAGTAACCATGCTTCGCCCCGGCGCTCTGGCACATCTTCGCTTTGATGTGCGGGATAGTCGCGGCCGCCGCTTTCCGGAGCCCCTCCCCTCCTTTCGCAACGACTTTCAGCGCGATCGCGACCGCATTGTCCATTCCCGCGCCTTCCGCCGCCTGGAGGCCAAAACCCAGGTCTTCCCCCAGGGCCTCTCGGACCACTTCCGCAATCGCCTCACCCATACTCTCGAAGTCGCCCAGCTCGCCCGTACCGCCGCCAAAGTTCTCGGCCTCGACGACGATTTCGCCGAAGCCCTCGCGCTCTCGCACGACATCGGCCACCCTCCCTTTGCCCACGCCGGAGAAGCCGCCCTCAACGCCGTCCTTGCCCCCTACGGCTTCCACTTCGAACACAACCTCCACGCCCTGGAAATCATCGAAAAATTCGAACACCGCTACGCCATGTATCCGGGCCTGAACCTCACCTTCGAGGTGCGCGAAGGCATCGTCAAACACTCGCGGGATCTCCCCGCCAACACCACCGGCCCCCTCGCCGAATACCTGCCCGCCCTGCGCCCTCCTCTCGAAGCCCAGCTCATTGATTGGGTTGACGAAATCGCCTATAACACCGCCGATACCGACGACGCCCACGACGCTGGCTTCTTCACCCTCGCCGAGTTTGCCGCCGCCGTCCCCACTGCCGCCGAACATCTGGAATCGGTCCAAACCCAGTTCCCCGCCGCCGAAGAGCGCATCCTGCTGCACGAGGTGCTCCGCCGCCTCATCGATCAGCTCATGCGCGGCCTCATGCTAGGCACCATCGAAGCTGCCACCGCCTCCCAAGCGGAATCCGTCGCCGCCGTTCGCCAACATCCCGAACGCTTGGCCCGCTACACTCCGGAAGCCGCCTTAACGGCCCGC
Source organism: Bryobacter sp. (assembly GCA_033765085.1). GTDB lineage: Bacteria > Acidobacteriota > Terriglobia > Bryobacterales > Bryobacteraceae > Bryobacter. The sequence continues at coordinate 50,508 of JANRIK010000024.1, read as the reverse complement.
GCCATGAAGGCCTTCCTCCACCAGCGCGTTTACCAAACGGAAATCCTACTCGAAGAGCGCAAACGTTCCGCCGCCGAAATCCAGCAGCTTTTCCAATACTGGCTCCAGCATCCCCAAGCCCTTCCGCCCGCCCCGGAGTACGAAGACCGCCCCCTGCCCCTCCGCATTACCGATTACATCGCCTCCATGACCGACACCTACTTCCGGCGCGTCTATTCGGAAGTAATACTCGTCACCTCCGCGCTCCGCACTCCGTAAACCTTTTCCAATTGCCGCGTCAATTCCCGCGCCATCCGCTCCGGCTTCACTTCGTCTTCCTCGTCCTCCAACACCAGCACCTTCAGATAAAAGTTCCACTTCTTTGCCATGTTCTTTCAGCTTAGCTGCGTTGCAGTTTTGCTACGATAAGAAATGCTGGATTCTGTGCAGGAGTGGCGGAACTGGCAGACGCACGGGACTCAAAATCCCGCGCCATTCACTTGGCATGTGGGTTCGACCCCCACCTCCTGCACCATCAATTTGTTTCTCAATTAGTGGCAACTTCCGCAGCTGCCACATGCTTCGCCCTTCCAGGCCCTTCGCGCTTCCCCCCACAAAAACGGCGTCATCAACAGCGCCCCCACTGCGTCCACCTGCGTCCACCCCAACATCCACTGCGCCAAACTACTGGCCAACAGAATCACCGACAAGTAAAAGCAAAAGTCCGTCTGCGCCACTTCCCCCTCCAAGGCCCGGCTGCCCAATTGCCTTGCCACCTGCCGCTTCGTTGCCGCCAGCCATGGCATCACCACCACACTCGCCGCCGCAATCGCCAAAGTAATCCAGTTCGTCCTCGCCGCCTCCTGGCTGGCAATCCGCTCAATCGCTTCGTAGGCCGTCCACGCCGCCAGCAAAAACAGGCTGACCGCAATCGCACGCCCCGCCATCCGCTCGCTCCATAGCTGCTTCAGCAGCCCCAGCGCCACCAGCGAAGCCGAAAACTCAATCACGCTATCCAGCCCAAAGCTAAACAGCGCCAGGCTCTCCGTTTGTTGCGCGTTCGCCAACGCCACCACCGCCTCCGCTCCGTTGTAGGCAATCGTGAAGTATTGCAGTTGCTCCGCTTGGCGCAACAATCCTTCTTCAGGCTTTGGGATGGGCTTGCTGGTAGACACGTTCCAGGTCCTCAATCGCCACTTTCGTATAAATCTGCGTCGTGGACAATTGCGAATGCCCCAGCAGTTCCTGGATCGCCCGCAGGTCCGCCCCCGCATTCAACAAATGCGTGGCATAGCTATGCCGCAGCGCGTGCGGATGCACGCTCGGGTCCCCCAACAGCATCTTCCCGTAAAAGCGCAAAATGTCATGCACCGCCCGCGTGCTCAAGCGCTTCCCCTGGTAATTCAACAACACCGCCCGCTCTCCCTCGCGCGGCTGCCGCTTCTTGGCATACTCCTCCAAGGCCACCACCACCTCTGCACTCATCGGTACCAACCGCTCCTTGTTGCCCTTGCCCGTCACCTTCAACCAGCGCTGCTCGGTATCCACGTCCTCTTCGTTCAACCCCACCAACTCGCTCACCCGCAAGCCACACCCGTACAGCACTTCCAGGATCAAACGGTCGCGCTCCGGATAGGGCCGCTTCAATTGCTCCGCCCCGGTCATGTCCACCAGATAATTAGCCGCATCCGCATTCAATACATGCGGCGCATTCTTCGGCGCCTTGGGCAAGCGTAGATACTTCGCCGGATTCTTATCGCAAATCCCCGCCAGCAAGCAATACTCGAAAAAGCTCCGCAACGAGCTCACCCGCCGCCGGATGCTCACCGCGGCCAATTGCTGGTCATAGAGCGCCGCCATCCATTCCCGCAATTCCGGCAACCCAATCTCGTCCGGCGCGGGCGCCGTCATCCCCGGCGCGGAAAAATAACCCAGAAAACTCGCCAAGTCCGCCGCATAGTTTCTCACTGTGTGCGCGCTGGGGGTCTCCACCTGCCGCTGCTCCAGAAATTCCACCACCGCCCGCTTCAGGGCCGAATCCGGATACGGCGCAAACCTTTCATTGAGCGACGCAGAGATACTCATCCAGGCTCTCCAGCGCCCGCCGGCACACTTCCGCGTGGCGGGCCTTTTTGTCTTTCTTGAACTTTTTCCGCGTCGCCTCATCCAGCGTCGGCAGCAGGTCAAACGTAATGTTCGCCGGCTGATAATTCGCCGTGTCAGCCCCCGCCACATACGCGCACAAACTCCCCAGCGCCGTCGCCCGCGGAAATGCCCTCACTCCCTCCCCGCCCAGCATCTGCATCGCCGTATGCGCCGCCGCCATCCCCGTGGCAATGCTTTCCACGTAGCCCTCTACTCCCGAAATCTGCCCCGCGAACAAAATCCGCTCTTCGCTCTTCAATTGCAAACTTTCGTTCAACAGCGCCGGCCCGTTGATGTAGGTATTGCGATGCACCTGCCCGTAGCGCAAAAACTCGGCCCGCTCCAGGCCCGGAATCATCCGCAAGATCCGCTGCTGCTCTCCAAAGCGCAAATGGTTTTGAAAGCCCACCATGTTATAGCTGTCGCTCCGCGCGTTCTCCTTGCGCAATTGCACTGCCGCATAGGGCCACCGCCCCGTCCGCGGATCATCCAGCCCCACCGGCTTCATCGGCCCGAAGCGCAACGTATCCCGCCCCCGCCGCGCCAATTCTTCAATCGGCAAACACGCCTCAAAAAACGGCGTCTTCGGGTTGTCGGCATCAATGTGAAACGGCACACTGTCCCCCGCCAGAAGTGCATCCACAAAGGCCTCATACTCCTCGCGGCTCAACGGACAGTTCACATAGTCGTCCGTCCCATCCAAGCTCTTCCCCCACCGCGACGCCGCAAACGCAACCTCGTAATTAATCGAATCGGCGTCCACAATCGGGCTGATGCTGTCGTAAAAATAAAGCCGCTCGCTTCCCGTCTTTTGCCGGATCGCCTCCACCAGCGCCTCGCTGGCCAGCGGCCCCGCCGCCACAATCACCAGTCCCTCCTCGGGCAATTCCTTCACTTCCTCCCGCACCAGCTCAATGTTGCGAGCCCCCTCCATCGCCTGCGTCACTTGCCGCGCAAACTCCACGCGGTCCACCGTCAAGGCGTGCCCCGCCGGCACTCGCGTCCTTTGCGCCACTTCCAACAGCAAGCTCCCCAGCCGCCGCAGCTCTTCTTTCAACAACCACGGCGCCGTGTTCTCCGATTCGCTTTTCAAGGAATTGCTGCACACCAGCTCCGCCAGGTCTCCCGTCTTGTGCGCTTCCGTGCTCCGCTCGGGCCGCATTTCGTACAAGCGCACGCGGTGCCCCGCCTTCGCCAATTGCCAGGCTGCTTCTGTACCCGCCAGCCCCGCGCCCACTACGTGAATCACTGCGTCCTTCATGCCAACTAGCTTCAGGTTAGCAAGTGATAAAATCCCGACATGCTTACTCGCCGCAACGCTCTGAGTACTTCACTGCGCGCCGCCGCCGCAGGCCTCACCGCCGCTTCTTATTCCCGCATCCTCGGCGCCAACGACAAGATCAACCTCGGCCTCATCGGCGCCGGTGGCCGTGGCATGTATGTCACCAAGGTCTTCAACGATACTTCCCGCGTCAATGTCCAGGCCATCGCCGAAGTCTGGGGCGAGCGCCGCGACAAAGCCCTCACCACCTACCCCGGCTCCCAAGGCTTTGTGGACCACCGCAAGCTCCTCGAAGTAAAATCTCTCGACGCCGTCCTCATCGCCACCCCGGACCACTGGCACGCCGGCTGCACCATCGACGCCCTCAACGCCGGTAAAGACGTCTACGTCGAAAAGCCCCTCACGCTCACCATCGAAGAAGGCCCCCACATCGTCAAAGCTGCCCGCGTCAACAACCGCATCTGCCAGGTCGGCATGCAACAGCGCTCCGGCAGCCACTACCTCGAAGCCAAGAAGGAATACATCGACTCCGGCAAACTCGGCAAAATCACCCTCGCCCGCACCTGGTGGCACGGCAACGGCGCCCACCTGCAAAAGGCCCCCGCCACCCTTGCCTCCCGGCCCTCCAACCTCGATTGGGCCCGCTTCCTCGGCCCCGTCAAATGGCGCGATTGGGATCCGCAGCAATACTACAACTTCCGCGCCTTCCTCGATTTTGGCGGCGGCCAGGTTACCGACCTCTTCACCCACTGGATCGACGTCGTCCACATGTTCATGGAACAAGACGACCCCATCTCCGCCGTTGCCGCTGGTGGCGTTTATCACTACAAAGATGGCCGCACCGCCCCCGACACCATCCACGTCCTCCTCGAGTACCCCAAGGAATGGACCGCCACCTTCGAAGCCACCCTCGCCCCGGGCATCCGCGGCGCTGGCGTTGAAATGTGCGGCACCGAAGGCCGCCTCTGGATCACCCGCGGCGAATACCAATACTGGCCCAAAGAGCGCGATGCGAAGCCCACCATCGTCAAGAGCACCAAGGACCAAACCATCGAGCACGTCGAAAACTTCCTCGATTGCATGGCGTCGCGCAAGCTCCCCAACGGCGATGTTTACATTGGCCACCGCTCGGCCCAAGCCAGCCACCTCGGCAACATTGCTTACCTGCAAAAGCGCCGCTTGAAATTCGACCCGCTCCGCGAAGAAATCCTGCCGCTCTAAAGGAAACCATGCAACGCCGCAACTTCCTTTCTTCTTTGGCTGCCGCACCCCTCGCCGCCCAAAGTGGCCGCCGGCCCCGGAACATCATCTTCATGCTGGCCGATGACCATCGCTACGACGCCATGGGCTTCCTCCAAGGCCAAAGCTGGCTCGAAACCCCGCACATGGACGCCATGGCCCGCAACGGCCTTCACGCGCCCAATGCCTTTGTCACCACCGCCTTGTGCTCGCCCTCCCGCGCCTCCATCCTTACCGGCCAATACGCCCACAAGCACCGCGTCGTCGACAACAACAACCCCATCCCGCCCAACACTGTCTATTTCCCCCAACTGCTCCAAAAGCAGGCCAACTACCAAACTGCCTTCATCGGCAAATGGCACATGGGCGGCGAAAGCGACGACCCCCAACCCGGCTTCGACCGCTGGGTCAGTTTCCGCGGCCAAGGCACTTATAACCCTTCCCGCAACGGCCTGAACATCGACGGCCAGCGCGTCCCCCAAAAAGGCTACATCACCGACGAACTCACCGACTACGCCCTCGATTTTCTGAACCGCCGCGACGCCAACCGCCCCTTTTTCCTTTACCTTTCCCACAAAGCCGTCCACGCCGAGTTCGAGCCCGCCCCGCGCCACAAAGGCAAATTCGCCGGCAAGAAATTCGTCTATCCCAAAACCTTCGCCCCACCCCAGGATTCCCAACACGTCCCCCTCTGGGTGAAAAACCAGCGCAACTCCTGGCACGGCGTCGATTACCCCTACCATTCCACGCTCGACATCGCCGAGTATTACCAGCGCTACGCCGAAGCCCTCTGCGCCGTCGACGATTCCATTGGCCGGGTCAACGCCTGGCTCAAACAGAACAACCTCTTCGACGACACCCTTGTCATGTACATGGGCGACAACGGCTTTGCCTTTGGCGAACACGGCCTCATCGATAAGCGCACGGCCTACGAAGAGTCCATGAAAGTGCCCTTCCTCGCACAATGCCCGCAGTTGGCCCGTGGCGGGGCCAAGCTCAACGAAGTGGTTGCCAATATCGACATCGGCCCCACCTGCCTCGAAGCCGCTGGCCTCCAAGCCACGCCGGAAATGCAAGGCCGCAGCTTCCTGCCCCTCCTCCGCGGCGAAAAAATCGCCTGGCGCACCGGCCTCCTCTACGAATACTATTGGGAACGCAATTTCCCCCAAACCCCCACCATCCACGCCCTCCGCGGCGATCGCTTCAAATACATCCGCTACCAGGGCATCTGGGACGTCGACGAACTCTACGACCTCCACGAAGACCCCCTCGAAACCCGCAATCTCATTCATTCGCCCGACCACAAAGCCATCATCCAGCGCATGAACAAAGAGATGTTCGACATCCTCAACCAAACCGGAGGCATGTACATCCCCCTCAACGCGGACCGTACCCTCAACCAGCAAAACCTCCGCGCCCCCGCCGGCCCCAAAGCCGCCGACTTCCCCGACACCCTAAAGGGCAAACCAGCCCCCCCGCGCCACAACTAGCAGGCGCTTCCCGCCTCTATCTAGCGCAGGGCAGAATGCTCTAACTAGTGTTCCCGGACTGGAGCACTTCTAGCTAGAGAGATCTCCTTTGCAAACAAGCACTTACGAGGCCCGCTAGCCGTTTCTCTAGCTAATCTTCCGCATCGTCTCTAACTTCATCTGCCACTACCCCGGCTCGCCATTTTGCCCAGCGGGTTGCACCCAGAACTTCTACCTCTCCCGACTTTTTCATCTCCTGCAGCAAATTCGCAATAAGAGCTTTTTTCTGACGCAGGGTCAGGGCATCCGACAATTTGTTCAACAAAAGATTGTCCAGATCCGCTCTGCTGGCCTCCTTAAACTTTTTCAGGAACTCATTGACCAAGCTCTTGTAGTACGACTTGTCGAACGCACGGCTCTTTATGTATGAAGCTTTGTCTCCCGTTGCGGCTGCAATGTTCGCCGAGACGAACAGGTTCGGACGCCGACCCTCGATCAATCTTCGTCCCTTGAGCCGCCTGAAAGAATCGTCATCGAGTGGCCGCTTCTTCTGGACTTTGTCGAGAGCAATCACATCCAGCAGATCCAAGTCTGTCTGCCGAAGCAACAGCTGTGTGTAGTTTTCATCCAGAACTTGACCGCTTAGCCGAACAACAACCTTCTTGGGGTTGCTCAAATCGAAGTCCGGCATCGGAAAACTTCGCTCTTTCTGTCGCCGGAACATTCGCTTGATTCCGCTGCCGATCGTATCGATCATGTTCAGATTCACCATTGCCTGCGCCAGGAACCTGTTCCTGTAAACTTCCGGTGGAGAATCGCTTCGGATCATCTCCTCCACGCTGCCAGGAATGAATGCGCCTAGATTTGAGAAGAGAAGAGCATCCGGCGACTCAACGACGTTAATGCGCCCGCCCATGGAATAGTCCTGATGGGCAATACAGTTGTGCAGGGTCTCTCGAATTACCCATGGATCATACTGGGTGACTTCGTGCGGGAAAAGCGTACCACTCGGGAGGTGCCGGATGGTTAAATTCCGAATTTGATGAAGGACCTTCTCTCCAGCTAGGATGAAGGGCACCTCAATATGACGGTAGTCTAACTCCTGATTGTTCTCATCCTTCAATACCCAAGCGATCTGAGCATGGGCCGGAGAAAGGAAATGTGCGGACTCAGATTTTCCAAGCAGCAAAAGCGCACTCCGCGTCAACCTCCCGCCGATGCACACCTTCGCCTTGTTCAAAAACGTTCCATCATCCCAAGCCTCTACCTCCGAAGACTGCTGCGGGAACTTCTCGCTGTACTGCCGCCGGGCAAACAGTACTGCCTCCCGGTCCAAGTCTTCGAGGGTTGCGCCCTCCACAACCATTGCTGACCAGTCCTCACTGTTAGTCGAGAGGATCTGCCAAAGCCGACGCTCCTTTTCCGGATAGTCCTTCAACTTCTTCTTGTAGCTTCCAACCCTAAGAAACTCTTCGCCGGAAAAGCGCACTGGTGTCGAGTTCGCCGCCTGGATCGCAAAAATCACGAGACGCGCACGGCCTCGGTTGAATTCATGGATTGAAAAATCAACTCTCGGGCTTAGAAGCCGCAGTAACCAGTTCTCGATCTCCTCATTGCCGACTTTCTCGCGCTTGCCCTCAAAGGTAGTTCCCACAATCTCGTGGCTACCATCCGCGATCCCCCAGACTATGTAGCCTGTGGCCTTACCCTGAAGAGCTGCCCCGTTTGAAATAGCTGAAACATATTCGCCAATCTCATGCGGGTTGGAGTTGTTGTGCTTGAACTCAATCCATTCGGTTTCCCTCGAATGGAGCAGCAATTGATCGAGTAAAGAAGAGGGATCTTCCGGCTTGGTTACCATGGGCTACTTTGTTGGACTTTTGCCTATATGAGCATCCTAGCCGACCCCAAGCACAAGAAAGGTATTGACGTAAAGAAGTGGCGGTGAGAGTGGGATTCGAACCCACGGAACCCTTTCGGGTTCAACGGTTTTCGAGACCGCCCGATTCAGCCGCTCTCGCATCTCACCGCCTACCAATATAGCGAATTTTGCTCCTACCTCGCCGTCACCCGCAGCCTCCGGAATTGCGCCGTTTCGAAAAACGAACCCAGCCCCACGCGCCCCTTCCGCAACGATAAATCCGCCGCCACCAGGCTCGGATATTCCTTACCCCCCACCGTCGCTTTCATCACGCCCGTCTTCGCGTCGTAGTCCAGCACCACGGGCGTCCATTCCGTTGTCGGCAACGACCCCGCCCCTTCCGTCACCGAAATGCGCGAGCGGTCGCCACCGAACACATGAAACACCCCGTTGTGCACGGGTTGCTTCTCAGGCGAATCCACGCTCAAGTGGACATAGTTGAAATGCCTTGGGCTCTGCCATGCGTATACCAGGATCAAACTCCCCGACTCCCGCTTCACTTCACATTCCAGGCGAAAGCTGCCAAACTCCTCTCCCACCAACAGCGCATACTGCACCGGCGCCCGTGGGTCTTTTTCTTGCGGCCTCGCCACCAACATCTTTAATTCTTCCGCCGACCCCGCCCATTCCGCCGCGTACGGCACCTCCCACACCCGCCCGAGAGCTTCCACGCGCTCGGCCAGCGCCGCATTCACCATCAACAATCCAAGTATGCAAACCCGCATCCCTTCTACAATAGAAGATTCGATGGATCTCAGCCAGCAACTCGCCAAAATGCGTGCCGATTGGGACGCTCGCGCCCGCGAAAACGCCAAATACTACGTCCAGACCGCCAAGGAGGATTGGACCGACGAAGAGTTCTACGCCTCCGGTGAGCAAACCGTTCGCGAAGAAATCGAAACGGACCTCACCAACATTTGCCAGGGCAGGGAACCCGGCGCCATGCATGTGCTCGAAATCGGCTGCGGCGCCGGCCGCGTCACTCGCGCCCTCGCCAAGCGCTTTGGCGAAGTTCACGCCGTCGATGTCAGCGGAGAAATGGTCGCCCAAGCCCGCTCCGGCCTGCGCGATTTTCCCAACGCCCACGTCTATCAGAACAACGGCACGGACCTTGCCGTTCTCCCCGCCGGACCCTACGATTTCGCCTTCTCCAGCATCGTCTTCCAGCACATCCCCAGCCGCGAAGTCATCGAGAACTACGTCCGCGAAGTCCACCGCCTCCTCCGCCCCGGTGCGCTGTTCAAGTTCCAGGTGCAGGGCGACACCTCCATTCAAACCAACCCCGAAGACACCTGGCTCGGCGTCCCCTTTAGCGACGAAGACGCCGTCGCCATGGCCGAACGCTGCGGCTTCGAACCCCGGTACCGCCACGGCGCCGGCCAGCAGTATTTCTGGCTCTGGTTTTTTAAGCGCTAGTCTTCAGCGCCGCAATCTGGCCATTCACAGCAGCAATCTCCGCCTCCAGCGCGGCCTTCATCTTCGCAGCCTTGTCTTCAATCTTTTCTCCATTGGAGCGAATCGTACTTGCCCAGGTCTTTATGTCCCCTAGTCCCGCAAGCTGGCGCTCAATTTCTCCCGCCGCTTTGGCCAATCCTTCTACAATTTTGTTCCCGTCTTGCTGTTCCGCCTTTTGCCGCACCAACAATGCGCGCGCCACACACAGCGCGGCTTGCAGGTGGAGATCTGTACTCCGGTCCTCCGAATCCCAACTCACCACCAAATCATTCCCATAGCGGCTCAGGATTTGTGCGGGCGCCGATGGGCTCTTCGTGGAATACACAAATATGCCCACCTGCGCATCCCGGTTCTTGCGCGCCTCTTCCAGTTCCGCCAGCGCCTCTTTGAGCGGAAATGCCTGCGCGCTCTTGGCCTCCCAAACAATCTTCGCCCCTTGCGCCACATGCTCCGGACCCATCTCGGTCACATAGTCGCCCTTCTTGTTGAACTTGATCAATCCCGGCTGCGCACCGGTCGCGGTAAAAATCTCTCCCCCCTTTTCCGCTTCCAATGCCAGCGCCTCCCCCAGCGCCGCCTCAAAGTCCTTGCCCTGCAGCGTGGATTTCGCCGCCTCGGTCTTCTTCGTCTGGATCGCCGTCAGCGCTTCCCTCACCTGCGTTTGGAATTCCTGCGCGTCTTTGGCGGCCTTTTCAATCGTCCCCGTCAACTGCTCATGCAGTTCCCGGTTCGTCTGCTGCACCCGGTGCACCAGGCGGCTCAACGCCGAGGTTCCGTTGTCCAGCGAAAATTGCTCCAGAATCTTTTGCTGCCGTTCTTCGAGCAGCCGGTCCATGCTCGCTTTCAACTGTTGCTGCACGCCCGCCGCGTCGGTCGGTGACAGCGCCTTAAAGATCGGGCTCTCCGCACCCATGTGTTGCCCCAGATTCTTCCGTAGCGTCTCGTCCTGCTGCTTCAAATATTCCCGCAGCGCCTTCTCAAATTCGCCCCGGATATCCTCACTCACCACGCGCTCCAACTCGCGCACCACGCCCTCGCCCGCCTTCTTAATCGCCTCTGCATCCACTTGCCCGCTCGCTTGCCGCAAAGCCAGCACCCCAATGCGCAAGGCCTGCAGGGCAAAACGTTCGCGCAGTTCCTCCGGCAGTTTTTGCAGCTCGGCCAACACCTCCGGGTCCTGCACAAACAGCGATAATTTCAACCCCGCCGCCTCCGCCAACACACCCGCCCGCGCACCATCTTGAGGGGAAAAATCCAGCATTCCCCTACTTCACCACAAACTACTTTTCGATGAACGGCCAAGCCGGCTGGAACTAACTACTGGCTCACCAACCGTCCGCGCCGCTTAATCTCTTCCCCAAGTTGGATCAAGCCCTGCCCCTCAATCCTTCGTCCACCACCTACCTCCAGCGACCTTTGCGCCAAATCCAACCCGGCAAGGATTTCGATCCGTAATCGCTCTTTCTCTTCCCACTGCTGGAGTGCCTCATCCAGTGCCTCTGCGACGCTGGCGAAGCGGCCCGCCCTTACTCTCTCCTCGAGAAAAGCTCTGCGCTTGGAACTGAGTGGAACTTCCATACAGTTCAATTTTATCCCCCCTACTTCATCACAAACTATTTTGCGATGAACGGCCAGGCCGGCTGCAGATGATAGCCAAAGCGCAGCACCATCGCGGCCACAGCTCCAGCTGCCACCAGCGCCACTGCCCCAATGATCATAAGGATGATATGCCAGGGGAATCGCTTGCCCTCTCGCGACAGCACCAGTAGATATCCCGCGAACACGCCCACAAAATACAACAGGATCATCGGCACCGCGAAAATCAGCAGGTTCACAATGTCCGGCGTCGGCGTAATCACTGCCGCCAGTACCGTGATGCCCAAAATCGCGTAGCGCGAATGTTCAATCAAGAAGCCCGGCGTCACAATGCGGAGCATGGTCAGGAAGAAAATGAGAATCGGCAACTCAAACGTCGCCCCAATTCCCAACATCACGTTCACAAACAAATCGAAGTACTCGCCAATTTCCACCATCGGCTTGACGTTCACATCCATGCCGATGCCCAACAAAAACGACAATCCGAAGCGAAACGCCACAAAGTAGGCAAACGCCCCGCCCGCAACAAATAGGCCTGCCGTGCAGATGACGAAGGGCGCGGCGAACCTCCGCTCCTTCTTGTACAGCCCTGGCGCAATAAAGGCCCACACCTGCCACAAGATCCACGGCGAGGTTACGAACAAAGCCGCCAGCAGCGGGAGCTTCACATAGATCACCATGAAGCCATCAATCGCCTTCGTGAAAATGAGCGTGGTTTCAAACCCGTTTTGCCGCAATGCTGCTTCCGCAGGCTCTTGCACCAAAGCCCAAAGCTTCTTGGCAAAGAGCAAACAGAAGCCGTAGCCCACCAGCATCCCCACCACAATCTTCACCAACCGCGAACGCAGCTCTTCCAGGTGCTCCAGGAAGCTCATCCGCAGCATGCCGTCCTCGTCTTCGTCTTCCTCTTCGTCCTCGCTGGCGGGCGGGGGCGGAGGGGGTGGCGGCGGCGGGGCCGATTGCGCCGCGGGTGCGACGGTCAGCGCCGGAGGCGTCTCCCGCTTCAGCGTCACAATCTCGCCATAAGCCGGACCCACAACCTCTTCCGCCAACTGCCCTTCGGCTTCCGGCTCCTCCGGCGTGGGCACACTACTCTTGTCTTGCTCGTCCTGCGGCATTCGTTTGTCCTCGAAACGTCTCCGGCTACTGCGCCAGTCTACGCTTGCTGATCTTTAGCCTTTTCCGTTGCGCTTTCCGCTGTGGACACAACCGCTGGCGCTTCTTCGCTGCCAACGGCAACTGTTCCTTCCGCTGGGGCTATCGTAAAGCCCTCGGCAATTGTGCTCTCTCCGTTGGCCGTGGCGCTTTCCGCCGTGGCCGAACCATCCGCCAGTTGCGTACCCTCTTCGTTGCTACTCGTCACCTCATCCGGCGTATAGTCCGGATAGCTGTAACCGTCGTAGTTGTAGCCATAATCTTCATGGCCAGGGTACTTCTGGTGCTCGTGTGGATTGTCATAGTAGGAATTGTAAAGGTCGCCCGTCAACTTGTTGGCTTCCTCTTTGATCCCCCCCGTCTCCCGCTCAATGTTGGCCATCTCGCGGTCAAACGTGGCTCGCAATTCACTCGAAGCACGGCGGAACTCTGTGAGAGCTTTGCCGATGTTCCGGCCCAGCTCAGGCAGTTTTTTGGGGCCAAAAATGAGCAGCGCAAGCAAAAATATAAACACGGTCTCTTGCCAGCCCAAGGGTCCCATTGCTGTCCTCCTTCCCGTTCATTGTAACTAACCCCTCTCTGCCTTCAATGTCCTGCCTTCGATATGATGTTGGTGTTCTTATGCGCTACTTCACACTTCTTGCCCTTTCCGCCCTCTTGCTGCCGGCCCAGGTTAAGCTCTCCCAAGCCCCGGACCGCATCCGCATCGAAATCAACGGCCAGCACTTTTCGGACTTCTTCACCAGCGCCGCCGCCACCAAGCCATACCTCCACCCCTTGCGCACCGCCACCGGCCAACAGGTCTCCCGCAGCTTCCCCATGGATCTTGTCGAAGGCGAGCGCCGCGACCACCCCCACCACCGCGGCCTCTGGTTCACCCACGGCGACGTAAACGGTTACGACTTTTGGGCCAACGAAAAAACCCAAAAAGGCGTCGGCAAAGGCCGCGGCGAAGTCCGCACCGTGAAGGTCAACACGCTCAAAAGCGGCAAAAAATCCGGCACCCTCACCACCACCCACGAATGGATCGACGGCACCGGCACCAAATTGCTCACCGAACTCCGCACCATGACCTTCTACGCCGACCCCCAGCTCCGCACCATCGACTTCGACTTCACCCTCACTGCCGCCACCGAAGCCAAATTCGGCGACACCAAGGAAGGCTTTTTTGCCATCCGCCTCCTCCGCGCCCTTGAAGAAGAATCCGGCGGCAAAATGACCCGCGCCGATGGCGTCTCCGGCGAAAAGCAGGTCTGGGGCTCGGCCAGCCCCTGGGTGGATTATTCCGGCTTCATCGATGGCCAACCCGTCGGCATCACCATCATGGAACACCCTTCCTCCCTCCGCCATCCCACCTATTGGCACTCCCGCGCCTACGGCCTCTTTGCCGCCAACCCCTTCGGCCTCCACGATTTCAAGCGCGACAAAACTGCCGACGGCTCTCTCGTCCTTAAGCCCGGCGAAAGCGCCCGCTTCCGCTACCGCGTCATCATCCACCCCGGCGACACCGCCACCTTCAACCCCGCCGAACACTTCAAAAAATATGCGGCCATGAAGCTGAAATGAGGTGAAAGTGAGCCAATTGCTACTTGCTCCAGGAGGAAATCTGGACCTCTGCGGTGGCCGTAGCGCTCGATTTTAATTCGATTTCCTGAGCACCTTGTAGCGCGCTAGGTCCCAAAATTAGGTTCCGCCAAGGGGCGCCGACGGGATAGGCCAGAACAAGATATCGTCCCGGAAGGAGTCCGCTCAAAACTGCATCTGTTGAGCTATCAGCAAAGGCTTGCTGCGCATTCCGTACGGACCAAGCCATGTCGTCACGAATTGGTACTAACAACACGTTTGACGGCCCGCCAGCGTCGAATCCATCCTTTACTTTCACGCGCAGCGTGGCGTCAGCCCGCCCAACAACAAGTTCCAATTGCTGCTGCTCAATACCTGGCTTCAAATCCAGCTTCAGAGACGGAAGAATTCGATTGGCCACCCTAATCTCCTTCAATGCCCATCCCTCGGGCAATCCCTTCAGCGTCACATCAAATTCACCGGGAAACATTAGGCCCGATTCGAACTTGCCTTCGGGCCAGCGAACAACTTGGCCAGCCTGCTCCCCTGGGAATCCCATTCTCAAAAATAGGCTGAAAAAAACGCGTGTTCGTTTGCTTTGCGCGACGTTGCTTAGCTTGTCAACTTCTTCTTCTGAGGTTGAGTCAAAGCGAATCGAGCCACCGATCCGCAGGCCGGAAGACAGCGTGACAACAACGCCGTCCAAACTCCGATCCTCCACTTTGAAGGAGCTTATTCCTGCCAGCCGCCGATCGGGCAACGCTGGCTCCACACTTCCTAGCAAGAGATACTCCCCGGGCGAAAGGCCATCCAAGCGAAAGTTTCGCTCGCTCTTCAGCGAAAAGGAAAGAACTTGCCGGTAACCTCGAACTTCGCCTTGCGTGGCCCGTTCCAAAACGGATAAGCGAACGCTTCCCTCCAACTCCTCTAGCCCGGGCGACAACTCCACTAACCCTTGAAGAGAAGCCCGACGGATCTTCTCCAACTTCATCTCAATGGACCTTACACTCGACCCGGCACTTAGGACAACCGGAGAGGCGCTCTGCGGCAATTCAACTCCGGGGAAGTACTGCACCCCGTAACCCATGGTCTCTTCGTTCCGGAACTGTTCCGGAGGAAGTGGCGGCTTAATTTGAAGACCAAGCCTTGGCGTAAATTGGAGGATGTATTCGCCGGGCGCAAGCCCAACCAGATGAAACTCTCCGCTGGAATTGGTTCGCGAAGGCTCCCCCGCAGGGCTCAAGCTCAGAGAACCTTCATGCGACATCCACTTCATAGGTGATACAAGCAATTCCGGAATGGGCTGCAAGGTATCACGGTCTAAAACTAGACCCGTAACAGAACCAACTCTATCCAAGGACACTACAACCGGTTTCGGCTTCGTACCCGGCTTAATTTCCAATCGTATTGCGGAAGCGTATACATCAGGAGGCTTCGCATAGCCCTCCTTGTTCGCCGTTATCCAAATTACGGCCCCAACCGTTATTTCAATTCGAAATCGCCCCAACGAATCTGTCGTCACTTTTTGGCCTGAGTTGTCGCCCGGCTTCGCAGACAACCAAACCTCGGCGTCCGCGATTGGACTCTTCGAAAATGAGTCTACGACTATGCCTTCTATCGGAACAACCTCCGGCGTTTGGAAGGCATAAAGGGCAAGTGGCAATAAAACGACAAGGATAAGAACGCCAAATCGATTCATGCGCATTGTTGTGCTCATTCGGGCGGTTCGCCTTCCGCTAATCTACCAGGCCCCCCGCCTTCTCCCGCCCTACCCAGCCGAAATCCTCCACCTCCGGCAACTCCACCTTTACCCATCCCGCCTGCCCCGTCTGGGGCGAGCGCACCTCATAAGCCTCCCCGGTAGCATCAGCTGTCCACCGCGCTTCCACGCCAAAGGGTAGCCGCCCCACGTAGCCTTCGCGCCGGCCCCCTTGCTTTTCCCCCGCAAAATCCACCGGCGGCGAAGTAATCGCCCCAATGCCCGCCAACTCCGGCACCTCCAAAATCGGACACGCCCGCTCGCCAAACCTCGCCGCTACTTCTTCAAACGCCGCGTCCACGCGCCGCTCCACCAGCAACACCCACTTCGCCCGCGTTTCGTAATCCGGCGCATCGGCATCCTGGATCTCAAAATCGCAATCCTCCGCTTCACTCAACTCCGCCCCAAACAGCTTCGGCATCCAATAGCCCAACACCCTTCCCGCGGCGCTCTCCTCGCCCAAGCGGTTCCGCACCCGCGTCCCTTTCTTCATCCAAATCACCCGCCGCGCCGCGTAGGCCGCCGCCTTTTCCGGATCTGTCGTCCCCCTCCGAAACGCCGCATTCACCTCCAAAGCCTTCACGGCATTCCACAGTTGCCCCGGCTTCACCGAACTCGGCACTGGCTTGCCGTACTCCACCACCACGGCATCGTGCAGGCGCGGCAGCTTCAATTGAAAGCCCGCCTCGCTGAAGCTAAACGCGTTCATCCAAAGCCCATCCATATAGGTCGGAACAATCACCAGATTCGCCCCTTCCACAATCCGCGTAATGCCCTTCTGAAAAGGGTTCAACCAGCCGCTGCGCGTCACTGAGCCTTCCGGAAAAATGCCCGCCATGTGCCCCGCTTCAATCACCCGCCGGGCGCTCTTCAAGCTCTCCACCACGTCCCGCTTCGCGCCCTGCGAAATCGGAATCGTTCGGAACAGGTTCAGCGCAAATGCGCTCACCGGATTCTTGTAATAGGCGTCGTAAACCAAAAATCGCGCCATCCTCTGCGTGTGCGCACCCAAGAGCCATCCGTCCAGCAAGGAGCCATGGTTGCTCACCACCACTGCCGCGCCCTGCGCCGGAACATTCTCCCCGCCAATGTGACGAAAGCGATACAACGCCTTCAGCACCGCGAACACCAGCCAGCGCAACCCAAAGCGCCACGTCTCCAGGCTCATCAACGTCAAAATCCCGTATCCCCACTTCGCCACTCCGGGCGGCAGCACCATGCCCCCCCACATCGCTGGCAAAAATAACAACGCCCGCAGCCCCCACCACGGCCCTTTCGCTGGCCCCAAATAAACCGCCAGCGGGACCGCCGATTGCAGCGCCATCCCCAACCCCAGCCCAAACACCGCCGGATTCTTCCCCCATACCCCCATTCCCCACACCCCCAACCACTGCAAGAAAGTCCCTGGAATCAACAATCCCGGCTCTCCCCGCCGCAGGTGAAACGGCGCCACCACCACCGATCCCAACAGCACCATCCACCAATTCACATCCACTGTGTGCGCAAACGCGTTGCCGAAACTCAGGCCCCAAACCACAAACCCAATCCCATTCCGCCACCGGCTGCCCCGCAGTTTTTCCGGGAAATCCACTTCTTCTTGCTGACGAACTTCGCTCATCTCGATACCCTGTGAAGTGTAGCAACCGAGTCCGCCCTACTGAGGTCCTACCCCGTTCATGACAAATGAAGCTGTCCGCCCCCTAACCGTTCTCTGCATCGCCAGTTACGAAAAAGGCCATGAATTCCTGCGCGAAGCCAAGCGCCAAGGCGCCCGCGTCCTCCTCCTCACCTCCCACAGCCTGAAGGATTGCGCCAAGTGGCCCACCGATTCCATCGACGAAATCTTCTACATGCCCGACGAGAAGAAAGTCTGGAATAAACAACACACCCTCAATGCCGTCAGCTATTTAGGCCGCACTGAAATCCTTGACCGCATCGTCCCCCTCGACGATTTCGACCTCGAAATGGCCGCCGCTCTCCGCGAACACCTCCGCGTCCCCGGCATGGGCGAAACCACCACCCGCTATTTCCGCGACAAACTCGCAATGCGCCGCCAAGCCGCCGACCGCGGCCTGAATATCCCCGATTTCATCCACGTCCTCCACCACGATTCCGTCAACGCCTTCCTCGATCGCGTCCCCGGACCTTGGGTGCTCAAGCCCCGCTTCATGGCCGGCTCCATCGGCATCAAAAAGGTTTATTCCAAGGACGAATTCTGGTCCCTCGTCAACAACCTCGGCGACGACCAAAGCAACTACCTCCTCGAAAAGTACATCCCCGGCAACATCTTTCACGTCGATTCCATCGTCAGCGAGCGTCAGGTCCTCTTCGCCGTGGCCAGCAAATACGGCCGCCCCCCCATGGACGTCAGCCAGCAAGGCGGCGTCTTCACCACCCACCTCCTCGAGCGCGGCACCCCGCTCGAAACCGACCTCCTCGCCACCAACCAGCAAGTCCTTGCCGCCATGGGCCTCCTCCGCGGCGTCTCCCACAGCGAGTACATCCACGGCCGCGAAGACGGCAAAATTTACTTCCTCGAAACCAGCGCCCGCGTCGGCGGCGCCCACATCTCCGACCTCGTTGAAGCCGCCACTGGCGCCAACCCCTGGCGCGAATGGGCGAAGATTGAAATCGATGGCGGCCGCGGTCTTTACTCCCTCCCCGAGCTCAAGCAAAACTACGCCGGCCTCCTCGTCAGCCTTGCCAAACAAGAGCGCCCCGACACCTCCGCCTACAACGACCCCGAGCTTGTCTGGCGCCTGGAAAAGAAGCACCACGTCGGCTTCATCCTCTCCAGCCCCAGCTTCCCCCGCGTCCAGTATTTGCTCGAGCAATACATGGAGCGCGTCCGCGAAGATTTTCTTGCTGTTGCTCCTCCTCGCGAGCGCCCCACCGATTAGCGCCCAAAGGGGCCCAAGCGCTCCCCCCACCTACACCCGCGACATCGCCCCCCTCCTCGCCCGCCACTGCACCGAATGCCACCGCGCGGGCGAGGTTGGCCCCTTCCCGCTCGACACCTTCCTCGCCGCCTCCCGCCATGCCAAACTCATCGCGGAGGTCACCGCCGCCCGCTATATGCCCCCCTACAAGGCCACCGCCGCCAGCCTTCCCTTCCACAACGAGCGCCGCCTCAGCAATCGCGAAATCGCCCTCTTCGCCGCCTGGGCCCGCAACGGCGCACCCAGTGGCGCGCCCCACGGTGCCCCTTCCCGCACTTCCCCTCTCGCCCCTCCTCCCCCCGAAGCCCCCTTCGACCTCACCTTCACCCTCCCCACTCCCTACTCCCTTCCCGCCGAAGGCCGGGACCTCTACCGCTGCTTTGTTGTCCCCACCGCCGCCGCCCAACCCCGCTACATCAACGCCTTCCGCTTCCTCCCCGGCAACCCCGCCGTCGTCCACCACGCCCTCTTCTTCTTCGACCTCTCCGGCGCCGCCCGCAAGCTCGATGCCGAACACCCCGGCCCCGGCTATCCCTGCTTCGGTTCCCCCGGCTTCCTGCCCACCTCCAGCCTCGGCGGTTGGAGCCCCGGCAACCGCACCCTCCGCATGCCCCCCAATACCGCCGTCCGCCTTCCCGCCGGTGCCGATCTGGTAATGCAAATTCACTATCGTCTTACCGGCAAACCCGAAGCCGACCAAAGCCGCCTCGCCGTCCGCTTCGCCCCCTCTGCCCCCGCCAAACGCCTGCTCGACATCCCGCTCACCTCCAACCAAATCGACATCCCCCCCGGAAAAGCCGCCTACCGCGTCCAGGATTCCTTTGAAGTCCCCGTCGACGTCACCCTCTGGCAAATCATCCCCCACGCCCACTTCCTCGCCCAGCGCGTCCGCGCCTGGGCCACGCTCCCCAACCAACCCCGCCGCACCCTCCTCGCCATCGACGATTGGGATTTCAACTGGCAGGACATTTACCAGCTCCGCACTCCCCTGCTTCTCCCCGCCGGCACCCTGCTCGAAATGGAGATCCTCTATAACAACACCGCCGCCAACCCCCGCAACCCCCACTCGCCCCCCCGCCGCGTCACCTGGGGCTTTTCCACCAGCGACGAAATGGCCGGCATGCACTTCAACATCACCGTCGACGACGAAGCCGCCGACCTCTCCGACCTCACCAGCTCCCTCTGGGGCAAAATGATTCGCACCTTGGGCATCGGGATTCCAAAACGTTAATCCGCCCAACGATAGACTAATCTCGATGTTGCGCCGCAGCTTCCTCGCTTCCCCTCTCGCCCTTGCCTCGCCCCTTATGGCCGCCCCGCCGCTGCCCACCAAAGCCGAGCTCGCCGCTTACCGCACCAAGTGCCGCCAAGTCCTCCTCGAAAACATCCTCCCCTTCTGGTACCCCTCCACCCTCGACCGCTCCCGCGGCGGCTTCCACCTCAACCACGACGCCCTCGGCCAGTTCCAAGGCCCCGCCCCGCGCATGATCGTCACCCAAGCCCGCATGCTTTGGTTCTTCGCTCGCCTGGCCCGCTTCGGCCACCAACCCAAAGAAATGCTCGCCGCCGCCGAACACGGCTTCCGCTTCCTCCGCGACGCAATGTGGGACAAGCGCCACGGCGGCTTCTTCTGGGAAGTCGCTCCCGACGGCAAACCCACCAAGCCCAACAAACACCTCTACGGCCAAAGCTTCGCTCTTTATGCCCTCGCCGAATACGCCCTCGCCTCCGGCCGCAAAGAGCCCCTCAACCTCGCTCTGAAATTCTTCGACCTCCTCGAAAAGCAATCCCACGACGGCCAATACGGCGGCTACGTCGAATACTTCCTCCCCGATTGGTCCACCGCGCCCCCGGACGAACCCATCTACATGGGCGGCGCCGGCCCCGGCATCAAACTCATGAACACCCACCTTCACCTCATGGAGGCCCTCACCACCCTTTACCGCGCCTCCCGCTCCCCCCTCGTCGCCGAACGCCTCCGCGAGCTCATGGCCATCGAATCTCTCGCCGTCCTCCGCAAAAGCCCCGTCGCCGCCACCGACAAATTCAACCGCGATTGGACCCCCCGCCTCGAACCCGCCTTCGCCCGCATCAGCTACGGCCACGACATTGAAAACATCTGGCTCCTCGCCGACGCCGCCGCCGCCCTCAACACCCCCATCCACCCCTACCGCGAACTCTTCGAAGCCAACTTCGCCTATTGCCGCCAATATGGCTTCGACGAAACCCACGGCGGCCTCTACTATCTGGGCAACTTCAACCAGCCCGCCGACGATCAAACCAAAAGCTGGTGGGTCCAATCCGAAACCCTCGTCAGCGCCCTCACCATGTATCGCCTCACCAGCGAAACCCGCTACTTCGAAGTCTTCGCCAAAACCTGGGCCTTTGTCGACAAGCACCAAATCGATTGGAAAAACGGCGAATGGCACGCCAGCCTGCCCGCCAATGGCGAACTCCCCACCAGCAAGAATTTACCGGGCAAGGCCGGCCCCTGGAAAGGCCCCTATCACAACGGCCGCGCCATGATCGAATGCATCGCCCTACTTACCGAACTGGAGAACAAAACCGCATGAACCGCAGATCCTTCCTTGGCTTCGGCCTTTCTTCTCTCGCCGCCGCCCAAGAGCTAACGCTCAAAGACTACGCCCCCAAAAGCATGCTGAAGGTCCCGGAAACTCCCGTCCCGCGCGCCGCCTTCCCCGTCATCGATTTCCACGCTCACCTCAGCTGGCCCGCCCGCTCCGCCAAGGGCGTCGCCCTCACCGGCGACCGCAAGTTCATCGCCACCCCCCAAGACTTGCTCCCCACCATGGACCGCAAGAACCTCCGCACTCTCGTCAACCTCACCGGCGGCTACGAAAACGGCCTCCGCGAAGCTGTCCAAAAATTCGATAAAGCCCACCCCGGGCGCTTCCTCACCATGACCGAGCCCGCCTGGGCCCGCGCCGCCGAACCCAACTACTCCCGCACCCAGGTCGACCTCCTCTCCCAGGCCAAACGCGACGGCGCCCGCGGCCTCAAAGTCCTCAAAACCCTCGGCCTTTATTTGAAAGAAAACATCACCGACGGCAAGCTCCTCGCCGTCGACGACCCCCGCTTCGACCCCCTCTGGGACACCTGCGGTCAGCTCAATCTCCCCGTCGCCATCCATGTCTCCGATCCCATCGCCTTCTTCCTGCCCACCGACAAATTCAACGAACGCTACGAAGAACTCTCCAACCACCCCGATTGGAGCTTCCACGGCCCGCAATTCCCTTCCAACGCCACCCTCCTCGCCGCCCGCAACCGCGTTATCGCCCGCCATCCCAAAACCCAATTCGTCGCCCTCCACGCCGGCAACTTCGCCGAAGACCTCGGCGCAGTCAGTGCCGACCTCGACCGCTACCCCAACCTCCACGTCGATATCGCCGCCCGCGTCGGCGAACTCGGCCGCCAACCCCGCACCGCCCGCAAATTCTTCGACAAATACCAGGACCGCATCCTCTTCGGCACCGATGCTGTCCCCAATGGCTTCGAAACCCCGCAACAAATCTTCGGCGACCAGCTTTACGAAATCTACTACCGCTTCCTGGAAACCGAAGACGAATACTTCGACTACGCCCCCGCCCCCATTCCCCCGCAAGGCCGCTGGCGCATCTACGGCATCGGCCTCTCCGCGCCCGTCCTGCGCAAGGTCTACTACAACAACGCCGCGCGCCTGCTCAGCCTGCCGCCGCTCGCCTAATGCGTCCCCATGCTCTCTCTCGCCGATATCAACGCCGCGGATCTCCGCATCCGCCCCACCATTTCCACCACCCCCTGCGAGTTCAGCGAGACCTTTAGCGACTTCCTCGGCCATCGCGTCTATTTCAAGCTCGAAAACCTCCACCGCACCGGCAGCTTCAAGGAACGCGGCGCCCTCAACAAACTCCTTACCCTCAATCCCCAGGAGCGCCAGCGCGGCGTTATCTGCGCCTCGGCCGGCAACCATGCCCAAGGCCTTGCGTACCACGCCCAACGCCTCGGCATCCGCTGCGTCGTCTACATGCCCGAACACGCGCCCATCACCAAGGTCAACGCCACCGAGCGCTTCGGCGCCGAAGTTCGGCTCGAAGGCGCCAGCTTCGACGAAGCTGTCGCCGCCGCCCGCGAAGCCTGCCAGCGCGATTCCCTCGTCTTTGTCCACGCCTTTGATGACGCCACCGTCGTCGCCGGCCAAGGGACCATCGGCCTGGAACTCCTGCGCCAAAATCCGGAGCTCGAAGCGGTCGTCGTGCCCGTTGGCGGCGGTGGTTTAATCGGCGGCATCGCCTGCGCCCTCAAGGAACACAATCCGAAAATCCAGGTCATCGGCGTACAAACCGCTCGCGTCGCCTCGCTCCCCGCCGCTCTTGCCGCGGGCGCTCCCGTACGCCTTCCCGCCGCCCCCACCATTGCCGACGGCATCGCCGTCCGCCAGACCGGGCAGATCACCCTTCCCCTCGCCGCCAAGTACCTCAACTCCGTCGTCACCGTTGAAGAAGAAGAAATCGCCAGCGCCATCCTCTACTTGCTCGAGAAAGAAAAAACCGTCGCCGAAGGGGCCGGCGCCGCGGGCCTTGCCGCTTTGCTCCACGCCAAGGTCCAACTACGCTCCCGCAATACCGTCGTTCTCATCTGCGGCGGCAATATCGACCCGCTCTTTCTCTCCCGCATCATCGAACGCGGCCTCATCAAGGACGGCCGTCTCGTCCGCCTGCGCGTCAATGTTCCGGACCGTCCCGGCGCGCTGCACCAACTCACGGGCCTCTTCGCCAAGGCACGCGCCAACGTCATCACCATCGAGCACGACCGCGCCTACCACGGCGTCGCCCTTGGCGACACGGCCATTGAAGCCACCATCGAAACCCGCGGCAACGATCAGGTCGACGCCATCCTCGCTGAGCTTTCCGGCCTCGGCTACCGCATCGAACGCATTCGCTAGCGCTTAGGCTTAGCCGCTAGAACGGCAAACTCTCGTCGATCACTTCGTAGTGCACCGGCTTGGTCAGCGCCTTGTTGATGTACACATTCGCCCGCTCGCCCTTCGTGCGCTTCACTACTTCCAGCTGCATGCCCACCAGGCTCGGCAAATGCCCTTCGAGATCGGCAATCTTGTCCAGCTCAATGCCGCACAGGTCCAACTCGTCCAGCAGGTAAGGCAGGCTCCGCTCCGTAATCGCATTCCACTTAAAGAGCACCCGGCGCTGCTCGGTCGGCCCCAAAATCCGCAGCATCCATTTCAAGCTCGGGCTCCCGCTCACCGGCGCATAGCCCAACGTCACATCTTCAATCGAAACCTGATAAGTGCCGTCCGGCACCACATCGTATGTCCTCGACCTCACCGTACTGCGGGCGGCGCGAAACGCCGTCTCCAAAGGCCGCAAATCCACTTCGCTATTCGGGTTAAAGTTCATGGGTTATCTCCCACTCTTCTCTTTTGCAATCCGCTCGCCATCCCAAATCGAAACACTGCTCCCCACCCGTCTGGAACACTGTTAGTTATGCCGCGCCCCTGGCTCGCCTTCGCGCTAGCCCTTCTCTTTCTTTCGCTTTACCCCTGGCGCTTCCAATTCACCCAAGCTCCCCCCTCCCTTTCAAGCCTTCTCTCTCTCACTCCTCCTCGCACCTCCGGCGATTGGGCCGATTCCATTTTGAACCTCCTCGCCTACCTCCCCCTCGGCTTCCTCGCCGCCCCCCGCTTCGCCCACCGCACTCTCTTGCTCGGCTTTGCCCTCTCCGCCCTCGTCGAGTGCCTGCAAGTCTACCTACCCGGCCGCCACCCCAGCCTGCGGGATCTCCTGCTCAACACCCTCGGCACCGCCCTCGGCCTTCTGCTCTTCCGCCGCCTTTCTGTGCGCTTCCCCCAACTCTCACTTTCCCCCGTCCTGCTCAGCGCCTGGGCCCTCTGGCTCACCGCCATCGCCCTTCCCTTCCTCCCCGTCCTGCGCCGTTCCCAACTGCGCATCCTCTTCGATTCCCTGCTCCACCCCACGCTATCCCTCGAGCGCACTCTCGACCACGCCCTCATCCTCGCCTTCCTTCTCCAGCTCACTGCCTTCCGCTACACTCTGCCTATCGCCGCCCTTGCCCTGCTCTACTCCGGCTTCGTTTACAAGCTCCGCTTCGATTACTCGCTCTTGCTCGCCCTTCTCCTCGCCCCGGCCCTCCAACGCCTCTCGCCCCGCTGGCTCGCGGTCCTCTGGCTCCCTTGGCTCGCCTGGAAACAATTTCACTTTTACCCCGGCCAACCCCTCCCCGCCAGCTTCGCCTTCATCCCCTTCGCCGGCCTTGCCGCAGACCCCCTGCTCATCCTCCGCACTCTCTCCACCAAAGCCCTCCTCTACGGCGGCGCCATCTTCACCCTCCTGCGCTCCCGCATCCCTGCCCTACACGCCTTCTCCTCAGTCAGCCTGCTGCTTGCATGCGGCGAGTGGGCACAACTCTCCCTGCCGGGTCGTACGCCTGAATCAACCGACCCGCTCCTTGCTCTGCTCTTTGGTTGGTGGTTCTGGAAAGGGCCGCCGCAAGTATCCCCGCAGGCGGCCCCGCACACTTAGGGCTTCTTGCCCGTCAACGGCTTATTCTTTTCCTTCCAGTCCTTCAACCCACAAGAGGCAGCCACTTTATAGCCAGCTTTGGTTAACATGTCCGCGGCACGCGCGGCTCTTCCCCCGCCGTTTCAAGCGGTGATGATCGTCTTATCCTTCGGCACCTCGTTCATCCGCTTTTCCAGTTCGCCCAGCGGAATGTTCACGTAGCCCGGCAACGATCCGCCCAATTCCGAAATCTCCGCCGGCTCCCGCACATCCAGGAAAAACCGGTTCGATTCTTCCTTCAACAGCTTCTCCAGCTCGTTTGCGTCCGTTATTTTCTTCACTTCAGTCTTCGTGTCTTTCTTGTCCTGCGCACAAGCACAGGTCGCCCCCACGAGCAGAGCGGCAAGCAGTATGCGTTGCATACCCGCGAGTCTAACGCACCAGATTCTCGATGCGCGGCAGAATCTTCTCCAGCCGGTGCTCTTGCTCCACGTGCCTCGCCGCGTGCCGCCCCACCGCCCGCCGCGCCTCCGCGTTCAAACACAACCACTCCAGGTAGCTTGTCAACTCCTCGCGCTCCGCCAGCCCCGGGTCCACCTTCACTGCCGCCACCGCCGGAATGTCTTCCGTCTCTTCCCCCCGCGTCACCACCACGGGCTTCGCAATCCCCATCAGCCGCGTCGTAATCCCCGAGCTTTCCCCCGCGCTCGGCCACCGCAAATTCACCGCCACGTCCAACGCCCGCGCCATCACCCACCACTCCTCCTCCGGCAGCATCCCCCGCCGGATCACCCCCTCCTGCCCCAACAGCGGCTCCAATCGCCGCTCCAAATCCTCTCCCACAAAGCTTCCCTGCACCAGCAGCTTCACTGCCACGCCCTCGCGCCGCAAGTCCCCCACCGCCCGCAACACCGTTTCCACTCGCTTCGTCTCCCGCAAATGGCCCAACACCCCCACCAGCACTTCTTCCTTCCCCACCTGTAAATTCTGCTCGCGGTAGGTATCTATTTCGTAGTAGCTATGGTCCCGCGGCGGCACAAACAAATGCGGCACCACCTCCACGCTCGTCTGCGGCGAATGTTCTTTCACCATCCGCTCCGCGGCCCGGTTGTGCACCACCACCGCTACACTCGCCTCCGCCAGCCGCTTCAGCATCGGCCGCGCAAAATACCCCGCATCACTCGCCGATTGCGCCCGCCGCGCATAAAACCGCCCCGCTGCCTCCCGAAACCACTCCCCGTAGTTGTGAACAAACTCCTCCGTATACTCCCGCTCGTCCAGCTGCCCCACCAGCAAATGGTGCAGCACCGCATCGTGCAAAATCACCACCCCCGGCTTGCGCAACGCCAATTGGTAATGCTCCCAGTGCAGCGGATTGTTCCCCATGTGGTAAATCCTCCGCTTCACCTTCGCCCCCACATCGTTCACCACCAGCTCCCAATTCGCCGCCAGCCCCGCCCGCATTGCTTCCGCGTAATCCGCCACCCCGCTCGCCGCCGGCGGCAACGGCGCATAGTAAGCCAGCTTCATGCCTGCACCAGCCTCATGCCTGCAACAGCTTCCGGGACCCAAACAACGCCGTCCCTACCCGCACCATCGTCGACCCCTCCTCCACCGCCACCTCCAGGTCGTTCGACATCCCCATCGATAGCTCCTTTAGCCCCAATCCCTCGGCCAATTCCCGCAATCGCCGAAAATACGGCCGCGCCACTTCCGCATCCTCGCTCCACGGCGGCATCGTCATCAAGCCCCGCAGCCGCAACTTCGGCATCCCCCGCACCGCCTCCACCAGGCCCGGCAATTCTTCCGGCGCACACCCGTGCTTAGCCTCTTCCTCGGACAGCTTCACCTCCAAAAATACTTCCAGTTGCTCTCCTACTGCTGCCTCCGCCAACCTCCGCGCCAGCTTCGCCGAATCCACCGTCTGCACCACATCAAACAACTCCCCCGCCCGCTTGCTTTTGTTCGATTGCAAGTGCCCGATCAAATGAAACCGCGCCCCCGCCAAGTGCTTCACCAGCGGCGCTTTGCCCTCAAACTCCTGCACATAGTTCTCGCCGAATTCCCGCATCCCCAGCGCATACGCCTCCTCGATTGCCGTCGCCGGAAACACCTTGCTCACCGCCAGCAACAACACCTCATCCCGCCGCCGCCCCGCCCTTTGGCATGCCCGCGCCAAGCGCTCCTCCACGCTCTCCCAGCGCTCGGCCAACGTTTGCCCGGACTTTGCTTCCAACATGTCTTCCAGTTTAGTGCGGAGAATTATTTCTGTAGCGTTTGGCCCTCAAATTGCACTCTTATCTTTCGTGGTTTCAGAACGGAAATCCGCCGCCCTCGCCGTAGCCATCGAAAACTTCCTCGCCGAATGCCAGCTCCCCGCGCTGCTTGAACGCGGCGCCGCGCCCCTTGCCTTGCTTCAGGATCATTTCCGCCTCGAGGTGGGCCACAAAGGCCTTTGGCTCGAAGCTTGGGACGAACAACGCCTCTGGAGCCGCCGCATCCTCGATGTCAAACAACCGGCCCGCAAACGCTTGGAGCTTGAAGCGTTCCGTTTTGGCAAAAAGCCCATCCGCGTCTCTCTGGTCGATGCCGCCGACGGCCGCAGCTCCAGCGCCCTTGAAAAAACCCATCGCTCCGTCTTCGCCGAACGCTTCTCGCTTTTTCTCAACCGCCACTTCGGCTCCTGGCGCCTCGAAGAATACCGCTGGGAGGCCGACCTCGAAAACTCCCAAAGCCCCCTTTACCCCACCGCCCTCTTCACCCGCGGGCAGGAGGCCGTTGCCGCCCTCGGCGCTCCGCCGCGCGATACCAGCTTCCACGCCCTCACCTTTGCCCTCATTTATCTCGACCTTGTCCGCAAGCGCCACGGCGCTATCTGCGCTTCCCGGCTCCTCCTCTATCTGCCCGAAGAACACGCCGCCCCCGTCATCGCCCTCGCCCGCCGCCTGGAGCCTTCGCTCCTCTCCGTCGATATCTGGCTCTATTCCGCCGACGGCCACGAACGCCTCTTAGACCCCGCCGATTCCGGCAATCTCCTCAGCCGCCTCTCCCTGCGCGCTTCCCGCCTGGCCGGCCCTGCCTGGTGGCTCGACCTTCTCGCCCAGTTCCCCCAGCTCGAAACTCTCGAGGAATCCGGCGGCGCCCTCAGCTATACCATCCGCGGCTACGAAGTCGCCCGCCTCGTCCCCGCCTCCCCCCAACAACTCCCCACGCTCTATTGGGGCCCCCGCCTGCGCCACCGCCTGCATAACCTCGCCACGCCGGAGGAATGCTCTTCCCTGCTGGCCTATTTCGCCCAAGTCGACGCCCTCCGCCACCCGGCCTCACCCCATCGCCAGGACCCGCTCTTTACTTCCTCACCCGAGCGCTGGCTCGAAAGCAGCGTCCGCGCCAACCTCACCGAAATCGACCCCACGCTCACCGGCGAGGTCTATCGCGAAGTACTCTCCACGGAAGCCGGTGATCATGGCCGCCCGGATCATGGCCGCGCCGATCTACTCGCCCTCACCCAGTCCGGCCGCCTCGTCCTGCTCGAACTCAAAGCTACGGAAGACATCCACCTCCCGCTCCAGGCCTTCGGCTATTGGCTCCGCATCCGCCAGCACCTGCTTGCCGGAGACTTCGCCTCCCATGGCTATTTCCGCGGTACAGAGCTTTCCCGCCAAGCGCCGAAACTTTATTTGGTCGCCCCCGCGCTGCATTTTCATCCCACCACGCAAGGAATTCTCTCCTTTCTGCCGAAAGAATGTCCGGCCCAGATCATAGGCCTCGGCGGCGATTGGCGGCAACGTGCCGACGTCGCCCTGCGTATGTAATTTATAGGGACTAAAATTAAGGAAGCCGATCGCACCCACACCGTGAGCCTCATTACCCAAATTCGCCAAGCCCTCACCACGCTCAACCCCGCGGAGGTTCGCCACATGGCCGAACGCCGCCTCGCCATTGGTCTCAACGCCACCCAAGCCTCCAGCTACCAGGCCATGGCCGATTGGCTCCTCCCCCCCGGCCTCAGTGTCGGCAAGCGCGCCGAAGCCTCAAAAATGATCTTCCTCGCCGGCGAAGACGACCGCCCCTCCACGCTCGACCTCGAAATCTACGCCGAAGACGCCATCGCCCCGTCTGACGCCATCATCTTCTATCGCGACAATCCGCGCCGCACGCTCGACCTTGTCCTCGAGCGCCACGAAGACCTCGGCCTCTCCCTCGCCCGCCTCTTCCCGCCCTTCCGGGAGGCCGTCTCCTCCCGCCTCATTCAAAAGGTCTCGCTCGAAAACGCCTCCTTCTCCCTCGCCACCGCCTTGCCCAACATCGCCCCCATCCTTGGCCTCGGTTGGGCCGTTGGCGAATTTGCCTCCGATTCCGTCGTGCTCACCATGAACCAAGTCCGCCTCGCCTTCCTGCTCGGCGCGGCCCACGACCGTCCCGTCGGGTACGGCGAACAACGCACCGAAATCGGCTCCATCATCGCCGGCGCTTTCGGCTGGCGCTCCCTCGCCCGCCAATTGATTTCCAAACTTCCCTTGGGCGGCGGCATTGTCCCCAAGGCTGCCATTTCCTACGCAGGCACTTTCGTCGTCGGCCGCGGCCTGGAACGCTTCTATCGCTTCGGCTACCAATACACGCGCTCCGAACGCCGCGCCGCCTACGAAGAAGCCTTCGAACGCGGCAAAACCTTGGTCGGTGGCATCCTCGAACGCGTCCGCGCCAAAAAATCCGCTTAGCCTAAAGGGATGCAATCCCTCGCCATAGTCACCGGCGCCAGCCGTGGTATCGGCCGCGCCATCGCGCTCGAACTCGCTCAATCCCACCAGGTCCTCGCCACTTACCGCGGCAACCGTGAAGCCGCCGAAAGCCTTGCCGCCGCCGCTCCCGGCCGCATCCACGTCCTCCAAAGCGATATCTCCAGCGCCGCCGACCGCGCCGCTCTCCTCGCCCACGCCGCCCTCCTCGGCCCCATCGACCTCCTCGTCAACAACGCCGGCATCGCCCCCCGCGAACGCCGCGACATCCTCGACGCCACCGAAGACAGCTTCGACGAACTCCTCTCCACCAACCTCAAAGGCCCCCATTTCCTCACCCAAGCCGTCGCCCGCCAAATGCTCGCGCGCAGCGGTCAGGGAAAAATTGCCGGCCGCATCATCTTCATCACTTCCATCTCCAGCTTCACCGCCAGCGTCAACCGCGCCGAATACTGCATCGCCAAAGCCGGCCTCTCCATGAGCGCCCAAACCTTCGCCACCCGCCTCGCCCCCCACGGCGTCCTCGTCTTTGAAATCCAACCTGGCATCATCGCCACCGACATGATCGCCAAAGTCAAAGAAGTCTACGAAGAACGCATCTCCGCCGGCCTCCTCCCCCAACGCCGCATGGGCCAGCCCGAAGACATCGCCAAGCTCACCCGCGCCATCGCCAGCGGCCTGCTCGATTACAGCGCCGGCCAGGTCCTCCACGCCGACGGCGGCTTCCATCTCCGCAGCCTGTGATACGTTAGAAAATTCTTATGGCTCCCTCAACTTCCTCCGACGCCCCCAAAGGCTTCTTCGGCTGGTGGATCGTCGCCTTCGCCTTCCTTACCTTCGGCATCGCCGTCGGCATCCCGTATTACGGCATGCCCTTCTTCTACGACTACTATGAGAAAACCTTCGGCTGGAGCCGCAAAGACATCACCCTCGGCTTCCCCCTCGCCGCCACCCTCACCCTCTGGGTCGGCCCCGTCCTCGTCCACCGCTTCAGCCCCCGCATCCTCCTCACCATCGGCACCGGCCTCACCGCCCTCGCCTTCCTCGGCTTCGGCACCATGGGCGGCTCCCTGCCCATGTACTACGCCTTCTGGGTCCTCTACGTCGTCGGCTACATCTTTTCCGGCCCCATCGTCCACCAGGTCATCGTCAGCCAGTGGTTCCGCAAACACCGCGGCAAGGCCATGGCCGTCGTTTACCTCGGCGTCGGCGTCTTCGGCGGCCTTTCCCAGCGCATGATCGCCAAGCCCCTCACCGAAGGCTACGGCTTCCAACAAGCCCTCATGCTCATCGGCGGCATCATGCTCATGGCCTGGCCCCTCGCCCTAATCTTCATGCGCGACAAGCCCTCCGACAAGGGCCAGTTCCCCGACGGCGAAAATTTCCAGCACAACGACATGAAGGCCCAACCCCGCGAGTTCGGCTACCTCCTCAAGCAAAAATCCTTCTGGCTTCTCCTCATCGGCAGTTGCTGCTCCATCGGGTCCATCGGTTCCATCAACCAGCACATGAAGTTCGTCTTCAAGGAACAGGGCTACGCCGACCAGTCCGCCCTCAACGCCATGAGCGCCGACGCCACCCTCTACATCCTCTGGAGCTCCATCGCCGGCCGCCTCATCATGGGCTACCTCGCCGACAAGTGGTCGAAAAAGCTTGTCATGATGATCACTTACTTCCTCGTCGCCGGCACCATCCCCCTCCTCCTCCTCGTCACCCCCGGCAATGAAATGAACCTCTACATCTTCGCCATCCTCTTCGGCTTCGGCATGGGTGCGGACTACATGCTCATCCCCCTCATGGCCGCCGAACAATTCGGCGTCAATACCCTCGCCCGCGCCATGGCCATCATCCTGCCCACCGACACCATTGGGCAAACGTGGTTTCCTTACGCCGTCAGCTGGCTTCGTGAGTACTATGGAAATTACGGGGTCGCCCTCAACGTAGTCTTCCTCATGGCCGCTATCGGCGCCATCGCGGTCGCTTTACTACCCGGCGACAAAAAGGATCATGAGGTACTTCCACTACAAGACGCTCAACGAGCTGGAGACTGAAGCCGCCGCCCTCGGCTGCTCCCACGTCCGCTTCGAACACAACCCCCAAACCATCTCCCAGGTGCTCGCCCGGCCCGTTAATGTGGGCCGCCACCGCGCTGGCAATTCCCTTTGCATCCACCCCATGGAAGGCTGCGATGGCGATCTCGATGGCACCCCCGGCGAACTCACCTGGCGCCGCTACATCCGCTTTGCCGAAGGCGGCGCCAAGCTCCTTTGGTTTGAAGCCACCGCCGTCCGCGAAGACGGCCGCGCCAACGTCCGCCAGCTTTGGATCACCCCCCAAAACACCGGCGAATACCGCCGCCTGCTCAGCGAAATCCACTCCCGCCACCGTGCCCTCTATGGCACCTCCGACGATTTGCTCGTCCCCATCCAGCTCACCCACTCCGGCCGCTACTCCGTCCCCCGCAAAACCATCGCCTACCATAACCCGCTCATCGACGAAAAATCCAAAACCCCCGCCGATTACCCCCTCGTCACCGACGACGAGCTCGAGCGCCTCGAAGACGATTACGTCGCCGCCGCCGGCCTCGCCAAAGAAGCCGGCTTCACCGCCCTCGATCTCAAAGTCACCCACGGCTACCTCCTCAGCGAACTCATGGGCGCCAAGCTCCGCGAAGGCCGCTACGGTGGCCCCATTGAAAACCGCACCCGCTTTGCCGTCAACGTCCTCGGCAAAATCAAGGCCAAATATGGCAACCATTTCCTGCTCGGCATGCGCCTCGGCTGTTTCGATAGCGTCCCCTACGTCGCCGACGCCGCCAACGGCATGGTCGGCGTTCCCCTGCCCTATGAAACCCCTTACCCCTTCGGCTTCGGCGTAAACCCCAACGACCCCCTCCGCGAAGACCTCGACGATGTCAAAGCCGCCATCGCCATCTACCAGCGCGCCGGCATTGAACTCCTCAACGTCAGCCTCGGCTGCCCCTATTACAACCCCCACATCGGCCGCCCCTTTGAAAAGCCCGACGACGGCAACTACGAAATGCCCGAACACCCCCTCCTCGGCGTCGAGCGCCATTTCCGCATCGCCAGCGAACTCCAGCAATCTTTCCCCACCCTCCCCATGGTCGGCACCGGCTACAGTTGGCTGCAAATCTACGCCCCCTACGCCGCCGCCGCCAACCTCGCCCAAGGCCGCATTGCCTTCTTCGGCTACGGCCGCGGCGCCCTCGCCTACCCCCACTTCGCCAAAGACATCCTCGAAAAAGGCGCCCTCGACCCCAAACAGGTCTGCCGCACCGTCACCTTCTGCACCTTCCTCATGCGCCAGAAGCACAACGATCTCGGCCAGTTCCCCAGCGGCTGCCCCCCCTACGACAAAGACGTCTACGGCCCCATCATCAAAGAAGCCCGCGAGCTGTTAAGGATTCAGACGCAAGTCCCTAAGGGCTAGCGCATCGAAGCCTCCCGGCTTAGCTGATTTGGTTCCTGCTAAACCGCTTCCAACAACTCAAAGTGGGATGGCTCAGGAATCGGATCTCCGTCTTCGCGCATCGCAGCCAAGTGCATTTCCATCGCCTTCGCCATGCGAGCCCTGGCTTCTTCCAGAGTGCGGCCAGTGGCAATACAGCCAGGAAGGTCGGGCGCATAAGCTCCGTAGCCCGTGGAAGACTTTTCAAAAAGCACCAGAAATTTGTTCATGGTAGGTCTGCCTGCCTCATTATAGACTTCAACGTCTTCGGCGGAATCTCGTCAGACTCATGGCCAGCCACCGTAACCTTCCCAGGCTTGTCTGGATGTACGAATTGCCGATGGCTGCCTTCCTGATTTCTCAGAACCCAACCATCACCACGAAGCAGCTTTAGTACATCCCGAACCTTCACGATTTCGTTGCTGTCCTTTAAGTCTTTCGGTAATCACCGACCTAGCCAATATATCCGCTCGATTTCAATCATCGAAAGTGTACTTCTCGGTTCGGAGCGGTCATCATTCCTACCAAGTCGCGTGGGCTGCTACTACCCCCTCACTGCCCCAACCCCACCCCCCCCAGCGCTAAATCCACCAGCCGCAAATACGCCGCCAGCGCCCCGTCCCCGGCAAACTCCGCCGTCGCCTGCCGCCGCCGGTTATTGCCCACCCATTCCACCACGTTCTCCACCGCCGCCCGCCAGATCTGCGGCGCCTGCTTCTGCAACCGGCTCAGCGCCATTTCGTGCAGCCACGCCTCCATCACTTCGTCCTCAAACGGCGTCCCCTTGTACTGCACGCTCAACATGCGGAACGCATAGTTCTTCTGCAACAAACGGATGTTCACGGGCAACCGCCCCGGCGCCTCAAACTTCTCCACCTCCCGCAGAATGGAACGGAAGTTCACCACGTTGTTCTGCGCCCCCGCAATCCGCAGCCGCAAATACACCAGATCCTGAAAATCCGCATCTTTCTCGGCATAGCTGTCCGGGTCCACGCTCTTGGCCCGCCCCACTTCCTCTTCCAATCGCACCACCGTTACCCCCCACGCCTTCTCGCTCTCCTCCGCCGCTTTGTTAAACGCCGCAATCGCCCCCCGGTAATCCAGCACCTCGTTCCCCACACACCGCCGCTGCCCAAAATGCCTCGTCAAATACCCCGCGTACAATTCAAACAATCGCTTCCCCGCCTCTTTGCCCGCCTCCTGCGCGATCTTCAGCATCCCGTCGTGCAACCGCGTAAACTCCATCGCGTAGGCAAACTGCCGGTCCGTACTTGTAATGGCCAATAGCCTCTCAATGGCCACCAGCGCCCTGTCCTCCCGCGGCTTCGCCGCCAACACCCCCACCAGCCGCCCCAAATCCACCGCGTACCGCACTTCCCCCTGCCAGCTTTCCCGGAACAATTTTGGCCCCGCTTGCCACAGCGCTTCGTAATAATCCAGCGGATCATCCACATACGCCCCGCTGCACAGCTCCCGCTTCGCCGTCCGCTTCCCCGGAAACTCCATCTCCCTTTGCCACTCCGGGTCCCGGTTGTCCTCGTACACCTTCCACGCCAACACCGCCGCCCCCAGCGGATTCGGCCGGTCGCTTTCCCCTCGCGCCAACCACGCCGCCATATCTGTACTCGTCCGCGCCGCGTACACCGGCGCCGCTTTCACCCCAAAGCCCGTCGCCGCCAAATATGCCTCAAAAGCCAGCGCCGCCTTCTGTTCCTTCGCAATCTTGCTCTTGTGCGTCAGCTCAATCATCAGCGGCGCGCCCAACTCCGCCGGCATCATCCGCGTCAAATCCAGCATCCGCGCCAGCTCCGGCGGCAATGGCTCTGCCGCCCAAGCGTGAAGCCCCAGCAAGAGAGCAAGGCATCTCATGCGCTTTAAGACGCTTCCCCCCGTTAAAGCGTGCAGTCTAGCCCTTCGCCGCCCTTACCGCTTTCGTCAATTCCGGCACCACCTCAAACAAATCCCCCACAATCCCGTAATCCGCCACCTCAAAAATCGGCGCGTTCGGGTCCTTGTTAATCGCCACAATCGTCTTCGCCCCCTTCATCCCCACCAGGTGCTGAATCGCCCCGCTCAAACCCACCGCAACATACAGCTTCGGCGCTACCGTCTGCCCGCTCGACCCCACCTGCCGCTCCATCGGCAGCCATCCGTTGTCGCAAATCGGCCTGGAGGCGGCAATCTCCGCCCCCAACGCCTCGGCCAGCTCTTCAATCAATTTCAGATTCTCCTGCTCGCCAATCCCCCGCCCCACGCTTACAATCGTCTGCGCCGCGCTCAAGTCCACCGCCCTTTGGCTTTCCCGGAACGGAGCCTCCGGCTGCTGCCGGATCGCCGCCCGGTCTATAGCGACCGGAGCCACCACTGCTGCTTCTACCTCTCCCACCGGCGCAAACGCCCCCGCCTGCATCGACAAAAACACCGGCTCGCCCAGCGGCCGCAATTCCGCCGTCAATTTCCCTTGGAACAATTGCCGCGTCGCCCTCACTTCGCCGCCCTCCACCCGCAACTTCGTCACATCGCTCACCAACGCCCGCCCAAACCTCGCCGCCAGCTTCGGCGCAAAATCCCGCACTTGGTAGGTATGCGGAAACACCACTACCTTCGCCCCCGCGCTTTTCAAAAACACTTCGAGCGCCGCCGTGTAGCCATCCGCCGTGTATTTGGCACAATCTGCGCTCAACGCCGCCGGGTCCACCGCCACACAGCCTAATCCCAATTCCCCCGCCAAAAATTGCCCCGCCGCCACCGCCTCCCGCGAAAGAGCCTCCCGCGACAACTTGTGCCCCGTCTCCAACACCACCACCACTACGCTCATAGCGCCCGCGCCTCCGTCTTCAACCGCTCCACCAGTTCCGCCGCCGCTCCCGCCCCTTCCAGCAACACTGTCTGCTTCACTCTCTCCGGCATCGCCACCCTCACCACCTCATAAGCGGCCTCCCGCTGCACTCCCAGGTCCTCCGGCGTCACCAACTTCACTTCCTTCCCCTTCGCCTTCTTAATGCCCATCAGCGTCGCGTAACGCAATTTCTTAATCCCCGATTGAATCGTCAATACCGCCGGCCGCGGCATTTTCACCCATTGAAAATACCCGTCCTCCAACTCCCGCTTCACCTTTACCGCGCCCTCCTCGTTCTCCACCTGCATGATGATCGTCGCGTGCGGCCATCCCAATAGCTCCGCCACCACCACTCCCGTTTGCCCCGCCCCCAAATCGTCCGATTGCAGCCCCGTCAACACCAGGTCCGCCCCCTCGGCCTTCGCCGCCGCGCTCAATACCCGCGCCACCGCCAGGCTGTCCCACTCTTCAATGTCGTTCACTTCCACATGAATCGCCCGGTCCGCCCCCTTGGCCAGCGCCTCCCTTATCGTGGTCGATACGCGCTCCGGCCCCGCGCACAAGGCCACCACTTCGCCATTTTCGGACCCATCTCTTAATTCCAGCGCCGCCTCCAGCGCATACGCGTCCGGCTCGTTAATCGCAAATTCGAGCCCGCCCTCCTCCACCCATTTCCCATCCGGCCTCACTCGCAATTCGGAATCGCGCCCCGGCACCTGCTTTATCGCTACGAGGATCTTCATCGGCATCCTTCTTCTAAACTACCGAATCCTCATCGTCACGTCGCCCTTGTACAATTTTCCCCAACAACGCCTGCGTCTCTACCCATCGCTCCCGGCCAATTTCCCGGAGAGTTTCTCCTTGCACCCGCTCCCACTTCACTTTCGCCTGCCCTAACACCTCTTCGCCGCCCGCAGTCAATTCCACGGCTCGGTTCCGCTTGTCCTCGCCTTCTACTCTCCTCACCCACCCATTCTTTTCCAACACCTGCAAACCCCTTGTCGCCGTTGTTTGGTCCAATTCCGCAAACTTCGCCAGCGCCGTCACCTTGATCTGGCCGTGCCCTCGAATCACCATCATCAGAAAGTACTGCGTAGCCGTTAGCCCCGCCTCAGCCATAGCCTTGTCATACCGGTTCGTCAGCACCCGGCACACCATCCGGAGCGACATGCAAACGCACTCCGGAAGTCCTCTTGCTTCTTCTGCCTTCACAACCGGAATCTTAACAAGCATTGACAACGGTTCCATTTATATGTATATACATATAAATGCCTCCGCTGCAATCCCCTCCCCGGCAACTCAGCCTCGACCTCCTTCGCGGTATCGTCATCGCCCTCATGGCTCTCGACCATGTCCGAGACTTCTTCTCCGCTTCCGCCGGTCTTTTTGAGCCCACAAATCTAGCCCGAACCACCCCGCAGCTTTTCTTTACCCGCTGGATCACCCACCTTTGTGCCCCCACCTTCGTTCTTCTCGCCGGCATTGGCGCTTACTTGTCCACCACCCGCGGACGCTCACTTCCTCAGCTTTCCCGCTTTCTCGCCACCCGCGGCCTCTGGCTGATTTTCCTCGAAGTCGCCTTCATTACACCCTTTGGCTGGTCCTTCCAAGCCAATCCCTCCTTCTTCCGGCTCCAAGTCATCTGGGCCATCGGATGCTCTTTTCTTTGCTTGGCCGCCCTACTTCCTCTTCCTACCCGTGCCATCGGCTTGCTAGGCCTATGCCTCGTGGCGGGTCACAATCTCTTCGATTCGCTGCTCCCGCTCCCCGCCTTCCTTCAGCCCCTTTGGTCCCTGCTGCACTCCGTCCAATTCTTTCGCCTCAACGATCACCAGGTTGTCGCTTCCCTTTACCCCCTCCTGCCTTGGCTCGGGCTCCTCTTGCTCGGCTTTGGCCTTGGTGAACTTTGGCAGCTCGAAACGCCACGTCGCGGAAAATTCCTCCTCGCCGCTGCGGCTTCCTGCCTCCTATTTCTCCTCCTTTTCCGGCTGCCCAACCTTTACGGCGACCCCCAACCTTGGACTGCCCAATCCACGCCTCTCTTCACGCTCCTCTCGTTCCTGAATGTCTCCAAATACCCGCCCTCCGCCAGTTTCCTGGCCATCACCCTCGCCCCGGCGTTCCTTTTGCTATTTCTCCTGGAGCGCCAATCCCGCCCCCGGTTCGATTTTTTCCTTGTCTTCGGACGCGTCCCCTTGTTCTTTTACCTGCTCCATTTGCCCGTCATTCATGGGCTGGCCGTTCTGTTCTCTGAGTGGCAATGGAGCGGCAGCGCCTGGCTCTGGCAGGATCCCTTCGCCCTGCGGCGCCCACCCCTCGCCGCGCCCCCCGGCTACGGCTATTCGCTCCCTGTTGTCTACGGCGTCTGGCTTTTCACCTTGGTTGCGCTCTATCCCATCTGCCGTTGGTATGGGCAGTGGAAAGCGCGCTCCCGTAACCCACTCTTGTCTTACCTTTAGGAACTACAAAACATGACCAAACTATTGCTTCTCGTACCCCTCTGCTTTGCCTCTTTGACCATGGCCCAAACCAACTCCGCCACCCCCACCACGCAAGTGCTGGCTCTTTTACAAGCCCCCTCTCATTGGAAGCTGGATCAGATTCAGAAAACAATGCCCGCGGAAATTCGCGCGACTGCTGAGTTATACCTGCAAGGCCACATTGCCCAATGGTTCTCCCGCAGCGATGGCCGGGGCGTTGTGTTTATCCTCAACTGCAAATCTGTGGAAGAAGCCAAGGCCCTGCTCGATAAGCTTCCCTTGGTCACCGAACACGGTGCCCAATTCGAATACATCGCGCTTTCCCCTCTGCGCCCCTTGCGGTTTCTCCTCGCCGCCCCCCAACCCTCGCCGCCCGCCAAATAGGCTGGCCGCTTACGAACGCTAACACCTTACAGAAAATCACACCTTGCGGAAAATCAAACACCCGTTCGTGCCGCCAAACCCAAACGAGTTCGATAGCGCCGTCTCAATCTTCATCGGCCGCGCTTGGTTCGGAATAAAGTCCAAATCGCACCCCTCGCCCGGATTCTCCAAGTTCGCCGTCGGCGGCGCCACTTGGTCCCGCATCGCCAGCAGCGTAATCCCGGCTTCCAGCGCCCCCGCTCCGCCCAGCAAATGCCCGGTCATCGATTTCGTCGAACTA
Source organism: Bryobacter sp. (assembly GCA_033765085.1). Lineage (GTDB taxonomy): Bacteria > Acidobacteriota > Terriglobia > Bryobacterales > Bryobacteraceae > Bryobacter. The sequence goes on along the minus strand of JANRIK010000024.1, from coordinate 11,280 downwards.
ATCGCTACTTTGTAGGCGTGCTCACCCAGCGCCTTCTTAAATGCCAGCGCCTCAATCACATCCCCCGCCGGTGTCGAAGTCGCGTGCGCGTTGATGTAATCAATCGCCTCCGGCGCCACCCCCGCATCCGCCATCGCATTTTTCATCACCCGCATCGGGCCATCGCCGTCTTCGCTCGGGCTCGCCATGTGGTAGGCGTCCCCGCTCATCCCGTAGCCAATCACCTCGCCCCAAATGTGCGCCCCGCGCGCCTTGGCCATCTCGTACTCTTCGAGAATCACAATGCCGCTGCCTTCGCCCACAATAAAGCCATCGCGATCCCGGTCCCACGGCCGGCACGCCGTCGTCGGGTTTTCGTTGTTGGTGGAAAGTGCCTTCATCGCCCCAAAGCCCGCAATGCACAGCGGCGTAATCGTCGCCTCCGCGCCGCCCGCAATCATGGCGTCCGCGTAGCCGTGTTGAATCAGGCGGAAGCTATCGCCAATGGCGTGCGCCCCCGTCGTGCAAGCCGTCGCCACCGCACTGTTCGGCCCCTTGGCTCCCGTACGGATGGAAACCTGTCCTGAGGCCAAATTCACAATCGAAGCGGGAATAAAAAAGGGCGAAACCCTCGACGGGCCCCCCGCCATTAGCTTTTCCTTTTCCCGCTCAATTACCTCGAAGCCGCCAATGCCGCTGCCGATATACACACCCACACGGTCGGCGTTTGCTTCCGTGATCTTCAGCCCGCTTTGCTCCAGTGCCATGTCCGTTGCCGCAATGGCAAAGTGCATGAACCGCCCCATCTTCTTGACTTCCTTCTTCTCGATGTAAGTCGAGGCATCGAAGTCCTTCACTTCGCCCGCTATCTTGCAGGGATGGTCTTTGGCATCAAACGAGGTTATTGGACCAATGCCGCTCTTGGCCGCCAACAACGCCTGCCATATGGCTTCCGCGTTGTTGCCTACCGAACAGATCAATCCAATACCGGTAACCACTACTCTACGCGGCAAGGAATTCACTCTCTTTGAGGGGATGAACTGGGAATCCTTCCGGATTCCGCTTTCTTATTTCTTTTTCTTCGCCTCGATGTAGTCGATGGCGGCCTTCACCGTCCCGATCTTCTCGGCGTCTTCGTCCGGCACGTCAATGCCAAAGGCTTCTTCAAAAGCCATCACCAGTTCCACGATATCGAGCGAATCCGCTCCGAGATCGTCTACAAAACTGGCCGTGTCGTCCACTTGGGCCTCATCTACACCCAACTGCTCAACGATGATTTGCTTAACTTTTTCGCGTACGTCCATTGTGTTCTTTTTAGGGGACCTCTACAAAGTTCCGATTCTAGCAGAGCTTAGACGCTTCTCCACAAATTCCCAATTTTCCTCTAACTTTTTTCCACCCCAATGTAACCCTTTCCCCCTCCCCACCGACTACCTATTCAATCCCCGTTACGAAGGCGGACGCTCGAAACTCTTCACCCCTAAAAATTCGAACGTCCGCCATCCCCCTCTGCCACAAGACCTGTCTTTTCTTAGCCCTAGTCCACAATCCCTTCAAACAGCACGCTCGTTAAATAGCGCTCGCCCGCGTCCGGCAACACCACCACAATTGTCTTGCCTTTCATCTCCGGTTCGTAGGCCAGCTTCACCGCCGCCGCCGCCGCCGCGCCGCAACTGATCCCGCAAAGAATTCCTTCTTCCCGCGCCAGCCGCCGCGCCATCTCCACACTCTCCTCGTTCGTCACCTGCTCCACCCGGTCCACCACGCTCAAATCCAAGGTCCCCGGAATAAAGCCTGCGCCAATCCCCTGTATCTTATGCGGACCCGGCTTCGGCGCCTCCCCGTTCTTCGTCTGCGTAATCACCGGGCTATGCGTCGGCTCCACCGCCACGCTCAAAATATCTTTCTTCTGGTCCAGCTTCCAATACTGGCTCACCCCGGAAATCGTTCCCCCCGTTCCCACGCCCGCCACAAACACATCCATCCCGCCTTCCAGGTCTTCCCAAATCTCCGGCCCCGTCGTCTTGCGGTGAATCGCCGGGTTGGCTGGATTCTGAAATTGCTGCATCAACACATAGCGCTCCGGGTCGCTCGCCTTAATCTTTTCGGCTTCCTCAATCGCGCTGCGCATCCCGCCCGGCCCCGGCGTCAACACCAGCTTCGCCCCAAACGCCTTCAACACCTTCCGCCGCTCCAGCGACATCGTCTCCGGCATCGTCAGCGTAATCGGAATTCCCCGCGCCGCCGCCACAAACGCCAGCGCAATCCCCGTATTGCCCGACGTCGGCTCCACAATCTCCTTGCCCGGCGTCAACAAGCCCTTCTCCTCGGCATCCCACACCATCGCCGCGCCAATCCGGCACTTCACGCTGTAGGCCGGATTGCGCCCTTCAATCTTGGCCAGCACCGTCGCCCCCGCCCCTTGCGTCACCCGGCTCAACTTCACCAGCGGCGTCCGCCCTATCGATAAGGAATTGTCGTTATAGATCATCATGGCTTTCTCTCAAATCTCCCAATTCGCAATATACAAGCTTTGCTTCGCTTGCCATTCATCGGCCAGTTGCTGAAAGCTCGTCCGGTCCACAATGTCGCCCACGGCCCGGTCCACGCGCTCCCAAAAATCTTCAAAGCCCTTGCCCTCCGTCCGCCGCTCCACCGGCCCGTCTATGTGCCGGATAATCTCGCCCACCGTTATCTGCCCCGCTGGCTTGGACAACAAATAACCCCCATCGGCCCCCCGCCGCGATTCCACAAAGCCCCCCTGCTTCAGGTTCGAAAGAATCAACTCCAGAAACTTCTGCGGAATCTTCCTCCGCTTCGCAATATCGGCAATCCTCACCGGCTCCGTCCCGCCCCCCAACGCCAAATCAAAGATCGCCTCGAGCGCATATTCGGCCTTCACCGAAATCTTCATCCCTCTAGCCTACACTCGCCCCGGCCTTTTGCCTTTACGCCACGCTCAAAGCATTCGCCGTCACAAACAAATTCCGCTCCCGGAACCGCGCCGGACTCTCCAACAACAAACACGCCCGCATCGCCCCTCCCGGCGCCGCAAACCATGGCTGCTTCAAAAACCGGCACGGCGCCCCTGTCCACCGCGGCGCCTCCCATCCCTTCTCCAGCGCCAAACTCGCCGCCACCGCCGCCAAGTAAGCATCCACAACGTCCCCTTCGGCAAACTTCTCCCGCAACAACACAGGCTCTTCCTCTAGCCGCCCCAGCCCCGGCTCCCTTTGAAACGCATGCAAAAAATCCGCCAACTCATAGCTCGCCTCCCCCAGGCTCCTGCTCCTCGCCGCCACCTCGGCCACTGTCCCGGCCCTCTGCCCCGCCCTCTGCCCTGCTCTCTGCCCTGCTCTCTGCCTCATCCCCGCCCCTCCTTTTCCATCTCTTCCAAGATCTCCTCCACCAAATACAACGACCGCGGTGCCACCCGCCCCGGCTCATAATACCTACCTACAACGTCCCATACCTGCTCACTCTGGCGAATCCCCAACTCTCGGATCAGAAACCGAATATCCTCGCGGTCTCCTCGCTCCCCTCCCAACGTTGCCCTCGCCGCCATCACCTTCATCGCTAGCAAATACTCCGCCGTTGGCGCTTGCACTCGCAGCGCTTCCGTCGAAAATTCTGGCAATGGCACAAATTCGCCCCGGTCGGAAACAAATCCTTTCACGGCATCATTCAACCAATCGCTCGATAGGCCAAGCTCTTCCGCCACTCTCGCTGCCGCCTCCCTTACCTCGCTCGTTGGGACAAAAATTGCATCCACGTCCTTTGTGCTCTGCCGGGCTGCGAAAGCCAACACCATTGCCGTCCCCCCCAATAAATTGATCTCCCCACACACGCCTCGCTCTGCCAACAAGCTCCCCAATCGCCGCAGCGCCGCCACAATTTGTTCCTTCTTCATCGCTAACGCCTTCCCGGCTCTCATTATAGAAACCAGGCGTCCCTTCCCATAAACTATCCCCATGCTTCCCCGCCGCTCCTTTCTCCCCTGCCTCCCCTTCGCCCTCTCCCCCACTCTCGCCAATTCCCCCTCCCGCATCACCGCCCTCCGCACCCACCTCTCCCGCCTCGCCGGCCGCGAATACGTCTTCCTCGAAATCGAAACCTCCTCCGGCCACACCGGCCTCGGCGAAGCCTCTCTCCCCGGCAAGGCCAAGCTCATGGCCGAAGCCCTCGCCTGGCTCGCCCCCCACCTCACCGGCCAAGATCCCGCCGGCATCGCCGACCATTGGAACCGCCTCTTTTACGACACCAACCGCTGGCGCGACGGCAGCGTCCTCATGACCGCCCTCTCCGCCGTCGACATCGCCCTCTGGGATGTCGAGGGCAAACGCCTCGGCGTCCCCACCTGGCGCCTCCTTGGGGGCAACAACGCCAAACCCCTCCGCGTCTATTACAGCCACTGGTCCAACAACTTGAAAGACCGCTCTCCCGCCGCCCTCGCCGAACACGCCCGCAAAACTCTCGCCGAGGGCTGGACCGCCGTCAAATGGGTCATCCCCCGCCACCCCGACGAACGCACCCGCCTCGCCAATACCGTCGCCGAAGTTGCCGCCATCCGCGACGCCGTCGGCGACCAGCTCGACATCGCCCTCGAAATGTACGAAACCTTCACCGTCCGCAGCGCTCTCTCCTTGGCCCGCGCCCTCGCCCCCTACCGCCTCCTCTTCCTCGAAGAGCCCGTCTGGCGCGAATCCAACTTCGCCCTCGGCCAGGTCGCCGCCCAAAGCCCCATCCCCCTCGCCGGCGGCGAAGGCCTGCTCCACCGCTGGCAATTCCGCGACCTCCTCGAAGCCAAAGGCGCGGTCATCGTTCAACCCGATGTCGTCCACTGCGGCGGCATCACCGAAATTCGCCGCATCGCCCACCTCGCCGAAGTCTACGGCGCCGAAGTCGCCCCCCACATGTGGTATGGCCCCATCGCCCACCTCGCCAGCCTGCACTCCATGAGCGCCATCCGCAACTTCTTCCTCCAGGAATTCGACGGCGCCCACGCCCGCCTCTTCCACGACCTCTCCGACGGCACCTTCCCCCTCCTCGCCCAAGGCCACATCACCCTCAACCAACGCCCCGGCCTCGGCCTCTCCCTCAACCTCCCCGCCTGGACCCAGCGCTTCCCCTTCGCCCCTTAATCCGCCTGCGCTCTCAGCACACGCAACTTCTCCTCGTCCTCCAGCGCCTCCGCCCCTCGCTGCGCTCCCCCATCCGTGCCCCGTAATTTAGCACGCCCCCATTGGCGCCAAGGATGGCCTTGCTCCTGCTTGAACTAGATCAACAACTGCGCAACTATGAGGAATCAATATGAAGTCTGAGTACGATTTTTCCAAGGCCGAACGCGGCAAGTTTTTCCACGAAAACGCCGCTCTGCGCCTCCCCATATACCTCGATGCAGATGTTCAACGCTCCCTCACCGAAAAGGCCGCGCACCAAGGTGTTTCGCTTGGAGAGATGGTCAACACCCTGCTAAAACGGGAAATCCAAATCATCGAATCAAGGAAATAGCCCAAGCCCAATTGGGTCCCCCTCCCCCTTCCCCTACAATCAAGAGAAGTGCTTGCCGTCGAAGACCAACTCTCCTACCTCCGCAAAGGCTTCTCTGAAATCATCCGCGAAGAGGACCTCCGCGAGCGCCTCCTCGCCGCCCACGCCGCTGGCCGCCCCCTCCGCGTCAAAGCCGGCTTCGACCCCACCGCCCCCGACCTCCACCTCGGCCACACCGTCCTCCTCCGCAAAATGAAGCATTTCCAGGACCTCGGCCACACCGCCATCTTCCTCATCGGCGACGTCACCGGCCTCATCGGCGACCCCACCGGCCGCAACTCCATGCGCCCCCCCATGACCCGCGAAGACATCCTCGCCAACGCCGAAACCTACAAATCCCAAGTCTTCAAAATCCTCGATCCCGCCCGCACCGAAATCCGCTTCAATTCCGAATGGCTCGGCCAGCTCAACATCTACGACATGGTCCGCCTCGCCTCCAAATACACCGTCGCCCGCCTCCTCGAACGCGACGATTTCGCCAAACGCTACCGCGATGGCATCCCCATCTCCATGCACGAGCTCATCTACCCCCTCACCCAGGGCTACGATAGCGTCGCCCTCAATTGCGATATCGAACTCGGCGGCACCGATCAGAAATTCAACCTCCTCGTCGGCCGCGCCCTCATGCAGGATTACGGCCTCGCCCCCCAACTCGTCGCCACCGTCCCCTTGCTCGAAGGCCTCGATGGCGTCGAAAAAATGTCCAAATCCAAAGGTAACTACGTCGGCATCACAGACCCCCCCACCGACATGTTCCGCAAAATAATGAACATGCCGGACGCCCTCGTCCCCCGCTATTACGAACTCCTCACCGATCTTTCCCTCGCCGAAATCGCCGCCCTCGATCCCCTCACCGCCAAAAAGGATCTCGCCAAACTCATCCTCACCGATTTCCACTCCGCCGCCGCCGCCGAAGCCGCCGCCGCCAGTTGGGGCGGCGTTCCCCCTCCGGAAAACCACGTCGAAACCACCGACCCCCGCCTTCGCGCCATCCTCGTCGCCGCCGGCCTTGCGCCCAGCGGTGGCGCCGCCGACCAGCTCATCAAAAGCGGCGCCGTCAAGGTCGGCAACGAAGCCGCCCTCGAGCCCGTCACCAACCCCACCGCCCGCCTCGCCCCCGGCGAATTCGTCGTCCGCGCTGGCAAAAAATACCGTTGGATCCGCCTGTTGAAAGAGGAAGCATGAGACGCCGCCCCATCGAATGGAAACTGAAAAGCCGCACCCTCCTGCTCGGCCCCAAAACCCTCATCGTCGCCCCCATCTCCGTCTATCCTTCCCCCACCGAAGGCGCCAAAGGCATGGACCCCCACCGCGTCTTCGCCAAAGCCCTCGAACTTGAGGAACAAGGCGCCGACATCATCGACATCGGCGCCGAACCCACCCGCCCCGGCGCCCCCCGCATCACCGAAGCCGAAGAGCTCCAGCGCATCATGCCCACCCTCAAACGCATGCGCGGCAAACTCAGCGTCCCCCTCTGCGTCTCCACCTACAAAAGCGCCGTCGCCGAAGAAGCCCTAAAAATGGGCGCCGAACTCATCAACGATCCCAGCGGCCTCACCTGGGACCCCCTCCTCGCCAAAAGCGTCCTCCATTACGACGCCGGCCTTATCCTCAACCACATGCGCGGCACTCCCGATTCCTGGGGCAAACTCCCCCCCGCCAAAAACCTCATCTCCACCATCATGAAAGACCTCGACGCCGCCATCCACCGCGCCCTCCGCTCCGGCATCGAAAAATACCGCATCGTCATCGACCCCGGCCTCACCTTCGGCAAACGCAAAGAACAAAACTACGAAATCCTCGGCCGCCTCTCTAGCCTCGCCCACCTCGGCGTCCCCGTCATGGTCGGCCCCACCCGCAAACTACTCGTCGCCACCTCCACCGAACGCGAACTCGAATTCGCCGGCGCCGCCGGCGTCACCGCCGCCATCCTCAACGGCGCCTACATCGTCCGCATCCACGACCCCGCCGCCCTCAAACCCGCCATCGCCGTCGCCGACGGCATCCTCCAACAAATCAACCAATAGCGGCACCATCCCCTCTCCCGCCTGCGGAGCTTACAAGCTATAATCTCCGCAATAGTGCGGAGATTATTCATCCACGAACGCAAAGACTGGCCGAAGTTCCACTGCAATGCCAAAACCATCGCCGCGCCTCTCGCCTCCGTCCGCCATCGCCAAAGCCGCCTCATCCGCCAAATGACAAATCTCGGCTTCGATCTCCAACGGGAAGCCGTCCTCCAAACCCTCACTTCCGACGTCCTCAAAACCACCGAAATTGAAGGCGAAAAACTCATCGCCGAACAGGTGCGCTCCTCCCTCGCCCGGCGCCTCGGCATGGACATCGGAGCCTTGAAACCCGCCGACCGCAATGTCGAAGGCAGTGTCGAATTGATGCTCGACGCCACACGCCGCTACAGCGAACCCCTCACGCGCGAAAGGCTATTCGCTTGGCATGCCGCGCTTTTTCCAACCGGCTACAGCGGCATGCGAAAAATCACCACCGGTGCCTGGCGCGACGATCGCGAAGGACCAATGAAGGTCGTCTCCGGTCCCATCGGCAAAGAGCGCATCCATTACCAGGCGCCGAGCGCCACACTTCTCGATGCCGAGATGACTACCTTCCTCCATTGGTTCGAAGGCGAAAACAGCACGGATCTAGACAGCACGGATGTAGACAGCACGGATGCAGTCTTGCGCGCCGCTATCGCCCATCTCTGGTTCGTCACCATCCATCCTTTCGACGACGGAAATGGCCGCATCGCCCGCGCAATCGCGGATATGGCGCTGGCCCGCTCCGAGCATAGCCCACAGCGCTTCTACAGCATGTCCGCCCAAATCAAACACGAGCACCAATCCTATTACGACATCCTGGAAAGCACCCAAAAAGGACCCTTGGATATAACTCCCTGGATGGAATGGTTCCTCGCTTGCCTAGGCCGCTCCATCGATGGAGCCCACGAACTCTTGGATGTTGTGATCGAAAAAGCCCGCTTCTGGGATCGCCTCCAAGGCCTTGCGCTTAGCGAACGACAACGCCGCGTCATCAACCGCCTCCTCGACGGATTCACCGGCAAGCTCACCTCATCCAAATACGCAGCCATCGCGAAATGTTCGCAAGACACTGCGCACCGCGACATCCGCGCCCTCGTCGATCAAGGCGTACTCCGCCAGAACCCGGAAGGTGGACGCAGCACCAGCTATTCCCTCACAAAAGAGCCCTAGCGCCCCCCTCACCTCCCCTGACACCCTCCGCAATACGTAGTCCCCCGCTGCGCCACCAACATCCGCTTTAGCTCCGCCCCACACCGCGGACACGCCTTCCCCGCCTTCCCATACACCTGGTGCCGCTCCTGAAAACTCCCCCGCTCCCCCCGCGCATCCACATAATCGGAAATCGACGAACCTCCCGCCCGAATCGCCTCCTCCAACACCTCCACCAACGCCCCGTGCAACCCCGCCAGCCGCTTCCTCGATACCCGCGCCGCCACCGCCAACGGATGCAGCCCCGCCCGGAACAAACTCTCATCCGCATAAATATTCCCCACGCCCCGCAAAAACCGCTGGTCCAGCAGCAACGCCTTCACCCGCGCCCGCCTTCCCTTGGCCCGCTCCACAAACTCCGCCGTACTCATCTCCAGCGGATCCGGCCCCCGCTCCGGCCAATCCGTATCCCAATACATCCGCCCAAACTTCCGGATATCGTCAAAGCGCAACACTCCGCCGCTCAACATCAGCCGCGCCCGCGTAAACTTCCCCGTCCCTTCCGACAGCGTCAGCTGCCCCGTCATCCCCAAATGCACCAACAGCAACCCGTCCCCAAACACCAGCCCAATAAACTTCCCATGCCGCCGCACACCCACAATTTCCTTGCCCACCACCCGCGCGTCCACGTTCTCCACCGCCTCCACGCGCTGCCCCGGCAACACCTCCCGCAGCCCCCGCACCACGGTCTCCACCTCAGGCAATTCCGGCATTAGCCTTCCGCCCCCAGTTCAATCTCCACCACATCCCCCACCACCCTCACCCCGTACTTCTTGATCCTCACCGTCGGGTCCCGGTCGTACTCCCCCGTCACGCAATCAAATTCCCACCCGTGGTACGGGCAAATCAAGCGCCCATCCGCGAAGTTCCCCGCCCCCAGCGGCCCGTTCCGGTGCGGGCAGATCGCATCCAGCGCATGCAACTCCCCCGCGTGGTTGCACACAATGTAGCTGTCCAGGCTCTCCTCGCCCTCCACCACCACTTCCTTGCTTTTTCCCGGCGGCAACTCGCCCAACTTTGCCACAGGCACAAATGGCATAGCATGAGCCTAGCATGCGTTTTCTGGTTTGCTGCCTCCTCCTGCTCTCGGCCTGCTCGCGCTCGGAAAAACCCATCATCGGCGTCATTCCCAAAGGCGCCAGCCACCAATTCTGGCTCACCGTTCGCGCCGGCGCCCTCCAAGCCGGAGAGGATTACGGCTACCAAATCGAATGGAACGCCCCGGCCCTCGAAATCGATCGCGCCCGCCAAATCGACATCACGCAGGCCATGATCACCCGCCGCCTCGCCGGCATCGCCATCGCCCCCGTCGACCGCGTCGCCCTCCGCCAGGTCATCGAACGCGCCGCCGATGCCAGCATCCCCGTCGCCGTCTACGATAGCGATGTCGATACCCCCAAGCGCCTCTGCTACATCGCCACCAACAACCGCGAAGGCGGTCGCATCGCCGCCCGCCGCCTCGGCGAACGCCTGAAGGGGCGGGGCGAAGTGGGCATTATCAGCTTCATGCCCGGCAGCGCCTCCACTCAGGAACGCACCGAAGGCTTCCTTGAAGAAATGCGCGCCAAGTTCCCCACCATAGAAGTCCTCCCCGTCCAATACGGCATGGCCAACCGCGCCAAAGCCATGGCCGTCACCGAAAACCTTCTCACCGCCCACCCCAACCTCGCCGGCCTCTTCGCCGATAACGAATCCTCCTCCGCCGGCGCCGTCCAAGCCCTCCACTCCCGCAACCGTAAAAATCTCCCCCTCGTCGCCTTCGACGCCAGCGAGCACCTCGTCCAGGAACTCCGCTCCGGCTTCATCGACTCCCTCATCGTCCAGGACCCCTTCCGCATGGGCTACGAAAGCGTCAAAGCCATCGCCCTCCACCGCCGCGGCGAAGCCTGCTCCCGCCGCCAGGACCTCCCGGCCCGCCTCCTCCTCCCCTCCGACCTCGCCAAACCCGACGTCCAAGCTCTTCTCTTCCCAGACCTTTCGCGCTGGCCCCAACCCTAGCTATAATAAAATCTTGGGCCACCCTAGCTCAGTTGGTAGAGCGACTGATTCGTAATCAGTAGGTCACCGGTTCAAGTCCGGTAGTCGGCTTCATTCCTTTTTCCCTTACATTTCCCATCTCTTCAAAAAGTATTGTTTCGCTTTATAAAAAGGCGATGTGTTTTGCGAATCATTGCCTGGGTCCTGGTTTTTTTTGGCTTGAAATGTCTGGCAGGTTGGATTGGAAATGTGAAAGCGTGGTCGAGAGATATTGAGCTGGTTTTTGTATTCAGGCAAGGAATACACCTGACAGCACATCATTTCCCTATACCGCCTTCAGGATGAAGAATCTGCTTCAAATGCTTCACATTTAAGAATTTTCTTTCCCTGTTCCGGAAAAAATCTAAAAAAAGTCGTTGACAGACCGACCCTTGATGCCTACACTTGCCGTTTCGTCAAGCGCCCAGAATTCTCCTGGGAGTCAGTACTCAACTCAGTTCTGAGATGCAGA